>JAXLTS010000001.1:0-557812 GCA_046329925.1 Bacteroidales bacterium
GTCTTGTAGCCGGCTTCGTATCCCAGGAATGAGTTATATAATCCACTGGTAATTGATTTCCCCGACTGGTGCCCGATAAGATAATTGGAGGGGCTGAGGCGCATATAATTCTGGCTGCTGCCTGATTCGAGGTTTCCGACGGCAAACCCGTTGCTGCTGCTTTGTGTGTAAAGGCGTGTGGTATCGTCGGTGATCGAGAAAATATCCTTTGAGGTTCCTTTGCCGGAGGCTGTTCTTCCGCCCACGGCAAAACCGCCCCGGCCACCTTTGCTTCCCTGGTCGTTGTTGATATAGATACGCACACTGTCGGCTGAAACATTCATAATACTGGAAGTTCCGCCTTTGGTGCCTGCACTTCGGCCACTTACGGCGAATCCTCCTCTTCCTCCCTTCACAGGGTTTTCAGGAACATATACTGCAACGCCTTCGTTATATACGGCAAACACAGTTTCTCCGGCGCTGTTCTTTACCTCAAACAAGGCTGAATCGCTTGAGAATCCGGTATTGGGTTTCACGGTAAGCATCCCTCCAGGGGTTGCGGTGCCGACTCCCACTTTCTGGAGGGTGGTTACCTTGCCTGTTCCGTCGGTCCACAGACTGGTTCCCGGTTCTCCGGGTTCTCCTTGTTCTCCCCTGGGGGCCTGGAATTCGACCCAGTGAGTAAGATCCAGGTATGGATGGGTGGAGGAGGACCAGGAGGAGGTACCCTGGAGTATCCACATGGAATTGACCAGTGGATCAGTTAGTGAACGATCGAATACATAGTCGCCGGGATTGTAGGTTGCAAGTGAAACCCAGGGCCCCTTATTGGTCAGTCCTGTTCCGGCCACGCCCTGCTGGCCCTGTGGACCCTGTGGTCCCTGTGGACCCTGTGGCCCCGTTGTGCCCTGTGGCCCGGTAGGTCCGGCAGGTCCGCTGGGGCCCTGCGGACCGGTTTCACCCTGTGGTCCCTCGGGCCCCTGAGGCCCTATATCTCCCTGGTCGCCCTTATCTCCTTTTTCTCCCTGTGGGCCCGGGGGGGCATTCAGGGCAAAATTCGCATAGGGAACCGACAACAGGGGCGAGATTCCCACTAGCTGGTAGCTCTCACCGCCAGTTTCATCCACTTCAACTTTCAGGGAGAAATTCCCCTGCGCCCAGTCGACCAGCGCAAAATTATCTGTGCTGGTTCCGGCTCCCACGGTGAGGCTTATTAATCCCCCGTTACTTGTTGTCAGGGCATGTTCTTCGGTGTAGACTGCCGAGTCGGGATTATCACCCTTCAGCAGCGTAATACGCAGGCTCACCGCCTGACCAGCCAGCGGATCTCCGGTTGCGTTGCGGAGAATAGCCTGGTATTTAAAGGCCTGTGGAATTTGACCGAAAAGATAAACCCGGGGGCTGGTGAAAAAAATCACCAGCAGGAATAGCATAGTTTTTTTCATTGGTCAGTGGTTTGATTATATCCTAAAAGTTACAACCGTTCAGAAGCGAATGCCACGGTTTTGAGCAGAAATCCACGGGGTAGTTCAGATAATTGATCAACTATCTGAATAAATACTTTAATGAAATGGAAATGGGGATTTGAGGTACAGATGCGATTGATATAAAAGAAAGCAGCATCCCGTTTTTAGGATGCTGCCTTCATACCAATAATTTCACATTCTTTTTATTTCTCTTCCAGTTTCTTTTTTAGAAAATCAATTTCCTCCTGTAGGCTGCTGATCTTTTCCTGGTTGGCCTGTTCCAGTTCGGCAATGCGTTTGTCCTGGTCCTGGAGAGCCTTAAGCAAGCCTGGGATCAATTGTTCATACTTTACTCCGTCAGCTTGTCCTTCCTTGTTGTAAACAACCAACTCCGGTCTTACCAGTTCAACCTCTTCCGCTATTAACCCGATCGTGGGAGTTTTTGTGGAGTCTGCAATATAGTTGAACTGTACAGGGCGAAGCTGGTTGAGCCATTCAACATCCTCCAGGCTGGTAATATTCTCTTTAAACCGACGGGAGGAAGTATAGCGGGTTATTTTCCCACTGGCATCCATATGGAGAGCAAGTCCTGAGGAATAGGCAAGGGCTGGCACATCCGGGCAATAAACCACACTTCCTATATATGTCCCGTTTTTGTACTCAGCCCCATAGTTAATGATTAATCTGTCATTCACTGCTTCGCCCAGGAGGGCCAGGTTGCGTGCATCTCCCCAGGTAGCACTTCCTCCCTGGATCCAGACATCATAATTATTTTCTTCCTGGTCAATACGCACAGTGCCGCGAACATCGAGTAAGTGGGTTGGGGCTGTTGTTCCGAGACCTGTTTTTCCGTCCTTGAGCATGGTTAATGCATTGCTAGGGCCGAGGCCTCCATTGCCTATTTCAAGCAGGACTTCACTGGCAACCCAGCCTGTTCCGGGGGTACCAAGACCTATATTGCCGAAACCGATTGCTGTAACGTAGTCTGTTTTAGCTTTTACTCCTTCACCGATGGCCATGGATGCAAATCCTGTGGCTGATGACTGCCAGCCGATTGCAACCGATTGTGAGGCACTGGCTGAACATTCTGTCCCGATGGCAGTGGAATGGGTTCCGGTTGCTTGTGTATAACTCCAGTATGGACTGGTTGGAGGAAGAGGAGTCCAGTACTTGCTCGCACCTATAGCCACTGCATTTTCTGCAGTTGCACGGACGTTATATCCCATAGCCATAGAATACTTTCCACTAGCAGTTGATGTATACCCTGAACTCAGGGATGCCTCACCGGAAGCGGTGCCTCCGAATGAACGGCTGTTAAGGCCTGAAGCAGTCCCTCCAACTGCAAATGCACCGGTACCTGCAGATGTTGTTGTACCACCAAAAGCATAGGAATTTGCACCTTGTGCATTACCCCCAACAGAAAAAGCCCCAGTAGCACTGCTCCCGGTGGTTCCTCCAAATGCGTAAGAGTTTGCTCCTGCGGCAGTTCCGCCCACAGCAAAGGCACTTGTATTCGATGCGGTACCGTTGATCGCGAATGAATTCGCTCCACTGGCGAGTGAGCCGGTTCCCAAAGCTATGGCGCCAGTATTGGTAGCCTTGCTAGTTTTACCAAATGCAAAACTATAGGAGTTGGCTGCAATAACACTATCCCCAAATGCAAAGGAAGAATTGCCGTTTGCTTCCGATTTTCGTCCCATGGCATAGGCATTTGATATACTGGAGGAAGCCCCCGCTCTTACCAACTGCCCAAAGGCAAAGGAATACTGACCGTAGGCATTGGACGAACTACCAAACGCATAGCTGTTACCATTTGCGGTAACAGATTCCCCAAATGCAAATGAATTGCTCCCGTTTGCTGTGACATATCTTCCGAATGCATAACTATTGGGAGATAATGCTTTGGACTGCATTCCGAACGCATAACTTCGTGATCCGGCAGCAATCACGCTATCACCAAAGGCATAGGAACTGGCACCCTGTGCTTCCGACTTCCGGCCAAAGGAATAGGCATAAAAGGCATTGCCCGTTTTAACATTGTCTCCGAAAGCAAAGGAGGAAGGTCCTGTTGCAATTGCACCGTTTCCAAAGGCAAAAGAATTTGCGCCATTGGCCTGGGCCGATTTGCCGAAGGCATAACTATTGTTTGCAGCTACTGCCGTAGTCACTGATTCACCAAAGGCAAAGGAGTAAGGTCCGTTGGCTACTACATACTGCCCGAATGCGTAACTATAGTTGCCATTGGTTTGGGTACTCTCTCCAAATGCATAGGAAGATTGCCCCATGGCTACTGTTGAATTCCCAAAGGCAAAGGACGACAATCCACTGGCATTGGTCGATTTACCGAAGGCAAAGCTATTGTTTTGTGAAGCGGTTACAGCGTTTCCGATGGCAACGGCATCTATACCATATGCAGTTGCAGTATTCCCTAATGCAAAACTACCCATTCCCCGGGCCAGAACTTTGCGCCCAAGAGCCCAGGCGTAGCCATTATCTGCGATGGCACTATCACCCATGGCATAGGAGTTAAATCCGAGTGCCCTGGAATACCTCCCAAAGGCAAAACTAAATTTCTGACCAGTTAGCACCCGGTCGCCGAATGCGAAGGAGAGATTAGTATTTGCTACTGCCTTGTACCCGATGGCCGTGGCGTAGGTTCCCCGTGCAATAGCCTGGTACCCGAGCGCCTGGCTCCATCCGCCAATGGCTTTTGATTCATATCCGGAAGCAAAGGAGTTCACTCCAACGCTGTCAGGACTTTGCACCAGCACTCTTCCGGTGAGGAAGGCCTCACTGCGGGGATACCAGAGGATACGTGCCTGGCTTGGATTCAGCAGGAGCACATTGTTGGAGTCGTTCACCGAGATGTCGAAGTAATCGACGGGCCCTGCCTTTGCAGCAGTACGCCCGCTAACGGCAAATCCGCCTCTTCCGCCCTTGGTCTGGTCCTGGTTGACATACACCCGGGTGCTGTCCTGGGTAACGCGGAAGTAATCTGCCCCGTTGGTGATCACGTTGAAGCCGGTACCGGCAGTGAGTGCATTTTTGAAGTTCACCGTGGTATTTTCCGGAGTCACCCGGAGATATTTGTCGGTAGCACCCTTGGCGGCAGTACGCCCGCTCACGGCAAACCCGCCCCGCCCACCCTTGAGGGGATCATCGTTGATGTAGATGCGTGCACTGTCGGGAGAGACAAAGAGGTAGTTGTAATCGGTGCCTTTGGCAGGAGTTCTTCCGCGTACGGCAAAACCCCCGCGACCGCCCTTGATGGCAGCCGGGTCGTTGATGTAGATGCGTGCACTGTCGGGTGTGATGAGCATGATGTCCTCTATCACATCGGCTTTGGAGGTGGAACGCCCGCTCACGGCAAATCCCCCCCGACCGCCTTTAACCCCTTCGTTGACGATAAGAGCAGCCCCGTTGTCATAAACGGCAAAGACGGTCTGCCCGAGTTTGTTTTTGACCTCGAAGAGCACCGTATCTGTATTGGTACTTTGCACGGTAAGCATGGAAGAGGGGGTGGAGGATCCGATTCCGACTTTCACAGCGGTGGTTACCTTGCCGGTTCCATCGGTCCAGGAGGAGGTACCCGGTACTCCGGGTATCCCTTGTATCCCTTGAGGCCCCTGTGGTCCGGTAGCCCCCACAGGTCCCTGTACACCCTGTATTCCCTGCGGCCCCTGTGGACCGGTGGCTCCTGTAGCCCCTGTGAGCCCGATAGGACCCTGGGGTCCGGTCGCCCCGGCATCGCCCTTAGGCCCCTGCGGTCCGGTGGCCCCGGTAGCCCCTGTGGCCCCGGCTGGCCCCTGTGGTCCGGTTGCCCCGGTAGGTCCTGCAGGTCCCTGTATCCCCTGTATTCCCTGCGCTCCGGTATTGCCCTGGTCACCCTTGGGCCCTTGTGGTCCTGCAGGTCCGACAGGTCCCTGCGCCCCGGTTTCTCCCTTTTCACCCTGGGGTGCTTCGAATTCAATCCAGTGAGAAGCATCGGCATATGGATGGAGTATTGAAAAGTACGGTGTAGTTCCCTGTATGATCCACATTGAATTGTTGGTATCAGAGGCTGAACGGTCGTCGAAGACATAGTCGCCTGTAAGGTATGAGGTAGAGGTTTTCCATATTCCTTTGTTGTTGAGCCCAGTGCCGGCAACACCCTGAGGTCCTTGTGGTCCCTGCGGTCCAACAGATCCCTGATTTCCCTGGATACCCTGTGGACCAGTGGCACCCGGGTCGCCCTTTGGTCCCTGTGCACCCTGCTGCCCTTGTGGCCCCGCAGGACCAATTGGCCCGGTTGCACCCTGCAGCCCCTGTGGTCCGGTATCCCCCTTGGGTCCTATAGGTCCTTCGGGTCCTGCAACACCCTGTTCACCCTGGTCGCCTTTTGGTCCCTGGGGTCCTTCAGGCCCCGCGGGTCCCTGGATGCCTTCTGGTCCTGCCACCCCCTGTATTCCCTGAGGTCCCTCAGGGCCAGCCGGTCCTTCAGGCCCCTGGGGGCCGTTGGCGGCAAACAGGGCATAGGGGACGGATAACAAGGGGGATGCTCCCAGCAGGGTAAAGGAAGAACTACCCTCGGGGGCAGACTCCAGTAGGAGGAAGAATGGCCCTGCTGACCAGTTGACATCGGAAAGCTGGTCCATGGAGGCTCCTTTGCCAATCTCGAGGTTCACCAGCCCGATGTCGGAGGTGGTAACGGCATGCGTCTCGGTGTAGACGGCAGTGCCGGTCTCTGATCCCTGGAGAATGGAGAGGCGCAGGTTGAGCGCCTGGCTCTTCATCGGGAGCCCGTCGGTTCCACGTATTACCGCCTGGTAGCGGAAGGCCTCAGGTGCCTGCGCACGAAGCCACTGGCTGCAGAAACCTGCTGCCATTATCAACAGGAAGGTAAATACTCTTTTCATGGTGGTGGTATATGGTTTATAAATAAGGTCTAAACATCCAGAAGGCGAAAAATGACTTTTATGTCAATATATTAACTAAGGTATAAAAATTGAATCAAAACAATAATGAATAACCGTTATAAATTGGCTGAATTTGGATATTCAATTGGAATAAAAGCAGAAAAGCCCCTCGTCGGGGGCTTTTTGCTGGCAGGTTGACATTAAAAACAGTGCTCAGAAATTATTTTTGATTATTTATCTGCTCTCTTAGCTGATTTACTTCTTTTTCCAGGCTGCTGATCTTTTCCTCCTGTTCCTGAATTGATTTTATCAAAACCGGAATCAGTTTGGAATAGTCCATGCTCCAGAGCTCCTGGCTGTCATCTTCCGGCTTGTTCACAGCTTCCGGGATGATCGGGTAGGTTTCCTGGGCGATCAGGCCGATACTTTTGGTGCCGCTGCCACAAACCAGCTTGCCATTCACAAATTCGGTATTGTGTTGGACATACTCTTTCGGTTGCAGTTTCATGAGTTCCTTCAACCCGTAGTTCAGAGCCAGCTGATCTGTTTTAGCCCGGCTGTCTGAGTATGTATTCCAGGCATTGGCGAGGGCTTTTCGTGTGGCATCATTTGGCAGTTCAAGGTAGTAATTGGCAGTGGAGGTAAGTGTACCAATGGTCACAGGTCGTGCAAAATGGTTATAGGTTGAGGTTCCGTTTCCATATCCCCAGGCAAAGTAGGTACCGTTAAACCAGAGAGCTTCGGAGCCATTCACTTTCAATGCTATTCCATTGGCAATTCCATTATTCAGATTTGCCAAACCACCGACAGTCAATACTCCGCCAGATCCAGGATTGATTACCACCCCGGCACCTGCTATTTCATTGGTAAGGTAAATGTCATTAATGGCTGCACCGGGGTATCCAAAATAACCTTTACGGCCGGCGACTGAACCATCGGGATAAAATTGCATGAAGGCATGGGTGGACCCTTCGATATTCATCACGGCACCTTCGCTTTTGATGTGCAAGGCGGCTCCCGGGGAGGCGGTATTGATACCGGTATTCCCGTTTTTCAGTACAGTGAATGCATTCGATCTTGCTGCAGAATTGGTCCCGTTCCCCAGGACAAAGAGCGGATCTGTTGTTATCCAGAGGAGGGAGTCCCCGGCAATAATATTGTATCGTCCTCCAACGATGGATGCATTAGCCCGGGCTGTTGTGTTTTCACCGATAGCAAAAGAAGATGTCCCATTGGCTGTATTGTAGTACCCGGTGGCCAGTGAGAATGCCGCCGTGGCCATATTCCCCGTTCCCAGGGCTATGGCGGATTGATTTCTGGCGATAGAACCCATCCCCATCGCGACTGCATATAATCCGGTTGCGGCAGTATTATAACCAAGCGCAACAGAACTGTATCCATAGGCTTTTGTCAATTCTCCGGCGGAAAAGGCGCTTGTACCCGTGGCTTTTGCCTGGTTTCCCAAAGCGATGGAAGTGACCCCGGAAGTGCTGCTCCGATCTCCCATGGCGATGGAATAATTAGCGTTTGCAATCGAGTTCATCCCTGCTGCAAAAGAACCTCTACCGTTTGAATGGACATCAACACCTAAGGCTATGGCGAAATCGGCAGTTGCCGTGTCACCCCATCCAATCGCAATGGAAGCTGTACCTTCTGAAACTGAGTTAGCTCCAATTGCGGTGGCACTTGAATTGCTTGCACGGTTATTGATTCCTATTGCAATTGCATCACTTTTTGTTGCCTTCGAAGATCTTCCAATGGCAATGGCTCCCGCCATGGAAGCTTTGGTGTAGGCTCCCAAAGCTGTTGAATAGTATCCGCTGGCGGTATCCTTATACCCGATTGCTGTCGAATAACTGTACGAATATGTTTGGATCCCCATGCTCAATGCGCCTGTGCTGACAGCTTGAGACCCCATGCCAATTGCAAAGGAATAGTCACCCAATGCTTTTGTATTCCCGGTAGAAGTTCCAGCCGAGTCTCTCCCGATAAAACCAAGGGCAAAACTCCCTATCCCTGAAGCGGAAGTTCCGGTTCCAAGTGCAAAGGCATCCTGGTTCAAGGCACTGGCATTATATCCCAGAGCATAGCTCCCCGCACCACTGGCTTTTGAATACCTGCCGAAGGCATAACTGTTGGACCCGGTTGCAAAAACACTGTCACCAAATGCATACGAACTTGTTCCACCGGCATAGGTGTATCGTCCGAAAGAGTAGCTGTTCGCCCGGTTGGCTGTTCCTCCGGCATTGGCATGATCGCCAAATGCAAAGGCATAATTACCACGGGCGATGGAGGTTTTTCCAAAGGCGTAACTGCTTATCCGGATGGAGATGGCACTGTCACCAAAAGCATATGCTCCAATGCCGGTAGCCTGGGAGTAATTTCCAAATGCCATGGAGTTTGAAGCAATCGCTTTTGTAAGTCTGCCGAAAGCATAGCTATAGGAGCCGGCAGCGATCACACTGTCTCCGAATGCATATGCCCCTGTATTGGTGGCTTCCGATTTTCTTCCGAATGCAAAGGTATTCCCATAAGTTGTTGTACCAGACACGGCACTTGTTCCAAATGCCACGGATGAAACACCAATAGCTTTGGCATTTTTCCCGAAGGAATACGCGTAGGAATTTGATGCGATCACACTATCCCCGACAGCATATGAACTTTTCCCGGTGGCTTCCGATTTTCGTCCAAAAGCATAAGCATTGGTGTTTGTGATTGATCCTGCTTTTACACTTTCACCAAGTGCAAAGCAGGATGGTCCTTGTGTTATGGCACTTTTTCCAAAAGCAAAACTGTTGCTGGCCATGAATCCGGTCAATGCCCCGTCACCAAAGCCAAAGCTCAGGTAACCTCTGGAGATGGAATTCTTTCCAAATGCATAGGCATATGAATTTGCGGCAATCACGCTGTCGCCAAAGGCATATGATCCGACTCCGAGCGCTTCGGATTTTTTTCCGAAGGAGAAACTGTTGGATTGGCTCGCCAGTACCCGGTCACCAAAAGCAAAGGCTAGCACTTTATTTGCGACAGCTTTATATCCAATAGCCGTTGCATAATTTGCGCGTGCGATAGCCTTATAACCGAGCGCCTGGCTCCATCCACCGATGGCCTTGGATTCATAGCCGGATGCAAAGGAGTTCACGCCAACGCTGTCAGGACTTTGCACCAGGACTCTGCCGGTGAGGAAGGCCTCGCTGCGCGGATACCAGAGGATACGTGCCTGGCTTGGATTCAGCAGGAGCACATTGTTGGAGTCGTTCACCGAGATGTCGAAGTAATCGACGGGCCCTGCCTTTGCAGCAGTACGCCCGCTAACGGCAAATCCGCCTCTTCCGCCCTTGGTCTGGTCCTGGTTGACATACACCCGGGTGCTGTCCCGGGTAACGCGGAAGTAATCTGCCCCGTTGGTGATCACGTTGAAGCCGGTACCGGCAGTGAGTGCATTTTGAAGTTCACCGTGGTATTTTCCGGAGTCACCCGGAGATATTTGTCGGTAGCACCCTTGGCGGCAGTACGCCCGCTCACGGCAAACCCGCCCCGCCCACCCTTGAGGGGATCATCGTTGATGTAGATGCGTGCACTGTCGGGAGAGACAAAGAGGTAGTTGTAATCGGTGCCTTTGGCAGGAGTTCTTCCGCGTACGGCAAAACCCCCGCGACCGCCCTTGATGGCAGCCGGGTCGTTGATGTAGATGCGTGCACTGTCGGGTGTGATGAGCATGATGTCCTCTATCACATCGGCTTTGGAGGTGGAACGCCCGCTCACGGCAAATCCCCCCGACCGCCTTTAACCCCTTCGTTGACGATAAGAGCAACCCCGTTGTCATAAACGGCAAAGACGGTCTGGCCGAGTTTGTTTTTCACCTCGAAGAGAATGGTGTCTGTATTGGTACTCTGAACGGTGAGCATGGAAGAGGGGGTGGAGGATCCGATTCCGACTTTCACAGCGGTGGTTACCTTACCGGTTCCATCGGTCCAGGAGGAGGTACCCGGTACTCCGGGTATCCCTTGTATCCCTTGAGGCCCCTGTGGTCCGGTAGCCCCCACAGGTCCCTGTACACCCTGTATTCCCTGCGGCCCCTGTGGACCGGTGGCTCCTGTAGCCCCTGTGAGCCCGATAGGACCCTGGGGTCCGGTCGCCCCGGCATCGCCCTTGGGACCCTGCGGTCCGGTGGCTCCGGTTGCACCAGTGGGCCCGGCTGGCCCCTGTGGTCCGGTTGCCCCGGTAGGTCCTGCAGGTCCCTGTATCCCCTGTATTCCCTGCGCTCCGGTATTGCCCTGGTCACCCTTGGGCCCTTGTGGTCCTGCAGGTCCGACAGGTCCCTGCGCCCCGGTTTCTCCCTTTTCACCCTGGGGTGCTTCGAATTCAATCCAGTGAGAAGCATCGGCATATGGATGGAGTATTGAAAAGTACGGTGTAGTTCCCTGTATGATCCACATTGAATTGTTGGTATCAGAGGCTGAACGGTCGTCGAAGACATAGTCGCCTGTAAGGTATGAGGTAGAGGTTTTCCATATTCCTTTGTTGTTGAGCCCAGTGCCGGCAACACCCTGAGGTCCTTGTGGTCCCTGCGGTCCAACAGATCCCTGATTTCCCTGGATACCCTGTGGACCAGTGGCACCCGGGTCGCCCTTTGGTCCCTGTGCACCCTGCTGCCCTTGTGGCCCCGCAGGACCAATTGGCCCGGTTGCACCCTGCAGCCCCTGTGGTCCGGTATCCCCCTTGGGTCCTATAGGTCCTTCGGGTCCTGCAACACCCTGTTCACCCTGGTCGCCTTTTGGTCCCTGGGGTCCTTCAGGCCCCGCGGGTCCCTGGATGCCTTCTGGTCCTGC
Source organism: Bacteroidales bacterium (assembly GCA_046329925.1). Taxonomy (GTDB): domain Bacteria; phylum Bacteroidota; class Bacteroidia; order Bacteroidales; family JAAYUG01; genus JAXLTS01. The sequence continues at coordinate 11,173 of JAXLTS010000001.1, forward strand.
CACCCCCTGTATTCCCTGAGGTCCCTCAGGGCCAGCCGGTCCTTCAGGCCCCTGGGGGCCGTTGGCGGCAAACAGGGCATAGGGGACGGATAACAAGGGGGATGCTCCCAGCAGGGTAAAGGAAGAACTACCCTCGGGGGCAGACTCAGTAGGAGGAAGAATGGCCCTGCTGACCAGTTGACATCGGAAAGCTGGTCCATGGAGGCTCCTTTGCCTATCTCGAGGTTCACCAGCCCGATGTCGGAGGTGGTAACGGCATGCGTCTCGGTGTAGACGGCAGTGCCGGTCTCTGATCCCTGGAGAATGGAGAGGCGCAGGTTGAGCGCCTGGCTCTTCATCGGGAGCCCGTCGGTTCCACGTATTACCGCCTGGTAGCGGAAGGCCTCAGGTGCCTGCGCAAAAAGTTGTATACTGCTTACAACCATTGCCAGAATTGCCAGCAGAGTGTAAATCTTTTTCATGATCCTGAAAAATTGGTTAGTACAGAAATGACCGACTATTTCCTGAAGACATTGAAAATTATCTTAAAGCCGGTTACAGAAAAGTGAATAGATTCTTCTATTAAAAGTAGTACGATAAAATGAGTTTTTTTACAAAAAAATAATCTAAAAATCAGGAAATGAGTACTTAATAGATATTGAAAAATGCCTTTACTAAAAAAATTGAAAATGTGTTTAAGCTAGAATTGAAAATAAATAAAGGGTTGGAAAACAGAAGTTTTAACCTGGGTAATAATAATAATCACCAGTAGTGCGAAAAGTAATTTAGTCCAGGCTGGCATTCGGATAAATCCGGTGCGGATATAATTTTTCCAACCCACTGGCAGGATATGAATAGCAAAGGCAAGCATAATCACACCAAAGATCCAGGCATAATTATCCAGGATGGCGGGGAGCTGTGACCAGCCAAAATCGTTGCTGATGCGGTTCAACATCCCTTTTACCTGTTCCATGCTTCCTGCACGGAAAAACACCCAGGTGAAACAGACAAATAAGAAGGTGAAGGCAGCTGAAATAATTGTAATCAGCCAGTGTTCTTTTTTCGGAGCAGGAAAGTATCGTTGCCAGATTTTATGTACAGCCAGTCCGGCACCATGCAGGCCTCCCCACAGCACAAAGCGCAGGTCGGCTCCGTGCCATAGGCCGCCCAGCAGCATGGTGACAAACAAATTTATATATGTCCGGATTTTCCCTTTTCTGTTACCGCCCAATGGGATATACAGGTAGTCGCGCAGCCAGGACGACAGGGTGATATGCCACCTTCTCCAGAAATCGGTAATATTTCTGGCTTTGTAGGGAGAGTTGAAATTCAAGGGTAATCGGAAACCGAAGAGGAGTGCAATGCCGATGGCCATATCAGTGTATCCGCTGAAATCGCAATATATCTGGATGGCATATCCAAAGACAGCCATCAGGTTTTCAAAACCGGTATATAGCGAAGGCTGGTCGAAAACCCGGTCAACGAAATTCACGGAGATGTAATCGGAGACGAGCATTTTCTTGATGAGTCCGGCCATGATGAGATACAGGGCCTGACCTACTTCTTCCTTTGAAAGTGCATAGGGTTTTTCCAATTGCGGACCAAACTCGATTGCACGAACAATTGGTCCGGCAACCAGTTGGGGAAAGAATGATTTAAAAAATCCGAATCCTACAAAACTATGAATGGCTCCCATTTTTCCGTAATAGACATCCACCAGGTAGCTGATAGCCTGGAAGGTGAAAAATGAGATACCGACGGGCAGGATAATGTTGAAAATGTCGAAATGGCTTCCCGATGTACTGTTGGCGAAAACAGCGAAAATGTTCACAGCACGAAGATTCAGGGAAAAGGCTTCATTGATGAGCTGGGTAATGAAATATGCATATTTGAAGAATCCAAGGAGAAGCAGGTTGGTGAAAACCCCGATGAAAAGCAATAGCTTTTTTCGTTGATGCTGTTCAATTGCGATCCCCATGTAATAATTGAACACGATGGCAAAGAGGAGGAGAAACAGGCAAATACCGCCAGATTTATAGTAGAAGAATATACTGGCCAGGAAAAGAAATGTGTTTCGGCTTCTGATGTTTTTGTACAGAACGGAAAAGCCGGCCAGTACCATCATAAAAAAGATCCAGAAATCCGGCTGGGTGAAAATCAGCGGGGCTTTTGGATTATACTGGAAGATATAGCTGAAGAGCTCGTTCATTGAGTATTTTCAGGGTTATAAAAGCCTGCCCAGGCATTACTGAAAAGATCTCCCAGCAGGGCATATCCCTGTTTTGAAAAATGCAGTCGGTCTTTTCGGGCAAGCCCTGCCTGGTACCATTTATTCATTACCTCATGGCCTCCCATGATTGTATACAGATCCCACACGGCACAGCCATGTTTTGCGGCAAGGGCAAGTATTTCCTCCCGCACAGGGAAAATTTTACTGTTTGTTTTATGATCACGGTGCCAGGCATCTCCCGGGGTGGTGAGGACGATGGGAAGTTTGGGAAATGTTTGTTCTATCATTTCAAGGAGAGAATCGTATTGGGTTCTGAACCTGTCCATGTAAAATGGTCTTTCATATGCGTCATTCGTGCCAAGCGAAATGATGAGTACGTCGGGATTCACGAGAGCCAGCTGATCCAGCATAAGCTTACTCCGTAGGTACGATTCGGCCGATGCCCCGTTCGATCCAAGCGCACTGTAAATAATTCCCGGATGCCCGTTGGCAAGGGAAAGGCCATGAAAATAAAAAGGGGTGTTGATTCCGGCTGGCAGGTGGAGGGTAATGCATACTGAATCCTTTAGCTGGTTGAACAGAAGCTTCAGACATTGGATTCCTGTACCGGGATTCACCAGGCTGTCCAGCAGCAATCCTGTGGCCTCTGTTTCCCGGATCGGGAAGGGGAAAGAATAGTAGAGATCCAGGTGCGTGAATGGAACAACAGGCGCAGTTTTATCGATTAGTTTTATGCTGAACCGGATGAGGGTGTCCCGGGTATAAACACTTACCCCTGCAAGTGCAGCAGTTCCTTCGCTGGCACGGTTCACCGAGCGGTCTGCCTCCCAGTGGTTGGATGAATAAAATCTATAGTTTTCGGGGTTGTTCGTAGCTGCAAACCGGTAAGGAAAGACCAGGCCTCTGCCAGCCAGGCTGCATTGCAGAAGTGGGCCAATCTGATCGCGCACCCGGGCAGTAAGGAAGTCAGCCTGTATATGCGAGTCACCCAGTTGCAGGAAGTGGATGGTTCCTGTTTTAAGGGTACGCAGGGAATACAATTTCTCATTCAGCACTGCAAATTTTTCCCTGGATGAATCCGGCAGGACGATCCTGTTGGCCTGCAGATTCAGAAAAGGAACGTTTCCCGTAGCAGGCGGATTCGTTGGCTCCTGGGCAGATAAACCGCCCTGGAGGATCAGGAAAAGAAAAAAATTAATTGTCAATTTTCTCATTCCCGTTTTTTTTCAGATATGAAAAGTATTCCAGCATCATTGCATTGTAAAGCATTTCCCCAACAAGATCGGCACCTTTGGGCGTGAAATGAATAAAATCTTTCTGGGCCAGAGGCGGAGCATTAGCCACCCAGGCCGGCATGGAATTTCTGCCGCCCATAGCCTTGAATGTATCCCAGAAGGCGCAGTTGGTTATGCGTGCCGCTTCGCGCTGGGCATCGCGGATCAGCTCAACATTTTTCATCGTTTCAATCCCATTTCCATTCTTCCCGGCCACATCCGAAATTCCCATGATAATGCAGGAGACGCCTGGATTGGTCCGTTTCAGATCAGCAATATGATTTACGATGATATCGCGGTAGTAGGCGTAGCTTTTTACCACGTTTGAAGCTACGTTAACGCCGAATTCCAGTATAACGAGCCCGATGTTCAGCAGGGAATCGGTCTCACGGAAAAGATCGGGATCCATTCCTCTGAAGTTTGCCATCGCTGCTCCGCGCAGGGGTATATTATCCACCAGAATCCCCAGGCTGTCTTCGAGGGATAGGGCGTACATGTCCGGAATATCCTGAGACAGAAAACGTAACCTGATATTTCTCACAGGCTGTCCCACGGGGATCAACAGGCTGTTCACTGCTGAAGCGGAGGACATTTCCAGGCTCTTTTTTTCTTTATCTATTTCGATCTCCAGTTTGCAAACCTTTCTGGCCGGGCCATAGAGTATCCGCAGAAAATCGACATTCTGCTCCGGTGCGTGCAGGTTCCCGGTAAAGGTCAGGTTAAGGTAACTGCCCTCGTTCTTCAGGCTGTCAGCCGAGTCGGCCAGACTGGTGAAGCGTGCCAGGGAGGAGAGTATCCCGGTTTTTCCCACCGGTTTGCCGTTTGTTCCGAACCGTTCGCAGTTTACCGATGCCTTGCCTGTCACATACCGTGAGAAATCTTCTACCGAGTTGAGCGAGAAAAGACCAATGCCCCCTCCTCCGTATTCTTTCTGGAACCTTTTTCGCAGGTAGGAACTGATGCGGTCCACTTCAATCTGCGAATCACCGTAGTGCAGAATGTGCAGGCTCTTTTCCCTTTGTTCAGGCTGCAGCTTTTTAAAGAAGGGATAAAGTACGGTTGAATCACCGGAGGGGTATTCGAAATAGCAGATATTGGTTTGAAGGGTATCCCGGTACCGGAGGATCAGTGAATCGAGTGCAGACAATGCCGGGACAGTATCGTGCCGCACAGAGGCAGTTTCAGCAGAATCTGATATTTCCCGGGTATTTGCCAGCAGTTGTTTCAGTTTCTGATCGTTGGCTGTTTCTTTTGCAAAGATACCGGAGGGTTTCCGGAACCGCAGGGTGAAGGATTCGCTAATGCGGATGCCTTCCGGGGGAAAGATCCAGGCAAGCAGCAGCAATGTTCCGAAAAACAGGAGAAACAGGAGAAATGTGCGGTAGGGTCTGTACATGGTGTTAGTAGTATACCCGGCTTCAAAGATAGGGTTGACCGTTATTCAATCTACATCCGGCAGATTAATTTATCAACTACCTAACCCGTATACTCAGCAAATCAGTTCCGGATAAGGCGATAAACCCGGAGGATTACCCATCACAATTAACCTGTTTTTCCCCTTGTTATTTTCACAGTTCTCGTAAATTTGTGAGAATTAAGCTCACCAACCATCAATAATCATTACATGGCCTTGATTGTTTCCGTTATCAATAACAAAGGTGGTACTGGAAAGACCACTACGGTGCATAATCTGGGTGCTGCGCTCACAAAGAAGAAAAAGCGAGTACTCCTTATAGACATGGACAGCCAGTGCAACCTGACCTCTGCCCTCGGCCTTTCTACCAAAGAGCCCAACCTGAGTACGCTCCTGCTGGGCAAATGTGCCATTGAGGATGTCATTCACCGCGATGGATTGCTTGCCGGAATCCCTTCGTGCGAGAAAGTCCTGGAAACAGAGTCTGTGATCAGTAATGAGCCCGGGCGGGAGTATATCCTCAAGGAACAGCTCGAAAAAGTTAAAAATGATTTTGACTTTATACTCATCGACTGCCCTCCCAGCCTGGGCATCCTCTCGGTGAATTCACTGGTTGCTGCCGACTATTTTATCGTTCCCATGCAGGCCGAGAACTTTGCCTTTATCGGTCTCGACCGTATTATGCTTATCACCGAAAAGGTTCAGAAACGTATGAACCCCGGTCTGAAACTGGCAGGGATCCTGTTTGTCAAACTGGTACCACGCACCAAGTTCAGCCAGGCTGTCATCACCCAACTCTCGGAGAATGAGCACCTGGCCAATAAACTGTTTGAGACGTTCATCCGTCAGGATATAGCTCTCATGGAATCGGGGGCATTCAACAAATCGGTGTTCGACTTTGCACCGGGCAGCAGAGGAGCTGATGATTATAAAGATTTCGCAAACGAATTCCTGAGCAAGTATGGCAAAAAATAAGTTGAAAATTACCGACATCCAGAAGGCATTGCTCACCAATACCCGCTTCATAAAGGAGCAGGAGGAGGAAGTTGTGCAGGAAACTGTACCTGAGGTAAGCGCTGTGGCTCCTCCGCCACCCCCTCCAGCCCCGCCAGTACCTCAGCCACCGCCGGCAGCTCCGGTACCGGCGCCCACTCCGGCCCCTGCGCCAGTGAAGACTGTACCGGAGGTCAAAGTTTCCGAGGTACAGATCGATGCTAAAATTATGAAGAAGATGCGGATACTGGCTGCCTATCAGAAAACCACTCCGGGTGAACTGATCAATTTAGCCCTGGATCATTATCTTCGGTTGAAGGCTATGCAACTCGAAGAAGCGATGCACAAACTAACCACCGAATAAAAAAAAAGGAAGGGCTCCATTCAAAACGGAGCCCTTTTTTTCGGCTTATTATTTGCCGAGTAGTGTTTTGATGAGTAAGGAATCCGGTTTGGTATAATCCCCGTATACGATACCGAACTGGTCCTTATATTCCCAACTTGCCCAGCCAATTTGATGTTTGTTGAAAATGGCAATCATGTCGGCAAACCAGTTAAGACGCTGTTGCGGATCGACAGAACGAAGACATCCGAATTCACCGCAGTACAATGGAAGACCAAGGGATTGAGCCTTTGTTATTGCTTTCATCATCATCATTTCCATGGTATCCCGGTTAAATACCTTGTTATCCCATCGGATTGCTTCAACCAGTTTTTCCGGAAGCCCTTTCAGGTTGGTTTCGTCAATTGTAAGGCCCGGGTATTGGACAGGGCCCTTGTAGTCGCCAATGGCAGTCCAGGGAGCCGTGTGATGCGTGAACAGGAAGGGACTGTAAAAATGGAAGCTCAGAATAATATTTGTATCCCCTTCAGGTACTTTGAGTACATCAAAGGTTTGAACCTGCTGCCACATGTTCGATCCGATGATGATAGTACGGGCAGGTTCATTTTTACGAATTGCTGCAACAGTGCGTGCAATCAGTTTGTTCCAGTCTTCGGGATCTTTGGCAACAGCTTCGTTCATAATTTCATATCCAACCTGGTTAACAGGATATTTGATCAACTCCGCAGAGAGTTGTTCCCAGAGACCGATGAACTTGTCCTGTTCCTTCGGATCAGTCCAAAGGGGAGGTGCGTCCATAAGGAAATGATGCGAACGGATGATATGGAGGTCAACCAATACCCGCAGATGATGCTTGCTGCACCATTGAAGGGCATTGTTCAAAAGGGTGAAGGCTGTGTCTATTTTTTCCCCTTTCGCATTCCAGAACTGTTCTTCATCGATCGGCAAACGGATGTGATCGTAACCACAGGAGGCGAGGAATTCAACATCTTTTTCGGTAAAGAAATTTTCCCTTTCGATTCCACGGACATCGGACTGGGATAGCCAAATACCGACATTTACACCACGTCCAAGGGTGAATTTTTTTTGTCCATCCCAGTAAGAGTCTTTGGGACCGGGTGTGCAGGATACTACCAGAAGCAGGAAAGGTAAAAACACAAATAGTTTTTTCATATCAGAACGATTTAGGTTGTTTGGTCATTATCTTTTTTCGGGGTTCCTGTTTTAAGAAATGCAATGCTTACCGGTTCCATGGTGGCCATGCTCCCGTAGCGCACGCTTTCAAGCCATGGTTTGATTATATCCATGAACCGCAATACCTTATCTTTTTCATCTACAATTTCAATTACCACCGGGAGTTTGTCGGTTACCTCCCAGAGTTTTGCTGAATGAACCACACTGCTTGATCCGAATCCCATCACTCCTTTCATTACAGTGGCTCCGGATAATCCATAGCGTTTTGCTGCAAAAACGAGCACTTCGTAAAGCGGATCGTGGTGAAATTTGTCTGTGGAACTGATGTAGATCCTCAGGCGTAAATGTTCTGTTGCTGCATCCATACACCCGGTTTTAGTTGGTTTTATGTTGCGGATTACTCCAGAAACTTTGCCAGCCGGTTCCCCTGGCTGGTCGTGGTTTTATCGTAACGGACAAATACAAAATAGTATCAGCTCCGGAACCAAACGGGGCTTTTAGTTCAAGCACACCGCCCGGTCCAAAGGCAAGGGAATTTCCTATGCAATCCCAGCCCTTCCAGGCCCCGTCGGTGATAGTTCCCACATTGCTTACACCCACAATCCAGAGGTCAAACAGCTTGCTTACTTCACGGTATGCCGACAACCAGGGTTCTCCATAAGGAGTGGAATCGTTGTTAAAGCCGGGAGGCACTGCCCAGGCCGAGGGGGCAAGAATCAGGCCGGCACCCATATACCCCAGGGCTTTCGAAAGTACATTCCCTGCAGCACTTCCGTCGGCACATATTTCCAGCCCAATGGTCCCCAGTTCGGTATGCACCACATTCAGCCGGTCCCCCTGGGCATAGAGTTCATGGCCAATGTCCAGTTCGTTCAGTTTCCGATGTTTTAAAATTACCTTGCCGGAGGGATCGATCAGCACAGCTGCATTGTAAATGACTCCTCCGTCATTTTCAGAGATACCTGCACAGACGAAAATCCGGTTTTTCCTTGCCTGTTCGCAAAGGAAGCGGCAGGTTTTGCCATCCGGGATTGCATATGCCATTTCCCTGGCGGATGGATGCGTCCATCCCAGGTCCGTCATTTCAGGTAAAAGAGCCAGCCGGGCACCCGATGCCGCAGCAACTTCAATCTGCCTGGCAGCCCGTGAGAGGTTTGTATCCAGGGCTCCACCTCTTACCTCCATCTGTATCATGGCCAGGGTGAATGTATCAACCGTCTTCTTTTCACCATTTTCAGGTACAGAAGAACAGGAACACATCAGGGCAAGAGCCGATGCTACTGCGAATTGAAGGAGAATTCCTGTTTTATTCATCGGGCGACAAATAACAGTTCGATGTAAAATAGATCCATCCTGACAATCAAAGTATCATCCGTACCAACAATTGTCCAAGCCAGGTAAGGAAAAAACCTGCCAATACACTGATGCCGGTATACAGAAAAAAATACAGCAATTCTTCGTCACGGAGCAGGCCGATATTTTCGTTGGCAAAAGAGGAGAAAGTGGTGAACCCACCGCAAAATCCTACCACCAGGAACATTCGCCATTCAGCACTGATCCAGCTTGTCCGGTCGGTAAGTCCATAGATCAGTCCGATGAGAAAACATCCTGAAAGATTAACGATAAGGGTTCCCAGGGGAAAGGTGGTCAACGTCATTTCCTGGAAGAATTTCCCGACCAGGTACCGGGAGATACTGCCCAGGAATCCGCCCGATCCGATAAGAAGTAAGGATCCCCACATTCCTGCAATGATATTTAATTAGTATGGAGGGTAAAATTAGGGTATTTTTCGTGATTAAAAGAATGTCAGATGCAATTTGGAAGGATCAAATAATTAAAAATTTAAAAAAGTTTAGCTTTGTGAAAGCGAATCATAAATTGTTTGCCGGATATTATATTCCATTAAAAACAGCCAACCTCTGAAAAGTTTTCATTTTACGTTCCGGGCCATGGGTACCCGATGCGACCTGTTGATTCCGGGGAAATCACAGGACGTCGGCGATCATATCAGTCTTCTCATTCAAAGGGAAGTGGATCGGCTTGAAAACCTTTTAAGCCGTTACAGGAAAGGAGCGGAGATCAACAGGTTAAATGAAACAGCATCATTAAAGCCAGTTCCGGTTTCAGCTGAACTATTTATTCTGCTTCAGAAATGTGTTCGCTGGAATGAAATGACAAATGGTTATTTTGACATCAGCCTGGGTACCCTGCACGAGGCCTGGAAGAACAATCCAGCCATGGATGCATTTCTGACTGGTGCGTTGATAGAGAAAAAGGAGAATCAGAAAATACTGTTGAATACCTCTGACAATTCGGTTTTCTTTTCTTCACAAGAGATATCCCTAGATATGGGAGCGGTTGGGAAAGGCATCGCACTGGAAAATATCCGCCGTATCCTACAACGTGAATCTATTCTGAATGCCCTGGTCAACTTTGGTAACAGTTCGGTGCTGGCACACGGGAATCACCCATATGGCGAAACCTGGGCGGTGGGAATTCAGCACATGGAAAATCCCGGGCAAATGGAACACGTGTTTTATCTGAAGGACCAGTCGCTTTCCACTTCAGGAATCTCCTCAAAAAACTCGCTGAGCAGGGATAAGATTCTGGGACATATCATTAATCCGCATACAGGTCTGCCTCTCACCACATGTGCCACGATGAGTGTGGTTTCGTCCGATCCGGTGGAGGCGGAGGTTTTGTCCACCGCCCTGTTGTGTGCCCCGGATTTCGAACGCGAGCAGATCCTGAAAAATTTCAAACCTGCTCAATTCAGGGAAATCCTTTATCGATGAACCAACGATCTTATTTCATCTCTTTTTATAATATCCAATAAACAGGATTATCTATCTTTCGGAAAAAATCAGGATGGAGGTAAACCCGGTAATTCATGAGAGCTGGAAAAAGGTCCTTCATGAGGAGTTTCAATCAGATTATTTTCAGGCACTCAAACAATTCCTTGTAGAGGAAAAGAAAAGCCACACCATTTATCCTCCCGGCCCGCTCATCTTTAATGCATTCAACAGCACACCCTTTGATGCTGTAAAGGTGGTCATTCTTGGACAGGACCCTTATCACGGCGCCGGGCAGGCACACGGACTCTGTTTTTCCGTTCCCCGGGGAATCAAACCTCCTCCCTCCCTGGTGAATATTTTTAAGGAATTAAAATCTGATCTGGATATTCCCATACCTGCTCACGGGAACCTGGAATCCTGGGCACAGCAGGGTGTGTTTCTGCTCAATGCCACCCTTACAGTCAGGGCCAATACTCCTCTCTCGCATGCAGGTAAAGGATGGGAAGTTTTTACGAACAAGGTGGTTGAACGTCTTTCACAGGAACGCGAACACCTTGTGTTCATTCTCTGGGGAAGAAATGCACAGGCCAAAGAAAGCCTTATAGATAATTCCAAACACCTGGTGCTGAAATCTGCACATCCTTCTCCTTTCTCGGCTACTGCCTTTTTCGGATGCAGGCACTTTTCGAAAGCAAATGACTGGCTGAGCGAAAAGGGATTGGGGAAAGTGGATTGGAGGCTGGAGTAAAGAGTGAGTTGTGAGAGGTCAAAGGTGAGTGGTATACGGTGTAAGGTGAAGGGTATTAGGTATTGGGTGAATGGCTAAAAGTTAACCCGCCCGGTTAATCTGGTCGCCTGCCCGACCCCTAAGGGGGCGGGAGCAAAGCAGCCAACAGCCAATAGTCAAAAGCCAACCGCTCTTTCCATTTACCAATACGCCGGGCAGATCTTGCTTGATTTGAACCGTTTCGAACCCCGTTTATTACCGGCTGCCTTTCCGGCAGTTCCTCCTCCGGGTCGGCCATGAAGTTTTTCATTTTCCTTGCATCCGAACATGAGGTTCAGGCCAAAACGCAGGCTGAGCATGCGGGCGTTGTATGGCCACATAAGGGGGCTTCCGGAGTATCGGGTGAAACGTACAGGAATATTGTCTGTGAGAATATAAAACTGTGCACCCCGGTTTCCAAGGGCCAGTCCTGCACCTACCTGGTTCAGCTTGTTGTTTGAGATGGTGTAGCTCAGAGAGGCAGCCACAGATTTAAATGGGGTATAGTTCATTGACAGGGAAAGGGAGGGACGGATGCGCAGATCATAGATCTCTGTTTTGCTCATCACCCCTGCTTTCAGGTGTGGCAGTATTTCGCGGGTTACTCCTCCAAACAATTTTACTGAGGTGAAAGTGACATATCCCCTGGTGGATCCTTTGGCATGAAACGACTGAAGCAGGGTATCCTGGAGTGCCTGCAGAAAATCTGTTTGCCCCGGATTCGCCTGGTACTGGTCCAGATCGATCCCCCTGAAAGTATATGCCCCACTGGCGTTGAAGTTATTCACATTTTTTCTCCACCAGATAAGTCCCAGGTCGGTGATGCTGGCGCTGAGCTGGGTCTGCTCATCCAGATCGTAGATCATACCTGCATCCAGAGCCAGTCCGCGGTTTTTATTGAAGATGTAATTTCCAACTATATTACTTGTGGCATTGTCGAAATTCACACTGTTCACCAGCCCGTTTGCATCATAGCCAAGTACCACCGGAAAGGAGGCATTCATTTTATAGTTCATATTGGCTTCCAGGCTGATGGGGTTGCTGGTGGTATTGAGTTCCAGTTTAGACCGGCGGGTGTTCAGGTTGGCTACCCCCTGCAGGTATTTTGCACGTAAACCAACCTGCAGTCCATCGTATAATTCGCGGGCGGCGCTTATCCCGATTGAATTCCAGTTGGTAAGATTGATTTTGGTACCACTGAGTTTTAGTGGATTCGCATTGCCTTCACTCACCAGCCAGTTCCCATCACGCAACGAAACAAGGTCGCGCGGATAGGAAAGACGCAACTCGGTATGGTTGGCGATTCCAAACGTAAAGTACCAGTCATTCCATGCAAAGCCAAATCCCAGGAGATCGATGTTCATGTCCATGCGGAGGTAATTCATCCGGCTTAGCTTTTTTTCAAGATTATTCAGATCAAGAAAAAACCTGTCACTCTGATTCCCGGTTCCCATGTGAATGGCATCGTGAAATCCAAACCCGGTATTCCGGATGTTGAACATAAAGGAAGAAATTACGGGAAGTGCCACATAGGTCTTACACCGGTACATCAATGCCGGATTGAGTTGATTGGCCTGGGGAATCCCCGGCATGAAGAAGAGGGTATTGTCCTGGGCATGCATCCCGGATGACAGCATTACTGCCAATAGGACGGAAAGGTGTTTGATCCTGAAAAAGCGATTAAGAAAGGGTCTCATCATTTGGCAGTATTGATTTTCAGTTGCACAATGAGACCTATATTGTAATCCAGGAAGTAATCTGCATAAAACTTCACGTCTTCGTCAGGATAATTGGTAGTGGTTACCTTCCCACGGGTGATGATGTACCGGGTGGCTTCCAGAATGTCAATTTTATCACGGGGTAAATCAATGTCGAGAGGGGCATTTTTAAGAGGATCGGCTTTCCCGTCCCCGTTATTGTCACCTGCTCCCTGCAGTTGCTGTGGATCTTCAAAAAGGCTGTCGAGCAGCATTCCGTTACCATCCAGGAAATAGGCTTGCGGGTATACAGTTACAGGAAATCCGTTTGTAGAGCTGATGCGGATTATGGCCCGTTCAATCTCTTCCGGTGCCGGCAGGCTGTTACTCATATAATCGAAGGCCAGGGTATCCTGCACAATGAGGAATTCAGCTTTTCCCCAAAGGGGAAGATCGAGGGCTGCAACGATATCCAGCCTTGAATCGGAACGTATAAAACCAGTAACTCCTCCCTGGATGGAATCCACTTCTGCGCTTGCAGAAACATCCAATGCATTGGGATTGGACTCAAGTAATACGGGAAGGTTTGAATTTTCGTTGTTAAACAGGATGCTGTCGGTTATGATTTCTCCTTCCTGGCTTAATGAAGGGTAATCTATTATGTCGGGCGCACCCGGACCGGGAATCCCGGAACCTGTGAGAGCGATACTCTGACCATACCTGTCGGTTACATCAAAGCGGGAGAGGGAGATCCCGATAGGAATGCCGAATGAATTAGAGAAAAGTAACTTGAATTCCGGTTCTTTAAAATCAAAATGTCCATCCAGGAACTGACTGAAGATTCCGGGTGTAAGGGCGATGGGCGGAAGGTCAATAGTCAGATTGGAGAAATTTCCATACAGGGTCTCAAAGACAGGTGTGTTGAAACCGATGGTGAGTCCGAAGAGTTCAGAGCCATCAGGCACAGGGCCTGTAGGTGCAGTAAGAATTACGGTGAGGATGCAGCGCAGGTAATAATTATCACCGGCTCCCTTTTCAGGAACCAGCACACATTGATCCAGGCTCTGATTTTCCGCAGCAGAATTAAGATCGTGTGCGTAAGAAAGAGGAATCCCGTTCCGGAGTATCCCCGGGTAATACAGGGTAACAGTTCCCGAAGAACCGGAGGATGTGGTATTCATCACCAGGGTACCTGAACTTAGGCGGATACTGTCAATGCTTTCTGCATTGAGGTTCAAGGCCAGCGGGATGAGGATGGTGTCGGAAAGAGTCATGTTTGAACCAGGTACCTGCAAATCGATGGTAGTCCCTGAATGGTTTACTATGCTGAAGGATTGGCTGATGGGAGTGAGGGACAGCAGGTCTCCGGCAGTGGCTGAGAATACACTGGCAGAATAATACAGACTCAGAAAACCCGACTCGTCTGTTCTCAGTTCGTTATTGGCCTGTGCATCACTCAGGTATTTTCCCATGCTAACATGGGAGTACCCGATGGGAGTAGCCAGTCCGGTTTTCAGATTGAGTGAGCCATCATACCGGGAGGAGGAGAATTCCTCCTTCACACAGGAATGCAGGAGAAGAAAAAGACCAAGCAGTGAAAAGGAGAGAAGTTTGGGCATAATCCTGCGGGTAGAGGGGTAATAAAGATATCTATAAAAACAAACTTCAGCCGGGAAGGATTGCTCCCTGGTACCGATAATTGATGAAGGAAGGATTTGCCTGATTTCAAACCCGGTTATGGGGTGATAAACAGATCAAAAATGTTACCCGGATATCCTGTTTTTTGAAATGAATGTCCTATTTTCGCCCCCTTTAACCCGAGCTTCTTCATGAGCATATATACCTTACTGATCCTTGCCCTGGGTTTGTGCTTCGATACCTTTGCGGTATCTGTCTCCAGCGGGCTGGTGATGAACCGTATCGATTTTTTCAATGCCATGAAGATTGCATTTTCCCTGGCCTTTTTTCAGGGGTTAATGCCCGTCCTGGGCTGGTTCCTTGGTTCAGAGGTAAGCAGTTATATCCGTAGTTTTGATCACTGGCTTGCCCTTTTGCTCCTGGCATTTATAGGAATACGGATGATAATGGAAAGCCTGAGGGCCGGAGAGGAGAAGAAATCATTCAATCCCTTAAATCCCAAAGTGCTGGTTACAATGTCGATAGCTACCAGCATTGATGCACTCATCGTAGGATTTACACTGGCCTTCGTTGAAGTGAACATCCTCTGGGCCGGTTTTATCATCGGTGCAGTTACCTTCATTGCCTCCATGCTGGGGATTCTCTTTGGGAAAAAAACCGGTGAACGTTTTGGTAAGCGGCTCGAAATTCTGGGCGGGGTAATTCTGATTCTTATTGGTTTGAAGATTTTCGCAGAACACCAGTTTCAGCTTTTCCTGTTCTGATCAAAGCGGAAATTCACCTGGCCTTCCGAATTTGGAATGGTTCACCACAAAGGTTCTCAGAGGATTGCACAAAGTACCACGAAGGATAACCCAAAAAATCAGACCGCACTTCGTGAAGACCTTTGTGACTTCCTTTGTGTTCTCCGTGGTTAACAGAGGTACTCGCTCACAGGACATATTCCTTCAATGTTTTTTATTGTTAATGGGGTTCACCACCAAGGTTCACAGAGGTATTCACTAAGGATTTCAGGAAGGGATTCAAAAACCCCGGACCTTACTTCGTGAAGTCCTCTGTGATTTCCTTTGCGAATTCTAAGATAAAAGCAAGTTTTTAGGCAAAATTTTGAGCATAAAATGTGCTATAAGGAGTTTGTCTCTTAACAACAGCAAATGTGCGGCTTACAAGCTTGTAGCAGATGGCATTCATAACTAGTTGGTGGTCTTTGCCTTCAGCGATCTTCCGTTGATAATAATTTCTTATCTCCGGATCATGCCTATAAGCCGAATTAGCTCCATTGTAGAGTAATGTTTTCATTCTCTTGTTTGCCAAATGGCTAACACGACTTTTACTGCTTATAGAAGTTCCTGATGCGTGTTCGAAAGGTGCTATTCCTGAATAACACGCATATTTACGTGCATTTTCAAATGCAGTGAAATTATTGGTAGTAACCAGCATAAAGGCAGCTATTACAAAGCCAATTCCTTTCACGGAGGTTGCCAGTTGATAATTTTTCTTCAATTCCTCATCAGATTGTATTATCGTAAGCACTTCCTTTTCAACATTCTTAATGCGTTCCTCTAAATCAGCAATCTGTCCCTTTATATCCTCTGAAATGGATCGTAATCCACTTATCCGTTGATATTGTTCATGGCTTTTCAAGCTATTCTTTAAAGAAAGTAATGAACCTGGTGAGTTGCTCCCTATAGGTCAGTAATTGCTTTACCTGGATCAATAATGCAGAAGGGAGTATAAATGGTTCAAGTTTGGCTTTTTGTGTAAAGGCATAGTCTGCAATCCTGCGTGCATCAATTTTATCATTCTTTCCACGGGTAGTGCCTAAGCTTCGTTTGATTTTCAAGCCAGGTTCCACTGTGTAATCATATCCCATCTGGGTGAACCAGGCAAATAGCAAGAGTCCATATACACCAGTATGTTCCATGCAGAACACACAGTCTTCAGGTTTAATTTTCTTTTTTTCGAGCCATTCATGGATTTTGTCAAACCCATTAAAGCTGTTTTCAATCTTAAAATCTTCAAATTGCCCGTAGGACGTTTCCTGGATTAAAGCCAGATCCAATGACTCTTTTGAGATGTCAATGCCGATGAATGCTTTTTTGTTTGTAAATTTGTTCATAATACAGAGTTTTAATACCGGAATGGGTTGCCCTGCTACGACCTTTAATAAGCCTTATGCTTAACATTCTAAATGGCACTGCAACCTTTGGGGAGCCAAGGACTAATACGCAAAATGATTCTGAAATCAGGCCTTCGCATAGTTCACCTTGGCTCACCGGTTTTAGGTTATTAACAATAAGCTAAATTATTAACTCCCCCTAGAACCCCCTTTATTAACATCATTAACATACATTTATTAAATAGAAATAACTCCGCTAATCTAAAGGTCCTTCTAGGTTAACAGAGGTACTCGCTCACAGGACACATTCCTTCAATGTTTTTTATTGTTAATGGGGTTCACCACCAAGGTTCACTAAGGTATTCACTAAGGATTTCACTAAGGGAATTCAAAAACCCCGGACCTTGCTTCGTGAAGTCCTTTGTGATTTCCTTTGTGTATACTCTGATAAAAACAAATTTTCATGCTACTTTTTTATCAGTTTCTCTTGGATCCAAACAAACATGCATCGGGTCCCACATTTTTTTGGATTCAATGATCGCATATACCGTTCTTAAGAGCTTATTGGCAACATTATTAAGTGCCAAATAGCTGGGTTTTCCTTCAGCTCTTTTTCGTTGATAATAGGATTTCATGTCCTTATTGTTCTTTATGGCAGAAGATGCGCATAAGTACAATAAGGACTTCAATCTCTTGTCACTCATTGGACTTACTTTTGACTTCTTTACCATTTTGCCACTACTGTTTGGGAAAGGACATACTCCAGCAAATGAAGCGGCCTTCCTTGCAGTAGGTATCTTTTTAAAATTCTGGGTCTTAATGATCAACTCATTGGTTGTAACTGGTCCAATGCCATTGATACTCATTATCAACCGGCTATTAGCAGCTAACTCATCTGTAGAAATAATGATTTCCTGGATTTGATCTTCTGCTTCTCGTATTTGGTCATCCAGCTTACTAAGGACGGATTGAGTGATGACTCTTGCCTTTTTTGAACAGTACGGAGCTTTGTCATTTTCCTTACTGTGTGTTCGAAGCATCTTTCGTTGTTTTACTAGCATTTCGCGTAGGGATTGCAATTCTTTTAGTTCGTGCATTTGTTCTGTGCAAAACCTGGTTTCAACAAGTTTATCCCTAAATCGTTCACCATATATTCTAATTTTGGCTGCATCCAGGGGATCACTCTTTCCTTTCTGTAATCCCGTGCTGTGTTTAATTTCATACCCTGGTATCGCACAGATAGAGATATTATAGCAGTTTGCAAGAAAGATAAGAAGATCCCCATAAATACCTGTATGCTCAATACATAGAATAACTTCTTGATCAAGGATGTCCAGAAACTCACAAATACCAGAATAACTGTTTTTAATCACAGCATCTCTCAAATTACCACTGGGATCAATAAAACTTACGTTAAACTTTTCTTTTGAAAGGTCAATTCCATAAATTTGTTTCATGTTATTAAGTTTTTTGAGGCTCCAATTTGAGTGGCCAAAACCGTGATAATGGGTTCTACCCTAAATACTCTCTGGCTTTAACTCAAAACGTATGCTGTACTTAATACACGAAATAGGCTTAAAACCTAAACCTTCGTTAAAGTTAATGCAGCATACGGGAGTCTCATAATTTTACTCTAATATACATAACAACAAAAATCCAAATCTAACGGTCCTCTGTGGTTAATTTTTTATTATTAGTCCCGATGGTTTGATTCCCGCCGCCAGGCGCAAACTCCTGATAGAAATCATTTCTTCATGATCCGCTCGATCTCTTCCACTGTTTTTGGTGAGTTTGCAGATAACACCAGGTTTCCTGTCGGAGTAATCAATACATCATCTTCAATGCGAACGCCGATGTTTTTATAGCGTTCATAAACCGGTGCAACCTTTTTAATAAAAGCATCCAGTTCTTCCTGGGGCACCTCCTTGCCGGCATACAGACGGAGGTTTTCGAGCAGGTCGGCTCTGAAATACAATCCGGGTTCGATTGTAGTTACCATGCCGGGCATTAAGGGGCGGCCCTTCACCTCCGGATTGAACATATACGAGCGGTAGTCGGGGCTCAATGGACCATAGCTTCCAACATCATGCACATCCAGTCCCAGCCAGTGTGTTACACGGTAAATATTATATACTTTTCGCTGCCATAGTGATTTTGCGTCGGTCATCAATCCCAGTTTAACAAGTCCCTCCGAAATAATTTCTACCGTAAGATGATGGCATTCCAATGCTCCTTTCCCGGGGGCTATCAGTTTGAGTCCTTCTTCCTCGGCTCTCAGCACCAGTTCATAAATCTCGCGCTGTTCCTTTGTAAACCGTCCATTTACAGGAATGGTACGCGTCACATCGGCTGCGTAAAAACCATATTCAGCACCCACATCCATCAACAACAGGTCTCCATCCTGCATCTGCCGGATGTTTTTGTCATAATGCAGGGTAGTGGCATTGGGCCCTGAACCCACGATGGAGCGATATGCCGGCATGGGGGAACCCTCGCGGCGAAATCCATATTCAATCAACGCTTCCATTTCATACTCATACATCCCGGGCTTACACTCTTTCCATGCATTCACCAGTGACCGGCCGGTAATTTCAGCAGCCTTTTTCATCATGGTAATCTCCTGCTCATCCTTGATCATGCGCATTTCATCCAGAATAGCGCTAACATCCTCCACTTTTATTTTTTCCTCCTCAGCCTTGTTGCGATTAAAAAAACTGATGTTTTCAATCTCCCTGTTTACAAATACGGGTCTTTTCTCAGCTGCCACGCTGCGAAGCCATTTGGAAAAATTCAACCAGGATATAACGGTATCCGCACCATACTTCAGCTTTGACTCTTCCCTGGTAAGGCCTTTTCCACTGTAGATCTGGGCAATTACATTTTGTTCGGGTACAAAGAGAATATATTTGTTTTTTGCACGGGGATCCAGCACGGCTATCACATCCGGGTTGTCACAACCTGTGAGGTACCAGAAGTAATTGTCGGGACGTGATTCATGCCGGTTGGCTTCCTCATCACCTCCGCCTGAAAGCACCATGAGGGCATTACCTAATTTTGAAATGGCCGCAGCACGGCGTTGGGTAAAAGGATCCGCAGTTTGTGCAGAGAGCACCGTAACCAGGAGAAATATGTATGCAGGTACAATCAGAGATATCTTTTTCATGAGCGGGAATATGTTTTCATAAATTACAGGTGAAATACTCCCCGAAGATAATCAGAGTTTTTGAACCTGTTCCAGGTAGGCATCCACATTAAATTTTCTCCGGCAGCCGTTGGCATTCATATATCTTATTTTCCCGTATACCGGCCGGGAAGACCAGGCCCGGTCGTGCACTCCTCCCAGGGACCAGGCAATACCGGTGTATCCGTTCGGATCCCGGCCATCCAGTTGCCAGGTGTCGTTCAGATATATGGCCGTGCTCTGGGCCTCTTCCACCGAGGGCGTCCACTCGAGGATTTTCTTGGCCCAGTACATGCGCATATAGCCATGCATGTAGCCTGTTTTCACCATCTGAAGCTGGGCAGCATTCCAAAGGGGATCATGTGTTTTTCCTGAATCAAATTCTTCCGGGGAATAGATGTATTCACGCTCATCGCGGGCATGCTCCCCGTGTTCCTTGCTTGCCCAGGCCGGGAATCCTTTGGGTGTATCGTAGTGCAGGTTGTAATAACAGTAATTATCGGATAGCTCTCTTCGTACAATCAGTTCCTCCAGAAATGCTTCCGTACTTTCAGAGACAGGGACCTGCCGGATAACCTCCATCACCACTCTTTGTGCGGCGATATGCCCAAAATGCAGCCAGGGCGAAAGTCCGGAACATGCATCCAGGTTGGGATCGTTGCGTTCCGTGGCATACCGGTCAAGACGTTTTGAAATGAATAGCTGCAACTGCCTGTTTGCTGCCAGGCTGCCCGGTTTCAGGTTCGTAACAGCCGGCACATCCCTGTTCAGCCGGAGTTTGGATTCAACCTCCTGCCAGGCAATGGAATCTGAAAATGCATTTGATTTCTGCATTTTCATTAGCGCAGGAAAGGGATCCAGGTACTCCGCCAGAAGCCGTTTGATCTTTGGTCGAAGCGTATAGGCTCCGAACTCCTGCTTGTCCGATGCAACGAAACAGGGAACAATGTTATGGGCATCCGTTTCGTAAACCGGGATGGATAGCTGAGAAATGATTTTTTCTTTCCAGTGTCGTTTGATACGCAGGGGATCAAAATCGGTGAACAGGATGCCTGCCTTGCACTCCCTTAAGAATGCAGGGAGCGTTTTTGTTGGCTCTCCTGTAAGCAAAATGAAGGGAATATTCAGTTGCAAAAATTCATTTGCAATCTCTTCAAGTCCGCGAAGCATAAAATCATAAGCCCGAAGCGTGGCACCGGGGTAATTGGGAAAAAGTGTAAAGACAACCAGGAGGGGTTGTTGTGATCCGATGGCTTCCTGCTGGGCACGCAACAGGGCCCAGTTGTCCTGTACGCGCTGGTCACGGCTCATCCAGTAAACTACCGGGCCACCGGTAGGATGCCCGGGATGAAGGAGGCGCGTTCTGCTGGCTTGAACAAGTGACATATATATTGGGAATAATCAGCCTGAATTTGAAAACATTTTTATGGTGACGATAAAGTAAGCATCTGGATACCCGAGAAGACGAAACTTTATATTTGAAATTCTAAAAGTTCCCTGGGTTCCCTGATAACTCCAATACCTTGCAGAATAAACAAGCCGGCATCCTGCTTGTTCAATTAGCTCCTTCCTCCTGAAACCAGTGATTCAGCAATTCACCGATGCGGATAATCAGTCTGGAAAAATTTTCCTGTGTATAGCTTTTGATCCATTGGTTTCCTTCTTCCGAAAGACTGGTAACTACCTGTTCCCAGAGCATTTCGCTTACGCCTGCATCGACAGAAATAGTGGAGATATTGTAACGAATTACACGTAGGGCATTCACTCTCACAAACTGCAGCGTATGAGGCGGTTCATATCTGCTGATCACCCACACATCTTTTCCTCCCCCATCATCCGGTTGAGTAGCGAAAATGCAATTGTCCTCGGCCAGTCCGGATTGAGAAAAAATCATATCACATTCCCAGCCGGGGATCCATTCATATTCGCGCACCGGACACAGGAGGGGGAAGATATCGGCAGCACTTGCATATACGAGGATTTTTTGCTGCAGGATTTTGCGGGGTGCGTTTATGACGGTCTTCATTGAAGGGACTTTTGCCTGGCAAAGGTAAATGGATTTTCTAAACCTGTTTACTTTCCAATGAATCCATGGAGATTTATAGTCCGCTGTTTCTGCCGGATTGGGAACACAGTGCTTAAGTTAAATTTGCACCTCTATACCGACCTTCCCGAAAGTTTGTCAATGTACTTGCCGGCACAGGATTATGGATGTGAAATAGGTGTAACTTATTTGTCCTCTTGTATTTGAAAAAAATATTACCTTTGTTGAATGGGTACAAAGAACGACATAATATTAAGGGCGCGAGATTCAGTTAAATCTATTATGCCAGAGGCAATTGTTATTTTATATGGATCTTATGCACGCGGGGATAACCGGCTAGATTCCGACATTGACCTTTTAATACTGATTGATAAAACTGTTGTATCGAGGGAAGATGAAGTAAAAATTAAGTATCCATTGTATGAAATTGAATTTGAAACTGGCACAATCATTAGTCCATTGGTGCTTTCAAAGAAAGATTGGGAAACAAGGCATAAGATCACTCCTTTTTTTGAAAACGTTGGAAAAGAAGGAATTGTATTATGACCAGCTTTGATAATGAAGAGCTAATAAAGTACAGGCTGGAAAAGGCCTTTAAAACGCTTGAAGAAGTTGATATTCTTATTGAAAATCAACTTTGGGCAACTGCAATAAACAGACTCTATTACGCTTGCTATTATGCCGTAACAGCGCTTTTACTCACCCGAAATATTGCCGCACAAACCCATGCAGGGGTCCGAAAGATGTTCGGACTACATTTTATAAAAACTGGTCTCGTCAATCCTGATTATGGCAAGTTTTATAGCGATATTTTTGACAAAAGACAGACCGGGGATTATGATGACTTTATCGTGATTAATGGAGAAGAGGTTAAGATGCTTGTCCCGCTTGCAAAGGCACTTATATATGAAATTGCAGGAATTATTAAATCCTGAATACTGCCCTGGCTCAGCCAAAAATCAATTTTTCTGTCTTCCAACCGTTCGGGCTGCATCCCTGTTTGTAAATGTCTCAGCCTTTCCATAACTTCGGGGAAATAATTCTGTTCTCCGATTAGCTGCTAATAATAAACTAAACAAGTAAACTATGATGCTAAAACTTTCGGGCTGCACAAGCTTGGGCGTTATCCTGCTTGCCGGCCATATGATCACTTCCTGCGGGCCGAAGTACGATATGGCCTGGCAGAATCCCAAACTCCCGGTTGAGGAACGGGTGAACGACCTGGTGGGTCGTCTTACACTCGATCAGAAGATATCTCAGATGTGCGACGTGGCCCCGGCCATCGACACCCTCGGTATCCCCGCCTACAACTGGTGGAACGAAGGACTGCACGGCGTTGCCCGTGCCGGCATCGCCACCGTATTTCCCCAGGCCATCGGTATGGCAGCCACCTTCAATGACAGCCTCCTGCATGTGGAAGCCAGCGTGATCTCCGATGAGTTCAGGGCCAAATACAATGAGGCTGTAAGGAATAACGACCGCTCACGTTATCGTGGTCTCACCGTCTGGTCTCCCAACATCAATATTTTCCGCGATCCGCGCTGGGGCCGTGGCCAGGAGACCTATGGCGAAGATCCCTTTCTCACCTCCCGCATGGGTGTTGCCTTTGCTAAAGGGCTCCAGGGTGAGGACTCTAAATACCTCAAATGTATAGCCACACCCAAGCATTATGCCGTGCACAGCGGACCGGAACTGCTCCGGCATGTGTTCGATGTATACCCCTCGCAGCGTGATTTTCTCGATACCTATACCCCCGCCTTTGAAGCATGTGTGAAAGAGGCTAAGGCATATTCCGTTATGAGTGCATACAACCGCGTACGCGGAAAATCTGCCACCGGAAGCGATTCACTGATGAACGTGATTTTACGTCAGCAATGGGGTTTCGAGGGGTATGTGGTTAGCGACTGCGATGCCGTATCCGATATCTGGGCCACACATAAAATTGTTCCTACAGCTGCCGAAGCATCAGCCATCGCACTGAAGAGCGGATGTGATCTCGATTGCGGATTTACCTACCTTGCCCTGAAAGAAGCCGTTGAGAAAAACCTGATTACCGAAGCCGATATCGATGTAGCTCTCAAACGCCTGTTCACTGCCCGTTTCAAACTGGGTATGTTCGACCCGGCTGAGATGGTTGCTTACAACTCTATTCCCTACACTAATAACGACAGTCCCGAAAACCGTGCCCTCTCGGTCGAGACAGCCAAACAATCCCTCGTGTTGCTGAAGAATGTAAATAATACGCTCCCTCTTAAAAAGGATCTGAAGACCATTGCTGTGATTGGTCCCAATGCCGACAATGCCGAGGTGATGTATGGAAACTACAATGGAACTCCTTCGAAATTTGTAACTCCCTTGCAGGGCATCCGCAACAAAGTGGGCGCCAATACGCAGGTGTTGTATGCACAGGGTTCTTCCTGGGTAGACTTCCGTCCGGAACTGAAAGTGATCACAGGTGCCAACATGGAAAACGATGGCCAGCCCGGACTGAAAGCCGAGTACTTCGATAACCTCAGCATGGAGGGTACTCCTTATGCCACTGTTACAGATAGCGCAATCAATTTCAGTTGGGACAGCCAGGGACCTGCCGGACACGGCACTGCCAATTTCTCCGCCCGCTGGACAGGTAAACTGGTTATTCCCGAAAACGGCTTGTACGAGATCGCATTTACCGGAGATGACGGCTTCCGGCTCTTCATCGACGGGAAAAAGCAATTCGAGAGCTGGATGGATCAGTCACCCATCTACAAGTCTGCAAAAATGCAACTGAAGAAAGGAAGCAAACATGACATTCGTATCGAGTATTACCAGCGTGGTGGCGGTGCTGCTGCCCGTCTGGAATGGGGTATGTCAGGTATTGACCCCTTTAAAAAGGTTATGGATATCGCAGCCCAGGCTGATGTGATTGTATATGTTGGCGGACTTTCTCCTTCCCTCGAAGGAGAGGAAATGCAGGTTCCCTATGAAGGTTTCAGCGGAGGTGACCGTACAAAAATCGGCATTCCTGAACTCCAGACTACCTTTATGAAAAAGCTGCAGGCTACAGGAAAACCAGTAGTTTTTGTGATGATGACAGGGTCTGCCCTGGCAATTAACTGGGAAAATGAAAATCTGCCCGCTATTTTACTAGCCTGGTATCCTGGTCAGGAAGGCGGAACGGCCATTGCCGATGCACTCTTCGGGGACTATAATCCTGCCGGTCGTCTGCCGGTTACCTTCTACAAATCGGAAACCCAGCTCCCTGAGTTTACTGATTACAGCATGAAAGGAAAGACCTACCGGTACTTCGAAGGTGAACCTTTGTATCCCTTTGGATATGGTTTGAGCTATACCAGTTTTACATACAGCGGACTAAGTGTTCCCGCCGAAGTGAAAGCAGGAGAAGATGTGAAAGTATCCGTGGTTGTTGAGAACACTGGCAAAATGGATGGGGATGAGGTAGTGCAGTTGTATGTTAAACATACGGATGCTACCGTGCCGGTTCCGCTCCAGGCCCTGCAGGGATTCAAACGGGTACATCTGAAAGCCGGTGAGAAGAAAACAGTGGAATTCACACTCAGTCCGCGCAGTCTCTCGGTAATCAGCCAGCAGGATGAACGTGTGGTGATGCCGGGAACAGTTACATTATTTGTAGGAGGAGGACAACCGACCGACAAATCAAAGACGGTGGTGCAGGGTGCAGTGAAAGTGACTGGAGAGATTTTTGCTGTGAAATAATCAATTAAAATAAGCTCATAACAAAATGCCCGGAGATTTTCTCCGGGCATTTTGTTTATATAAAATTTCAAGGGTTACCAGGGAGTTAAATGCCGTTAAAAATTTACTTCAGCTTGTTTTATTATCCACTGTGAACTTATTCTAGATTATAATCCTAACCAGTGGCTTTATTTTTGAGAAAACGTAATTATACCTATGATGCTGTCTTTGCATAGTGGCCATTGCATCTGCTGGTTTGCTTAAGTATTTTATAAATAGCGGCTTATCGTGTGTTAACCAATTAAGTTTAGGACTAACATATCTATTTATTTCCTGTACGAGAACAGAAATTCTGAAACAATTGCTCTTAATCAAATATTTTAGTCAATCTGGTTTGGATCAGATCACTATTACTATTTAGGGGACACAGGTAATATGAAAACCACAAATCGTTGTTGGAAATTTTCATAATTTCGGGGACTTCAGTGTTTCTATGAATTAGTTGGATAGAAAGGTTTGATCCAAACCCTTTGATCGTGGGACGAATTGTTAGATACTCTCCGTTATTTATGAGTCGAATTGAATCCGGAGTAGCCTTTAATTCTATACTTCCATCACCAATGTTACTGTTTTCTATTAGTTTAGTGGGGTAATAGAAAATGGATTTTTCTATTTTCCTGCTAATTCCTTTAAAAGAGATTAAGCAAGGGTTAGTTTCCCTTTTCGGAAGGGTGTCTTCAAGACAAAGTAAAAAGTAATTGTTTAAATCTGTTGACTCTTCCAAATACAATACCGAATCTTTAATCAACCATTTACCATTTCTTGTTTCCTTGATGTTTGATGTGACAATGCGAAGAGAATAATTATAATTATTTGAAAGGTTTAGGAATACATACTTCTGATTATACTGTTCTCCGCATGATTTCAAAATACCGAAGTATACTCCTTCAATAAATTCCTGAGAAATCACTTTTGGACTAAAAAAGAACAACGGTAGTAATAAAAATAGTTTTTTCATTGAATTGGAATCTTATCCAAATTGTTTGTCAAAAATAATGCGTTTAAATTTCTTTTTATCTTCCTATTGAATTTTTACAGTTGAATCTGAAAAATTTCATACCTTTATTCCAGGCCGATCTGTAGGGAAGGAAACTCTTATCTCTTCCTGCCATGAAAAAAATTCCCCGCAATCTCATTTTTCTTTCGCTACTGGTTATCATCCTGCTCCTGCTGGCAAATCTGTTTATCCCGGAGCAGCGCGTCTGGAGGCACAATAAAAAGCAGGTGGAACAGATCCGTTCCAATATGGACAGTGCACAGGACCAGATGGTGAAAACCACGGTACTCATCGATTCCCTCCGCCTGGAGCTGAGCCGGTACTCCACCAGCCTGGAGGAGATGAATAAGAAACTTGAACAACTGGAACGTGAAAGGATATCCAGCCAGGAAAAATTCAACCGTGAATCCAAACAACTGAAAGAGCGTTTGAAAAAGATGGATGCGAAGAGTGACAGTTTGACAGGAAGATCCCTGATAATTGAATAAGCAGAAAAATATGAAGAGCCTGTTCCTTATTATACTGATGGCATTAATCTGGCAGGATCTTACTGCCCAGCAGCCGGGAAATGATTTCTACCAGCCCGGTGCATTGCGCGCCAAGCGGCTGTTACCGGGTGACAGCCTGAAGGTTTCACTGGATACCTTGTACCTGATGAATCGATTTACCTTTCAACTGATGAATGAGGGATTTAAGAATAATTCCGCCATGCATTCGCTGATGGAGGAGAGCATTCTGCTGTATGAGAACCAACTGGAGGAAAAGGACCGCAATTATGACCAGCTGAAATCGCTTGCACTGGAGGAGGATGCAGGTTGCCGCAACCGATTGCGCGAAACAGAGGAACAGTTGTCAGTGCTCCGGCTTGATTTAAACACGGCTAACAGTAAACTGGAAGACTCGCAACAGCTTGCTGTACAGCTGCAGGAAGACCTGAAAGCACAGCGCTGGCGCAATATACGAGGAAAGGCAGGCTGGGGTCTCGGCGGACTGGTTGCCGGGATGCTGATCATGCTGGTGTTCAATTAGTCGTAATTATATTTTCAGATTCATATTTGTTAACATCCTGTAGACAAGCTGAAAAGCCGAATTGGTGAGGCATTGAGAAGCCCTGTTTGAATACAATGTAAAAACATCTATTTACCGGCATAGTATTTGTGTTCATAACTTCAATTGAATTGGTGATCAAAATAACTTCTCACCTGTTCATGGAATAATGAAAAAGAAGTAATTTGGTTTTTATATGAGGACGGATTTTATGGAATTTCAAGATCATAGTATTGAGCAACTTGAATTGTTTATTGCCGAGTGGCAAAAGAAGATCTTTGTCACCAACCAATTGTTGAAGGAAGAAACCATCACTGCAGAGGAAACACGTCGTCTCACCGAGGAGCTGGTAAGTCTGAAAAATCAGATGTTCGTGTTCCAGGCTACCCTGCGGAAAAAATACACCGAGGAATTTAAAAAGGAAACTAAAAGTCAGCAACTCTGATCGAATGTGCTGAATGGTTTATATAAAAGCCTGACTAACCCAGTCAGGTTTTTTTGTGGTGTTTCGGAAATGAGTATAGCCTGTTTTCATTTCCAATCTTTGATCAGGGAGAACAATATCACTAAACCTTTCACATCAGAGAGCCAACGCGCAGATGCCTCGCCCTCGTCCCTCAGCCTCTGCATGAAAAAAGCCGGCGCACACTTTCATACCAAAAAAAATGATTGAGAAAAATCAGCAGATGATTGTCATTCAGAGGGCACCGCAGAGCAAGGAGGGTAGGAGTGCCCGAAGAATCTGATTGTGATAATAGCCCAGGCGCAGATGGCTGCCACAGATTTCATAAAATTTAATGGAGTCAATAAAAACAAAAAAGCCGGGACACCCCGGCCTTTTAACCTAACAAGACACCCGTTTAGTAAAACCAAAATCAGAAGTGTTCAAAAAAGAAAGAGCTGTAGGGGCAGGTTTCGAACCTGCACGAAGCGGTTAGCGGTAAGACAAATTGCATTTAGTGGTCAACCCCTTATCTTACGTTTATCCCGTACTCTCCACCCCCGAGACAGGAGGGCATGTCTGCCGGTTTCATCACCCTACAATGTTTCAACTCAATTGTCATCGTTTTGACACTACAAACATAAAATAAACCCTTAAAACATGCAAATAAAATAATAAAAGATATATATATTTGCGAAAAGAGCAAATAAAATAATAAAATGATGAATAAAAAGCAAAATGAGATAGCTGAAGGCGGGTCAAATTATGAAATTGATAATCTCGACAGGCAGATACTGGCCCATCTCATCGCCGATGCGAAGGAACCTTTTACCGAAATAGCCAAAAAACTCATCGTTTCACCTGGAACCATCCATGTGCGCATGAAGAAAATGGAACAGATGGGTGTTATCAAAGGGGCTACACTCATCATCGATCCTGCCAAACTGGGCTATGACCTGATCGCATTTATCGGGATCTATCTCGCAAAAGGATCGTTGTACCATGAGGTAATTAAGGAACTGAATGCTATTCCCGAAATCGTGGAGGCTCATTATACTACGGGCACCTACAGCATTTTTGCGAAGATGGTTTGTCGCAATACCAGCCATCTGCGCGATATCATCAGCGAACGGCTGCAGGCCATTGGAGGGGTTATTCGCACCGAAACAATCATCTCCCTGGAAGAAAGCATACGCAAACAAGTGCCGGTATAAACTGTTAATTGTGAAAACCATTTTCATAATGCGAAATGCCCTGGGTATATTGTTGTTCCTTGTTGCATGTCATTCGGGATCCGCCCAGATACAGGGTATTGTTTTAGATGCAGGAAGTGGTTTGCCCCTGGAAAAAGCCGAAGTAAAATCTTTAAGAAGTGACACCTTAATTTATACTGATGAGGAGGGTAAGTTTTCATTCCCTGTTCCCGATTCGCTGCAGATTATTTTTTACGGGTACTCTCCTGTTATCCTCTATTTCTCAGCGGATAACGCATCGATAAACCTTCATCCTCTGCCTTTCAGCCTGCAGGAAGTAACAATCAGCAGTCCTTATACTGAACGACGCCTGCTTGATCAACCCTCTGCAATTTCTATTATTTCTGCTGAAGATTTTAAGTATCATTCCCAATATCCATCCATTATTCTGAACCAGGTACCCGGTGTTTTTATGCACTCCGGAACCATGAATACCAACCGGCTTACTATTCGGGGAATTGGTGCAAGAAATCCATATGCTACCACAAAACTGAGAGTGTTTCTCGATAATATTCCGCTTACAAACGGATCGGGTGAAACGGTGATGGAAGATCTCGATTGGTCATTACTTAATCGTGCCGAGGTATACAAAGGCCCTGCTCCCGGACAATACGGATCGGGTCTTGGGGGGACTCTCGTTCTTCACTCAGGCTGGCCCGAAAAGGAGAAATCATCAGTATTTGTATCGTCCAGTGTTGGACGATGGGGGCTCTGGCAGGAAAAAATCGGTGGAGGATGGAATTCAGCAAAGGGCACCGGACAAATTACAATCAGTCACCTGAAACAGGATGGCTACCGGGATAATAACACCCTGCAGCGGGATATGGTATCCCTGCGTACCAGGCATCCGGGTGGTAAAGGGATGTTGATTGATTTTACACTTATTGCATTACAAATGAATGCCGGTATTCCAAGCAGCATCGACAGCATACAGTTGGCAGATCAGCCGTCGGCAGCTGCCCCTGCCTGGCTGAATACGAAAGGAAGAGAGAAATATTCCAAACTGCTTTTAGGGATATCAGGTAAAAAAATCCTGAGAAACGGACTGAATGCCAGCTTCAGCATGTCATTTAATGCACATAAGGGTGAAGAACGAAGACCATTTGATTTCCTGAACGAAGAACGTACAGGTGTAACCATGCGGGTAGGCATTGCAAAGGATTTTTTTCAGAAAAGACTTCAGTTGAATGCAGGAGCAGAGGTTCTTCCTGAGATTTACTCCTACCGGCTTTTCGAAAATATCGGAGGGATTGGTCAGAAAGGGATAATGTTCAGTGATAACCGGGAATTATTCATTAGTTCTTCATTTTACATTCAGGCCGTTAATCGCCTTACAGAAAGGATACGGGCTACAGCCGGTATTAGCCTTAACGCAGCAGCATTTTATTATAAGGATCTGTTTCATCCGGATTCGAACAATCTTTCCGGGCATTATAAGAAGGATCTTATTCCTGCACCGCGCCTTGGAGTGGAATATTATATCAATCCTGAGAACATCTTTTTTATCGGACTATCAAGAGGATTTGACATGCCATCGCTCTCAGAAACCCTCACTGAGAATGGGATCATCAATCCGTCCATCCGTCCGGAAACCTGCTTGAACCTGGAAACAGGATTACGGGGTGAGGTATTCATCAAAAGACTCCGGTACAATTTCAGCATCTATTCCATGTATATACAGGACCTGCTCGTGGCTGAACGGACAGGCAATGATACCTGGGTAGGGAAGAATGCGGGTCGGGCTGTAAACAAAGGCGCCGAGCTTGAGCTTACTTATTTTCTGATAAAAAGAATGTCGGAATGGACAAGTGGTGGAGAGTGGCTTATTTTCTCTGCATCCGGTTCCCTGAATGATTACCGATTCAAGGAATTTACGCAGGATGGGATTGATTTTGCCGGAAAGCGCCTGGCGGGAGTTCCCCTGCGGAATGCCTCCTCTTCCCTTGAGTACCGGTACAATTATTTCTACCTGGTTGGCACCTGGCTGTTCACTGGTCCACAGTATTTACGGGATGATGGCTCAGAAAGTCTTGAATCCTGGTCGGTCGGGTCACTGGCTTCAGGCTACACCCTGCATATAAATAAGAACTGGGAACTGTTTCTGTCAGGCACAATCATGAATGTTTCCAATAGGCCTTATGTTCCTATGGTTGTCGTGAATGCGCCGGTACCTGCCGGAAAGCTGCCACGTTATTATTATCCCGGCCAGCCGCGTCATGTTCAGCTGGAGATAAAATTAAGGCGTAAACTTTAATTTTCTTCTTTCAGTTTCAGTGGATGCTCCGGATTATGTAAATTGGAGCAGTTTTCTTTTGAACAATCAACCCCTGTTTGGTATGAAAAATCTGTTAGTACTTTTCCTTATGCTGTTTTCTAGCCGTATGCACGCGCAGCCCGTGAGTATAAACCTTATTCCGAAACCTGCTGAGATGCAGGTAATGGCGGGCTTCATCAACTTCAATAAAGGTACATCGGTAAGCATCAACAGGGCAGAAGCTGCCGATGTAGCTACACAGTTCGTGAAACAATGGAATACCGCCACTGGCTATGCAGCCAAAGTCAGCCTGGGAACGAAGGGGACTATCCGTTTCAACCTGCTGGAAACTGCTGATCCGAAGTTGGGTGATGAGGGTTATACCCTGGTGTCGGGTTCCGGTTATGTTACAGTCTCAGCCAACAGGGAGGCCGGCTTGTTTTATGGAATGCAGACTTTATTGCAATTGTTTCCTCCCGCCATCCTTTCTTCCGTTCCTGTGATGGAGAGCTGGACTGTGCCCTGTGTGCAGATAACCGACTACCCGCGCTTCGGATGGAGAGGCCTAATGCTCGATTGCAGCCGGCATTTCTTCACGAAGGAGGAAGTAAAAAAGTATATCGATCAGATGGTGGTTTATAAATACAACGTTTTTCACTGGCATCTGACTGACGATAATGGCTGGCGCATAGAGATTAAATCACTTCCCCGGCTTACTTCAGTGGGGGCCTGGAGAGTGGAGCGCGCCGGCGCTTTTGGCGACAGGCCTGATCCGAAGCCCGGTGAACCAGCCAGCTATGGAGGCTTTTATACGCAGGATGATATACGCGAAATTGTAGCCTATGCCAGCCAACGGCATGTAACCATTGTCCCCGAGATTGATGTTCCAGGTCACAGCATGGCCCTGCTGGCGGCCTATCCTGAACTGAGTTGTACAAAGGATACCAATGTACGGGTAAACCCCGGGACCAATTTTGCCGAATGGTACGGTGACGGGAAATTCCGCATGTTTATCGATAATACCCTCAATCCTTCCGATGAAAAGGTTTACGGGATGCTGGACAAAATCGTTACCGAAGTGGCTGCTCTCTTCCCCGGCGAATACATTCACATGGGAGGTGATGAGTGCTATAAGGGATTTTGGGAAAAGGATGCCGGATGCCAGGAGTTGATGAAGAAACTTGCATACACCCATGTGGAACAGCTACAGGGATATTTTGTAAACCGGGTTGAACAGATCGTAAGATCAAAAGGCAAAAGGCTTATTGGCTGGGATGAGATCCTCGAGGGAGGTATCTCCCCGGGTGCTACCGTGATGAGCTGGCGCGGGATGAAGAGTGGTATCGAGGCAGCGAAACTGGGTCATGCAGTTGTAATGACTCCCACGAATTACGTGTACCTGGATTACCAGCAGGGTGAGGCATCGATCGAATCACCTGTCTACGCTGCACTTCGCATTAAAACCTGTTACAGCTTTGATCCGGTGCCAGAGGGAGTGGATGCAAAGTACATCCTCGGGGGGCAGGGCAACCTTTGGACTGAACAAATACCGGTATTGAATTATGCCGAATACATGACCTATCCCCGCGCATGGGCTCTTGCCGAGGTATATTGGTCGCCTGCTAACGGACGTAGCTGGGATGAATTCGTTCCGCGAATGGAAAACCATATGCTTCGTTCCGACATCAGGGGCGTAAATTATTCCCGCGCAGCTTTTGATGTGGTTGTTGATGCAGTCAGAAAAGATAACCAGGTAGAAATATCGCTCAGTACAGAAATTCCCGGACTGGATATTTATTATACTATAGATGGCACCATGCCGGGAGAATACAGTCCTCGATATACCGGGCCATTCATTCTGCCTGAGGGCAAGATAAGCCTGAAAGCCATCAGTTACCGGGGAGACAAAGCGGCTGGAAATCTCATATACCTCCGTCCGGAAGATCTGATGAAGCGGGCGGGGAACTAAACGTCTATTTTTGCTTACATCCATTTTTGGATCTATTTGTCCTATCTTTGAATTACAAATACTCCATTGAAGAATGCCAGACGGGAAAGGGATAAGAGGCTTGTTTAGTAAATATCACACCTGTTTTATTTGCAATGGGATTTTTATCCTGTTTTGCCTTGTACCCGGCCAAAAAACTATTGCACGGGATATTCCTGATACGATCCGCGTTATATCTCATAACAGGGAATACATTACCACCGATCCATCAACAGGCACGAATTCCTATTCCAAATGGACCGTGTTCCCGGGAAAAGAAATCAGTTACCGCAAGGTTCTTCTGCAGGTAACATTTGAATGCCCCGACAAACTCATGTGTGCCGAGTGGGATTACCTTGACAGGATTTACATTCGTCGTACTGGCGGACTGAAGGGCGACAGCGCCAATCTGGAGATTGCCCGCATGCTTACTCCCTATGGCAGGCGGTTCACTGCCGAATGGAAATTCAGTTGGCAGGTCGATGTGACCGATTTTTCGTCCTTTCTGCATGACTCAACCGAAATAGAATATGTGCATACCGGTTATGAACCATGTAACGACCGCGGCTGGCGTATCAGCCTGGAGTTTATCTGCATTCAGGGAGAATCTGTGATGGATTTCAGAGGCATTGAGAAGGTCTATGAGGGAAATTTTCTCTATGGAGATTCCTCAAGATCCATCGCCGCTGATCTGGTGCCTTTCCAGCTGAGATGCCTGGATGGCGCATCAGTGGGACGTTTTCGCATTCTTCAAACCGGACACGGCATGGACGAAAAGGAAGGATGTGCAGAGTTCTGCCCGAAATGGCGGACTATCCGATGGGACCGGCAGGTAGTTGACCAAAAACTCATCTGGAAGGAATGTGCTTCCAATCCTTTGTACCCGCAGGCCGGCACCTGGATCTTCGACCGGGCTAACTGGTGTCCGGGAGAACTGAATGTTCCAGATGTATACAATTTTTCATTCGACAGCTCCGAAAACCACCAGCTGGAGGTGGAAATGGAGCCTTATATTGCCCATAATCCCTCAGCCAGGTATGCCATCACCGCATATTTCTTCCAGTTTGGCAAGGCCCGTAACAGGCGCGATGCAAGCCTTGAAAAGATCATTGTCCCCACCGATGAACAGGTTTTCAGCAGGTTAAATCCCTCTGCCGGACCTGCGGTAGTAGAAGTGGTTAATTCAGGCTCCTTACCTGTTCTTAAAATGAGAATTGAATATGGGTACACCGGTGGAAAGAAGATGCACTATTCCTGGTCAGGAATGATCGGTTTTCTTGAAAATGAAATCATCGAATTGCCCCCGGTTCCCGTTCCCGAGAATCCTGCTACATTTTACGCTAAAATAAAAAGTGTCAACCATTTTTGGGATCAATATCCTGCCGACAATAAACTGCAAACCAGGGTCCCGGCTCTGCCGCATTGGCCGGGGAATCTCATCTTCTCGCTTCGTACAAACCGGGAAGCGGAGCAGACTTCCGGATTTTTGCAGGATGCCTCCGGAAATACTGTTTTTATGCATCTCCCGGGTAGCCTGGATTCCCTGCAGGAATACCGTGACACGGTGCATCTGGATCCAGGCTGTTATCAGTATGTGTTGGCAGACACTGCAGGAGACGGACTGGAATTCTGGTACAATTCAACTGCTGGTAAAGGAGCTGCACGGGTACTCGATGGAGATGGGAAACTGATAAAGAATTTCAATCCTGATTTCGGAAACAGCACAGGTACCTGGTTCAGGGTAACAGACAAGCCGGTGGCCGTAATTGATACTACCCCGGTGCTTGAAATCTTTCCCATACGAACAACGGGAAGGTTCAGCCTGGAAGTTTTCTTCAATGAAACACAACCGATAGTTCAGGTACAACTCATCCATCCGGATGGTTCAGTGGCGATGAACAAGTTCTTCTACGAAGTAAAGGAGGGTCTGCTTCCGCTTGACATGCGCGAGCGACCGGATGCCATTTATTCAGTGAAGATCATTACCCGTAATTCAGACTACCTGAGGAGAGTGAAAATTGCAAGGTAATATAAGTAGCAATGGCAGTGGCAGTAGCAGTAATAGTTGCAGCCATCCGCTAACAGCCAATAGCTAATAGCCAACTGCTAATGACTAACAACTCTCATCCAATTCTCATTCTTTTTCATACCCCGGCAATTCCCGGTGGGTATGATCACAAAAAGGCGGAGTCTTCGTGTGTTTGCAGGCACACCATTTCACCAGTTTTTTCTCGTTAATCTCAACCCTTACAGGAGTGAATGAAGTCCCGCGGTGCGAACTGTCGCAAAAGGGCTGTGTTTTACTTCTGCCACAGGCACACCAAAAATATATTCCGGGTTCGGTTTCCAGTTTGATGGACCGTAGTCCGGCAATTACAGGTTCTTCCATTGAGAATTCTTTGATGTAAAAATACAAAAGATTAAAGTGAAGTAAAGGCAAACATCTAATTAAACCGATAAACCTCAATTAGGACCGTAGTTTCAATTGAGGAAACCAAACAATTCGCGCTGCTGAACTCCCTTCGATCAATTCGTTAAATTCGATTAATTCGATGTTCCTACTTTAATATATCCGCATCCAATCCTTTTTCACGCAAACTTTTCGCGAAGTAATCGACATAACCATGGGTGACAAGTACCCGTGTTGCACCTGTTGCTGCCACTGCTTTATGCAGACCTTCGTAATCTGCATGGTCGGAGAGGGGAAATCCGCTGTCGCCGAAGAGGGAAGCCTGAACAGGTCCTTTTTTCATGGCGATCCATCCGGATACCATGGCCAGGGCATAGGAGGGCTGCTGGTAGAGCCAGGGTGATTTACGGATGGCCGGCGAAGCAATTACCAATGCACGACGGAGTTTATCGGGTTTAATTTGATTTGTAAGGAAGGGGGAGGGCAGCAAATGGATGCCTTCGCGACGAATGATATGATTGATTTTTTCGGCAGGCTGATCAGAATACACGGGTCCTGTGCTGCCATCCAGATGGCGGAGCAGGTGTTGTGATTTGCCCAGCGGGTAGGCCATGAGGATGGAAAGCCTTTCTTCCTCCTGGTTTCTTCTCCACCAGTTGTGAATGTCCGAAAAAATATTTCCCTGTGGTTTCCAGCGGAACTGTGGAAGGCCAAATGTCGACTCGGTTATGAATACATTACATTTTACCGCTTCGAAGGGAGTCGAAACCCCGTCATCTTCCAGTTTATAATCGCCTGACACTACCCACACCTCTCCCTGGTATTCAACACGAATTTGTGCAGATCCGAAAACATGACCGGCAGGATGGAATGAGAATTTCACTCCGTTGATATTCACAGTTTCGCCGTAAGGAGACGTCTGCAGATTTATTTTTTCCCCGAAGTGATGATGCAGCAACAAACCGGTTTGCGGGGAGCACAGGTAATATTTATGCCCCGGGCGTGAATGATCGGAATGGGCATGGGTGATGAGGGCGCGGGTTACCCGGCGGTCAGGATCGATATATACATCAGCCTGTTCGCAATACAGGCCGCGGGGAGTTTTCTCAAGGAGTGGCATCCGCCAAAGATAGGCAATCCGGATGGGATGCTCAGAATTTCAGTACTGATTTCAGGTTCTTGTAGCCGGAATCGGAAACACGTAATTTGGCACCGTTCTTCATAATGGCCAGGTAATTATCCTTGGCAAAATGCTCCAGCCTTTCCACCTGGTCTACCCTAACGATGTTGGAGCGGTGGATTCTTACGAATTCCTTCGCATCGAGATGCTCCTCCAGGTATTTCATGGTGAGCTGTTTAAGGTGTTTCCCTTCTTTTGAGTAGATCATCACATAGTCATCCTCCGCTTCGAAGTAAAAAATATGCTCTGCAGGTATCAGAACAAGTTTACTCCCGGATTTTACCACGAGGCGGTCCAGACTACCTTTTGATTCCTGTACTTTACTTACAAGTTCTTCCAGCTGGTGCTGCTGCAACTCCTGGTTGGGGATCCTGTCCTTGGCCTTTTTCAATGCTTCCAGGAAGCGATCTTTGGAAAAGGGTTTTAGCAGGTAATCAACTGCATTCATCTCGAAGGCTTTAATTGCATATTCATCGTATGCCGTTGTAAATATGATGGCCGGTGGATTCTCCAGGATCTCCAGTAATTCGAAACCGGTTAGTTTTGGCATTTGAACGTCGAGAAAAATAATATCCGGCTTTTTCTCCTGTATGGTTTTAAACCCATCAAACCCGTCCGAGCATTCTCCCACAAGTTCAATATTTTCCTGTCCCTGCAGGTAATGTTTCACCAGGTTGCGGGCAGGTTCTTCATCTTCGATGATCATTATCTTTACAGGTGTTCCCATAAAAAGTATTTTATTTCTTAAGTTTTTCGGTGTATTCCCGGTTCTGGGGTATTTCAATCCTGACGATGAAAAGACCATCTTTCTTCTCCCGGGTCATCAGGTCATCACGCTGATAAATCAACCTCAGCCTTCCGGCAATATTTTTAAGACCCATCCCTTTCCCCTTTTTCGGTACGGCATCTTTCTCGTAGCTATTGGTGATTGTGATATAAATGGATTGGCCGACCGATTCGCAGAAGGTCCTGATAACCACCTCCCCGGTACTTTCATATACTCCATGCTTTACTGCATTTTCGAATACAGGTTGGAGGATCATGTTGGGAAGTACTGCTTGCAGGCAGGCATCACATACATCCCATTCATATACCAGTTTCGACCCGAACCGGACCTTTTCAATTTCCAGGTACAACCGGATATAATCCAGTTCGGCTTTCAGGCTTACCATTTGTCGTTCGCTCTCACCCATCGAGTAGCGCAGGAACTCAGATAGTTTAATGATCATATCCTGTGCTTTGGCTGGATCAGTGATGGTAAGAGAGCTAACGGAATTCAAACTGTTGAATAAAAAATGAGGATTGATCTGCGAACGCAGCATGCTCAATTCTGCCTCCTTCATGGCCGATTTAAGGTCTGCTTCACGGATTACGGTAAGTTTGAAATTCTGATAATAGATGATGAGGTAATACAGCAGGATGATGATGCTGTAGTAAAATACCCCGATGCCAGCCCTCCAGGGTAAGCTCTGGTTAAAATATTCACTGTAGTTCCATTGGGAATAATCGACCACTTTAAGCAAACTGAAACCTATTCCGAACCAGATGATCAGGGTGAAGGACAGCCCGCCCAGATGAAAAAGCATTATGGTGACGGTTTTCTTTTTCTCCAGGTTGCTGTATCGTACTGCATTATACAAGCCGATTCCCAGAAGGGCGTACAGGGTGTTGGAAATGAGTGCATCCGTGAAGGCCAGCAAAAGGGGGATGTTATAGTAACCCAGTACAGTGGCTGTCCAGACAAAGGTTACCAGTAGCCAGATAAGTGCGTAGATGAGCCTGTTTCGGCCGGAGAGTAAAAAAGGGTGGTCGAGCATGGGAATGTACCTTCCTGCTTAGTAATTTTTGATCTCACCCCCGCCGAAAATGGCTGAACCCCGAATAATAAGCATTTTGTCAGGATTCGGACTTTCATTCACATGAGTACGTTTATCGGATACTCCACCCATGATGGATGTTACCTCCAGTTTTATGGTCCAGTCATGCGGAATGATAAATTTGAATCCACCGAAGATGGAAACAACATCCAGTACATTCTGTCCTTCGGCCAGGGAGGCTTCAGAGAAGTCGAGGGTACTCCCGCCAAAGATATTTGTAATCTTCCCGCCTTTGAAATTTTTGGTGATAATTCTCTTTTCACTCCCGCCAAATACATTCATCTCATCGATGAAATCAAGTGACCCTTCTTCAAACTGGTGTCGTTCATGGAAATGAAACGGATGCCAGGAACCACGGAACAATATCATGATCCCGATGAGGATAAACAGGCTTGCCCAGAAAAGTTGTTTGGCATTGAACGGAAGATCTGCAAATTCATTCAGCATAAAGAACCCGCCCACCAGAATCAGTACTGTTCCGGAGATACGACCATCAGGTTTACTGATGAACAGGACACCTATGGCAATCAGAAACATCTGCCAGGAGAAAATGATATTTTCCATCTCGGCAGACATAATTCCCAGGCTTCGTACAAGGATAAGGGCTCCGAATCCAAGTAACAGAACACCTAGTGCCATACGACCGAAGCCGGGTTTATGCATACGCTCCAATCTCCGCTGGATCCGCTCATTGTGTCTTTCGTCAAAAGTTTTCATATAACTATAATTTAATGATGTTGTGTTGTTCAGGTAAATGTAGTGTTTCTGTTTTCATGCATTTCTGCCCCTGCCTTATTCGGAAGGATCATTCAGCACTTCTTTTCGCATCAAAAGTACCCCGGCAGATCCAACTGGGAAAATGAAAATCGGTGAACAGGCAAATACTGCCGGTAAATACATCTTTTTGACACGCCCTTCACCTGGTGATGCAATCCTTATTGGTGTTTAGCGGCTAAATAATTGTAAATCATAGTACATAACATAAATAATATGCTGAAAAACATAATTTAGCAACAAGGATAAGCTCTTTATTGTTAATATTGCAGATTAGGCCAATCATCGACTAAACAGAGCATTCTTATGGGTCGCAAGATAGAAATAATGGATACAACCCTGCGAGACGGGGAACAGACATCCGGGGTAGCATTCCTGGAAACGGAAAAGCTAACCATTGCCAGGATGTTGCTGGACGAAGTAAAAGTAGACCGGATCGAGATTGCTTCCGCAAAGGTATCGGAGGGGGAATACCGGTCTGCAGAGCGTATTTTTTCATGGGCCTGCAAAAAAGGATACCTCGACAGGGTTGAAGTTCTTGGTTTTATTGACGGAACGGCATCCATTGATTGGATATTGAAAGCTGGCGGGAGGGTAATTAACCTGCTAACCAAGGGTTCACTGAATCATGTGCAGGGACAATTGCGAAAAACCCCGGAACAACACCTGGCCGATATCCGGAAGAGCATAGCCTATGCCACTGAGAAGAAGATGCTCATTAATGTATACCTCGAGGATTGGTCGAATGGCATGAAGAATTCGAGGGACTATGTATATTTCCTGATGGATAATCTTAAGAATGAGCCTATAAAAAGGTACATGCTCCCCGATACGCTTGGAATTTTGAATCCGGATGAAA
This sequence comes from Bacteroidales bacterium, assembly GCA_046329925.1. Taxonomy (GTDB): domain Bacteria; phylum Bacteroidota; class Bacteroidia; order Bacteroidales; family JAAYUG01; genus JAXLTS01. Next base: position 51,676 of record JAXLTS010000001.1, read on the forward strand.
CGGCGGAGTATTGTAAGCTCATGCTGGATCGTTATCCGGGATTGCATTTTGATTTTCATGCACATAATGATTATGACCTGGCAACGGGGAATGTACTTGCCTCGGTTAATGCCGGTGTGGCAGGAGTACATACCACGGTAAATGGTCTGGGCGAAAGGGCAGGAAATGTTCCCCTTACCAGTGTGGTAGCGGTTCTCAGGGACCACCTCAAGGCTGAGTTGTCTGTGCAGGAGGGGATGATATACCAGGTAAGCAGAATGGTTGAGACATTCAGCGGTATTCGTATTCCGCATAATAAACCCGTTATTGGGGAGAATGTATTTACACAGACCTGCGGGGTACATGCCGATGGTGACAATAAAGACAAACTGTATTTTAACGATCTGATGCCGGAACGCTTCGGCCGGGTGCGACAATACGCCCTGGGCAAAACAGCCGGGAAAGCCAATATCCTGAAAAATCTCGAGGAACTGGGAGTGGATCTCAGTGCGGACGAGATGAAACTGGTAACGCAGAAGGTGATCGAGTTGGGTGATAAGAAAGAAACAGTAACACGTGAAGATCTGCCCTACATCATTGCCGATGTGCTCAACAGCGAGGTGATACAACAGAAGATCCGCGTGGTGAATTATTCACTCAATGTGGCAAAGGGTCTCAAGTCGGTAGCTACCGTGAGCCTCGAAATTTTGGGAAAGGTATATGAAGAAACAGCTTCCGGTGACGGCCAGTACGATGCCTTCATGAATGCTGTGAAGAGAATCTATACCGAGTTGAAAAAGCCCATCCCGCGCCTGGTGGATTATACGGTATCCATTCCTCCCGGGGGTAAAACCGATGCCCTCGTGGAATCACTGATCACCTGGGATGATGGGAAAAAGGAATTCAAAACCCGTGGCCTGGACCCCGATCAGACCGTGGCAGCCATTACCGCCACCCTGAAGATGCTGAATCTGACAGAAGGGTGATAGATTGTTCCGGGTTCAGAGTTCCGGGTTCCGTGTTTGGTGTTCTCCGTCCTAAAACTGAGTCGGGCAGGCGGGTTCAAGGTTTATTAACCTCACCAACATTATCATTTTCATTTAGTGGAACCAATCGTTCATAGGGTATACAATATCAGACCCTCCAATGGATCATCCAATTACAACGCAGCGATTCCATTCCTACTTGGTGTATGCATAATCAGACCCTCTAATTCATTATCCAATTACCTGTATCATCCAATTACCGTTTAGTGGTTTCATTCCTGCGTGGGGTATTCATTACCAGACCATTTAATACATTATCCAATTACCAGCATCCTCCAATTACCGTTTAGCGGTTTCATTCCTGCGTGGGGTATTCATTACCAGACCATCTAATACATTATCCAATTACCAGCATCCTCCAATTACCACGTAGCGGTTTCATTCCTGTAGCCCTCCAATTGCCACGTAATGATTAAATTCCTGCGGAAAATATATTTTTTTTCATTTTACAAACCGAGAAATTAAGGTTTCTGGTATTAATATAAAAAGTGTTAATCCAAAAAATAACTGCTATGAGACCAGGAACATTTACACAGATTTATATCCAAATTGTATTTGCCGTTTATAAAAGGCAATCATTGATTACCAAAGAAATTAGAGAAGAAGTTTTCAGATATATGGGAGGGATTTTAAATTCACAAAATCACAAAACAATAATTGTAAATGGTGTTTCAAGCCATGTTCATATTTTTTTTGGACTCAATCCTAACATTTCCATTTCAGATACGGTTCATGATCTAAAAAGAAGTTCATCCCTTTATATTAACAAAGAAAAACTAACCAGGGACCGATTTACATGGCAGTCTGGGTATGGAGCATTCAGCTATAGTCGATCCCATTTGGAAAGGGTTGTGAATTACATTTAAAATCAGGAAATGCATCACGCCAAACAAACATTCAAAGAGGAATATGTTCAATACTTAAGAAAATATGAAATCGATCACGATGAACGATTCCTTTTTTCGTTTGATGATATTGCATAACTCCTACAGAGTATATAGGTCATCTTCCAAATAACGGGCTACAAAAGCCTATGCCCTACAGGCAAAGGCTTTTTGGCGGGTTTAGGCGAAATGTATCCAATATCATACAATTCAATGGATCATCCAATTAACGCGTAGCGGTTCCATTCCTGCGTGGTGTATTCAATATCAGGCCATCTAATGTATCATCCAATTACCGCGTAGCGGTTCCATTCCTGTAGCCCCCATTCCACACGAATGCCCATTTCCCTGTATGGGATATGTAAAATCAGACCATCTAAAGCATTATCCAATTACCAGCATCCTCCAATTACCGCGTAGCGGTTCAATTCCTGTAGCCTTCATTCCACGCGAATGCCCGTTTCCCTGTAGGGGATATATAAAATCAGACCATCTAATGCACCGTCCAATTAACCTACATCAGTTCCATTCCTGCTGGTGTATTAATTATCAGACAATTTTATGGATCATCCATCTACCGCGTAGCGGTTCCATTCCTGTAGCCCCCATGCCGTGCGAATGCCCATTTCCCTGTAGGGGATATGTAAAATCAGACCATCCCATGCACCCTCCATCTACCGCATAGCAGTTCCATTCCAGCCTGGTGTATTCATAATCATCCCATCTAATGGTTCATCCATCTACCGCGTAGCGGTTCCATTCCTGTAGCCCCAATGTTACGTGAATGCCCCATTCCCTGTAGGGGATATGTTGTAATCAGGAATTAATGGCCGGTTATCATAATTTTTTTTGATACCACCCGGGTACCATTCATGATTGTTACAAAATACAATCCTGGTTTGTTAATTTGCAATATTTCTTTTTCCGATGAAAATTCCTTTGTTAACAATTTCTGACCATGAGCATTGTATATAATTAGAATGGTTTCATTAGAAAATGGGCGTGTTTTTGATATTTGAATTTCTTCTGATGAAGGATTAGGATATATATTTATCAAATCATCCATGGTTGAATTATTTATACCACCACCACCGGGCATATAACAATCGAATGGCCAATCTTCAGGAGAATAAGCGTGCTTACTGTCATCATATTTGCATAGCAATGAGATTCCATAATTTGAATACGGTAAATAAATATCTGGAAATCCATATGTTGGCCCCACTCCTTCAACAAAAAAAACAAGTGCCCCATGCAGACACATCCCTCGAAAATTCCTGAACCGGATCACTTTGCGAACATCGGAATAATAAATAGAATCGACAACCAATGAGTCTGGCTCATGGCCGTCATATGGCCAGACTTGTACAAATGATTCTCCTTGTTTAAGATTCAGATCCATTATCAGGATCTCATCTTGGTCTCCCTTGCCATCGGCTGAAAACCAAGTTTTTCCTGTCAGAGGTTCTTCCCGGATATAACCCAGGATGCTTTTTGATGTGAAAGGATTCTGCTCACTTGAATATAATGGGCTCCTAAATATTTTATGATACAATAAGTCATTCATTATAGTATCCGAGAGAGAGTAGTATGCAATGGTACCACCTGCATCGGCAACACATTCATAAACATTCCACCTCGTCGTATCCGTTGGAAACATGCTTTGGTACGGTACCGGAGGAGTTATCTTTTCATAGGAATAGCAATCCTCAAATTCAGGATTGAGGTACACAACCTCCCCGTTTTCACTGAAACAAACCTGTTCCCAGTAATGATACCCACAAGTGGGAATACTGGAAATGCCTCCCAGCAATCCATTTCGCACACTCCCGATTCCTTCGATAATTTCATCGGGATTATGGAAATACGGGCGACTTTCAACAAAAAAACGCTTGCGATATTCATTGCAGATCAGAACAGAATCTACCGACAAAATCACGGAAGTCATATATTCATTTCCGGGCAAATGTTCGATGGTATCTCCGGCCTGAAGGGAAAAATCATATAATAAAAACTCTACCCCATAAGAATAATCCCCAAGGTAACCGGGCCCCGTATAATATACTTTTTTACCCTCCTCACGGATTCCGCCCCAGAATGTAATTTCAGGACTGGCGGTATCTCCTTTCTCGGAGAACAGGTTATGATAGGTCTTATCATTCAGAATGGTATCTCCTCGCAGGGTAAAACGCATCAGGGAGGGCATGGGAGGCATGTCTTCGCTGCAGGAGGATAGCAGGTAAATATTCCAGCTGGCATTTGTTAAGGGAAATGGGTGGTAGCTTTGACCATACAAAGTAATACAATGGACCAGGACCAGAATGAGGAGAGGTTTCTTCATTGGATGTAATATGTGGGTAACAACAATGCTCATGGAACAATAAATTTCCCAGAATAATTGGTAAATGCAGATTGTAACAGGTAAAAGTAAATTCCGGATTCAAGTTTCAGTTCACCTATCGCGATGAATGAGCCGCTTACCTTGTTTTTGCTCCATATCAGTCTTCCTCCGGAATCAAACAGCCTGAAATTCACTTCCGGAAATGGATTGGGGAATTCGAGCACAGAGTATTGATTGACCGGGTTTGGATACAGTTTTACATTTTCCCGGACCGGGTTTGAAACAGAGAGAATACTCCCGCAGGTATCGCAGCTTTCGTTTCCAACCTCTTGGTAACAAAGCAGCCTGGAATGCTGAATTCCCAATGTTATATCAAATAGTCCGTTTTCAGAACCTATCCCCTGGATAATGGAACGGCTGATGGGCAAACCATAATTAAAATAATTGTACCGGTACCTTACCTGGTTGCACATGATTATGGTATCCATTGAGACAAGGTAATCGAATCCATCGGTTATTAGGATTGAATCTCCGATTTCAAGGGAAAAATCATACAGGATATTATCATTGAAAATAACCCTTCCATTTACCGTATCATTACGGATATACCCCCAGTATCCTGCAATTGGCGTTTTGGGCAATACCTGGGATTCTGCATATCCTTTGAAGAAAAGTTTGTGATTTTTTATTCCTTTTACAAGGGTGTCTCCTTCACAAAACAATTTTACCAGTTCATTGCTATAATAGGTATTATACTGTTTTAAAAAGTAACCGCCTTTTTTAAAATAGGAACAATACCATTCCCCGTGTTCAAAATCAAAGGGAACAAAGAAGATGTGCTTCACATAGCATTCCTCAAAATTTGCATTCTTGAAAAGAACCACATCATCCAAAGAACAGCAGACCAAGTACCTGTATTTCCCCACCATTACCATTTCCGGAATACCTTGTAACAGACCTTCAGTGCTCCCGATTCCTTCGATCCACCGAAATCCTCCCTGCAAAAAGAGGGTTTTTAAGGATCCACCCGGATAGTTCACAAGTTTAATGGAATCGATTTTCAGGTAAATTCCCGGTTGGACTTCAATACTATCCCCTTTTTCCAATCCAAAATCATATAATAGTGTCTCACCTGATCCGGAGCCATCGACCAGTGGCACCTGGAGGGCATATACCTTCCCGGAGGAGTCTTCCCGCATGAACCCATAGGCTGTCCAGTCAGCATGAGATGCGTCATCTGACCTGTACAGTTTATGATAGCTAAGGGACTGGATTGTGGTATCCCCTTCCACCCTGAGGTAATAAGAATGATAGCTCTGTTGTTCGGGACCTTCAGTGCCATATTCCAGGTTGCTCCAGATTTTCCCTTCCTGGAGAAGTGACTGGGCAGAGCATGTAACAACAAAACTGAAGCAGAGAATGAGCAAAAGGAAGCCTGGAGATGCCCTGAACGGGAGTGAATGAGGGTGCTTTGCTTTCATGCAGGGATGGTTTTGCAGGATGGATGGAAATTCTTAATTAAAGATAATATATGAGTTTGATTAATCAAATGATAACTTTCAGTCTGGATGATAATAACTTTCAACTGCTCATTCCTGAAGCAACCATGGTTCGCATTATATTTGAGGCATGATTCGAAAATACCTTCCATTTATACTGATTCTGATAGTTCTGCTGCTCATTGTCGCAGGTTATCTGGCCATCCGGAAACGCTCGGGTCATGGAGTGAGCGATCCCTGGGAGGCTGTTCCTGCCAACGCTGCCCTGGTTGCAGTGATCCATGATCCTGCACTGCTTCAGTCAGAAATAATCCAGGATTCACTGCTAAATGCACTACTCGCACCCGCGCTTTTCTCAGGCCTACCGGCCGGGGTTATGAGTCTGCATGAACCCATTTCGAGGGCCCTGGATTCTGTTACCCGGCAACCGGTATTTTTTTCTTTCCACAGTACCGGTGCAGGGGGATCTTCTGTGCTTTTACTCGCCGGATTGAAAGAAGAGGCCCAGGGCATGCGAAGTCTGCACTTTCTGGAAACCTTTCTCCAAAAAAACTATGTTATAAGTGAACGCAGAATTCCGGGAGCCACCGTGGCCGATATCAGCAGCCGGGATGGGAAGGAAACCTTTGCTCTGGCAGTGTACGACCGGATTCTCCTGTGCAGCAAATCACCGGTATTGCTGGAGGATGCCGTACAGCATCTGCAGCAGAAAGCCGGGCTGAATGACAGGCAGGGCCTTTCTGCGGTACAGAGAACTGCCGGCAGAAAAGGATTGAACCTGTACATCAATTATACCTATCTGCCCGGACTCCTGGCAAAAATGACGGACAGAAACTTTCTCCCATGGGTGCAGGGCTTAAAGGATTTTGCCTCCTGGACTGAGGCCGACCTCTTTCTCCGGCCAGGAATGATCATGCTGGGAGGATTCACAGCTCCGCGTGATTCCGGTCCGTCATACCAGAATATCTTCCTGCACCAGGAACCACAGGGATTTGATGTGATCCGCACCATGCCTGGGAATACTGTTGCTTTTTGCATATCCACCCTGGAGAATCCTGGCTTGTTCCTCAGGGATTATGAGCAAGTGGCGCTGAAGCCCGATCAGCAAAAGGCCAGGAGAAATGTGCTGAACGGGCTAAAAAAAGAATATGGCAAAGACCTGGAGGAATTGTTCATCGCCTTTTGTGGAAACCAACTTGCAATCTGTATTACTGCCGATACAACCCTTACCAACGATGGAAATCATTTTCAGATGATCCGGGTGAGGGATTCCCGGCTGGCAGAACAGGCACTGGCAGGATTGGGAAAAACCGGGCAACCGGAGCCTCCTAATAATCTTTTCCGGACTATACGGACCGAAGATGGTACTGTTTTCAGAATTTATAAGATGCCTGTGCCCTATCTGACAAAAATTCTGTTTGGCCAACTTTATGGAAAGAGTGAAAATAAATATTTTTCAGTAATCGGAGATGTGCTTGTATTTGGCAACTCCCCCGAGGGAATCGCAGCCCTTGCAAGCGATTACGTGATGCAGCGAACGCTATATTATGAAGTTGAATACAACCAGTTCGAAGAAAGTCTTGATTCCATTGCCAATTTTTATGCATATTACAATCCTGCCAAAAATCCTGGTCTGCTAAAGGATGTTTTTAGTTCCTCACAACCTGGTCTTTTGCAGGGATTCTTCCAGGGGCCCTTTAATGCCATAGCCCTTCAGTTCAGCAGGAACAACGGACTTTTATTTGGAAATGCAGTGATCAGATCTGCAAAAAAGGAAGTTCAGCATAGTGTTCAAACGGGATGGAAGGTGAAGCTGGATTCGGCTATAATACGCCCTCCCTGGATTACAGAGAATGCCAGTACAGGCCGGAAAGAAATACTCATCCAGAACGCAGGGAATTCCCTGTATATGATCAGCAACAACGGCCTGATTCTTTGGACATATTCACTGAAGGAACAGATTCTCGGTGATATTACACAAGTGGATTATTTTAATAACCGGAAATTGCAGTATCTCTTTGCCACCAGCAGGGAACTGCACCTGGTTGATCGCAATGGGAAAGAGGTGGAAGGATTTCCTGTGAGACTGCCTTTTACCGCAGTTTCTCCCCTTTCCGTAGCCGATTTTGAAAAAAAGCTGGATTACCGGCTATACCTGGGAGGGGATGATAATAAACTCTGGTGTCTTGAAAAAAACGGGAAACCAGTTAAAGGGTGGGTCAACCGGAGACTCAAAGGCCCCGTACGTGGCCAGGTTCAGTTTTTCAGGTCGGGTAGCCTTGATTATATCGTATTTAATGCCGGGGGATTCTTACAGATTTGGAACAGGAAAGGAGAGGAGCGTATCCGGTTGAGTGAGCCCCTGGCCATTGGTGATAATCCACTTTTTCTGGAAAGCAAACCCAGGGGAGATCGCATCCTCGGGTTGAGCACCGGTGGTGAGTTGTTTGCTCTTTCCCTGAACGGGAAGGTGGAACAATTAAAAGAGCCATCCGGGCATTCCTGGAAGAGATTTTATTATGCGGATACGGATAATAGCGGCAGGAATAAAATGATTATGTTGATGGACGACAGCCTGTTTGTTTTCTCCAGCGGACGAATGGAGACTTTTCCAATCCCCTCGTCCAGACCTGACAACAGCAGCCTTGTGCGGTTGCCCGCAGGTAACCTGGCCATAAGTGCCTTCTCACCCGGGGAAAAGCTGGTATGGCTCTACCATATGAATGGTAAAACGGTACCTGGGTTTCCCCTGGAAGCCGCCTCACCTCCCACCATTACGGTACTTAGTCCCGGAGAAGGTAAATTTAACCTTCTCACAGGCGGAAATCTTAACTTTTTGTATAACTTTATCGTAGAATAAACCCGTTCGCAGAAACTCAAACCCATGGACAGGAAACCTCGTTTCGGCTCCTCTCTTTTGTTAGTGACTGTTTTTTTGAGCTTGACCCTCAGTTCCTGCTTCAAAGACGATCTGGATTTAAGTAAGGTTTCCGACCGTTTTGAAATTACACCGGGATTTGCCATCCCGGTCGGGTACGGCAGCCTGACCATCAGTGACCTTCTCAACCGCTTTGACTCGGCTAATTTTGTTAAAGAGGACTCTCTCACGGGACTGCTGATGATCGTTTACGATGCCCAGTTGCTTTCATACAGAGCCTCCGATATCATTGAAATCCCTGACCAGAAATTCGATCAGTTTTTTGTACGGTCCGAAATCAGTCTTCCCGAAATTATTGACAGCGTTGTGGTGAAGAAATCCAAAAACTACGGCTTTACCCTCAACCAGGACGAAGAAATTGACAGCCTGGTGATGAACAGCGGTATTCTTCGATACGATATAAGTTCCTCCTTCTTAAATACAGGTATCCTGGAAATCTCCTCCCCGAAAATGTTCAAAAACAAAAGGCCCTATTTCCAACAGATGCAGATAGGAAACACTACGGGTGATTTTCACGATACCATCGATTATGATCTTACAAATACCTCTCTCCAGCTTACCCGTTCGAATGATTCCACATATGTTCCCCTGTTTTTCAAACTTAAGCTTTTCAATGATGGGAATCCGTTGAGAAGTGGTGATTCTGTGCTGGTGGATATTTCTTTTCTGGACCTCGATTTCCATATCCTGTATGGAAATATCGGGTATAAGAGTTTTTTGAATTACCAGGGTGAAATCCAGATGAACCTGTTTCAAAACCCTCTTGGCGGAGAAATTGAATTTGCGGAGCCTTCCTTTGATATTAATATTCAGAACTCATTCGGAGTACCGATTGTTGTTCAGCTTTCAAATGTTAGTACTGAATCTGAACGAACAGGGCAAAATGTGAATATCACTTTTCCTCCTGATGAAAATCCAATTACAATTCAGTATCCTTCACTTGAAGAACTTGGTGTAACCAAAGAAACCGTGGTTACATTTGATAATATATCTCCTCCGATTAATCAGGTTATTAAAACTGAGCCCGGTAAGCTGAAATTTACAGCGGATGCCTATACCGATACAAGTTTGCAGGCCCCGGGGAATTTCATCATTGATACCAGTAAGTTTATTGCGGATCTCAATGTCAATCTGCCACTTTGGCTCAGAGCCGGAAATTTTGCACTGGAAGATACCATGGATTTTGACCTGAAGGAGATGTTCGATAATCCTGCAATAATTGATACCCTGGTAGTGAAACTGGATGTTGAGAACGGCCTGCCCATGGACCTTGGGATTCAGATAATGTTTACCGATGAGAATTATAATGTGCTGGATATTCTTTACGATCCCTCCTATCTGCCGCAGGTAAGGTCAGGAAAGCTGGATGCCGGCTTCAGGGTTAACCAGGAGACAGGAAAAACAAGCTGGAGTACCTTTGGAACCCTTGGTCCCGCTAAGGTCAAACGAATTGAAAATGCAAAATATGCAATAATTAGCGCTTCCATAACAACCACTGATTTCAATACCGATCCTGATCTGAAAGTTAAATTCTATTCTGATTATAAAATGGACTTTAAACTGGCAGTTAAAGCACGCTTAAGAGTTAACGAAGAAACAACATCCGGCGGAAAGTAATCAATGAAAAGAGTAAACACATATAGAACTCTTGCAGGTTGCATTGTTTTAACCTTCTTCATCCATAGCACCGGCATTGCCCAGTACAGCAATACCATGTACTTCATGAAGAATGTTCCGCAGGCAAACCTGTTGAATCCTGCATTTCAGCCGGCATGTAATTTTTATTTTGCTATTCCGGGTTTAGGACCATTCCAGGCCAATGCAGCAAACAGTTCACTCAGTATCAGCAATATTCTTTTTTATGATAAGGAACTTGATTCAACTATTACTTTCCTTCATCCCAGGGCTGATAAAAATGCTTTTCTAAAGGCGCTGGACCCGCTTAATTCGATTTCTGCCGATGTTAGTACAGGAATATTGTCATTTGGTTGGAGATCAAAGGATAATTACTTTTCTTTTCAGTTGTCAGAGAAAGCATTTGTGCGATTGAACTATCCCAAAGATCTTTTTCATCTTCCCATTTATTTTGCTCTCGATCCGCAGGGGAATCCATATGATTTTGATCTGAGTGGATTTGGGTTGAATGCTGCTGCGTATACAGAAATGGCGTTTGGCCTTTCAAGAAAAATTTCCGAAGACCTTACCATTGGCGGCAAGGCCAAGTTGTTGTTCGGACAGGCAAACCTTTCAACTACCCGGTCTGATATCACCGTAAATACAGACTTTGATCAACCCTGGCAATTCAATTCACAGCTAAGGGCAGATGCCAGCCTGCCCTTCACTCAAATACCACGCGACAGTACAGGAAAATTTGATTTTGAGAATATTTCGGTAAAGGAAAAACCATCTGTATCGGATATTCTGGATGTTGCCCTCTTTCATCCAAATGTAGGGATGGCGCTTGACCTGGGAGTTACCTATCAGCCACTGGATGCGGTGCGCCTGTCGGCCAGCATACTCGACCTGGGATTCATCCGGTGGAAAAACAGCACCTACAATGTGGTGCAGGATGCCAGGTTTGAGTTCAGCGGGATCGAAATGTCAGACTACATCAATGGAAAGGATACCTCAGGCTTTGGAGACGCCCTGCTGGATACCCTTAAAAACTCCTTTACCTTTGAATACCTTGAAGAATCCTACGTCACTTCACTGCCAACGCATATCTTCCTGGGAGGCAATGTTAACCTTACGAAAGGAATTTCCGTCGGAGCACTGGCGCATATCGAAGTATTCAAGCAGAAGATTTATAATAATTTAATTTTATCTGCCAATATGAATGCCGGAAAAGCTCTTGCTTTCACCCTGAGTTATTCCTTGTTGCACAACAAACAGAATGATCTGGGCCTCGGATTGGCATTTAAACCGGGACCTTTTCATATGTACCTTGTTTTTGATAATATCCCGACTACCTTTTCACGTGATATTGATTCGGGGATTCCAATTCCTGCCTACATGAAAGGATTCAACGCCCGCATCGGCATGAACCTGGTGTTTGGTTGCAATAAACAAAAGAAGATCAACAAGGATCTGCCCCTGGTCGATTAAATCCAGCGTTTTCCATCGGTATCTAAGTCAGCAGGAAGATTTGCACCTCTTCCGGATGCAATGTTTAATATTTGAGGGATTAGTGTATTTTTGCAGGATGTTTTGTTCACATGCTACGAATCATATTTAAAGGTATACTGTATTTTCTCATTGTATACTACCTGTACAAGGTGGTTGACAGACTTTTGTTTGGGGACAGGCGTGCAATTGAGAAGGAACGCAAGCGGCAGGCAAAGGAGAAGGAACGGATTTTCAGGGAATATAAACGAAGGGAAGGAAAAATTACTCTCGATCCCGGTCAGGGTAGTCACAAGAAATTCCGTGATAACCAGGGGGAATATGTTGATTATGAGGAGGTAAAATAATCTTCAGGCTTTTGCGATCCCGGCAATTAAGTACATTCAAATCAATCAGGACCGGGCTTCAAGTATTCAGGATTACAGCGAGGAAATAAGGGAAATTGCTGATTCATGCCCGGCAAATATCATTACCGGGAAACAGAATTGATGCATATCAAGAAAGGATGTTTTCGCGGGATCAGGTCATTGTTTCCCTGATCTGCTTAGCCAGGTTGGTAGCGAAAACAAAGTCGTTTAATTCCTGGTTATTGGCGAGAAGAATTTCCTTATTGGAGCCTTCCCAGCATTTTAATCCTTTGTGGATGAAAACGACTTTCTCCCCGATCTCCATTACCGAATTCATATCATGGGTATTCACCAGGGTGGTCATTTTAAATTCCTTGGTAATCTCATGGATCAGTTCGTCAATAAGAATACCGGTTTGCGGATCCAGACCTGAATTGGGTTCGTCGCAAAAGAGATATTTAGGATTCAGTGCAATGGCGCGGGCAATAGCAACGCGCTTCTTCATCCCGCCACTAAGTTCTGCAGGGTAAAGGTGATTTTTGCCTATAATGTTTACACGTTCGAGGCAGAAATTTACCCGATCCATTTTTTCCTTATCGGACCATTCTGTAAACATATCCATGGGAAAGCGCACATTCTCCTCCACTGTTGAGGAGTCGAAAAGTGCTGATCCCTGGAAAAGCATTCCGAACTCCTGCCGGATAAGTTTTTTTTGTTTGAAATTCATGGTTGTAAACTCACGATTATCAAACAGGATCTCTCCTGAATCGACTGGATGAAGACCAATGATTGATTTTAGCAGAACCGTTTTTCCTGAGCCGCTTGTACCTATTATCAGGTTTGTTTGTCCGGGCAGGAAGGTAACGGTGAAATCCTGTATAACAGGAACTCCGTCAAACGATTTGGAGACATTTCTGAGTTCAATCATTTGGCAAGCATCAACTGTGTAATAATAAGGTTGGTAAGCAAAATAAGTACACTGCTGTAAACCACACCTTTGGTACTTGCTGCTCCAACCTCCAGTGAACCACCTTTTACATAATAACCGTGGTAGGCCGGAACAGTGGTAATAATAAAGGCAAATACAATGGTTTTTACAAAAGCATAGGTGATGTAGAATGGGATAAACCAGTATTGTACACCGTAAATATAGTCTACCGGAGGCAGAGCTCCGGTAAATACACAGGCCAGGTAACCTCCGAAAATCCCCACGAACATACTTATTGCAGTAAGGAATGGATTGATAAAGATTGCGGCAAGCACTTTTGGGAGAACCAGGAAACTGGCAGAATTCACTCCCATTATCTCCAGGGCATCGATCTGCTCTGTAACCCGCATGGTTCCTATTTCGGAACCAACGCTTGATCCAACTTTGCCGGCAAGAATCAATCCAACCATGGTGGAGGAAAATTCGAGCAGCATGGTATCACGGGCAGTGAGCCCGATGAGGTAGAGCGGAATCAGGGGATTCTCCAGGTTATAACGTGTCTGAAGGGTAATTACAGCTCCCATGAATACGGAGATCAGGATAACAATCCCTACTGAGTCGAGGCCCAGCTTCTGAATTTCCCTGGTAGTCTGTGTATAATAAAGCCTTCGCTTTTCGGGTTTAGCAAATACCTTGGAGATAAACATCCAGTATCTTCCGAAATGATAGAAGAACCTCATGGCAGCAAATTTGATTCAAAAGTACAAATAATTTGACGAAATGGGTTCTCCCGGTGATTGTGACCGGATTCTTTATCTTAATTTTGGGCCGGCATCAAAAGGCTTCCAAAGGACTATAATTTCTACCCCTTCAGTAGGTTAACATGAATAAGAATAATTTCTGCATTATTATGGCAGGAGGCGTAGGGTCCAGATTTTGGCCCTTAAGTCGTCAAAGCCACCCAAAACAATTTCTTGATATCCTTGGAACAGGCAAGACCTTTATCAGGCAGACCTTTGACCGGTTCAGGCAGGTAATCCCCGAGGAGAATATCTTTGTTGTTACCAATTCGGATTATAAGAGTCTTGTTTCGGAGCAGCTTCCGGAATTAAACCCTGCCAATGTATTGCTGGAACCGCTTCGCAGGAATACCGCTCCCTGTATTGCGTATGCAAGCTTCCGCATAAGGAAATTGAACCCGGCTGCACGGATTGTGGTCGCCCCATCTGATCACCTGATCATACGGGAGGAGGAATTTCTTCGTGTAGTGGAGTCGGGGCTCGATTTTGTAGATGCCAATAAGGCATTGCTAACGATTGGTATCAAACCCAGCCGGCCTGAAACAGGGTATGGGTACATCCAGGTAAATGGTGAATCCGATATAGTCAATGATTTTCCGGGTTTCAGGAAGGTAAAAACATTTACCGAAAAACCGGATATCAAGTTGGCCCGGGTATTTGTCGAGAGCGGTGAATTTTTCTGGAATTCCGGAATATTCTTCTGGTCCCTGGAAAGTATCATGAGCGCATTTTCTGTTCACCTTCCGGAAATTTACAGCCTGTTTGCCGATGGTGATCCTGTATACGGGACTGCTGAAGAAAGCCAGTTTATCAGCAACGCATATCCTCATTGTAAGAGCATCTCTATCGACTATGGTATTATGGAGAAGGCCGGCAATGTTTTTGTGCTGGGCTCAGATTTTGGCTGGTCGGATATAGGTACCTGGGGCTCCCTGCATGAACACCAGACGAAGGACAGCAGAGGGAATGCCATTAGCGGAGAAGGAGTTTTCGGATATGAACTGGATGATTGTATCATTCGTATCCCCGACGATAAGCTGGCAGTGATTGAAGGACTAAAGGATTATATTGTAGTTGAATCGGACGGGATCCTGCTGGTCTGCCGAAAGAGTGAGGAGCAGAGCATCAGGCAGTTTGTTAACGAAGTGAAGATGAAGAGAGGCGAGCAGTATTTATAGCCTGCACCCAACTCCGGTATCGAATTGGTTGATGTTGTTTAATAAAAAAAGGCTGGTTCATCAGAGCCAGCCTTTTCTTATATGTTATTTTTTAATATTCCCAGAGATCGTGTTCGGTAGTACGGATGAACTCCTTGATCTTTTCTGATTCAAGCAGTGATTCAATGCCCTGAGTATATTCAGAAACCAGACGGTTATCATAGACATTGGATTCGCGGTAAATAAAGGAATCGAAGCGACGCTGCATGAACAGGTCATCGAAAGATATAGCCTGGGCATCGTTGAACCTGTTAAACGTTTCGTGGCTCGACAACAGATTCCTTGCTTCAGGGTAGTATACCCAAAACAATTGTACCTGTCTCATTTCATCCATCGGTTGTCCGCTTGCATCAAGACGCGGGGTGATGAGCACAGGGCAAAGACCAACGATACGTACCTGCAGTGTACTATAGTTTCTGTCGAAAAACCATTTTTCCTTTACCCAGATCTGTTTTACATCAGTCAGGAACATATCACGGGTGAAGTTGCGTTTTACATAAATCTGGTTGCCCGGATTATCCGGGTCATCCTGCAGGGTACTATCCTGTTTCACACCCAGTTTCGCATCCACCTGTTCCTTGGTGGTTTCCTGTTTGAATTCATTATACTGGTCACCTGCATCATAAATCTTCAGACCTTCATAGTCGATGCCATAAAACAACAGGTTAACCAGGTTCATGCGTGTTCCGATCGGGTTAAGCGGATAATACAGGGGCAGATTCATTTTCTGCCTTAAGTCCACTTTACGCCAGATAGTTTTGGTCCACATCATGTCTGCTTCGCGTGAATAGACATAAGGAATTGGCTTTTTATTCGGTATATGGATTTTATCATATACTTCCTTCTTCAGATCCTGTGCTTTCAATTTTCCCGGAACAGCCAGGATCATTGAAACGCCAAGGAATAATACGAGCAGCCTTTTCATATCTTAATTAACTTTTAAATTAACACTTCCTAAATCACGAACCGAGCCGTCAGGTAAGGAGGCTTTTATCTCCTCAAAATAGATTTTACCACCCTTTTGAACCTTGGCTATGATAGCTTTAACTTCATCACTGAACTTGTTTCCGTTGCAAATGGCTTCCTGGTCGGATCCTCCGATTCGGGCTGATACCCTGAAGGAAGTTACTCTTGCATTAACTGCAAACTCAAAGTTTTCCATTTCTGCAACGATACCAGTTGCTGCATTGAGATTTGCCTTTAAAACACCGCCACCTCTGGACCCTGCAACTTTTGCGATAGGAGTAGGCAGCAATTTCACACGGAATTCTTTAAATCCCATATCCTTCTTGGTGCCGTCCATATCCGCAATTACCCTTACAAGGCAGTTTCCCTGTTTCAATGGATTGACAATATATTTATTTCCGGATACTTTGGAAATTTTACCGTTACTGATGCTCGGGGTTACCTTATCAGCAGCAACACCTGACACAGAGATTTCCACATCATTATCGAGACCAACATAGAATACGTTCATCTTGGTTGGGGACACCGTCATAGAGGGCTCTTCCACCATGTATTCCGATTTGAACGGGCGCTTGATATCAGCCCCACCCTTGGGTGATTTGAGCACGATAAGTCCGCCCCATTTTTTCGGACCTATGGAGGACCCGCCTGCCTTATACACACCGATCCCTTTTTCAACAGGCAGTTCATTGTAACCACCTACCATTTCGTAATCCACATTTCCTTCTTCCCCGGGTATTTCCTTATAATTACCTATAAGAATCTTAGGATCCTGGGTGGTATCGGAGGCGGCGATGAATACTTTTGCTTCGTAGGTATTTCCTTTAATAACATAATCCGATTTGGGGATTACCACAGCTTCCAGTTTGTTGAATTTAAAGGAACCTGCATCGATCTGGCTGTAGAGGTAATTCAGGATTTCCGTTTCGGCATTACGGACGTTGTTTTGAAGACCAGAAAGGATGGTTACAACTGCTATGAGTGGCAGGTGTTCGAAATGTTCATTTTCCCAGGCTTCCTTCTTCCCTTCAACTGCCGGGGGGTCGTTCGTTTCGAGGGTTTTTTCAATTGCTCCTTTAACCGATTCTCCATCTTCGCCAATCATTCCGAGCAATAGTTCGCGGAAATCGTTAATGTTGGCTTTCAGGCCGAAGGCCTTACCATCATTATTATCCCCGATCATTATTTCAGCAGGCTTGTCGGTATTGTCTTTTGCACTGATGCTATCTGCGAGGATTGAATTTTTATGTACAAGAGCCTTTGAATCTTCGCCATCACCTTTGGCAATAATCTCCCTTTTAAGTCCTTCCATCTGATCGAAAAGGGCATTGGCTTTTGTACGTATTTCGTGGGCTTTAGCCAGCCAGGGTCCTGCTTTCTTCTCGTTTTCAGCAGCAGCACGCTCGAATTCCCCGTATATTACATCATTTTTCTGCTGGTAGTTGGCATTTGTTTTGGTAAGACCATTATTAACCAGGACAAATGAATTAAGAACGTCTTTTGAAACGTTTAGGGCTAATAAGGCAGTGAGAACGAGATACATCATCCCGATCATCTTTTGCCTGGGGGTTTCTTTGCCGTGTCCCATGTTTCAGTTTAGTTTACTGGAAGGGTAAAAGGGTTATTCCTACTTGCGGCTAACAACGTTCATGGCAGAAAGCATATTGCCATAAATATTGTTGAGGGTAGCGATGTTTTCACTCAGTTTAGCCATTTCCTCACGGTACTTACGGGTTTCATCAACAGAATCCTTCAGATTCTTCATCATGGAGCCCATTTCACCATATACAGCCTGGTTTGTTTTGATATGCTGGTTGGTTTCGTTCAACTGAAGTTCATAAACAGCATTCAGTGCGGAGAGATTTTTATTCAGTGATTCGAGTTGTGAACCATAACCTTTTCCGCCGGTTGAGATATTCTCGGCATAGCCCGTAATAGACTGGGTAAGTTTTTCATACGATCCGGCGAGGCCGTTCCCCGTGGTTTTTATATGCTCGGTGATCTCCTGGCCTGATTTTGCAACCAGGTCTGCGGTTTGTTGGTATGAATTACTCAACAGCCCAACTGAATCCTGCAGTGTCTGGGTATTAGCTGTATAATTGGCTGTCATCTGGCTGAGCCCCTGAGCTGCATTCTTGAAATTAGAAACATATTCGTTTGCTGCCAGGGAGGCATCGGTAACATCCTGGATCTTAGAAGCAGTGTTGTTGATCTTATGCAGTCCGTCGCTCAGTTTGTTAAAATCCTCAGCACTGATCGAACTCTGGCTGACGATCTGGTCAAAGCGCTCAAGTACTGATCCGGCGCGGCCTGCAGCCAGAGCTTCCTTGTAGTTTTCCATATCGTCGGGATCGGTCATACCTGCCAATTCAGGGTAAACCAGTGTCCAGTCCAGTTCTTCATGGAGAGGCTCAAATGCTGAGAAGAAAAAGATGACTGCCTCGGTAGACAACCCGAGGGTGATCATAATTCCTGCTCCTGGCCAGTGCTGGATTTTGAAAAGAGCACCAATGATTACAACAGATGCGCCCAAACCATAGAGTTTGGCCATAAAGTTTTTCCAACCTGTTGACTGGACAATATCGGTTACGCTGAAAGCCATAGGGTAGAGTTTTTCAGGTTAATTGATATTAATTACTTCCGAGGTAAGATCTTACACATCTGAAACCAATGTAAGATTTTGCAGAATCCTGGTATTCATAGGCGCGGGTACCGCATTGTAAGTAATAAGCTATGTCTTTCCAGGAACCACCGCGGATAACCTTACGTTTCATGGTAGGAGGATCATCCGGGCGGGCATTGTATTTATAGTCGGGGTTAAGGTCATGGGTAAACACATAGGCCGATTCATCATAAGCGTTGGCAGTCCATTCTGCCACATTTCCGGCCATGTCATACAATCCGAATTCGTTGGGTTCGAAGGAACCAACTTTCATGGAGGTTACACCACCGTCGTCAGAATAGTTACCACGGAGGGGTTTGAAGTTAGCAAGGAAACAACCCATGTTGTTACGGGTGTACATACCTCCCCAGGGGTACATCGACTGCTCCAGTCCGCCACGGGAAGCATATTCCCATTCAGATTCAACCGGGAGTCTGTAATCCTGAACAAAGGGACGGCCATCACGGGCAAGGGAATTGTTCAGGTACTGTGTTCTCCAGATGGAGAAAGCGGTAGCCTGCTTCCAGGAGATACCTACAACAGGGTAGTTATCATAGGAAGGATGCCAGAAATACATGGTGGTCATCGGTTCGTTGTACGAATAGGTGAAGTCTGCGATCCAGCAGAGGGTATCGGGGTAGATATTGATAACATCGCGGAATACAAAGGCAGCGCGGCTGGTAACAGGATTCTGTTGTCCTTCGTTGTTTAGCACCAGCCCGGAATATTTCTTTTCCGAAAAGTTATAGCGATTTGACTTATTGGCAGCCTGCTGGAGATCAATCCAGTAATACTCGTACATGAGTTTGCGGGTATCCAGTTCCTTGCGACCGAAAAAGCGTTCATTCTGCGGGAGGTACAGATCCTGCAGTACACTGTTTACATCTTCGCTACGGAAATCGATCTCAGTTTCCCATTTCAGTGTGGGAGGATCGATGGGATTTCCGAATTCGTCTTCTGAAACAGCGTAATCCTCAATGGTTTCGGACAACATCCGGCGCATGATGGAATCACGTACCCAAAATACAAACTGGCGGTATTCATTATTGGTGATTTCGGTTTCATCCATCCAGAAGGGTTCCACAGTAACTGTTTTAGCCATTGTGGTTTGTGCCCAGGCAACGTCCTGGTCACTCCTTCCCATGGTATAGCTCCCCTGAGGTACGAAGACCATGCCAAAGGGATCGGGCTCGAAATACTTATCCCTACCAGGCACTCCGACCAGCTCGCCATTATCGCTGACGCCACCGCAGCTGCTGATCAACACAAGTATGATGCTCAGGCCAAGTACTCTTTTCATAATGATGTGAGATTATAAGAATTGCAAATATGGTTATTTCGTATGGTTGGCAAAAAGTTCATAAAAATAATAATTTTTTACAAAAACCTTACACTTTTATATCGTTGAGGTGTTTTGTCAACTTTCAGGTTAAAACAGTAAGCCAGAGTAAGTTCATGCGAAGCCTGTGCGCTTTTACGTAAGTCACTGGTTGTAAAATCGTAGGAATAACAAACTCTTACACCGTTAAATATCTCCATTCCCAGCATTCCAATGAAGGCATCCCCCAGCCGGTAAGAAACGCCACCCCAGATCTTTTTATTGTATTCCAGGTTGGTGTTCAGGGTGGCCTGCGAACTTCGTCCGTCGGAGGTAAGATAGGCAGAGGGCTGAATTTCAAATTCGGGGTTGGAGAGTTGCATGCGGTAGCCGGCCAGGATATTATAGGATCGTTGGGGCTGGTACACAGCATTTCCAAAATCCAGCCGGGTACCCACCAGGTGGTTTACGGAAAAACCCATGTAAAGGTTTTCGGTTTTGTAATAGGTCCCCAGATTCAGGTCGAAGCCTGCGGCATGTTCTTTTTCCTGTGGCACTATATCGGTTCCTCCGGTAGACCCATCGGGCGCCAACCAGTTCAGGTTATCGTATTTTTGATTAGCAAAGCCCAGGCCCAGGCCAATACCAAGTTTCCCGTTTCGTATAGAGATTTTATAGGAGTAGGCCAGGTTAGCTGAAAAATTATTCTGAAACCCTGCGTTATCCATATTCAAGACCAGGCCAATGCCGCTGGGAATACCAAAAGGCTTTATCGGGGCATTTCCATGAAATGCTTTGGTTACAGGTCCGCCATCTATTCCCGTCCACATACTGCGAATATCTCCCACCAGGCAAACCAGGTCATTGATCCCGGCATAGGCAGGGTTGATGGCCATCTGGTTGTACATGTGCTGGCTATAGACCGGATCCTGCTGGGCACGAAGGCTGCAGGTCAGAAGTACTGAAAACAGAAGAGTCAGCAGGGGCCGGGTCATAGGTTGACGTTGATTCTTCAGGTTTTATTAGTGTTTGCAATAGCAATGAAACAGTAAAATAAGTAAAAATATTGTATTCAGGCAAATTTATTAACACGAAAATGTTAATAAGTGCACAAACAGGGAGATACGGACCGGGTGATCCTTTACAACCCCTGTAGTTCACTGATACGGGTAATGCGATGATCGGGCCAGCCCGGTTAAGCCTGGTAGTCCGGGCAGCCTGGCTCAGGTTGAAAAGGCAGAACCCGGGAAGAAATATTCTCCTGCTAACTTCTTCGTGCAGTAACAGTATGGTTCAAATCAGTTTACGGTAGATCCTCCACACACGGTCGGTGATTACCTGGTTACAAGCCTGGATATAATCTTCGTGGGAACAGGACAGAACCATTGAGTGCTCATCACCAGCATCTTTTACAGGCACTTCCAGCCACCAGCGGTTGGTAAGCAGGCTCTGGTAAAAAACCAGTTCATGGTCCAGTTCACCGGTTTGAACCATATATTGTTTGATATTTCTGTTCCGTTTGAGAGGGTCTTCCACGATTTTCTGGGACAAGCCTTCCAGGAAGTACCAGAGCGTCTGGGCATAGAGGATGGCTGTCTGGGAATTCCTGTCGTGCACCGGATTCATTTCAAAGAGTCCGAAAATTCTGGTATTACCGCTTAAGCCGGCATAACGTGCTAATTGACAGATTTCTTCGCCGTAGAATCCGTTGGGGGAGGGCATGAAATACCCGGGAGCATCAGCCGAACGAACAGCACTGACATCCATACTCACCAGGTTGGCGTCGCGCATGATGGGTTCCAGTTCCCGGAGGTTTTCACGCGCCTGGCCCAGCCGGACTGCATCGAACCGGTGCTTCTCGAGGTAATCGGTGAGTGCCCGGTCGGTATAATACTGCTGGTGCCCGATGCAGGTTATATTGAACAGGTTCTTCCCTCGCTCCCTGATTATATTTCTAAGGTATCCAAAGGACAGCGTGTGGTCATCACCCGCGGTAATCAGGTCAGGTCGTGCATCCACCGCGACCAGGTTCACCTGAACTGACTGTTTCTTTACAGCCCTGAAGGCAGCGAGGGTAAGATCCTGTGAACCACCCAGGATCACAGGAGTTATTTTTCTGGACAGCAGCTCTGTAAGTACGTCAGTAAGTCCGAAATAGGTATCAGTGATTGTATTCCCTTTTTTAAGGTTACCCAGATCAACCATGTGGAGCTTACGGGGGAAACGCACCAACTGGTAAAAGGCTTCCCTGATGTGGTCGGGAGCACCTGCACAACCCTTGTTGGCTGCGTTCCGGTCTTCCGGAACTCCCAGAAGAGCCACGGAAAAGTTGTCCAGTGATTTAACAGGCTGGTCGGGTGTGTGAACCTGTATCTGCCTGGAAATAAGTACTTCCGGAGGGTAAATTTCAATAAGCGGTTTATCGAGGCTTACCGGGTCGAAATAATCATTGAGATCCATTCAGCTTGGATTTGGAGGTCATTTTTTCTTCCCGGCGGGCTTTTTGGCAGTTTTTTTGGCCGGTTTTTTGGCTTTTACGGATGGCTTCGTACTACCCGCCTTGGCTGCGGCCTTCATTTTTTTAGGTTTAAGTGCTGCCGGACCGGAATCTTTTTCACCAATGATGGCCAGGCAATCCTCGAGGCTGAGAGAAGCCGGCTCCTTTCCGCGGGGTATCTTATAATTTTCCTTGTTATAATTAATATAAGGTCCGTATCTTCCATTCAACACCTGCAAGCCGGGCTTTTCGGAGAATGCCCTGATCAGTTTGTTTTTGTCTTTTTCCCGCTTTTCCAGTATGAGTTCCACGGCACGCTGAGCAGTGATGGTAAGAGGGTTATCGATGTCTTTCTTCAAAGAGAAAAACTGGTTTTTGTGGCGTACATAGGGTCCGAAACGACCCACTCCCACGACCATTTCAGACTCTTCGAACTGACCAACAGTACGGGGAAGCTTAAAGAGGTCAAGGGCTTCTTCAAGGTTAATGGTTTCAATGCTTTGCCCCTTCAGCAGGCTTGCAAAACGGGGTTTCCCGTCATTGGCATCACCGATCTGGACAACAGGACCGAAGCGTCCGATCTTCACCGATATCTGGTTTCCGCTTTCGGGGTCGGTACCCAGGATGCGTTCACCCCTGTTTTTTTCCTTGCTGCTGAGAGTTTCTTCCACCTTAACATGGAAGGGACCGTAAAACTCATCGATCATCTGGTGCCATTCAAGGTTTCCCTCGGCGATGAGGTCAAATTCTTTCTCTACAAGAGCAGTGAAGTTGAAATCAAGGATATCTTTAAAGGTATCCATGAGAAAATCATTCACGATAAGCCCGATGTCAGTAGGGAACAGCTTAGCTTTTTCAGCTCCTGCATTTTCGGTCTTCACGGTTTCGGTGATCTTCCTGTCTTCCAGGGCAAGAATGGTGTATTTGCGTTCTGTGCCGGGGCGATCTTCCTTAACCGCATAACCCCGTTGCTGGATGGTAGATATAATAGGAGCATAGGTAGAGGGACGCCCAATGCCCAGTTCTTCAAGTTTTTTCACCAGGCTGGCTTCAGTGTATCGAGCAGGATGATGGCTGAACTTTTGCGTGGCGGTAATAATCCGGAGTCCAGGTTTTTGACCTTCCTTAAGCGGGGGGAGCAGTCCTTCCTCATTTTCTTCGCCTTCCTCATCCGATGATTCCATGTATACTTTAAGGAATCCGTCAAATTTAAGCACCTCTCCTGTTGCAACAAAATTTTCCTTATGGGTGGATATACTGATTGTTGCCACCGTTTTTTCCAGGATAGCATCATTCATTTGTGAGGCTACCGTTCTCTTCCAGATTAACTCATATAATTTTTTTTCTGAGTTGGAGCCGGGTATGGAAGGTTTGTCCAGGTAAGTAGGACGAATGGCTTCATGTGCTTCCTGGGCGCCCTTAGTCTTGGTCTTGAATTGCCGCGGGTTGGAATATTTCTCTCCAAACTCGGAAACGATCATCTGTTTGGCTGTGGAGATGGCCGATTCGGAGAGGTTTACCGAATCAGTTCGCATATAGGTGATCTTTCCTGCCTCGTACAATTTTTGTGCAAGTGTCATGGTTTGGGCTACCGAATATCCCAGTTTTCTGGAAGCTTCCTGTTGGAGGGTGGAGGTAGTAAAGGGTGCGGCAGGTGATTTCCTGGCAGGTTTGGTTACTATTTCAGTTATCTGAAATTCCGCATTCATACACTTTTCCAGGAATGCATGGGTTTCTTTCAGGGTATTAAAGCGGGTGGGCAATTCGGCTTTGAAACTGGATTTTTTGCCATCCTTTCCCGGAACTTCGAAAACAGCCACCACCCTGAACTGGAAGGTAGATTTAAAAGCCGTTACTTCCCGTTCACGTTCCACCAGGAGCCGCACAGCCACTGATTGAACCCGCCCGGCCGAGAGGGATGGTTTTACTTTTTTCCAGAGAATGGGTGATAGTTCAAAGCCCACCAACCGATCCAGGATACGTCGGGCCTGCTGTGCATTCACCAGGTTCTGGTCTATAAATCTGGGATTTTTGATAGCCTTGAGAATAGCTTCCTTTGTGATTTCATTAAATACGATGCGCTTTGTTTTCTTGCGATCGAGACCAAGAACTTCAGAGAGATGCCAGGCAATGGCCTCTCCCTCCCGGTCCTCATCGGATGCAAGCCATACTGTATTGGAATCTTTCACATATTTCTTCAGTTCGGCAACGATTTTCTTTTTATCCTCCGAAACAATATAATCCGGTTCGAATTGTTTCTTCAGATTGATACCAAGGTTTTTCTTTGAAAGGTCGCGGATATGCCCGAAGCTTGACTTCACAAGAAAGTCCTTCCCGAGGAACTTCTCGATCGTTTTTGCTTTTGCGGGTGATTCCACAATGACTAAGTTCTCAACCATGGCCAAATTATTAAGGTGTTAATCTTCAAAACAAATTGTAATAATACGATCAATTCGGGCGCAAAGTTCAAAATAATAATTCAAATAATTACTATTTTTACCGCAAAGTGCTGAAATATGAAGGATTCTGATGGCAGGCAACGGAAGTACCTGCTAATTTTCTGGGGGCTTTTCATCCTGCCCTTTTTGGTCCTCACCCTGATTTTTTCGCTGATCATCACCGGTCACATGGGATTCATGCCCACTTTCAGGGATCTCGAAAATCCTGAAAGCAACCTGGCCTCTGAGGTGATTACCTCCGATGGGCAGATACTGGGCAAGATTTATTATGAGAACAGAAGTTTCATCAATTTTGATGAACTGTCTCCCGATGTTGAAAATGCATTGATGGCTACCGAGGATATCCGCTTCAGGCGTCATTCGGGTATTGATCCGCGAGGATTGGCACGGGTGCTCTTTCGTACCATATTACTGGGAGACAGGGAAGGAGGGGGTGGAAGCACCATCACTCAGCAACTTGCCAAGAACCTGTTCCCACGCGATACTTCAACCTATTCCTGGTTTATTCCCCGAAAATGGTCACTGGTAAAATCCAAATTTAAAGAATGGGTAATTGCCGTAAGGTTGGAGCGGAACTACACCAAAAGGGAAATCATGGTGATGTACCTGAATACAGTGCCTTTTGGTCAGCAGGCTTTTGGTTTGCGGTCGGCTTCCAAAATATTCTTCAGTTCAGATCCGGACAGCCTGAAACTGGAGGAGGCAGCAATGCTTGTAGGAATGCTCAAAGCCCCTACACGATACAGCCCGATTGCCAATCCGGATCGTGCTTTGGTACGAAGAAATGTGGTACTGGCACAAATGAGAAAGTATGGTTTTCTCGATGAACAGCGGTATGACTCCATCAGCAATCTTCCGCTTGTGCTAAAGTTGAATATCGAAGGCCACAATGAAGGGCTGGGAACATACTTCAGGGAGTATGTCAGGCGTACCATGAACGCAAAGCCACCTGAAAGGAATAAGTTTAAGAATTATGCCAGTTACCAGGCTGATTCAACCGAATGGGCAAATAATCCGCTTTATGGCTGGTGTAATAAGAACAGAAAACCGGATGGAGAACCCTATGATTTGTACCGTGATGGCTTAAAAATATACACCACGATTGATTACCGCATGCAGGAACATGCCGAAGCTGCAGTAAGAGAGCATCTGGGAGGATACCTCCAGCAGGCTTTTAATGAGGAGAAAAAAGGAAGAAAGTATGCACCATTCTCAAGTGACCTGACAACAAAGGAAATAGAGAGCATAATGACCTCTTCTATGCTTCGCACAGATCGCTACCGGGATTTACGCCGGGCAGGAGTATCTGCTGATTCGATTTACAAAGTTTTTCATACCCCTGTTGCCATGAAGGTTTTTACCTGGCAGGGCGAAAGGGATACCGTAATGACTCCCTGGGATTCAATCCGTTTTTATAAGTTTTATCTGCAGGCAGGATTGCTTTCGCTCAATCCGGTTACCGGTGATGTAAAGGCTTATGTAGGAGGAATCGACTTCAGGCATTTCAAATATGATCATGTAATGAGCGGAAAACGTCAGGTTGGATCCACCATCAAGCCATTCTTCTATACATTGGCCATGATGGAAGGGCTTACCCCCTGCACACCTGTTCTGAACAGCCCCGTTTCATTTGTAATGGGAGACTCGATTTACACCCCCAGGAATTCCGGAAAGACCAGGTATGATAATAAAATGGTGACGCTCAAATGGGGCCTTGAAAATTCGGTGAATACCATTGCCGCCTGGCTGGTAAAAAGATTCAACCCGGAAAGTGTGATTGCGATCATGCGGAAAATGGGAGTAAAAAGCCCGATCGATCCTGTTCCTTCCATGGTTTATGGTACAAGCGATATCTCTGTTTATGAGATGACAGGTGCCTATGCAACCTATCCCAACAAGGGAGTTTACATTACCCCGAATTTTATTTACAGAATTGAGGATAAAAACGGGAATATAATCAGCCAGTTCAAACCACAAATGGTGGAGGCGATCGATGAAAATACTGCTTATCTGATGGTGGAAATGCTCAAAGGGGTTACCAAATACGGGTCTGCAGCAAGGTTGAGGTACCGGTACAATTTTACAAACGAGATTGGAGGCAAAACCGGAACCACCCAGGAACAATCCGACGGTTGGTTCTGCGGGTTTACTCCTGAACTGGTAACTGCAGTTTGGGTGGGTGGTGAAGAACGTTCCATTCATTTCGATAAGATCTCGATGGGACAGGGCGCCAGCATGGCCTTGCCTATCTGGGCTTATTATATGAAGGGAATTATGGAAGATCCACGGATTGCTTATGTCCCGGGAACCTTCGAACGACCTGCCGGTTTTAGCGTAGATCTGAATTGCGGTGACATGACTGAGCCCGACGGTGGAGAGGAGATAATTGAGTAGAGAGTGGAGAGTTGGGAGTGATTGAGGATGTTTGAATCCGGAAAAAAACCATCCAGCCCCAAAGGTGGTTGAAGAGGAACAGCAATGGAAATATCGCGAATGATAAACAGCTGCGTAGAAGCGGCCTGTTTGTATCCCACAGCATGAAAAATGGCCTAAAGCCGCGTAGCGGTTATCTATAAAAGAAAATGGTGGATAACATCGAACCGACCGCAGGGAGATCAGCGAAGCTAATTACGCAAATTACACGAAGGGAAGAGTTATATAAATACACCGAATGGATCGCAGGCGATTTCTCGAATCAACCGGAATGAGCTCAGCGAAGGGAAGGGATGGAGGTGTGATGATTGATGTTGGAAGAATAAAAAGATGTGAGTAGTAAATGGTACTGGGTTTAAACATTGCCAAAAGCCAAAAGCCAATATCCAATAGCTATTTCCCCTAATTATTAATTTTCCGGATAATCACTTTATTATTGTGAAGTTCGGTACTCCAGATTTCACTGTTTATATAGCGTTTTGCAATACGCAGGTAGAACCTGCTGCGAATGCTGGATTCCTGACTTTCGTGTGACTCCTTGAATTCGCCTGTGAACTCGTAGTAATTATTTCTGGGATGCTGATGTTGATACCGGCATATGATTTCAATCACAGTTGGGATAATTATAAACAGTTCTCCTTTATTTGTAGTTGAGTATTCATTGTCGAACTCATCACTTTTTACGCCGAAATTTACCACAT
The DNA here is from genome assembly GCA_046329925.1 of Bacteroidales bacterium. GTDB lineage: Bacteria > Bacteroidota > Bacteroidia > Bacteroidales > JAAYUG01 > JAXLTS01. The sequence continues at coordinate 79,814 of JAXLTS010000001.1, forward strand.
GTCCGAAATAGTTGTCTGTTTTTCTACCGAAGCGAACTTCGTAGAGTAATCCGCTGTCGGTAGTAAAATGGAAAACTTGTCCGGATGGCACAGGGGGATTCTCGATGTGGTATCTGCGTGCGGGTATGATCAAATGGGCTTTGATCAGATCACAGGAGCCATGATGGATGTCCATGTTGTTGATACGAGAAAAATGAACTCAACGAACCGGGTGTATATTCTGGTAAACTCGTGATTAAATTATTCCCTTTGTAAGGCTTGTTAAATTTAGGGGTTCAGCCGAACAGGCTGGCTAAAACCTGGTCGACTCGTGCAAGAGGTACGATTTCAATCTTCCTGGAATTTTTAGAAGAATACTTCGCATACCGTGATATGAAGATTTTGGTGAAGCCCATTTTTTCAGCTTCTGATATGCGCTGATCAACACGGTTAACCGGGCGTACCTCTCCCGAAAGTCCTACTTCGGCAGCGAAGCAGAAGGTCCCGGGGATGGCAATGTCAGCGCTGGACGAAAGAACAGAGCAGATTACACTCAGGTCGGTGGCAGGATCGAGAACCTTAAATCCCCCGGCGATGTTAAGGAATACGTCGCGGGCGATGAGTTTGAAGCCGGCCCGTTTTTCGAGTACGGCAAGCAGCATGTGCAGTCTTCTGATGTCGAAACCTGTGGACGAACGCTGGGGGGTTCCATAAGCTGCAGTGCTAACCAGTGCCTGTGTTTCAATGAGGAATGGACGCATGCCCTCGATAGTGGCAGCAACGGCAATGCCGCTCAGATTATCCTCATGACGGCCCATAAGGATTTCGGAAGGGTTTGGAACTTCCCTGAGTCCCTCATTCTGCATCTCAAATATTCCCAGTTCGGAAGTGGAACCAAAGCGGTTTTTGGCAGCACGAAGCAGCCGGTAAATATGCTGGGTATCTCCTTCAAACTGTAATACGACGTCCACGATATGCTCCAGAACTTTTGGCCCGGCGATGGTGCCGTCTTTGGTGATATGCCCGATGAGGAGTACCGGTGTACCTGTTTCTTTTGCATACCGGAGAAGGGATGCAGCACATTCCCGTATTTGCGAAACACTGCCGGGGGTACTCTCTATCCTCTCGGTATAAAGGGTCTGAATGGAGTCGATAATGACCACTGCCGGTTTTATCTTAACAAGATGATCCAGAATATTTTCCAGGGATGTTTCGCTCAGGACAAGCAGCTTTTCGTTTTTCAGGTGAATTCTTTCGGCGCGCAGACGTATTTGTTCAAGGCTTTCTTCACCTGTAACATAGAGTACGGTAAATTCTTTCAGGGCCAGTCCCAGTTGCAGGGCTAGAGTGGATTTTCCAATGCCCGGTTCACCACCCAGTAGAACTACTGAGCCAGGTACCAGCCCACCTCCAAGCACCCTGTCCAGTTCATTGGTTTGGGTATTGATTCGTTTACTGTCGTCCAGCCTGATTTCGGAGATGGATTTTGGCTGGTTGCGGCCCGGATTTTCGGAATAAGACTGGCGTGATGACTTGTCAGGACTCAGGGTTTCTTCCACATAGGTATTCCATTCCTTGCAGGCAGGACAACGCCCGATCCATTTGGGTGATTCGGCTCCGCAATTCTGGCAGAAAAAGACTGAGCGGGTCTTGGCCATATCTTATTTCTGTTGGTTGAGCTTTTTCAGGATGGATGAGGTGGAAAATCCCTGGGTTAGTTCGATGGTGAGGACCTTACCTCCATATGATTTAAGAATGTCATACCCTACAATCTCAGTAACTTCATAATCTCCTCCCTTCACCAGAACATCGGGTTTAATCTGGCTGATCAGGGCATAAGGAGTTTCTTCGGAGAAGGGCACAACCAGATCAACGAAACCCAGTGAAGCGAGAATGAGTGCCCGCGAATATTCATCCTGAACAGGGCGTGATTCTCCTTTGATTTGTTTCACGGAATTGTCCGAATTCATCCCGATGATGAGCATATCTCCCAATAAGGAGGCCTGGCTTAGATATTCCACATGACCCCGGTGTAACAAGTCAAAGCATCCGTTGGTAAATACTAATTTCTTACCGAGAAATTTCCAGATTTGCAGTTTTCGGGCAAGGTCTTCCGGACTGGTGATGATTTTTGACTGAATGGATTCGGGTTTAATTGCTGCCATGGTAAATGTAATTTATCAGGGATAACCGATATAATAACAGGGATTGAAAATGAAAAATGAACCTTTCTGCCGGATAACACAATCAAATGTACAAAACAAATGCGAGTGTTCCTTGTGCACGAGGTCTATAATGTATGAAATGGGTGATTACAACGGCCGGATATGGGCAAATAACCTCAGGGCAAAAGTTTGTTGGTGGCCGTGTCGGGGAAAACCACTACCGGTTTGAATTTTTTTGCTTCAGCGAAATCCATCCGGGCATAGGACATGATGGTCACAATATCACCTGCAACCACGGCACGTGCGGCAGGACCGTTCAGGCAAATGGTATGTGAACCTCTTTCGCCGCGGATTACATAGGTTTCCAGGCGAGCCCCGTTGTTCAGGTTAACCACCTGCACCTTTTCATTTTCAATGATATTGGCTGCGTCCATCAAATCTTCATCGATGGTTATGCTTCCAACGTAGTACAGGTTCGCTTCCGTAACGGTAACCTTGTGGATTTTTGATTTAAGTATTTCGATTGTCATGATGCTGCAAAGTTAGGCCAAAAATTTAACATTGTCGATGAGCCTTATCTTTCCTGCTTTTACAGCCACACAGCCTACCATGGTTTCTGCCGGCAGCCAGTTTGCTGAAGATTCAAGCGTTATGGCATGAACAATGCAAAAGTATTCTGTTTTAAGAAGGGGATCCTTATCAATTTCCCGGATCACCCATTCTTCAGTTTCCTTTAATGACAGGCTGCGGTTCATATTTTTTGCAGCAAAGAGCACCTGCGAAATCCGGGGGGCACTTTTCCGTAAATTATTATCCAGCAGCATGTTGCGAGAACTCATTGCCAGTCCGTCCTGTTCCCGGATAATCGGGCAGGGGACAATCCGGACAGGAATAGCTTTATCCTTCACCAATTTATGAATTACTGCGAGTTGCTGGTAGTCTTTTTCACCGAAATATGCTCTTGTGGGGGTGGTTATCTGGAAAAGCCGGTTCACAACGCTGGCTACGCCTGCAAAATGCCCGGGTCGTTGTTTCCCTTCCATAACGGTATCCAGAGTGCCAAGGTCGATACTGAAATGGTACCCTGGAGGATAAATTTCTTCAACCGACGGGTTAAAAACCAGGTTACAGCCGGCTTTTTCAAGCTTCTCAAGGTCAGGACCCAGGGTGCGCGGATACCTTGCAAGATCCTCCTTATCGTTAAACTGGGTAGGGTTGACAAAAATGCTCACCAGGGAGATATCATTCTCCCTTCGTGCCCTTTCCAGCAGGGAGAGGTGCCCTTCATGCAGAGCTCCCATAGTTGGAACAAAACCGATGGATTGCTCTGAAACCAAGGCATTCGAGAGTTTTTCCCGGAGTTCGTTAACAGTTGAATAAACCTCCATGAGGTGATTGATAAGAGTTAAGCCTGCAAATATACAAAGAGGCCTGAACAAACAGCGACAGGACCGGGTGAACCAGGGGGGGCTATTTTACCGAAAGTGCCTACAAGTGTAAAGATTTGGAACATAGTTCAATAATTTTTAGTACCTTTGCTGAGTTAAAAAAATCGATAATGGAAAGTATTAAGGTTTTGTTCGTTTCACAGGAAATAACGCCCTACCTTCCAGAAACCGAAATGTCCGTTATCGCCCGGAACCTACCCCAGAAAATCCAGGAGAAGGGGAAAGAGATCCGGACCTTTATGCCGCGTTATGGATCGATCAATGAGCGTAGGAACCAACTGCATGAGGTGATTCGTTTATCGGGTATGAATCTGATTATCAACGACACAGACCATCCTCTCATTATCAAGGTAGCCTCGATTCAAAGTGCCCGCATGCAGGTATATTTTATTGATAATGAGGATTATTTTCAACGGAAATCGGTTCTGGTTGATGATGGATCCGAAGAATTCCCGGACAATGACGAGCGGGCCATTTTCTTTGCCCGCGGAGTCATAGAAACCGTTCGAAAACTGCGCTGGGCTCCCGATCTGATCCACTGTCACGGTTGGTTCACCAGCCTGATTCCCTTATATATCAAGAGGGCATACCACGATGATCCTATCTTCATGCATTCGAAAGTAATTTACTCGATCTACAATGATGAGTTCAAAAATCCGTTAGATAAAGGATTCAGGAAAAAACTCATGGTGGAAGGAGTACAGGAAAAGGATGTAGACATGCTCGATAAGCCTGATTATCCTAATTTGATGAAAATGGTATCGCGCATTTCGGATGGAGTAATCCTCGGAAGTGAATCTGTGAATCCCAAGGTAACAGAATCACTCAAAACACTTAAAGGGAAACCCGTTCTTCCCTTCATCGGTGGAGAGGAATATGTTGATGCCTATGCCGATTTTTATGATAAGGTTTTAGCCCTGAATAAAGTAACCCAATAATAACCCTAAGGAGTCCCACTGCTGTGCGAAGAAATTATTCTCTGTTCTTTTCTGTGATTGTTGTCTTTTCAACGCTCTCACTCGTTTCCTGTAATACCGAATCCTCTCTTTTAGGGATTGACCTGCTTCCTCCCGGAGAAAAGCCTGAAATCCACTACATCGAATATGACGGTGTGCTGGGAAGTTTGTTTTCACTCGATACCATGCAGGTCTATCCCCTCCGTAACGTTGGTCTGGTGGGAAATTTAAACGATCCTGTTTTCGGAACCACTGAGGCATCGCTTATTGTTCAGTTTGTTCCCTTTTTGCTGAGTCCGGATTTTGGCACCAACCCCGAAGCCGACTCGCTTGTGGTAAGTTTCAGAAGAGCCAGGATATTAACTCCTAAAAAGCCGTATCCATATACGGGGATTTATGGTGATACTGTGCAGCCGGTGGTATTTTCCCTGTACCGGCTTACAAATCTGACTCTTAATGATAGCACCAGATACCCGGTTACCACAGAAGCAACGGGGATGTATAACCCCGACTTTATTGCCCAAATCACTGTTTCACCTGATGATACCCTGCTGAGTTTTAACCTGGGTCGTTCACTGGGTAATGCGCTTATTGCCATGAACAGTGATTCGCTAAACTATGCTGACCGACGCGTTTTTCTTAGCCAGTTCAAGGGTTTTTATCTTCAGGCAGAAAAGGCATCCGGGCTTGGAAGTATTTTCGAACTGGATCTCAAGGATAGTTATTCCCGGATGGCACTTCATTACCACAATACAAACGATACACTGAACCATACCAATGTTTATTATGTAACCGATGATTATGGCAACGGACCTGCCGTCAGATTTAATGTAATCAAGCATGATTATTCCTCTGCTCCATTTTCTGGTAAATTGAATGATACTACTTACAATGATCCGATGCTGTACCTCCAGGGAATGGCCGGCATAGGGATCAGGCTTCGTTTCCCGATGATGGATGCCTGGAGAGCGCGTACCGATTCCACTATCGCTTTTCATAAGGTTGTGATTGAAGTTCCTGCCGATACAGTAACCTATGACAGTCTCCTTTGGAGACCCAAGACTGTGGTAACCTATACCAAGGATAGTATCTATTCCTATCCCAGCGATCATTCCACAGGTATCAGGGAGACTTCCTGGGATCCTTATTATGGCGATTATTCAAAAGCGGCAAAAGCCTACCGGTACCTGGCAACCAGTCATTTTCAGAAGTCTGTGCTCGACCCAACAAGAGCATCTGATTTATACCTGTTTAACGAGGGGATTACTGCCGAAGTGAGGGAACGGGTTATTATTCCTAACGACCCGGCCGGGCGGCATATTAAGTTGAAAGTAACCTATTCGCTCTATCCAAAAAAATGAGTTGACTGCCATATGTGTGGAATTGTAGCTTACATTGGGGACAGGGATGCAACACCCATTCTCCTGAATGGGTTGAAGCGTCTTGAATACCGGGGATATGATTCCGCCGGTATTTCAGTTTTTGACGGGGAACCCAGAACCCTTAAATGTAAGGGTAAAGTCTCCGACCTGGAGAAGTTAGCCGTTCAGCAGAACCTGCACGGTGAAATCGGAATTGGCCATACCCGCTGGGCAACCCATGGTGAACCCAATGATGTAAATGCACATCCGCATACCTCGCACAAGGGACACTTCACCCTTATACACAACGGGATCATCGAGAACTATTCAACCCTTAAAAAAAAATTGCTCGATAAGGGATTTGCCTTTCAAAGCGATACCGACACGGAAGTACTGGCAAATTTTATCGAATATATCTATCTCAAAGGAGATCTTACTGCCGAGGAAGCTGTTCGTATTGCACTTACCAAGGTAATTGGTGCTTATGGATTGGTTATTATCTGTAAAGATGAGCCGGACAAACTCATCGCAGCCCGTAAAAGTAGTCCGCTTGTTGTGGGAGTAGGAAACGGAGAATACTTTGTAGCCTCGGATGCAACCCCACTGGTAGAGTATACCAAAAGCGTGATTTACCTGAATGATAATGATGTTGCTATCATTAAAAAGGGTGAACTGATCCTGAAGAACCTGGGAAACATTAAAGTTGAACCCCGGATACAGGTTGTAGACCTTGATATCGGTGAGATTGACCGTGCAGGGTTTGAGCATTTCATGCTGAAGGAAATATTCGAGCAGCCCCGGAGTATTCTTGATACTTTCAGGGGACGTGTAGTCGCCGATAAATCAGAAATCTTCCTGGGTGGACTGTTTCAGTCACTGGATCGTATCCTGGAAGCCCGTCGCATTATTATTATTGGTTGCGGAACATCCTGGCATGCCGGACTGGTAGGTGAATACCTCATCGAGGAATATGCGCGTACCCCGGTGGAAGTGGAGTATGCCTCCGAATTCAGATACCGCAATCCATTGATCAATAAGGATGATGTTGTAATAGCAATCAGTCAGAGTGGTGAAACAGCTGATACTCTGGCAGCAATTCAACTGGCTCGTGATGCAGGTGCGTTGGTGCTGGGCATTTGCAATGTGGTCGGATCAAGTATTCCAAGGGAAACCCATGCTGGTGTTTATACACATGCTGGTCCGGAAATTGGTGTTGCTTCAACAAAGGCTTTTACTGCACAGGTTACAGTGCTTGCCATGATGGCTTTTCTGCTGGGATACCGTAAGCAAGTGCTTTCGGAGAATGAATACAGAACACTCATACATGAGTTGAATGATGTACCAGGCAAAATAGAAAAAATTCTGGAGCTGGATGAGGAGATTAAAAAACTTTCAGGTATTTATAAAGACGCCACCAATAGTCTTTACCTGGGGAGGGGATCCCTGTTCCCTGTTGCCCTGGAAGGCGCGCTTAAGCTGAAGGAAATATCCTATATTCATGCCGAGGGATATCCGGCTGCTGAAATGAAACATGGACCGATTGCCCTTATCGATAAAAATATGCCGGTGGTGTTTATTGCCACACGGGATAAGTCGTACGAGAAAATCGTATCCAATATTCAGGAAGTGAAGGCACGCAATGGTATAGTGATTGCCGTAGTTACAGAGGGAGATACCATCATAAAGGGAATGGCCGATCATGTAATCGAGATACCATCGGTACATGAAGCGTTGGCATCACTTCTAACCGTTGTTCCCCTGCAATTATTCGCATATCACATTGCAGTAATGAGGGGTTGCAATGTAGATCAGCCAAGGAATCTGGCCAAGTCGGTGACCGTGGAATAAGGCTTATGAGATTTTATGATAATTCCCATCTGGTATTTAACCGGGTGGGAATTTTTCATTTAATCTTTACCGGTGCATGTACTGCTGCTCATAGTATTTCCCGTATTGCCCCGAGATAACATGATCGAGCCAGACTTCATTGGACAGGTACCAGTCAACTGTTTTTTCGAGGCCTTCTTCGAAGACAAGCGAGGGTTTCCATCCTAACTCCTGCTGTATTTTGGATGAATCAATCGCATAGCGCAAATCATGTCCTGCCCTGTCTTTTACAAAGGTGATGAGTTGTTCGGATGTCCCTTCCTTCCTTCCCAGTTTGCGGTCCATGATTTTGCATAGCAACCGGATAAGACTGATATTGGTCCATTCGTTGTGACCACCAATATTATAGGTATCCCCTTTTTCTCCTTTGTGAAAAATCAGATCTATCGCTGCAGCATGATCCTCCACATACAACCAGTCGCGGATGTTTTCACCTTTCCCATAAATGTGAAGATGTTTACTGTTACGGATGTTGTTTATGCAAAGAGGGATCAGTTTTTCAGGGAATTGGTTAGGACCATAATTGTTCGAGCAGTTTGAAATGATCACGGGCAGTTTGAAGGTATGGAAATAGGCTCTTACGAGATGATCGGAAGAGGCTTTGGAGGCAGAGTATGGCGAACGGGGATCATATGCCGTGTCTTCAGTGAAAAATCCTTCCTGTCCAAGTGATCCGTATACCTCGTCAGTGGAGATGTGATAAAACAGTTTTCCGGCGGGATCGTCTTTCCACTGCGCCACTGCCAGGTTGAGCAGGTTGAGGGTTCCAAGAATATTGGTGAGCACAAAGGCATTAGGTTCGCTGATGGATCGGTCGACATGCGATTCGGCAGCCAGGTGAATGATTCCGTCGAAATGGTATTTTTTGAACACTACTTCTAGCGCAGCAGCATCGGTTATATCGGCTTTTTCGAAACGGTACCCGGGAGCTTTCTCTATATCCCGGAGATTCTCCAGATTACCTGCATAGGTAAGTTTATCAAGGTTAACAATTGTATAATCAGGGTAGTTTCTTATGAACCGGCGAACTACATGAGATCCGATAAAGCCCGCCCCTCCGGTGATTAAAATAGTTTTTTTCATGCAATTGCTGATTTAGTACAAAAGTAATGTTTACCGGGGATTTTGATACAGGGTAGCCTGCACCCCGAATCGGTCCCATTGCTCAACCTTTGTCCAGTATAAATCCAAATGTTGCTTAGTCTGATCCGGAAAATTATTCATGATATTGGACCAGAAAATATATTTGTTACTCAATGTATCAATGCCGGAGAAGGATTCAGTTCCTGTTCCGGGTTCGATGCATTCAAATACACCCAGGTCTGGGAAATCAGTCCCCACTGTTTCCGGCCTGATTTGTTTATTGAGTATATATTCATGAACCTCTTTACGGATTTTATACCAGGGCCAGTGCGCCATCGAGGAATCCCAACCTGTTGCAATTCCTTCAGGATACCTCCAGAGGTTACCTGAGAGCAGTGCCAGGAAAAGAATCACAGCGATGCCTCTCTTCCAGGCAGTGCTCAGCGTTGTATGGGAGAGCATCATGATCAGAAGGATGGTGAAAATTATAAAAAGAGGAATCAGGTAACGATGGTTCACCAACCCTCTGTGAAGGATCATATAGGGTCCCAGAACCAAAAAAAGAGAACCCCACAACAGGGTGAATGGCCTGAATGATCCCTGGAGAAATAGTGCGGGTCTGAAATAACGGATCAGCAGTATGATCCCTGCAAGCCACAGGAATATTCTTCCGAAATCAACAAACCGCCAACCCAGGATGAGGAAATTTTTTCCCAGCTCCAATAAAGACACCCTTGAATAATTATCTGCCCAGGGAGATCCGGCCTGGTAACCTATCCATCCCTTTGCATACAAATGATATCCAAGGTATATGGCAGCCAGGAGACCGGCTGGAATCCAGGCAGGAATCAGCCTTAACACTTGGCTTAGCATCTTCTTCGGCGACCAGTTTTCAGTTACCAGCAGAAAGTTGAAAAGAAAGAGCCCTGCTGTAAGCATTATTCCCCGCAGACTGCTCAGTACAAGGCCTGCAAGTGCCAGGGACAAAAGTATTTTGTTTTTGTTCAGGATGGCATTTACACCAAGGAGAAAACAAAAGACAAGGATTACATCAGGGGATGCCATTCCAAGTTGACTGAAAAGGGTAGGGTCGGCGAGGACAAGGATAAAACCAGCCACCTGCATGTTTTCTGGCAGATACTTTTTTACCATCAGCCACAGCTGGATTGCAATTCCTAGAACCCATGGCAGCATGGCAAGGTGACTTGCATATAAGGACCAGCCGAATACTTTCCACACCAGGGCCAGGTAAAATCCGGTAAAAGGAATGTGTCCGCAATCGAGTTCATCGGGTAGCAACAGCGAATCAAACCCTTTCCGGTAAAACCAGAGTGCATGCCTTGAGCCCTGGAGAATATTATCCCAGAAGAAGGTGTTCTGCAAGGACAGGAGGATGTATCCCGTTAGAAAGGCGCATGCAGGAATCAATATCCGAAGGTCCCTTCTGTTCATCAGAGATATTTTATTGCAGAAGATTAATTGCCGCGATTCTGATTGCGGAGATGTTGCTCCCAAACCCATGCAGAAAGAAGGGTTTCTTCCAGGCCTTTTTCAGCCTTCCACCCAAGGACTCTATTGGCTCTTTCGGTATTTGCCCATACCTTTTCAATATCACCAGGGCGTCTGTCGACCAGTTTGTAATTGATCCGGATCCCGGTAGCTTTTTCAAAGGCCTTGATTAACTGGAGAACAGAATATCCTTCCCCAGTGCCCAGGTTGAACATTTCATAAGCCTGTTCCTGTTTTGAACTGATGAGCCGGTCTATGGCAACCACATGTGCCCGGGCCAGGTCAACCACGTTGATATAGTCTCTGATGGCTGATCCGTCAGGAGTGTCATAATCTGTTCCAAATACCTTCAGTTCGCTGCGGATACCGGAGGCAGTCTGGGTAATAAAGGGGACCAGGTTGGCAGGAATTCCGAGGGGGAGTTCCCCGATCAGGCCGGAAGGATGGGCCCCGATGGGATTGAAATATCGAAGTGAAATGGCTGCCAGTTTTGAATTTGCTGCCAGAGTTTCCTGAATGATCTCCTCGGCGATCTGCTTGGTATTACCGTAGGGCGACATGGCTTTTTTCACAGGAGCGTCCTCGGTAACCGGCAGTATATCCGGTTGTCCGTATACAGTGCAGGAGGAAGAGAACACCAGGTGGCGTACGTCAAACTCTATCATTCCCTCAAGAAGATTGATGAGTGAGAGTAAATTATTCCGGTAATAAAGGAGTGGTTTTTCGACCGACTCACCAACTGCTTTGGATGCCGCAAAATGGATAATTGCTGCTAATTGAGAGTTCTCCCGGAAGAAAAGATTCAGTCTTTCCTTGTCGCACAAATCAAATTTCTCGAAACGCGGTTTAATCCCTGTTATCTGGCGGATCCCATCCAGGACCTCCTCGTTGGAATTTGAGAGGTTATCGATGATTATTACATCATAACCGCTGTTTATCAGCTCAACGGTGGTATGTGAACCAATGTACCCTGTGCCCCCTGTAACCAGGATCAGTTTTTTCATCTACAAACTCCAATAGGTTAATTTTTTAATCTTACCTCTATAGATGCCTTTGATATCAATAAAAATTCCGTTTTTACCACTCAGTTTTTCGAAATATTCTTCCGGCAGGTTTGCATATTCTTTATGAGAAACCGCCAAAACAATTGCATCGTAAGGGCCTTTGGGTTCCTTTACCAGTGAAAATCCGTATTCTTCATGCACTTCCTCCGGGGAGGCGTATGCATCAATCACATCTACAGTTACTGCAAACGATTCAAGTTCATGTATTACATCGGCCACCTTTGAGTTCCGGATATCACTCACGTTTTCCTTGAAGGTAGCACCCATTACCAGAACACGGGCACCCTTAAGATTTTTATCGGCGGCAATCATTTTTTTAACGGTCTGCTTGGCCACGTAACCGCCCATGGAGTCGTTGATATATCTTCCTGAAGTGATGATCTGCGCGTGGTATCCCAGTTTCCGTGCTTTATAAACGAGGTAATACGGATCAACACCTATGCAGTGTCCTCCCACCAATCCGGGATAGAAGCGCAGGAAATTCCATTTGGTGGAAGCAGCCTCAATCACTTCGTAGGTATTGATGCCCATTCTGCTGAAGATAATGGAAAGTTCATTCATAAAGGCGATATTGATATCGCGTTGGGTGTTTTCGATGATCTTGGCGGCCTCAGCCACCTTGATCGAACTGGCCCTGAAAATTCCTGCAGTAATAATAGTTTCGTAAACTTTGGCGATTATTTCGGACGATTCTGCATCGCAGCCCGATGTAACCTTGGTGATGCGGGTAAGGGTATGTTCTTTGTCTCCGGGATTAATACGTTCGGGTGAGAACCCCACTTTAAAATCAGAAATGAATTTAAGACCTGAGAATTTCTCGAGAACAGGAACACAGTCTTCCTCTGTACATCCGGGGTAAACGGTGGATTCATACACAACAAAGTCCCCCTTCTTAAGCACCTTTCCCACTGTTTCGGAGGCCATGATTACAGGCTTTAAGTCGGGCATGTTATAATCGTCAATCGGAGTGGGAACAGCAATGATGAAAAAACGGGCACGGCGCAGGTCCTCCATGGAGGCTGTAAAGTGTATATCGCAACCATCAAAGGCTTCTGAAGGTAGTTCGTTGGAAGGATCAATCCTTTTCTTCATCAGCTCAACCCGTTCGGCTTTGATATCAAAACCGATCACTTTCATTTTCCTGGCAAACTCCAGAGCGATAGGGAGACCAACATATCCAAGCCCGATAACGGCCAGCGTTTCTTCTTTTTTAAGTAATTTATCGATCATAAAATATTATTTTTTAAGAAAAGGATGGTAATCGCCTTTTAATCCAACCGGTGTGGCATTACGAATGGTGTATACTGTTTCGATGGACGGTCGTGCTTCTGCAAGCCGGAATCCTTTGCCGGCAAGAATCTCTTCATAACTTCTCGTGTGCAGGTCTGTAAATCCTTCAGAGAATTCAAGTTCTGATCCGGCTATATTGATGGAACGATAGGTTCGTTGACCTTTTTGCCTTACATCAGCAGGAATATCATTGTAATCAAGACTCAGGAACCACCTTACCCGGGCATTTTTAAGCTGGAGAAATCCTGCGGCTTTATGAGGATCTGAATAGTGTACGATGTTTTCTGTTACCTCACCGAAAATCCAGCTCAGCATATCGAAAAAGTGCACCCCGATGTTGGTGGCAATACCACCTGATTTCTGGATATCACCCTTCCAGGATATATTATACCAGTTACCGCGGCTGGTGATGTAGGTGAGATCGATGTCATACACTTTACCGGAAGGACCGGAGGCTATTTTATTTTTCAGGTCAATGATAGCCTGGTGCAGGCGCAATTGAAAAATATTATACACATTCCGGCCGGTTTCCTGTTCCATAACTCCCAGGGCTTCAATGTTCCATGGATTGAGTACCAGTGGTTTCTCACAAATGGCGTCAGCCTGGTTGCGAAGGGCAAACCGTATATGTGAATCGTGCAGGTAATTGGGGGAGCATATGCTCACAAAATCCAAATGGGTGCCTGTTCGTTTGAGTTTATCCACATGCCTGTCAAAGCGTTCAAATTCAACGAAAAAATCGGCATTAGGGAAATAGGAATCCATGATTCCCACGCTGTCGCTCTTGTCGAGTGCTGCAAGAAGGGTATTGCCTGTATCTTTGATTGCCCTCAGGTGACGGGGAGCGATGAATCCGGCTACTCCGATAAGGGCAAAATTACGATTCTGATTATTCAAGGAGGTGTTATTTTGTAAAATGGAACATTTTCCGTTAATAATCCGTTTTCAACCTTTTTTAGGCCGAAAGGCGGATTTGAACCCGTGAAATTAATAAAAAACTCCGAATTTTTAGATTTTCGCCCGGCCTGAAGGGCTGTTCGGGCCTGCAGGCATGGCAAAATGCTGTTCTCTGAGGGATTATTACCCGGAACGGTATTATTTTCCGAGAGGAATGCAATTCCCGTCCTGTAACTGGTAACGTTCACCGCTTTCGGGGCATTGGGCAAATCCTTCGGCGGAGAAATGCAGGCGATGACCGTAATGGCTCATCCAACCCACATGGCGTGCAGGATTTCCGACCACCAGGGCGAAGGGTTTTACCTCTTTGGTAACAACGGCCCCGGCACCAATAAAGGCATACTCACCAATTGTATGCCCGCAAACAATGGTTGCATTTGCTCCAATGGAGGCTCCTTTCTTTACAAGTGTTTGCAGGTACTGGTCGCGACGGATCACCGCCGACCGGGGATTAACAATATTGGTGAAAACCATCGAAGGTCCCAGAAATACATCATCCTCGCAGGTAACCCCGGTATAGATGGATACATTATTCTGAACCTTTACATTACGGCCAAGAACCACACCGGGCGATATAACCACATTTTGCCCCAGGTTGCAGTTTTCACCAATGGTACAGCCTTGCATAATATGTGTGAAATGCCAGATTTTACTACCCTTTCCAATTACAGATCCCTCATCAATAATTGCAGAGGGGTGGGCGAAGTATTCTTTTTCCATAAATTGCGGATAATTCATCAAAGGTATAAGGAAAAATCAGTTGAAATATTCCAGAACTGATCCGGTGATATACTCCAGTTGTTCCTGATCCAGTTCGGTGTGCATGGGCAATGACAGCACTGATTTACAGAGTTGTTCAGTGACCGGGAAATCACCTTCACGATAGCCAAGGTGTTCATAGGCTTTCTGCAGGTGCAGTGGTACAGGGTAATATACCATTGAAGGGATTCCTTTCTTTTCCAGATGTTCCTTCAGTCCGTCCCTGTCAGCATTCCGGATCCTGAGTGTGTATTGATGGAATATGTGGGTTGAAGCAGGATTGCGATATGGAACCAGCAGATGGGGATTACCCGAGAATGCCTTATCATAAAAATGTGCCACTTGCTGTCTGGCCAGGTTATAGGCATCCAGGTGACGAAGTTTGACCTTTAATACCGCAGCCTGGATGGTATCCAGCCGCGAATTCACCCCGATGGTATCATGATGGTACCGGACTTTCATTCCATGGTTTGCGATGGACCGGATAGTGGCTGCGAGTCTCTCATCGTTGGTCATCAGGGCTCCTCCGTCGCCGAAACAACCCAGGTTTTTACTTGGGAAAAAGGATGTACAGCCAACACGGCCCATAGTTCCAGCCATCCTTTTTTCTCCGTTCCGGAAAATATACTGAGCCCCGTTGGCCTGCGCCAGATCTTCTATTATGGTGATCCGGTGTTTGTCTGCAATAGCCACCAATTCATCCATATTGGCGCATTGCCCGAAAAGGTGAACCGGAACGATAGCCCTGGTACGTGGAGTGATGGCTGCTTCCACTGCTGCAGGGGACAGGTTGAAGGTGTCGGGATCCACATCGGCAACCACCAGTTTCAATCCCAGCAGACATACGACTTCCACCGTGGCGATAAAGGTGAAATCCGGCGCTATTATTTCATCGCCCGGTTCCAGCCCCAGTGCCATTAGGGCAATCTGCAAGGCGTCAGTGCCATTGGCGCAGGGAATCACATGATTTACACCAAGGTAATTCTGCAAATCTTCCTGGAAATCTTTTACAGCCTTGCCATTGATAAAGGCCGACTGATCAATGACCTCTTGTATGGCGGTGTCTATGTCTTTCCTGATATGCAGGTACTGCTTATGCAGGTCGACCATCTGGATTTTATCCATTCATAAATTTTTTACGAAAATAGTGATTATCCGGGGAACCCATACCAGACTCGGTAAGCGCCTGTGTTAAATATACTAAAAAAAATCAAAATTGATTAACCGAATGGAGCTATTGATCAGCTTTACCCTTACCTGTTCATACTTTTTGCGACAGGGAAGACGTTTGTCTTAAAAATCTCCCTAGGTTTGCATAAAACTTATTTGTTTGGAATTCGGAAATAACATCAAGAACCTGTTGTACCTGTACGACTGTATCATCATCCCAGGCTTAGGCGGGTTTGTCGCCAGATATTATCCTGCCCGGGTTGATGGGTTAAGGCGTAAGTTGAAACCTCCATGCAAGGAGTTTTCGTTTGATGACAGCCTGGTGAAGGGAGGAGAGATAGTCATTTCATTTATTGCCAGGGTGCGTGGAATCGAGGAATCACAAGCCCGCACCATTGTAGAACGTTTTGCCCTGGAGACCCGGGCCATCGTGCAGCAGGGTGACAAGGCAGAGTTACCCGGACTGGGATGGTTTATCAAAGGGCCTAAGGGAAAGATCCATTTTGAATTCGATATGGTGAATAATTTTCACCCGGAAACCGCAGGCTTACCCGAGTTGAACCTGCCGGAGTTTAATAAAAGTGATAAGACAGTTATGGCAGAAGTATCTGAACCGTTTACACAGGAAAAACATCACAGCAGGCTCCGGCAGCTGGCATGGCTGGTTCCGCTATTATTGCTTCTGGCAGCTGGCACCTATGGATACCTCAAGCGGGATACTATAAAAAATCTGCCCTGGGTAACAGGAGTACTGGAAAAATTTAGCCCTGCAGCCGACGACTCCGACCTCCAGCCCGGTATCGTGATGGGCCTTCCTGATTCTGCGTCTGCCGTGGATAATGCCATCGATACCATCAGTAAGCTTAAAAATGCACTTAACCCTGCTACTGACGGATCTCAGTTAACCAATAAGGATCCATATGCCAATTGCACCCGTTTTTATCTCATAGCAGGCTCATTCAAACGTATGAAAAATGCGCAGGAGTTAAGTAAGAAACTATCGGCACAGGGCTTCACAACGGAGATACTTAACAGTACCGATGGAATGTACCGGGTATCTGTAAAGGTTTTTACCAGGAGAACCGAAGCACTGGATGCTCTAGGAAAAATGAAGGCTGAAGGTAAAATCGGACAGGTCTGGTTGTTAAGTATCTGAAAAAACTACTTGACATCCGCACCATTCGGTGTAAGCTTTTCCGGTGTTACAAAAACCAGTTTTCCTGTAGGATCTTCTGCCAGCAGTATCATGCCGTGTGATGTAATCCCTTTTATATTGCGGGGTTCCAGATTTGCCAGTATACATACCTGCTTACCTTTCACCTCTTCAGGTGTGAAATGTTCTGAGATACCCGAAACAACAGTTCGTTTATCCAGCCCGGTATCGACGAGAAGTTTCATGAGTTTCTTGGTCTTGGGAACGAGTTCTGCTTCAAGAATCTTCCCTACCCGAATATCCATCCTGGAGAAATCGTCATAGCTCACCGGGGGTTTGGCTGCTTTTACTCCTGAACTGGCTGCTTCATTTGCCTGCCTTGTGGCAGCAAGTTTTTCGAGTTGTTTTTCGATGGACGTATCTTCAATTTTGTCAAAAAGCAGGGATGATTTGTTCAGCTGATGACCTGTTTCAAGAAGATTGACCTCACCAAACCTCTCCCAGCTAAATGAACCGATATTCAAAAATTCGCGCAGTTTCACTACGCTGAAAGGCAGAAAAGGTTCCAGCGCAATACACAGGTTCGCTGTAATCTGCAGGGAAACATTCAGGATGGTCTGAACCCTTCCGGGGTCGTTCCTGATGGTGAGCCATGGTTCTGTATCGGCCAGGTATTTATTTCCAAGTCGCGCAAGATTCATGGCCTCCTTCAGTGCCTCCCGGAAACGAAAATTTTCAATGTTTTCTTCCAGGTTCTTTCTGATCTGCGGTAACTCAGCCAGCACTTGTTTATCGTAATCGAGCAGTCCGGTAATCCCGGGAACCTTATTATCGAAATATTTCTGGGTAAGTACCAGGGTCCGGTTCACGAAATTTCCGAAGATGGCTACAAGTTCACTGTTATTCCTTGCCTGAAAATCCTTCCAGGTAAAGTCATTATCTTTCGTTTCAGGGGCATTGGCACAGAGCACATATCGCAATACATCCTCCTTACCAGGGAAATCTTCGAGGTATTCATGCAGCCATACAGCCCAGTTGCGGGAAGTGGATATCTTATCTCCCTCGAGGTTGAGAAATTCGTTTGCAGGAACGTTGTCAGGTAAAATATAGCTCCCCTCAGCCTTCAGCATGGCAGGGAAAATGATACAGTGAAATACGATATTGTCCTTACCGATAAAGTGAACCAGCCTGGTTTCGGGATCCTTCCAATATTTTTCCCAGTCGGGGATCAGGTCCTTGGTAGCCGAAATATACCCGATGGGTGCATCGAACCACACATAGAGAACTTTGCCATTTGCTCCTTCTACAGGAACGGGTATTCCCCAATCAAGATCCCGGCTGACAGCCCTGGGTTGCAAGCCCTGGTCAAGCCATGATTTGCACTGCCCGTAAACATTTGATTTCCATTCCTTGTGATCCTCCAGAATCCATTTCTTCAGGTCCTGCTCATATCGGTCCAAGGGCAAATACCAATGCAGTGTTTCCTTCATAACCGGGGGAGCGCCGCTAAGCATAGACCGGGGGTTCTTCAGATCGGCCGGGCTGAGTGAGGTGCCGCAACTTTCACATTGGTCACCATAGGCTTTCTCATTGCCGCAATGCGGGCAGGTTCCCATGATATACCTGTCGGCCAAAAACTGCCCTGCCTCCGGATCGAAAAACTGCTCGCTGCTTTTCTCTACAAATACTTTTTTGTCATAGAGCGTTCTGAAAAAGCCGGATGCCGTTTCGTGATGCGTGGGCGAGGAGGTGCGATGGTAAATATCAAAACTGATCCCGAAGCGGGCAAAGGAATCCTTGATAATGGCATGGAATTTATCAACGATTTCCTGGGGAGTAACCCCCTGCTGGCGGGCTTTAATTGTAATAGGTACTCCATGTTCGTCGGATCCACAGATAAATTTAACATCCTTCCCACGCAGGCGTAGATAGCGGACATATATATCTGCAGGAACATACACCCCTGCAAGATGTCCGATATGAACAGGACCATTGGCATAGGGAAGGGCAGCAGTGACTGTTGTTCTCTTAAAATCTTTCGACATGGCGGCGTTTTCTCATTATTTTCGTAAAGGCAGTGGATTTATGTGATAGATTATAAGGTGTTTATGCCTTATCTGTCACCCGGTAGGATCCAACAGAGCCAGGGGGCAAAATTAAGAATTTACCCGGCAAAAATGCAGGCTGGTGAGGAAAAGACCTGTTTTACCTGACAGGAATCCCTTTCCGGTTATCTGTAAATGGATTATATTTGTTTTAATCAGTCATCTCTATGGATAAAGATAAACTGGGCAAAAAAGCTGAAGATATCACCCTCCGTGAACTGGAAGACCGGGGATATCAGCTGCTTGACCGTAACTGGCAATTTGGGCATAAGGAACTTGACCTTGTAATGCTGGACGGGGATGAACTGGTGGTCGTGGAGGTAAAGTCGCTTCGATCCGTGGTATATGGAAATCCGATTGATCATGTAAATCAGAAGAAGGAACGAAATATTATTGATGCGGCCGATGCCTATATTATAGAGAAAGACCTGAATAACCCGGTAAGGTTTGATGTGGTAGAAGTTGTTTTTTCGGGTGAGGAATACATTATAAATCATATCCCTGGAGCATTTACTCCACTGTTCTGACAAGCCTATGGATGCTGAGGAAATCCGTGAATATTGTCTGGCAAAAAAGGGCGTAACCGAAAGTTTTCCTTTTGATGAGGTGACGCTGGTTTTTAAGGTAGGCGGAAAAATGTTCGCCCTGGTTAGCCTGGATGGAGATCTTGGGATAAATCTAAAATGCGATCCTGAGCTGGCCATCGAATTGCGGGAGCGATACACCAGTGTCACTCCCGGATTCCACATGGCAAAATCTCATTGGAACACAGTACAGATAGATGGGACTGTGAGCGATAAGTTGATCCGGGAATGGGTAGATCATTCTTACGACCTTGTAAAAAGCAGTCTGCCGCGGAAGATCAGGGATTCACTTGATAAATAGCCTATTTCACCCCGCCGGAAAATATTTTTACCTGGTGCATAATATGCCCCTTAGAATTCTAATTTTGTGCCCGTAAACTGATTTATGGCACAATTTGAAACAATAGATATTCCCTTACCATGAAAAAAATCTTCGGTTATTTTTTCCAGGGCCTGTTGCTCATAGCACCCCTTGGTCTGACAATCTATATCCTCTATCTCTCCTTCCGTTTTGTAGATGATATCCTTCAAACAGCCATCGAGGGAGTATTCGGATCCAAAATTCCGGGTCTGGGTGTTGTCGTAATTTTCCTGGTAATTACCCTGCTCGGTTTTATCGGGAACCTCATCGTTACCGACCCGATAACCAACCTGGTGGAGAGGCTAATCCGTAAGGCCCCGGTAATTGAAATGATCTATACTTCGCTGAAGGATTTCCTGGCAGCCTTTGTGGGTAAAGAAAAGCGCTTCAATAAGCCTGTGCTTGTAAAAATGAGCAAGAATTCAAATCATGAGAAAATAGGTTTTATCACAGAAGATGATTTGACCAAGTTTGACCTGAAGGACCGGGTTGCTGTGTATTTCCCTTTTTCCCTGTCATTCATGGGCGAATTATTCATTGTACATAAGGAAGATATTACCCCGCTGGACCTGTCCTCGGCTGAAACGATGAAATTTGTGGTAGCCGGAGGATTGGCAAAGGTGGGACAGGAGGAGGAAAAGAAGTGAGAAGGGGAGAAGATGAGATGAAGAGACGGAGGGACAGAGAGACAGAGAGACGAAGAGACGAAGAGACGAAGAGACGAAGAGACGGGAGTTGAAAAAGGGAGGAGTGATGTGGAGGATAGATGTGCGACGGTAGATGTGGTGTGCATAGCCGGAGGCTGGTGGCTGAGCGAAGTCGAAGTCGCCGAAGAAGTATCTGAATTTTTTCTATAATACCATCAGGTTGCATCCTCTTATTTCTGCCTGGTCCATTCGCCCGAGGATTTCAAAGGAACCATCGGGATGCAGTTTCCCGAGATCGGAAGTAGCCAGGAAGGAGCAGGACCAGTGATTGGCCAGATCGATAATGGAAACGGCTCCGGTATGCCCCTCCGGGAGTATATGCAGGGGATCATAGGGGTCCCGGATCAGAACTTTCATCCAGGGCGGGCAACGGAAGATTCCATTACCTTGCGAGTAAGCCTGGGAAAGTAATTCTGTCATTCCATATTCCGAGTGAACAGATGGTACTGAGAATGCATTTTCAAGTATAGCATGAAGTTCCTCCCGGGTGATTTCTTCACGCCTTCCCTTCATCCCGCCTGTTTCCATGACGATGGTATTCTTCAGTTTCATCGGAAAGGATTCAGCGAAATCCAGCAGGGCGAATGATACTCCAAGCAAGAGGCTTTTCAGGCCGGATTTCTCAAGTTTCAGCAAAGTATCTGCCAGTTCCTGGTGGTTGTAAAGGTAGAATCCGTTTTCGGGGTGGTTGCTCAACCGGATGAGTTTTTCCATCATGTACACCAGCGATGAGCCGGAGCGTTCAAGATAGGAGGGGAGCAGGGCCAGTATCCTGTAATCAGACGGTTCACCATAAAAAAGCCTGAATGCATTTAGAAAACTGGACTCATATAATGACAGCTGACGCACCGGGTGTTGGGATGGGATAGATCCCCCGGTGGTACTGCTTGTAAAAACAATTTCCGGGGTAAACTGCCCTGTTATGACCTGGTGGGTTTTGAAAAACTCGACCGGAAGAAATGGAATTTCTTCGGGTGAGTGAATAAGGGAAGAGTCCTTGCCCAGGGCCTGAACAAAAGAAGCATACAGGAGATTGTTCCCGGATTGAAAGTAAAATAAATCAAGCGCGCACCGGGAGAACAATTCCGGATGATCATGTAATTGCAGAAAGTTAACAGGCTCCATCAGCTGCAAAGGTATAAAAAGCAATTTTACATAGGGGCGTTCAGTCTGGTACAAAAAAAAATTGGCGCAGGAGCGCCAATTTTTTTAAGAGGAAAATGATTTACTGCAGAAGTAGTTTCCTGTATGCAATTCCTTCGGAGGAGTTTATTTGCATAAGGTACATTCCGGAGGGAAGTGCAAGGTTGATCCTTGTGGTACCGGGCTCGCAATATTCAGTCTGCTTTACCTGCCCGTTCATGTTGATGATCTTAACCAGGCTGGTACCGGTTACTTCAAGGGGGATATCAATATTCACAAAATTCCTTACAGGGTTCGGGTATACCCTTATTTTCCCTGCATAACTGTTCCTGATATCGTTTGAAATACTTGTAAGACCAACAAGGTAGTTCAGATCCGATATTTCTGTGTCGGTTTCCTCAACCGTAACGGTATGATAGGTAACCAGGGTAAGTCCAGGAATGTCAACAAGGATATCATAAGTACCCTGAGGAACGCGTTTGAAGGAGTAATTTCCGAATTCATCGGTTACCGTGCGAGCAAGGATAGTAGATGCTTTGCTTCGGCCAACAAGAATAACACCTGCTGATTTTACAGGGTTCCCCTTGGCACCTCCGGGATTTTTGATAATCTTACCCGATTTGAGGTCAATAGTTTCCACAATGCCTGACAGAATTGCATTTCCATCAAGTACCGGAGGAATTACGGCATGAATAGTAATTCCGGTTGTATTCGAACCACTGGTAACATTGAGAAGTGTAGCACTACTCCAGAGGGCGACATCACCGTAATAGGTTGCCAGTGCATTTTTGTATACCGAAGTGTCCGGGTAGGCTGCAATGATATATTCACCCACAGGAATACCAATGAAAACAAAGCTGCCATCCTGCAGGATTCTCATGGTATCGACAGCGACAGAACCACCAGCCACTGCTGCAGCGGGGAACATGTATACGATACCCGAAGTTACCGGTTGTTCTTCAGAAGTCAGGATAAATCCGGAAACATTTCCTGTTTCTTCTCCCAGTCCGGAGTATGAAAATCTCGAGAAGCTGTTATCGATCCAGGCCTCACCGTTCCAGGAGGAAGACCGGGTTGAAAGAAGACGATGTTGAAGTTCATAATAGGGGCCTTCATGGGATCCCTTTACAGGTACAGAAAACTTCCCCTCTGGTCCGGGTCCTTCATTATAATAATCGTCGAAAACCCAGTAAGGTTGTTTCAGGTTGTCAATATCGAAACTGTAATCAAAAAACCTTTCGTTTCTGCCCGAATTTACCCAATCATTCAGATCGTTATCCCAGTAGAAATAGAAGTTCGAAACAAGAGAGCCTTCATAGTCAAAAATGTAGGTATACTTATAGTCCCCGTTCCATATCTGAAGATCAGTATTCCAGTAATAACGACTTTCCATCGTTCTTTGATAAGGACCTGAGAAGGCATACTCGTACTTATAAGTACCCACCCAGTTTTTAATACCGCCATCCCAGTTATAGGAGGCATCCAGAATGGTATGACCAAATTCATCCAGCTGGTATTCATACTTATAATTACCGTACCATTCTCCCAGGCCACTGTCCCAGTAATAGAGTTCGTACAGGAGTGTCTGGCCTGAATCATTATAAGCCATGATCTCCTTTGAACTTCCTGCCCATTCCCCCAGGTCGTAATTCCAATTCCAACTGGCATTTAGAATTTTATTACCATTTGCGTCATAACCATACTCATATTTTTGCTCACCATCCCATCGTCCCATCTCCTGGTTCCAGTAATAGTGCTCATCCAGGATAAGCTCATTATTTGCATCATAGGCAAGCTGCATCCTGGTATAAGGAAGGAACATGTAGTAGTAGTAATCAAAGGCGGAAACAACTTTCAACGTGTCATTCCCATGCTGATCGTAAGCATGTTCTGTGATCCTGGATACAATCCATTGCGACTCACCATCCCAGGTTGTTTCAGTTTCCAGGGTGCGACGCCCCAGGGCGTTATACTCCAGGGCAATATACATGGTGGTGTCGAAACTCCCGGCTCCATAGTAATCCATTTTCACCAGGGTTTTGATTTTGCCATCACCATAGTGATCGAGTGGCAGGGTAACATAGCTTGTATCCCATTTCTCACCGGAAATATTCCAATAATACTGAATGTAGAGGGTATCCTGGCCAAACCCGTCAAATCCGGCGACAGTTTTGGTGTATCCTTCCCAGTCACCATTGGTTAAATTCCAGTTATAGGATTCATACAAAGTTTGCTGGCCAAAAGCATTGTAGGAGTAATTGTATTTGTTGGCATTTACCCACAAATCCGATCCGGAATCCCACGAAAAATATTCTTCGGTAAGTACGCGATCCTCACTGTCGAACGTCTTATTATACCTGGATGAGCCGATCCATTTGCCGGAAGACCAGTAATAACTCGCATTTAATGTCATGTTGTCGTGCTCATCGAATGCATATTCGTACTTCCAGGTGTAAATTAACTTCAGGCTGTCATAGTTCCAGGAAGAACTTAGTTCCAATGTCCGGTTTCCATTCCCATCATAGGCAAATTCCTGTTTACTGTACGGATACCAGTTCATAGTCCCATAATCCCAGTAATAGTATTCATATAGTGTTTGGTCTCCTGTTGCAGTATAGGCATACTCGGTTCTTGAGTATCCAACCCAGTCCTGTATCCCGTAGTCCCAATTGTAGTATTCATTGAGAATGGAATATCCATTTTCATCGAAAGCATATACATATTTATAGGAACCATACCATTGATCTGTTTCAAAATCCCAACTGTAGCTGGCATACATAGTGTCACGGCTCATTGCATCATACGCGAATTCGTACTTGCTGTTCCCTTCCCAGGAGCTCGTTTCCGTATTCCAGTAGTAAGTTGCCGAAAGAGTGGTGTTGCCATATTTATCATAGGTATATTCACCCTTATTTGATTGTATCCAGCTGGAAGAATTGGTATCCCAGTAAAATGTTGTTTCAAGTGCAGGATTGCCTGAAACAGGATCGTAGTCTGTCTGACCTTTTTCGGAAGGGATCCACTGTAGTAATGCCAGGTCCCAATGGTAACTGGTATATTCGGTTATATCACCGCTTGCGTTATAAGCCAGTTCGATTTTCTCCATTGGCTGCCAGGCATTCGTGCTGTCGGCTACAGACATTTCAGCAAGTATGGCGTTTCCGGATGCATCGTACGTGTAACTCTCCTTCTTCAATCCCATATACATGTCAAATGAAACAATACTGTCCAGTTTCTGTATCACTGCTCCTCCCTTGAGCATATTGCTGCCTGATTTTTCAGCGGGTACCTTGCTTTTGTAGGTCCGTGCCTGGTTCAATAACTCAATTGAAAGTTTAAAGTTCGATTGAGCCTGTTTCTCAAGTTGCGCGATGGTAATCGAATAATTGCTGTGCCCTGATTTCTTCAACGAGGCGGCATCTTTTAATTTAAGTTCGGCAATCTTTTTCTGCAGTCCATCTCTTTTAATGAGTAATTGCTGGGATTGCAGCATACGGGTTTGTTCAATTTTCGTCAGTTGCTGGTTTTCCAGTTGTTTTCGATCCATTTCTACCCTTTGGTCAGATTTTAGATTCTGACGGGAGAACATTTTATTAACCGCCTGATTCTGATATTGGAATTGCCTGGTCTGGGGCTTATTACCCGGCAGGGCTGCCTGCTTCCCAGATTTCTGGGCTTGTGCTAATGCACCTGTAAGTGCCATCAGCAGTAAAAACAAGGTGTAGAACTTTTTCATCGTTACTATTTTTTGGGTTTTATTTATTGTTTCATTTCAATTGATTTTCCTTCTGCTTTTATCATGCAAAGGGTAAAAATTCAACCAATTCAGGCTTAAGTATAACAACCTGAAGTACAATTTGCTCAATTGCATCACAATAATATACGCATTTCAGGGGGTAATAGATAGGTCTTTCTGGCAGAGAGCTCAAAAATAAGGATAAAACTATCTGTATTATTGATGAATTTGTTTATCCCTGCATTTCCTGTCAAAACTGTAATTCCAGTGGCTCGTTATTCACAGAATATGTCAATGCAGGGTTCAGAATAACAGCACTTTGCAGGTGCCGGAATTTACGGATGCCTGCAATTGAATCAGAGGCAGGGGAAAGGTTATTGAGAAGAGATTAAAGGGATTACAATTGCCAGGCTTATTTTGGGCTTTCTATTTTTTTGTAGGAAATCATGATCCCTTTAATAAGTGCAGAACTGAAACCATTATGTTCCATTTCATTCAGTCCGGAAATGGTAACGCCCATGGGGGTGGTAACCTTATCAATTTCTTTTTCAGGATGATTGCCCGTATCCAGCACCAGTCCGGCCGCTCCACGCAGTGTTTGAGAAGCAATGAGCTGAGCCATTTCTGAACTGAAACCGATCTCTATTCCTCCCTGGGTCATAGCACGGAGAAATCGGAGTGCATAGGCAATTCCACAGGCAGCAAGCACGGTGGAGGCTTCCATGAGTTCCTCATTGATCACCATCGTGCGTCCCAGCAAGGAAAAAAGCGCAATTACCTTTTCTGAATGGGTTTCGGATTCCTTCCTGAAGGCAATACAGGTCATAGATTCATTAATGGATACCGCTGTGTTGGGCATAACCCGGAAAAGTGGAACCTCCCGGGTCCATTTTCGGATATCGTGGGAGGATAGCCCCGTGACAGCCGAAACCAGGATATGTTTTGAAGGATCGAGCACGGGTGAAAGTTCCTCCAATACCAATTCGGCCTGCATTGGTTTAACGCAAAGGATGATAATTTCTGCTTGTTTAACAGCATCTGCATTGTTTGAGCCAATTGGTATATTACGGGCTTCGAGTTTCTCCAACAGGTGTGTACGCCTTCTGGTAACTACCATATCTGCGGCTTTTACTTTGCCTGACCTCAGAAAGCCTTCTGCCAGGGAGCTTCCCAGGTTTCCTCCTCCGATTATCGCTATCTTTTCCATTTTATAAAAAGTAATTTTAAGCTTTGCAAATTACAGAAAATCTGTAGGATTTCTATACTCCGCCGGAATTCGTTTTTCTTTGATTTTTTGATTTTCTTCCATAATTAAACTAGGTTTGAATTCTAAAACTGATTTCCTGATGAAAATCTCCCGGGTACAGCTCTTCTTTATTATAAGTCTGACATTGTTTTTTGTGGCAATCACAACAGTGGCCTTGCTGGCATACAGGCTGAGCATGCGTATGAACCACCTCGTGCTGGAGTCCAATACCAACCAGTTGGAGAGTACAGTAGGCTATATCCTGGATAGAAATAAGGAAGATCTCCGGAAAGTAGTATTCGATTATACGTATTGGGACGAGTTTGCATTATTTGTGGATTCAAAAAAGACAGGATGGGGAGAAATCAACCTTGATCCCATGATAACGAACTTTAACCTGGATGGATTATGGGTATTCAACCTCCGCCGGAACATTGTTTACAGCAAGGCCAGGGAGGAATATGCTACCTTGCAGACATATAAAATACCGGCAGAGGCATTCGCTCTGCTGGACAAACAAGCTTTTCTTCATTATTATGAATTTACCACTAACGGTTTTATTGAAGTCCAGGCAGCAACTATACATCATTCCAACGATGAAGCTCATCAGTCGCTCCCCAGTGGTTATTTTTTTATTTGTCGTTCCTGGAGCAAGGATAACCTCATAGATCTTGGAAAAACACTGCATTCGGATGTAGCTCTCCTGAAAGCCCCGACGGAGGTTAATTCATCCAGGAATCGAATAACTGTTTCAAAGGAACTATCCGGCCTTGACGGTAAACCGGTGGCCTGGCTGGAAGTGAATAAGCAATTCGAAAAACTGAACGATTACCTGAATAACTCCAATCTTCTGCTCGGGCATTTTTTTTTGATTATCATCCTGATTTTGGTCTTTACGTTCTGGGCTTTTCTGCTGTTGGTGAAGAAACCATTGGATATTGTAAAAAAATCACTGGATCAGGGAGAGCCATCCCTGGCAAAATCACTTCGCAACTATGGGGGACCATTCGTTGAGATTGGAGAGCAACTTGGACATGTACACATAAAAGACAAATTTCAGAAAGAGGCAATCGATGAAGCCAATGAACTCGATTCTCAAAAGGTGACTCTTCTAAAAGATTTCTCGCACAGGATCCGGACACCGCTCGGTGGTTTAGCCGGTTTCGCGGAATTACTTTCTCAGCCCGGAATTGATGAAGCAAAAAGGGCATTGTATGCAAACCAGGTGCGAAAGAGCAGCATGGATCTGTTAAATACAATTGATGGGGGATGGAGAGAATTTTCAGGTACTGATCCGGAATTTTATTATTCGCTGAAAGAGAAATCAGAATATCCAATCACATTTTTACAGGCGCAACAACAGATGAGGGCGCGTAATCCAGGGCTTGTGTTGATTGAAGATGATCCGACAATGGAGTTTTATATCAGGGAGTGTCTTGGAGCTGATACAAAGCTTGATTGTTTCACTGATGCATCTGCGGCAATTGAATATCTGAAGAAGCATAAAGTAAGCCTTATCCTGCTGGATGTGCAATTGTCAGGGAAAAACGACTGGCAAACAGCTGTCACCATCAGGCAACTTGTACCTTCCATTCCGCTGGTTATTCAAACCTCATTTGCCACTGCTTCAGACCGGAAGAAGGCTGCCGAAATCGGATGTGATGATTACCTGGCCAAACCCTATACTCCGGATGAACTATTATCCGTCATCCTGAGAAATATACCTGTGTAAAGGGAAGGTAGCAGGAATCACTGAACCGGAAACCTTTTAGGGTAGTATTTCAGGTATTGGTGGTAGAAATAATAAAGGCTGGTCGTCCGGACCAGCCTTTTGTTTTTACCCTGAATAGCAGGATTTATCCACGGATTGCCTTGATACCCGGCAATTCTTTTCCCTCCATGTATTCAAGCATGGCTCCACCACCGGTTGAAACATAACTAACTTTATCAGCCAGTTTGTTTTTATTGATGGCGGCTACTGAATCTCCTCCGCCGATGAGGCTGAATGCTCCTTTGGCAGTGGCGTCAGCAATGGCGTGTGCAATGGCTGATGTGCCGTGTGCAAATTTATCCATCTCGAAAACACCCATTGGGCCATTCCAGAGAACAGTTTTGGAAGCAGCGATCACACCGGAGAAGATTTTTATTGTTTCTTCGCCGATATCAAGACCCATCCATCCATCAGGAGTTTCATTGATTTTTGAATTACCGGTATTGGCATTGGCATCGAAGTTATCGGCGTTAATGGCATCAACCGGCAGGTATACTTTTACTCCTTTGGCTTTTGCCTTTTCGAGGATCTGCAAAGCCATATCAAGTTTGTCTTCTTCACAGAGTGACTTTCCAATTTTACCTCCCTGGGCTTTAATGAAGGTATAAGTCATGCCACCACCAATGATCAGGTTGTCCACTTTTTCCAGCATCCGCTCGATAACGAGAATCTTGTCGGAAACCTTGGCGCCTCCCATGATTGCTGTAAATGGATGTGCAGCATCTTTCAATACCTTGTCCATGGCAATGAGTTCGGCATTAATAAGGTATCCGAACATGCTCTTTCCCGGGAAATGGTTTGCTATAAGAGTGGTGGAAGCATGGGCCCGGTGAGCGGTACCAAAAGCATCATTGACATAACAGTCAGCTAGTGCGGCAAGCTTTGCAGTGAAGGCTTTTTGTTTTTCCTTCATTTCTGCCTTGGCGGCTTTCTTTTCTTCTTCTGTTACATTTTCCGGAAGTTTCGGTTTGCCTTCTTCTTCCAGGTAAAAACGAACATTCTCCAGCAGGAGCACCTCCCCGGGTTTAAGTGAGGCTGCAAGTTGTTTGGCTGATTCACCCACACAGTCATCGGCAAATTTTACTTCTTTTCCAAGGAGTTTCGAAAAAGCCGGAACCACATGTTTCAGTGAATACTTGTCCTGTGGTACACCATCAGGACGACCCAGGTGGGACATCAGGATGCAGCTCCCACCATCGGCAAGGATTTTATTAATACTGGGCAGGGCACCCCTTATGCGGGTGTCGTCAGTCACTGCGAGGGTCTTTTTGTCGAGAGGAACATTGAAGTCCACACGTACAATGGCCTTCAGTCCTTTAAAACTAAACGTCTCAATACTTTGCATATGGATGATTTTTATTGTGATTCAAATAACATACAAACCTAATCGAAAATACTAAATTGTCCAAAACTGATTTGTCCCCTTTGCCAGCCTGAATAATTTCACTTTTTAAACCGGGCAGGCCCGGTATGCGAAAACAGTCCTTATCTTTGGGGGCAGCTTCCCCGAAAAATAAACAATCTATGCTTTTCAGCCAGGTAATCGGTCAGCATGAAATCAAGGCACGGCTTCTGCGCTCAGCCAGCGAAGGAAGGGTAAGTCATGCCCAGATGTTTTTCGGACCCGAAGGGTCAGGCAAACTGGCATTGTCCCTCGCCTATGCCCAGTATATCAGTTGTCCCGACCATACCGGATCGGACTCCTGCGGTGTTTGCCCTTCCTGCCTGAAATATGAGAAACTGGTGCACCCCGACCTGCATTTTGTATTCCCGGTTATAAAGCAGGGAACATCAAGGGCTGTGAGTGACACGTTCCTCAAGGAGTGGAGGGAACAACTAATCAGATCTCCCTATTTCAACCTGAATCAGTGGATGGAGGTAATAGGTGATGAAAATAAGCAGGGAAGCATCTATACCGATGAGAGTTCAGAAATACTTCGCAAACTGAATCTGAAAACCTTTGAATCTGACTGGAAGGTAATGATCATCTGGTTACCGGAAAAGATGCAGACGGTAGCTGCCAACAAACTTCTTAAAATACTGGAAGAACCCCCGCCACAAACCCTTTTTCTGATGGTATGTGAGAATACCCAGCAGATACTGCCCACCATCCTGTCGAGGGTACAGGATAATTCGGTCTCAGCCATCGATGACCCGGATCTTACTGCTGCACTGATGAACAGGTCGGGACTTACTGAAGAAAAATGCAGAAATATTGTGATCCAGGCCAATGGCAGTTTTATCAGAGCCCTGGAACTGCTTGAGTCGGATGCATCGGATGAGAATTTCAATCATTTTGTGTCGCTGATGCGACTGGCGTATGGCAGAAAGGTTCCTGAACTGCTCGGTTGGGTTGATAAGATTGCATCCCTGGGGAGAGAAAAACAAAAGGAATTCCTGGTTTATGCACTGCGGTTGCTCAGGGAAAACCTGATGATCCATCTTCGACAGCCGGTCATTACCCATATGGCAGAACATGAACTGGATTTTTCGGGGAAGTTTGCCGCCTTTATCACTCCCAGGAATGTGTTTGCCCTTGAAAAGGAATTCAACCTGGCCTATCAGCATGTGGAAGGAAACTGCTATGATAAGGTCCTGTTTTTTGACCTTTCCCTCAAGGTAATGCAACTGATCCGTTAGGAATCCCTGCACCAGTTCTCAATGGTCTTCATCTGAGATGTCCGGGACTAATTATTTGTAAATCATATTTTTATAAATAGGACATTACCAGGAAGGTCCATCTGAATCCCCTCCCTGCCGGGCTTGACCAACTTATAAACTGCCGGTCCGGGCATCAGGATCTGTTTCGTTAGCTGGTATACTCCCTTTTTTTTATACTTTTGTTTTTTCATGGGCTTTTCTCCCTTAGCCGTAAGTTTGTCCTTGAATACAGTGGGATTGTGCAGAATTACCTTTGCCGTGGGCAGGACCAGGACATACGGGCAGGAAGGGAAGCCGGGTTTAAGAATCATGTTATGGATCAACAACATATAGACCTGCAACTGCGTGGTTGCTGCAAGTTGGAATCTTCGGGAGGTGATTTTCAGCGCTGTTCAAAGGGAAACTGCAGCAAGTTGGGTACCTTTAACTGGTTGAACGATATTCCATCTCACATTCTGGCCCAGGATGTGGTGGAGGTCCGGTTTAAAAACACCCGCAAGGGGTACTACCTGAATGTAAATAAGCTTCATCTTCAGCAAGGCGATATTGTTGCCGTGGAGGCTTCGCCCGGGCATGATATTGGCATTATTTCACTTACCGGGGACCTGGTATCAAAGCAGCTGAAAAAGTACAAGGTGAATGCAGGGCCGGAGGAACTGAAGAAAGTTTACAGAAAAGCCAAGCCGGCCGATATTGATAAGTGGAAAGAATCCATCGGCCTGGAGTTCGAAACCATGCTCAAAGCCCGCACCATCTCAGAGCGGCTTAAGCTAGATATGAAGATTGGAGATGTGGAATATCAGGGTGACCGCACCAAGGCGATCTTTTATTACATCGCTGATGAGCGCGTCGATTTCAGGGAACTGATCAAGATCCTGGCGGAGGAATTCAAGGTTAGGGTGGAGATGAGGCAGATCGGAGCAAGGCAGGAGGCAGGACGTATCGGCGGAATCGGACCATGTGGAAGGGAATTATGCTGTGCCACCTGGCTTACCAATTTTAATTCGGTTACAACCAGTGCAGCCCGCTACCAGGAAGTATCTCTCAATCCGCAAAAACTGGCTGGTCAGTGCAGCAAGCTGAAATGCTGCCTCAATTATGAACTCGACGTGTATATGGATGCCCGCAGAGGTTTTCCGGATACATCCATAGTTCTGGAAACAGAAACAGGAGTGGCGAGGCATCAGAAAACCGATGTCTTTAAGCGAACCATGTGGTATTCGCTGAGTGATGAAGATATCATGAATCTTATCCCTCTTCCGGTGGAACGTGTGCAGGAAATCATACAGCTAAACAGGAAAGGAATTAAGGTGAAAAAGTTGTCGGAACAGGGTGTGGAAGACAATCCGAAGGCCTCAGGAATTGCCTATAAGGACATCCTGGACAACGACAGTTTAACACGTTTTGATGATCGTAAAAAATCATCGAGGAAGAAGAAAAAACGTCATAAAAATCACGGAAGGGATGGACAGAATCCTCAAAATCCTCAGTCTAACCAGGCATAGTTTTGTTGTCCTGCTACTGATGAG
Source organism: Bacteroidales bacterium (assembly GCA_046329925.1). Classification (GTDB taxonomy): domain Bacteria; phylum Bacteroidota; class Bacteroidia; order Bacteroidales; family JAAYUG01; genus JAXLTS01. The sequence goes on from JAXLTS010000001.1 coordinate 112,438, forward strand.
TTCCTGCGATTCTTCAATGGTTTTCGAAGCTTCCGAGAATCTGAAAGGAGCATCCTGGGGGAAAAATGATGCACTGAATTACCAGGTTAACATCACGGATACCACAGGCATTCATACGGTTCTCGTCACCACGCGTAACCTGGGTTCCTACAAGTACAGCAATCTTTTCCTCTTTATCAAAACAACTTCTCCAACAGGAGCCCGGTTAATTGATACCCTTGAAATCAGCCTGGCTGATCCGGGCGGGAAATGGAAGGGTAGCGGCCTGGGAGATCTTTACTACCTTCGCACACCCTGGAGAAGCCAGGTGCGTTTCCCATTCCCCGGAGTCTATTCATTCTCTATCACTCAGGGAATGCGGGAGGATGAACTGAAGGGAATTGGAGATGTGGGAATACGAATTGAAAAGGCAAATCAGTAAGCGTGGGAAAAGGAAAACTTCAGAAATTTGCAGAGGTAAGCAGTTTCCGGCATGTCTTTGAGCCCAGGCTCCAGGATATCATGCATCAGGATTATCCCCTAAAAGGAAACTGGAATACCCAGGTATTTAATCGGGATGCACCGCTGGCGCTGGAACTGGGCTGTGGACGGGGCGAGTATTCAGTTGGACTGGCAAGGGTATTTCCGGTGGGAAAAATTTTATTGGAATCGATATTAAGGGGGCACGTATCTGGAAAGGAGCAAGGGAATCGCTTGACCAGCAAATCGGGAATGTTGCATTTCTCAGAACCCGTATCGAATTCATCCGCTCCTTTTTTGGCCCGGAGGAGGTCGATGAAATATGGCTCACTTTCCCCGATCCGCAGGAAAAAAAACGCAGGTCGAAGAAAAGGCTAACCGGATCGCGCTTTTTAAACGGTTATAAACTTTTTCTTAAACAAGGCGGGATCGTACATCTTAAAACAGATAATGTAATCCTCTACCGGTACACCCTGGAACTCATTCAACATAACCACCTTCCCCTCCTTGCCTCCACAGACAATCTCTATCAATCGGAGCTGGAAGGCGACACCTTTGGCATCCGTACATATTACGAGAATCTTTTCCTGGCCGAAGGAAAATCTATTCATTACCTTCGTTTCACCCTCGATGCTGATCATGAAATCGAAGAACCCCCCGAACCCGCCGAAGAATGACTTCTTTGAAAGGGTTTACAAAGTAGCCCGTCAGGTCCCTTTTGGCAGAGTCACCTCCTATGGAGCCATTGCCCGTTACCTGGGCACAGGGCAGTCGGCCCGCACAGTGGGCTGGGCCCTCAACTGCTGCCATACCCATCCCCATTTTGTTCCTGCGCACCGGGTACTCAACCGAAACGGACAACTCACGGGTAAAATACATTTCGGTACCCCAACCGCTATGCAGCAATTATTGGAAAATGAGGGTATTCGTATAGAAGACGACCAGGTTTGTGATTTCGAAAAACTCTTCTGGGATCCCTCTAAAGAACTTAAGAAACGGAAACAAATCTGATCTTTTTTTTGTTACTTTGTTGTTTTAATTTGATTTAAATAAAAGTAACGATGCAGATCAGCCGCGAAGGGGTATTACAAGTTCTCGGGAGGGTTATACATCCGGGGAACGGGAAGCCACTGCCAGATTCTGGTGTATTGAGGGATATTCAAACTGAGGGAGAGTCTGTTACCCTGGTGCTGGCATTCCAGAAGTCGACCGATCCGCTCGTTAACTCTTTGAAGAAAGCCTGTACCAAGGCCCTGGAGTCGGAATTTGGTACGGGAATGAACCTCCGGATCGATGTAGCGGTGCCCCAGTCAACTGCTGCGCGGGAAGAGACCGATGCGCTGCCCGGGGTGAAAAACATCATTGCTGTTGCTTCCGGTAAAGGCGGGGTTGGAAAATCCACTGTAGCCGTTAACCTGGCAGTGGGAACTGCCCTTACGGGTGCCAGGGTAGGGCTTATCGATGCCGATATTTATGGTCCTTCCATCCCCAAGATGTTTGGTGCCGAGGATCTGCGACCGTTAGTGCGTCAGGACAACGGAAAGGACATCATGGTTCCCCTGGAGAAATTCGGGGTAAAGATCTTGTCGATCGGATTTTTTGTCGGAGCTTCAGATGCTTTGGTATGGCGTGGTCCCATGGCCACCAGTGCGCTCCGGCAACTTATCACCCAGGCCGACTGGGGAGAACTGGACTATCTCTTTATTGATATGCCACCGGGTACGGGTGATGTACATCTTACCCTGGTTCAGGAAGTGCCGGTTACCGGTGCGGTTATCGTGAGTACTCCCCAGCATGTGGCGCTGGTTGACGTAATGAAAGGAATAAGTATGTTTGAAAATGCCCGGGTGAAAGTGCCGGTGCTGGGATTGGTTGAGAACATGGCCTGGTTTACTCCTGCTGAACTTCCGGAAAACAAGTATTACATATTTGGGAAGAATGGTTGTAAAAACCTGGCTGAGAAACTACACCTGCCCCTGCTCGGTCAGATTCCTATTGTGCAAAAAATCTGCGAAGACGGAGATGCCGGCTATCCCTCGGTCATTGATCAGAATTCAGTTACCGGTAAAGCCTGGATGGACCTGGTTGGTCATGTATTGGTCCGGGTGGAAGAACGCAATGCAAGTTTGGAACCCAGCCAGCGGGTTATAATCACAAAATAAAACAGCATCACATATGACAAGCAATTTGATGGAACGCATCAATAAGGCTCTCGATCAGATCAGGCCTTATCTGCAGGCTGACGGTGGAGATGTTGTGGTGAAGGAAATTACCCAGGACATGACGCTTAAGGTTAAACTGACCGGGGCCTGCAACGGATGCCCCTTCAGCGTTCATACAATGCAGGCAGGCGTAGAACAGGTAATCCGGAAGGAAGTGCCCGAAATCAAACAGGTCCTGGCTGTTGAATAATACATTCGTCGGCCTCCACGCCGGTATGACTTCCTGTTCCCCGCCCTGTTCCTTAGAAATCCCTGAATCCGGCACCTCGTTTTTATCCTGGAGTCAAAACGGCGGGATTCTTGAATTTAGGCTAAAATTCAGTAGTTTTGCGGTTTTACCCGGGGTTACACCTATGGAGTCAGCCGGTAGAGGTAAATTGATATTCTTCCCGGAAGGAAGAAATATACCGGTTGAAAAGTAGCTGCCATGTAATAATGATGAGGTTTTTCTGTTTACTTTATACCAAATTGAGCAGATTGAGAAAATATCGACTACTATATCCACTATCCCTGTTCATATTTCTGCTGGCAGTGCAGTCCTGTTCGGTGAAGAAAAATACCTGGATGTCCAGGAACTTCCATGCAGTGACCACACATTATAATATTTTCTTCAATGGTAATGAGAGTTTCAAGGCAGGTTTGCTCAAGATAAAGCGATCCTTCAAGGATGACTATACGCGGAACCTCCCGGTTTTTACCTGGTCGGATGATAATATTGCAAAATCCATCACAGGCGACATGGACCGCACCATTAAAAAGGCTTCCAAGATCATAGCCCTGCACTCCATCAAGACCAAACCTGAATTAAAAAAAGGGCTGATAACAGAAAAGGAAAAAGCATTCTATGACCGGAATGAATTTAACCGCTGGATCGATGATACCTACCTTCTCATGGGGAAGGCGTATTTCTATAAGCATGATTATAAGCTGGCTCTGGAAACATTCCGGTTTGTTTCCAAGCAGTACGATTATGAGATAACCCACTATGAAGCCCTCATCTGGGTGGCCAGGACGAATATTGAGATCAGGGAGTATGCCGAAGCCAGAAGGGTACTTGAGGATATTGAGAATGACAAATCCTTCCCCGAAAAATACCAGGCCGATCTGTCCTCTACCTGGGCACACTTGTTTGTAGTTACTGAAAATTTTAAAAAGGCTCAACCAAAACTGGAAGAGGCGCTGGCCAGGGAGAAGAAAAAGGAAAACCGCCTGCGGTGGACTTATCTGCTGGCGCAGTTAAGCAGTCTGAACGGTGATCCTGCCAAAGCGTCGGAGTATTATTCTGCAGTGATCAGAATGAATCCTCCCTACGAAATGGTATTCAATGCACGGATAAGTTTGGCAGCCAATTATGCCGAGGGGAGTGATGCTGAAGCTATCCGGAAGGAGTTGATGAAATTGCTGAAGGACGAGAAAAACAAGGAATACAGGGATCAGGTATATTATGCCCTCGGAAACCTCTCCCAGAAGGAAAAGCAGGAGGCAGATGCCATCCGCTATTACCAGAAGTCAGCTGCAACAAGCACCAATAACAACCGACAGAAAGCTATATCCTATATCGCGATTGCTGACCTGTATTTTAACCGGCCTGATTACATACAGGCTGCAGCATATTATGACAGTGCCGTTGGATTTGTAGATGAGAAATCATTTAAAAACTACAAACAGATAACAGCCCGTGCCTCCTATCTGTCCAAACTGGCAGAGAATGTAAAGATCGTGCAGTTCGAAGACAGTATGCTGGTTTTGTCCAGGATGGAGATGAAGGATCTGCTGGTTGTGATAGACAACGCAATTGCAGAGGTAAACCGTAAGGAGCAGGAAGAACGGCAACGCCAGGCAGAGAAAATGCTGGCTGAGCAAATCGATGCAGGCTTTGATCAGGGACCGGGTTTGCAGGATCCCACAGTGGCCGGTAAATGGTATTTCTATAATTCAACCATCCGGGTTCAGGGTGAAACCGAATTTAAGCGGAAGTGGGGTAACCGTAAACTCGAGGATAACTGGAGAAGGAAAAACAAAAACGTGGTGCTTTCCAGTGAACCAACTGCCGGTGAAGGAGAGGAGGGCAAAGCTACTGAGGAAAAAACGAAAAAAGTATACAGTAATAAATCACGGGAGTTTTACCTGCAGAATATTCCCTTCACTGATTCCATGAAGCTGGCAGCGGGTATGCGAACAGAAAAGGCTCTTTACAATGCCGGTTTAATTTACAAGGATAACCTGAAGGAACCTGAGTTGGCAGCCAAATCCTTTAATGATCTGATTATCCGCTTTCCGGACAGAGAGTATGAGTTGCCGGCGTGTTTTGCGCTGTATCAGATTTACTCAGACCAGAATAATACCGCACAGGCAAACCTGATTAAAAACAGGATTATATCGAAATATCCCGACAGCTATTTTGCACATATACTGCTTGACCCGGATTATTTCAAGCAGTTGGAGGAGGAGCAAAAGAAACCGGTGCGTTTTTACGAAGCAACTTATGCACGGTTTCTGGCAGGTGATTTTTCTACCGTGCTGGTGGATGCAGATACCGGAATCACCCGATACCCCAAGGCGGGACTTACTGCCCGCTTCCTCTACCTGAAGGCGCTTTCATTCGCGAAAATGGGCAATAAGGATACCCTGCGTTCCCTGCTCAACACCATCATAAGTAAGTACCCGAAGGAGGAGGTAGCAGCAAGTGCTTCCAATATCATCGCCTACATGGACAATAAATTTCCGGAGACTAAAATTAAGGAGGATGAAAAAATTGCAACCGAGATTTATTCCTTCATGCCGGAAGAAAAACATCTTTTCGCTGTTGTAATCTCCTCCAGATCAAATATGAACCAGTTGGTTTTCAACCTGATCAATTTCAATCTCGATAATTTCGAAAAATTGAATCTGAACGTTGAGGGTGCTCTTTTCGGGAAATCGGAGAGCATGGTTACTGTGAAGACTTTTACCGGAATGACCGATGCCATGCGATATGCCAGTAAAATAGAAGAGTTTAAGGATATTGCCAAGGATGTAAATTCGCCCACGGTAAATCAATTTGTCATTTCGGAAAGTAACCTCGCTACACTTAAAAAAGACCAGGTGCTTGAGAGATATCTCCGCTATTATGAGAAAAACTATCTGAAAATGGAAACCCCATGACCAACCGGATTACAAGCATACTCTGGGTGGATGACGAAATGGAGTTGCTCAGACCACACATACTGTTCCTGGAAGAAAAGGGGTACCAGGTGGTGACCAGTACCAACGGGAGCGATGCCATTGTGCAGGTAGGTGCGCGATCGTTCGATCTTATTTTTCTGGATGAGAACATGCCTGGATTAAGCGGATTGGAAACCCTGAACACCATCAAACTGCTCCGTCCGGATATCCCGGTGATCATGATCACAAAGAGTGAGGAAGAGGATATCATGGATCAGGCTATTGGATCCAAAATAGCCGACTATCTCATCAAGCCGGTCAATCCCAAGCAAATACTTCTTACCATTAAGAAGCATACACAAACCCGGGAGCTGGTTACACAGAAGACCACAGCCGATTACAGAACGGAATTTTCACGGATTGGCATGCAGATCAATGAGTCCCGTACCTTTGAAGCATGGTGCGAGATCTACAGGAAAATTGTCTACTGGGAACTGGAACTTGAATCGTCTGCCGATTCGGGAATGGAAGAAATCATCCGGTTGCAGAAGGCAGAGGCAAATAAGGAATTTTCGCGCTTTATCCGCAGTAATTACCTCGATTGGTTTGATGATAAGAACGTAACAAAACCATTGATGTCACCCAGTCTTCTCCGGCAGAAAGTTTTTCCGCTGGTGGAGGAGGGGCACAAGACTGTTCTGCTGGTGATCGATAATCTGCGTTATGATCAGTGGCTCATCCTGCATAACCTGATTCGGGATTTTCTGGTCCTCGAAAATGAGGAGTTGTACTGCAGTATCCTGCCAACAGTGACGCAGTTTGCCCGAAATTCGCTTTTTGCAGGTTTGATGCCAATGGAAATCGAGTCGATTTTTCCAGATCTCTGGGTGGATGAAGAGGATGAAGAATCGAAAAATCGCTTTGAGGAAGATTTGCTAATCAGGCAACTATCCAGATTGGGGCGCAATTACAGGGTGCTGTATGAAAAAATCAGTAACGTGCGGGCCGGCCAGAAATTTCTGGAGAATATCAACAATATACAATCGTACGAATTGATTGCGGTGGTATATAATTTTGTAGATATGCTCTCGCATGCCCGCACCGAAATGGAGGTTATCCGCGAATTGGCCAATGATGAAGCAGCCTACAGGTCGATCAGCCAGTCATGGTTTCAGCATTCACACCTGTTCGATATGTTGCGTGAACTTTCAAAACTCCCCGTAAAGCTGGTTATTACAACCGACCACGGTTCGGTACGGGTTAGCAACCCCATTAAGGTTATTGGCGACAGGGCTACAAGCACAAACCTCCGGTATAAACAGGGACGTAACCTGAATTATAATCCAAGAGAAGTGTTTGAAATTAAACAACCTGCAAGGATTCACCTGCCCTCCCCGGCCATGACTACCTCTTATATCTTTGCCCAACAATACGATTACCTGGTATATCCAAATAATTACAATCATTTTGTAAATTTCTACCGGAATACCTTTCAGCACGGTGGAATATCGATGGAAGAAATGATTATTCCCATTGCAACCCTTTCTCCCAAGTAATTTATGAAACAGGAGACCATCCATCTTAACAGCATTAAGGACCTCCCTGCTTTGGCCTCCAGGATCATCGAATCAACGGAGGAAATATCACTCTGGGGCTTTTACGGAAACCTTGGCGCCGGGAAAACTACACTTATACGGGAAATTTGCAGCCAGTTGAAGGTATTGGATACGGTGAACAGCCCTACTTTTGCCCTGGTGAATGAATACCGGCTTGCGACGGGAGGATCGGTTTACCATTTTGACTTCTATCGCATAAAAGATAGCCGTGAGGCTTTTGATATTGGTTATGAGGAGTACTTCTACAGCGGTAACCTCTGCCTCATCGAATGGCCCGACCGGATTGAAGAACTCCTGCCCGAAGCTGTGGCAGTGGTGCGTATTATCCGGAATGAAGACGATTCCAGAACCGTTATTCTTGAGATTCCCTGATCCGGGTTTGAATTTTGTTGGAATTGTATTACTTTAGACAATTCTGGCCATTGCTGGTATGAGCGATATAAAAGGATCATCCGTACGATTCTCATTTCTCCGGGAAGGCTTGATGCCTCAGGAAGAAAAGCTGGAGGTGGCTACCCGGCAGCGTAAACTGGTTATCGGGGTTCCCAAGGAAATGGAAAAACACGAAAACCGTGTTCCACTCACTCCCGAAGCTGTTGAGATACTAACAGGCAATGGCCACGATCTGTATATCGAGAAGGATGCCGGAAAAGGTGCCAATTATACCGATTCCGATTACAGCGAGCGGGGTGGAACCATCATTGACAACAGGGAAAAGATCTTTCAGTCGGATGTTATTCTCAAGGTAGCACCGCTTACCCCTCAGGAAATACTGTTGTTAAAAGGGAAGCAGACCATCATGTCTTCCCTGCATCTCAATAACCAAACCCGGGAATGCATCCTGGGTATGATGCAGAAGAGAATCACAGCGGTTGCTTTCGAGAATATCAAAGACGAATATAATACCTATCCGGTAGCCCGTATGATGAGCACCATAGCCGGTACCACTGCCATCCTGGTAGCCGGAGAACTGCTCAGCAATGAACACGGAGGGAAAGGTGTCCTGCTGGGTGGAATAACAGGAATCTCACCCACAGATGTGGTGATACTGGGTTCGGGTACTGTGGCTGAATATGCAGCCAGGGCTGCGATGGGACTAGGAGCCTCGGTGAAAATATTCGATCATTCTCTCAACAATCTCCGCCGATTGCAGAATAACCTGCGATTCCCGGTATATACCTCCATTTTTCATCCGCACGTCTTCGAAAAAGCCCTTCGCTCGGCAGACGTGCTTATCGGTGCCGTGAACCTCCGTGAAAAAGGCCCCCGCTACCTGGTTACCGAAGAAATGGTGAAAATCATGAAGAAGGGTACGGTAATCATTGACGTGAGCATCGATCAGGGCGGGTGCATCGAGACTTCCGAATGCCGGTCGCAGAATGATCCCGTTTATGTAAAGCATGGAATAATCCATTACTGTGTTCCCAACCTGGCGTCTCGGGTTTCACGCACTGCCTCCATTGCCTTGAGCAATGTTTTTCTGCCTCTGTTGCTCGAAATGGGAGAGAACTCCACAACCGACCATATGTCACGCGTAAATACCGGATTCCGCCATGGGATTTACATTTTCAACGGAATCATGACCAATAAGTTCATGGGAGAACATTTCGGTATTCCCTATCAGGACATCAATCTGCTCATGGCTGCATTTTGAAAACAGGGATGCTATGAACAGGATTGTCTGCTTGTTTTTGCTGGCCTTTGTTTTTTTCAGTTGCAGAAAAGAAAAGGAAACACCCACCTCAGGTTCTATCACCCTCAGTTCGGAGCTTGTTCTCTCCGGCCAGTATATTATCCGTGGATTCTCATTTTCGGAGGCATCATTTCTGAATTTTCCGGGAACGGCACCCGCAAAGGTCGACCTGGTAGCATTTTCCACCCGTGACTCTATTGGAAACATAAACGGGGCAGGACTGTATTGTCCGTCCAATGAGGACTCTGCCTTTTGGCTGGCAGCCGGTTTTGATAACCTTCCACAGGCAACGACATTCTTTGATGAACTCGACACGCTTCCCCTTACCCGTTTTCTTCCCCTGGTAAACGAGGTGCATCCCAACGAAATTTGGGTAATCCGTACCGGAACCGGATCATATGCAAAAATACTGTTTCGTGATGTCAGGGTAATAGATGATGCTGAGGGTGATTATACGGAACTTGACCTGGATTGGGTTTTTCAGCCGGACGGAACCCGAATCTTCTGATTATAACTGCGCCTCCCCTTCACCCGAAAAGAACAGCCTGTATAATTCTCTCAGGTTGAACAGCCTTAGAATAAAGGCCAGACCAATCCCACCAATCACCAGCATACCAATTCCCGCTGTCCAGTGGATGTCAGCCTGGTGGCAGAGAAATGTTGCAATAAGAAAAACAGCTGCAAAAAGGGAAAGCCTTGTAAGCAAATCCCTGTTGACTGGGAACCGGAAAACCTTCACCGAAAGAAAAACCTGAACGAGTGCAGTAGCAATGAGCGATGCTATGCAGGCTATTGCGGCCCCTCTTGCACCCCATGCCGGTATCAGCAGGAGATTAAGCAGGAGGGTAAGAATAACCATGGACCCCGCAAGCTTGTTCAGGGAACGGATATTCCCATTGGCCGTGAGCAGGGTTCCGAAAATATAGGAAGCAGAAACAGCCGGAAATCCAATCATCAGCAGGAGAAATACTGGGGCCGATTCGTCTGCATGAGCATGATACAGAAGTTGCATGATCTCCCTGTGATAGCTGATGAAGGAAACGGCAAGGATAAATGATGGTATGAAGATCACCAGGAAGGAGAATTTTACCAGTTGCTCTACTTTCTCATCCTGATGGAGCATGCGCGAGAACAGTGGGAGTAAGATGCCCGCCATCAGTACTCCGAACATCGATAAAAAATCAAGGAGGCGGAAAGCCTGGGCGTAGATGCCGGTTTGCAAGTCCCCCTCCGCGCCCAGAAGGCGTTTAAGCATAACCGGCCCCATCCAGTTATACAGGGCCATCAGCAGAAAGAGAAGAGCATAGGGAAAACTTTTTGACAAAACCGAACGGGAGAATTTCCAATTGACGCGAAGCACAAACTTCCCTGCTTTGCCTAGAACAATGAGGAATGCAGCCAGGATGGTAATTCCATAAGCGAGGGTCTGCGATAAAACAAACCATTCAATCCGGAAGGAATTTTTAAAGGAGGGTGCCCACAGTAAAAGGCCACAAAAAAGAATTACAAGCAGGCGATCCAGCACCGAAACAACGGAGTCTGTCATAAACAGTTGCAGCCCGCTGATGTTGGACCGGAGGTACAGCAGGAAGGAGGCCAGAAACTGATTGATGATGAGCAGAAAAAGCAAACGGAAATCCAGCATGTCATACCCCAGGAACAGGCCTGCAACCAGCACCAGAAAAGCATATACAAAGGCCAGCAGGAACTTCACCCCACTGAGCAAAGAAAAGTACGTTGAAAGATTGGAATGATCCTGCGAGATTTCCCGGTTATTGAAGGTGGTGATGCCTATGTCCAGGAGAATGTTAAAAATAAGAGCGAGGTTGAAAAGGGCATAATACCAGCCATAGACCTCGGGCCCGACGGTGTTCTGCACGGTACGGTCGATCCCGAACACCCAGAAAGGCTTGATCAAAATGTTGAGAAGAAGAAGAAAGGCCAGGTTGGTAATGAACTTCCTTTTCAATCTTTGAGTAAATTGCGTTATTTTACAAACCTACACGAAAAATATCACCTTCACAAACTGAGAAACAAAACCGGGAGGCTCTGCGTCAGAAACACAGTGCCACAAGGGAACGAAGTCACAAAGAGTAACAAGGAATACAAGAATATGGGATAACTTTATGAACCCTTTGTGTGATAGCGTTTTAGTGACAAAATTCCTTTTGTGAGATGCAAGTTTTCCTTATGCAATAACGGGAAAAAGAATTGAGAATTGCTGTAAATACCAGGTTGTTATTACCGGGCCGGCTCGAAGGGATCGGATGGTTTACCTATGAAACCATGCAGCGGATTGTACTTGCCCATCCCCAACATACCTTTTATTTTCTGTTCGACCGGAAGTGGTCAAAGGAATTCATATTTGCCGGGAATGTGGTTCCGATATGCGTCTTTCCACCCACGCGTCATCCTCTCCTTTGGTATCTCTGGCTGGAATGGGCCTTACCGCGGGTATTGAAAAAGATCAGGGCGGATGTATTTCTCTCACCCGATGGATTTCTTTCCCTTTCAACGAAAGTTCCATCGGTAGCGGTTATCCACGATCTGAATTTTCAGCATCGTCCACAGGATCTTCCCTTTCTTACACGGAGCTATTACCGGTATTTTTTTCCACGTTTTGCCCGCAAGGCCGTAGGGATTGCCACAGTTTCGGAATTTTCCAAAAGGGACCTGATAAATACTTACGGGATTGACCCTTCCCGGATAGATATTACTTTCAACGGGGCAAACGGGAAGTACAAACCACTTACCGACACTGAAAAGGAAAAGGTAAAAAATACATACACTGCCGGAGAGGAGTATTTCATTTTTGTTGGAGCCCTCCATCCACGCAAGAACATACCACGCCTCCTGAAGGCTTATGAAATCTATCGGTCACGACCGGGTTCCCGCATGAAACTGTTGATTGTCGGGGCCAGGATGTTTGGCAACAGGGAATTGACGAATACACTCGCAGGAATGAACCACCGGAGTGACGTGCTTTTTACAGGCCGTCTTCCGGCAGAGGACTTACACCTGCTCATGGGTGCTGCTCAGGCCCTGGTTTTTGTCCCTCTATTCGAAGGCTTTGGGATCCCTGTTCTGGAGGCAATGCAGTGCGATGTGCCTGTCATCGCCTCCAATGTCACCTCCATGCCCGAAGTGGCCGGGAACGCTGCCCTGTATGCTGATCCGGAATCTGTTGAATCCATTGCAGGGGCAATGATCCGTATCACTGAAGAACCACAACTCCGCAGGCAGCTGATAGAGCATGGCCGCAAACGACGGACAATGTTTTCCTGGGACCTGACAGCCCGAAGGCTCTGGGAATGCCTTGAGAAGACCCTTACACAAAACCCTGCAGAATGAAATCCAGTTTTGCCGCAGGAATCGTTGAAGCCGGCTGTGATGAGGCAGGAAGAGGTTGCCTGGCTGGCCCCGTTTTTGCTGCGGCGGTAATCCTGCCTCCCGGATTCACCGATCCCGATTTACGCGATTCAAAAAAATGCAGTGAAAGGCTGCGGCTGGTACTTCGGGAACGTATCCTGTCAACATCCCTTGCCTGGGGAGTAGCCAGTGTGGATAATACGGAGATAGACCGCATCAACATCCTGCAGGCCTCCATCCTGGCCATGCACCGGGCGCTCGACCAGCTTAAGAAAAAGCCGGGGCTTATCCTTGTAGACGGGAACCGGTTCAAAGCCTGGAAAAAAGTACCGCATCAATGCATCATCAAAGGTGACGATCTATACTTCTCCATCGCTGCAGCCTCGATCCTCGCAAAAACTGCAAGGGACGCATACATGAAGGAACTTCATGAGCAGTTTCCGCACTACGGATGGGAACGCAACAAAGGATATCCCACCCGGGAACACCGCAGGGCTATTTTTGAAAACGGGATTACGCCTTTTCACCGCAGGAGTTTTACAATGGCGGGGCAGTTGTCTCTGGAGCTGGAGTAAATAGAGATTGTCTGAACTATAGATTCGAAGCAGAGGAACATCTTCATGGATTCCTCAGCTATGTTCGGGATGTATTTTCTCTAATCGTCTTTTCTGATCCGTGCAAATCGATTTTTTCCGTGTCATCCATGTTCTATCCTGGGAGTAGCAAATGGCACACGGATGACACAAATTGAGCGGATGATCGCGGATTTGATCTGTGCAAATCTGTATTTTCCGTGTCATCCGTGTTCAATCCTGGGAGTAGCAAATGGCACACGGATGACACAGATTGAACGGATGATCGCGGATTTGATCCGTGTAGATAGGTATTTTCAGTGTCATTTCCTTGCCCGTCCGCAGTGAAACATAGGCGGGCGTGTTCTATCCAGGCAATAGGATTGCCCCCGGATTAACACGGAGATGATGGATGCTCGCTTATCATTTTTCTAACTTGATTTGACAATCCGGCTTATCAATTTACTACCTGAATAAATAGTCAAGGGTTCGGGTAAAATCCCCGAACCCTTAAAAACTCATGCCCCTTCATTATACCAACTCACCTTTCTTGAGAAGTACATCACCGCTGCAATAATCACAAAAAGTCCGACACTTCCCAACAGGAGGGCATAGTCCTGGAGCTGCAGAAGAATGAACAGAAAAGCATAAAGCATACCCAAAAATCCGGTGGTAACAATTCCCATCCGTACATTTTTGAAAATACTCCCGGCATACAGACCGATGAGTCCCACAACCGCGATAGTAGAAATTCCATAAGCATAGTTGAACTTGATCTGTTCCGAGAAGGAAAGAAGCAAGGTGTAAAAAATAAGCAGGGCCACACCCACCAGTAGGTATTGCACGGGATGCATTTTCCGTTTGTACAGGATCTCAATGAAGAATAGCACCAGGAAAGTAAGTGAGGTAAACATAGCCGAGTACTTCACCGCCCGCATAGCCTTCTGGTAATGATCGACCGGAATAAGGAACCTCACCCCGAAGGAGGAGCCATCCAGGTCAAATGCATCACCGGTCCATTGCTGCGGGTAGTTCCTGTTGAGATGCAACACCTTCCATTTTGCTGAAAATCCGGAATCACTCACATTCCGTTCGTCGGGAAGAAAAGCCCCTTCGAAGGAGGGATTGTTCCAGGAAGAATTCACCTGTACCTCCGTAATCCGGCCAACGGGTACAAACCCTGCCATATCACTGCCGTTCAGCGAAAGACTGATGGAGAACGGAACTTCTCCCTTTGTCAGAAGTTCGGCAAGGTCAATGGGAGTCGTAACTCCTGTTTTGATCACATCTGTGTTTTTCAAGCCGGGATTCGCCTGGTAAACCTGGTCTCCGAAGCGGATCTCCACTGCCTCCTGAATACCTCGCATGTCCGGAATTCCGAGAGAAAGAAAGGCCTCTGCAGGAACCAGGTTCTCCGGTAGCAGATCGATCTGACTGGCATCTGGTTTTTTAAAAACACCTTCCAGGGTGATTTTGGAGCGGTACACCACCACCTTGTACATCCCGCGGTAGCGGATTTCCGGCAACACCTTATTGGTAATCTTCAACTGGTCGGGGAGAAAATGGGCGGTAATCCGGGGTATCTCTCCGGTTGCCGTTTTCTTTGCCGGCAGTAAGGCGGGCATACTCAGGACGGGACCTGTGATAACCTGACTCTTACCCCATTTGGCGCCGATCTCCGTCGCCACTTCATTGCTCAGCCCCTCCCGTTCGCGGATGAGTTCCTGGATCATTGCCGAGGGAATCAGCAATACCAGAAACAAAAAGCCGATGAGGACCAGTTTTACTGTCACAGAGTTGCTGATCCATTTTCCGAAATCTGATAGTTCACTCATAATTGTAAATTTTAAACGGATGAATTTTACGTATATTAAAAGTACTTTGTAGAACAAAGTTGACATGCAAAAAAAATTATTTTTGTTGTTTGATGAGGTTCTCGAGGGCAGCAAGGTGGTCCGAAAAGGCCTTTTTCCCCTGCCTGGTGGCGGCATAGGAGGTGCGTGTTTTACGTCCCACAAATTCCTTCCTTACCAGTATAAGTTCGTGTTTTTCCAGGGCCGTCAGGTGGCTGGCCAGGTTGCCGTCGGTGAGTTTCAGGAGTTCCTTCAGGCTGTTGAAGTCCACCTCCTCGTTCACCATCAGCACCGACATAATGCCTAAGCGTATGCGGCTTTCGAAAAGTTTGTTGATGCCGGAGATTATATTTTTCATGCTGAGGGTCCGCTGGGTTTGTTCATGCTTGTTCTTGCCGGATCGCAATCAGGATATATTTCCTGTTTAAACAGCGAGGTTATTTTTGTCCCCGGCTTCATATTTTCTCCAGGTATAAATGCCATATATAATATGGAGTATACCAAATCCAATTGCCCAGAAAATTAGCCCATAGCCCGGTTTAAATGAGGCCAGCAGTCCGAGGGCTATCTCGGCGGCACCCAGGTATCCGACCTCTGCGAAGGTATATTTGGATGCACTTATCAGCCCGATGCCATAAAATAGCAGTGTTACGGGAGCACAGAGCCAGCCCAGTTCGTGGTAGGCCAGGATGAGGCAGAACAGTCCGCCCGCAAGCAGCGGTATTCCCAGGTGAAAGATCACCCTGCGTGTGGCGGGATCCCATATGCTGACACCTTTTTTCCGGGCATTCCGCAAGGTGAACCAGTACGCCAGAATTATAGCCATGATTAGTACCACCAGCCCATCCAGTGCCAGGAACAGGTAAGGATGGGAGAGGGTATCCCGGGTGTGTAGAAAGTACTGGTCAGGATCAAAATACCGCTGGTCGAACTGCAGTCCAAACCAGGCAACGGCTGCACCGGCCAATGCAACCAGGCCTGCCGAAACACCCGACAACCCGCTCAGGGAGATAAAACGCGAGGAGCGCTCCATCATACTCCGGATATGCTCCAGATCTTCCAGCTGCTTTTTATAGTCTTCCATATAAAAGTACTTTGAGATACAAAGTTAATTGTTTTATTTAAATAAATTCTTCTTTCAACAGATATATTTTTATTTTTAAAAATAATCTCCATTCTACCTCAACCTGAAACATCAGGAAAGGCTTATTGGGGGTAGATTTAATTCCATAATAGAGCTGGTATTGAATAGATACATAATAAGAATCGGGTAAATTAAATATAAAGTGAATGAGGCTTGGTCATCCATCAAAAACTGCAGGTTTTGTATTCTTTTCAATCCTGGTGTTGTCCTTTAGTGTTTTGTTAACTCCTGCTGGTTGTAAACAAGCCGATGAGACGCTCCCACCCGCGGTAGATACAGTAATAATTTCTGAAATAACTGATAGTTCAGCATTGCTGGGTGGAGTGGTGGTTTCCGACGGGGGCTCGCCGGTAGTGAAGAGGGGACTGGTATGGAATAAAACCGGGTCCCCCACCCTTGAAATGAATGATGGGGAGGTTCATGCTGGATTTGGAACCGGAAGGTTCAATTCCAGAATGGATCATCTGGATGAGAACACAATTTATTATGCCAGGGCATTTGCCAGTAATTCTGAAGGTACTGCCTATGCACTGCAGCAGAGCTTCAGGACCAGAAAACTAATTTTGAAACCTGCAGTAACTACTCAGAATGTATCAGATGTGGCTGATAGTTCCGTACAGGCAGAAGGAAACGTTTTAAGTGACGGGGGAGATCCGGTTGTTGAAAGGGGTATTTGCTGGAGCACCAAGCACGGTCCGACCATTGACGGAAATAAGATCGCGGTTGGATCAGGAACCGGAAGTTTTTCGACGGTCATTCATGGATTGGGGGCAAATACCATCATTTATATCCGTGCATATGCCACCAACTCCATGGGCACTTCTTATGGTACGGAGGTGAGTGCTTTTTATTCTGCGCCTGTATCAGATAGCGAAGGAAATAGCTATCAGACTGTACGCATTGGAGATCAGGTATGGTTCAAGGATAATTTGAA
Source organism: Bacteroidales bacterium (assembly GCA_046329925.1). Lineage (GTDB taxonomy): Bacteria > Bacteroidota > Bacteroidia > Bacteroidales > JAAYUG01 > JAXLTS01. Next base: position 129,444 of record JAXLTS010000001.1, read on the forward strand.
ATCCTTGCATCCAAACGGAGAATTGACTAATTATTGCTGGTATGATCTGGATTCGGCAAAATATCATAATCTGACAGGTACTTTGTATCAGGTGATTAATGTGAGTTGGACCAATGTTTGTCCTACAGGCTGGCATGTGCCAACATCTACTGAATGGATGCGTTTGTTCGAATACCTGGGCGGTCCAGAAGTTGCAGGTGGAAAATTAAAGGAGCAAGGGACTGAGCATTGGGCAAGTCCAAATACGGAAGCATCCAACCAAAGCGGATTTACTGCATTGCCTGGAGGGTATCGTGGAGATAAAAATGCGTTTATTGAGAGTGGATTGGCTGCCTATTTTGCATCCAGTAAATCCCCAAACGACTGGACCAATGGAGGCTGGGTGGTAGAGCTTTACTATAGATATCAAAAAGTGGTTTATGGCAATATATCATATTATTACTGGGTATCTGTAAGGTGTATGAGAGATGAATGATCGTTCCGGCATATCCTCCCGATCTCACTTATTCCCTGCGTTGTAATTAAAAAGTCCAAAAGCTGGCTTTTCTCCCATCAAAAGGTCCAGTTTTCCTCCGTTAATAATATCAGAATGCAAAATTATCGGTCTGGTTAACGGTTTTCCATTAAGCCGGACAGACTGGATGTATTTGTTTTTTTTGCTGTTTCTTTTTGCCTGGATGGTGAATGATTTTCCGTTCTGCAGGTGCAGTATAATTTTATCGAACAGGGGACTTCCCAACTGGTACTCCGGAATTCCCGGGGTAACTGGGTAGAAACCCATGGCTGAAAAAACAAAGAAGGCTGAGAGCCCTCCTCCGTCCTCATCCCCGGGGATTCCCATTAAATCATTCCGAAACCAGCAATCCATCAAATGCCGGATTCTTTTCTGTGTCATCCAGGGTTTCCCGGCCAGGTTATAGAGGTAAGGGATATGCAAGGAAGGTTCATTTCCCATTACAAATTGTCCGGTGCAACCCGATGCATCCGGCATAATTGCTGCATACTGCCATTTCGACATTCCAATTCCTGTAGAAAACAACATGTCGAGTTTTTTACTGAATGCTTCAGGACCTCCCAACATGTTTGCAAGTTCCGGCAGGGCATTAACAGGTTGCCACAAGTAAGTCCACCCATTGTTCTCATCATAATAGTCACGGCAGCCTATACCACCTGAATAGCGGTAGTCAAAAGGAAGAATCCAGTTCCCGGCGGCATCTTTTGGATGATAGAATCCGGTTTCGGGGTTGAACAGATTCAAGTAGTTTCTGCTTCGGCCGATATAATATTCATAATCTTTTGACTGGCCAAGTTTCTTTGCAATCTGCGCCATGCACCAGTCGTCGTAACACGATGCAAGGGTCACTGCCACTGCCTGTCTTTTTTCCCATCCATGAACGGCTGGTACCGTTTCCGGTTCGTCGGGCTGGAGTGCAGGCATGTACCCATGTTCATTATAAAAACTGTCCAATGAGTTGACAGGTCCTCTCACCCAGGGAATTCGGGTTTCAGTTGCCAGGGTGTGCTGAAGCAAGCGGTATGCTTCTTCCAGACTGAACCCACGGATACCCTTTACCCAGGCATCCAGAACGACTGCAGCAAAATGATTTCCGTTCATGCAATGATCATCACCCGAGATGGAAGGGAAGGTTGGTATCCAGCCGGATTGCCTTCCCATCCGGATATACGAATTTATTTTTTCATCTTGCCGTGAAGGATTTATAAGCACCTGGAGAGGATGCAGGGCCAGGTGGGTATCCCATACCCAGTCGTCGGTATAGAAAGCTGTATCAGCTGCATTTTCCACCCTGTTGCTCCAGGCGCTGTAATACTTCCCGTCCTCTGTAATATCCACCATACGTTCAAAACAGCGGTAAAGGGATGTATAAAATACGATCTGCTCGTCAGGAGTACCTCCTTCCACTTCAATTTTCGAAAGTACCTCGTTCCACTTGTCCCGGGCTTCTTTTCTCAGGTGGAATACACTTTTATTTTTCTGGTCTGCCTGAAGATTTTTCTCTGCCTGGGTGGTGCTTATAAATGAAACGCCATACCTCAATTCAATGGATTCAGAACCCGACGCGGGGAATTCCAGCGAGAGACATACCGGATCACCACTGATTTCCTGACTTGCCTGATTCTGCTGACCTGTGAGTGTGGCTATATTTCCGGGAGAAGAACTGAACTCCATCCAGATGTACATTTTCACTCCTCTGTATGTATCAAACCCGCTTAAAACCCTGTCGTGGATCTCTATCTCAGCCTGGCCGGACGAATGCAGCATGATTCCCTGTGCAGGTCCACCGTGAAACCGGATACTCATCCTGCCTGATCTTGCTGCCGGAACAAATCCGAATTGCACCTGCCCATCCTCCAGGGCGACCTGGTAAGAATAGGGGGATATTTCCTCCTGGTCGTATTCTATTCCGGAATGAAACTTTTCAGGGTCCGGTTTTCCCAGATATGGAAGCAATGACATAGCATATCCCCAGCGGTGTGTTACAATATTCACCGGGAAACCCCTTAAATGGTTCGAAGTATATTCGTCGCGCAGGGGGTAAAAACGAATCATGCTATTGGGAAGGTGAACCGTGGGATAAGTCGGTACCAGCAGGTGGCTGACGCTTCCGATGTAAGAATTCACCAGGTCTGCAGGATTATGCTCCATCCCGTTCTTACATGAAAAAGCAATCATTCCAAGTAGAATGCCTCCGGCTGCAAATTTTACTACAGATGCTTTCATGAGTTTAGTGCCTTATCTATGAAATAAGCCAAAGATAAAGAAAACCTGCATTCAGAATCAGCGGAGTTGGCATGGTTAATCTTAATCCTGCCCTCCGGAAAAATCTCCCGGGGACAGTTAAGATAAAAGTGTAATAACTACCAGAATCTTCGTGGCTTCCTGTAATTCGAACCAGGCTTATTGTGCTGCCTGTGTGCAGGAGGAGCACTTTTAGCCTGTACAGGTGCCGTTTCTGAAGGCGGGAAGGGATGATCCTTCACCACCGGAATGGGACGAGAGATCAGTTTATGAATGTCCCTGAGGTATTCTGTTTCCTCTGCATCGCAGAATGAATAAGCCACGCCACCCAAACCGGCACGACCTGTTCTTCCAATGCGGTGCACATAGGTTTCGGGTACATTGGGGAGTTCGTAATTGATTACATGCGAGAGTTCCTCCACATCGATTCCCCTTGCGGCAATGTCGGTGGCTACCAGCACCCTTGTTTTTCGCGCCTTGAAGTTCCCCAGTGCCCGCTGACGGGCTGTCTGCGATTTGTTACCGTGGATGGCTTCTGTTATAATCCCCGCCTTGCAGAGATCTTTCGAAACCTTGTCGGCTCCGTGCTTTGTCCGGGTGAATACCAGGGCCGATACCACGCTGCTGTCCTGAAGTAAATGAAGGAGCAGGGATTTCTTCTTCGATTTGTCAACAAAGAAAACAGATTGCTGAATGATATCCACGGTTGAGGATACCGGGTTAACGGCTACTTTTACGGGATTGGTGAGAATGGAGTTGGCCAGTTTGGATATCTCGGGGGGCATTGTGGCAGAAAAGAAAAGGGACTGACGCCGGACAGGGAGACGGGCGATGATCTTCTTTACATCATGAATAAAGCCCATATCCAGCATCCGGTCTGCCTCATCCAGCACAAAAATTCCGATATGCTGCAGGTTGATAAAACCCTGGCTGATCAAATCAAGCAGACGACCCGGAGTGGCAATAATAATATCAACCCCTCTTCGAAGTTCATCAGTCTGCGGTTTCTGTCCCACACCACCATAAATAACGGTGTGTCTTACATTCGTGTTAATTCCATAGGCAGCGAAACTTTCTCCAATCTGTATGGCCAGTTCGCGCGTGGGAGTGAGAATGAGCACAGTACCACCGGGTGACAGGCGCGCTTCTTTTTTCCTGAGGTGCAGTATCTGTAAAATCGGTAAAGCAAAAGCCGCTGTCTTGCCGGTTCCTGTTTGTGCACATCCGAGCAGGTCTTTTTGCTGAAGAATATAAGGAATGGCTTGTTCCTGGATGGGCATCGGTTTTTCGTATCCTTCTTTTTTCAATGCTTCCAGGATAGGGGAAATCAAATTCAGTTGTTCAAATAACATGATGAATAATTAAAATAACTACTACTGCCCGTCACTTACCCTGCAGGCGTGAAGGGGAATCCAACGATAGCCAATAAGTTTCTTAGAGAATATCACGTCCGGGAAAGAGAATAACATCCGGACTTTTGGATGGGCAAAGATAAGCCTTTTTTATGAGTATCTATTGGTATTTGGTAAGTTTTTGCAGATTGGCTCTGCAAACATCTCATGCCGGTACTGGTAGAAAAGGGAAAAGTCAGACGAGGCTCCGCCAGGAAGTGTTGAGATTCCAGAAGGAGAATTATGCCTTATACAAATGATAATAGAAAGGTCGGGAATTTACCTGCATCCTTAATGAGGATTCTTTTTGTCCTGCAGGGCTAAAATTCCTTTCACTAAGTCTGTGCGGTAAAATCACTTTTATATGATGTCAGAGAGCGAGTTCTGTGCTGACATATGAACTATTCGAAAAAAACAATTAGTGTTACTGCGAGATTTGGTCTTTTTTGGTATTAATGAGAAAGCAAGTTTATGACATATCAGGAGTCTGCCTGCTACGGTTTGGAGGCACCAATCTGTAACCTTCAATTTTGCAAATATAATAGTATTAATTCTGTACCATACAACCATAACAAATGAATGAAATACACCCTATTTTACCGGATGAAATTATTGCCAATAAAATTTATTTAAGCCGGGATAAAAAAGTAATGTTGGATCGGGATTTGGCAGAACTGAGCGATGTAAAGGCCATCCGATTGAGGGAATAAGTTAGAAGGAATACAGTGCGGTTCCCTGAAAACTTTATGTTCCAGCTATCTGAAAAAGAAGTTGATATGATGGTATCGCAAAATGCGATACCATCCAGGAAACATCTGGGTGGTTATTTACCCTATGCATTTACAGAGCATGGTATCTTAATGCTGGCCAATGTTATAAAAAGCAATAGGGCAATAAAAGTAAGTGTTCGGTTAATAGAAATATTTATCAGGATTCGGGAAATGGCGATTACATATAAGGATGTGATTCATAAGCTGGAAGAAATTGAAAAAATATACAGACCATGACCAAAAGATCATGTTGATCTTTGAATACCTGAAACAGTTTGAGAAGGCCAAACAAGATCAACTTGAGTATACTAATCGTCCACGTATTGGCTTTAAGCCATTAAAAGGGAATTAGGCCTGCTAAGCGTCATGCAGCCTTTGCCTAGAAGCGTAAGAAATGATAAGTATTCGCAGAAATTAAAATTCAATGGCAAACCTGACAATTCCCACCAGGGCATCCTTCAGTTCCGCATTGGCTCCCGGATTCAGGATAAATTGCAGGTCCGGCTGTATAGAATATATATCACTAATCCGGAGCAGGTAGGTAAGTTCGAGGCTCGTTTCTCCCCGAAGGTTATTTTCCGAAAGTGATTGCCACCGGTTCCCGGTACCCAGGTGAGCCAGGGATAATCCAATAATGTCATGTGCACGGGTAAGAACCGGGCTGAAAGATCTGATACCGGCGGAGGCATAAAATGCAGCCATATTCCGGTCACGGGGAGCTACTCCAAACTGGATGAACCCGTTTATTCCCTCATCGTGGTATCCGTCAGAAGGCTTAATAATACGGTGCAATGTCAGGTAGGCTCCGTAATTTTTATTCCATGATCTGCTTGTATCGGCCATATCCCGGAAGGATCCCGAGTGATAAAATCCGCCCATTTTCAGGGTACCTTTTCCAATTCCTCCATGGGTCCGGTCCATCTCTGCTTCGGCAATGGCCATCACTCCTTCCTCACGGTTCAGCTTCCACTGCATGTTGTACCGGTTGGATTCCAGGTCTCCCGGATTTCCGTCATAAACCGCGGCACGATAGGTCCAGAGTCCGGCAGGTTCCCATTTAATGGCCAGGCAGGGCGCTGCCAGTGGAAAAATAGAGGCGGGCGTATTCAGGGAAACCGTTGGCATGATGCCAAAGGAACTGTTCAGAAAAAGATCGGTTGAATTGGTAGTAACGAATTCCGTATTCAGGTCATGCTGTCCTGCCAGGACCGTGAAATCTCCAATGGTTTGAATATAGATCAATTCATAGAATCCCGTATGGTCGCCCGCTTCGATATTCGAAAACACCTGGTAGTCACCGGTAAGCGTGGAACTGGGTGTTCCTCCATGTGAATTTATCCCATGCATTACCAGGCTTCCTCCCTTCCACCAGCCTGCAGCCTCAGTATCGAACCGAAGGATCATACTTTCCAATCCCAGGTAGTTAAGATCTTGCTTGATACCTCCCCTGAAATTCTGAACAAAATCACCGGTAACAGCTACTTCGATGGTAAAGGCCTTGTCCTCCACCCCTGGTTGCGCCTTAGCATTGCCTGCGGCAAGCAGATGAAAGAGGAGAATAATAGCCAGCCTGGCAAATCGCACCATGGGGTGGGTTTGGGTTATGATTAACAGATTGATTTTATGCTAAAAGTACCCTCATTATCAGGATAAACCGTCATCGCGATGATGATTTATATCACTAATTCTTATATGCGCCCGATGATTATAATCACCACTATGCGGGTTGGTTTGCACTGCACTTTTCTGTATCTTTTCGACTTGAAAAGAAAACAAATCATTCTATTGTGGAAATCATCAGCTGAATGAAGCAACAGCCTCCTGAAAGCGTGGATCTTATAAATGTCCGGTTTGAGCGTTTGCTTGAATCCACACCGCGTGGTATGCATTATTATATGCTGGATGCCGACGGGGAGTTGATTTTTAGTAAAGGCAATAAGGCTGCAGATCGCATTCTGGGAATTGAGCATGCCCTGCTCATTGGAAAGACCATCGAGCAGGCCTTTCCCGGACTGGCTGGTACGGATATTCCCGGAATCTACAAAGAACTGGCTATAAACGGAGGTTCTTATCAGGATAACAACATTGAATATAAGGAGGGCAGGATCGTCGGTGCATTCAATGTGGTCGCATTCCAGGTAATACCCGGAGAGATGGTAGCCACATTTGAAGATATAACAGAGCGCACCATACGGGAAGATGAGATCAGGAAGAAAAACGATTTTTTGTCAGGTCTAATCGAGTCCTCTCCGGTCCCGATATTTTACAAGCAGGCGGGAGGATCCATTCAACTATGCAATCATGCATTCAGTGAACTCATAAAGCTTCCCAGGGAAGAGATAATCGGAAAAAACTACCGGGAAATATTGTATGATGAGAAAACAATTTCATTTTTCAATAGTACCGAAGAAGAACTGAAAATTTCAGGATCCTCCAATACCTCAACCCCCTTTCTGATTTTGAATGCCATGGGTGATCCCCGGGAGATTATGCTTACGATAACCAGGCTTCCTGATACGGAAAAAACAAATGCCGGTGTCCTGGGGTATGTAACGGATGTATCTGCCCTTCGTCATGTTGAATTTTCGCTCAAATTGCGCACCGAGGAATACAAGATTCTGAATGAGGAATTGCAGTCGGCAGAGGAAGAACTCCGTGTTATGAACGAGGACCTGCAGGAGTTGAACAAACGCCTGGAGACGAAGAACCAACATCTGCTGAAACTGAACGAAGAATTACGGATCTCCGAAGAACGGTTCCGGACAGCTTTTTTCACTTCACCCGACAGTGTGAACCTCAACAGACTCAGGGATGGGTTGTACCTTGAAATTAATGAGGGATTTACCAGGCTGACCGGATATACCGCTGAGGACATAAAAGGTAAAACCTCAGCCGATATCAGTATCTGGGGCAATGCGGAAGACCGGAAAAAAATGGTGAACGAACTCCTCGCCAGGGGATATTGCAACAACATGGAAGCCGTTTTCAGGATGAAGGACGGGAAACTGCTGCGCGGGATGATTTCAGCCAGGGTAATTGAACTGGAAGGGGAAAAGATCATCCTGTCCATTGCCCGCAATATCGAGGATCAGAAGAGAAGCGAGGAATCCCTGCGGGAGAGTGAAGAACGGTTCAGGCAACTGGCTGAGAATACAAATGATGTATTTTGGTTGTGGACGGGGAATGAGGTATTGTATGTAAATGCTGCGCTTGGAAAAATCTGGGGTATTGAGCCGGAAAGTCTGATTGATAATCCCGGATTGCTTGAGAATTCAGTTCATCCCGATGACCGCGACAGTTTCAGACTGGTGTACAATCCAAAAGATGCTGACCGGCAGAAACCACATGAAGAGCAATATCGTATTGTCAGACCTGATGGGGAGATCCGCTGGATATGGTCCAGAACATACCCGATCAGGGATGAAGAGGGGCGAACGGTGCGGTTTGCCGGAATTGCAACCGACATCACCCGACAGAAAGAAATTGAAAAGGAGTTGATTGCCGCACGTGAGCAGGCAGTTGAAAGTGACCGGCTCAAGTCAGCCTTTCTGGCTAATATCTCGCATGAGATTCGTACACCCATGAACGGGATTATCGGCTTTTCCGAATTGCTGGACAATTCGGATCTTGGTGTTGACAAACGAAAAATGTATGTTGACATCGTGAAAAGCAGCGGGCTTCAACTTGTACGGATCATTGATGATATCATAGATATTTCGAAGATAGAAGCCAACCAGCTTACCCTGAACTTTACGGCTTGTTCTCTGGAGAAAATAATAGGCGAATTGCTACTCATGTACCAGAAGCAGATTCAGCAGAAGGGGATTAAGGAGGTAAGCATTCATGCACACTGCGGAATTTCTACGAATGAGGCCGTAATATTTTCTGATGAAACAAGGCTAAGGCAGATACTGATCAATCTGGTGAATAATTCCATCAAATTTACGGAATCGGGTGAGGTGCGCTTTGGATGCGATCTGGAGAACAACGAACTTCGGTTTTTCGTAGCCGATACAGGGATCGGAATTCCCAAGGAAATTCATCAGCAGATATTCAAACGCTTCAGGCAGGGGAGTGAAACGCTGAGCCGGAGATTTGGTGGTACAGGCCTGGGTCTTGCAATCTCGGAGGGACTCGTTCAGCTACTCGGTGGCCGGATCTGGTTTGAGAGTGAGCCCGAAAAGGGATCTGTCTTTTATTTTACAATCCCCTACAAACCCGCACATCCGAAGCCGGAAACTGTAACGCAATCTGCCAGGGAGACCCCACATGGCAGGTGGATCAACAGACGGATCCTCGTAGCAGAGGATGATAACACCAACTTTATGTTCCTGCAGAGCGTCCTTGAACCTACCGGAGCCATTATACTACATGCAAAAAATGGTGAGGAAGCCGTCAGATATTGCAGGGAAAATGAAAATATTGACATAGCCCTGATGGATATCCGCATGCCTGTTCTGAATGGATATGAGGCTACGCGCCAGATTAGAGAATTCAGAAGTACCCTTCCTGTGATAGCGCAAACCGCATATGCCATGCCCGAAGATCAGATCAAAGCCACGCAGGCAGGCTGCAATGCATACATCTCCAAGCCGATCAACCGGCATCAGCTATTGGAAATCATCGGGAAATACCTCCCTTCAGGCGAACAGGATTCTTAGAAACCAGATTCGGCGACTTCGATAAATTCGAAGGGAATCTTCAGCAGGTTGTTGTATTGCTGACCCGTTTCCAAACTGTCATCGTCCCCTTCCTCATAATGCCATTTAACGAGAAAATTTTTTATGGAAGTATTCTGCTTAAAGGCTTTAAGAAGTTCAAAAACCAGTTTGGAGGAGGCAGTGTTGAAATATTCAAGCTGAAAATTGAATTCAACATTTTCAATGTCACAGTTAGCAGCCCATTCGAGGAGAGGCCTGTAAAAAATATTCGGGTTTTCCGGTAATGAACGGCCCTGCATCTGGAGGATCCCGGTACGCTCAAAAAGAACACGCGGGGTATCTGCTGTAGGTTTAATTGCAAGGGTTTCCATGAATCTTTTTAATGAACCACTAAAATTAATTATTTATCCTAATTATTATCACTTTCAATCCCCCAGCTTTTGTTTTTCGAAGGGGAATGAAAAGATGAAAAATCAGGCTGTTCCAGATGTAAGATGTTGTAACAGAGTGAATAAAATTGCCGATCCCGGATGTCAGATTTTTTGGAGATATTCTGATTTTATCAAACTTTTTAACAATCCCACAAAACTGGCGTTATAAAAACAAACCAAATGGACCGGGAATATAATCCGGGGTAATGGTCAGATTATCACAGATAAGCGAAGTAATCGGGTAGATGGCCAATCCTTCCCGGAGAGTGATTGAATCCGGGTTTATGATAAGAAACAAGGCCGATATACCAACAATTTACGTTGAAAATCAATGGTATTGATTGTCCCGAGGGATAAATTCATCAGCCGATTGATGATCTTGCTGGATGGTGGATATGCTGAACATGACACTGCCACCAGGGGAGATGCCTGACTTGAAAATACCGGGTGAATAGAGATCCTCAGTAACGAAATCATTATCTTTCTTTTCCTTCCTGTATTTCACTCCCAGCCTCCATTCCGGCGATTCAACAAAAGCGGAATTGCCTGTAGCCTCTATCCATAATCGCGGGTATCCGGGGTCCTGTACCTTGATTTGAACCTGGTTCTTCCGGACTACCTGGCAGGTATAAAGGGTATTCCCCTGGTATTTATTTAAAATCTGGGAGTTACGGTATGCAAGGAATGGTTTAAAGAGAAATTCCGAATTGGCACAGCCCTCCTCCAGGGTATAACGGATCATTAATTCAGGTTCTGTAGGGGAGAGAAACAATTCTTTGCGAAAGGTAAGAGCACCGATGCTGTACCAGATTACCGGCCAGGGATTGGAATCCAGATCCCGGATATATCCGATCCCACGCCCTCCCTCCTTACAATTGCCGTAGGCGAGTACAAGCTCATACTCACAGTTTCCGTGAAACAGCATTTCGTCAGCCGAGGAGAGCAAAATGTTGTATTTATCTCCTTTTCCGGTTTTCATGCAAAAGAGTCCCTGTTTGGGGCTTGAGGTGCAGAGGCAGGCATTGGTGTATGTGATGGCCCTTGCACTGTTTTCGAGGTATAATTCGCGCAGGTAGTCGTTCCCGGGCTGGTAGAAGATGTCTGGTCGGTGATGTGGTGCACTTCTCATAGGAAGCAGTTTAAACATCCAATAATTGCGATGGAATCCTTCATCAGGCGAAGGCTCAGGCAAGGACCCTGGATACCTCATCCAGGATTTTTTGAGAGCTTACTGGTTTAATCAGGTAGCCCGAGGCACCCAACGCCAGGGCTTGTTGCTGCATCCGGTCGGACACGTGAGCGGTATACATGATCACAGGTATTTCGCGGGAATCCTGTTCTGACTTAATCTGTTGCAATAACTGCAGCCCATCCATGCCTGGCAGCATCAGGTCGAGCAGAACCAGATCGGGTTTTGACTCACGCAATCGTGAGATAACATTTTCAGGCTTTTCTTCAACCGATACTTCATACCCCGTTTCTTCGAAAATATCCCTGAACAGGAGGTTATTGGTACTGCTGTCATCAACAAGCATGATCTTTACAGGCCGCTCATTTCCAATTTCTTTCCCCGCCAGAATCGTTTCCATGGGTTGTTCTTTTCTATAAAGGTAGGACCTTTGGGAAGGCTTTCTGATGACCCTTATCCGGTAGATTACTATGCGGAAAATGATCCTTTACTGCCTTGATGAAATAAAAAATCAATGTAAGCGCTGATATTTGTAATTTTATTTGTAACTTTCTAATTCATAATTATTTCACCCAGGGATGAACACCGAAGATCACATTCCTGTTTTAAAAGAAATCGCTAACCGGCTGATAGAACCCCTGGAGGGAAGCCAGCTGGATTTTCTATGCAGCAATATTTCATTGGTTGGTTACCATCCGCATGAGATCATCACCAAACAGGGGGCCTTCGTTTCACATTGTATCCTGGTAAAGAGTGGATTTACCAAGGAGTATATGGAAGGACCGGGAGAAAAGACAGTTCTTGTAAGTATTGGAACAACAGGAACACTCACCGGCCTATCCGATATCTATTCTGTTGAACATTCAGTTAGTTCAATTGCATCTCTTACAGCCACTGAGGTGTATCTTATCAGATCGGACTGTGTGAAAAAACTGGCGGCAGAAAATCCCCTGTTTGGAAGGGTTTTATTTGAAGAATTCACCTCAGCCCGGCAATTCCTGTATCGTCGTCTTTTCAGCCTGGGAACAAAACAGATGCACGGGCGGCTGGCCGATGTCATCCTCTACCTTACGGCTGCTCCCTTTTCCGGGAAGGAAATTTTTGGCTCAATTACACGCAAGGAGATTGCCGAATTGTGCGGGATGTCTACCGAGAGTGTGGTACGCCTGTTAAAAGAATTCCGGGAGGACGGACTGATCAGTTATGAAGGAAAAGAAATTCATGTAAACAACATCGAATTGCTGGAACGTCTGTCGCGCATAGGCTAGTCTCCGGCATTTCCATATAAAAGGTATCCGGTATCCTCAAAGAGATTGCTGCCCATGGCTGCAGCAGTGGCCAGTTCATCGCATCGCTGGTTCTCCCGGTTGTCTGCATGCCCTTTTACCCAGTGGAATCTGATATGGTGAGCCCGGTATACCTTCAGAAATTCACGCCAGAGGTCGGCATTTTTCTTTTTGGCAAATGCTTTTTTCTCCCAGCCAAAAACCCAGCCTTTTTCCACCGAGTCGACCACATAACGTGAATCGCTGAAAACGGTGGCCTTACTGCCGGGGTGTTTGAGTTGCTTAAGCGCAACAATTACCCCAAGCAGTTCCATCCGGTTATTGGTGGTAAGCCTGTAACCCGCAGATAATTCCTTCCGGTGGGGGCCGGAGATCATTACAATTCCATACCCCCCCGGACCGGGATTACCGCGTGATGAACCATCTGTATAAATATGGATGGGAGCGACGGTCAACAGCTATTCAATAAGAGTCATTTCATTAATCAGGTTCTTTGCTCCTGCCAGTTTATCGATGATGAAAAGGACGTACCGGATATCCACGCAGATACATTTCTGGAGGTTGTTCTCGAACTGAATATCACCCGACATAGCCTCCCAGTTCCCGTCGAAAGCCAGTCCGATTAGTTCACCGTTGCCGTTGATCACCGGGCTTCCGGAGTTTCCGCCCGTAATATCGTTGTTGGTGGTGAAACACACCGGTACATCACCTCCGCTGGCATAGCGCCCAAAATCTTTTTTCTGATACAGTTCTTTAAGTTTCGCATCAACAATAAACTCATCATTGTTGAGGTCTTCTTTCTCCATTACTCCGGTAAGGGTGGTTTTATAATCATAAAAAACTGCATCCATGGGTTTGTAATCGCCCACAGTTCCATAGGTGAGACGCATGGTGCTGTTGGCATCGGGGTAGAAAACCCTGTCCTTCTGCATCTCCATTAAACCTGCCATATAAAGTCTTCGGCCCCGGTTAAGATTTTCATCCAGACTTGCAGAAGCTCCGGTGATGCTGAAGTAGGTTGACAGGAAAGAACGTGTAAGGGCAAAAACAGGATCCTTATCCAGCTTTTTTACAGAAGGTTTATCCAGAAACTGCGCGAATTTTTCCGGGGTGGCGAATATGGTTTTAGCATACAACTCATCCACATATTTATCAATATCACCCTTGTAGTTCTTCTTAATTTTGTCGTAAATATCCGGGTGATATTCAGCTGGAACCTTTTCATAATAAAGTTTAATCATGGCAGCTGCCACTTTCTTATCCGTAGGCAGGTTGAAGTCTTTGTAGAACTGGGCCATCCCTTTTTTAATATCGGCTACCTGCGATGCAATAAGATTGACAGAATCGGGTGTGGCCTGGAGGCTCATGTACAACCTGTTCACAATGAATGAGAACTGCATAATTTCTATTCCACTGTAGAAGGATTCAAAAAGAAACTGGGTGGATGAATTCAGATCCTTCCGTTTGCCATATGCATCCTTCATCAGGGGAAGAGCATTCCCGTATTTGGAGGCTCTATCGGGGTTTTCAGCCAGCCAGGCGGTAAATTCCGCTTCCAGTTTCTGCTTTTGCTCCATTACATTAAGTCGGTTGAGGCCCTTTTGCTGACCAATGGAAAACTTCCAGTAATTACTGGAGGTGGAATATTTATCGGCATATTGAATCCTGATTTTTGGATTCGATTTCATATCCTTCATCCAGAGTTCCTGCTTCATTCCTCTTATAAGAACGCGGTTAGGATGTGTAACTTCCAGTAATTCATTTACCCCGAAAGAGGTAAGATAGCGGTCGGTATTTCCGGGGTACCCCATTACCATGGTGAAATCTCCTTTGTTGACTCCCTTCATTGACACAGGCAGGTATTTGGCCGGATGGTAGGGAACGTTTTCAGGGGAGTATTCTGCAGGTGATCCGTCGGGAGCACAGTAGATCCTGAAGATAGAGAAATCGCCTGTATGACGGGGCCACATCCAGTTGTCGGTATCCCCTCCGTATTTCCCAATGGAGGAGGGAGGAGCACCTACCAGGCGGATGTCATTAAATGTCTGGGTAACGAGGAGGTAGTATTTGTTCCCTTCAAAAAAGGATTGCACTGAAGCATCATACTTATTTCCTTCGGTGGCTTTAGCCTCAATACCGGAGGCCAGTTCCTTTACTTTTTCCTGGCGCTCTGCCTCAGTCATATCGTAGGTGAGAGCCGGGAGTATCTGTTCCGAAACATCTTCGATACGAATAAGGAAGGTGGCGGATTTACCCGGATTTGCCAGTTCCTGGTCGCGGCTGTAGGCCCAGAAACCATTGGTGAGGTAATCGTGTTCCACGCTGCTGTGCGACTGGATCTCCGAATATCCGCAGTGATGGTTGGTAAGCAGCAATCCGTCGGCCGAAACCAGCTCTGCGGTGCACGACCCCTGGTCCAGGGCAACCACCGCATCCTTCAGGGAAGAGTGATTGATGCTGTATATATCTTCAGCCGAGAGCTTCAGTCCCATCTGCTGCATCTTTTGAATATTGAGTTGCTGAATGAGGGGGAGCAGCCACATGCCTTCGTCGGCAATCACCCACACAGGAAGTTGCAGCAAGGCTGCCAGGAGGAAAAATCTTATTTTTTTCATTGTATATGAGCTTGAGTTTTGAATTTCAAATCTACTACTTTTCCTTCGACCAGCATTCAATCCCGGGAATCCAAATCAACCAGCCGGAAGCCCGGAGTAGCCTAAAATACCCTGTTTTGCAACAGGAATTTTATGTGAACTCTCTCTATTTCCCTGAAAATGCGGGTATTCTGCAGGAATAATGTATTTTTAGAAATTCAATTTTATTTTCCATATGAAAATACGGACAAAAATCATTCTTGTTATCCTGGCTGTTGTATTACTGGCTGGGCTATACATGGCTTACATGGTATATACTATCACTATGGGAAGTGAGGATCTTAGCGGAGTACAGGGAAAAATTCCGGAGGCAGCTTCCCAACTTCCGGAAATCACTTCCGGTAACGATGACTGGACCCAATGGAGAGGATCGAATGCAGATGGTAGGAGCCTCACAACTGGTATACGGACCGATTGGGACCCTGAACCGGAAAAGGTATGGAGCATTGATTACCTCTGTCAGGATAAGTCCACCGCCTCCTGGTCTTCCATGGCAGTGCGCGGAAACAGACTGATTGTTCCAGGGCGCAACGAAAAAATGGACATTCTTTTCTGCCTGGAAGCAACTACCGGAGAGTTGCTGTGGCAAAATTCATACGAAGCCGAAACCAATACCAGTCATGGCCCGGGCCCACGTGCCACCCCTGCCATTGACGGCGACCGGGTGTACAGCCTGGGCCGGAATGGCGACCTGGTTTGCTGGAGCTTATATGATGGGAAAATGATCTGGAAAAAAAATGCAAAAGCAGACGGAGGAGCCGAACCGCAATGGGGTTATTCGAGTTCCCCCGTTATTTCCGGAGATCTTGTATTTATCCAGGGAGGAGGCAGTGCCCGGGTGGCTGCATATAATAAATTGAACGGAGAACTGGTATGGAAATCCATGAGTGGTGATGCCGGATATGCTGCACCTGTTATAACCACACTGGGGAATGATACTCTTTTGATGGTGTTTCATGCAACAGGATTGTCCTGTTTGGATGCAACAGATGGAAAAGAACTTTGGGCGGTTCCCTGGGAAACAGATTATGGGGTGAATGCCACCACACCAACAGTTGACAGCAATCGTATTTTTATTACCTCAGGCTATGGCCGCGGTTGCGAATTGCTGGAGTTCAGCAGGGAAGGGGCCAAAGTACTCTGGAAAAATGCAGCCATGGCCTCCCAGCATTCAGATCCTGTACTTCTGGATGGATATATTTATGGTTACACCGGTGAGAGCAGCGGTCGCGACGGGAAATTCACCTGCATTGAACTGGCTACAGGCAACGAAAAATGGAATACTGCAAAAATGGGATGGGGCACCTGCCTTTGGGTGGATGGTCATCTTCTCTGCCTTGATATAAAGGGGAATCTTTACCTTGTTAAACCCGATCCGGCGAAGTTTAACCTGGTAGCAGAATTTCCATCCGCCATAAGCGGAGTAACGCATCCTGCCTGGACCGCACCGGTTGTGGCGAATGGATACCTGTATCTCCGGTATCTGCAGCAACTTGTTTGTTACAAATTGAAATGAACACTGATTGTTATCACCTTAATAATTATTAGCCATGAAGAAATCGCTGGTATTCGTACCCGGAATTTTTCTTATTTTTATTCTACTTGGAATGTCGTGCACTGATCGAGCCGGAATCACTGGCACACCGTGGCATGACAGCCTGCAGACCCTTCCCGGCAAAATCGAGTGTGAAAAATACAACTCAGGAGGAGAGGGGATAGCTTACCATGATTCTGACAGTGTAAACAACGGCAGTGGCAAACTGAATCCGGATGACGGAACTTTTTACAATACCTTCCGGATAAAAGAAGGAGTCGATATTTCCTATACCAAAACAAATGGTATTGATGACAATCAATATAATCTTGTTGAACCGTTAATGAAGCAGTTGTATGTGGGCTGGACCGAGCCGGGCGAATGGATCAATTATACAGTGCTGGTAACAGAATCAGGGAAATACGATGGAGAGCTGATGTATACCTCGCGATATGACGGAATGATTGCCATCGACCTGGACGGAAAAGTATGGTTGCCTCCTGTTATGATTGCTTCAACCTTCAATGAAGCCGATTCGCTGCAATGGCGACAGTGGCATCACTGGAACCGGCAGCAGCTGTTTTCCGGACTTCAGCTGGATAAGGGAGAGCATGTTCTTACCCTTCGCACAGTGGAGAGAGGCAATATGAACTATGATTTCATCGAATTCAAAAAAACAAACTAAGAATTCCGGAATCACATCCGGGAATGTTGCACTGTTTATGAAAGACAGGACTGATTTGAAAATTACAGTCATCCTTGGTCTCCTGGGAGGAATAGCATTTGCACTTGTCCCGCAAAACTGGATTTTCAATGAGCATATTATCTGTCCCACCCGCTGGCTTTTTCACGTTCCATGTCCACTTTGTGGAATGACCCGTGCGGCCTGGCTGCTGGTGCATTTGCAGTGGAAGGAGGCATGGTACTATAATCCCGGAATTTTTCCCCTGGCTGTAATTTTCTGCCTGATGATTGTTGCGGCTTTCCTCCCCGCCGTAGCAAAGCAAAGGCGGGTGAGAGGCGGGCAAGGGATGAGGATACTGAAATGGAGTGTGTGGGGAGGGTTAGGGCTGATAGTAATTTTTTATTTGTGGCGGATGATCTGGCCTTAAGACAATTTCTATTGAGAAACCACAATGGTTACGGTTTTGGTATCCGATCGTAGCCCCCTGGTGGCAGTGAGATCGATAATGTAATTCCCGGGATTCTTGTAAGTATGTTTGGGATTTTTCTCATCCCCGATGCTCATGTCTCCGAAATTCCATGAATACCCCCACGCACCTTCCGAAAGGTTTGTAAATTCAACAGGTTCCCCTGCTTTTGGATTGATTGGCGACCAGGTAAAATCGGCATTAATATCCGGGCCGCAGGAATATAGAAGCAGCGCAACAGCTATGATTAAAATATTTTTCATGGGTAGGTAATTATCCAATTTATACTGTTTAGATCATCTAAACTTAAGTCATACCGCTTTAATACAAGATAATTTGCTTTTACAGTATCCCATGGAGTGCTATCCAACAAGGGAGCATCAAAAATAAAAACCAATAATGTATCTCTACTACCATCAAAAATTTCTTTAGTTGGGGAGTCGTAGTGTTTTCCTTGTAGATTTTTTGCTTCAACTCTGCCGAACTGAGGATCTAATGTAGGATCCTGCACATAGGTGAGGGTTGTATCTGGAAAATCTAGTGACCACGTTGCATATATTGGTGCATTTGAGTTATTATATATGCGCAACTTTAAATAATCATCTTCTTTGCATGTCATGCTAATGATTAGCAAACATAAGGTAATCAAATAAATCGTTTTCATAGTTTTAATTAATTACTATAATACTTTCGGCTAATTTTATCTGAGGTCATAGCTTCTTAATTTTTGTATATTCAATACAACTACAGAATTTGCATGATCCTTTAAAACCCATACTGCTCAAACAAATATTTTCATTTCGGGGACTGTCCATTAATACACATTCTCTGGGATTTTAACAGATTGCTTCGCAGGCTCGCAATGACCTCAAGGAAGAGCAGAGAGAGAAACGGCGCAGCCGTTTCTCTCTCTGAGTTTAAAACAGTCATTGCGAGCGCAGCGAAGCAATCTGCCATTCCATATAGAAAATGTAATTGATAAAATTAGTGAACTCTGAACTATTCTATTATATAGCGAAACTTCAAATCACCCCTGTCGCCTTAAATTCCAAATACCGGTTGATCAGGTTTACATTCAGTTTCTCGGGAGCGGTGAGCAGGGCGAAGATGCCATACCGGTTCAACTCCTTCACCATCTGTCGCTTTTCTTCCACCAGCTGCTCCGCAATGGTTTTGGTATAAATCTCCTCTGCACCGCTTGATTTCATGCCGAGAAGAGTATTGATTTCCGTATTTTCGAAAAGAATTACAAGCAAGGGATGTGAGCGCGAAATACGCAACAAAACAGGCTTGATCCGTTCCATGGATACCCGGCTTTCGAAGTTGGTGTAAAGGATGAGCAGGCTTCGCTGCCGTATCCGTTTGCTCACGAAGGCATACAGCTTTTCAAAATCCGATTCCTGGAAATTGGTTTCCTGCTTGTACAGCATTTCCATGATCCGCAACACGTACATGTTTTTCCGGTCAGCCGGGAGAAATCCTGATATACCGGTGTTGAAGGTGAGTATTCCGGCCTTGTCCTGTTTGAGCATGGCGATGTTGGAGATCACCAGGGAGGCATTGATGGCATAATCGAGCAGGTGCATTCCACCAAAGGGCATCTTCATATTACGGCCCATGTCGATGAGGCTGTACACGGGTTGTGCCTTTTCATCGCGGTACTGGTTCACCATCAGCTTTGCCCTGAGGGCCGTGGCTTTCCAGTTGACTGTACGAAAATCATCCCCGCTTACATAATCCCGAATCTGGTCAAATTCCAGTTGATGTCCCAGCCTGCGCACGGTTTTAATGCCTGCTTCGGTGAGCCGTTCGGAAGCAGCCAGCAATTCGAATCTTCGCATTTGCAAAAAACCGGGATATACCTTGCAGGTTTTGGGGGCTGCAGATGAATACCGGCGAATGACCATGCCAACCGGGCCAACCACAAATACCCGTATATATCCGAATTGATATTCTCCACGACGTTTGGGAGTGAGTGTATACTCCAGTAGTTTTTCTGCGCCGGGAGTAAGTTTCACCCCCATGTTGAAATTCCGGATCTGGAATTGGTCGGGGACCTCATCAATTACTTCGCATCGGGCATTGAATGGATAGTTGTTTTTCAGGATGATTTTTACCGGATTCGGATCGCCATTCGAAAGCCGGTCCGATACCTCCCTCCCGGCTTCAATTCCTTTTTTCCGGATGAACAGCATAAGCCCGTCGGCCAGGCAGACACCGCAAAAGAGGAGGGTAATACCCTTCATTACCGGGAATAGGAAAGGCAGCAACCAGGAGAGCAGGAGCATCAGGATCAGCACTACCCCTCCCAGGTAAAAACGCAAGCTGAATCGTAGTTGGGGAAAACCCTTTTTCACTGAAAGTTTATTTGGGAACTTCTACTGATTGTATGATTTGTTTTATCACCTCGCTGGTGGTGGCTCCTTCCATTTCCTTTTCAGGAGTGAGAAGGATACGATGGTTAAGGGCGGGAACCAGGATTTCGCGGATGTCGTCGGGAATGACAAAATCGCGACCCTGCAGGGCTGCGCAGGCCTTTGAGGCCGCCAATACAAGCACCGAGGCACGCGGGGAAGCTCCCAGGAAGATGGAGGGATGGTTACGGGTCTTGCTGACCAGCTGGGCAATGTAGCTGATCAGATTGGGTTCAATGAGTACCTGTTTTACCAGTTCCTGGTAGGCGATGATCTGGTGGGCCCGCAAAACCGGTTCAATCATGTCGAGTTCCCGGGTGTTCTTCCGTTCATGGGCGCGCTGTATGATCTGTTCCTCGGCATGAATGGAGGGATATTCCACCAGTATCTTGAACAGGAACCTGTCGAGCTGAGCCTCGGGCAGACGGTAGGTCCCTTCGTGTTCGATAGGGTTCTGGGTGGCCATTACGATGAAAGGCTGCTCCATGGGCCAGGTTTTGCCATCGAGGGTCACCTGCCGTTCTTCCATCACCTCGAAAAGGGCGCTCTGTGTTTTGGCCGGGGCGCGGTTGATCTCATCGATGAGCACCACGTTGGAGAAAACAGGTCCGCGGTTAAATTCAAAAGCCGACTTACTCAGGTTGAATATATTCGTACCCAGCACATCGGAGGGCATCAGGTCGGGAGTGAACTGTATGCGGGTGAAACGTACCGATAGGCTGCGTGCCATAAGCTTTGCCGCAAGCGTCTTGGCCACTCCCGGCACTCCTTCGATGAGCACATGCCCGTCGGCTAAAAGCGCCATGAGCATCAGGTCGATCATCTTTTCCTGGCCAACAATCACTTTGCCGATTTCGTCGCGAAGCTTTTGGGCTGATTCCCGGAATTCTTCCAGGTCAATTCTGTTGTGAAATTCTGTCATGATTCTATATTTTGTGCTACACAGGTTAACGGGTTATCTGATAAAACTCCTCGATAAGTGCATTCAGGCGGATCAGTTTCTCCACGGGGATATTTTTTTGTAACTGGATTTCATCAGCCAAGGCATAAATCTGCTCAAACTTTTCGATGGGAACAGCTGATTTGGCCGCCAGGCGCTGCATCCATGCTGTGTCGGGAATACCTGCTCCCAGGTAATATTTTCTCCGGCAATGCTCGGTAAAGTGGTGTATTTTTTTGAGGGCCAGGCCCGCATGATCACCCTGGTTGAAATACAACTGACCGAGTACATGGGCATAGTCGAGTGAGGAATTACGCGGAGGCTGTATGATCGGGATCAACTTCTGTTTGCGGCGGCTGTGTGTGAGAAGGAACAGGAGCAGCAGGCCAAGCAGGAGATAAAGCGCTGCCTTCAGCGCTGGCTGATGTAAAACGAAGCGCAGCGGGGACCCTGATTTTCCCTTCCCGGGTTTATAATATTCATCCCAGACAATCAGTTGTTCCGGCAGGTATGATAGCAGGGCACCGGTATAGTCAGCATCATCGTAAAGCAGATTGAAATTCGTGAACACCACGGGTTGTGAGTGCAGAATAATCTTTCCCTCCCCCACAGGGATGGAGATGAAATTGGGTCGGTTGCGCGAATCAGTACCCAGGATGATATATTCGCTGCTGACAGTTTTTGTGAGGTAATTCGGACTAAGCCGGTGACGCATTACATATCCTCCTTCCTTGTGCAGTGCCGGATTTACAAGTATCAACCGACTGCTGTCGCGTGTAAAGAGGATGCTGTCGAAAGGATTGATCTCCATCCTGATCCCCATGGAATCACCGAACGCCTGGCCAAGCTCATAAGCTGAGATGAAAATCACATTACCTTCTTTTGCAGCGAGGATAAGCTGATTAATCTCCCAGGGGTCGGGATTGAACTCCTGGGTAAGGATGAAGAGGCTGAAGCGGTTCTCCCGGCGAAACAGGGGAAGGCTCTCGGTGAAACTCACGTTATTCTCCACGATGAGCTGATCGCGAAAAGCAGATTTCAACTGTTGACGGGCAACAAAACCCCCGTAGGGTATCTTGTCTTCCGAGCTGTAAGAGGGCCGCCAGTCAACCGGTTCAGGGGCAAAATACTCCAGTGTCACATAGCCGGTGAGCAGCAGGAGAATGATGAGGATATAGCGTTTCTCCCTTTTCATTCCAGGCTGGTTTTGGCTTTTTCAAAATGCCGGCGGATGATCCCGAAGCCTTCAATATCGGGCTCGAACTCCCCGTACCAGGTATATTCAAAGGCCCGGTTGATATCCCTGAATACGGGCTGTACAGGGTGTCCCCTCAGTTCATCCAGGTAGTCGCGACCGGTTTTTTCTTTTCGTATACGTACCAGGTTCTTCCCTTCGAGGTCGAGAAGAAGCTGAATGTACATCAGCCTGATCGCATTCCTCAGGTTGCCGTCACGGAGCTCCTTCTCGATGTCAGCGTCGAGACGCCCTGCGTGCACCTGGTATGTGAGCGGGCTGATCCCCTGCTCACTGCCTTCCCTTCCCGCCAGGAAGCCCTGGAAGCGCCCGCCGAAAAGACGGTATGCCAGGAAAAGAAACACAAGAACGATTAGGGTATATCTCAGGTACGGGGTAAGGCCTTCATTGCTGAATACAGAAGAAGAAATCCTACGCAGCCAGAGAAGAATTATATCCCACCAGCTGAAGGCATCTCTGGTCAAATCTCCGAAGTAGGCAAAATCCTTGTCAGACCTGTACGCTGAAAGCTGGGCCGTATCTGGTGCGTGGAGCACAAGTTCGGAGGAGTCCATGCGGGCACCTGCGGGTATTCCACCCCCCCATACGGGCAGAAAGGCACAGAGAAGGAAGCAGGTAAAGAAGATAATGCGGACAGGTCTCACGTTTTCTATTCAATCTGGTTAATCTTTGCCTCCAGGCTGGGTTTTTCCTTCTTTTCAACCAGGTTATAGAATTGGAAGGCGATGGCAGTGTAGGCGATCGTATATAACAGCGTTGAAATGACTGTACTGATGGAAGAATATACGATCATGAATGTTTTTAGGGAATCGGGAATCTCTCCTCCGTTTTTTGTCGCCTCCATCAAGGCGCTTGTCACTCCGATAACCGTCATGGGAATCTGTACAATTGATCCGAGCACACCTACAATCAGGAAAACCAAAAAGATAAGCAGGAAGGTCCACCACCAGGCGAGCTTGGTAAGGTCGAAGCTGCGACTAAATCCTTCGCCCACCGTTTTTCCTTCGAAGACAATCGCAGCGGAGATCAGTGAGAGAGATACTCCCATATAGATACCCGGAATAATGCAAAGGATGGATCCAATTATAACGATCAGGCCGGTGAGAAGAGTTGCGCCAAGTATGCGCGCAAAATTTTTCCCGATCTCGGCCTTTACATCCTCAAAGGTAAAATTATCCTTTCCGCGTTCGTTATAGAGTTTGATATATCCATACAGTATAGTCATCACCATGGTTTGACTCAGGATGGTCATAATGATCACCAACAGGTACAAACCTAAAAATTCAATGATATAACCGAATGGATTGGTGGTGGCAGCATTTCCCATTTGATAGGGGAGTGCCTTGGATTGAAAAAATCCCATGGCAATACCTGCCAGCAGGATCACGGGTACGGCATAGTAGAGCAGGGCTTTTCCAAGAGGTTTGAATTCCTGCCCGATAAAGGCAAAGGTGGCGTTCAATACATCGCCAAACTCACGTTCTTTTTTAAATTCGATGATTGGTTGGTTCATATACCAGGTTTTTCTGAGGTTTTCTTATGATTTTTCAGGACGGGATAGACAAAGAAATAGAACAGGATGAACAGGGCAGAAGTTCCGATGATGGTCAGTTTCAGGGCCAGGGGCATGGCAGTGTAACGGGTAATAAATCCTTCCAGGAAGCCGGCCACCAGAAAAAGAGGAACAAGTCCGGCAGCCAGTTTAAGTCCGTCGGTTACACCACGACGGAATGAATGACCACGCGGATAAGTGCCCGGAAACAGGATACTGCTGCCGAGGATCAGTCCTGCTGCTCCCGCAACCAGGATGGCAAAAATCTCCAGTGTTCCATGTACCCAGATGGATAGAATGGTGCTTACAGCAACACCTTTCTGGAGAAGGAAGGTGATAAAGGTACCCAGCATCACTCCGTTGCCGAAGAGGGCATATACGGTTCCGATGCCAAGGAAAATACCCATGGTGAAGGCGTAGAAGGAAACCATGATGTTGTTGAAACTGATGGCCAGGAACATGTCTGTTCCGAGCATCTGTTTGTAAACGGCCAAAGGATCTCCCTTTTCAATGTTTGCCAGGGTCATGTTGATGTATTGATCGCCCATGATAAGCCGTGCAAAGCTGTCATCATTCAGTGCAGAGATCACGCCGATGAGCATGGACAGACCAAAGATGAGAAAAGACCATCCCAGCTGTGGAAAATACCTGTATACAACAGCAGGGTATTCCTCCACGAAGAACCGGCGCAGCGATCCGCGTTTTACTTTTTTATTCCGGTAGATAAGGCTGTGTGCTTCCTGTGTGAGGTTATTCAGGTAATCTTCGGTGCCCGATCCGGGATAATAGGTGCGGGCCCAGGAGAGATCATCGGTAAGTTGAATGAACAAGGCAGACAGGGTATCGGAGGATACCTGTCTTTCCGACTTGAGGAGTCCTTCAAACTCCTTCCATCGTTCCTTGTTTAGTTGTATAAAGACAATTTCTTTCATTTAACAAATACCCTGCTATGCCGGTATAAATATAACAAACTGAAAAGGGAAGAAAGAGGCAGCCGGAAAAATTTGTCAGATCTTCCCCAAATCCACGTATTTCAGGCTGAATCCTCCCTCGACAATGATCAGCCGCAGTACATTTTTACCCCTTGTAAACTGTGCTCCGGGCAATTCGATCACCTGCCATTTTTCCTTTCCGCCGGTTGCCGGGATCAGGATATCCTCTGCCAGAATTTTACCGTTCAGTTCAACGCGCAGTTTTCCGCCCTCTTTTTCTGCAGCTGTGCATACATATACAGGAAGTTTAATTTTTTTGTCTGCTTCCACCGTGTACTGGAGGAACTCACCTTCCAATGTCCAGCTGACGTAGTACTCAGCAGGTTGAGACCCTTCGCATGCCGAGATATCCACTCCGTCGTTCCGGTAGGCAGATCCCTGGTTCCAGCGGGAGCGACCTATATTCTGGTAGGTAGAATCAAAATAGGCGATGCCGTTCTGACCCAGGTCATAGTCGGCACAATTTA
This sequence comes from Bacteroidales bacterium, assembly GCA_046329925.1. Classification (GTDB taxonomy): domain Bacteria; phylum Bacteroidota; class Bacteroidia; order Bacteroidales; family JAAYUG01; genus JAXLTS01. The sequence continues at coordinate 154,889 of JAXLTS010000001.1, forward strand.
CCCGGCATGGGACAGCATGTTTTTTATAGGGGCGTGTGCTTTTGTCGGAGGGTTGCCGGAACATGGCATCAATTACATCATAATGAATAATATTCCCCTTCAGATGCAGGCTTTGGGTGAGTTCCTGCAGCCAGGTCCAGGCTTGTTCGGGCGATGGTTTTTCTCCCCGGCCGTTCCAGTAATTGAGTAATTGCTGATATCCGGCTGGTTTGTTAATGGTAAGAGTTCCGGTTACAGATCCGGTCTTCTTGAGTGGCCAGAACGCCCATCCGATGTGGTTACTCTCCATTAACCGGATGCAGTCGGTAAACCAGTGATTGGAGTTCTCACCCGATTCGCCCAGCCAGAATGGCACATTCAGGGAATCGCGCATGTCCAGCACCCACTGAATGGAGGAGGTGCTGTTGGCGTTCCAGTATTTATGGAAGCTGCAAACTATTTTATTGTCCCAGAGGGGAGGGAGACCCCGGTAATTATTTCCCCAGCAGTTTCCTTCGATGATGATGATATGGTTGGGATCCACTTCGCGGATCGCCCCGGTGATCTTTTTCTGCAGGTCCCAGAGGGGTTGGTTGTTTTGTTCTTCGCATCCGTTTTTGTTTTTCCCTTCGAAGTTCCAGTTAGGTTCATTGATGAGGTCGTACCCGCCGATCCAGGGAGAGTTGGCATACCGTTCCGCAAGTTTCTTCCAGAGGGCAATTGTTTTTTCCTGGTTGGCCGTGCTTTCCCAGAGCGAGGGCAGGGAGGTGTTACGATCGGAGATGGGGATATCGTTGCCTTGTCCGCCGGGTGCTGCATGCAGGTCGAGGATCAGGTACATATGGTTGGCGGCACACCAGGCCAATAAACTATCAGTAAGGGTAAAACCGGTCTCGATCCAGGTCTGTTCACCCGGCACCGGTTCTTTTTCGGCAGGCAGGGTGTACAGGTTGTAATGCATGGGCAGGCGGATGCTGTTGTATCCCCAGGAGGCCAGGGAGTCGATATCGGCAAGTGTACAGAAATTGTTAAGCCAGGCCTGATAGAATTGCCGGGTTTTCTCGGGTCCTACAAGCTCCTCGATTTTGGCCCGGATATCCTGCTGGTTGCGGGTGAATCTGGATGTCTCGAACATATAGGGTTCCTGGAGCATCCATCCCCCGATGCCCAATCCCCGGAGGATAACTTCCTTTCCTTTGGGGTCAACGATCATTTTACCGGAGGTGGTTAGAAAGGGCTGGGCACTGAGAGTCAGGCTGCATACAAGTGCAAGGAAAAGGAATGTGCGACGCATTTTTTTTATTTGCAAAATACTAAAAATTAAAATGCTTTTTCAAATAGGCTATTTTCATTAACTATCCGGAGAAGGAAAGCAGCTGGGTTTCCTTTGTATTTTAATAGTTACCTCCCTCCGGAAGAACATAACAATATTTTACCTTATTTTGGGTAGAAAGTAATTTGTATGGAAACCATCTGGGTCGAAACATCTCAACAGGTTGATCTGAGGCAGAAAGTAGCCAGTGTGGGAGAGCGGTTTCTTGCTCATGCCCTGGACTATATATTTATCGGGGCTTACCTGCTGATTTTTTTCGGCATCTTTTCCGTAATTGGTATTGTGAATGCCGGCACATCTATCCTGATAATGCTGCCGGTAGTATTTTATGACCTGGTGCTCGAACTTGCCATGAATGGGCAAAACCTGGGTAAACAGATCATCGGACTCCGCGTGGTGAAACTGGACGGGACCACACCCTCCTTCTTTGATTATTTCATCCGGTGGATCTTCCGGCTGATTGACAATATTATTCTTTTCGGAGGAATAGCAACACTCACCATTATCCTGAATGGGAAAGGTCAGCGTTTGGGTGACCTGGCCGCCAAAACGACGGTTATCCGGTTGAAGTCAAGAAGACCCACAGCCGACAGCCTGCACGATCCTCAAATTTCTCCCAGCTACCAGCCTGTATTTCAGGGAGTGGATGTGTTTAAGGAAAGCGAAATCAAAACCCTGAAGGAAACACTGGATTTTTTTGTTGCAAATCCTGCTGAAGAGAAGGCAGTGATGTTGGTACGCAAGGCAAAAGAGGCAGCAGAGAAAAAGCTTGGGATACAGTCCGGTTTGATCCCGACCGAATTTTTGCGTACACTCATCAAGGACTATTATGCCCACTACCAGCTGAGGAGGGAGCAGTGAGCATCCAATTGGTTTAGCGGATTAACTCAAACTCATTTTTCAGTACCTGCAGAAACCTGAGGCACCCGTAAGGGTGATTTTTATCTGCTGGCAGAAATGCGGAAAATTGTACATTTGCTTTCTTCAAGCTCTGTCAATAATTCCCAATGGTTAAACCTGCCGGTATAGCCTTCCTGTTCTTACTCGTCAGGCTGCCTTTATTGGCCAGCGGTGAAACGGATATGCTACTGGGCAAGCTCGACCAGTTGCTGAACGAACGGGAAACTTTCGTGAAACAGAAGCTGGAGCGTATCGACAGTTTGACCCGACTAAGCTTGAAGCTAAACAGGGAGGCTAAGCCTGAAAGCTTGTACCTTCTTTACATTCAGCTTCAGGAAGAATATAAATCCTTCCGGTATGATTCCGCTTTCAGGTATGTTTTGGAACTTAACAGGATTGCTCCTGAATTGCATGATTATAACCGGGTAGCCCAGGCAAAAACCATCATGAGTTTTACCCTTTTATCGTCAGGGCTGTTTAAAGAATCACTCGATACCCTCCGGAATATTAACATCAACCAATGCTCAGCGGAGCAGAAACGTGAGTATTACGGAGTGATTGCCCGGACATATTTTGACCTGGCTGATTATGATAACGATGCACATTTTGCACTTATCTATCGTCGAACAGGAACACAGTATCTCGATTCTGCTTTGATGCTTACCGCTGATACCACTGCTGAATACTGGTCACTTACAGGCTTGCGGCAGATGAAAGCAGGGAACTTCCAGGGATCTTCCGATGCATTTAATTATCTGATCTCCCGCTTCCCTATATCCAAACATCAATATGCCATCGCCACTTCCAGCCTGGGATACCTGTATACCCTGCTCAACAGGGAAAATGAGGCCATCGACATGCTTATACGGGCAGCAATGGCCGATATAAACTCCTCCACGCGGGAAACAGTGGCGCTGCGTAATCTGGCAGTCCTGCTGTTTAACAGGGGAGACATCGACAGGGCATATCGCTATATTAAAATTGCACTCGAAGATGCTACCTTTTATAATGCACGTCACCGCAAAGTGGAGATTGGCGCCGTATTACCCATTATCGAAGGAGAACGTCTCCGTACGGTGGAACAGCAAAAAACCATGATAGGCCGGTATGCCCTGGTGGTCTCCCTTCTCTCAGTCCTTGTACTGGTATTCTTTTTCATCATCTTTTTCCAACTGCGCAAACTGAACAGGGTGAAAAATATACTGCAGGCTACGAATGCCAGTCTGCAGGAGATCAACCTCCGGCTGAGTGAGTCAAACATCATCAAGGAAGAGTATATAGGTTACTTTTTCAATGTAAACTCGGAGTTTATCGAAAAACTGGAAGCATATCGCAAGGCTATCAGCCGGAAGGTCACTGCCCGGCAGTTCGAGGAACTCGCGTCGGTTATCAGTCCCAACGATCTGAAAAGGGAAAGGGAAAATCTCTATGTTAATTTCGATAAGATCTTCCTGAAACTTTTTCCAAACTTTATCAATGAGTTCAACTCCTTTTTCGGGGCAGATGACCAGGTACAGCTGAAACATGGCGAGTTGCTGAATACCGACCTGCGCATATTCGCCCTTATTCGGCTGGGAATTACTGATAGTGAAAAGATTGCCAAGTTCCTGGATTACTCTGTAAATACCATTTATACCTATAAAGCCAGGATCAAAAATAAGGTTATCACCGACCGCGAACGCTTTGAGGAACGGGTGATGGAAATCCGCTGAAATTCAACAGCTTTTCCTGCTTCGGGCCAACTGGCCGCAGGGAATGTTTAACATATTTGATCTATATTTTTTTTTGGTTTCCGGATTCGTAATCGCCACAATATTAATTTGTTGGCATAAATTCCTTTCACATCCTTCTATATTTTGGCTGAGCAAATGCTCCCTGGGAAAACAAGGGGCTAACTTTGTTTATACCTGTAATCAATTTTTTTAATTCATCGGGTATCGGGATTAATGAGATATTGAATTATTAATGATGTGAACATGATCAGATCTGCAACTCCACTTATTCTTTCCCTGGCACTGATTCTGAATGCCTGCCAGCCTGTCAACCAATCCGTTCACCTGGCATCACCTGATGGAAAAACAAAAATAGCCATCAGGGTTTGCAAGGACAAGCCTGCTATTCAATCATGCGGGACGGACAGCAGATACTGCTCCCTCTGAAACTGGGTTTTCAGTTACGCGGGATGCCGGTACTTGGTGAGCGTGTAAAAATAGAACGCACAGAAACGGCCACCTTCAGCGAAACCTGGGAACAGCCCTGGGGGGAGAAACGACTGATTGAAAATAAGTATGATGAACTCACTGTACATTTTCTGGAAACAGGAGATCCGGGTCGCACATTCTCTGTTGTTTTCAGGGCATTCAACGATGGCGTGGGATTCAGATATATCATTCCTGCACAAGCAGGAATCGATTCCTTCCTGATTGACGATGAACTAACAGAGTTCAGCCTTCCGGCTAACGACAGTGCCTGGTGGATCCCCGCCTACCGTGATCGTTTTTATGAGAGCCTCTACCGTTTTACACCGGTGAGCAACATGGATACGGTCCATACCCCATTGACCATAAAAACAGGCAATGGCCAGTGGCTGGCCATCCATGAGGCGAATCTCACCGACTACGCATCCATGAATCTTTACTGCAAGGATACCTCCACACTCAAATGCGATCTCACTCCCTGGTCTACCGGGGAAAAGGTACGTGCCAGGGCTCCCTTGATGAGCCCATGGAGGACAATTATCATTGCAGAAAAACCGGGCGAACTGATAACTTCCACCCTCATGCTGAATCTCAACGATCCTGCTGTCACAAAGGATATATCCTGGATTAAACCGGGCCGTTATGTTGGGATCTGGTGGGGTATGCACCAGAACAAGTATACCTGGTCGCAGGGCCCAAAACATGGTGCTACTACGGCAAATGCGATGCGGTATATCGATTTCGCAGCTGCCAACCATTTCAGCGGGGTGCTGGTGGAAGGCTGGAATCAGGGTTGGGATGGAGACTGGACCATAAACGGCCATCTCTTCAGCTTCACCAAACCCTATCCTGACTTTGATATTCAGAAAGTCACCACCTATGCTGCCGCAAAAGGGGTGAAACTGATCGGTCACCACGAAACAGGTGGCGCTACCATCAATTATGAACAGCAGATGGAGGAGGCATTTAAATTTTATAACTCCCTGGGAGTTGATGTGGTGAAGACAGGCTATGTAAGCAGCCTGCTCGATGGGAAGGAGCGACATGGCAGCCAGTATGGGGTGCGGCATTACCGGAAGGTCATCGAGACTGCGCTCAAATATCATATTATCATTGATAATCATGAACCAGTTATTTCCACCGGCTTGCAGCGAACCTATCCGAATTTCATGACCTCCGAGGGGGTGCGCGGGCAGGAATGGGATGCCTGGTCGGCAGACGGGGGAAACCCTCCCGAACATACCACTATCATTCCCTTTACCCGTGGATTGGCCGGACCGATGGATTTCACACCGGGGACCTTCAATTTTACAAATCCGGTATTACCACAAACCCGTGTACAAACCACCCTTGCCAAGCAACTTGCCTTGTATATTGTAATTTACAGTCCGCTTCAGATGGCTTCCGATTTACCTGAGAATTATACCAATAAAGAGGCCTTTGGTTTTATTACCTCGGTGCCTGTTGACTGGGAAGAGACCCGTGTGCTGGATGCGCAGATCGGGGATTATATCATCACTGCCCGCAAGGACCGCAATTCGGATGCCTGGTACCTGGGAGCCATTACCGATGAGCATCCCCGCACATTATCTGTTGATTTGTCATTCCTTGGGCTGGCACCCGAATATACAGCCTGTATCTGGGCGGATGGTGAGAAGGCAGACTGGGAAAAAAATCCGGCGGAAATTACTTATTATGAGAAAAATGTTCAGCCAACAGACCATCTGTTAATTAATCTGGCTGCCGGAGGTGGACAAGCAATCCGGTTTTCGGCTATTAAAAAACAATGATGGATGAAGTGCAGAATCAGAAGTGAAATTCTGGTTTACGAAGAGTTTTTAAAAAACAGTTAGTGCACAAAAAATTGAACCATGCAAAAGTATTCTCTCCTGTTGATTTTTCTTCTTACCAGCTCGTGTTTGGATCAACTGATGGCGCAACGTGGGTATTACGATGCCCCGTATACCCGGTATGAAGCAGACCAGGCCATACTATCCGGCGGGGCGGTGACGACGCCAAAATCATATTCCCAGGCGGAAATACAATCAGAGGCATCTGATCAGGTTTGTGTAAACATGGACAGTGCTGATGCAACGCTGGCATTTGAGTTCTTAAGCCCGGCCGACGGGATGGTTATCCGGTATTGTGTTCCCGACAGTCAGAGCGCAGTGATAGGAATATACAATGGAGATGTGAGAATTGACAGCATAATACTTACGTCCAAATGGTCCTGGGAATACCTGTGGAACAACGGAGATCCCAACAATGAGGGAGTGGTCAACCAGAATCCGAAGATGCGCTTTGATGAAGTACGCTATCGCCTGCCTGAAAAGCTCAGCCAACTGAAGATAGTGAAGGAGCAGGGAAGTCTCTGGATCGATTTTATTGAAATGGAACCGGTTCCCGAAATGATCCAGGCACCTGAAGGCGCGGTAGTATTCAGCGGTGATGGAAGCAACTTACAGGCATTCATTGATGCCAACGGGGGCAAAACAATTTATATCCCCGCTGGCAAATACGATCTGAATGGTCAGTTGTATTTTGGTGTTTCAGGCACAAAACTGCAGGGAGCCGGGATGTGGTATACCCAACTTCATTTCACTGTCACCGATGCCAGTAACGGAGGGCTTCGTGCAAATGCAAAAGAAATTGGCTATTCCGACCTGTATCTCACTTCTGATATGACCAGCAGGACAAATGGTTATTCAGCGGTTCTTGGTGTTTATACCCAGGGATCTGTTATTAAAAATATCTGGGCGGAACATTTTGCAGCCGGTGCCTGGATTGCCCAGTATGTTGGAGGTGGACCCGCCTATGCCGACGGATTTATCCTTTCCGGATGCCGCTTCCGCAATACCTATGCCGATGGTATCAACCTTTGCAAGGGAACACGCAATGCACTTGTTGAACATTGTAACTTCAGGAACAATGGCGACGACGGCATGGCAATATGGTGTGCCGACGGACTGGAATGTATCAATAACACTTACCGGTTCAATACGGTCGAAAACGGCTGGCGTGCTGCCGGCGCAGCGCTTTACGGAGGGAAAGACAACAAGTTTTACAATCTCATCATCAAAGATAACCTGGAAATCGGAATTACTATTTCAAACCTTTTCACCGGAGTAGGTTTCAACGCAGCGGGCATGCATGATTTTCATGATATCACCCTCATCGGTTGCGGAACATTTAATGACTGTTACAATAAAAATGCAGGAGCCATCAACATCGTAGGTGCCATGAGCGCCGGGGTAAAGGTGCAGAACATCAAACTGTACAGCATCGACCTGTCAGATACAAAATGTGATGCTATCCGGATTTACAGAAACTCAGGAAGTGGCATCAGCAACCTGGTATTTGAGAATATCAGTGTAAACGGAACCGGGAAAGAATATCCCTATAATAATGCAGACAGTTCAGTGGCGGGAAGAGGATATGTGGTGACCTTCGAAAATAAGCCCTTTGGAAGCGCCAGCTATTGTTCACTCAACTACACCAACCTGGGAGGAAATGTCGATACCATTGCAGTAAACAGAGCAGAGATAGGCAACTTCAAATGGAATGAACTTACGGGATGTGAGTTGATTCCTGTTACAGGATTTTCTTTTTCAACAACTGATACAACCCTTTCAGGCGGAGCAACTCTGCAACTTGCAGGTACCTTTGTTCCTTCTAATGCAACCAACCGGATTATTGATTATGTTTCGGACAACCCGGCAATTGCCCTGGTGAATTCAGCCGGAATGGTTACCGCACTGGCAAAAGGCACTGCCACCATTACGGCTACCACCTTCGACGGAGCATTCACTGCTTCCTGTATTGTTCATGTGATAAATGATCCGATCATTGCCTACAAGATTAAAAATCGCTGGCAACTTACCTACCTGTATGACGCTGGTGACCGGGCGCGTTATGGACTTACAGCGTCAAACAATTCCTACCTCTGGACGATCAGGGATTCGTCGGGAGTTGTACAATTTAGAAATTTTTCCACCGGCGATTACATGAATATCGATAGCCTGCTGGGATATGTTCAGTGCGCTTCTGCTGACCCCGCGTCGATATATTCACGCTGGCTGACGGAAGATGCAGGCAGCGGGTTTATTCGCATTCAGAGTGCTGCTGATACAAATTATTTTATTCATATTGAAAATCTGCAGAACCAGGCACAATATGGAACCATAGAGGATGTATGGTGGAGTGCCATGTGGATGCTTGAACCTGTAATGCTTGTCAACTCTGTGGCAGCGGGCCTGAAGGAAACGATACCGTTTGTATATCCTAATCCTTCTGAAGGCGATTTCACACTGGCTATCCATGGTTTCATTCCGGGTGAGAAAGTTTTGATTCAGATATTCAATATGGCAGGTCAGGTTGTGTTTTCAACCAGCTGCAGGGTGAACGGAACCGGTTCTCAAAATCTGGGTATCTCTGCGAAGAATATTCTGAGCCGTGGAAATTACCTGGTGAGGTGCAAGGGAAATTCCACCATCAGCCATACCAGATTAGTGATTAATAACTAAGGTAATTCACTGGAATAATCCATGTTATAATAATTATAATACAAGTGCAAGAAACATGATTACTAAAACTAACTATATACCAACTATGAATCCGATCAAATCACAATCACACATTCGATTCTCCAGGATTGCCCTGGTCCTTGCAGTTTTTGCCTGCCTTCCCCTTACCCATTGCAAGGAGGATCCCCAGCTATGGCTCAAGAAATCCACCGAGCAGGTAGCCGGGGATTATATGGCCAGTCACTCCGATTATACGGAGTTCACCAAACTGGCGGAATATGCAGGACTTACCTCCCTGCTCAAGGTACGGGGGCCATTTACCATCTTCCTGCCCACCGATGAGGCCATGTTTGCCTATTATGAGAAAATTGGTGTGGGTTCACTGGAGGAGATGAGCGCTGATGACCGTACCATGCTGGCTAAGACCCATGTGATCCCTTTGGTTTTCCCAACCAGTGAGATTGGCTGGAGCCATCAGGGAGCCCAACCTGCTGGGTGATTACCTGGTAACGGAGTTTGCAGATCAGGATATCATCATCAGCAAGGAGTCCCTGGTGATCGACCGGGATGTTAATCTGGCCAACGGCTATATCCACGTTATAGATAAGGTGATTGAACCTGTTACCAGGGATGTGTATGCGGTAATAGCCTCCAAACTATCCTATTCCATCTTTGCCGAGGGGCTGCGACGCACCGGGATAAAGGACACCCTGCAGATTGTATCCTTCGCGTTCGGGACTAAAACGGCGCGTACACGTTTTACGGTGCTGGCAGTGCCCGATACGATCTTCAACCGGTACGGCATCCATAATGCAGACGAGCTGGTAACCTGGTGCGGAGCCAATCTCACCGATACCTTCACCAAAATCGACAATCCATTCTACCGGTTCATGGAGTATCACTGCCTGAACGGGAGTTACTATCTCTCCGGGCCAAGCACAGGCATTTACCCGATCCTTTCCAGGGACAATAACATCTCCTTCACCATCACCGATGACTACAAAATAAACCTGGATTCAAAGACCAATGAATATACCGGCTTCATCGTTCCCGAGTCGAACTACCCTGGAAAAGAACGGTGCCATACATACCGTGGACGACATTCTGCCTGTAATAGAACCGGAACCGGCCGTGATTACCTTCGAAACCACCGATTACTTCGACTTCCAGCAGGGCGACTATATCGGAAAGCATTATGAACGCTGGACCGATGGGCAGAACTCCTTCGAGAAGATCAAATTTGTGGGGGATTACCTGCTGTACTATTACAAGCCCAATCATGGGCGTACGCCGATCCTGCATAACGACTGCGTCGATGCTGGTCCGGGAACTGGAGATTACCACCCCAAGGTAATGAAGGGGAATTACATGGTAGCGCCAACATCTGGTCAGGCGGTGATGACCTGCCGATCTTTGCGGCTTATGTGGACGGAGTGTACTTCACCACCATCAATGCACGCATCAGCGGGGCGAAAATGGAGTTCGGCGAGGTAAGGTGGTCCAAAACGGAAGAACACAAGATCAAACTGGTATGCAGGGGATGGGGTGTGATCTTCTGGGATACGGTGATCTTTACTCCGATCAAGTAGTTCAGGAAAATGTAGTTAGGTTCGGCCTTGCCATTTTAAGGGGAATGCCGGCAGAAGCGCAACAGACTCATAGCTGTTGCGCTTTGTACATTATAAATTAGGGAGGAGGTCACTATTATGGTTCAGGCTGGTAAAAAAAAGAGCCTGGCGTAAATGGCCAGACTCTTGAAATATATAAGGCTGATAAATTCTACTTTACACGCTCGATGTAGTCACCGGTCCGGGTGTCGACCTTGATACGGTCTCCGGTCTCAACAAAGAGGGGGACCTTAATTTGTGCCCCGTTTTCGAGGGTTGCGGCTTTGAGGGTACGGGTGGCTGTATCGCCACGCAGACCTGGTTCTGTATAGGTAACTTCCATTTCCACGGTGAGGGGAGGAGTAGCCATAACAACCTCGTCATTGGCAAAGTGAATGAACACATTCATTCCTTCTTTGACAAATTTTGCAGATTCTCCGAAAAGTTCGGTGGGAACATGAATCTGGTCGTAGGTATCATTGTCCATGCATACCATGTGTTCGCCCTCGGCATACAGGAACTGGTGTTCCTTGAAGTGTACAGGTACGATCTCCATCTCATCATCGGGCCTGAAACGCTGTTCAATTAGCCGACCCGACTTCATCTGGCGAAGTTTAACCTGATAAAATGCCCGCAGGTTGCCGGGTGTACGATGTTCATATTCCAACACCATGGCCAGCTCACCATTATATCTCACACATGCTCCCTTGGAAATATCCGATACCTTACCCATATAAAAAATTTTGCGCAAATTAAAGGAATATTTTCGGGAAGTCCTTACCCGGGGAGGTATTTTTTACAGCAGGAGGCTGAAAGATAACTGATTCGGGACAAAGCAGCCCTGTTCTCCATTCATGAAGGGGCGTTATCAGGTGGCTGCGGCTGCTGCTGCCGAGGCTTGTTTAGTAAAATAGGAGGCAATGTACAGTCCGGTCAGTACCAGTCCTTCATCAGCGTTCATAACCTCAATGCGACCTTTGAGGGAGTGACCCTGGCAACGCAGTCTGGTGCCGCGTCTTCCGGTGATGGCCCAACGGGTATGCCAGAAATTGGTATATTTCATTTCAAAATCTTCCCCGTTATATTCAATGATGGCTTTGCTTTTCCATTTGCCGTATGTGATTTTCCCGGAAATCATGCCGGCATCCATGCCAGTGATGGAGGTTTCCGGTTTAAAGATACCTCTGGTTTCAAATAGGTATTTTTTCCCGTAGAGTTCGCCCTCTGCCTTTCTTTTCCAGGCGCTTTCGGCTAAAAAACCAACCTGGCTTTCGCCGGAAAATATCCTGATGGTACGGCTGAAAAACCTTCGGTGGTATTGGAGAATTGGGGTCATGGTTTGGATTATAATCAATGTAAATGTATGAATTATTCGGGTGAATCTGCGACCCATTCAGGGTCGGTGAAAACAATCGGGATTGGGCTATAAACCTGGGATCCCTTCGGGGTCAGGGGAATGGGTCATTTATGTGATAAATGTGTGACCATTTCAGGATTGTTGAGATTGGATCATTGTGTGGAATAATATTGGATTGCAGAGGGGCGTGAAATGATGATCCTGAGGAAATTTGGACCCTTTGGAATTTTATTGTTTCCGATCGGTGGGCCCGGGATGTCATTGATACATGACCACTTTAGCCGTATATATTATAGCATTTTTCAAATCTCTTTGTATCCAAAATCTGACCATTCAACAATCTCCGGCCGTACAAAGGGTCTTTTTACTTGTTCAATAGATAATCCCCGAATATCTATATCGGATAATGATTTTGGGGTCATATTCAGTTGATGTGCCAGCCGGAACATGGGTATTTCATTCACCTCAAATCCCATGATGGATGCTCCCACCATGTCAGTGGCAAGCGGACTGGTACCTGCAATGATCAAGCCCAGTTCCACAGGTGTGCCTGCTGTCGGACCATTCCCTTCCATGGCGAGGGTTGCATCAATTACAGACAGGCCGGTTGGAACCGCCCGGTTCACATCCAGGATCTCATAGGCTACTCCCTGTGAACCTTTTTCGCGGGCACGGTCATGTAACCAGGAACGCATGGCATAATAGTGTGTTCCAGGATACAATCCGATGAGATTTTTCATAGCCAGGGTAACAGTAGCCAACACGTGCGTTTTCATGACAGGTACCGAACAAACCAGGTCCACTTCAGTAAGAGATTTGTGAAGTTTGATGGATTCTGCCACAAGGCCCCCCTTTAAAGGAATTTCAACGATTTCCCCGGTATGAAGGTTTATTAAGGGGAGTTCCAATGCTTTGGCACGTTCAGTATAACCGAGCACATCAAAAACATGTTGCTGCATTCCATCAAGGATCTCTCTCTTTTTTGTGATGAATTGTTCATTGCCAAAGAAATTGAATGATTCAGCTGCTGCGGATCCTTCTCCGATCAAAACCTCTATCCCCGCCTCTTTCATTATCCTGGCAAGAGAAAAAACAACTTCCGGATTGGTGGTGAATTGTCTGTCAGGTGCTACAAGATTGGGTTTGATCATGATCCGGTTCTTACCTGCAGTAAGCTGTTTGATTCCACCAAGCAATTCAATCGCTTCCTGCACAGCCTTCTCCACATTCCCGTCTTTCATCCTTACAATGGCCACCATTTCTTTTTTGGGAGAATTCGGGCTGCAACTGCTGATCATGTTCATTCCAAAGGCCGAGGTTCCTGCAAGTGCTGTTGCGGCTGTGCCAATGAATCTGCGGCGGGTGAGTTTGTTCCTTTTCATTTAGTTAGTGGTGAAGCAAATGAAGGGGGCATTTTCCCTGTTACAATAGCATTGATCATTCTGTTTTTTTTATGCTGAATCAGGAAGCCGCGAAAATCTCAACTTCCCTCGAAAGCATCAGTACCTGTGCAGAGCAGGGATCCAGGTGAAGGTCCAGCTGCGGATCGGGAAAACTGCCATTTCTGTCACATAACAGGTCAACGAAATGGATGGCTTCGTGTGTTCCAAGGATTGGGGTAAGATCTATCGATATCTGATGTGAGCCTCCAATGTCGAAGTTACAAAGCACCAGGAAGCCGTACACCGATGTTCCTGTATTCTCGCGGAAGGCAGCGATGATGGCCTCGTGTCCTCCATCGACAAACACACAATTTTCTCCATGCCGGAAAGCCGGGTAATTTGCAAGAATGGTATTAACCTGTGCGATGAATGATGCAAACATTGATTCGGCAGGTATCATCATTTTCGGTCTTCTGCCTATAAAATTTATCCGTTCCTGTATCCCTGCTTCCACTCCCTGAATAATTCCGGTGGCCCCGGTTCCAAGCAGGGCTGCTGCAACATACCTGGGTATTGTTGAATGAACACTTCCGAATTCCTGTGCAGGAGTTCCTGAATCGTGAGAGGTAACAGGCATGAAATAACGAATGTGCCTGGAGACACGATGGATGTAATTCAGGTAATTCCGAAGCTGGGGTACAAATTTATAGTCCCAGGGTGTCGCCAGGTTAAAATTCAAACCCCATTTGGGTCCGGTATGGAGTAAGGTTGTTTCGTCCGCGAAGTATTCTGCCAGTATGCCAACATTCGGGTATTTTGAATGCAATTCTTTCGTGAGTTCCTGGATGAATTCCGGGTTGCTGCTGTGCAAATTGTCGAAACGAACAAACCCGCCTGTATAATTGGCATACTTAGCCCAGAACAGGGCATAATCAATCATGTATGACCATATTTCCCTGCGAATGGTATCCGAAGGATGTTCATAGTTGATCAGGATTAGGTCGTTCCAGTAATGCCATCCATCGTTGGCCCAGAAGCGTGCCCGTTGAAATCCGTCTTCCTGGCTCATATCAGGTACAATCCAATCGGGTGCCTGTTTTGACATGTTGCTGTTTACACCAACATGGTTTAGCACCAGGTCGAAAACCAGCCGGATTTCCAGTTTCATAGCCTCTTCGATAAATTTTTCCAGCTGAGTCAATCCATCCAGGGAAGAATTTTTATCCAGATAACCCGGGTCAATATCAAAGAAATCTCTGGCTGCATAAGGGCTTTCGGATGTGTCCAGACTGGTTAGGGGAAGCAGATGAATGGCATTGAATCCCATACCGCGAATACGGTGAAGATCTGATATCCAGTCTGTAATGGTACCAGACGCATTGGGAATAATGGTATACATGCGCAATGCGTCTACCTGGGGCGGATCGACCAACACCCAGGCATCGGCAACAGAATCCCTGAACCAGCTGGCTCCATTATCCGGTGAAAACTCTGCCCTGAAAGCAAACAGGCCGGGATGTTTTGGTTTAATCTCGCAAAGTAGCGTGTGGTCATCCATGCGCTCAAAGGGAAATTTCTCCCATTCATTGCCTTCTTTCGAATTCATGGCAGAAACAATCACTGCTCTCACATTCTCAGGCATGGGCTCTTCGGTAGTGATGGTAAGAACCATGTTCTTTCCTTTGCAGGCACGGGAAAAGCTCTGCCTGCCCACCGGGTATGAACGGCGTATTTGTCTGGCTACTGGGTTGGTAACTGGGCGATAGGGTAAGGTCGGAATCCGGTGCCGATGGATGGTCATAGATTTGCGTATTATAGAACGAGTTGCAGCAACACAGGTTGGTAGTTTTGACTCTTCGAAGTTAGAAAAATCCCTGAACTTTTAGAGGATTTAGAGATCACTTCAACAGGAGCAGAACCAAAATTTTATCATGCGAATTTTTTTCGAAAAATTGTTGGTACAATTTATTTATTCTGAAATGATACCGCATTAGCTCTACCGGGATGAACTACTAGCCCTTCGGGATCTGAGGAATCTAACAATTAAATTTCATGTTCCGGGTACTTTTCAGAAGTGGAAATGTCAGATCATTGTATGTTGGCTAATTCTTACAATTCCGGGTTTACTGGATTAATGTTAATTAGTATTCCAAATTTATAAACCATCACTCCCACAAAGGTTGCAGAATATTTTCCTTTATCTTTGTCCCATGCCCGCCTCTTTCCCCATCGACAGTTTGCGCACAGAGATCAGGAGTGCACTGGATTCCGGAAACCGTCTGATTCTCCGTGCTCCCACCGGCTCAGGAAAATCCACCCGTGTTCCGCAATTTTTACTGGATGATGTGCTGAAGGAGGAAAAACAGGTGCTGGTGCTACAGCCGCGCCGTATGGCTGCCCGCCTGCTTGCACGCTTTATCGCGGGTGATCGTAATTCAGAACTGGGAGAGGAGGTAGGATATCAGTTGCGGATGGAAGGGCAATCAGGCCCCCGCACCCGTATCCTCTTTGTCACGGAAGGTATCTTGCTGCGCCGCCTCCTTTCGGGCGATACGCTCGGGGAGACCGGTGCCCTGGTCTTCGATGAGTTCCATGAGCGGCATCTCGAAACAGACCTGGGCCTGGCGCTTGCCCTGCTCCTGCAGAAAGAAAAACGTCCCGACCTGAAGATCGTGGTCATGTCGGCCACCCTTGAAACAGAAGAGCTGAAGGAATACCTGAAACCATGTTCCTTGCTTGAAACAGAAGGAAAATCCTTCACGGTAGACATCCGGTACCAGGCTCCTCTGGCACATGAAACGGCCTGGGATGGAAGTGTGCGTGCACTCGAGTCATTACTGCCGGAATTCACAAGCGGTTCGGCCCTGGTCTTCATGCCCGGAATTTTTGAGATACGGAAAACCATCGATCTGTTAAAAACAAAAGTGCGCTTCGGTTCTTTTGCTGTCCTGCCCCTGCACAGCAGCCTTTCAAGGGAGGAACAGGATGAGGCAGTACGGGAGGGTGAACGAAAAATCATCGTCACCACGAACGTGGCAGAGACTTCCATTACCATCCCGGATGTGCGCTGCGTGGTCGATAGCGGGCTGGCGCGCATCGCGCGTTTCGATGCACGACGTGGAATCAATACCCTGTACGTGGAACCTGTAAGCCAGTCATCGGCTGCACAAAGAGCCGGCCGTGCAGGGCGTACTGCACCGGGAATAGCCATTCGTCTTTGGACTTCCCACAGCCATCCCGGAAGACCATTGTCGGATAAACCCGAAATCCTCCGTGTGGATCTCTCGGAAGCTATCCTGGGACTTCTTTCACGCGGGTTTTCTGATCCGAAGCTCTTTTCCTGGTTTCAGCCTCCCGAACCTGTCATGCATGATCGTGCCCTGGAACTCCTGGGACAACTGGGAGCTATCGACGGGCAACAGCAGATCACCACCCTTGGAAGACGCATGGCACAACTCCCCATGCATCCCCGGTTCAGCCGGATGTTACTCCTTGCTGAGGACCTGGGATGTCTGCCTGCTGCAGCAGTTCTTTCCTCCCTGGCGCAGTCGGGTGGTATACTGAAAAACACGGATGATCCCATGATCCTCGGACATCGTGAAACCCGTTTCGGAGGATCGGGTTCCGACCTGCTCTTTGAACTGAATGCCTGGCTCTGGGCCGGGACACAACAGTTCAGACAACCTGAATGTAACACAATGGGCATTCATGCACCCACTGCACGTCAGGTGGGCCAGCTGGCTTCCAGGATATTGCGTGCAGCATCGGGGAGCGGTCATCATACCCATAAACTGCCTACAGAAAGGCTTTCAATGACGGAGGAAGAAAACCTGCGCAGGTGCATACTGGTGGCATTTTCTGATTTCATCGCTGTGCGGCACCGCAAAGAATCACCCACCTGCCAGATGATGCACGGGAAGGGAGCGCAACTTTCCAGGGAGAGCAGTGTGCAGGATGCAAAACTAATGGTGGCTACCGAACTGGAAGAACGCAAAACAGGAAGTGGTATGCAGCTTATCCTGCGCAAGGTTACAGCCATCGAAGAAACCTGGCTGGCTGAGCTGAGGCTGAAAGGCTGGGAAGAAAATAGCGAATACAGATATGATCCTGAAAGCAAGCGTGTGATGCATTTCACGGAACGCAGTCTTAATGGATTGATAATTGACAAACTGCTGGAAGAAGCCAGGGATCGTGAAGAAATATCCAACGTTTTTGTAAAAGAAATTCAGGAGGGCAGGATTCCATTTCCGCAATGGGATGAGAAGGTGGAAGCGGTTGTGAGAAGGATAAATTTTGCCTCCCGCAATGCTTCCTATTTCCCGATCCCGGAAATTGATTCCGAGGTAAAATCACTTCTCATCCAGCAGTCGGTATACACCTGTAAAACACTGAAGGATGTACAAAGAGCTGATGTTTGGCCCGCGATAAGAGAATTTATTTCGCCGGAGCAATGGAAGGAAGTTGACCGGCTGGCACCGGAGAGCATCCAGCTTCCCTTGCGCAAACGGCCTACTTTTTTACGGTATGAAGAGAATGGTGATGTGGTCCTTTCAGAAACGGTACAAGCACTTTATGATTGTCCCACGGACCTGCGTATTGCCGATGGAAAAGCCAAACTGAAATACGAAATACTTTCCCCGGCCCGCAGGCCTGTGCAGATTACCAGCGATCTCGGGCAGTTCTGGAAAACCTCCTATGCCGAGGTGAAGAAGGAGTTGAAGGGGAGGTACCCGAAGCATGAGTGGAGATGATGGGATGACCATGTCCCATTATTTTCTGAAGTGAAAGGAAAAATGGGAGTCGAAGAAATGGAATTCTTGTTATAAGCCGGACAAATTAAAACCCCTAATCAGGTTTTTATACTACCTTTGGGAAAAATGCAGGTTATGGGACACGATGCAATCAAACTTGAACTAATACAGTGGTTGTCTCGGTTAGAGGACGAGCAAACCCTTAACTATCTGAGGATTGTTAAAGAATCGTCTGAGACAGATTCCGATTGGTGGCATGAACTGACTGAATCTCAAAAAGCAGGAATTGAACGGGGCCTGAATGATATTGCGGAGGGCCGGATTGTTGCCCATCTGGAGGTAAAGCGAAAATATGGCCTCTGATTTTAAACTGTTTTGGACTGCTGAAGCGATTCAGAATCTGGAGGCTATTTTGGCTTATCTTGCGAATCGTTGGACGGAGAAAGAAATTAATCATTTCAAGATCATCCTTGGAAAGCAAATAGAATTGATTGAGCATAATCCCTATTTGTTCCCGGTTTCCGAATACAACAACCGATTAAGAAAGGCAGTATTGAGCAGACAAACAACTGTATTTTATGAAGTATCCGGGAAGGTGATTTATATTGTTTTTTTGTTCAATACCAATCAGGATATAAATAAAATTACATAGCTCAATTTTTTTCATACGAATCTTTCCTATTGATAAACTTGTGAGCCGGCCGGCAAGTCAACCAGCTTTTCTTCCTGCTGGTTTTATAGGTAATTGCTATCGAAGTGAAGCCCATGTCCGTCCGATCAGGCGGGCGGGCAATCTGCTTGAACTTAGAAAATGCATCTAAATCAAGAGGCGATTGCACCATAAAAACTTACCTTTACTCCCTTTCTTTTCGAGATATTAATCCATCCCCCTATGACAAAGCTGCATACTATCATCCTCTTAATCTTGTTTCTCCTTCCCAAGGCTCTCGAGGCCCAATTTGTTCCCGTCGGCAATGGCAGCTACACCACTGTCTTTCCGGGTGTGGATGCTGCATCAAGAAATTCCTTTCCATCGGGTGTACCTAATATCAGTGGCAATGCCGCGGGTCGTCCTGTCCCGACAAATGAGTGGTGGTCGGCCCTTGTAAAAAATGATTTTACAAACAACGTATTTAATTATCCTCATGCACTTCGCACCTATGCCAACGGATTAGTAGTATCCTATGTGGTAGCTCCCTCCGGTGCCGAAGGAAGTACACAGCCCATGAGTGATGTGATTCCCCTGGTGGTTGGTGTTTCAGGGCTTGCAGCCACAAAAGCATCGGTATCTGACTATTCCGATTGGACTGTTACAATGAACTGGAAATCGGGATCTCATAATTTTTCGGCCACCACAGGTATGGGCATGCCCTTTCTTTACTTTGCAAAGGAGGATACCAGTAAGGCTGCCATCACAGTAAATCTGGGAACGGTTACCCTGCTGAATGAAATACTGCTTATTACGAATGGTCAGAGTGGGGCAGATTATGCGGTATATGCACCTCAGGGTTCGGTGTGGACAAAAAGCGGATCGGTGTATACTTCTGACCTCAACGGGAAAAATTTCTGGTCCATGGTAATGCTGCCTCCCACAGCCAGTGACCTGGCTGCAACAGCCACTGACTTTAAAAAATATGCTTTTGTATTTCCAAAAGATACACGGGTAAACTGGAATTATTATGATTCCACTTCCATACTTAAAAGTGAATTCAAGGTTTTTACCGAGATCATGGAAGGCACGGATTCATTAATGCTGATGGGCTTATTGCCTCACCAGTGGGCAAATCTGTCCCAGGATTCACCAGTGCCGGGAGGGATTTCATATCCTTCCATCCGCGGAGAATTAAAAATGCTGGTGGGGAATTCATTTTTTACTCAGAATCATTTTTATGGAATTCTTCCCACTCTTCCTTATGAGGCAAAATATAGCGATGGATACAGTCCTGTGCTGATGGATGAAAAAGTTCAGTTGCTCGAAGATGAAGGTCTGGCTTCCTGGACCGATTCTTATAATGAAGGACAGGTGATGAACCGGCTTATACAAACCGCCCGTATTGCCGATGCAACCGGGAATTTTACAGCGCGTGACAAAATGCTGGAAACCATTAAAGAACGCCTTGAAGACTGGCTGAAAGCAGAAGCCGGCGAGCTGGCCTTCCTGTTCTATTATAACATGACCTGGTCGGCGCTTATCGGTTATCCTGCCGGGCACGGGCAGGATAATAATATTAATGATCATCACTTTCACTGGGGGTATTTTGTGCATGCCGCCGCCTTTGTTGAACAGTACCAGCCTGGCTGGGCGGCTCAGTGGGGCGACATGGTGAACCTGCTCATCGCAGATGCTGCCAATACAGACCGTGAAAGCACCATGTTTCCATTTCTGCGAAGTTTTTCACCCTATGCCGGGCACGCCTGGGCCAATGGTTTTGCCACCTTCCCCTTTGGAAATGACCAGGAGTCGAGTTCCGAAAGCATGCAGTTCAACTCCTCCCTGATACACTGGGGAGAACTTACCGGCAACAGATCTATTCGTGATCTTGGAATTTATTTGTATACCACCGAACAGACTGCCATCGATGAATACTGGTTCGACAAGCAGAACCGTAACCTGAAACCTGAATACAATTTCAGCCTGGTATCGCGTGTCTGGGGTAACGGGTATGACCGGCAGACTTTCTGGACCAGTGACGTTGCAGCTACTTATGGTATCGAGATGTATCCCATCCACGGAGGTTCATTTTACCTGGGCAGAGATACTGTTTATGCAAGAAAACTCTGGAATGAGATAGAGGCTAATACCGGGATCCTGGAGAATGAAGTGAATGATAACCTCTGGCACGATGTTCTGTGGGAATACCTGGCTTTCATCGATCCGGCAAAGGCTGTTGCATTGTATAATTCATTTCCGGGACGATCACTCAAGTTCGGAATATCCGATGCACAGACCTACTATTGGCTGCACAGCATGAATGCACTTGGAAGAGTGGATGGAACCGTAACGGCCGATTACCCGCTGGCGGCCGCATTCAGCCTGGAGGGTAAAAAAACATATGTGGCGCATAATTACGGAACGGAAGAAATCATTGTTCATTTTTCAGACGGATTCGAACTTTCGGTACCCTCGGGTAAAATGGTTACCAGCAATGATATTGCGATAAAGGGTGTCATTCGTTCATCCTTCCCGCAGGTCTTCGCGGGAGGTAAAGTTGAACTGACTGTTAAAGTTGAAAACGGAACAGCCGACAGCCTGGAAGTGTATGATGGGATTACCTATATTGTGACATTGTACGGATCTGACAGTATATGCATTGCCCCCGGACTGGAAGCCGGCGTGCATGGTTTTTATGCAAAGATATTTTCGGACGGAAAGTTTTCCTATACCAACCGGATCCAGGTTCAGAGTGGACGCCAGTTGCCTTTTTATGGAACTGCCTGGGAACTGCCGGGGATAATTCCTGCCGGGTACTACGATAAATTCGAAGGAGGATCGGGACAGGGGATTTCATATTTTGATTCCAGTCCCGCGAACCAGGCCGGAACTTTCCGGGAAGGTGAAGCCGTTGATGCTGCCATGGATTCCAGGGAGGATGCAGTGGTAGGATACATCGCAGACGGGGAATGGCTGGAGTATACCGTGAATGTTAAAACTGCTGGCATATACTCCCTCTCTTTCCGGTATGCCTGTGGCAACAGCCAGGGCGGAGGGCCTTTTCATCTTGAGTTTGATGGAAAAACAATCAGTACTGATATAAAAGTTGCTGCCACTGCTACCACGAATGGATGGGATGTGTGGGCCAGCAAACTGGTGAACGGTATTGAACTCACCCCCGGGAAACATATACTACGGCTTGTATTTGGCCACGGGGAACTGAATCTGGGGAAACTGACTTTTGCCTATACCGGGCCACTGTCATATGTTCCACCTGTGGCTGTGGCGGGAAGCAATAAGGTAGTCATCCTACCGGAAAACAGTTGCGTGTTGGACGGATCGGCAAGCACAGGAGCCATAAACTATCATTGGGTGGAAGTGTATGGCCCGTCGATGGCAGATATTTCGGACAGCTCGGCTGCAATTCCTGTTGTTTCAGGTCTGGAAGAAGGTGTCTATCTTTTCAGGCTCACCGTGAGCGACAGTGTACATTCCGATGACGATGAAGTTCTGGTGATAGTATCTCCCACAGCTCAGCTACCACCATCAATAACACTAATATCACCGGCGAACCAGACAACTATTGCTGAAGGTATGGAGCTGACGTTGCAGGCAAATGCAGATGATCTGGACGGAACGGTTGTTAAAGTCGAATTTTTTGCCAACGGGACAACGATTGGGGAAGTGCACTCCGCGCCTTTTCAGGTAAACTGGTCCCCCCTCCGCGGTAATTATGAACTCAAGGCTGTTGCAACTGATAATGATTCTTATACAGATACCTCCGTTTTTATTCAGCTTGAAGTTACACCTCCGCCACCCTGTTTCGGAATGCCTCAGAACGGGGACTTCACCTGGGTATTTTCACCATCTGCATCCAACCCGACTATTACATTTGTTCCCACCATTGCAGGTACCGGGAGTACAGTCTGCATTTTGTACTATGCGAAATCCACCGGAGGACCCTGGCCCGGGGTGAATGTAAAACCCAATACTCCATACCGGATTACCGCGGCAAAGGGTGAGACTGTGTATTTTTATTATACCTACTCCACTTCTTCGGGCGAGCGCAATACACTGAATGATATCCAGCATTTTGTTGTGGGGAACTGCGAAGGCAGTCCGATTGCAGTGCCGGAAGAAAGCATGCATGAACTGCGTTTGTATCCCAATCCCGCGCAGGAGCTTGTGTACCTCAGCGGAGCCGGAGCAGGAAGCCAGGTGGCACTCTACGATCTTTGTGGCCGGCTCATCCTCACCGTGGCACCTGATGAAGATCCCTTCCCGCTTAATCTGCACGCTTGGAGACCAGGGGTGTATGTACTGAAATATTCAGATGGGAAGAAGAAACAGAGTTTGAAGTTGGTAAAGGGGGAGTAGGGGTATGGCAATCAGATCTCTACTTGCAGAATAAGGAGCCTTATGAGAGCAGAAGCCATGACTGGGTAAGGCATCCTGTGGAATCTCCTGGTAGGGAATTAGCAAAGAGGATATTGCTATATTTGGATAGGATATATACAATGAAAATCCATACATACCTTTTTTTGCTACTGGCAGTCATCACCTGCGGTTGTGACGGTCCTTCCAGCGTCCGGCATCCTGGTGATGAGAATGACTGTGATCCGGCATTCACCACTTGTAACTGGTCCGATACCAGTCGGATCGGTCTTTCTACCGATACCCTTTTCAATTATTATTCAGGTACAAGCGTTGATACTGTCGTGCGATACCATTATAATCTCACCGGTGGTGACAAGCTGGTTTTCGAGTACTGTTATACATCGGAGGATTGTAAAAACATCCTGGATGAAAACTGGAGCGAGAAACTGGTGTTTGAACTGGATAAAAGCCTTTCGGAATTTGAATGTTCAGATTCTGCACTGGCTGACCTTCAATGCGTGTACCAGCAATATGGATTTCTATTTCCGCGCGGAGCGGACCGGGTACTGAAGGGAACGATTTCCGGTAACAAAACCTCTCCGAAGGTATGGAAGATAACTGCTGCGGTGGAGATCATTTATCCAAACTGGCCATCGATCCCGGAGTTCACCCCTAAAACGATTCGCTTCACCGAAGATTTTTCAAAGAAATAATCCATTTACGGGTATAGGATAGGTAATGGGCGTGGATGCACATGAAGATACCACGGTGATTTGCCATTCAGAAGGTGCAGTTGGTGGCATCCCTTCTCCTACCTCCTCTCATTCTCCTCCATGTACTGCTTAGGGGACTTGCCGTACATCTCAGAAAACCGTTTGGCAAAATAGGAGTGATTGCTGAAACCCACCATGTACATTACCTCGGATACTGTAAAGGTTTTACGCGAAAGAAGCATGGCTGCTTTTTTAAGACGAACGGAACGAATATAATCTACCGCCGTTTGCCCGGTGAGAGATTTGATACGCCTGTAAATCTGTTTGAGGCTGTAGCCCGATTTCTCGCTAAGTGCATTCACACTCAGGTCGGGGTTGGTTAGTTCATCTTCGATTATCTGTGTGATGGTTGCCAGTAGTTTCTCATCAGCCGACTGGATCTCCTGTCCCCTTGGCTGAATAATGGCTTCCTGTCGTGCTTTCTGTACCAGCATGTTACGCCCCCGGAGAAGCTGGTGCAGGCGATCAGATAAATAACCGATCTCAAATGGTTTGGCAATGAATGCGTCCGCCCCGGTATTATAGCCCAGCAATTCGGTATTTCGATCGTCCTTTGCCGTGAGCATTACTACCGGAGTCAGGGAGGTGGTGATATTTTCCTTCAACCTCCGACACATTTCGATGCCATCCATTACCGGCATCATGATATCGGTTACAATCACATCGGGATGATTTGCAAGTGCAGCTTCGAGCCCGAGTTTGCCATTCTGTGCAGTGATGCACCGGAACTCCCCTGCCAGGCTTCTCGAGATGAAAGAGGCGATCTCTGAATTATCTTCCACTATGAGCAACAAGGGATTATTATCAGAGCCCTCTACAGAAATAATATTTTGATCAGGTGCAGATACCTCTGTTTCCCCTACCATCTGTGCAACGGGTAGAACAATCTCTACACTGGTTCCATGTTTACCATCCGACAGTACCTTCACTGTACCGCGATGAAGCTGCACATATTCCTTGACGATGGATAAGCCCACTCCCGAGCCTTCCTTGTTTTGGGGCAGGGAATGTCGCGACTGGAAAAACCTTTCGAAAACATGCGGCAGGTCCTGGGGGTCGATGCCTGGACCCTGATCTGTAACCGACAGCCTCACCAGGTCTTGCAAAATCTCAATCCTGACAGTGATCACTGATTTATCGGGAGCAAATTTCGACGCATTCGACAAAATATTGTTTAAAATGATTTCGAGCTTCAAAATATCCGCCTCTATAAAAAATGATGGCGATTCGCTTTGGACCTGTATTGTGATAGATCTCTCCTCCAGTGACTTTCCGAACACTGATACCACACTGCGTACAAAAGCCACCACATCCGTTTTAGAAACAATTAGCCCGAAACCATCGAATTCCTGCCGGCTGGCTTCCATCATCTGGTGAATAAGCGATCCCATTTTCAGGGCGTTCTGCCGTACCTCAGTCAGTTCCGCTTTAACAGCAGGAGTCTTAACCTGTTCCATGATCTTACCCAGCGGACCTATAATCAGGCTAAGCGGAGTCTTTAGTTCATGTGAAATGTTGGTGAGGAAATCTATTTTATGGGCGGTAAGCTCCATCGTTTTAACTTTTTCGATCCGTTCATACCGGAGGCGGTTCAATACCATGAAGTAATTTACGATGGCTATCACGAGCAGGGTCAGTAATAAAACGTAAATAAATTTTGCAATCCAGGTGGAATACCAGGGATGAAAAATTCTGATCGAAAATGCAAGAGGACCGGGCAAAGGAGTCCCATCGCTGCCGATACGGGTGATCAGCAGTTTGTAATCTCCCGGTGGAAGATTGTTATAGGTGATGCGGTTGAATCCCCTGGCACAAAAATGCCAGTTGGCATCCAGACCTTCCAGTTTGCTGGCATACTGCACGTTCTGTTGCCGGCTGTACCTGAGTTCTGAAAAGGTAAATGACAGGTTGTTGAGTTTGTAGGGCAATTCGATTCCGTCGGAGAAGCGGATACTCTTGCCCCGGATAAGCGGTGAACTGCCGGAGGAATCATTTTCCACTGGTCTGTCATTGACCTGCAGTGAAGTAATATACAACCTGTCCGGATGATCTTCAGCCAGGATCGATTCCGGATCGAACTCCACAAATTCATTCATACCTCCTGCAATCACATGGTTAATACGGTTGTCATAGAATATAGAGGCATAGTAATTTCCACCCGGGTTGATTTGCTTGATCCGGAGGGAGTTCTTATCAATGAAGAACAATCCTGAGTTCAGACCCATCCAGATACGTTTCCCGTCATCCGTAAGTGCGTTGATATACGTATCCTCCAGACGTGGGTCCGTAAGAATTTGCATGCTATTGTTTAGAGTATTCAGCCTGACGATACGGTTCCGGAGTGCTATCCACAGGTAATTGTCCCTGTCGGCAATCATGGCTGTTACCTCATCCGAGGGCAGCGGAATCCCTGGTGTCCGGCTGGTTAGCTGTATGACCATCCTGTTGAGGCGATCTATCTTGCTGATGCCGGCCCTGTAGGTCCCCGCCCATATATTCCTGCTACCATCCATGGCGAGAAACTGCAGCATGTTTCCGGAAAGACCCTGTACTCCTCCATCAGAATAATAATTTTTTTCTGCCACATAGGTATTCCCTTCCGAGTTTATCAATTGTTGTTTATCAACAACGAATAATCCTCCCAGACAGGTCGCAATCCATAGCTTGCGCGTTTCATCCTGGCAGATGGCATACGACCAGTTGGCATTCCTTGTGTTCGTTTCGTCTTCGATCTGGTACCGGACAAACTGCGAGTTTTTTTCATTGTACCGGCAGATACTTCCGTCCGTTGCAATCCAGATATCACCATCCATATCTTCAAAAACAGACCTTACCTTGTTGTGAGGCAAGGGATATTGTGCACTATTCTGCTGGTACCAGCAGGTTGTTCCTTTTTTCCGGTCTACCCTGATAAGTCCGTTTGTTCCTCCCAGCCACAGATTTCCCCTGGTATCCGCGAGAAGGGAAATGATATAGTTCCCCTCATTCGATCCTGTGAGTTCGCTTATGGACTGCAACCTGTACTGGTCATTGTAGGTAAAAAGTGAAACACCTGCATCAGTACCGAGCCATATATTTTGCTCGCGATCGGTAAATACAGACCAGACGATATTGCTGATGAGTGAACGGTCATTCAGGGCATCATGACGGATCAGCCGGTATTTTTTTGAAAGAGGTTCATAAATATACAGGCCATTATCCGTTCCGGCCCACAGGTAATTCTGGTTATCGAGCAACAAGGATTTTACCGGGTTTCCTTAAACAAGGGTTCAACCTTAACCTCTCCTGTTGATGGGTTGAAGGAGTAGAGACCACCTTCCACACCAATCCATATACAGCCACGTTTATAATCGGGTAAAAGGGACAGAATCAGCTGGTTGGATGAGCGCATCTCACTGCCCAGATGAATCCGGTCAAACCGGTCTGTGCGGGTATCATAGCTGCACAATCCATTATAGGTACCGAAATAAAAGGTGTTTTCGTCATACCTTAGTATTGTATAAATGGCCTGATGAGGCAATGCTTCGTCCGATCTCTTTCTCAGTTCATTGGTTAATGAATTATACTGATATAATCCGTTAATACTGCCGATCCAGAATGAATGTCCGTTAATGCGGGAAATGGATCGTATATTTTCGGGCAAGCCTGCCGGGGCAGACTCATACATGTCCGTATAGGTATTGAATACAAATAATCCCTTGTCTGCACCCAGCCAGATATGCACCGAATCGACCATCAGGGCACAATAGATAACCCCGTCATTTTCCTGCCCGGTTTGTGCTCCCGACGAATAATGACGTGCAAGATACCCGTCGAAACTATACAACCCCCGGTCGGTGCCCAGCCAGATCAATCCGTGCTTGTCCTGAATTACACAATTAACAGCAGAAGCGTCCAGTCCAAGCCGGTGATCAATGGGCCGGAATTCATGAAACTTTAGTCCATGGGATTGCGCCTGCTGAAATACCAACGGACAAAATATGATCAGGAACAGAACCCAACCTGATTTTGCAGATCTGTTTAACAAAAAAGATTGAAACATGGGGTTGAAAGGTCGATATTAACAAATTTAAAGGATTTAAACGGTATTGCAGACTTTTTTAACCCCTTTGGACAGACCTGTCCAATTTGTATTGAAATTTGTCCAATATGAAATCCTGTTGTCCGATCCGTATTGTTTAATGGTCAATGTGAGGTAGCTTGTGGTTACTTTTTGCATTAATTTAATAGAATGAAATTTTAGTCCGATGTGGATTTTATGAAGACCAGACTCCTGACACTCCTGTTATTAAATGCCCTGTTGATTAACCTGAAGGCTCAGTCACTTCCAAGGGAGGTGATTGTTGACAGCCAGGGGATTATGCGATGGTCGGATGATCAAACTGAACTTCATGGATTAGGGGTGAACTATACCCTGCCGTTTGCCCATGAATACCGCATGGCAAAAAGAACTGGTATTCAACTGGAAGAAGCCATCAGGCAGGATGTGTACCACATGGCACGACTTGATCTGGACCTGTACAGGGTTCACGTTTGGGATACCGAGATCAGCGATACCCTTGGGAATCTTATTAATAACGAGCATTTACGTTTGTTCGATTTTACCATAAGCGAAATGAAGAAGCGTGGAATGATGTTTATCATTACTCCTATAGCTTATTGGGGAAACGGCTGGCCTGAATCTGATGAACCTACACCCGGCTTTTCTGCGAAGTATGGAAAGGACGCCTGTCTGACGGATGAGGCAGCCATTAATGCACAGGCCAATTACCTGGCGCAGTTTATGAGACATGTAAATTCCTATACGGGAGTGGCCTATAAAGATGAGCAGCAGGTAATCGGGTTTGAAATAAGCAATGAACCTCACCATTCCGGATCAGCTGAGCGTGTAACCTTCTTTATCAACCGGATGGTGTCTTCAATCCGGCAAACCGGCTGTTCAAAACTCATTTTCTACAATATGAGCCATAGCATCCGGCTGGCCGATGCTTATCTGAATGCAAATGTACAGGGGGGAACTTTTCAGTGGTATCCAACAGGATTGGTAGCAAACCACCAGGTTAACGGGAACTTTTTGCCACATGTAGAACAGTATAGTATTCCCTTTGCAGAGAATCCGAAATTTAAAAGGATGGCTAAGATTGTATACGAATTTGATCCTGCCGATGCCGGAGGAAATATCATGTACACTGCAATGGCACGTACCTTTCGCCAGGCAGGCATGCAGCTTGCAGCGCAATTTGCTTACGATGCCACGTGCTGGGCGCCCTATAACACCAACTACGGAACGCATTTCATGAACCTGGTCTATGCACCTCACAAGGCTGTCAGTCTGAAAATAGCATCAGCTGTTTTTCATACTATACCACTTTATAAAACATTCAACGACAAAAACCGGTTTGATGATTTTCGGATCAGCTACAAGGAAGATCTGTCGGAGTGGGTGACGAATGAAAAGTTCTTCTATTCCAACACCACACAATCCCAACCCGATGATTTATCGCAACTGTTGGAAATAGCTGGCTGTGGATCATCGCCCCTCGTGAAATACAGTGGTACTGGTGCTTATTTTCTGGATCGGGTCTCTGACGGAATATGGCGACTCGAAGTAATGCCCGATGCTTATTGGGTTGAAGATCCCTATGGCCCCGCCGAACCTGATAAACAAAAGGCTGCAATAGTACATACCCGGCAACAAATGGTTCTTGCTTTGCCCAATCTTGGAATAAACTTTACGGCACGGCCGGTTAACAGCGGAAATACGTTCATACCCCTGGTTTCAAACGGAACAATTGATCTGGTACCCGGAGTATATTTGTTGATGAGAAATGATATTACTGATGCTTTCGATGCATCGCAAGTTTATAAGAACATCCGCCTGGATGAATATGTTGCACCTGTAACGAACCTCAAAAAAACAATTCTGAGGAACTACTCAGCATGTGAAACTTCAGCCGGAAAACCATTCAGTCTTGCATTTGAGGCAGTTTCTGTATCAGGTATTTGCAGAATCCAGGTTGTCTTATCCAATGGAGGCAACTGGAAAACCATAATCGCTGCCCCGCAGGGGTCTGGATTTTTCAAGGCGGATGTTCCGGCAGAGATGCTTGCCAATGGATTTCTTGAATACAGGTTTATTGTGGAAACGGGAAAAGATACCACTACCTTTCCCTCCGGTAAAAGGGGCGATCCCTGGAGCTGGATTAACAAGGATAATGAGGTATATTCGGTAAAGATACTTCCCGAAAACTCCCTGATGATGCTTTGGGAGGCCGGAACCGACTGGGAGCTGACCAATAAAGTCTGGAACCGGAATGTTTACCTGAAACCTATGAATGATGGCGAAACTGCATTGAGTATTCAGTTGGAAAAATTGCCGCAGATTGATCCGGCTGACCAAAGCAGCCGTAATTATGCCATTAAATTTTATTTTGGAGAAAAGGTGAAAGGTCGCAGAAACGAACTATCACAAATGAAATTTATTGCAGTAAAAGCTATCAATAGTCTTACAGTTCCTCAGCCTCTGGAAATTGGATTAATTGACAATAATGGGTGTGTGAGGGCAGGGGTTGTAAAGATCAATCCAGGTGAAAGGGAATTCAGGATACCGCTCGGTACATTTCTTCCTGCACCTTACTTAATCATTCCACGACCATTTCCTGAATTTCTTCCCTATAAGGTTCAGCCTGAAGGGAAGGCATTTGACTGGTCATCTATTGAAACAGTGCAGGTGGTTATACTGTCTGACAGGTCGGATAGCCTGGATTTAAATCTTGAAAAGATATGGCTGGAATAGAGGAGGGAAAAGTCATTCTGGTGAAAAATAAAATGAACCTGCGGAACCGGTCCTGTGTGGACTATTATATTTTCTGACTGAGGAATACCTAAGGAGATAACAGGATAGTATATTAAACTGAAATAGGACTAACCAAACAACTGAATAACTAACTATCGACTATTATGAAATGGAAATTTTCTAATCTTCGTTTGTACACAATATGTCTGATATTGTGTCTCGCATTATTTGAGAGGGCAGTTCCAGTCCTAGCACAACAGCAGCAGGAGAGGAGTGTCACAGGAACAATTACGGATGAAGCCAGCCTGCCTATGGTTGGTGTGACCATTCTGGTTGTAGGGACCACGGAAGGCACTGTCACCGATACCAAAGGGAATTTCTCCATCAGGGTTCCTGAAGGGAATAACGAATTACGTATTTCCTTTATCGGGTATGAGACCATGATCGTATCAATACTGGGTTACAATTCATTGAGCATACAGATGCAACCCGTTGCCCAGAACCTTAATGAGATTGTGGTGATCGGTTATGGTACACAACGCAAGGGTGATCTTACCGGATCTGTAGCCAATGTTTCCGTGAAGGATTTCAACAAAGGCATCATCAGTTCACCGGAACAGCTTATCAATGGAAAGATTTCCGGAGTGCAGATCATGTCGAACAACGGATCTCCAACTTCCGGAAGTACCATACGGATTCGTGGGGGAGCTTCCCTGAATGCAAGCAACGATCCGCTCATCGTATTGGACGGGATTCCCCTTGAAGCAGGCGGTATCAGTGGTAACGGGAACAACTTTCTTAGCCTGATCAATCCGAATGATATTGAAAGTATCACCATACTGAAGGATGCTTCTGCAACCGCCATTTATGGCTCAAGAGCTTCAAACGGGGTCATTCTTATCACTACAAAGAGGGCCACCGACAACAAATTGAAAATTAATTTCAGTTCTACCAATTTCCTGCAGGTGAAGACTAAACTGGCTGATATGCTATCGCCAGCAGAATTCATGGAGGTGGTTAACAGGGAAGGTTCAGCAGAACAGATCGCACTTCTGGGCACTTCCACTACAGACTGGAATAATGAAATTTACAGGCTGGCATTTGGCACAGATAATAGCCTGAACTTTTCTGGAAAGGTAAAAACACTCCCTTACCGTGTTTCTTTTGGTTATTATAATCAGGATGGAATTGTAAAAACTGACAATGCAGAACGCTATACCGGTAACCTGATTCTCTCGCCTTCATTTTTGGATGATCATCTTAAATTATCGGCAAACCTGAAAGGGGCATTGAATAAAAACCAATTTAGCAATGGAGGGGTAGTCTGGAGTGGAGCAACCTTTAACCCAACCATCCCGGTTTATTCAGGACAAACAAGATTTGGTGGTTATAACGAGGCAATAGATGGCAGTGGTATTCCGGTAACCAGGGCGGTACTTAACCCTTTGGGAGCCCTCAATCAATATGAATCAACAAGTGATGTGAGCCGGCTTGTTGGCAATATTGACCTGGATTATAAAATGCATTTTCTTCCTGAGCTGAAATTCCACACTACGTTGGGTTATGATTATGCCGAAGGACAGGGAGCTGTATATGTTCCTGATTCAGCAGCACAGTATTATCTTTCAGGTGGGCGGAATTATTCTTATGGACCCCAGAAACTTGAAAATAAACTACTGACTACCTACTTCAACTATAACAAGGACCTGATAAGTATTAAAAGCACAATCGATGCAACCCTGGGGTACGACTACCAATTCTGGAAAAGTACCACAACATTCTTTAGGGAGTTAAATAACGAAGGTGTTCAGCAGGCTACTTCAGCTCCTACCGATCAGAGGCATGCACTGATTTCCTTTTATGGACGCCTCAACTATTCTTTTAATTACAAGTACGTGTTAACTGCAACCTTCCGGCGCGATGGCACTTCCCGCTTCAGCGAGGACAACCGTTGGGGTACCTTTCCTTCAGTAGCACTTGCATGGCGACTTTCGGAAGAATCATTTCTCAGGAACTTCAAGCAATTAAGCAACCTGAAATTGCGCGCCAGTTATGGAGTAACAGGTCAGCAGGAAGGAATCGGCAATTATAACTACCTGCCGGTTTATACCCTGAGCCAAATAGGGGCACAGTATATTTTTGGTCAAAATGTTATTAATACCTGGAGACCGGAAGCTTACGTGGCCGACCTGAAATGGGAGACTACCAGCGCTTTTAATTACGGCATCGACTTTGGATTCTTTAAGAACCGGTTCAACGGATCGTTGGAATATTATACCCGCAAAACCAAAGACTTGCTGGCAATAGTTCCCTCACCGGCAGGAACCAACTTCGAAAAGACCATCCTGACCAATGTCGGAAATGTTGACAGCAAAGGATATGAATTGACATTAAATGCTACACCGGTTGACAATGAAGAATGGTCCTGGAGTCTGAGTTTCAATGCTACCTGGCAGACTCAGACAATTAAGAATCTGTCCATTATCAAGGGTGAGGAGGTAAGAAACACACTGGCAGGTCCAACGATTGACAGTTATTATTTCCAGGTCTTAACAGAAGGTCATGCTCCTTATATGTTCTACGTTTATCATCAGTTGTACGACGAAAACGGAAAGCCTGTTGAAGGAGGATATGCAAACCTGGATGATAATCCGGAGATCAATTCTGCCGATCTGTACCGTTATCATTCTCCTGCACCAGACTATATTTACGGATTCAGCACGGCAATTCGTTATAAAAAATGGAATCTGAGTACAAGTGTTCGTGCCAATGTGGGAAACTACGTATATAATGGAATGGGAATGAATACGGGAGCATTTGGGACCATGTCCTATAATGCTTACCAGCTCAACAATCTCAACAGGAGTTACCTCGAGACCGGATTCCAGAGCCGCCAGTATCTATCGGATTATTATGTGGAAAATGCTTCTTTCCTGAAAATGGACAACCTCAACTTCGGATATAATTTTGGGAAACTCGCAGGAAAGTACAACCTGAATCTTACCGCGATGATCCAGAATGTATTTACCATTACCAAATATTCCGGGGTCGACCCTGAAGTTCCAAACGGGATGGACAATTCATTCTATCCCCGTCCAAGGATTTTATCCTTAAATCTCAGTCTGGAATTCTAACATTAAAATGAACTGAAAATGAAAAAGATATTATATACAATCAGTACAGCAGCCCTGTTGATTTTTTCGGGCTGTACCGATGATCTGAACCAATATCCGAAGATCCAGGAGACCTCC
Organism: Bacteroidales bacterium; assembly: GCA_046329925.1. Classification (GTDB taxonomy): domain Bacteria; phylum Bacteroidota; class Bacteroidia; order Bacteroidales; family JAAYUG01; genus JAXLTS01. The sequence continues at coordinate 188,768 of JAXLTS010000001.1, forward strand.
ATTTCGGTGTACGCCAGGCCGGAGAATTATATCGGTGCACTTGCCAAATGCTATTCCTCCTTTGTGACTGCCGGGCAGGAAAAAGGAGGTGGTGATGCGGACCTGAGCAGCAATAACGGATACGATTATATGCGTTGTTACTTCAATATGCAGGAAGCAGGAACGGAAGAGATCGGGTCTACCTGGATAGAAGGAGATAACATAGCTGACCTTACATATCTCACCTGGGATGCCAATGATCCCTGGGTAGCAGATATGTATTACCGTTGCTATTATTCCATCTCTCTATGCAATGAATTTCTGAAACACTGCACTGATAAAGCAATCTCGGGCTTTTCGGAGGAGGAACAATCGGCAATCCGGGCATATCGTGCAGAAGCCCGTTTCCTTCGTGCCCTGGCATACTCCCACGCCCTGGACTTGTTCCACAATATACCATTTGCGGATGAAAATACTATCGGTAGTTCTAAATTGCCGGAACGATGGGAAGCCGGGGATATTTTTGGATTCATTAAAACTGAATTGAAGGAGTGCAGCCAGGGTATGCCTGATGCAGCAACCTGCGAGTATGGACATGCCCCCAGGGCAGCCGCCTGGATGCTGCTGGCAAGACTTTACCTCAATGCTGAAACTTACGAAGCCGGAGACCATTACAATGATTGTATGACCTATTGTCAGAATGTGATTGACGAAGGGTATGAACTTGAAGATAATTATGCCAGCCTCTTTAATGCGGATAATGATAAGCGCGTTGGATTGGGCCACGAAATAATCTTCCCGCTGATAGTAAACAGCAATAATGTGGTTTCCTGGGGTGCAACCACCTACCTGGTATGCGGCGAGGTTGATACAGATAATGGTTTGCCATCGGATTCTGTCGGTGTGGCAAGCGCTTGGAGTATGTTCCGCATCCGGGGTGAGATACCTGCTTTGTTCGACATTGGTGGGGACGATCGCGCCATGTTTTATACCACCGGGCAGACCCAGTACATGGACAACGGGGTAACCGACCGGACAGGTGGTTATTTTGTGACCAAATGGAGTAACCGTACCGATAATAATGAAACAGCCTCCAACACATCCGTTGATGGGGTGGATACCGATTTTCCCCTGTTCAGGCTTGCCGATGCTTACCTGATGTATGCCGAAGCCGCCGCCAGGACCAATACAAACCTTGGGACTGCCCTGGGATATATGAATGAATTGCGGAGTAAAAGGAATGCTGAGGCTGTGGTTGAAGGGGATCTCACTGCCACCGTCGATGGAATTCCCTTTAAGTTTTTCCTTGATGAGCGTGCCCGTGAACTTTATTGGGAATGTGTTCGCCGCACTGATCTCATCCGTTTTAGTTGCTTTACTGGTGATACCTATCTCTGGCAATGGAAGGGCGGAGTGAAGGATGGGGTATTCGTCGACAGCAAGTATAATGTTTATCCTATACCTGCTTCAGAGATTTCGGCTAATCCAAATTTGTCGAACGAAGATTATTAAAAGTCTCAATAATGGAAGACAAAAAATAACTGACCTATGAACACACGAATAATATCAATTATCATAAGTTTCCTGCTGATCCTCAGCTCATGTGAAAAAGATGGGGATTTTCTCAGGGTGTTCGGCCTGGGTTCGCCGGAATTATTATCCAGCGAAACCAGTGTAGTATTAACCAACGACAATTCCACTTCACAGGTTCTCGCACTCACCTGGGATAAGAGTGAGTTGAGTCTCAGCGATACCTCCAAGAGCCTTCCCGGCTCAATACCCGTAGAGAATATCGAAGTCTCGGCAAATTCTGATTTCGCAAGTTTCATCTCAATCAGCGCCCAGACCAATACCTATTCCTTTCTGGGGGCTTCCCTGAATACGCTGGGTAAAAATCTTGGATTTACTGCCGGTGTAAGTACCCCCATGTATATCCGCATAAATACCGCATTGGGTGTAAATACCGAACCGCATTACAGCAATGTGGTAAGTGTGAATATTACCTGCTATTCAATAGATATGTCCAGAGGTTTTATTCTGAATTCGAAAAAGGAAGACACCGGATTCAAACTTTACTCACCTGGAAGTGACGGGGAATATCACGGATTTACAGGGGATGGTGCCTGGTTCAACTGGTACCTGCTGGAAGGAGACGGTACCCTCTGGGGAAACATGGCTGTGGATGGCAATGCCTTTGCTCTTTCCAGTGATGAAACAGCCCAATGGAATTTCTGGTATCCCGGGCAAAGCGGTTGTTATTATACCACCTTAAGTACCACAGATAAAGAATGGACTGCTACCTGGATTCCTACATTAAAAGTAAGCGGAGCAGTTGATGCAAGCATGACGTTTGACAAGGCAACCGTTAAGTGGATGGTTTCATTCACCACCACAGGTGCCAATCAAACAGTAAAAGTGAAAAGTACGGATGCCAAACTCTACAACCGGTCAACCGGCACCGACGATGGAGCTGCCATCGGCAGGACCATCGGATTTATTCCGCATGCCGACAGTACACTAACCTTTGAATGGGACAGTGAACTGGCAGGTGATATCACCTTCAGTGATGCGGGTGAATATACCCTGGTTATCAACCTCTCCGATCCGGAAAAATGGACCTACAGCATTCAAGCCGGGTCTGTCGTGATCGAAGAGCCTCTCAGCAAGTTTTTGTTTATCCCCGGCATAGATGATAATATCTCAGGCAGCTGGACATTTGACAATTACCTGCGGCTTGTAAGTGAGGATGATTCCACCTTCGCGGGAGCTGTTGTTGTCGATTCCAAATGGGGCTACCAGATGACATTAACCTCAGGTGACTGGGCCAATGTTTACCAGAAGGGGGCAACAGATGGAAAACTGGCATTCAAGAGCGGAACGAATATTCCGGCGCCTGCTGCAGGTCTGTACCTGATGGAGGCCGATCTGAAGAATCTTACATACAGTCATACAGCAATTACAAGCTTGAGCTATGCCGGCCTCAATGACAACTGGACCATGGCAGCAATGGATGCAACTGCCGTGGCAGGTGTTTACTCGGGTACTGTTACTATTAATTCTGTTTCACCCTGGGGATGCAAATTGTACCTGAACGGCAGTTGGGATTATTTCTTCGGAGGAGCAGCAGGTGTTCTCGCATACAAGGGACCCGGGATAGTAGACGATGCAACAATTGGAATTGGTACCTATGATCTGGTTGCAGATATCCGGAATGCCTCTTACGTATTTCTTGGTGATGAAGTATATATCGGCGGGTTGAATGATGTGTGGGATTTCACCAGCGTCGTCCTCAGCAAAGCCTCAACAGGAGTATATACCGGAACGGCAACAATAACCAGTGCATCAGGCTATGGCATAAAGATCTTTCTTGATCAAACCTGGAACCGGTTCTTCGGTGGTTCGTTCTCTCACATGAGCTACCTGGGAGCCAACATTACCGATGATCAGGTATTAGCCGCCGGAACTTACAATGTGACGGTTGATTTCATTCAAAACAAATGTACATTTACAAGTAAATAATTGATAAGCAGTGGAGAAACTGCACTAAGTTTGCCACTAAGGCACAAAGACACAAAGTTTGCACAAAAGCATTATCAGTTGAAAGAACAGTTTTGTGTATACTTTTGTGTCTTGGTGTCTTTGTGGCATAATTTTTAATCCTCTTTAACACTTCCTTCATATTTTAACTGAGTTAGTATGAAACGCATTTATTTTTTATTTCTTTTTAGCCTTGTCGCAATAATTGTTTTTGCCTGTAAGGAGGATGAAATAAAAAAACCCGGGCCATCAGATACTGATACCAGTACCTTTGCCAAAGGTGCCGATCTGAGCTGGGTAACTGAAATGGAATCGAAAGGAGTTGTATTCTATAACAGGAATGGTATTCAAACGGAATGCATGGCGCTGATGAAAGAGATGGGCATGAACTCCATCCGGCTTCGTGTATGGGTTAATCCCGCAGATGGTTGGTGCAATAAAACAGATCTGCTGGTTAAGGCAAAACGTGCTAAAGATCTGGGGTTGCGCATCATGATTGATTTTCATTATAGCGATATCTGGGCTGATCCGGGTCATCAAACCAAACCTGCCGAATGGCAGAATTTATCATTCAGCGAACTTCGTGCGGCCGTTTCTGATCATACAACGGAAATTCTCACAGCATTGAAAAACTGGAAAATATTTCCTGAATGGGTACAGGTTGGAAACGAAACCGGCAATGGGATGCTGTGGGAGGACGGGAAAGCCTCAGTTAATATGGCCCAGTATACCAGTCTTAACAATGCCGGCTATGATGCTGTAAAGGCTGTGTTCCCCGATGCCAGGGTGATTGTACATCTTCATGGGGGGCAGGATAACGAATTGTACCGTTGGCTTTTAGATGGATTGAAACGTAATGGAGGGAAATGGGATGTGATAGGAATGTCTCTTTATCCTGACCCGGATTCCTGGCAGACTACTAATGACGATTGCATTAACAATGTCAATGATATGATCAGTCGATATGGCTGCGAGGTAATGATCTGCGAAGTGGGCATGCCGTATGACAAAGCACTTACAGCTAAACTATGGTTAACTGATTTGATCTCGCGTACCAAAGCACTCGACAAAGATCAATGCCTGGGAGTCTTCTATTGGGAACCGGAAGCCTATAATGGCTGGAAGGGGTATAAGCTCGGAGCCTTCGATAACAGCGGAAAACCCACTGTGGCACTTGATGCTTTCAGATGAGCCGGGTGACTCTGTCCCATTTTATGCGTTTGAAAACCTTTAAAGTGGAGCCGGATCGTTCATTTTAGAAAATAGATCCCGGGAAATTGCCTTTATCGTTAGAATGGTTTTAATAATCTTTGACTACTTCAGGATACAACACTTTTGTTAAATTGAGGGTAAGTCTATTGAATTAGTTGGGATCAATCAAATTATTTCATATTTTTAAAACCCAGCCACCAACCAGTTTATCTTCAAATGAAAAATTTCCTGACGACTTTTGCACTTTTTTTTGCATTTTTTGAAACTTCCTATGGCCAGATTGTTTTTGAGGAAGGGTACCTGGTAAACAATGCCGGGGAAAGAATATCCTGTTTTATTAAAAATGTTGACTGGAAAAACAATCCCGAGGTCTTCGAGTATAAGATGCCGATGGACGATTCTGTTTTGACAGGAAGTATTCGGAGGGTCAGGGAGTTCGGGATAGACGGGGTATCCAGGTATGTCAGGGCGAAGGTGGAAATGGACAAATCCCTCAATGAATTAGCAAATCTAAGTACGGAGCGGAATCCGGTTTTCTGGGAGACTACCCTGTTCCTGAAGGTACTGGTCGAAGGTAAAGCATCTTTGTATTCCTGGGAGAATGACAATTACAAATGGTTTTTCTATCAACTTAATGACTCTGCTATTACGCAATTGGTTTATAAGCGATACCGGTATAAGGAAAATTATGTTGGTGAGAACAACCTCTTCAGGCAGCAGTTAAAGGTGAACATGGCCTGCCCGGGACTCGATCAGAAGACACTGGAGAGCATGAGTTATACCAGGAAGAACCTGGAAGATTACTTTGTAAAGTATAACAATTGCTTCATGGCCGGCTATACAATTTATGAATCAAAAAACAAGAAGGATTTGCTACACCTGACCATACGACCGGGCCTGAATTTCAACAGCCTGGAGATCATGAATTCCGACCTGGACGTTTGGGATACGGATTTTGGAAAGGAATACTTTTTCCGGCTGGGAGCCGAAGCTGAATTGATATTGCCATTTAATAAGAATAAATGGGGTATCATCCTGGAACCGACCTTTCAGTCTTATGTAAAAGAAAAGAAAGTGAATTCCAATCTTTACCCCGATGGAGCCTTTATCTCTAATATAGATTACAAGTCAATCGAGGTTCCATTGGGACTCAGGCACTATTTTTTTCTAAGTGACACAGCAAAAATCTTTGTTAATGCATCTGTGGTTGTCGATTTCAGCGGTAATTCATCGATATGGTTTTCCCAACAGAATGGTAGTCCCATTCAAACTTTAGCTGTTAACGCGCGCAGGAACCTGGCATTCGGAATTGGTTATAAATACAAGGAGAAGTACAGCATGGAGGTCAGGTACCATACCAACCGGGAGATCCTTGGGGACTATGTTTTCTGGAATTCGAAGTATAGTACTCTGTCTTTCATTTTTGGATATACCCTGTTTTAATATCTCAAAAAGTTTTTAAATTTTTTATTGATGGGCAATTGAATGTGTAAGATTGCCAGTGTAAGGATCACCTGCAGAAAAAAGTACGCTGTATAAAATATTTTTGGTTTTATGTGGCCATCAGAATTGGGGGCTCGATCAGCATTAAAATGGGGAAGGCTTTTGTTTGTTCCCCTGGTAACTTATGTTGTTGCCTTTTACCTGTTCACCGGATGCAGGAGAGAAGAGGATCAACCCGTTAAACGAATAAGTATTTCGATAATTTCAGAACCAACGAAAGTAATTTACTATTCCGGTGAGCAGTTGGATTTAACCGGGCTGGTTGTATCGATTGGAACAGATGACGGAAAAAATGAAGCGCTCCCCTTCTCCAGATTTGCGGCAAACGGGATAAAGTCTGTTCCGGCTCATGGAGAACCTGTTTTTGATTCAATCGTAATAATTTCCGATTCTGTTACGGGAGTTGGTACACAGGTTCAGATATCTGTAAGCATGTTGGTTACCACCATGGAGATTAATACTACCCCTCTCAAAACAGATTACCTGGTAGGTGAGCGGCTCGATTTCTCCGGAATGGTGATGGAACTTACCATGGATAACGGAAGCAGGAAGGAAGTAAATTCGTTGAATTTTGCAGAGAATGGAATTTCCTCTTCCCCTTCCGAAGGAACTATGGTGGATTTATCCATGAATGCCATCAATTTTTCCCATGTACTCTCCGGGTCAGACAGGACGGTGGCTATAGCAGTTGAAGATAAGGTTGTGGATATTGAAGGAAATGTATATTCCTACATTAAAATCGGGGAGCAGCTGTGGATGGGCGAGGACCTGCTGGTTACAAAATATGCAGATGGAACGGTATTGCGTGATTATTCAAATGATGTATCCTGGAGTAATCTGGGTGCCGGGAATACCTGGGAAGATGCAGGTTATTCCAGGTACGATTTCGGTACAAAGGATCAACGGGTTTATTACACCTGGGCTGCCGCCATGGGGGCTACAGTTCATAAGCCGGCCATTGGCATTGACTCTCTTCCCGTCAGGGTGCAGGGAGTATGTCCTGCCGGATGGCACCTGCCCTCGGACCAGGAATGGAAACAACTTGAGATGTACCTGGGAATGTCTCCTTCCGATGCTGATATCTTAGGTGTAACGCGGGGCACCGAGGAAGGAAGCATGCTGGCCGGGGACAGAAACCGCTGGGTGGACGGGCACATGGATTCAAGTATGGTTTTCGGGACATCCGGTTTTAACGGACTGCCCAACGGCTACAGGGCCAACAATGGATTTATGTTTTACTCCTACGACCTTGGTACCTGGTGGAGTTCAACGCAGGTTTCGGATGAGTATGCCATTTTCCGGTCAGTACATTACCTTACGAGTTTTATACGGCGAAGATCCTATTCAAAATCGACCGGTTTCTGTGTGCGATGCATCCGGAACTGACCTGAATCCCCGGTCTGTTGATTTGGATCTTGTGAACTCAATCACATTTACTATTATCTTTGGAAAAATTCTCCATCCCCATGAAATTCCTTTTCTCAGTAACCGTCCTGTTTTTTTCCTGCAGATGTTTTGCCATTTCCACCGATACCATTCCTGCCGATAACCACCTGATTGAATACACCGGCCGAATCGATTTTACCAATCCGGCTGCCCCTGTTTTTTCCTATTCCGGTGTATCCATACGGGCATCTTTCGGGGGAACCAGTATCGGCATGATCATGAACGATAACGGGGGACAAAATTATTACAACCTCATCCTGGATGGTAGTTTATTGACCCCGGTAAAAATCACCACCGGCAAAAAACTGTACAAAATAGCCGAAGGTCTTCAGGATACAATCCATGAGATCGAGCTATTCAAACGTACAGAAGAGACTTTCGGAAAAACAACATTCTTTGGATTCGTCCTTGACGAAGGATACACTTTAGCTGCGCTTTCGAACCAACGAACCAGGCTGTTTGAATTCATCGGGAATTCAATTACCTGCGGGTATGGCAATGAGGGATTGCTGGGAGGAACCTTCGGACCAACTACCGAAAATCATTACATGACCTATGCCGCCATTACATCCCGGAATTTCAACGCCAGGCACCTGGCCGTGTGTAAATCAGGGATCGGCATTTATCGTAATTACGACGGACCTGTTCAGGGAAATGATGATTGTATGACCAACTATTATACCCGTACCTTTTTATACAATGAAAATCCAAAATATTCATTTGAGGATAAACCTGACCTGGTTTGCATCGACCTGGGAACAAATGATTTCAGTACAAATAAAGGAGATTCGGCCTTATTCGTGCACAATTACTTCAGGCTTATCGATACCATACAAACCAGGTACACACAGCCTGATATTCTTTGTTTACTTGGGCCGATGATGGGAGGAAGCGACCTGGTTAAAGTACGATCCTATTTGAAATTCATTGCAGATTCAGCAAACAGTACCGGGAGGGGGAATGTATATTTTTTTGAAATGTCTGCGCAAACCGGAGATCTGGGCATCGGCATCGACTACCACCCCACTGTGGCGCAGCATAAGAGGAACGCCATGGAACTTACGGCTTTTATTCATAACCTGAAGAAATGGAAAATCACACCACGGGTAATGAATGCCGGTACGTTAAACGGGAAACATATTACCGTGGAATTCAACACTCCCATCTGGGATTCACTGAATACCTGGTCAGGTTTTTCAATAGACAATGGGAATACCTTGTATACCATCGATAGTACGTACCGGGACAATGCAAATAAAAAGTTAATTCACCTTCTTCTCCATGATGGACTGATACCCGGAGAACAGATCAGGCTGAACTATACGCCGGGATCAGTCGGATCAGAGGATTCTGTTATGCTGGGCAAAATATCCGGTCAACCGGTATTGAATGGTCTTACTGCGACCACCATAAGCAAAGGAGTTACAAATACCAGTGGTACCAGGGTTGTACTCACCTGCAACAAACGATTAAAAAAAAACTCCCGGATAAACGGATTGAATTTTTGGACAACAAAAACAGAGCTTGAAATCGATTCCTTCAGCATAGCTGCAACCCAACTTACCCTTTATCTCAATGATACGGTCATGAAGGAGGATACGTTGTATGCCAGTTATTCCGGCGACAGCCTGTGGAGTGAGGACGATGTTCGTCTGGGGGCTTTTTCGAACATAATAATCAGTAATAATTCAGTTTATTCAGGGATTCCGGTATTACGGATGGATTCATTCAAGCTGTATCCCAACCCCAATGCCACAGGATTATTTTATTATGAATTGAAAAATGCTGACTACACCGGGAAGGAACTACTGGATGTTTATTCAATAAACGGGATGCTGATGTACCGCCAGGTGCTGCATGAAACGAGGGGGCAGATTGACTTGCAAGGGAGATATGATCCCGGAATATATTTTTTCAGAATTATATCGCAGGGTACAGTTTTGATCAAGCCGGTAATTATGGACTGATAAAACAGGTTCCTGGTCTTTCAAAAAAGTTGAAATAGCCGAAGATATGGAAGGAGGGAATTTTAATTAACAATCTAAATCTGAGTTCAATGCGAGTTAATAGTCTAATTTTTATTTGTCTTTTTGCTTTGGGGACAACCTTTGTCGAAGCACAGTATGTTGAAACAAAAGTCTTATGCGGAGCATCAACTATGATTGGAATAACCGGATCAGGTTCTCAAATTATGTCACTTGGAAATAGTAATACTAGATATAAACGTCCAGCTTATAGTGAGCAAAAGGGCCCTGATAAATCATTCAGTCTTAATTTTGCCCCAAGGGTAGGATTCTTAAAAGGTGATGTAATTGCATATGGATTGGATTTGGCAGTTTCATATTCAAAATCAGAGGAAATAGAATCCTTTAGTTGGTATAATGATTGGACCAAATATTCTAGTTTTTTATATAGTGCTGGTCCATTTATAAGAATTTATAAGAAAAAAGAAATTGTATCCCCTTTTGCGGAGTTAAATATTGGATTTGGAAAGAATACCACGAAGGTGGAAGATTCTTCTCCACAAAAAACCGAGGAAGAATTCAGAATGAAATACTACGGCGGGGGTTTAGGGATGGCCTTTTTTATTGGTGAAAAGAGTTCACTCGATTTACTCGCTGGCTATAATTATTATATGCTGAAAGATGTTGCTGAGGGCCATAGTGATAACAGAATATATACCGGAATAATACAACTGAAATTGGGTATCTCGTTATACCTTGATTAGGCCTGTATTATCAGTTGCATTTTTCTTCCAAATACAACTCTGTTCTGCAATGACGCATCTCCAACCTGTCTTCGGTAAATCAGCAGGTTATTCTCATTCATTACATGGACATCACCCTGGCTGCAGATTTTTTCGATCCTGGTTTAGCATCACTTTCAACAGAAGGTGTTGAGTTGGGGGATGTGGCTTACTGAGAAACAATTGATAAGACTGTTGTAAATTCCTGGTTGCATTCCAGCCGGATCAGGTAGTTTCCTGCGCTTAGTCCGTTAGCCTGCCATTCGATGTTATGAGGACCTTCCTCTGTAAATCCCTGATGGATGGTGTCCACGAGACGGCCCTGCAGGTCATGGACCGTGAGGCGTGTGCGGCCCGCTTCCGGTAAAAAGAAACAGACCTGCATGGAACCACTGGCAGGGTTGGGAAATGTCTGCAGGTGGAGGGATGTGTTAATGCTTTCGGTTTCAAATTCTTCAACTGAAGATGATAGAAGGGTGAAGGGTGGAGGATTATTCAGGAGGGTATCCACCGGAACCGAGAACATGCTGTACGACCGCCATTCAGGGGTTACAAACCGGAAACGACCGATACCCATATCGGCATTGGTCTTAAAGTTATCCCAGGCTGCCGTGAGCGATAACCACCAGTCGCCTCCGACACTCAGCACATATTTTGCACTGTCACGATCGTCATTTCCAAGCGGATCATCCAGGACAAGCCTTGCTTTCACGGTTACAAAACAACCGGCAACTACATTGGCAGGGAAGGATGACCGTCCTGTAGATGGCCAGAAATGGAAGTTATATCCGTCACCACAGGTAACAGAAATACTCCCGTCCGATTCGATGCGGGTATCGGCAGGTTTGTTTACATCGCCCACAAAGTCTTCCACGTAGGCATTTCCGTTAACTCTCAGGGTTTTCTGTATCCGATGCCATTGATGATCGGTTTTGCTCAGGTAATGCAATTCAAGATACTTAATCTGCACACGGGTATTCGTAGCCGGATTCCCATTGATCCATTCATACAATTGCCCCCAGGCGATCCCGGCGGTCCAGTCGGCAGGTGGTTCCACTGCCCCGGCCCGCGGATTCTTCGACCAGTTATAACTGTCGGGTACCCCATGCGGACGGCCTTCGTGGGGCAGGGTCATGTCGTTTACGATTTCATCCAGGGTGGTTTGCGAAAAGGCAACTAATGGTGATATCAGCAGGCCGAAAAAAATCAGAGCAATTAAACGGAAAAAACGAACAGATTTCATTGGGAAAAGAGTTTTAATGATTGTCATCTTTCAATTAATTCTTAAGTTATTTTCCGGTAATCCTGAACAATGAATTTCTGCTTACAACAAAAAGGTTTCCATCACCCCCGAAGGCCATGGAAGAAGGACGTTCCGGTATGCGGATCATTTTCGTTTCTTTTCCCTTCTCATCAAAAATATAAACATTGCCATCTGCCACATACAGATTTCCTGCTGCATCGGGGATGGCATGAAATTCACCTTTTTCAACAAAGTATTTCAGGTTGGAAAGATTACCCTGTTTATCCACTTCCATCTTTACCACCCTTTTGTCATATTCATCGGTAGCATAGCAGGGTTTGCCCGGGATGGCTTCCACCAGTGCACAGGCCCTTGCCAGGTCGTAGCATTCAGGGATGATGGTTACCCCGTCAGGAGCCACAAAACATTGTTCATTGCGCGTCACGGAGATTTCGTTGAAATCGTGCGAGTCCCTCCAGCGGTTGGAAGGATATAATGCTTTGACCACCCGGGGGATGGAACTCATGGGAACTTTTTTTAGTTCCTGTAAGGTCTCGTCGGGGTTTTCCGGGTCGAGGCTGAAAACCCGCGTCGCAAAGCCTGAATTGCCCCAGCCACTGAAAGAGGTTCCGGAAGCATCGGGGGGATTGCGAAAAGCCTCCTGCTGCCCGTCGACCAGGTGACCATACTGCGGGTTGTAACGAAACACTACCAGGAGATTGTCCCTGGTATCGCAGGCGAGTGACAGGGGTTCCCAGGGATAATCGGCCAGCAGGTGCAGGCTCTGATCTGCAACAGACCATTTGTAAATACGTTTCATCCGCTGCTCACAGAAATATACATTTCCCTTGCTGTCGCTGCACATTCCTTCGGCAAACTCAAAGCCTGTTGCAAGTCGTTCTATTCCCTCCCCGCCATATGAATGGTTATTCTTTATCTTGTTTCCACTGATAAACAGGCGCGCAAATTCCCAGGGACGTACCTCCGTATGGCTCATCACATCATACAAAGGATTGTCAGTTGTATACTTCACCTGGGTGTAATTATGTACTCCCAGGAATTCAATATTCCTGCAATTCCAGGTACGAACGGAATATGGATAGGGTATCTTCACCCTGATTACGCGGAACATATAGAGATTGGCGAAGAGCAGGTTGTTGCACTGGTCAATCTCCAGGGGTTGGCATTCCGATCCTTCACGGCTTTCCTCCTCCAGCTGCAGGGCATAGATTTTCCAGTTGGAAACTTTACTGAAGCGTACCTCGTTGCGCACATGATGTTCTACTGACATGGCATAAATACGGCCGGGGGTGGAAGTATTCGAAACATAGGTACCCACATTTGCATAGGTATTGGCGGTCCAGATATTCTTAAAAATTCCGCCCCCGTTTTGGGTGATCCACAAGCTCCAGTACTGGGTGTCCCAGGCAGGATCCATGCCTTGCGCAGCCTGGGGTTTATTTGCACCCTGGCCGCGATCCCTGTTTCCTCTCCAGGGAATGAAGGGTCCTCGTTGCATACCTCCGTGTCCGCCAATAAATTTCACATCGTCCAGCATGGATTTTTCGCCTGCCATCCACTTGCATGCCACCGCACGGAAATTAAATTCACCGGTGGAAAGCCCGATACCAGAAACAATATTGGTGCCACCGGCAGGGGTTTCGAGCAGAGCCTTCGGAGGACCAAAACCGCTGAAGGCTGGTGTTGATTCCGGTAAAATAAATTGTGTGGCAATGGGATTCAACCCGATGAGTACCGTGTTGGATTTCAGGATCAGGGTCTCGCTTACCTTATACCACCCCTGCGGGATATAGATCACCGGGTACTTGTCGATAGCTTCCTGGATGGCTTTGCTATCGTCGGTTTCATTATCACCCTTCGCCCCGAGAGATTTCACATTCACCCATTGCTCCATGGGCGGCAAATGCGGATAATCGCAGGATACCAAGGGAGGGAGTGTATTCAGCTCTTCGGTCTCAAAAGTTGTTTGTACCACAGGATCTGCATCAAGCCCGGAAATTTGCAAACCGTGAATAAAATTTTTCACACGATATATTTTGCCCGGGGCGGTCTTCTTCTCTTCACTCAGGCTGAAAAAGGCTAATACAGGAACATTACGGCATACCAGGTTTCGCAGGATCACTGAGGTGTTGGCATTTTGTTCGTTGGGAATGCGAATTGCCGGTCCGCTGATATTCTCAAAAAAACAATCTTCAAGAACCAGTTTCTCCCAGAAATTTTCATCAATTGTAATTGCTGCAGGTACATTTTTCACTTGCATCCGAACGATGGTCAGGCCTGCCTGCTGGGTACGGATAGCGGCTTCACGCTGACCATCGAAGCTTATATCGAGCATCATAAACTGCCAGCCCGGAGATGTCTTTGTGGTATAGATACCATAGCGTCCGCCAAAGAATTTCACATCCTCCATATGATTACCCACGTCGAACATCCCGGCTTTTCCCTGACCAATCCGGATATCACAATGTGCAATGAAACTGTGCTGTGCATAATGTGTGCGAAGGGCCACGGCTTCCGGATTGCCATCTTCAATTTTCAGATCAATGTTCGAGAGTGCACTGTAAAAGGTTCCTGCCCCTGCATCATTCACTGCCCGTCCGGATTCGGCTATGCTGCTGGTGAACCAAAACATGTATTTCGCCTTGCCTTTATCACTTTCATCGGGCAACTGGAAACCCGGGCTGTTCTTTCCCAGAATGATCTGTGGCCTGTTTTTCCCGTATCCGATGAGGCGTATGGCCTGCGGAATGTAAATGGTCTTCGTGATCAGATATTTCCCCTCAGGAATAAAGAGGATGCCGAAATTCTTTGCGCGTTTAAGCGTATTGATAGCGCTTTGCAGGGAATCGGAGACATCTGTTTTACCGGAAGGATCTGCCTTGAAACGCTCAGGGGTGAAGTAAAAAGCTTCCGGGTCATCGGGTTTCAGTTGGAATACAGAAACACTTCCGGGGGATTGACTTTTCTGGGTAATCCCTTGCTGACTTATGCAGCACAGGCTGATGAATAACAGGATACAGGTTCTCATAATGCTTGGTTCGTGTTGTGAGTTATTGATTTCCTGCTGTCCAGGAAATGGAATTTCTAAACAAGGTTGTAAAGGCAGGATTCTGAAAAAGACTGGCATGATGTCCCATGAAAATATATACGTTTCGGGCTTTCATCTTTTCGTTTGTCCAGACGACCGGATGAAATCCCATTTTCAGATTCGAAGGTGGCCGATAGCTTGTTTCATCCACGCTGGCCAGTATCCTGACTCCATCTCCCGGGGCGCGATCCCAGGCATACCATTCCTCACTGTCAATGGTAAATGTCATGGGAATATTTTGCATGCAGGGATGTGTCGGGAATTCATTTTTCACTAATCCCGATGCAAAGTCTGCAATATAATTTTCATAGCGTATCCCTCCCATGAATTCCGAAAACCAGGTCCAGAGCGGATAGCCATCGAATTCACCCAGCAGGGCTGCATGATGAAAACCGATCCATCCGCCCCGACCTTGGGTAATGTAGTTCTGAAAGGCTTTGGCAGCTTCGGGAGGCCATCCATAGGGAGGATAATTTAGCTGAATAATTATGCTGTAGGCTAACAGGAAAGAGTCATTTACAGGATCCGCATTGGGAATGAAATCTACTGTGAAGTGGCATTCTTTTCCGGTCTGCTTGAGCCAGTCTTTGGCTGCCTCAACAAAAGGAGCGTGTAATCCCTCCTCCTCTGCCAGGACAAGAATTTTTGTCTGCCGGGGTCCGGATTCATTCTGCCCTGAAAGCGGGTTACAGACCCATAGCATTGAGGCGAACAAGAAGAGCGGGATTTTCATTTTTGTGTTGGAATTTGCACCAATGCCTTTTCATATGCTGCAATCACAAAATCCATCATCCGGTTGTTTTCTTCCAGCACCAGCATCCTGTTTTTTTCTTCCCTGAACCAGGCGATGGTTCTCTTTATTCCTTCCCTGAAGGGAATCACTGCCTGGAAGGCCGGGACGAAGCGTTTGATTTTGGAATTATCAAAGATCACGCTGTGAGACTTATCTCCCAGCAAAGTGCCCCACATGTCCATTCCAATACTTTCGGCGGCTCTGCAGATAAATTCGGAAGGAATATGTATCGCTTTCAATTCCACATCCAGCGCTTCTGCCAGGGCTTCATAGATCTGGTTCCAATTGAGCATCTCATCCGAGGTAATATGAAAGGCATGTCCTGTTGCCTGTTGATGGCCGATCAGACCTGTAAAGCCGCGGGCAAAATCATCTGCATGGGTGATCGTCCAAAGGGAGGTCCCGTCCCCATGAATGATTATCTTTCTTCCCTCTTCCATTCTGCGCGCCACCGTATAATCGGTCCAGCTGCCAATAACGGGAAGTACCGTATCATAGGTGAGCGAGGGCCTCACGATGGTGACCGGAAAATCTTTTTCGCGATAAAATTTTTCCAGTAGCAGTTCACAGGCTATTTTGTTTCGCGAGTAATCCCAATATGGATTTTTCAAAGGGGTGGACTCTGTAATAACAGGGTGTGACGGAGGCTTCTGGTATGCAGAGGCCGAACTGATAAAGATGTACTGTTTGGTTTTTCCGGCAAAAAAATCAAAGTCGCGCTGAACTTCCTCAGGAGTAAATGCAATCCAGTTCACAACCACATCCCAGCTGTGATCACTCAGTACCTGGCGGCACTGCTTTGGATCGGAGATATCTGCAACCAGGTTTTTCACTCCCGGCATAGGTACCTTGCGCACTCCCCGGTTGAGATGAAATAGGTCCATGCCTGCCCCGAGGGCCTGTTTGCTGCAGGAGGTGCTTATGTTTCCGGTGCCGCCGATAAAAAGAACTTTCATGTGCCCATGTATTGAAATGTTGGAGATTGGATGTTTCCTGCAAAATGATCTTATCCCTTACTCATTGCCTGGAAAAGCATAAAAGAGGATGCAAGGCAAACCAGAAAGGATAATACCGCAATCCATCGGTGTGAAAGACGAAGTGCATCTGCCGCCAGTTTGTCAAAACTTAAAAGAGCCCCGGTTATGAATGTAATTCCAGCTGAGATTAGAAGACCGAGCAAGGAATACTGCACAAACGTGTCCGGTTGCCATTCTTTTGCTCCCTGCCAGAAGAGGTATATTACTAAGGCCATGCAGGCAAGCGAGAGGAGTTTATGCAGGGTAAAACGTAGACTCTTTAATGGCCTTCCTGCCAGGGATAACCATCGACCGGTTACCAGGGCAGCCAGCAGGATTATCAGGGTGAGGATGATAAGGTTGCTCATGGAGGGTAACTATTTATGACCAGAGATTGATAGCTTTATAACAAACTGCCTCCCAGGATATTTATAAATACCGGTCAACTATTCGTGTTGTACCACCTGTTCTCAAATATAGGCATTATTCCTGTCGGGTGAGCAACCCTTGCCAACTTCACGGATATCGCCCACATCCGCTAGGGGTTTTGGTCTTTTCAGTTGTATCTTTATATTGGCGGGATCAGGTATCCGGCCATACACTAAAAAACAAAACCCCATGATAAAACATCTCCTTCGTTTTTCGCTGCTCTTTCTTTTTGCTACTCCTCTGCAACTTTTAGCCCAGGGTAGCTGGAGCGATGATTTCAACTCGGGCAGCCTGGGTTCAGGCTGGTTCGGAAATGCCAATTACAGCCTCTCGCAGGCCGATGGCCAGTTGAAGGTTGAAACAGAAAAGGCCGCCATGTGGGCCAGTTTTGGCGTGAATATTCCGCTGGCCGATATCCGGACCAATCCGGTAATTAACCTCCGTATCAAAACAGATCAGCCTATCCAGCTTACGGTATATGTGGTTTCCGATAAGGGTAATATTCCTGTTACACAGCCCTTGATGGCCTCGGAGGAATTCAGCCTGGTAAGCTATTATTTCAACGGACTGGATGCCAATTTTGAGGTACTCGATTCAGTGAAGACCATCCTGATTGCCTTTAATGGAGCAGCACTCAGCTGGCAGGGCGATGTATATCTGGATGATATTTTTGTTGGTTCTGCAGCAGAGAAAACGGCCAATATCGGGGGACTGAAATCCCAGGTGTTCTTTAGTGGAACCACCGGTCACCGGGTTTTCCTGCGGGGAATAAGCTCAACAGGCTCTCTTGAATTGACAGGAGCAGATGCATTGCTCGAAAACATTTCATTCAGCCCGGTAAGTGCAGAGGGAACAAGCTGGATGCAGTTCGACTGCAAGGCCGGCGTTTCAGGCACTGTAACCGCATCGGTGCTGGCACACGGGGCGGATGACTTTGCTGATAACACAAGCAATTTCAACCTTACAGTGGAAGAAAACAATGCACCCGCATTCGATACCATCGGGGATATGCTGATGCCTCCGGGTGAGGAAATAGTTCTCCAGGTAAAAGGCATTACCGATGGGAATGCTGCTGCTGAACAACCGATAGTTTTATCAGCAATAAGTCATAATACCTTACTGTTTGATAACAATTTTACGATTGAATATCAACCGGGGAGCCAGTATGCCAGCATACGCTTTATACCTCTTTCCACTGGCACCGGGAGTATCACCCTTACTGCCGATGACCAGCAGTCGTCGAACAATCTCTTTTCACGGACTTTTACAATTGAGGTCCTGGAGGGATGGAATAACAAGCCCGGGATCCGCCAGGTGGAATCACGGGAGGTACTCAATACCGCCGGTGAACAGGTAATAGATCTTCTCGGACTGAATGACGGCGATGACGGGTCCCAGACACTGACAATTACTGCCCAAAGCTCAAATCCGGAAATTATCAGTGATCCGGTGCTGATATATACCTCAGGACCGAGAGGCCAGCTGAAATTTACACCTGTAGCAGGGAAGAGCGGATTCAGCACCATCACGGTTAAAGTAACGGATAACGGGGGAACTGAAGAGAATAATGGAAATCAGAGTGACAGCATTCAATTTTCAGTTGAAACATACAGCCCGCCACTTCTGGGGTATGTAATTCCTTTTGCGGGAGAAACACCCAATGCATTTGGTGAAGTACAGGAAGGAGTCCGCGATTACTGGCATGTGGAAGGAATGGGAACCAACCAGGTGGTTTCGCATATGCAGGATGGGGGAGAAGATGTATTTAAAATTGTCTGTACCGATAAATTCACCTGGACCGGTTCCTGGTATTATACCCCGGACATGGACCTGACGGATTTTCCCCTGGTCTCCATGTGGGTGAAGTGCGACAAGCAGATTCGTTTTCACCTTTATTTCTGGGATGAATCGATACGAAACAACGAAGACCATCACCTGGAATATACCATCCCGGCTAACCAGTGGACCAAAGTGGAATTCGATTTCAGCGATGCCAAAGGAATGCTGAACGGATCGGGCGAAAAGGTGAATGCCAAACGTATCACCCGTATCCTTTTCAATTACCATCCCGATTATAACTGGCCATTTACCAACTGGAGCGGTACGGTGATGTTTAAGGACGTACGGATCGGAGATAAGAGCGGAATCAGCCCAACTTATTACTGTACTGCAGATCCCGTTGGTCCCAGAACATTTTTCATGGATGGGACAGAAAAAACCGTTCATTTATCCGGACTGGGAACAGGGAAGGATAAAAATGCAATTCTTTCGTTGCAGGGAAAGGGAATCCTTACCGGACTTCATGCTTCCCCCGTGGTGAACGGAGAGGCTTCGGTGATGTTTGCCCCATCGGCCGCGGGGACTGACAGCATCCGGGTGGTGGTAAGCGGTTCACCGGTGAATGGGAAGTTACCTGTAGAAAAAACCCTGGTAATACCGGTGCAGGTCCTAGATTCTTCTATTGTTACACCTGTTGCCCTCAGCATTGATCTGACTCAGCAGTTCCAGCTTTACAGGGGTCTTGGGGCAAAAAGTCCGGCTTCGGATTTACTTGACCTGTATACCGGTGATTTTGGTGCCACTGCCATCCGCTTTGGCCTGCTTGATGATAATCAGATTGAACCCGAAAACGATAATGCCGATCCCCTCGTGCTCGACCGGTCGAAACTGAACTATAATGCCATCGACTGGAATTTTGTAAGGGAGCTGAAGGCCCGCGGGGTCGAGACATTCCTGGTGACCTACTGGTCGCCACCAGCCTGGATGAAGCAAAACCTGAGCACCAACTACCAGCAGCCCCTGGCTACCTGGTGGGGAGGTACCGAGAATAAAGTGCTGCCCGACCTGTACGAGGAGTATGTGGAGAATGCGGTAGCCCTGGTAACCATGTTCCGAGAGGAGGCAGGTGTGGACCTGGCCGGCATCGGGCTGCAGAATGAACCTGCTTTTTGCGAACCTTATGCCTCGGCAATCCTCGATCCGGAGCATTTTGCACAACTCATCGCCCTCGTTGGAAAACGATTTGAAGATGAAGGAATCAGCACCAAACTATATATGGCTGAGCAGGTGGGAGTGAAGATGAGCGATGGTCCGATCTACAACAACCAGAGCTACCTCGATGCCATCAATGCCAATGCAGAGGCAAAGAAATATTCCGATGTTTTTGCCGTACACGGCTATGGTCCTGATGGGGTGCAACCTGGTGTACCGCCGGGTTCGTCCGACTGGCAGAGTACCTTCAATGCAGTTAATGCCAGCGGGAAAGTAAGGGAGCTTTGGATGACGGAAACAGAACCGGCATTTACCGGCTGGAATGATGCCTTCGTGAATGCAGCGAATATCCTCACCGCCTTCGAATCAGGAAATGTAAATCTCTGGACCGAATGGGCCTGGGACGGGCATTGCATCAACCAGGGAAAACCCACACAGAAGTACTGGTCACAGAGTATGTTCCGCCACATCAAACCCATGGCGCGCAGGCTGAAGAGTATTTCCGGGAATAATGACCTGCTGGTTACCAGCTGGAAGAATGACAGCCAACACGGAGATAAGCTGGTGATCGTGTTGATGAATAAAGGGAATGTTCCCCTGGTAACCCGTCTCGATGGGGCTGACTTGCCGGTGGATTATACGGTATACCGGGTTTCGGAAAATGTTCCTGCATTCCGGGATGGTTTTTACGGGAAGGGAGCCAGGTTACTCCTGGCACCGCGATCAATTGTTACCCTGGTATCAGGAATCAGTGGAGAACCTACAATCGACCCGATGATCAACCAACTGGTGATGAGCGATGCGGAACCCGTTTCACTTCCGCTGAGCGGCATCAGTGATGGTGTGGCAGAAGATGATTACCCGGTGAGTATATCGGTTGAGTTATCAGATTATGCTGTGCTGAAAGATGTAACCCTCGATTATACTTCTCCCAACAGTACGGCAGTATTGCATTTTACTCCTGCCGCTGTTGGAGTTACGGAGCTTAGCCTGGTCGTTTCGGCTAACGGGATCAGCCATACCGAGAAATTCGCAGTGCAGGTGAAAGGATATGCCCGGCCGAACATCAACCCTGTTGCCGGACCGCTCAGTATTGAAAAGGGTACGGGTACACAGACCGTGCAGTTGGCTGGAATCAACGACGGGGGAGATGGTGGTCAGACCCTCCAGCTAACCGCTGAAAGTAAAAGCTCCACGCCGGAAAATGTACGGGGAAGCCTTGCCCTGGCATATACCTCGCCGGCGGCTACAGGAAGCCTGTCATTCACCCCGGATGAAACCGGAGATGCTGTTCTGCTGGTGAATGTTACCGACAACGGACCTGATTCGGTAAACTCACGGAGCATCGAAATACCCATCCATGTATTCGATTATTATCCTCCCACCCTGCAGCAGCAAAATGATACCTCGCTCATGGTTGGAAAATCCAGTTCGGTATTGCTGCGCGGGGTTACTAACGGAGGAGACGAGAACCAACTGGTGGAGCTGAAGGCGGAGTCTTCGGATGAATCGGTTACAGGCGCAGTAACCACCCTGCTTGCGCAACGGAAGGTTTACATTAAACCGCTGAAGGCAGGAACGGCGCTGATCACGGTTACCCTGCGCGACAACGGATCGGAGGGTAAGAATACCGCCAGCATGAGTTTTACGGTAACAGCCTATAATGATCCCTCCGGTGTTGCAGAAGAACAAAGCGGGGCATGCCTGCTGTACCCGAACCCTGCCGGTTCATTTGTTTATGTTTCTATGGGGAAGGAGAAATATACCAGCTATCAGATTGTGGATGCTAAGGGTGCTGTTCTGAAGAATGGTATGGTTTCAGGCGATCTGCTGAAGGTGGATGTGTCAAGCCTTAGCCCGGGGAGTTATTATTTCCTCCTGGAATCAGCCGGGGCCAGGATCAATATGAGTTTTGTAAAGAAATAATTCTTGTTTCGTTTCTTTAGTAAGGAGCGGTGTCCGGGGATTGGCCGGGCACCGTTTTTTATTTAATTTAATTTTCAGCATCCTCCAATACCAGCACCCAGTCGCAGCCCCGGCCGGTTTTCAGCCAGGGCACGGCTTTGGAAATACCCGGAACGTTAAACTCAAATGTGCCGGAATTCGGAAAATCACCGATAAGGGTTCTTGATCCATTACGCGGATCGAACCAGGAGGCGCGGATCTTTTTTCCTTTAATCAGTCCGGACTTCAATACCACCGGACTGCCTGTGGGTACATAAACAAAGGCATAGGAGGAAGCAATAAGGCAGGGTGTGTATGGGTGTTCAACATCCTGCTCAAAAAGAAGGAAGGAAGGATCGGGGACAAGTGGTTCCTGAGGATAGGATTCAAGTAGTTTCTTAAGCAGGATCAGCTGGGATGCCCCCGGGAAGTTCAGGGCCTCCTGCCATGAACAAATGGGAATGTTGGTGTACTGTTTCCGGAGACTGTCAGCAAACTGCCAAACCGAATGTGCCCCGTAGGTGAAGCCTGCCGCCCCTGAAAACATTGACCAGTAAGCAGCGATACGCACATCGGTGGAAGTGAAAAAGCCATTGTCGGGCAGGGCATAGTTGATGTTATGTCCTTCGTAACAGGGCTCGCCATTGATCGTGGGTTTTGGATTTTCAAGATGCCAGTCTTTTAATGCCAGCTGCCAGGCCCGTGGGTTATTCACATCATCATGGTACGAACCCCACATATGGCAATCGATCCAGGCATCCTCATGAAACCAGTTGGAGGAGGAGTTGAAACTGTGATGGGTCATAAAGGTGGTGGAATAGTCGGCCTTACCATCCTTGTTTTTTTCACCGTTCACAGCATCGGCAATGCCTTCCGCCATGGCTCTCCAGAGATCAACTGCACCTTTCCGTTCATCCGGGTGCCGGTCTCCTCCCAGCACCCAGATGATATTTGGATAGGCTTTCAACCGGTTGGCAATCATCCATCCGTAATCATATGCTTCCTGCGATTTATTGAAAAGTGGCTTATGTTCCCTGGGCACGATCCACTCTCCCCAACTGGGCACCAGCGCCAGGTACAGACCCTTCTCTTCTGCCCTGCTCACGGCATATTCCACATGATCCCAGAAATCGTATTCCTTTGCATTTCCCGGATCGCTGCCTGGAGTTATTGCAGGCTTTTGTGGATCGTATCCTGTGAATAGGCTGTCGCCATAATAATTGGTGGGTTTCAGAAGGAAAAACTCACTTAGAATAACTGTTTGAATAAGATTGAAGCCCTGCTGCCTTCTTTTTTCCAGGTAGAAGTCTATCTCTTCCCTGTTCAGCCGATGAATCATTTCCCAGCCGGTATCTCCAAACCAGAGGAAACGGGTGCCATCGGCATGTACGATCTCATGCGGATTGTTCTTCGAAACTTTCAGAGCGCCGTGTTCCTGCCAGGGCTGTGAGAAGAGGGCTGCTCCGGGGCTGATGAGAAGAATGCCCAGGCAGCATGCAGTGCAGCGGATGATTTCCGTAAGGGGTGAAACGCTTTTCATTTGCAAGGCATCATGATGTAGGAAAGGGAATGCCGCAGGTATCCCTCTGCGGGCATCTTCCGAAAGATAACGAAAATTTCGTTCGCAGGCAGGGGTGAAGGGAGCACCAGTCATCCTTGCGGGAATGCAGGAAGGCTGAGCTGAATCCTATGGCACCTGATTCATCCGGTGGGCAATGTTGAGAATGCTCTGGCTGAGATTATCCATGTTGAAAGGTTTTGTAAGGGTCTCAGCAAAGCCGGCTTTCCTGATTTTCTCAAGATCCGTGAGCATGGCATGGGCTGTTTGCGCAATGATGGGCAAACCTGGAAATTTCTGCAGGATAAGCCGGGCTGCCTCAAACCCGTCCATAACCGGCATGCGTATATCCATGAGGATAAACCGGGCATCAGGTTTTTCGAGTGCCAGAAAATGATCGGAGATTTCCTTGCCATCACGGAACCTCCGGCAATTATATTTCAGGTGTTTCAACATAATCTCAAGCAGCAGGTAGTTATCGTCGCTGTCTTCGGCCACGGCAACCAGGGGGGTCTCCCCGGAACCATGGAATTGCTGGGGGGAAGCCGGGGTGCTGATAGCCGGGTCCACCGGTTTTGAACCGGATGCCAGCAGTTGTGTGAAGGTGAAGACTGAACCTTTGCCGGGTGCAGACTCCAGGCTGATGCTGCCGCCTGAGAGTTCCACCAATTTTTTTGTAATGGTGAGTCCGAGGCCGGCTCCGCTGTATTTCTTACCCGAATGGTTGTCAGCTTTCCTGAAACGGTCGAAGATGATGGACTGGTCAGGAGGAGCGATACCAATCCCGGTATCCCTTACAAAAAAGCTTACTTCCTTATCGCTGATGGCAGATATACCGGCGATAACAGTTCCCTGCTCGGTATATTTCAGTGCATTCGACACCAGGTTGTTCAGTACTTGCTTAAACCGGATCCGGTCGGAATACAGGATCAATCCTTCCATCTTCAATGATTCATCCAGCTGAAAGATCACGCCGTTGGCGGTAGGTTCACGATGTTCCCATGCCAGTTCATTGAACAGTTCTATTGCATCGAAATTACTGAAGTTAAGACTCAGCTGTGATGCTTCAATCCTGGAGAGATCGATGATGTCGTCGATGAGCACCAGCAGGGAGGAGGTATTCGCCTGGATAATATCGGAATAGGTCTTGCGTGTATCCTGGTTGAGATCCGCATCAGCGAGCAGGTTCGAAAACCCGACAATGGCATTCAGGGGGGTGCGTATCTCATGGCTCATATTCGCCAGGAAGGCAGATTTCAGGCGGTCGCTTTCTTCGGCTTTTTCTTTGGCGATTTGCCAGTTTGTCCAGATCTTCTTCTTCTCGGTAATATCTTCCTTCACCGCCACAAAATGGGTGATGTTGCCCTCATCATCGAGAATCGATGAGATCACCACTTCTTCCCAGTACAGCTCCCCGTTTTTCTTCTTGTTATGAAGTTCGCCCTTCCAGTTTTTTCCAGCCAGGATGGTATTCCATAAATCGGCATAGAGTTCCTTTGGCTGTGTTCCTGCATTGAGTATACGAAGATTCTGGCCATTCACTTCTTCGGCAGTATATTCAGTAAGTTCGCAGAACTTGGGATTTACATATTCAATAATTCCCTCCTTATTTGTGATAACAACACTTACCGGGCTCTGGCGTATGGCGGCGCTGAGTTTTTTCAGTTCGGCCTCAGTTTTTTTCCGGCGGTTTTCGTTTTCTATTTCCTTGTCAATTCGTTTGATTATTTCCGGGAGGATGCCCAGGAAACCGGAATCCTTGATGATATAATCGCGGGCTCCCAGTTTCATCATCTCGGTGGCAATAAGTTCACCCCCTTGTCCTGTAAACACAATAAACGGAGGAAGGGCTTTTCCCCTTTTTCTCCATTCCAGGATGAACTCACGGGCGTTCATATCCGGTAAGCCATAGTCCAGGGCAATCAGGTATGGTTCGTGATCCTCCATCCAAAGCAATGCATCGCCAGCCAGTGATTTGCTGAAAACCCGGAATCCTATCTCCTCGAAGCATTCCGTGATCAACTCGGTAATGCCGCGGTCATCCTCGATGATGAGTACCGTTTTGGTTCCGGTCTCTTGTATCATACCTGCCATTCTAAACCTTTACTATCTGAATAAACAATCCCAGACGCCGGAGTGTTTCCGAAAATCTGGAAAAATCTACTGGTTTGGTAATGTAAAAATTGCATCCCAGCTTATAGCACTGGTCCACCTCCCGGGGTTCATCGGTAGTAGTGAGCATTACCACCGGAATGTCCTTCAGATTGTCATGTTCTTTTATACGTCTCAATACCTCAATCCCGTCCATACGCGGCATGTTTATATCGAGCAGTAACAGGTAAGAGTTACTTACGTCCCTGTGCAAAGAGTTTTCCGGGTCGGATAGAAAATTCCAGACCTCCTCCCCATTCAGAAAATGCAGAATGCTGTTGCAGATACCCGAATCACGTAATCCCTCCCTGATCAGTTCGGCATGACCCAAATCGTCTTCTGCAATGATTATAACCAGTTCCCGGTAGTTGTTTGCTGATTTCATATCTGGAGTAATAACTTTATTCCTGAAAAACATAACTATGCAGGGTGATATAGAAGGTACTTCCCTTTCCTTCTTCTGAATCCACCCACACTTTTCCGCGGTGCTTGTCGACAATGCGTTTTACAATGCTCAGACCTATCCCTTCCCCGGCTTGTGGTGAAAGGGAGTCGACCCGGTAGAACACATCCCATATTTTTTTCAGATGCCTCTGGGGGATTCCAATTCCGTTATCGCAGATAGAGTAACTTACCTTATCCGATCCGGTTGTTGAGGATATCTCTATTCGCAATTTTCTTTTTCTGTCGCGGTATTTGATGGCATTAACAATGATATTCGAGAACAGCTGGTTCAGCAGATCGGCGTCGCCGTAACAATTGGCGAGCGGCGAAATGACAATTTCGGCACCGGCTTCTTCCAGCTGGTAATTCAATGTACTGATAATTTTTTCTATCAGCTGATTCATGTCCACGGGAATGATCGTCATACGGATCCTTCCGGTGCGGGAGATAACCAGGAGCCCGTTGATGAGCGTATCCATTTTAGAAACATTCGAAAAGATAAAATCCAATGATTTGGGAATGCCTTCCCTGGTTACCTCCATGAATTTTTTCCGGCTGTCCGCATCCAGGAGTGCAGGGTCAATCAGTTGCTCCAGGGTTCCGGTCTGTTTTTGCAATCGCTGGCTGAATCCCTGTATGTTTACCAACGGGGAACGAAGGTCGTGCGAGGCCACGTACAGGTAGTTTTCCAGTTCGTTATTTTTGGCGATGAGTTTTTCCTTGTTTTCCTGAAGAGCCTCTTCCATCATTTTTCGGCCGGTAATATCGATGCTCAGCCCCACCAGACCGGTTACCTTCCCGCCCGGATCGCGCAGGGGAAGTTTGGTTGAGAGGGCCCATGTGATTCTCCCGTCCGGCCAGGTCTCCTTCTCCTCGTAGTTGCACATAGGGATTCCCGACTGCATAATCCGTAATTCGTCCTCGTAGGCTTGCCTTGCATGCTCGGGTGAGAAGAAATCAAAGTCTGATTTTCCAATCGCATCCTTCTCCTCCTTCAATCCGAAAAAGCGTGCCATCTCCTTGTTGATACGCATAAATTGGCTGTGCGAATCCTTGATGTACATCTTTTCGGGGATGGTGCTGAAAAAGCCCTCGAACAAGGCCATCTCCCTTTTCAGTTTGAGTTCACTTTCCTTCAGGGCTTCCTCTGCCAGTTTACGATCGGTGATGTCGAGGATGGTGCCGATAATTTTCCGTGGTTTGTCGGCAGCGTCTTTTCCGATGATCTCGGGTACCGATGCATTTACCCAGCGTATACTTCCGTCTTTCCGGATAACCCTGTATTCCATAGGTTGAAAGACTCTGTATGCTTTCATTTCTTCCAGGAAGGTGAGAACAAGCTCAAGGTCATCGGGGTGCGTGGTGGCCAGGGCCAGTTCTTTAAGGCCTGAGGGTGCGTCATTCTCATTAAGTCCATGAATAAGTAACAGGACACGCGAGACTTCAAAACGGTTTTCACGAAGATCCCAGGTCCAGTTGCCCAGATGGGCCATCTGCTGGGATTTTTCCAGGTCGCGCGTCCGTTCCCTCACCAGGTCCTCCACCTTCCGGCTGTGTTCCTCCAGGGCCTCCTGTGCCTTGTTATTGGCCGAATAAAAAAAGTAGTTGATGAGGGCCACAAGAATGAAGGTAGTGGCAAAGAGCAGAGGATTGAGGACCTCGTAAACAGATTCAGGCAGGACAAGGGGTACCGGGTTGTCAAGGAAGTAATATACCTCGAAGGTCCCGATGGAGAAGATGGTGAGAAGCAGGCTGAATAGCTGTTTCATCCGCTCTGTCTTGTCGAACATCAGGATGGAATAAGAGGCAGTAAGAAAAAAAAGGTAGTAGATGCCCGACTTTCTGCCGAAGGCAATGGCATACACCAGGACAATGAGATGGGCAACAATTACAAAGGCGATACGCGAGAAGTGAATGTATCCTTTGCGGTTGAAAAAGGGGATGGTCCAGTAAAAGAGAGTAACAGGGAGGCAGATAAGTCCGAACACTTTGCTCCCCAGCAGCCAGAATACTGCAATATAGGGGGCAACTATCGTTCCCAGGCAAATACTGAATACATTGGTCATCCAGATACGCCTGCTGATCTGCGCCGGGAGAAGGGGGTCCACACCCGCCTGAAAGACAAACTGATTGAATTGCCTGAAAAAGTTCTGATGATTTACAGACTTCATTTTCCCGTGTTTTTTATATCCCTGTTTACATTCCGGCATGGAAGAAACCTTTGAAAACAAAGAAACCCGCCGGAAACTTATGAAGGAATGAGGCCGGTTCTTTGTTTTATATTTCCATGATCAACCATCCGAATCTCAGGATCCGGTGCGGTTTTCAGCATGCAGGATTTTCCGCCATCAGGCAGGTCAGGGTCAGGGAAGGGAGGAGGAAAGACAAAAGAAAAAAGAAAAAATATAAGGAGCAAACAACGAGTGAGAGGGGTGTATGCTTACATGTTCGCAGTGCAGGCTCAAATTTACTTCATTTTCTTTTTAAAATGCAAAGTTTGTTCTACAGCATACCGCCCGGGAAGGTGATCAGCCCTGGCCCTGGGCTGCAATTTTTGACCAGGCGTCTTTCAGTCCAACGGTGCGGTTGAATACCGGTTTTCCCTCCCGCGTATCGGGATCGGTGCAGAAATACCCAATCCTTTCGAACTGAAAGCGGTCTCCCGCTTTGGTTTTAAGAACGAAGGGCTCACAGTATCCCTTTATGACCTTCAATGAATCAGGGTTGAGGTTTTCCTTATAATCTGCACCTTCGGGCACCTCGTCGGGATTTTCGACCCGGAAGAGCCGGTCATAGAGCCGTACTTCCGTTTCCACCGCATGGGCTGCCGAAACCCAGTGGATGGTGCTTTTTACCTTACGTCCGTCGGGAGAGTTACCTCCCCTGGAGGCAGGGTCGTAGGTACAGTGGATCTCGGTTATCTCGCCGGAGGAGTCTTTCACAACATGCGTACAGGTAACAAAATAGGCATAACGCAGGCGTACCTCGGTACCCGGGGAAAGCCGGAAGAATTTCTTCGGCGGATTCTCCATGAAGTCGTCGCGTTCGATGTACAATTCGCGCGAAAAGGGCAGGGGGCGTGTCCCTGCCTCGGGGTCCTCCGGATTGTTGATGGCTTCCAGCTCTTCCGTCTGCCCTGCCGGGTAATTGTCGATGATGAGTTTTACGGGATTGAGCACGGCCATCACCCGCATGGCTTTTTTGTTCAGATCCTCACGAATACAATGTTCCAGTAGGGCAACATCAATTACGTTGTCGCGTTTAGCCACACCCACCCGTTCGGCAAAATCGCGGATGGATTCGGGGGTGAATCCCCGGCGGCGTAACCCGCAGATGGTAGGCATGCGGGGATCGTCCCAGCCACTAACCAGTCCCGTTTTTACCAGTTCCAGCAGTTTACGCTTGCTCATCACAGTGTAGCTGAGGTTAAGGCGGGCAAACTCGATCTGGCGGGGTCTTACTTTGCCCGGTTCGGCCAGCTGATCAAGGAACCAGTCATACAAAGGACGGTGCACCTCAAATTCCAGGGTGCAGATCGAATGAGTGATCCCTTCGATATAATCGCTCTGCCCATGCGCAAAATCGTACATGGGGTAAATGCACCACTTTGTTCCCGTGTTGTGGTGGGGTGTATAGTTGATCCGGTACAGGATGGGATCGCGCATATGCATGTTAGGCGATGTCATATCGATCTTCGCCCGTAAAATCCTTTCTCCCTCCCTGAATTCCCCTGCCCTCATCCTCCTGAAGAGATCCAGGTTTTCCTCCACAGACCGGTTCCGGAAGGGACTTTCTTTTCCCGGAGTGGTGGGAGTTCCTTTCTGGGCGGCTATTTCTTCTGCCGTAAGCTCGCATACATAGGCCAGTCCCTTTTTGATGAGTACCTCCGCCCAATCGTAAATCTGCTGGAAATAGTCGGAAGCATACCTGGGCTTTCCCTGCCATTCGAATCCAAGCCAATGAACATCTTCCATGATCGAATCCACATATTCCACATCTTCTTTGGAAGGATTGGTATCGTCGAACCGCAGATTGGTTTTTCCCTGGTTGCGGAGGCCCAGTCCAAAATTCAGACAGATGGACTTGGCATGACCGATATGCAGGTATCCATTGGGTTCGGGAGGGAAACGCGTCAGTACAGCACCACCATTTTTACCAGCGGCAATATCTTCTTCAATAATCTCCTGTATGAAGTTTTTTATTTCCTTGTTATTTCCACTCTCTGCAATTTCTGACATAAAAGCATAAAATTAAAAGCCTGTAACACACATTCGGAACCTACAAAAATAATGGTTCCCCGGATATATTTGCCCTTTTCGGGGGTTATATTAATATTTTGCATTAACATGGACAGTTTGCCCGACCACTCAATATTCGGACAGGCTTCACTGCGCTACTAATGACGCTTTTTTCAAAAGTGCTCAATATTAGCTTATTAATTCATATAGCGTTTTCACCCCTGCGGGGAGCCTCCCTTTCTTTGCTTCTCCAAAGAAAGGAAGCAAAGAAAAGAGCCCGGAAATGACAACTTCAGGGTGTTCTTTCTGCACAGAGCCTACCCGAACTAAGGCCGAACACCCTGCAGTTCGCACCATTTCCGGATTGCCTCCCGCGTGGCTTGACATGGGTGAAGAGAAATGAGTGTGATTGCATTTTCCTTTTTACTTGCATGCGTCATTTTTATGGATGTGATTTCTGATAATTGGAACTCGCAATGACAAGTATCCGGCCAGGAGCATGATCAGGCGAAGCCTGATCATGCTCCATATCATTAGAATCGTCACCGCGAGGCACGAAGCGGTCTGTCTCTTCAATGCAGAAACAAAATGGAACAACAAATAGCAAAGTAGACTCTGTTTCCCAGTTAAGATTGTTCCTGCCCAGCTGTACAGGGAATTCCATGTTATGTAATCTGTTAAAGCGGAATTAATGGGATTTGAATTTTTATTGCATGGATACTTTTAGAAAGGTCTTGTTGTTAAATCTGGGAATCAGAAAATTCGCTTATATTTCTTACATTTGAAAAACTAAACCACCCCCTATGAAAAGCTTCATCCCCATCTGTTTAACAATTGCAGTAGTTCTTTCAGCCTGCCAGCCCAAACAATCCGAAATTATTGTCCCCTGCGACAGTACAAAACCCTATAAACTTAGCTGGAGTGAAGAATTCAATTATTCCGGACTTCCTGATACCTCCATATGGGTATATGAGGAAGGGTATATCAGGAATGATGAGAAACAATATTATACGAAAGGCCGGCCGGAAAATGTGCGGGTTGAGGATGGCGCGCTTGTGATTGAGAGCAGAAAAGAACCCTTTGAAGGATTTGCCTATACCTCAGGAAGTATTAATACGCTGGGTAAGGTTGAATTCCCGGTGAATTCCAGGATGGAGATTCGGGCCAAACTCCCCTCCGGCAAGGGTATCTGGCCTGCCATCTGGTGCATGGGCACGGATATCGAAAAAGTCGACTGGCCCAAATGCGGTGAGATTGACATTATGGAATTCGTTGGGCATACACCCGGAATCATTTGGGGGACCTTTCACTGGCTCGACACTGATTCGGCTTTTCACCGGTACCTGGGTGATTCGATCGCAATTTCCGGAATACACAGCGATTATCATGTTTACGGGGTGGAACGCACTGCAGACCAGCTCTCATTTTTCGTCGACAACAATTATTACTACACTTTCAACAATCTGAGCACTGTGGAGAAAGATCTTTTTAAGAAACCCTTCTACCTGCTAATAAATACTGCTATTGGCGGAGGCTGGGGAGGAGAGATTGATTCCACCATTTTTCCCCAGAAATTTTATGTTGATTGGGTACGGGTGTTTGAAATTCCAGATAGAAAATAGCATTCTTCTACAGGCCAAGTACTGATGTTCTGGCTTTCCGAGGGGTGGATAAATACTAACGGCATGAAATTTGCTCTGTAATCGGGGAAGATAGCCCGGGCTGCTGATTTATTGCTACAAAACCAACCTAATCAATCAACTTATGAGATCCCGTATCATCTTATTGGGAATGGTATTTCTGTTGCCATTCGGAATACTCCACAGTCAATTCGACTCCGTATCCCTTTCAGATTACAAGCTGCCTGACATTAAAAGGAATCAACTCGATATCCAATTAAACAGCAGGTTCAATCATTCAAATCAAATGCCCGACAAGTATCTTTACATGAATGGATCCGGCACTTTTTCCATGGCCTATAATTCGTATACAAACCGGCGGAACTACCAGGGCGATCAAACTGTTTCCGGATCACTCAATCCATACTTTTATGAGTATAAACAAGGTGCTTCTCATACCCGCTCTTCCTCTTTACAAACAGGACTTAATTTTTCTTCAGTTAACCGAATTTACCTGCAGGATCTTTTCTTTGCTGAAGCCAACCTTTATGCCTTTGCAGGAAAATATAACAATAGCAGGGATGTACGCTTTTATGATGCGGCCGATAGTCTGACGCAAAGGAACAAAAGTGATGAAAGGACCCTGAATTTGCATGTCAGAGTTCCTTTGCTGCTTGGGTACGGAAGGATTGAACCTGTTGAGGATGCACGTCTTGCTGTTTATATTCTGGAGGATATGGAGAAGTTAGGGCGACTTACCCGCACGCCCACCCGGGAGGAGATCATGGAACTGGCAAGCCTGATTTCAACAGTAAAAAATGAACGGGTGCTGGATTCAAGAATCAAGAAGATTGGTGAACTTAAAAGCATCGACGCTTTTCTTCAACAGAAAGGACTGATCACTCAGGCCGATGGAACCTATTTCACCAGTCTGAATGATAACTGGGATTATTCAGCTGGACCGGTTCGTTATTCGGGTTTTAGGATTTATGGTGGCATTGAGCCGTCCTTTGTTCCCATTTTTAATAACACCACCAACCTTAACCGAGATGAGAGTCTCGATACGCTCTACTCGGACGAGACAGAAAGTTATGACAGGGAACTTCAGATTAATGGTTTGCTGGGATTCAGATACAATAAACCGCTGAGCCTGAGTTGGCAGTTTGCCTGCGGTGCAGATTTTTATTATGTCTGGGGAAACATGCTCAACGAAGATCGGTTGAACGACTATGAGACCAGAACGCGCCTTGCCGGTTTACAACCCCGGCAATACATCCAGGCCGGATATTATCCTGATTCACGAACATATACTACCTGGCGGTTGTCAATGAATGAGAGCCGGATCAAGGACTATAGCTGGGATGAAACTGATGAAGAATGGATAGAACAAGGGCTGGACAGCGATATTAGTCTGGATTTTTCCTGGCAGTTTTATTACTACATATCTCCCCGGTTGCGTCTCAGCGGAACCTACAGGTTGTTTCTTTCGCGCGGAAAGTATGCTTCGGATATTATTAACGATAGCCACGATTCCATGTTTTCTAATGATCTCAGCCTGGGAGTGAACTACAGTATTTTTTAGTTGGCACAGTAGATTTGATTGTAATTTTAAGTTCAGGCAGTGCGGATGAATAAAATTCATTTCACTGCCTTTTCTTTTTTCGGATTACCGGATAAAAAATCAGCCTGATTTGTTGTCTTATTTTTATTTTGATTGCTTAAATTTCCTCCAGGCATGTAACAATTGTATTTTTTCTCCGTCTTATCTTTACATCTATAATCTTTGTTCTGATGATCCGGCAGGTACCCTGATTATGGATGTTCTGATTGTTTAATAATCTAGTTATTATATCATGATCTGGAACTATATAAAAATGTCCTTCCGCCACATTTTGCGGCACAAATCCTATGTTATAATCAATATTGCGGGACTCAGCATAGGGCTGGTTTGCAGTATTATCATCGGATTGTTCGTGATTCACGAGTTGAGCTATGATAAGTTCAATGTCAACAAGGATCGGATTTACCGGGTTTACCTGAAAGGGAAGATGGGTGAGTCGCAGCTTCGGGGGGCCTGGACCTGCTCTTCACTGGGACCCGCTTTTCGTCAGGAATTTCCTGAGGTACAGGAATTTGTAAGGGTGAACCGCTGGGGCGAAACTGTTTTGAAGTATAATCACCAGGGATATATCGAAAATGATTTCGGGGAAGCAGATTCCAGCTTCTTCCGGATTTTTTCCATTCCGCTGCTCAAGGGTGATCCCGACAAGGTACTGGCCTCAAAATACACCCTGGTACTTACCGAGGCTACAGCGAAGAAAATATTCGGTGATGAGGAACCTGTAGGAAAAATGCTGCAGGTGGGCAACGATACCACCTATTATACAGTAACCGGTATAATGGCGGATTTCCCGAAGAATGCCCATTTTTATTTTACAGCACTTTCCTCCTTCATGACCAATCCGCGTGCTGAAGACCCCACCTGGCTTTCCAACAGCTTCAGCACCTACCTGCTTTTACAGGATGAAAATATGGAGCCGGCCCTTTCCAAAAAAATCCCGGATTTTGTCAACAGTAAGGTAGGTCCGGAGGTGGAAAAATTCATGGGGATAGACCTGGATCAGTTTGTAAAATCGGGAAATGAATACGGCTATTTCCTGCAACGCCTCACCGATATCCACCTGGATCCTTCGATCAGTCATGATCAGAAGCCTACCAATGACAAAAAGTACGTTTATATTTTCACCCTGGTGGCTATCCTGATCCTGCTCATGGCCAGTATCAACTATACCAACCTGGCAACCGCCCGCTCTGCAGGAAGGGCCCTGGAGATTGGAATACGGAAGATTTCCGGATCAGGAAAAGCCAGCCTGATAGGGCAATTCCTTGTGGAATCTTTCCTGCTCACCTGTCTTTCACTGGTTATGGCGCTGGTACTGGTTGAATTGCTCCTGGGGCCGGTTAACAGCATCCTGGGAATGCAGCTCTCACTCAACCTGTTTTCCTCCTGGTACATGTTGCCTGCCCTGTTACTGCTGGCAATTATCCTCGGACTGATGGCTGGTCTGTACCCTTCCTTGTACCTGGCAGCTTTTCAACCCCTGATCATCCTCACCCAGTCGAAGAAATCTGCCTCAGGGGGAAAGCTCCTCCGGAATGTTTTGGTAGTGCTTCAGCTTTTGGGATCCGTGTTCCTTATTTTTATGAGCACAGTCATTTACCGGCAGGTGAATTTCATGCTCAATACAAACCTTGGATATGACAAGGAGAACCTGCTGGTAATCCGAAGAGCCGATGCACTTAATAAGAACCTGGGTGTTTTTCTTGAAGAGGTTTCAAAACTGCCGGGCGTCCTTAAAGCATCACATTCAACGGCTATTCCCAACTATCCCAATAACCATAATGGCTACCTGGTGGAAGGGATGCCGATTGACAAGAGTTACCTGATGCAAACCTTTTGGGTTGATATGGAATTTCTTGAAACCTATAAACTACAAATGGCACAGGGGCGATTCTTTTCAAAGGATTTCCCGGGAGACAGCACAGCCTGCATAATTAATGAGAGTGCGGTAAAACAGTTTGGCTTTTCTGATCCGATGTCAGTTCGCGTAATGAGACCCCTTGGTGGAGAAGAAAAGTTCAGCTATCACCAGGTGGTTGGAGTAGTAAAGGATTTTCATTACCAGTCGCTGCATGAACGCATCTATCCCTGTGTATTCTTCCTTGATAACAGGTATTCAGGCTGGGGTTATATTACAGTGCGTATCGATCCGCAGTACATGAAGAAAACTGTGGCCGAGGTGGAAAAACTCTGGACCAGGCATACGGTGAATGATCCCATGGTATATTTTTATTTCAGCGATGATTACCGGACCATTTATAAGGAAGACCGGCGTACAGGAACCATTGCTCTTTCCTTTGCCATCCTGGCTATTATCATTGCCAGTCTTGGACTTTTTGGTCTCACCTCATTTACAACAGAACAAAGAACAAAGGAAATAGGTATCCGGAAATCACTGGGAGCCAGTACCTGGAAAGTCATGATGCTCTTGTTCAGGAATGTGGTGATTCTCCTGTTGATTGCCACTGTTATTGCCTGGGGGCTGGGCACCTGGTTTGCAAACCTCTGGCTGGAGAACTTTGTATTCAAGACCTCGTTAACTGCCTGGGAGTACCTGTTATCCTTGCTTATCGTAAGCCTGATATCCTTTATTACAATCGCCTACCAGTCC
Organism: Bacteroidales bacterium; assembly: GCA_046329925.1. Classification (GTDB taxonomy): domain Bacteria; phylum Bacteroidota; class Bacteroidia; order Bacteroidales; family JAAYUG01; genus JAXLTS01. Next base: position 224,958 of record JAXLTS010000001.1, read on the forward strand.
TACAAGGCTGCTTCAACCAACCCGGCAAATGCTCTGAAATATGAATAGATTCCGGGAGTAAGAGCTACGCTAATTCTTTTTGGGAGTCATCAGATGAATCGCTGGTGACTCGCTCATGCTAAGCGATATGAAGATATTGATCACTCCCAGGGCAGTGAAGGCAACTAATAATGGAATCATGCCCCATAGATTCATGAATATGATAAACAGAATTCCCGAAACCTGCCCGATAAATAGAACAAGACCCTGTGTGGTTGATTCAGGAACCGGTTCAGCGATCTCAGCTCCATATTGAAATCCCACGGGTGCACCGGCGCCCAGGAGAAAAAACCCAAGAATGAAGGAACTCAGGAGCATTAACGGATAGGACTGGGAAACTGTAAGACCCAGGATTCCGATGGTAGTCATGACCATGGATAATACCAGGAAGGGTTTTCTCTTCCGGAAATAATCGGAGAGCACCGGGAAGATCAAAGCCCCGATAATTCCCGCGATCAGCATGAGTCCTCCGGTCATGCCGGTCTGGTCGACCGAGAAATGTTTCTTTTCACAGATCTGGTCAATGCAGGTACTAATGGCATTAAACTGCCCCAGCCCGATAAAGAACATGATCATCAGTAGAATTACGTCCTTACGACGGAGGAGCATCCGTATCCCTTCGATGAGCCGGAGGGGTGGGGCAGGTTCGTATTCCTGGTTTGCCCGGGCAGAATCTTTGGGCACCACAATAAAAAAGAGAAGAGTGGCAAAAACTGCTATCACCCCATAAAGCAGGAGAATACTCTCCAGGTTGTCGGAACCATCCGGTCTGATTCTGAAGAGTAAAGGAGTCAGGATCATTACCAGTACAATCCCGGCAAATTGAGCCAGGGTCGCTATCCCCACCGCAGTAACCCGTTCATTTACCGGGAACCACTTACCGGCCAGTTTGGTGGAAGAATTCAGGAAAAAGGGCTGGGCAACGGCAAGACCCGTCTGGGCAATGAGGATTATGGTATAGTTGTCAGCGAAAAGTCCTTTTATTAGTGAAAAAACCGACATCAGGACAGCCCCTATCCCGACACCTGTTTTAAGATCGAAGCGTTCGATGAGGGAAGATGCAGGGAAACAGACCGGCAGGAATACCAGCATGAATACCAGCGAAAGGAGGTCTATCTGAAAGGGTGATACATCGTATACCACCCTTGCTTCCCTGGCAATAGGGGCAAAACTCAGCCATTGTACCTGGATCATCAGGGTGAGGAAGGAGTATATTCCCAGGACAACCCACCTGAGGCGTTTGGTTTCATTATTTGTCATGAAGCAGCAGTTGATAAGAAGATCCTCAAAACCATCGGACCGAAGTAACGAAAAAAATATGGTAAGCTGATACTGGAAAGAATTGATGATTTCAGTTTGGCTTAGAAAGAATATGATTTAAAATTATGTAAAATAGATAAATATAATAATAAAGCATATAAAATATAAAAAATATGTAGAATATAAGTAAAAATATTATAATTAGATAAAGAACAATAATATAAGATTTATAAAAACTAAAATGGCATATGAATGAAAAATGAAATATGATGAGTTCAATGGACGGGAGTCCAATGAAAGAAACCCGGATTATGTTTCCGGGTTTCCTATGGCTGTATTATTGGCACTGGCAGACACGTAAAAGGTGATTGCCATAATATGAATACAAATGCAGAGGATTCTGCTTCTTTCCTGTGAGGAGATTTGAACCTTATTGTAGTATCCGGAGCAGCACCACTCCATGGGCAGGAATCTTGCAGGGATACTGTCCTTCAAATTCTCCCAGATCCTTCTGTCTCCATGCATCACGAAGTTTCGCCTTCCCGGCAATTTTCAGGTCGGCAAAACTCAGGCCGGTCTCCTGATCCTTGTCACTGAGGTTAAAGAGTCCTACAGCTTTTGATCCATCCTCGAGTTCTTTAACCCAGAGCTGAATTGATTTTTCTGATTTTACCAGTACAGCCTGTTTGCCCAGGGGATCCTGGTTAATGGCAATCACTTCGTCGTTGGTGAGCAGGTTAAGGGTGAAATCATCCAGTTTTGTGAGATCGCAGCCGATGAGCAGGGGAGCGGAAAGCAGGGCCCAGAGGCTGATGTGCGTATACTGTTCGCTGGCACTGAGCCGGGAAGGATGCAGGCTCGGTCCCCAGCCCACCCAGCCAACAACCAGCATATCGGGGTCGTTCCATTCGCCGGGTTTGGCATAGGGAGCCAGGTCGGCCTGTCCAAAGCCGATACCGCTCATGCTTTCCCAGGTATCGGTGATGTCGCCGGTTGTTCTCCAGAGGTTACCACCTACCTGTCCGCCCCATTTGGAAACATCCCCCATTCCATACTGGCACAGGCTGAAAACGATGTCACGATCCTGTTTGCCCAGGCACTGTTTCATCAGGATATAGGGTTTCTGTAGTTCTGCCAGGCTGTTGTCTTTTGCTTTCTCACCATAGGAACACCAGTCGTACTTGATATAGTCAATTCCCCAATCAGCCCAGCTTTGGGCATCCTGGAACTCATGGCTGTAACTGCCGAGGTATCCTCCGCAGGTGAGGGGCCCGGGTGAACTGTAGATACCCATCTTCATCCCTTTCGAGTGGACATAACCGGTAAGACCTTTCATGTCGGGGAACTTATCATTTGTTACGATCTTGCCGTTAGCTGCACGTTCCGGGGCTTCCCAGCCATCGTCAATATTCACATAAGTCCAGCCGTGGTTGATGAGCCCGGTAGAGATGAACTGGTCAACAGCAGCCCGTACCTTGGCATCATCCACACTAAGTCCCCAGCAGTTCCTGTTCCATCCCATCGGCGGGGTAAGGGCGAGTTTGTCGCCCTGATCGCAGTACTTTTGATGCTATTACCTTTTTCGTTGATGGCTTTCAGTTCCACCTTGTATTCTCCTTTTTGTTTAACAGAACCGGTGATGATACTGTTGCGGCATCAGGCTCGGACCTTCAGGTAATCCGACTGCCTCGTATTTCATTGGCCGTATGCGCAACCGGTATAGAACAGGAAGGGCCTGCCGGGGCACCTCCGGTACCGCGTCCGTTGATGCGGGATTTCATCGCCCAGTTTGGGTGTAAGTATATAAGGGATATCGAAGCGGGTAGCAACCATTTTTTCAAACTTGTTGTCTTTATAGGTAAAGGTAAGGATGTTCCTGCTGAGAATCCAGTCAGGCTGAACTGTATCTCGTACAAACTTTTTCTTTGGGTTTCACCAGTGCGGAAATGGTGGTATCGAAAATAGATTCATTTTGCCATCTTTCACCCTGGCATTGAAATGTGCTGGAGGTGGCGTAACAACGGCAGTTGGCAATCCAGACAGTTCCACTGACTTGGTTATTCGCCACCGGCCTGGCGGAGGAGCCGCTGGAAATGGCGATCTGGTCGCAAAATCAACCATTATACTGATTTCAACTCTTTGTCCGTAAAGACCACCACCACCGCCATGGTCATTTACCCGCACGGCAAGAACATTTTCCTGGTCCCATTTGAGGCGCGGGTCATTTACTGAAAGCACGTAACGACGAAGGATCCTGTATGCATCCGGGTATCCTGTAAAATTCTCCATAATCGCTTTTTCTCCGGCGGGTATAAAGAATCCGTTCTGACCGATCAATTCCCCGTTGAGGTAAGTCTCTTCGGTATCATCAATTTCGCCGAGTATGATCTGTATACTGTCCTTGAAAAAAGCGCTGGTCTTCATTTCTGAGGGGATCAGGATGTGTTTCCTGTACCAGGCAAAGCCGTCATAATTGGGGAATCCCTGGTATTCCCATAGTTTTCTTGGAAAGATGGAGTCCCAGGAACTGTCGTCGAAAGCCGGGGAGGCATAGAGGGCGCTATCACCCGTTTTGAATTTCCATCCGTCATCCATTTGGAGGATCACGTCCTTCTTTTCAGCACATGCTGAGAGCAGAAGAAATACTAAAAGCAGCAGGATGCTGCCGGCTGTTGGTTTCATACAATATTAGGTTACGTGGTTTTATGGTCATTAATAAATACAAGCCTGTTAGTACAGTCCCTCAATTATTCACTCACTTTTTTTCAGTCAGTTGTTTTTTTCTTTCTCCATTTATGCAGACTGTAACCTCCACCGGATATGCCGAGCTGAGTTTATAGTCTGTCACCAGTCCGTCTTTCCAGCTGATGTCTGCAACAATTCCTCCGCGTGCCACCAGGCCTTTTACCCGGCCATCCTTCCAGGCTGCAGGAAGGGCAGGAAGCAGGGTGATGATCCCGTCATGTGACTGAAGGAGCATCTCGGCTATTCCCGCTGTAGACCCAAAGTTACCGTCGATCTGGAAAGGAGGATGGAGGTCGAACAGGTTGGGGCAGGTGCTGCGGGTGAGCAGGGTATGGAGGGCTTCCATGGCCTTGTCGCCCTGGTGCAGGCGTGCACGGAAATTGAGGATCCAGGCAGCGCTCCAGCCGGTGTGCCCGCCCCCGTGTTCAAGGCGGTAATCAAGCGATTTCCCGCAGGCGTCCATGTAGGCTGAGTCTTTTCCAAAAGTAAACTGCCTGCCGGGATGCAGTCCGTAGAGGTGTGAGATATGACGATGACCCGGTTCCGGTTCTTCATATTCTTTCGCCCACTCCATCAGCCTTCCGTCACGGGCTATCCCGGGTACCGCCAGCATACGGAAGCAGCTATCCACCCTCTTAAGAAGGGGGTCCTGAAGGTTCAGTATCTTTCCTGCCTCCAGCAGGTTGTTGAATAAATCCCAGATTACCTCCTGGTCGTGTGAGGGACCCATGCTGATCTGGTAGTTCTTCCCATCGGGTCCTTTGAATGAATTTTCGGGCGACCCGGCCGGTCCTGAAACAAGTTTTTCGGAGGTAGGATCCTGTACCAGCCAGTCGCAGTAAAATTGTGCCGATCCTGCCATTACAGGATAGACAACGCGGAGATAGGCCGTATCGCCGGTGAAGGTGTAATGTTCCCAGAGATGTTCACACATCCATCCTCCGGCTCCGAGGTGCAAACCCCAGCTGGGATGCTCGCCAGGAGCGGTGTAGCCCCAAACATTGGCGATGGGATGTACGCACCATCCACCGGCCTTGTAATGGGTGGAGGCAGTGCGTGTACCTGGTGCAACCAGTCCCCGGGTATATTCAATCATTGGCAGGTGACATTCGGAAAGATTGGTGACCTCTGCGGGCCAGTAATTCATCTGGATATTGATGTTGGTATGATAGTCCCCGTTCCAGGGAGTCTGTATTTTATTTGACCAAAGTCCCTGCAGGTTGGCCGGCAGACTGCCCGGACGGGAGGAAGAGATGAGCAGATAACGTCCGAACTGGAAATAGAGTGTCTCCAGCCAGCGATCGGAGGGCTTCTTCTTATATTGCTCCAATCTGCGGTCGGTAGGTGTTGTGTCGGGCTGTGCACTTCCCAGTTGAAGGCTGCAGCGGCTAAAAAGAGCCGTATAGTCTTTCAGGTGATCCGCAAGCAGGGTGTTGAAGGTCTTCTTTACTGCTGCAGCAATCCGCGACAATGCCTCCGCCTCATGACCACTCCGCTTGAATACCGGGTATTGCGGAGCGTAATTGGTTGATGCGGTTAACAGAAGTATCACCTCATTTGCATCGCGTATCACAAGCCTGTTGCCCTCAGTGGTAAGCGTTCCTCCTGTGATAACCGGTCTGAGACAGGTGACAGCCTGCATTCCATCTCCGCCTTTTCCGTCGGACATCACAGTGCGCATCACCAGCATGTTATTTTCAACCGTGGTGGTGAATCGCTCAGGGCGGTCCAGCTGAAGAATCATACCCAGTTTGCCATTTCCTTTTTTCGAAAACCTGTACACCAGTACCTGGTCAGGAAAACTCACGAAGCACTCCCTTTCATACCGGGTACCATTCTGATCATAACTCACGGATACAAGAGCCTTATCCAGGCTGAGTGTTCGCCGGTAATTGGTCCAGGGACCCTGTTGTTCCATGCTCATCCGCAGGTCCCCGAGTGTCTCAAATGATCCGTAGGGAGCTGTGCTGCCGTTGCCATAGCCGGATCCCTTGCCCTTACATACCTGTGTCTTTTCAGTCAGTATGGATGCTTCGACGAAATTGCCATCGAATAGATACTGCCGGATGGTAGCCAGGGCGTCAAAGGCAACTGGATTATCATTATCATCCATACTACCCGACCAGAGACTTTTCTCATTCAGCTGCACCCGTTCGGTATTTACATCGCCAAATACCATGGCTCCCAGGAAACCATTTCCGACCGGGAGGGCTTTGAGCCATTCCTCATCATTTGTCCACCCGTTTTTATCATCCGCAACATCCGCTCCGGCAGGTTGATTGTACCATAGTTTAAGTTCGGGCTGTGCATTCAGGGAAAATGCAGAAAATAATACTATTCCTGCAAAAAACAGGTTAAGAAATTTTAGATGGTTGTTCATCATTCGGGATATGCTTGATGGTGAATCAATGCTTAACTCAGGGCAGGAATTTGCCTGTTCAACCCGGAGAAAATATGATTCAATACTAAGAAAAAAAATTATTCTATTATGCAGACATTTCAATTATTCTCTTTGTTTTCTATATTTACATTCTGTCAGAAACCTGGAACCTGAGGAAACGACCAATTACGTAGATATAAGACATGCTTTTCAATTCCTTTCATTTCCTTGTTTTCTTCCTGTTTGTTACAATCCTGTATTATTCCCTGCCTTTCAAATATCGATGGATGCTGCTGTTAATAAGCAGCTGTTATTTCTACATGGTATTTATACCGGTGTATATTTTAATCCTGGGCTTTACGATAGTAGTGGATTATTTTGCAGGAATCCTTATTGAAAAGGCGGAGGGAGGGAAGAGAAAACTGTTTCTCATATTCAGCCTGGTGGCCAATATAGGGGTACTGGCTGTGTTCAAGTATTATAATTTTCTGAACGAGAATCTGAATGTGCTCCTTCACACAGGAGATCTGTCAACTCCCTTTCCTGTGCTATCTATCCTCTTGCCGGTAGGGCTGTCTTTTCATACCTTCCAGGCCATGAGTTACACCATTGAGGTATACAGGGGAAGGCAGGGTGCTGAGCGAAATTTTGGAATATATGCACTCTATGTGATGTTCTTTCCTCAGCTGGTGGCAGGCCCTATCGAGAGGCCGCAAAACCTTCTTCCGCAGTTCAGGCTGAAGCATGAGTTTGACTATGAGAGGGTGGTAAGTGGTCTTAGAACGATGGGCTGGGGCTTGTTCAAGAAGGTGGTCATTGCCGACAGGCTGGCGATGGCTGTGGATTATGTATATGATAAGCCACAGGAATTCCAGGGTCTGAGCCTGATTATTGCAACCCTGTTTTTTGCTTTTCAGATTTTCTGTGATTTCTCCGGCTATTCCGACATGGCAATCGGGGCAGCGCAGGTATTAGGCATAAGGTTAATGAAGAACTTCGACCGCCCCTATCACGCAAAAAACTTCAATGAATTCTGGAAGCGCTGGCACATCTCATTATCTTCCTGGTTCAAGGATTATCTCTATATCTCACTCGGGGGTAACAGGGTCTCTATTCCGCGATGGTACCTTAACCTGATGATCGTGTTTCTCATCAGCGGGCTCTGGCATGGGGCCAACTGGACCTTTGTAATCTGGGGAGCCCTGCATGGATTCTACCTGGTTTTTGCCCTCTTAACCCGTAAGCCCCGGATTTGGATGGCACAGGCTATTGGTCTCTCCCGTTTTCCCGGTCTTCAAACGGCCCTGAAGATTTTAACCACATTCTCACTCACCTGTTTTGCATGGATCTTTTTCAGGGCGAACAGTCTGGCCGATGCTTTTTATATCATCAGATCTTCTTTTACCGGCCTGTTTGCCGATGTGCAGGCAATACGTCATGCAGAGCACATCAACCTGATTCCCGGGTTGACAAAGACACAACTCCTGACAGTGCTGGCAGCAATTTTGCTGATGGAAGCAGTTCATCTTTTCCAGTACAGGGTGAGTTTGAACAGCTGGATAACCCGCAGGCCGGCTTATGTACGCTGGTCAATTTACTATGCGGCTTTGTTTATTATCTTCTTTTTCGGCGTATTTGAAAACCGTCAGTTTATCTATTTTCAATTCTGAGTATGAAGGTTGGAGTGAAGAAGTTTCTGTTTAAAATGCTCCTGTTCCTGGTTCCTGTAACCGGTATTTTCTGGTATATGGAATCCGAACTGGCGAAACTTCCGAACAGCTATATGCTAAAAAAAGATTATTTTGAGAAAAATATTGACAGGACAGAAGTCCTGATCCTGGGCTCCTCACATGCAATGAATGATGTGAATCCGGAATTTATCAGCAAGCCGGCATTCAATCTGGCCAATGCAAGCCAATCGCTTTATTACGACAGCCGGTTATGCCTCAACTATCTGGACAGGATGAAAAGTCTGCAGACTGTCGTCATTACTGTATCATACTTTTCATTATGGATGCAGCTTTCTGATACCAGGGAAAGTTGGAGAGATTATTTCTATTATAAATTCTGGGGAATATCCGAACGGGAATTCCCCTGGTATGATATCAGGAAATACAGCTATACCATGTTATATGGTCCATCGACATCCCTGAAATATCTTACAGGTTTTTCGCGGGATGAGTCTGAGTTGCGGATGAGTGATCTGGGCTGGGTAAGAAAGGACGTCCTAAATCCGAATCCGAACCTCAGCGCTGAGGCAGGAGCCGCTAAGGTGGAGGCGGATAATCGTACCATGCATGCAAGTGAGTTGGAACGGAATGTAAAAATACTGGAAGATTTTACCGGTGAACTGAGACGGCACAACATCCGGGTTTTGTTCCTCAGCACTCCCTTGTACGTTGAGTATCGCCGGTTTACTGATCCTGAGATGAACAGGATCACCAAAATGACTATCCGGGATATTTGTAAGAGATATGCTTGTAAGTGGGTTGACTTTACAGAAGATTCCCGTTTCACAGCAGCTGATTTCAATGACAATGAACATCTGAATATCGCCGGAGCGGAGAAGCTGAGCAGGATGCTGGATGAGGAGATTCAGGCTGAAGATAACCAGCAACTGCCGGCAGACAATCCACCCTTACTCAAGAAAATCCCTGAACCATAATCCGGAATCTTTGATGGTTCGTTCCAGGGTATTGAAATCGACATACACCAGTCCGAAGCGTGTGCGGTATCCTTTATTCCATTCAAAATTGTCGGTTGGTGACCAGACGAAGTATCCGTTCACCTTCACCCCCTCCTTCCTTGCTTTGAGCACGGCGGCAAGGTGGTCTTTGAAATAGCGGATCCTGTCTTCGTCATGAATGCGGCCATTTTCAATTTTATCGGGAACACAGGTTCCATTCTCAGTGATGAGGATATTTTTTATTCCTTCGTACCTGTCGAATTTCTTCAGCAACTGATAAAGTCCTTCCGGATAAATTTCACCCTGCATCTCATTGGCAGGAACGCCGCGTTCCGACGGAGGAATCTCGCGTGCACGCATACCCGGCATCCAGGATTTTTCCGCTACTGTGCGGAGGTAATATTGGAGGCCGATGAAGTCAAAGTCGAAAACCATGCGTTGCTCATCCCCATCGTGGTAAAATGATTTCAGCTTCCGGAGCAGGGGAACGGTGTTCTCCGGATAGCCCAGGCCCAGACAGGGTTCTATGTACAGGCGGTTCATGATAGCATCCATGCGTGCCGCAGCGGCGACATTTTTCTCCTCCTGGTCCACCGGCTCCACCCAGGTGTTGGCAAAGGTGGTGCCGATATTTGCTTCCGGAATATTCCTTCGCAGGATGCGACCGCCTTCGGCATTGCACAACACGGAGTGGTGGGTGGCCTGCAGGAAGGCTTTGAGGCTTTTCCGGCCGGGAGCAAAGAATCCCTCCATATACCCGCCTCCCACAAATGACAACTGCTCGTTCATCACCATCCAGTTCTTAACCTTCCCGGCATATTCGCGGCTCACGCAGTCTGTATACTCGCTGAACCAGTTGAATATATCACGGTTGGTCCAGCCTCCTTTTTCTTCCAGTGCCTGGGGAAGGTCCCAGTGGAAGAGGGTCACCCAGGGTTCGAGACCTGCTTCCAGGCAACGGTCAATCACGCGGTGGTAGAAGTCAAGGCCTTTACGGTTTACATTTCCTGTGCCCTGCGGGAATATCCTGGGCCAGGAGAGGGAGAAACGAAATGCCCGGAAATTCATCGAACGGATAAGCGCAATATCTTCGGGATAACGATGGTAGAAATCCGCTGCCACATCGGCATTTTCGCCCCGCTCGATCTTGCCTTTGGTTCTTGAAAAATGATCCCAGTTCGATTCACCTTTTCCGTCGAGGTCCCAGGCACCCTCAGTCTGGTATGCTGCAGCGGCAACTCCCCATAAAAAGTCCTTTCCGAAATCAGTTCGCCGGAGATCCTGCAGGACAGGTTGTTTGGCATGCGCAAAGCCATGCAGGCAGGGGCTGGCCAGGATGGCTCCCGCACCCAGGCTGGCTTTCTGAATCCATTCCTTTCGATTCATATGCAGCAATTTTGGTATGAAAAATATTAATCTGTTCCTGCAGCCGGAATGATTGTGGGATCTCCCATCGTACGTATTACAAGGCGAATGGATGGATCTGCATCATCCGGGTAAGTGCAATCCATGCGAATCACGTGGTTTCCTGTACGCAACTGCGGAATGGATCCTGTTTTTCCCAGAAACCTCACAAAGCTTCCCTTTTCGTTGTAAAGCGCGATGGTGGATCCGTCGCAGGCAATCGAATACCCCGATTTGAATTCCCCGGGAAGATTGATTCGTGCAAAACCGTCGAGTTCGATCCAGGGATCAAGGACTGTACTGTTTGTTCCACCGGCCAGAAGCAGGAATTTCAGGGGCTGGTCCGGATCTTGGTTTGTGAATTTCCATTCGGAGAAGACCGGCTGTCCAGGTTGAAGTACCTGCCGTACGTGTTCAAACTGTTGCTTATGGAATGGATAAAGCAACCACCCGCGTGCATCCTTTTCCAGGTGAAAATCATTCGCCGGATTTTTAAGCTTTGCCTTTATTTCCGGAGAAAAAACATTGCTTCGTGAGGCATCCTGCCACCGCTTGATGAGGTTCAGCAATTCATCAGTGTGTGGATTCTTCTTCAGACTTTTGTACGATGCTACCAGTGCAAATCCGGCTTTGTACCCTGCAGCACGTGCCATCATCCAGTCGATATCTGCAACGGTGGTGTTGGGTGAAAGAAGGAACCAGCCCAGCATGTTGGGCATGTAGTTACGTTCCAGCAAGGGTTGGTTGTCGAGGCGATAATCTCCCTGTGACTCCCGGAATCCGCCGTACCAGGGTTCTCCCCAGTTCCAGTAATGACAGATGTGCCAGTAGAAATGGCTCGAGCGGCTTGTTCCGTTCACCAGGGTATGGTGGGTCTCCCGGAAAACTTTTTCAGCAAAAGCCTGCATGGCATAATCGCCCTGCCCTGTAGCATGACAGCCTTCGTGTCCGTCGAAATCGAGTTGGGAGACACCGGTCTCGTTAAAAAACCGTGCCAGGTTTCCGGCGATCTCCTGTTGCAGTTCAAAATCGGGAAAAAGAGTCTGGTACGGATAATCGAGCAGCATGAAGACTTCTACATTTTCAGCATGCGAAACGGCCTTGGTACCAAAGGCCCCGCGCTGGCAATCGATTAGCCTGTAAGGTTTTTCGGATGAAACTTCCCTGAACCGGATGATCTCTTCCCCAATACGCACTGCATGCAGTGTGCTGTACTCAAGCTTACTGAAATAAGTGCCGGAAGCGACTTCGACGAGACTGTCGGAGGCTGAACAGGCACGCGTAAGGACGGAACTGCCTGTTGCAGCAAGTCTTTTATCTGGAACAGGACTTACATAGGGATCATTGGTGTTGATGAATGAGGTAAGTGTATGTACACCAATCCGCAGATTAAGTGCAGCGGCTTTTTCCACGCAGGCGTGCAGACCTGCCACTCCATTCGGGAACATGGCCTCATTGAGTTTGAAGTGCCCCCAGGAGAGGAAGGGGCCCTCGTGGTACAGAGACATCAGTCCGGCTTTTTGCACGTACCCCAGCATCTCATCTATATTTTCCTCGTTGAAATCCGAGATCATATAGGCTCTGCCAGTCTCGGGTGATTGCTTCACCCAGCGGTCACCAATCATAGGGTGGGGGAGGTTTTCAGCCAGTTCAATTGTCCCGATTCGTTCCAGTACTTGTTCTTCCCTGCAGGCAAAAAGAGCAATGCGCGATCCAAGGGTGGTCTCTCCCGGAATAGGTTTAACCGGCATCTCCGGGTACTGACCGTTCCATACATCCACCCGGCGCGAACGGGAACGATCCAGGCTGTAAGCCTGAAGGCTGCTGCCGTAGGGCCGGGCGATGGCAGCTGTTCCTCTGGTGAAGTCTGCTCCTTCTTCGTTAGAATAAACACCTCCAAGTGTCTTTGTATTCAAGGCCTGCAGACCAATAGCATAGCTTCCGTTGCGCACCACTCCGATTACTTCGCCGATAGTTTCACTGATTGTAGTTGGGAAAGGCCCCCAGCAAACTGCATCTACCGGTTTTCCTTTACTGAGACTGACTAGTTCGAACACCAGGTGTGTTCTTTTCTGTTCCACCTTCACGCCGGCAGTTATCCCTGCAGTTTTAAAATACAGGAGCAACAGGCCTGGGTTTTTTCCGTAATTCGCCTTCGAGGGTTCCTCCCAACTGTCACTTATTTTCAATTGCAGCAGCGGAGCAGGTACTCCCGAAGCCAGGTAGTTGATCCCTGTGAGCGGATCAACAATTTCAAGCAACTGCCCTTTTTCCGAGAGGCCAAGCCGTAAATCCGCTGTCTCCATTTTCAGCCCTTGTGCAGGCATGAGAAAGGAAAACAGCAGAAAGGAAACAATCAGGATAGATTTTTTCATCGGAATCAAAATTACAGATTAAAACTCCATACTGTACCAGTGTTTATCCGAGCCCCTCCAGGCATAATAAAAATTTATTCCAAGCCATGGTACCATGGGAACCATCAACCTCAGTTTGGATCCAACGGAATACAAGGGTTTTCGTTCAAACAATTCCAGGTAATGGTTGTCTGCCTGCCCGGCGTTCCAGAAGAAACTTTGTTCCATCGCCAGCCAGTCACGGTTGAGGTAGGTAAGATGCAGGCTGGTGGCCAGGCTGTAATATGCACGGCCCCAGCGTTCCCCACTCAGGATACCCTTCACCTGGTCGGGTCCCAGGTAGAACAACAGCCCTTCTGAACGTGCACTGGTATAACCCGTGTTGAACCCGGCTGACAACTGGATGATCCGGTTGAGCAGTTTTGCAATGAATCCGCTGATACCCACTCCGGCATAGCCGGGGCTCCGGTGGTTCAGTCCAAAGCCATAACCTAATCCCACGGAAAGGATGGATCCTTCCTGCTGATGCCGGATCCGATTTACGATTCCGGCCGATTCACTGATATTTACTGCCAGGAAACTCACCATTGGGTTACCCAGCACAGGAATGCCATCGGGAACCAGGGAACTGTCGGCCCGCTGGCTGAAAACACTTATCCCCAGGTCGGGGGAGAAGGTATAATGGTCATCGGTATGCCAGGGATTTCCAACGGACAGATATGCATTTTTCTGCAGGTAGCCGGTACCGGCAATACAGTCACCATTATCATACCTGTAACGCAGTATATTCCCGTACTGAAAACCACCGCGAAGAATCATGTTCCGGTACAGCAGCTGCCTTGGAATTCCCAGGTTGAAATTCATCCTGCGTGTGGTGGTTCCTGTTGAAAAACCTGCGTCCAGGCTTATGTTCCGGCCGAACAGGTTGTTGTCGATTATCCCTGCAGTGAGAAGGTATTCTTTCCTGTTGCCGTTGAAGGAGATATTCGGAACGATTGTAAAGGCATCCAGTGCAGTGATGTTGAGCAGAAGCCGTTGATCGGGAAGGGTATCAATGCGGTAATTCACCCTGGCAAAGTTTCCGATGTTCCAGATCCTGGTGACCGCTTTTTCAATATCCTTATGAGTCACCATTTGACCCGGTTCAATCTTCAGCTCACGTAAAACAATGAGTTCGCGGGTTCTCCAGTTTTTCCGGATGCGGATTGAATCAACCCGGAATGACTCAGTGCCGCCGGATTGGCCTGCTGCATCATCCATCACAGCCAGGAGTAATACTGAAAGCAAAGCCAGAATCACAGGCTTTTTACGAGAGAATAATTTTTTGCACAGGGTGATGAGTGATTCCTGGTCCATGCCTTATCTTTTCTCAAAAACAAATGTTGTGATACTTGCTGCATTCACCGGCAGTGGATCAGAACTGCGAAAGATTCCTGTTTTCACCAGGTTACGTGCGGCTGATGTTTCCCATGCTGAGACGGCAGCCGGGGCAACATTGTCCAGTTGCAGCACCTGTTTTTCTTTGGAACGGTTTATCACCACCAGCACCAGGCTGCCATCCTGATTTCTGTATGCCGAGAGAAGCAAGTCCTTTTTCCGGTTTGAATCTATCCCGATACGCATAGCACCCGGGTGGACGAAACGGCTGAAATTACCAATCATCCAGAGTGTCTTCGAATCCGTGATACCGCTTCCGTCGCGGTTGGCATACACCAATCCGTCTTTATAATCCGCTACTGACATGCCCAGCCACCACTGCCAGGAGGATGCATTCCCATAAACCAGATCCATGTGCATCACCCGGGCTACATAGAGGGCCGTGTGCATGCCCAGGTCGCGTCCTCCCCCTTCAATCTCACGTGTTTTTTTCAGGATGCAATATTCTGTCATCCAGTATTCGATTTCTCTGCGATGAGTAAGGCGGCAAATTTTTTTCCTGATCATCCTGGCAGCAGGCAAAGGCCATTCCGAAAAATAGCTGTGGGCACAGACCTGGGGGGCTACCTTTGGCAGATCACCTACATATGTTTTTTTTCGCAGATGAAAGAAGGCATTGATCTCGTTCTGCCTGCCCGGCTTGAAGTGGTATCCTGAATTTGCAAAGAGTAGCAGCCCGCTTTCGGGAAGCTGAATCCTGGTTTCCAGTCCCTGCTCCACCAGTTTTCTGTTCAGGATACGGGTAATGGCAGCTATTTCCTGTGTTGTATAAGGACATCCCTCCTGCCCGTCGCGCTGGCACCAGCCCCATTCGGGTTCGTTGAAGGGACTTATATAGTCGATGTCGATACCTTGTTTCCGAAAATGCAGGATGGATTGCATGAGGTAGTCAGTATAACTCTCATACTGCTGCGGATCCAGGTTACAGGTTCCGCAGACGGCTGCAAATGCTTTTCCATTCCGGGTAAGGCTTACCGGGGGAGAGTTGACAAAGAGGGTGATGGTGTTAACCCCGCTGAGAGCAGCTGCACGTAGCATCCATTGATCGCCGGCCTGTTTATCGAAATTGTACTTTCCACCGGAATCGAGAAAACATTCCGCCCTGCGGAAAGGATCCCCGATGAGGCTTTTGTCGCCCTGTTCTGTGCTGCCTGCACCCAGGTTGAACCGCCATACCGAAAGTCCGATACCGCGGCAGGTGCTGTCAGTAGGTTGTTCGCAGCTGAAGAGCCAGTCGGCTACTCGCTCACGTTCAGTATCATTCCACCGGTTAATCAGCAGATTACTCCAGGCGCCGGAAGCACCAAATCCCTGGATGGTCTGGAATGTTTCTTCCGGCATGAGACGTACTCTCACCTGTGCTTTCAATCCCTGGAAGGAAAGGAAGCAGAGGAATATGGCCAGGATTTTTCTACTGCTCATCGCTGTTCTTCAGCTTTGAATATTTCTTCAGAAAATACTGGTGCATGAGCCAGGCTTCAGCTTTGCTGATTCCCCTGGCTCCTCCCAGAAATTCAGCTTCGATAAAGGCTTTGCATGCTTTTTCGAGTACCTGGCAGACCACGAATGCTTCTTCCAGGTCGCGGCCGATGCATACCGCTCCATGGTTGGCCATCAGGGCGGCGTTTCTTCCCTGCAAGGCTTTCATGGTGTTACGTACGATTTTTTTTGTGTTAGGGAGGGCATAATCTGCAACCCGGACGGAAGGGCCGATGATCTGGGCCATGTCATCCAGGATAGGTGGTACCTCACGCCGGGCAGCAGCCACGGTGCTGGCATTCATCTGATGCGTATGTATCACCGCGTTGATCGTGCTGCGCTGCTGATAAATGGCGGCATGAAGTTTCATTTCGGAGGAGGGTTTGATGTCTCCTTCCCAGGAGAGATCGTGGTAATTGACCAACACGATTTCATTTGGTGTCATGGTCTCGTATCTTCGTCCGCTGGGAGTGATGGCCATCAGTTTTTCATCGACGCGCAGGCTCAGGTTTCCCCAGGTACCTGACACCAGTCCTTCGTTCAGCAGTCTTTTGCCTGCCTCGCAGAGCCTGTTTTGTATCTGTTCAATTGTCATGCTGCGGGTTATGAATTTAAGCGGGTGTACAATTTTTTGTTGGTGTGAAAAAGTTCCCGGTAATGGGTGAAGCCCTGTCTGTATACTTCGCTGTTTGCCGGATTCGGCTCCCAGGATCGCAGGGGCTGAATGACTTTTCCGGCATGGGTGAACCCGGGGTAAATACCCAATCCCACAAAGGCGCAGAAAGCTGCTCCCAATGCTCCTGCCATGCGTGGATCGTGTGTTTTCTCGATCACACAACCTGTAACATCGGCGATGATCTGCATCCAGGATTCACTCTGCGTTCCTCCACCGATAATGCGAAGTTTCTTCATCGGGAATCCGAAGTCGCGGCGCATATTTTCGATGATCCAGCGGAGGTTGTATGCAATGCCTTCGCTCATGGCGCGTACGATATGTCCGCGGGTGTGGTACTGGGTAAGGTTGAAGAGGGTACCGCGGGTGGTGGTGGTACCCACCGGGCAACGTTCGCCGAATAGCCAGGGCGTCATGAGCAGATGGTCAGAGCCTGGATTGATTGTTTCCGCCTCCAGATTGGCAAGGGAATAAACCTGTTGAGGGGCTTCTTTTTCTTCCTTTGAATAGAAATTGCGAATGATCCAGTCGATGTTACTGCCGGCTGATTCGGTGATACCCACCACAATGTTTTTTTCAGGATCCGCGCTCTGCAGGCACACAGCCCCGTTCTTAAATCCGAAAATTTTCGATGTCATCACACCAACCCAGGCCGATGTGCCCAGGTAGATATGTGCATCTCCCTCGCCGGTGGCCCCGCTGCCAATGGCTGCACTCTGTGTGTCGTCACATCCCCCGAAGACAGGCAATCCGGGTGGCAGGCCAAGTTGATCTGCCGCATCCGGCAGTAGTACTCCTACCTGGTCTGTGGATCTTACCAGGGGAGGGAGTTTTCGCATATCGAATCCAATAAACCGGAAAAGCCATCGGGTCCAGTCTTTCTTCTTCAGATCGAAGGTATAGGAACAGGCGCCCGACCATTCGAAGGTCATTTGTCCCGTAGCGCGATACCTGAGGTAACCGTTCACATCGAGGATCCTGTGTGCCCGGGAATAGATATCAGGCCGGTGCTTCATGAGCCAGCGCAACTTGGGCAGCACATCTTTTCCGGTAATCTCTATGCCGATGATTTTTTTAAAAACTCTCCGGCCCAGGAAGCGGTTCATGAACCAGCCTGCCTCTTCCTCGGCGCGTCCGTCCACCCAGGTGATGTTCGGATGCAACACCTTTCCCTGTTCGTCCAGGGGGATTATTCCCATTGCCTGGGTGGTAAAGACAAGGCCACACAGGTTAGCGGATGATCCAATCGTTTCCATGATCCGGCGGGATGCAATTCCTGCAGCCTGCCAGTAATCGTGCGGATCCTGCTCCATCCAGCCGGGATGAGGCATGGAGGAGGGATAAGGCTCAGCTGTGCTGGCGAGGATATGACCGTCCTCATCGACCAATACAGCCTTCACACTGCTGGTGCCCGCATCAAGAGCCAGTACCGATTTCTTCACCTTGGGAGATCTTTTGAAAAACCTTTTCGAACCTTTCCAGAGCAAGTGAAATGACTTCCGGTGTATCAGCCATGCTGGTATACATCCGGCTGCCAGCCAGGGTAACGATGCCTTCTGCCATATAGGCTGCTCCCATTTCTTCCATCACATGCTTTCGCTTTTTTATTTCTTCAAGAACTTTAAAGATCCTGAAATAATTCAATGGGATAAACATGGTGCCGGTAGTCTCGAGGTGACAGATTGATCCCTGGTTATAGGCGACAAAGGGAAGTTTGTATTTGCCAATAAGATCCAGGAGTCCGGCAGTCAGCTGATCTCCGGCATTGGAGGCCTTTTCGCAGGCCTGCTGTTTTTCCATCTCCAGCAAAGTGTAATATCCTGCTGCAGAACTCAGGGGATTGGCTGCCATGGTACCTCCCACCATGATCTTTTTATTACCTGACTGCACGCCCGCTGTCATAAGTTGCATGAGTTCCCTTCTGCCTCCGACTCCCCCGGCTCCGGGATAACCGCCTGCGATTACTTTACCAAATACGGTAATATCGGGCTTCACCCCGTAAATATGCTGGGCTCCATGCATGCTCAGACGAAAAGCGGTAACTACCTCATCGAAGATGAGCAGTGTTCCGTACCGGTCACAGAGTGATCGTACTCCTTTATTATATTCCGGATCTACCGGCCGCGTACCGCTTTCCGTTCCGGCCGGTTCGAGTATTACGGCTGCGGTTCCACCGCGGATGCGGTTGAGTCGTAGTTGCCGTTCGAGTGCATGCAAATCGTTCGGGAAAACCTCCTGCGTATACCGGGTGAGCGGGCGGGGGATTCCGTGGGCATCGAAACGTCCCGTACCCGGAATACGCATGCCATAGACCATCTGGTCGCTCCAGCCGTGATAGGCACCACCGCACTTGATGATTTTCTTTTTTCCCGTTGCCAGCCTTGCCAGTCGCACCGCAGCCATCACAGCTTCGGTCCCACTACCCAGCATGCGGAACATTTCCACGGAGGGAATGAGTCTCTTAACAAGCGATGCCAGCTTAAATTCATACTCATGGAACAATCCGGTGGAAGGTCCGCAGGTATTTAAAAGTTCAATTATTTTTTCCCGCACTGCAGGATGGTTGCTGCCAAGTACGGTGGGTCCGCCTGCCTGAAGGAAATCGATGTACCTGTTACCGTCCAGGTCTTCAAGCCAGGCTCCTTCAGCCCTGGTGAATACCAGCGGAAAGGGATGATTGAAGGCCAGGTTATGCTGCACTCCGCCGGGGATTGCTTCCCGGGCTTCAGCTATTAAGGATTTACTGGCGGAGCACTTGTTCTCAAAATGCTGCAGGTATTGTTCCATCGCATCGCGGCGGATACGGCGTACAGGTTCAGCAGTGAGTTGGTGAAGCCTGTTGTACAATTCTTTTATTTCCTGAGTGCTGTGCAGATGCATGTTGCTTGTTGGTTTGTTTTGGTGGTTGGGATGTGTGAAAAATAGTGCTCTTATTTCTAAACATTGTAAAAATCCGGCAGGCCTCTGATAAGCCTGCCGGACTGATTAGTACACCTATTTTTTGGTTACGACAATATTCATGGTTCCCTCAGGGGTGTTAACTGTTCCGGTGATTTTGTTGTTTTCCAGTTTGCCTGTAACCTTGATGTAATTGTAATCTACATACAACTCCATGGTCAGTTCTTTTTTCTCGAAGGTAATAGTCCTTACATTCACCACATATCCGTTTTCGAAAGTTACTGTTGCACTCAGCTTCCCGTCTTTCTCGGTAACCGCAAGCGTGCTTTTGGAATACTCATAGGGAGCGCTGTTCACTTCGCATTTCCAGTTTCCGATGATGTCTTTGTTTTTCTCATCGGCAAGGCTGAATCGTACCGGTATTATTACCACGAGCAGCAGCAGGGAAAGAATCATTTTTTTCATAACAACTGAATTAGGTTTAACATTAGATTTGATTTATAGATTTTCGAATACAAGGGTCCATGCCAGGTCAAAGGCCGGATTTCCGGTTGCTTTTGCCGGAAGTTGAACTGTTATCCCGTTTTCACAGGGTTCCCACGAAAGCTTTCCGGGGATTCCAAGGAGCGAGACGTTGCATTTTTTGGAGGGCGTGAGGCTGGTAATCACCACCTTCCCGGGGAAATTTTTCTCCCCTTCCTTCACCAGGTAGATGGCATAGGTTTTTCCATTCAGTCCTTTGGAAAAGCGGAACGATTCTTCAGCGAAGGTTTTGCAGCCACGGGTATTGTAGATAGCCTCCCCATTCACTTTCATCCATTCACCTATCTCCTTCAGCCGCAGATAGGCATCGGGAGCCCAGGTGCCATCGGGTGCGGGGCCGATGTTAAGCAGCAGGTTACCGCCTTTCGAGACAATATCAGCCAGGGTATGGATGAGCTCACGGGTGGTTTTGTACCTGTCACCCGGCACATACGACCAGCTTCCTGCCATGGTCATGCAGGTCTCCCAGGGATAAGGAAGATAGGAGGGAGGGATGCTCTGTTCGGGGGTGAGGTAGTTCTGATGGGGTCCTTCAACTGCCCGGTCTACGATGATGATGCCTGGTTGTTTCTTCCTTGCATTGGCAGCCACCTCATCCATGCGGATGTCCATGTTCTGTGGGATATTTAGCATGGAATAGCCACGTTCGGTATACAGATCATCCACCACCTGGGAGAAGATCTGTTCCTCCGGTTTCAGCGCCCTTACCCAGCCTCCGTCCAGCCAGAGGATACCCAGTTTCCCGTAGTTGCTCACCAGTTCGTCCAATTGCTGGTGTGTGTATTTTACAAATTGTTCCCAACGCTCCGGGTGTCTGCGGATATCATAATTGACATTGCGATCGGGCGTAGCAAATTTCGGCCACCAGAAAAACTCGCTGTGCCAGTCCGGCTTGGAGAAATACGCGCCCACCATCATCCCTTCCCGGCGAAAAGCATCGAAAATTCCGCGTGTCACATCGGCTTTTGCATTGGTATGGTAGGGACAGGTAGGGCCGGTGATTCTATATTCCGTGGCCCTGGTATCGAACATGCAAAAGCCATCGTGATGCTTGGTGGTAAACACCATGTATTTCATTCCCGCCTCCCGTGCAGCTTTCGCCCAGAGTTCCGGGTCGAACTTGTCCGGGTTGAATGTTTCCGGCAGACTCTCGTACTTCTTTTTGTACGATATGTAGTCATCTCCCTGAAAACACCAGGCTTCATCTTCGGCGCAGATAGACCAGGACTCCACCACACCCCACTGACTGTAAGGTCCCCAGTGCATGAGCAGACCAAATTTCATGTTTTGCCATTCCTCGAGGCTGGTCTTTACCAGTGGATCTTCCACCGGGACATACCGATCGGTTTTCTCCTGCGCGGAAAGCAGCAGGGGAATGCATGGCAGCACCAGGAAAAACAACAGGAATGCAGAGATTCTTGATTTCATTGTCATCAAATTTTATGGTCTGGAGATGGGAATGGAAGGGTCGTTTTTCTTCCCCAGGGTGAACTGAAGAGTGCGTGTTTCGCTGCCTCCGGAGGATGGAACCTGGATAAAGCCATGCGGTCCTTTTGCAGCAGGTTCAACGATTGCATTCTCTCCTTCTGGAACCAGAGATATACTTTCCTTATCGAGCCATTCCAGCATGGGCAGGTAGATCACGGTGGGCGCTTTAACTTCCGGAGATTCTGTCCAGGTGCAGGTGAATTTCCCGCTTGCAGGCTCATACGACCAGGCAACGAGTTTACCGCTGATGAAAGGAGGGTAAGGCCGGAGTAGTGCTTTTTTAAATACGTTTTCGTTCAGCAGGCCATCATAGTAGGCCCAGAAAGTATGTCCGAAATGATATTGTTCGAAGAGTGTGAGGATATCATTCACAGCATTCACCGTAGCCCCGGCATTTCCGCCCATGGCGCCCCACTCACCCACCAGTACAGGTACGTTTATTTGTTTCGAGGTCTCGTCGATGCGTCTGAAAATGAGTGATACCCGATCCTTGCATTGTGCATCCACCTGCTTTGTGTCGGTAAGAAGATCATACCCGTGAGCAGCATAGGCTACCAAAGGATCCGTGCTCCCATCCTTCATCTTTACAGGGCTGATGCCGCTGCTGATGCCTGTATTGCTGAAGTAGGCATGTTCCAGGAAAAGGATGTGTGTGGTATCCACCTCGCGGATCTGGTTTGCCACACGCTGATAAAAATTCTGCAGCTGATTCTTTTCGAATTCCTGGCTGAGGCTGGTAGCCACATCGATAACACGTTTGTATTTTTCAGCATCCTGCATACGGGAGAGCGCTTCCAGTCGTTTCTCCTCATCGGCCCACACTTCCATCACTTCTTTTTCATTCATTACTTTACCTGTTTCCTCAGCGTACATTTTGGCGTATTCTTGCAGAATAACAGGGAGTATATACAGGCCCTGTGAGCCGTTGAATGGTTCATTCATGATGTCATAGCCGATAACCCCCTTGTTGCCTGCAAATCGTTTTGCAATGTGCTGCCACATGCGGGCGTAATGATCCTGTATCCCTATACTGTCGGATGCAGGAGTATTGGCCCAGAAGTTGTCGAAGGCTTTTTGTACTGCCATGCTCATAAAATAGGAATCGCTCCAGATGGCACCTTTTGCATGTGGCTGGCCTTCTGTGAGGGTGGCCCATTTCGGAGCCCCGTCGCTGAACAACACACTGTAGAGATCCTGGTGCATGTCGAGCATCACATAGATCCCATTCCGGGTGGCCCAGTTCACGCGTTCTTCCAGTTTGTCGAGATAGGCTTCGTTGTATTTCCCTGGTTCCGGTTCCATACCATCCCAGATGATGCCGAGGCGGATACAGTTGAATCCGCTGATGCTGAATTGTTCGTAGGTGCCGTTACTGTCGGCATCGAGGTATTTCATGTTCGGGTCTTTGTTCACCCGGTTGATCCCATGAAAGATTACCTGGCGACCGAAGGAATCGACAAAACGTGTTCCTTCCACTGTTACTCCGTTCAGGCTGGTGTCCTTGCGCGACCAGTCCCCTGTTTTACCTGAAGATTTGCATCCCGCAAGGAAAAGAAAAGGTATCAGCAGGATAAAAAGATTCTTTCTCATAATGGTATTATCATTCATATTTGAAAATAGTATTCCTGAATTGTCCATCCGGGAGGACCGGTCATGCTGACCGGAATCCCCGGATGACAATAAAATCATTTCATTTACAGTCCGAAAATCCGGGCTGTAAATTCCAAAATATTTACTTACTGCTCTTGGGAACGAAGGAGATGTGGATCATGTTGGTGGGAAGGGCCATCATGGCCGGATCTTCACCGTATCCGTATCCGCAGAGGAAGAGGGCAACCTTCATACGACTGGCAGTGATCTCCTTGATGATAAATTTCGGAGAAGAGGGTAGATCGAGGATGCCGAAATATGCACCTTCCGAGAGCTGGATCCAGTTCTTTCCTGTAAAAGTTACATTATCATGTGCAGGGGGTACATCAGTGGTATTCGGATCGGTAATGGCATCCACCGTGAAATCTGCAGTGTTGAGCGTCCAGCTGGCAGAGGCCGGTGCGGTATAGGTGGCAGCACACATGCCGATATCATAGGAAGGATCTCCCACCATGGTTTGCGTTACGGCCCCATACACGGCACCGGCAAGCGCATTGCCGTTTTTCACATTCACCGAATAACTGCCATTGTGGAAGAAGGTGTATTCATTATCATATTCAGCACCCAGGCCATATAAGGTGAGTACATTTTCTGCACTGGGCAGCATCACCGGCATCTCATTCATCACAGGACCGCCACCGTCTTCGCTGGCATTATAATCGGTGCTCATCACCCAGGTTTTGCCACTGGTGGCTGCAGGCCCGCCGGTCAGCATCTCCTCGAGGGAAGCGGCGATCTCAATTTGTTTGGTGGCCGTCGCCTCTCCTCCGTCACCCTTTACAACAAGCGTAACGGTATACGTTCCTGACTGGTCATATACATGGACGGGTTTTGCTTCCGTGCTGGTTTCTCCGTCGCCGAAATCCCAGCTGTAGGAACTTACGTCGGTGACCGAAGGATTGAAGGTTACTGTATATCCATCAGTAGTGGCAAATATCTCCGCGGTGGGAGCAGGGGTGTCTTTCCCGCAGGAGAAAAGCATCAGGCCAAGAAATGCCGCAAGGGCAACAAGTGAATTGACTTTCGTTTTCATGTGCATTGTTTTAGTTAGTGACAGTTATGATTTTCAGTTTAGTTTCCACGAACATCCCACCATACAGGGGTATCGATTTTATCAGCTCCCTGGCGGTTGATTGCCTGATCCAGGTTTGCCTTGTTGGTATTATATTCAACAGAGGGATACTTGAACCGTTTGGGAAGGTAACCGTTGGTAACTCCCAGGGCATATTTTACCGGGTCGGTGCGTTGGGCAATGGAAGGATAACCGGTGCGCCGTATGTTGAACCATGCCTGGTAGAAGTCGGGAATAAAGGCCACCCACGCCTGGTTGCATATCTGCTCAAATTGTTGTTCCTGGGTTCCGGAAAGGGAAGCGACAGCTCCGGCCATAAAGCTATTCGCACTTTCTTCGGAAATATTCCAAAGATCCAGGTTCGCCTGTATCCCTTCGCGGTAGAGGCTGTTTGCATCTCCCGGGGCCAGGCTGAATAGTGCAGCCTCTGCGCGGAGGAACCAAACCTCGGAAGCACACATCAGGTATTGGGAAAAAGATTTGGTGAAGAGAATGCTGCCGGGCGCCGAATAATCTCCCCAGGGATATTTTCCATATTCCACATCATTCAGCCCGTTGATGAATCCTTTGTAATCACCGGCAGGAGTGGTATCTGCCAGTACGGAAAGACGCGGATCACTGTTCAGCTTGAGCCAGTCTACGAGTTTCTCGCTGATACGCAGTTCCTGGTGCTGGCGCACATTCCACCACGGATTGTAAAGTTCGCTGCTCTCGCTGTCTTCATGTTTCAGTTCGTAATTTTGATCGTTGGTCTCTATAAATTTGTCCAGGTTCATGCATTCGGTTATCACCAGCGCACTGCCGGAGGGATCGGCAAAGCGTGCACGCATCGCAAGACGGAACCGAATGGAATTGGCAAAGCGAATCCACTTGTCGTGGTTATTGTCATAGATCGGGTCAGATTCCGGGTAACCTTCCGAAGGATCTGCATTCTCAAGCACATGAATGGCTTCTCCCAGCCGGGTAATTAGGCTGGAATAAATGAATTCCTGTTCGTCATAATGTGGATACATAATCCCTTCGAGCCCTCTGCCCGCTTCGGTATAAGGCACATCACCCCAGAGATCGGTGATTTGAGAGAAGCACAGGGCCTCCACCACCATCGCCATGGCATGCTGTACTGTGTCGGCATCGGGGCCTGAGGCGGTAAGATCCAGCACACGCCGGATGTAACGGACAGGCTCGGTATACCAGTAGGAGAACATCATCTTGTAAATGTCCTGGGAGTGAAAGTCATCGTATCCATCAGCCCTTCTCCATTCGGAATTGGTAACATACACATGGGCATACTGACTGGCAAAACGTCCCTCGTCCGACGGATCGCCAAAGGTTTTTCGCACGGCGGAGGCGAACATGTATTCATTAGGTATTCCCGAGAGGGAAAGTGGATCCGTATTCAGTTCTTCCATCCGTTCATCACAGGAGGGAAGTAAAAAGCCTGAGATCAGTATGATTGCAGGTAACAGGGTCTTATATATTTTCATGGCGATATATCTTCTGGTTAAACCATTCGTCATCAGAAACTCACTTTTATGTTGAACCCGATACTCCGGGTGGTTGGGATGGCACTATGCTCATATCCGCCCCCGGTGTTAGCACTGGAATATCCCGATTCGGGATCGATGTCACCCATGGCATTGTAAAAGAAGAACAGGTTCCGGCCCACCAGCGATAAGGTGAGGTCATGCAGGGGCGTTCTCCCAAGGATCCTGCGGGGTATGGAGTATCCTAGCTGTACCTCCCGCATGCGGACATTGGTTCCATCCAGCAACCATTCGGCACCTATTTCCTTGGCCCAGATGTTATACCAGCGGTAAATAGGTTCCACCGGAACATCATTCACCATGCCTGTATTTTCGTTGATCCCCTTCTCGATGTATCCTCCCGGTTCCACACCTGGCAGCGGTGTCCGGTATCCGAATGCCGGATCGTGGGTGGAATAGTATTCTTCACGACCTGGCAGTGTTAGCGCGGAAGTACCGAAGAGGCAACGGTATGCCTTCCCGATCGAGTAAACATCTCCGCCTTTCCGGATATCAACCAGGAAAGACAAATGCATGTTTTTATACCGGAAACTGTTCGAGAAACCAGCCAGCCAGTCGGGATTGATGTTTCCCATCGGCTTATAATCCCCCTTGATCACAAAACCATTGTCATCTACCAGAACACGGCCTTTGTTATCCCGTTTGAAATCGTAGGTATAGATCTCGCCGAAAGGTTTTCCCTCCCTTGCCTGGATGGTGCTGAACCATTGCTCATCCAGTTGTATGGATTTGGTATCCTGGTACAACTCAGCAACCAGCGATTTGTTCCCGGCCCAGGTGATTGTGGAATTCCATTCGAAATCTTTGGCACTCATTACCCTCACATCCATCTGTACTTCCAGGCCATGGTTTTGAAGTTTTGCAGCGTTTCTGAACACACTGTAAAAACCACTGGAAGGCGGCAGGGTTACTTCCATGATTTGATTATTCGAAATTTTGTTGTAGTAGGAAAGATCAAGAGAGAGCAGGCCACTGAAGAATGTAAGATTGGTTCCGATCTCCCAGGAATCGGTATTCTCCGGCTGCAGGTCAAGGGTAGCCAGGGTGGTCTCAAATCCTCCCACCGGGTAGGGAAGCGGACTCTGGTAAACCGAATAATATTGTTTGGTCCGGTATGGATCGGTATCGTTGCCCACGCGTGCGTAGGAAGCTCTCAGTTTCCCTGCAGTTAAAATATCCGATTTGATTCCGAATGCATTGGTGAAGAGAAAACTCAGATTTTCGGAATGATAGAAATAGGAATTATTATTTACAGGCAGAGTGGATGACCAGTCATTGCGCAGGGTGAAATCAAAATAGAGCCATTCCTTATAGGAGAGCTGTCCAAGTCCATAGGCAGAATAAACAGCTTTCTCGTTAATCCATTGGTCTGTATAATAGCTTCCCGCATTCGAAATAGCATAGTAGTCATTCACACGAAGGTTATAACCCGATTGGGAAAGTCCCTGACCGTTGTTATACCTGTAATTTCCACCCGCACTGAAAGAATAGCCATAAACATTGACTTTTCCGGAATAGTTCAGCATGAAATCGGAGTTCCATTCCATGTAATTATCAATGGAGTTTCCAATATAACCGTTCAGGTTATTTGTTTTGCTTCCCTTTGCCACATGGCTGCTGTAAGAACGGCTGGTATAGTCCAGTCCTGTGCGCAGAACCATATTAAGCTTGGGTGTGAAATTCAGCTTGGTGGAGAAAACACCCTGCAGTCTGTTTTTCTCGTCGCTGTTCCGTGCCTTGTACAGTTGCCAGTATGGATTACCTGTATAGCTGTCGGAGGTCCAGAGGTTTTCAGTGCCATCGGGGTTCACCATGTATTTGTGAAGATCTTCGCCCACCATGTTGCGCGGCATGATGGAAAGATAATACCCCGGGTTGGTGGCACCTTCGGCGACCTCCGGGCGTCCGCTGGCATCGCTGTGGAGGTAGGTGATCTTCCCGTCCAGTTCGAGAAGCCTGCCCATTTTCGCGAATCCACGCAGGTTGATGGTTTGCCTTTTGAGATCATTCAAAGGCAGGATACCACTGCTGTTCTGGTTGGTAAATGATGCCCGCACAGAGGACGTTTCTGTACCTGATTCCAGGGCAAGGGTGTTGATGAATGAAGAACCCGTACGAAAGAAATCACGATAGTTGTCGGGCTGAGGAGAGAAGGGAGAGAGACCTCCCTTGATATCGGGCAACAGTTGACCTTCCATCTTTGGTCCCCAGCTCCAGCCCCAGGGAAATCCTATATCGGGGATCGAGGAGGGGTATTGTCCGTAGGCTCCATGCCCGTAAATATTCTGAAAATCCGGATACAGGAGCGGTGTTTCCAGGTTGTAGCTGGTATTGAGTGATACACCCAGCCCTTTCTTCATGCTTCCTTTCTTGGTGGTGATCAGGATTACGCCGTTTGCCCCGCGTGATCCGTAGGCAGCGGCAGCTCCGGCGCCTTTGAGGATGGAGATGTTCTCCACATCATCCGGGTTGATGTCCGAAAGGGCATCCCCGTTATCTTTTCCACCCCAGCGACCGCCACCTCCATGGCCTGCATCCACCGGTATACCATCGATCACCACCAACGGGCGATTGTCGTTCAGGATGGAGGAAACACCGCGAAGAATGACACGGGTTGAACCGTCGACTCCTGTTGAAGAACGGGAGATCTGCAGGCCTGCAACTTTCCCTGATAAAGTGTTGATGACATTATTTTCTTTGGCGGTATTGATTTCGTCCCCGCTAACCGTTGAGATGGAATAGCCCAGGGAACTTTTGGTACGGTTAATGTTCAGCGCAGTCACCACCACCTCGTCCAGCGACATGATATCTTCCACCATCGTCAATTCGATCTTGTCTTTGCCCTGTACAGGTAATTCCTCCGAAAGGAAACCAACAAATGAAAAGGTGAGTATCCCGTCAGCCGGAACATTGATCTGGAAATCCCCATCGAGATTGGTGACCACACCATTTGTGGTGCCCTTGAGCACTACATTCACACCCGGTAGCGGGGAATCGTCGGATGCCGAAGTCACATTTCCCTTCACGGTAATAGTGCCCTGTTGCGCAGCCTGTGCACGGCTCACTACCACCAGCTTGTCTTCCATGATCTTGAACTCCAGCCCGGTTTGCTTGTTCATCTCGGCGAGGATCTCCCCGAGGGTCATCTCCGGCCTGTTAAAAAGGATTTCGAGGTTCTGTCCGACCACATCGTCATTGTAAAAGAAACGGTAGCCCAATTCCTTTTCCACCAGTTTGAAAATGTCTGTAACCTGCTTGCTCCGCGATGGCAGGGTGATTTTCTCTGTTTGTGCCGGTAGCACTCCCGGGAGAAGTGCCAATAGCACAACAAACAATACAAACCTGATTGTTTTGGATGGTTTATTTCTCATGTGCCTGCTTTTAATTCGTTTTATCTGAGGTCTGATTTTTTCTGAAAAGCATGATTTCACGTCCGTCTACACGGAAGTCAATGGCAGAGGACAATTTGATGGCTGCCAGCACCTGTTCTATGGTTTCGTTTTCGATGGTTCCTGTAAAGCGCAACTCACAGAGGGATGGGTCGTCAAACTCGCAATGCACATCGTACCTGCGTTCGAGCACAACAGCCAGTTCTTGCATGGGTTTGCCGGCAATCACCAGCCGGTTGGAAATCCAGGAGGTAAATAGAATGGTATCCACACTGTGGCTTATGATCAGCCTTTCAGGTTTTCCAACGGGCGATGCAACTTTTTCATTGGGCTGGTCTACTTTTACCGCAGTTTTCTCCTTCTTGTAAAGGGTCACCTGTTCCCCGGGTTTGAGGTATACCTGTTGGTGACGACCGTCCTTCACCTGAACACCCACTGATCCTTCGATGAGTGTTGTTTCGACACTCTTTTCTCCTGTATAGGCTTTCACATTGAAAATTGTTCCGTAAGCATTCACCACCAGCCTGGCAGTTTTTACGCGGAATACACGTGATGGATCGTGTGCAACAACAAAATACCCTTCACCTTCCAGCAACACCTCCCGGTTCTTTTTACCGAAGTCCGGATCGGGGATAAGCTTTGATCCGGCATTCAGGGTAACCCTTGTTCCGTCAGCAAGCGTTATGGTAGACCGTGAACCCAGGGGTACATCGATTGACTGAACAATTTGGGGGTTGTTCCACCGGCCGGCATACAGGGTATATGCCCCGATGCCTAGTCCAATCCCGAGCAGGAGGCTGGCAGCAATACCAGATATCCGGCGCAACATAAGGATCCTTGATTTCCCTGAAGAAGAGGTTTCAAGAATCCTCTTTTCCAGTTTCTCCCACTCGGCATTTATCTGCCCGGGCTGTACGCTGTAGTCTGCTGAACTGGCAATCCACAACCGGTGATAAGATGCAAGTATTTCCTTTGACCCGGAATGGGTTTGAAGGTAGGTTTTCAATAGCTCCGTTTCCTCAGGGCTAAGGGCATCCCCTTCCAGAAAACGCAGAAACAGGTCTTTGATGGGTTCTTCGGGTTCCATTATTGTTCACTTGACAATATATTAGGAACCCGGGGTGGAAAAACTACTTACAGCAATTCCGAAAAATTCAGATTTTTCCCTTCAGGTTTTCCCTGAGAAAATGTAAAGCTCTGTAAATCTGTGTTTCTACAGTTCTTGGTGAAAGGGAGAGCAGTTCGGCAATGGCCTTGGTTTTGAGACCTCTGAACCTCGAAAGAAGAAATATCTTCCTGCACTCTTCTGGAAGCTTATCCACCTCGTTGCGAATGAGTTCTTCCGTTTCATGCAGGTATATAGGATCGTATCCGTCTTCAGCATCGGTGCTGGTCTCAGGATCCGGGTTAAACGTGTCCCACAGGAAGCGGTTTTTTTCCCATCCGGTCTTTTTGCTTCGGAGGTGATTGAGACAGGCATGGTGCACCATTCCGAAAAGGTAACCAGTCAGCGAATCCCGGATATTAAGCTCTGCGCGCTTTTCCCAGAGATGGTGGAATACATCCTGCATGAGATCGCGGCATGCCTCGGGATCCTGGACCCGTTTATAGGAAAACCTGTACAAAACCGGATACCAGTGATTGAAAAATTCACGAAAGGCCCGGAGATCTCCGTTCCTTAGGCTGTTCAACATTTCCCGGTCCTGCAGCGGGAGTGTCATAGGATCAACTGTTTTCTTTTAGCGACTGTTCTGCACCGGATAGATTTTATTCCGGAGATCAACTATGCTGGCGGAGTGAGGGTCAAGGGGCAGTGAAGCCTGAAAAAATGCTTTCCGGAACGGATCAGGTATACAAATGTGCATTAAAAATGGAATATGATGCAAATCCCAAACAACAAAATACCTTTGCAGGGTATTTTCAAAGGAATTGCTTTATGGGACACATCGAACTGGAAGATATGGAATTCTATGCCTACCACGGGCATTTTAAGGAAGAACAGATTGTAGGAAATCATTTTATTGTCAGCCTCTCCCTCGAAACCGACATGGAGATCCCTTCGGGTACGGACGACCTGAAGGATGCGGTGAATTACCAGACGGCCTATGCCATCGTGAAACGGGAGATGCAGAAAAAATCCCACCTGCTGGAACATATTGCAGGCCGGATTTTGGGTGCTCTGCATGAGGAACTGGGAGGGATCCGGAAAGCCACTGTAAAAGTTTCAAAACTTAATCCCCCGGTAGGAGGAAAGGTGAAGGCTGTCAGCATCACCATGAGCCGCTAACAGGATGCAGAAAAAGGGAACTCTCAAGCGCTGTCCTTCCTGCGGGAATTTTTTCCTGTGCAGGGGGGAAGACGACTGCTGGTGCGAGTCGTATAAGATCCACAAAAAGGACATGGTGCGTCTGTTAAACGAATATTCCGGCTGTCTCTGCCCGGCCTGCCTTAAACAATATGAATCCAAAGAATGATGAAAAAGCTGTTTTGGCTCACAGGAGTTGTGTGTTGGTTTTTCCTTTCCCCTGCTGGTGTTCAGGGACAGGTACAGTCCATCACAACTTTTACATCCATCGCCCGGCTTGAAAAAACAATCGACAGCCTGGCCGGGAATCCCTCGAAGGAACGAGGGGAGTTTTTACTGCACGAACTGTATGAAAGGTTGCGGGACAGTCATCTGATACCATTCCGGCTTGCCGATTCGGTATTGTTTATTTACTATGGAGCTGCCGAGTCTGTTTCCTGGGCAGGTGATTTCAACGGATGGGATCCTGATGCCAAAAGTTTTTCAGGAAGGTCTTCAGGAAGCGGAAACCTGTGGATCATGAAACAACAGTTTCCGGCAGATGCAAGACTCGATTACAAGATTGTTATCAATCATAAAAACTGGATACTTGATCCGGGCAATAATCATCATCAGGAGTCAGGTTTTGGTGGAAATTCTGAATTATGCATGCCTGAATACGTTGTTCCATGGGAGACTGTCTATGACAGTACAGTTTCACAGGGCAGCCTCTCAGGGAATATCCTTTTAGAAAGCAGGCTGCTGGGATACGATATGAACTATTGTGTTTATCTGCCGAAGAATTATGAACGACTTACCGGATTGCCCGTTGTATATGTATTGGATGGTCATGAATATGCCGATGCGCAAAAGGGGGCGATGGTACAAGTGCTGGATAATCTCATCGGAAAGGGGATTATTCGGCCGGTTATCGCGGTATTTATTGATCCACGCGAACCCGGAAATCCGGCCAATAACAGGAGGATGAAGGAATATACCGGGAATCCGCGTTTTGTTAAATGTATCTGCCAGGAACTCGTTCCGCACATCGATTCGGTGTACAGGACCGATGGGGTGCCTGGTTCACGCATGATCCTGGGTACCTCCCTCGGCGGATGGGCCGCAGCATTTTTCGGTGCTCAAAGTCCCGGGGTGTTCGGACTCATCGCCATTCATTCTCCCGCCTTCGACAAGGAAATAATCAGGCAATATGCAGAATCACCGCTTCTTCCCCTGAGGATCTATATGAGTACGGGAGTGATGCATGATACGGAAGCCAGGGCACGAGACATGCGGGAGGTGCTGATAAAAAAGGGCTACCCGCTGAAGTATACCGAGGTCAACCAGGGGCATTCCTGGGGAAACTGGAAGGGGCTCATCGACGAGCCCCTTGAATGGTTTTTTGCAAAATAGTCCGGAACTTATTCAAGGTGGAAGAACACCTGTAAGCCGATGGTAAGGTAGAGGTCTTGTGTTTTATTTTTTGAGCCGTTATTGTTGTTTACCCCGAAATCATATCCAAGCTGACCCTCCACAGCCACATGTTCATTGAGGAAAATGTCCAATCCTAATCCGGGAATAAAATCATAACTTTCATAGCTGTAATCGGAGCTGGATTTTACACTGTTGTACCCCCCTCCGGTACGGTAAAATAAGAAGGCCGCCTGTTCTCCCGGCACCGGATAGAACCGGAGTGAGAGGTATCCACCAAATCCGAATTGATCAAAGTCTTCTGCGTGGCCACCACCGGCATACAATTCACCGAGTACACCCAGGTTGTCTGTTACCAGTATTCCAAGGTCAGGCGAAATATTGTAAGTGGTATATTTTGTAGGCTTCACCGCATGGTAAAATGAAGCCGAACTCCCGGTGAGCAGGGCTCCTCTTTGAATTTGACCAAATGAGATTGAATTGAAAAGGACTGGAGCAAAAAGCAGGAAAATGATTTTTTTTGTTTTCATTGTTTTAGGATTTAATTATTGAGTTTGGGTTAAATTGGGTTTTGGCAAGGTGATTCTGAAAATACTTCCCTTTCCCGGCACGCTGTCCACGCGGATATTTCCTTTGTGCAAGGCGATAAACTCATGGCAGACCAGCAGGCCGAGACCGGTTCCTTTTTCGCCATGTGTTCCGGCTTTCGAGATGGTCGCAGTAGCAGAGAACAGCGTTTCAATTTCAGTTGGCTCCATTCCTATACCTGTATCTGATACTTCAATGATGAAATGTTCAG
This sequence comes from Bacteroidales bacterium, assembly GCA_046329925.1. Classification (GTDB taxonomy): domain Bacteria; phylum Bacteroidota; class Bacteroidia; order Bacteroidales; family JAAYUG01; genus JAXLTS01. Next base: position 258,513 of record JAXLTS010000001.1, read on the forward strand.
AACGCTCAGAGAAAGCCAATCCCACCGTTCCACCTTCACCGGTGAATTTTATTGCATTCATCACCAGGTTCCGCAATACAGTGCCCAGCATATTCTTATCTGCCAGTATATGGCTGTCGGTGGGAATATCTGCTTTTAAACGGATATTTTTTTTGAGGGCTGCAGTCTTCATGCCATCCAGAACCTCCTGTGCCAGTTTAGAAAAATTGAGCAGCATGGGTTTGAATTCCAGTTTCCCGGTTTGGGCGCGTGTCCAGAGCAGCATATTCTCGAGTATGGTGCTTCCGTGTATGGAAGCATCGTGCAGGTAGCCCAGCAGTTCTGCAGTTTCCTGCTGGTTGAGGAGGTAATCGCGTTCCTGGTAGAGGCTTACCAGGCTCTGGATCATATTGAAGGGGCTTCGAAGGTCATGCGCCATGATAGACAGAAGCTTGTCCTTGGTGGTATTGAGTTCACGCAGGGCCTGCTCATTTTCCAGGAGTGACATTTCGGATACCTTTTGTGATGTGACATCGGTGATCATCAACAGGTATCCGATGATTCTTGTTTTTGCATCCTTCACCGGGGTAAGGCTCAGGTGAAAGAAACCGGGAGGGTCGTTCAGCACAAGCGGTAAATCGCTTGTATCCGATTCCAGCACTTTTTGGATCCCCGCATATTCAGGGAAATCCTCTATCTCTTTTGAAAGCAGATTACCAATGGAACGATCCGAGATAATACCAATGATCTTGCGTGCGGAAGGATTGAAATTAAGGATTCGCTTCATCCGGTCCAGGAGGATCACCCCGTCACGCATGCTGGAAAAGACATTTTCAAGGGCCACGGGAACCACGTCGAACAGTTGGTAGAAAAAGATTCCCCAGCCAAAGAGCAAGCCGGTGATCATGGCACCGAAGGGATTGAGGTCAATACCTGCCGGGCCCAGTCCTGCAATGTACATGGTATTGGTAAGCCATGGAGCAAGGGTGCCGAGGAGCATCAGCTGATACTGCTTTCTGTAAAGCTGTGGTGTACCGATCAGTTTATTTATGAACAGGATGGTACTGATGAGCACTACCAGGTTGAACCAGATCATATGCACCCAGTACCAGATGCCTTTGGTGAGAATAAGAACAGGGAAGGCACCCTGGTTGCTCACCTGTACATCTTTGTAGAACAGGTGATGGAAGCTGTTTGTGAGATTGAGTGCCAGTGTGACAAAGGAAATACCCAGGTAGACGGCAAGCCAGAAGGGTGTTGTCCACTCATTCAACCGGAGGTAGCGCAGGACAAATATCAGCCAGAGGGCAGGGATAAAGGAAATACCGGCATATTCTATACTGAGCCAGGTACGCATCACCTGGTAGGTTTGCCCGGAGAGTTCGAAGGTATATCCAAAGGAATAGATCGTAACCGCGAGCATCAGCAGGGTGAAGGTTCTGGAGCCGGGAGTATGCCTGAAACGGAGGGAGTACAGGAAGAGAAACCCTGTGATGCAGGAATTGAAAAGTACCAGGTAGCTTACAGCATTCATGGCTCAGGAGAAATTCAACACCTACCGTTAGGTGAATAAAGGTAGGCAAAGTTTAGGGAAATTGGTATTTTTTTGAAGAAATCAGAGGGATGTCGTTGTTCTAAAGCAAGCGGGTAAGCGGGTATCTGGTAATTAAAAAAAAAGGATTATCTTTGCCCTCCCGAAGCCGGGGAGCATTTCCGTCACCGGCTTTGCAAAGGGTCTCTTGGCCGAGTGGCTAGGCAGCGGTCTGCAAAACCGTTTACGGCGGTTCAAATCCGCCAGAGACCTCAGGAAGAACCCCTGCCGCGATAGCGGTGGGGGTTATTTTTTTATATACTTGCGGAAGCTCGCTTGCAGCAAGTATATAAAAAAATAACCCCCAAGGGCGCTAGCCCCAGGGGTTCTTCTGAGGTCTCCCCCGTTATCACGCTTCGTAATCCGCCAGGAAAAAGCGTTCCTGAAACATTACAACTCCAACATGGTTAAATCAAATCATCTTTTGTGAGAACTCACTCACTAATATTTATTCCATGCATTGTATTCTATATTCCCAGATAAAATGATTTTATATCCATTAAATTGGTATTTTTATTTGTTCTAATCACAAAGACATGAAAAAGAGCATAATAGCCCTATTATTAATTACAGTTACTGTTGCCAGCGGATACTCCCAGGCACCAACAAAATTTAATTATCAGGCTGTGATACGGGATGCTTCAGGAGCTATTAAAGCCAATGAAACTGTCAATATCCAGGTGGGGATATTGCAGGGGAATATCACCAGCACTCCTCTTTACCTGGAAACACAAAGTAAAACTACAAATGAGTTTGGGGTGGTCAACTTGGTGATTGGCGAAGTAGTGCCTATTCCCAGTGGTATTGACTGGGCAAATGGGCCATTCTATTTGAAAATATGGGTTAACGAAGTGGAGATGGGAACCAGCCAGTTGTTAACCGTACCATATGCCATATATGCCAATTATGCCAAAGAGGCTGGTAACGGGTTCTCCGGGGATTACAATGATTTAAGCAATAAACCTGTAACAGATGGTTCAGAGACCAAAATTCTGAGTGGAAACAACATTGAAATTTCAGGGTCGGGTACCGCGGGTAATCCATATATAATTTACGCAAACTCTTCAAACGTTGGGAAACACTATATCGGAGAACTTTTCGCAGGGGGAGTTGTATTTTATATTGACCATACCGGTGCACATGGTCTCGTATGCAGCCTGGTGGATGTGAGTACGGACACCTTGTGGAGCAATGTGAAAGCAATAATTGGAGATTCTGCAAAAAATTTATGGGATGGAGAAAAAAATTGTAAGTTTATTGTCGCTCAGAAGAATCATACCAAAAGCGCAGCGCAGGTGTGCCTCGATTATATAAACGATGACTATGGTACCGGGTTTTTTTCTGACTGGTACTTGCCCTCCTATCTGGAATGGGATAAACTGTACCATACCAGGTTTGAAATTGAAAAAGCACTCTTGTGTGATGGAGATGAGCGCACAAAACCTCTCGATTTTGTTGAATATTATTGGACCTCCACTGAATACCAACTTGGTTATGTCTGGGCAATACTTATGTATACAGGAGATTATGCGTATTTTTCAAAAAGCGAATCTGTAAGAGTACGAACTATAAGAAAATTTTGAAACTTCAGGTCCGATTTTAGGGTCAATTTAAGTTTGTAAGAGTGAACTTTTCATATATGAAGGAAAAAATCTGTTTTGTCTTACTGGTTACACTGCTTTCCGCCTGCCACCATCCCGATCCCCACCACCCCGTCAATCTTTCCGCCTCCCCCGAAGCGCGCCAACTGCTTGAGTTTATTTATTCCATCCAGGGAAAATATACCCTCGCCGGACAGCACAATTTTACCAGCTCGGGAGATCGTTATGACAGCATTGTCCTCGCCATTACCGGCAAGGAGCCTGCCGTGTGGGGCGCCGACTTCAGTTTTATCGCTGCCGTGGAGGGAGCAGACGGTGTGCACCATTGCGGTCCCATGAACCTGAGCGATCCCACAGATTCCCTGCGATTCAACGGGCGCTCCGCCGATGAGCTCCGGCAGTCGCTGGTGGATGAGGCCAAAGGTCAGCATGCCAAAGGCAAGATCATCACGCTGATGTGGCACCGCTGTTTCCCCACCTCCGGCGACAGCTGCATGGGCAGCGATATCTGGGCCTTTGAGAACCGGCCCTCAAAGGCCACCATCGACTCCATGACCACCGAAGGAACTGCCCTTAATACCGCATGGAAAAAACAAGCCGACGGAGTGGCGAAATACCTTGCACAGCTCCGTGATGCGCATATCCCCGTTTTATGGCGGCCCTACCACGAGATGAACGGGGTCTGGTTCTGGTGGTGCAACCTGCGCGAGGGTAGGTTTGCAAAGCTCTGGGAGATGGAGTACCGGTATTTTACAGAAGTTCACAAACTCAATAATCTTTTGTGGGTGTGGGATGCCAATGCCCCCCGCGACATCAAGGGCGATGAGGCTTTTGCCTACCGGGATTTTTACCCGGACCCTTCAACCGTCGATATCCTCGCAGCCGATGTATACCGCAGCGATTACCAACAAAGTCACCAGGATGAACTGATCATCTTGGGAGAAGGAAAACCCATCGCACTGGGCGAGGTGGGGGAGGTGCCCACCGACAGTATCCTGCATGCACAACCCAACTGGACCTGGTTCATGGTCTGGGGTTACTTTGCCAATGTGTACAATGCACCCGAAAAAGTAAAGGCCCTGTATGACAGTCCCCGCGTGCTTACTCTCGAAGAGATTGAACGTGGAGAGGACGGAAACTGGAGGGTGAAGAAATAAATGTTTCATGATTACACGCCCTCCTATTGAGAACTGCGGAGGATAATTTGATTTTGTCGGAGTAATCCTTAGTAATTCATTATTGCACACCCTAAAGGTGTTTCTAATGAATAAATCAGGTTTAAATTTAATTTGAGATACATACAGGAAGATGATTTCTTATCAACTTTAAAGTTCAGTGAAATTGAATTAATTTCTTATGCACATGGGCCATTTCAATGGCCTTTCACAAAACACATTCTCAAAACAAGCCATGAGCGAGGGCTCCCCGGAAAATGAGCGAACCGGGATTTTTTGCGGCCCTTGTTCGGGCTGGAATGTGCGATAAGCAAAAAGATCCCGGTTGGATTTTCCGGCGTCTTTTGGGGCTTTACCCCTTTGGACGAGCAAAGGGGTAAGACTGCCGGTAGGCAAAAAAGTATCAATTTTTAGCAATTGCATAAATAAGTTCAAATATTTTTATCTTGCCGGTGAATTAAGAGGTACTACTTCTCCATGGCACTTTTCGGCACGTTTTTATTTTTCCTTGCGGTAGTTTTTGTTGGCATCCTTCCATTTCCCCTGATGTATTTGCTGTCCGATCTGGTTGCCTTTGTATTGTACAAGATAATGGCCTACCGTAAAAGCGTTGTTCTGTCCAACCTGCAGGGATCGTTTGGTGAATTACCACCTGCTGAATTGAAAAAGCTCACATGGGGAATCTATCGGAACATCTCCGATGTGTTGCTGGAAGGAATCAAGGCTTTTACGATGAGCAGGAGACAGGTGTTGAAGCGCCACCGGATCCTTAACCCTGAGCTGCTGGGGCCCTTGTTCGCTTCGGGCAGGAGCCTCATTGGTGTTACCGGGCACTATAACAACTGGGAATGGGGTACCTTATCGTCCTGCCTGTATTCGGATTTCAAGATTGTTGGTTTTTATAAGCCGTTAAGTAATCAGTATATCGATCGCTTTGTGCGATGGAGCCGGGCCAGGTATGGAACTACCTTAGCCTCCATCGAAAATACCAGCCAGACTTTCCTGGATTGGAAGGATCGGAGCACTGTTTTTCTGATGGCTTCCGACCAGGGGATGCCCAAAAAATACGCGCATAAGGCCTACTGGATACAGTTTTTAAACAGGGACACCCCTTTCCTGCACGGACTTGAAAAACATGCTCGTCTGCATGAGCTCCCCGTTTTTTACATCGATGTGCAACGGGTAAAAAGAGGTTATTACCATGTAGAACTTTCCTTCCTCACCACAGATCCGGGGAGTCTTCCCGAGGGGAAACTCACCGTACTTTATGCCCGCAAACTCGAATCGGTGATCGTGAAAAAACCGGAGAACTGGTTGTGGACCCACCGTCGCTGGCGCCTGTCACGCTGAATACATCGACTCTATCTGCATGCGGTAGCGTTCCTCCAATAAACTCCTCTTTATTTTCAGGGTATTGGTGAGCAAACCGTTCTGAATGGTGAAGGGTTCTGCAACCAGCAAAAACTTAATCACCTTTTCATAGGGAAGAAAATCCTTTTGGATGTTGTCAATACGTTTAGCGTAAAACTCAATAACTTCTTTTTTCTTCAGAATCTCCTCAGGATTGGTCCACGCGATGCCCATAGCCGTTACTTCTGCCTTCAGGATTTCGAAAGATGGAACGATAAGTGCTGAAACGAATTTTCTTTTTTCACCAAAAACAACAGTCTGGTCAATGCAGGGATCCTGTGTGAGAAGCAGTTCTATTTTCTGGGTGGAAACAAATTTTCCGCCGGAGGTTTTAATCAGTTCTTTCATCCGGTCCGTCATTACCAGATCACCCTGTGCATTGATATACCCGATATCGCCGCTGTGGTACCATCCATCCGCCAGGGATTTGGCAGATTCTTCGGGTTGCCTGTAATACCCGGTAAAGGTGTTTTTCCCTTTGATGAGTATTTCACCTGAATCGCTGATTTTCACTTCAATGCCCGGCATGATCGTGCCACAGGTATCCAGGTCGTAGCGGTCGCTCCGGAAACAGGACACGGTGGCTGATGTTTCGGTAGCTCCATAGCCATAATTCACAAATATTCCTGCAGCATGGAAAAAACGCAGGAGGGAGGGATTGACGGCAGCCCCGGCACAGGGCATGAAACGGATATTCCCACCAAAAATGCCCCGCAGTTTTTTAAGCACCAGAAGATTTGCAACTGCACGTTTCATGCTGATCCCCAAGGGAGGATTCTGACCTTTGCTCAGATACTCCGAAAAATGCATGCCTGTTTTTACAGACCATTGGAATATGCTTCTTTTTATTGCTGGCCATTTCACCATTTCCAGCTCGATTCCTTCGCGGGTTTTTTCAAAGAAGCGGGGAACGGTGCACATCACGGTAGGTCTGACCCTCGACATTTGCACGATCACATCCCTCGGATTATTGATGAAAACATTCACGGCGGAATGGTACAGCATATAATAGGACCACAGGCGTTCGAAGACATGACTTAGCGGGAGGAAGGACAAGGAAACATCCGCTTCGGTAACAAGCAGTCGTTCATCGTGAATTTTAAAGGTGTAAAAGAAGGTGGCATGGGTGAGCATGACTCCTTTTGAATCACCCGTTGTTCCGGAGGTGTAAATGATGGTAACGAGGTCATCGGGCTTTGATTCCTCAAGTATGCCTGACTGTTTCGATTGAAAAGCATTTTCCTTATCCAGGGAAAGGAATTGCTTCCAGTGCATACTGCTTTCGTTTACCAGGGGAACATCGACATCGAATACAACAATGTATTTCAGACTATGTGTTTGCTGCTGCAGGTGAACGGCTTTTTCATACTGCTCCTGGTTTCCGGCAAAAAGCATACTCATTTCCGTTTCAGCGGCAATCATATCCAACAAATATGCCGAAGAAGTGGCATACAGGGGAACACTGACCGCCCGGATACCAAGTATACCTATATCGGCGATCAGCCATTGGGGACAGTTTTCGCTAAAGATCCCGACTTTTGATCCGGGTCCGATCCCAAGGGATAATAAGGCACGCGATACCTGATGACAGGAATTTGACATCTCCTCCCAGTTCATGCTTCCGTATTCCTGGCTGTTTCCCTTTCGGAACCGGAACAGTTCCCTTTTGGGGTGCTGCCTGGCCTTTTCGGCTACCAAATCAAAAATGTTTTCTTTCATATCGTCTGGATTTTGATCCGGAAAACCTGTTGCTTTTTTCGGTTTATGTAAAGAAAATGAAAAAAGGTATAAATACAAGGAGATGGAACCAACATTGCACCCCTGAACCGAAAGCCTGGCAAGCCCGGTTTTATTTCCTGCAACAGCCAGGCTGAGGCCTGCTAACCTGGTTACCGGTTAAAAAAGGCTTACATTAGGGCAGAATGAGTCCGAACGTTTTATGGCCCGGTTTAGGCGCACCCTACTATCTTCCCCCGCAGGATTTGAAGGGGGGATTGACTGGCGTTGGGGCATGAAAATGATTAACTTTGAACAGGGGAATTTACTCCTGGCAGCAAAAGTTCATTTCTGATTCCATGGTCATGTGCATTGTGTTAAAAAAAATCACTCAGGCTTTTTTTGTCGGAGGACTTCTGTTCAGTCTTCCAGGATTGGCGCAAACCAACAGGCTTGCCGATGTGGAGGGAGTGGACAAGGTACAGGCCCTGAAGGATTCCTTGTCAGTACTGGCTTTGCGTCCCGGTAACGAGCTCTTCCAGAAGTCATGCAGTTGGTTTTTGCAGGTGCTCGAAACCCGGGAGTTCCTCACGGCACATGATTCCGCTGTGCTCGGAAATACATACGATTCTTTCTGCATCGAGAGGGCCCTCGCAAACCGGCGTGATTTTGCATCCTGTCTTCAGCGTGAATTTCCTCTTCTCATCGCATGGACTTCCCCCACCGACGGGCAACTGTCCTTTGCAGCCCTGCGCCTGCCGGCTTACTGGGATCCGGAGATTGCTTATCCGCTGTATATTCACCTGCATGGACTTGCCAGCGATACGGATGAGCCCATCGATTTTCTCTGCAGGTATTTTCTGAAAGCCCCCAACCAGTCAACTGCCTACGAGGATGGATACCTGGTATTCCCCTGGGGGCGCGGTAACCTCTGGTACCAAGGTGTCTCCGAGGCCGACATCCTGGAGTGCAGGAATGCAGTGCAGCAGCTTTTTGAGATTAATCTGCAGCGGCAGTATATACTTGGACATTCCATGGGTGGTTATGGAGCCTGGTACATCGCATCACGTCATCCCAACCTGTGGGCTGCTGTTGGACTCGAGGCTGCAGCGCTCTGGTACGGCAATGTGAGTACCCTCGCAGATGAAACCATTCAGCAATTGAAAGAGATACCAACCTACTTTGTGGTGGGTGTGCAGGACGGTCTCTTTGACGTGAACCTGCAGGCATATAACTTGCTCAATGAGGCAGGAAATGAACATACCAGTTTTAATTCCTTCAATGGAGGTCATGAACATCTGGATATCAATGAGGAGTTGATGTACCTCTGGCTGCAGGATTTTGTGAATGAGGATTACACATACCTTTCTGAGCCCCGATATCCTAAACCGTTGGCATTGGATGTCTCTCCAAATCCTTGTACCAGTAGCCTGCATCTTAGTTTTGGGCTTGACGAGCCATCGATGGCAATTCTTTCTCTTTATAATCTGCAGGGGCAGAGACTGGAGACAATCCTTCATTCCTTTCTCCCCGATGGAATCAAGGAGTTGGATTACAAAACAACCAACCTGGTTTCGGGAGTATACCTGCTATGTCTGCAGGTAAATGGCAGTGAGTATGCCCGGGAATTACTTTTGAAAATTGAGTAATTGTAAGAATGATGTTCTTGAAAATATATTCTTCAAAGTATTGAGAGCAATAGCGAATTTATTTTTTTTTGGCAAGCAACTATTCACCCTTCACCGCAGTGAATTCATTCGGCTACCGGCACAGGGGAATGTACGTGCACAGGGGATGTAATGGCATGGGATGCAGCCGTTGCAAGTGATGAGCCCATCAAAAAATTTGAGATCTGTGCGGGTGGAAAAAAACTGGGAGAATTAAAACACGAACCCCAGACCGGCAAAAAACCCTTCCTGTTCATGGGGATAAAGAAGGGCAAGGAGTATTCGTTGGTGACGGTGGACCGTGTGGGGAGAAGAGGGAAGGCAGGATTATTAACAGCCTGATTGTAAATTTCCCTTGATTTGGCAGATTGCTTCGCAAGCTTATAATGACATAGTTCATTAATATACTGTATTTAAATATGTTGAAAGCCAATAGCGAGCCAGGCGTTTTGTCATGCAGAGGGTGCAGCGAGGTGGTCTGCAGGGGAGCGCACCCGAAGCATCTGCGCGTGGGGTAAATGCAAATAATGCCAACTCGCAGATCCTTCGCCCTCGTTCCTCGGGCTCTGGATGACAAAACCAGCCCGATTCCCGGCTCACTATATGTCAACTTCATTTTTTCTTCATCTTATTGGAGTGGATTCTCGCAATGACGTCTTTACGACGCATGAGAAACGGCTCCGCCGTTTCTCATGCGTGCATCATCGGAAGTGTCATTGCGAGCTTGCGAAGCAATCTGTGCATTACCAGAAAAGATTCACAAAATACATTAAAGCAGAAAGGGAAGAAATTCATTCCAGGATAGCTTCCTTCTAATATTTATCTAAACTGAATCGCAAACGAACTGTGTAAACGGTTTGTCAAGGGAATGATTTAATCATTTTTATTCCAGTTTACTTCGACTTCATCGTATAAACCGGCAGGTAAACTGCCGAAGGAGTCAATGGACCGGTATGGATAATCTGAGTTGCATCCTGCATATTCACTGCACTGAATGCCGGATCACAAGTATTCAGGGAACGGTTGAACCTTGGAAACCAGGAGGAGCTGATCACTACCCGCAATTTGTGTCCGGGATTCAGCTGGTAGCCCGTGGCCCATACGGAGATCTCCCGCTCACATGGATCGGCTCCCTGCACCTGTACCTTCGCTCCCCCTTCCTGAATGTTGATGATCTTACCATCCGGGAATTCGTCCTGCAGGCAAACAATGAAATCGGTGCAGGGAGCGGAACTCGATACCCAAAGCCGTGCCGAGACAGGTCCGAGCAGGATGAGTGGTTCAGCAACAATGCTGTATTCAAACACCAGTTGGTCGGTACGGTTCACATTCGCATTCTGCCGTGCAGGACCAACTCCGTCACCCAGCGCGGTACCCCCGTGACTCGGATAGGGATCAGCGGGTGAATACCTGTATTCTAACTTTTTGTTTTCTTCGGGTACCTTTTGCGATAATTGATTGCCCTCGGCGAGGTAAAAGGGGATAAGACTTGATTCTTTCGGAGGCCAGCAATCTGATCCAACATATTCGTTTCGCTCCATGATGAACAGGTTGTACCGGCTGTCCTTTAATGGCGATCCAAGTTTCGTTTTTCTGCCCTTCAGGTAAGCTTTAACATATGAGAAAATCTGAGTGGATTTTCCGGTTTTTTTCTCTCCTCCATAGGTATTCTCTTCCCCCTGTTTCCCATGACACCAGGGACCAATCACCATCCGGCTCGCAGGAGAATTCCTGTCAGCCAGTGCTTCGAAATCGGCTATCTGCGCCTTGAGGAAGAGATCGTACCAGCCTGCCATGGAAAGAACGGGTGCCTGGGTTTTTCCACGAAAATCCAGTTTCGCCCAGTATTCATCATAGCTGTTGTGCCGGATCCAGTCATTATAGTAATCGATATCCTTCACAGCGGAATCATCGGCCATGGAAACCGGAAGGGTCAGGATGGCCTTGTCCAGTTTTTCTTTCGGAATATTGTTCGCTTCCTTTGCAGCATTGATGGTACCCCAGGTATAGGCCGTCTGCAGGGAGAAAAGACTGTCCGGATAAACGAAATCGTAGAGTTTGGCTCCGGTGAGCAGCAGAGTAAGAAAATCAAGGGAGTCGGAAATGGCCCATTGTGTAAATCCCACATAGCTTCCTCCCCACCCGGCCACACGGCCGTTGCACCATTCCTGTTGTCGTATCCAGCGAAGCGTTTGCAATCCGTCGGCCCGCTCATTGACGAAGGGATAGAAGCTGCCTCCTGATTTGTATTTGCCACGCACATCCTGCACAACCACTGCAATGTGAAACAGGTTAAAAGCTTTCCCCATCCAGGCTTCCGCATTTTTGTTATAGGGTGTTCGCACAAGGACCACAGGGAATTTGCCTTTTCCGCGAGGCAGAAAGACATCGGTGCTCAGGTTCACTCCATCGCTCGCGATGATGTTGACTTCGTTTTTGCCGTGCTGCAGGGCAGGGGACTGTGCATTTCCGTGATTGCTGTGCAGGAGACCTGCATATAGCAGAAAGATGCAGAATTTTTTCATATCTAAATCAGTGAAGGGATAAAGGAACTCAAAAGTAGATGAAAATAAAGCTTACAATGAACCGGGTGGAAAAAAAGAGCTGGTTACAGGAGGGGTGTTCCTCAGGTAACCAGCATCATTGAAGCGACTAAAACCTGACCTGATTATTTTGCAACAAAGGTCATATGATACAGGTGGGTGGGCAAATTGGCGTAGGCGATGCCCCCTGGTTGTGCTGCTGCGCCGTACATGCAGACCATCAGGGCCACTTTCATCTCGGTGGGAGAGATGGATTTGATGATCACCTTGCTGGTGGGACCGCTGGTAGTAAAATCGAGGAAACCGAAAAATGCACCGGCGGAGAAGGAGAGCCATCTTTTCCCTGTAAAGGTTGCATTGGCATGGGTGGGAGGAACATTCACATCCGAAGGATTGGTGATGGCATCCACTACAAAATCCTCTTCACCCAGCGTCCAGGTAGCCCCGGCAGGTTCAGTGAACGGGGTAGCCCGGCAGGTTCCGTAGGGAGAGTTGCTGTTGGGAACAGTAATTCCGTTGACAAAGGCAAAAATGGAGATTGAAGTGACCGTATCATTGTTTGTCTCGATGGAATAGGAACCATCATATTTAAATGTGAATTCATCCTTTTTCCCGTCTTTTCCTTCATTTCCAAGCCAGGGGAAGAAGTCGGCCGGTACGGGGATCAACACCAGCATGCTGGGTTCAACCGCAGAGGCTCCGTCACCATCTACAACTTCTGATTTCAGTACCCAGGTCTTTCCATCGCTGTCAGATGGTCCGCCGGTAAGCCATACCTTCACATCTTCCAGGCCAACTGTGACTGTCACTGTTTGTTTCTTTTTGTCACTTCCGCCTTCTCCTTTGGCAGTAAGTTCCACTTCAAAATCCCCGGCTGCTGCATAAGTGTGTACCGGATTCTTTTCGGTACCAGTTGTCTCATCACCGAAATCCCAGGCATAGCTGTCTGCATTGGTGGCATTGGCGGTGAAGGTCACTGTAAGCCCGTCGGCTACAAAGGTGAAATCACATACCGGAGGATCTTTTTCACATGAGCTCAGTATTGCCGTGAAAAGCAATAACACCGCCCAACCGGAGAAATAATGTTTTTTCATGAATTGCTTTTTTAGTAGGTTAATTCAGAATGGGGTAGTTAGCTGATACAAATATAGCTTAAACGTTTAAATTATCCAAATATTCCGGACAGAATTCGATAATATTATGTAAACATCAGAAAAACAGATATATAAAATATTGATTTTATCATTTTATTTAATGAATTCCAGCGATAAAGCCTTCAGACTTTTACCTTGCTCCTTCAGGAGATCAATTCAGGTATGAACCGGGTGGAATGATTTAAAGATCAGGAAATCAGCATTAATAGAATTAATTGAATGAGTGGAGTGGATTTATTTTTCCTTTTTGAAGTAAATTAAACGATTAATCTATATTTTTGACAGACCATAACATTTTCTGGTTAAGTTTCAGTTACGAATCATATGCGAAAGAAGGTTTCACTCAAGGATATTGCTGAAAGGGTAGGGGTTTCCACTGCCCTGGTTTCGTATGTGATCAATGGGCAGGAAAAGGAGAAGCGGGTGGGAAAGGAGCTTGCAAACCGGATAAGGGAGGTGGCTGCCGAATTGAATTATCAGCCTAACCAGATTGCACGAAGCCTGAGGATGAAGTCCACCCGGACTATCGGCTTGATCGTTGCCGACATTGCCAACCCCTTCTTTGGGCAACTGGCCCGGATTGTCGAGAATGAAGCCGCCGAGATAGGATATACAGTGATTATCGGTAGCACCGATGAGAATCTGAAAAAATCGGAAGATCTCATTAATTCATTGCTAACCCGCCAGGTTGATGGATTCCTTATTGTTCCCAGTGACGGGGCAAGGGACCAGATTGCAGGTCTTGTGGCAAAAAAAATTCCGCTGGTACTCATCGACCGGTATTTTCCTGAAGTATCCACCAGTTATGTAATACTCGACAATTTCCAGGCTACCTACGAAGCCACCCGACAACTGATTGAAAGAAAATACGAAAATATCACCCTGATGGCCTACAAAACCTCTCTTATTCACATGAGGGAGCGAATTCGGGGGTATATGCAGGCTATGACAGATGCAAACCTGAAGGCGAATTGTAATGTGGAAGAAATACGACATGAACAGTTTGAGAAGGATATTGAAAATGCTTTTTCAAAGATCATGCGCAATGACCAACGGCAGGGACTCGTATTTGCAACCAATGCTCTTTCGATCGGCGGACTATACTATATGAGGCAGCATTGTCTGCATGTACCGGAAGATTTCGGATTCATAGGCTTTGATGGCGGAGAATGCTTCGATCTGCATAACCCTCCCCTGAGTTTTGTACAGCAACCCCTTGTCGAAATGGGAAAAGAATCATTCCGCCTGCTGGTGGACCTCATCGGCGGTGCCAGCAAGACCTCCAGGATCGTGTTGAGTCCTTCCCTGGTTATCCGAAATGAACAAGCCTGCTGATTTTTTTTTAGTGATATGCTTAATCGATTATACAAATTCAATAAACCGAATTGCCTTAATAATTAATAAGGAATTATCCCGGATCGTCAAAACACCCCCCTCCGGAATGAAACACAAAAATTTGTCCGCTAATAAGATCCAGAAGCAACGAACAGCATGAATACAGCAAAAAAAGGTCTCTCCCTGATCAAAAGCAGCGACGGTAAAAACTACCTCATTCCATTTATCCTGGTAACAAGTCTCTTCCTCCTGTGGGGGTTTGCACATGGTTTGCTGGATGTATTGAACAAGCATTTTCAGAATATCCTGCATGTGTCGAAGGCACAGTCCGGCTTTGTTCAGTTTTCACTCTACATCGGATACCTTGTGATGGCTGTTCCGGCCGGATTGATTATGAAACGGTTCGGCTATAAATACGGTATTCTCCTAGGACTTATCCTTTTTGCCACGGGAGCATTTCTTTTTGTTCCTGTTGCCGGTATCGGGGCTTTCTGGCCTTTCCTGGTGGCGCTGTTTGTTATAGCATGCGGCCTCACCTGTCTTGAAACCGCTGCAAATCCCTATACCACTGTCCTGGGTCCACCTGAATCTGCCTCCCAGCGTATAAACTTCTCCCAGTCATTTAACGGACTGGGCTGGATACTGGGGCCGCTCATCGGAGGGCTGCTGATCTTTGGTGCTGAGCATTCCGGGAACAGCGGGAAATTTGATTCGCTCATGACTCCCTATATTATAATAGGTACGGTTGTACTCTTGGTAGCTGTGGCATTTTTTTTCACACACCTTCCTGAAATCAGGGAGACGGCGATTGATGAGAAAGAAGAAAATCCGCCGATCAGGTTGCTTTTCAAACACAAGTATTTTGTCCTGGCTGTGATAGCTCAGTTCCTCTATGTGGCAGCCCAGACCGGAGTAAATTCATTTTTTATCAATTATGTTACCGAGGAGGTGCCGAATGTCTTTGCTCCGGTGGCATCGGTCATGGAGCATTTGGGTAAGTTCGGGGAGGTATTCATGCCGAAGAATCCTGAACAGGCCGCCTCTCTTATTCTCGCCTTCGGTGGCATGGGTCTCTTCTGGACCGGACGACTCACAGGATCCTGGTTGCTGGGCTTTGTGAATCCGCACAAACTGCTCAGCATCTATGCCGCTGTGAATACCTTCCTGATGGTACTGGTTGTGATGGGACTCGGGTTCGCATCGGTGGTAGCCTTGTTCAGTTGTTATTTTTTTATGTCCATCATGTTCCCAACAATTTTTGCCCTGGGAATATCCGGACTGGGCACACTCACCAAAAAAGGCTCTTCCTTCCTGGTGATGGCAGTTGCCGGCGGTGCGTTCTGCCCTCCAATCATGGGTGCCATTGCCGACAAATCAGGGATGGCAGTCGGATTCTTCATCCCTCTCGCCTGCTTTGCCTTTATCTTTTATTTTGCCCGCTTGAAACACAAACGTCTTATTCCTCTGGTATAATCGGAAAAGAAACCTGAAGATGCACCCAACTCAGAACACAAAAATTTGTGAAATGCATTATCTGCTCCTGCGGATTGGATACTTGTTGTTTCTCCTGCTTTTACCTCTCACTACCATTGCTCAGGAATCTGCGGATTCAACTGAGATACTTTGGGATAATTACGGAGTACCTCATATTTATGGTGCCACAGCGCGCGATGCTTTTTACGCGTTTGGATGGGCGCAGATGAACAATCATGCCGACCTGATGCTAAAATTGTATTGTCAGGGACGGGGTATCGCAGCTGCGTATTGGGGAGCGGAGTTTCTTGAATCGGATAAGCTGGTGCAGCTTTTTGATATTAATGAACATGCAGGAAAAACCTATGATGCACTTTCCGGACTCATGCGCGAAAACCTGGATGCATTTGTACAGGGAGTCAACGATTATGCCCGGGAAAATTCAGGAGTAATAAGTGAGAGGTACAGGGCTGTTTTACCTGTTACTGCGAAGGATGTGATTTCCCATATTCTGCGGGTGAACTACCTTGAATTTCTGGCGGGAGATGAGATTGCACAATCCAAAAGGCCCTTTGATGCCGGTTCCAATGCCATCGCACTCTCACCTGCGCGCACTTCGAATGGCAAGGCAATGTTGGTAATCAACCCGCATCTTCCCTGGTACGATTATTTCCTTTGGTTCGAAGCACATATTAACTACCCTGGTTATTCTGCATATGGAATTTCCCTGGTCGGAATGCCAGCCATCGTGATGGGCTTCAACCAGCACCTGGGTTGGGCGCATACCATCAATCCCATCGATGCAGCCGACCGGTATGAAATTCAACTTCGCCATGATTCCTGCCTGCTGGATGGAAAATATGTTCCATTGAAAAAGAAAACAGTTACGCTAAAGGTAAATGAAGGAAGCGAAGAGGCGGGAATTAAAACGTACGATTTCTGGTATGCACCCCAGGGTCCTGTGATAAACAGGAATGAAACCAGGGGTATTGCACTCCGTATTGCAGGACTGGGAAATACCGGCCTGCTGGATGAGTACCTGGCCATGAGTCAGGCAACAAATTTCCGGGAATTTGAGGGAGCCCTTAAAAGGATGCAGATCCCCATGTTCAATATCATCTATGCCGACAAAGAGGGAACGATCTTTTATCTTTTTAACGGAAACATCCCCCGGAGGGAATCCGGTGATTTTTCATACTGGAGAGGACCCATCGACGGAAGCAGGTCTGCCAGTTGCTGGAACGAAGTGCATACCTATGAGGAACTGCCGAAATTGCTGAATCCTTCGACCGGATTTATACAGAACTGCAATGATGCCCCCTGGAGTTGCACTTATCCTCCCTTGCTGAAGGCGGATGATTATCCGGCGTACTTTTCCACGCGTAGTTTCTCCCTGCGAGCACAGCGGGCTACGCACCTGGTACTGGATCATCCTAAAATGAGCTTGATGCAATTGGCAGAAGCCAAGCAGAATTGTCTTATGGAAGCAGCCCTTCGGTATCGGGAACCACTCATCCTTGCAGCCATGAAAAGTAAGGACCCGCAGATTCAAAAAGGTGTGGATATCCTGAAAAAATGGGATTGCACAACAGATACCAGCAGCCGCGGTGCAGTTCTTTTTGCAGCCTGGTGGGATAAAATGAGTCCTGCCATGTTTCGCAATCCATGGGATCCGGAGCATCCTTTTACAACACCAGCCGATTTCAGGAACAGGAAGCAGGTCGTGGATCTTTTCGGGAAGGCAGTGCGAGAGGTAATTCTCAAGCATGGCACTGCAGATGTTGCCTGGGGAGAAGTGCACCGGTTCCGTGCCGGGCCCATTGACCTCCCTGCAAACGGAGGCCCTGGTGATCATTATGGATTATTCCGCACCATCTATTACACGGAGACCCCGGATAAGAAACAAATGGCAATGGCCGGTGAGACATTCGTTGCCATCGTTGAATTTGGAGAGCAGCCAAAGGCACTGGTATCCTTATCCTATGGCAATGCCACACAGAATGGAAACCCACACCGGGGAGATCAATTAATCCTGCTGTCGCGGAAACAATTGAGAAATGCGCTGCTTACCCGGGAACAAGTCAACGCCTCAGTTGAAAAGAGGGAGTGCCTTCAATCACGCTAAAGATCTTTCAACCTCAACCAACTAAACAATATCTTATGAGGACATTTCATTTTATAATGCGGAAAAATGCCAGCAAGAATTTTTCAATCCGGAATTTTCTTTTCTTCCTGATCCTCCTCCTTCCGTTCTCTGTTTCACTGATTGGACAGGAGACACAACAGATTACCGTAAATGGTACTGTTCTCGGGAGCACCGATGGAGCGCCCCTGCCCGGAGTCAATATCCTGGTGAAGGGTAGCTTGATTGGAGCTGTTACAGATGTTGATGGGAAGTATTCCATTCGTATCCCTGATCCCAACAGCACCCTGGTTTTTTCATATGTCGGTTACCTTACGGAGGAATTACCGGTAGAAGGACGTACAGTGATCGATGTGCAGTTGGTTGCTGACATCGAGGCGCTGGATGAGGTGGTCGTGATCGGGTATGGAACGCAGAAAAAGATCAATCTTTCCGGTGCCGTGGATGCAGTCGGAAATGAAAACATAGAAAACAGGCCCGTATATAATCTTTCGCAGGCTTTGCAGGGCGTTCTTCCAAGTCTGAATGTCTCCGTTGGCAACAGCGGGGGTGAGATGGGTTCACGACTGCTCATGAACGTTCGCGGAACAGGCTCGATCAACGGAGGATCTCCATATATTCTGGTTGATGGAATGGAGCAGGACATAAACGGGATTAATCCCGATGACATAGAAAACATATCTGTATTAAAAGATGCTTCCTCATCAGCCATTTTCGGAGCCAAGGCTGCTTTTGGGGTTATCCTTATTACCACCAAAAAGGGTAGGGCTGACGGATTTTCGGTGAAGTATTCTAACAACTTTTCTTTTTCGGCTCCAACAATTGTACCTCACTGGGTGAACTCCCGGAAATTCGCCAACTATATGAACAAGGCTGCGGAGAATGACGGTAGTGCACCCATCTTTCAAAAAGTTATCCTCGATAAAATCGATGATTACCTGGCGGGAGAAATCGATGAATGGACCATTCCCTATCCCCTTGCTCCTCAATACTGGCTTCTTAATCAGGGGGCATGGGCTAATACCGATTGGTATGATGTAAATTATAAGAAATGGGTTCCAAATAAAATGCATAACCTGAGTATTTCTGGAGGAGACAAGAAAACACAGTATTACATTTCGGGTTCCATCTTTG
This sequence comes from Bacteroidales bacterium, assembly GCA_046329925.1. Taxonomy (GTDB): domain Bacteria; phylum Bacteroidota; class Bacteroidia; order Bacteroidales; family JAAYUG01; genus JAXLTS01. Next base: position 277,434 of record JAXLTS010000001.1, read on the forward strand.
ATCAGTCTGGTCTTCTGAATTTCGGAAAGGATGAGTATTCAAGGAACACATTTAATTCCAAAGTAAATACCACCATATACAATTGGCTGAGGTTTAATTTTACCAGCCGTTTCAGCTCTGCGAATACGGAACGTCCAAGTTATGACAAAGGCTTATTATATAATCGGCTGGGGCGTCAATGGCCTACCAACGCACCCTATTTCCCCGATGGAACTCCCAATTACGAAGCAGTCCAGGTTTGGCTCGAACAGGGAGGAAAGTATCTGGAGAAGAACAATGAACTGAGCATTATTCCGGGTTTCGAGATTGAGCCGGTCAAAGGGTGGACAATTTATACCAACCTCCGCTGGAGAATGAATACCTGGGGCAGCACAAATCATGAGGCAAAAGTGAAATCATGGTTAGCCGACGGAACAATGGGATATTTGCGTGCCGAAAACAGTTTTGCCGCAACCGATTACACATTATTTTACACCTCCCCCAATGTATATACTACCTACTCAAAAGAGATTGGCGAGCATTCTTTCACGATTATGGCCGGCTTTGAACAGGAACTAACCACCTACAAGTCTATATATGCCAAGCGTTATGATCTTATAAGCGACGATGTGCCATCCATCAATACAGCTGCCGGAAGGCAGGAAAACGCCGGCACTCAGGGGCATTACTCCACCCGTAGTTACTTTGGGCGATTGAATTATGCTTTCATGGAAAAAGTGCTTCTCGAATTTTCTGGTCGCTATGATGGATCCTCAAAATTCCCGGATGGCAAACGCTGGGGTTTATTTCCTTCCGGCTCTGCGGCATACATCCTGTCTAAGGAGAGTTTCTGGGAACCCTTGACTGATTATGTAAATATGTTTAAACTCAGACTATCCTATGGTGCTGTGGGAAATCAGGACGTGGAGAACTATCTCTTTGTAGAACCCCTGCCGATTTCTTCAAACCTTCCCTACATCATGGACAAGATAAGGCCAAACTATGTTGGTATGGCAGAGAAGTTGCCAAGTCCCAACATTACCTGGGAAAAGGTTAACACTTTTAATGCCGGCTTCGATGCAGGATTCCTGAACAACAGGTTAAACCTGTCCTTCGATGCCTTTATCCGCAATACGCTGGATATGCTTGGTGATGCTGAATTACTTCCTGCTGTCCTGGGAATTGAAGTACCCGTCACCAATAATGCCACACTTCGCAGTACCGGATTTGAATCCTCCCTGTCGTGGAAAGATAACCTGGGTGGTTTGAGTTATGGTGCCAGGTTTGTCCTTTCTGACGCTGTGACCACCGTTACGAAGTATTACAATCCACAAAATCTTCTCAGTGTTTCATATCATGAAGGGATGAGACTGGGTGATATCTGGGGTTTCACAACAACCGGACTGTTCCGGAGCGATGATGATGCCCAGGCTGCTGACCAGTCCTACTTTTCTGCTGATGTATTGAGAGCTGGTGACGTTCAATACAAGGACATGAATGGGGATGGCAAAATTGATATAGGGCAGAACACTGTGGGTGATCCAGGTGACAAATCGGTAATTGGTAATTCGACTCCGCGTTTTGCCTACAGCCTGAATTTGTTTGGTGCATGGATGGGAATCGATGTGAACCTCCTGTTCCAGGGCATTGGGAAAAGAGATCTTTGGCTCGACAGTCCCATCTTCTGGGGTGCAGGTGGTATCTACTGGTTTACGGCTTATGAGGATCATATGGACTACTGGACTGAAGACAACACCGATGCATATTGGCCGCGTCCCTACATGAACAAGGGAAACAAAAACAAGCAGGTTCAGACCCGGTACCTGCAAAACGGGGCTTACCTTCGGCTTAAAACGGCGCAACTGGGTATTACACTGCCTCCATTGTTAACAAAAAAAGCGCACATCCAGAACCTCCGGATCTTTGCCAGTGGAGAGAATCTGCTGACATTCACAAAAATATTCAGCGCTTTTGATCCGGAAGCAACAGGTGGTGAAATGGGAGCCGGATACATCTACCCCTTGCAAAAGGTCCTATCGATGGGACTTACAGTTACTTTCTAAAGTTTTACTGACCTGAAAAAACATGGCTATGAAAAAGTATATAACCGGATGGGTAACACTGCTGATTTTATCAATTTCCTGTTCGGATGAATTTCTGAACAGACTTCCTCTGGATGAGATCTCGCCACAGGAATATTTTAAAACAGCGAATGACCTGAAATTATTTGCAAACCGTTTCTATCCCTTGTTCCCCTCGCATTCGGGATATGGGGGTGGAACCTTCTGGATAGATCAGAACAGCGACAATATGGTGCCGGATCCGGAAGATGATCGTATGGCCGGTACCCGCATCATCCCGGCATCAAAAGGTGGCTGGGAATGGGGAGATATCCGACAGGCCAACTACTTTCTTGCAAATTGCCGCAATTACAAGGATGAAGCAAAAGAGAAGAGGGAATACATTGCCGAGGTTTATTTCTTCAAGGCTTACCTGTATTTCGAAAAAGTGAAATCATTCGGAGCCGTTCCCTGGATCTCCAGGCCGCTCGATACGCATTCACCCGAACTGTTTAGGGGTCGAGACCGCAGAGATGTCGTTATCGATTCAATCATCATGTGTCTGGATTCGGCCATTGCCGGTTTGAAACCAAAAAGCCAGGCAGAGGCATTCCGGTTGAACAAGGAAGTGGCCCTGCTCATGAAAGCCAGGGTATGCCTGTATGAGGGGACCTGGGAGAAGTATCATGTCAATACCGAATTCGGTGTCGCCGGGAAAGACGGAACAGCCTATTTGCAATTGGCGGAAACTACTGCTACCGGGTTGATGAATATGCATACCCTCGGAGTATACAAGGGTCCGGCCGGATCCGAGTATTTTTCGCTCTTTAACAAACTCGATTATTCAGACAACAACGAAGTCCTTCTTTGGAAAAAGTATGATATCGGGCTGGGGATATATCACTGGTGCAGTCAGTATCTCCCTTTCGGAGGCGGGAATACCGGAGTTACCCGCAGTTTGATGAATTCCTATCTCTGCACCGATGGTGAACCGATCAGTACAAGCCCACTCTTCCTGGGATATGATTCCATCCAACTCGAAGCGGCCAACCGCGATCCCCGTCTGGCACAATCTATCCTGCTTCCCGGCGATATCGTTACGATGAATATCCCTGGAAACCCGAATACCTATTTTGTTAAGCCGGCTCTGGATGGGAGTGCAGGTTTCCGGGCTTTAACAGGTTACTGCATGCACAAGGGGGCTAATCTCGAATATTCCCAGCAACTCAGTTCGGGCGGAACCATGGCCTGTATACTCTTCAGGTATTCTGAGGCACTGCTCATCCTGGCTGAAGCGAAGGCTGAATTGGGAACACTTGTTCAGGGTGATGTCGACAATACCATTAATCTCCTGCGCGATCGTATCGGAATGATTCATCTTGACCTGGATAACATTGCCAACGATCCTAACTGGGATTTCCCGTCCTTGTCACCGGTCATAAATGAAGTGCGCAGAGAACGCAGGGTGGAACTGGCTTTTGAGGGTTTCCGCTGGGATGATCTCGCACGTTGGAGAGCCCATCACCTCTTTGCAGGCTTACGTCCAAAGGGTATCAAATACCTGGGCTCTAACCTGGAGGGATCCTACAAAGACTACCTCGGAAATCCGACCATAGTAGTTGGGCAGAATTTATTTGTTGATGCCGATGGTCTGGTCGATCCATACCAGCTGAAATTCCCATCCGGGCTTGGATTTAACCCCTCGAGAGATTACCTTGCACCTATTCCCAGCGATGAGATAACCCTTAACCCGGATCTGGGACAAAATCCCGGATGGTAATATTGCTTCAGTTGCAACCATCGGGAAGCATGCCGGGAATAGACCTGTTGTCCCGGCATTTCTTTCCGGATGGCGATGGTAATACCATCACAACGACTCACATCACTTCCCGATTATTATACCTATGGTTTTGAAAAAATTAGTTCCAGGCATTTGCATAACCCTGTTTCTCCTGGTCACTTCCTGCAGGTCCGATCGAAAGGTAATTAACCAGGAGTCCCTTTTACGGGAGATGGGTGCAAGGGAGCAACTTACATACTTCCCTTCGCCTGCTTTCCGCCATCTGCAATTCAGCAGTTACAACAGGCTCTCTGTTTCTCCTGCTGATTCGGCTTGGTTTGCCAACCAGGACATGTCGCATTTTATCCGTATCGACAGCATCGATGGGCGCAGAGAATTTGTGATGCTCGATACCGATGGGCCGGGTGTGGTTGTACGTTGGTGGATGACCTTTTATAAAGCGCAGGAGGGAACGATCCGTGTTTATCTCGACAATGCAAATGAACCCCTACTCCGGGGAAGGCCGGACAGCCTGCTGAGCGGATCCATGCTGGCAGGATATCCCTATGCAGCATCGGTGCAAAAGAATGCTGAAAGGGGAGAAGCCGGGAGGGACTATGATCACAACCTCTATTACCCGATACCTTTTAAGGAACACTGCAAAATCACATATGAATGTGATTCACTTAAGTTCCTGTATGATTACGAGGGGACAGCTGTTCCTCAGGGGTACTGGTTCCCGGATGTTTTCTACAACATTGGATACCGGTTGTACAATACGAATGCTCCGGTGGAATCATTTTCGACTTTGAAGCAACAAAAATGCAAACGGGTGGAAGATGAAACCGGAGTGAAGCTCCTGGACGGTTCTAAATTGCCAGGAGAGGAGAAGAGTGCGTATTCCGTAATTCTTCCCGGAGATTCCCTGGTGACTGTAATGGACGAAAAGTCAAGTGCCGTAAACAGGATTACATTGTTTCTTGAGTCTGTGAATCTTACACAGGCGCTGCGTTCTGTGGTAATGGAACTATGGTTCGATAATCATCGGACTGTGTGGGTACCTGTGGGTGAATTTTTTGGTTGCGGATATTCCCTTAACCCTCACAGGAACTGGATGAACAGTTCGGATGGTAAAGGAAGTATGCAGTCATTATGGTTTATGCCCTATAAGAAAAGCTGCCGGATTGTCTTTCGTAATTTTTCCGGACAGGAAGTTAAGATGAAATGCGGAATCCTGATTGCTCCATACCAATGGACTAAGGAAAGCATGTATTTCGCTTCTGCCTGGCATGAGTATTGGCATATCAACTCACGCGACAGCAGCAACAGGCCCTTCGACCTGAATTTTATACACATTCAGGGGAAAGGAGTTTATGCAGGCGACCAGATATCCCTTTACAATCCTACCTGGTACTGGTGGGGTGAGGGAGATGAAAAAATATTCGTTGACGGAGAAAAATTCCCTTCCATTTTCGGAACAGGGTCAGAGGATTACTATGGTTATTCTTTTGGAAGAACAGAACCCTTTTCACATCCATTCATATGTCAGCCGGTAGGGAAGGGAAACATGGGAAGCGGGCCGGTTGTTAATACCCGGATTCGCTCTCTGGATGCTATTCCCTTTCATTCATCGATTGATGCAAATATCGAATTATGGCACTGGGCTAAGGTGCGAATGAATTATGCCCTTACATCGTACTTTTATGTTCAATGGCCATATACAGTGAATGTGTTGCCGGATCCGGAATCTGTGAAAAGAAAAGTAGCATTGCATGGGGATGATTTAAAATAAGCATGGAAACAAGTTATCGGGAGATGGTGTTGACAAAAAATAAATCTGGAGGATTGCTTCTCCTGAAAGTATTGCTATTGTTACTAGTTACAATGGCCGGATGCAGAAGGTCTGAGGTGTACTATGGAATTGATGATTTCAGAAAGGTACCAAAAACCGATGCGCATTTTCACTACCTGACAAGGGATACAGGAATCATGGTACTTGTAGGAGAGTTGAATTTCAGACTCCTCACTCCCGTCTGGGAAGGAGAGGAGGTTTCCATAGATACCCAGATGGCCATTGCCAGTAGCATTCACAAGCAATACCCCGAAAGGTACGCGTATCTGGCTACCTTTCCAACCACAGGAATCAGGGACCCGGATTTTGCACCAGCGACGATTCAATATATCCGTGCCCGTATGGCGGAAGGAGCAAGCGGGGTAAAAATCTGGAAAAACATCGGAATGGTATTACGTTGGCCTGATGGGCGATATGTTATGGTTGATGATCCTGTGTTTGCTCCGGTCTTTGAATACCTTCAACAGGAGCATATACCCGTAACCGGTCACCTCGGGGAGCCCCGCAACTGCTGGCTTCCGCTCGATCAGATGACTGACAGGGGGGATGCTGCTTATTATGAAGCCCACCCGCAATACCACATGTTTCTGCATCCGGAGGTACCCTCGTATGAGTTGCAACTCCGTGCCAGGGATAAATTGCTCGCACGCTATCCCTCAATTGATTTCACAGGTGCTCACCTGGGGAGCATGGAGTGGAACCTGGGGGAAGTGGCAGCCAGGCTGGACCGTTTTCCGAATTTCAACGTCGATCTGGCGGCACGAATGGGCCATGTTATGCGGCAGTCTGCCATTAACAGGGAGAAGGTACGTGAATTTTTTATCAACTACCAGGACAGGATCTTGTATGGTACCGACCAGGAGGCACACGATCAGGAGGATGTCTCCCCTTCCGACAGAAAAAATCAACTCAGGCAGACATGGTTCCGCGACTGGTTGTACCTGGCCACCGACTCCGTGGTATCCGGTGTGAGAGGATTACAACTCCCGGCATCAGTGCTTGATAAAATTTATCAGGAGAATGCGTCCCGGTTTTATAAATAAAAAAATATCCGGCCGAATCAGATAAACTTTAAATGCAATGAGAAGAATCGCTTTTTTTTGCCTTGTTGGACTTCTTTTCACTTCCTGCGGCAGGAAAAATGAAGGGGTGTCGATGGATCAACTCCTGAAGGAAATGTATGATCTGAAAAGGCTGGCATCCTTGCCGGAAATCCCATACACGAACCTTCAATTCTCTTCTTTTGACCGACGAAGCAAGAATCCTGGAGATAGTTTATGGTTTGCAAATGAGGATGGATTCGGAGCCGAACCCCTTCCCGGATTTTTGAAGGTGTTGCTCGCACCTGACTCCACGGGAAGAGGAGAATACCTTATGGCTGCGGTATCCGGTCCCGGGGTGATACAACGGCTCTGGACAGCCGCCATGACCGGAAAGATCAGGGTCTATCTGGACGATATGCGATCACCGTATTTTGAAGGCGATGCGAATACCTTTTTCAGATTTCCTCTCGCGAACCAACCGGGACTCATCGATTCGCTTGAGTTTGAAAAATATTTCCGGCAATATGATGCGGTTTACCTGCCCATTCCTTTTTCTCTCGGATGCCGGATCGAGTGGATCGGAAATATCAGGGAGCCACACTTCTATCATATTGGAGTTCGGAGATATCCTGCGAAAACAAGGATCGAACCATTCGATCCTGAAATACTGACGGATCTTGTCAGGAGTAATAAGAAAAGCATGGAATCATTGCTCCACCCGGAAGAATCTGATCCAGGCAGGGGAAAACTATCGGTACGTGAACACCTGTTACTGGATCCTGGCAGGAGTATGGAATTGTACGACCTGAGCGGAGAAAAGGCTATCACTTTTTTACAGCTTAAAATGCATGGCATTATTTCGGAAACGGCCTTGCGAAAGACCCTGGTGAAGATTCGATTTGATGCGGCCCCGCAGCCCCAGGTAGTTGCCCCGGCAGGAGATTTTTTTGGTGCAGCACCCGGAATAAACCCTTATCAGTCGCTGCCCCTCGCTGTCCAGGCTGACAGTTTCATGATTTGTCGGTTCGTGATGCCATTCAGGCAACATGCAACCATCGAATTGGAGAATTTATCGGATGAATCCATCAATGTCTCCGCCGGATTGGCTGCCGTACCCTGGCAATGGGAGGACGGGCGATCCATGCACTTTCATACCAACTGGCATATAGACTATGACCTGGTAACAGGTGAAATGGATTCGCAATGCCGCGACATTCCTTACATCGTTCAAACAGGAAAAGGGCGTATTGCAGGTGTAGCTGCATACCTGTATAATCCAAGCAATGCCGTTACCTCCTGGGGAAACTGGTGGGGGGAAGGTGATGAAAAAATTTATATCGACAGGGATACCTTCCCATCATTCTTTGGAACAGGATCAGAAGATTATTTCAATTATTCATGGTCGGCCCGGGAGGTCTTTTCATTCCCGTATTGCGGTCAACCCAGGAATGACGGTCCTGGAAACCGCGGATATGTTTCCAACTTTCGCTGGCATGTCGCTGATGATATTTATTTTAATGAGAAGATCGCTTTCTACATGGAACTCCGGCATCATGGAGTGGTGAAAGGATTCTCATATGCCCGGATGGTGTATTATTACGCATTACCGGAAGCTGAAGGAAATTCTGCGAAGCCTGACGATTCAACCATTCGTCCTGTTACTTATACAAACTGGTCTCCTGTTGCATTCAAGGGATCGGCCGGTTGGGATTTTATTCAGGCGGAGGATCTTATAACCGCACGAAACAAATGTGTGGTTGCGGAGGATGAAATATGCGCCGGAATGAAGGTTTTGGAATGGACCCCATCAGGTGCTGAAGGGGAATTGTATTTGGTAATCCCATCAAACAAGGAGGTTCAAAAAACCAGGATCGGACTTACCATCGAACATAGTCCGGAAGGGAGTAAGCTGTGCTTTCTGTGGAATGACATTCCTGTTCGTGTCGATGGCCGGGATACGCTCTATTGCCGGTCAGTGACTGGGAGAAAACTGGAAACTCATTTTACTGATGAGATCGACCTGCGAAAGGGGAGAAATAAACTTACGGTTAAAATGCCTGAATGCTCGGGAAGGCAGGTTGGCCGGTTCGATTTTATCTGGATCAGGGAGTAGTCATCTCAACATTCTAATAAAATTCAATATGTCTGTTAACCGGAGAAATTTTCTGAAGATACTAGGAATCGCCAATGCAGGTATGTGTGTGGGTACACTCAGTGCCTTTAAGGATTCCGGGGATAATAAGCACGGACCACTGGCATCTGTCCTTGAAGCTGCAGAGAGGACCCATCAGCAACGATTCAATATGTCGGGTTATGCTGCGCCCAAAATTGATCGGTTGAGAGTAGGATTTATTGGACTGGGGATGCGTGGGCCGGGCGCCGTTGAGCGCTTTACAAACATTGAAGGGGTTGAGATTAAGGCACTCTGCGATGCCCGGATCGAACGCGTGGAGAAGGCTCAGAAGATTCTTTCTGATGCAGGCCTTCCGTCAGCAAAGGCATACGGGGGAAGCAATGATGCGTGGAAGGAACTTTGCCAGAGTGATGAGATCGATTTGCTTTACATCTGTACCCCATGGAGCCTGCACACGCCCATGGCTGTATTCGCGATGGAGAACGGGAAGCATGCCTGTGTGGAGGTGCCGGCCTGTACTACCATTGATGAGGCCTGGCAACTGGTGGAGACCTCCGAGAAAACGCGGAAACATTGTATGATGCTGGAGAATTGCTGTTACGATTTTTTCGAACTGCTTACCCTGAACATGGCACGACAAGGGTTCTTTGGCGACATCGTCCATGTGGAAGGGGCCTATATTCACGATCTGCGTGATCTGAATTTCGCCAGGGATGCTTATACAGACATGTGGCGGTTGAAGGAAAACCAACGCCGGAACGGGAATCTGTATCCAACCCATGGACTGGGACCTGTTTGCCAGGTTCTGAATATCAACCGGGGTGACCGGATGGACTATCTCGTTTCCATGTCGTCAAATGATTTTCAAATGGCGGCCATGGCAAAAGAACTTGCCAGGAAGGACGCGTTCTACAATGAGTTTGTAAGCAGTGGGTACCGGGGTAACATGAATACAACTACGGTTCGCACAGAGAAGGGAAAAACAATCATGATCCAGCATGATACCAGTTCCCCGCGACCCTATTCGCGAATACACCTTGTTAGCGGAACCAGTGGAGTGGCCTGCAAATGGCCGGAACCGGAGCGTATCGCCACCTCACATGAATGGTTTGATGAGAAGGAAATGGAGGAAGTGAAGAATAAGTATACACCTGAGATTGTTAAGCGTGTCGGTGAGATGGCCAGACAGGTGGGCGGGCACGGAGGAATGGATTTCATCATGGACTGGCGTCTGGTCGATTGCCTGAGAAACGGGTTGCCACTCGATCAGGATGTATACGACGCTGCCTTATGGAGTTCCATCGCCCCGCTTAGTGAATGGTCGGTGGCCAACCGGTCGAACTCGATACAGGTTCCTGATTTTACCTGTGGCGCCTATAAAACCAATGAAAAAGTCGATATTAATCTTTCAAGGGGAGGGAATACACCTGTCCGCCTGATCAAAGAAAAAAACGGTAATCAACTTCAAATATAATCTCATTTTTATACTGATGATGAATTCTTCAATCTTCCGGATTATTCCATGCTCCTTGGTGTTCTGTCTCCTATCATTTACCCTCTCCGGGCAGCAGGGAAATCATACGTATAATAATATTTACACAGGAGAATATCTTAGTAGAATAGCATTTCCCATTGGTGGCCTAGGTGCAGGAATGTTTTGCCTGGATGGAACGGGTTCCATTTCCCATCTTTCTGTGAAACATGGGCCGGAAATGTTCAACGAGCCGGTGTGCTTTGCAGCTATTTCCGTAAAAGGGGTGAAGAATGGTGCAAAAGTGCTGGAAGCGCAGGTACCCGGATGGAAATATTACGGACACCCGGCTACCGGCCTGGGGGCCCCCGGTAAATTGTATGGCTTGCCGCGTTTTGATTCAGCCACCTTTCTTGCACGATTCCCATTTGCGACTATGCAATTGATGGACTCCGATATCCCGCTGTCCGTTAAGCTCACAGCCTGGAGCCCTTTTATTCCGGGAGACGAGGATAACTCCAGTCTGCCGGTGGGTACTTTCGAGTATACGTTTACAAACAACTCCGATAAGCTGGTTGAATCGGTTTTTTCCTGGAATTCGAGAAACATCCTGGTCGACTGGGCCGGACCCATATCTGCAATCCATGGAGGATTCTCCATGTCGGAGAACGATGCAGGTGACGGGGAAACCGGTAATACCGGGTTTGCTGTATACACTGATGATCCTTTGGCTGTGGTCGATCATTGCTGGTTCAGGGGCGAATGGTTTGATCCATACATGATGCTCTGGAAAAATATCGGGAACCAGACTATTCCATCCAATCCTGCGCACAAGGAGCCGGTGATGGGAGCATCCATACATGTCCCGTTTACATTGAATCCGGGAGAAGAGAAAACCATCCGGCTGAATTTCTGCTGGTACATTCCCAAATCGGGACTCTCGATAGGCAATATACCTGGAACAGATAAAAAACTTCCTTCCTACGAGGCATGGTATGTCTCAAAATTCAGGAAGCTGAGCGAACTCATCGAGTACTGGAATACACAGCGTGAAACGCTTCGGCAAAACAGTGTGTTTTTTCGTGATGCGATGTATTCAACCAGTTTGCCACCGGAGGTAATTGAAGCCGTTACCGCCAACCTGACAATTCTGAAGTCACCCACCATCCTGAGGCAGGCCGATGGAAGACTCTGGGCCTGGGAAGGCTGCGACGACAGAGAGGGCAGTTGCCATGGAAGTTGCACCCATGTCTGGAACTATGCCCAGGCCATCGCTCACCTCTTCCCGAATCTCGAAAGGACGCTAAGGGAAACGGAATTCAATGTCAGTCAGAATGAAGAGGGACATCAGAATTTCAGGGTCAACCTGCCCATCTCTCCCCCTCCGCACGATTTCTATGCTGCAGCCGACGGGCAACTGGGCGGGATCATGAAGGTGTACCGCGACTGGAGAATCAGCGGTAATACCGCATGGATGAAAAGTCTTTACCCCAAAGTGAGACAAAGCCTGGAGTATTGCATTAAAACATGGGATCCTGACAGAAAAGGATACCTGGCAGAGCCGCATCACAATACCTACGACATCGAATTCTGGGGCGCGAACGGGATGACGACCAGTTTCTACCTGGGTGCTTTGCAGGCGTTTATTGAGATGAGTAAAGCGACTGGTGCTCCAACCAAAGAATATGAAACCCTCCTGAAGAAGGGTATTCTTTTTACTGAGTCAGAATTGTTCGACGGAGAATACTTCATTCAGAAGGTTCAATGGGAAGGCCTTCATTCACCCAGTCCGGTGGAAGTTGCCAAACGCAGCTACCGCACCACCTACTCGGAAGAGGCATTGCAATTGCTAAATGCCGAAGGACCAAAATATCAGTATGGAATAGGTTGTCTTTCGGATGGAGTGTTAGGCATGTGGCTTTCCAGGGTATGCGGACTGAGTCAGGTGATCGATCCATCCAAGGTCACCAGCCACCTGGAAGCTGTTTACCGGTACAACTTCAGGCACGACCTGTCAGATCATGTGAATCCCCAGCGGCCAACTTATGCAGCGGCCCGGGAAGGAGGACTGCTGTTGTGCACCTGGCCGAAGGGAGGGAAACTGAGTCTTCCATTTATTTACAGCAATGAAATATGGACAGGCATCGAGTACCAGGTTGCCAGCCATTTGTTTTTCCAGGGGGAAGTGGAGAAAGGACTGGAGATCGTACGAACCACCCGCGACAGGTACAATGGGATGATCCGGAATCCGTTCAGCGAGATCGAGTGTGGCAGCTGGTATGCGCGGGCCCTTTCGAGCTATGCGCTGCTTGAGGGACTTACCGGTGTGCGCTATGATGCTGTTGAGAAGACATTATATATTGATTCAGGTGTGGGCGATTTCAAAACATTTCTCAGTACAGCTACCGGATTTGGAAATGTGGAAGTGAAGAATGGTGTTCCCTCGGTAACCATCGTCTATGGGACATTGCAGGTGGAGAAGATTATTGTTTCGGGAAAGGAGTACCGGTAGTGAAGAGAATTAATATTGCCAGTACTTTTATCTGACATTTTCCTTTGTTAAATGGCAGATTGCTTCGCAGGCTCGCAATGACTTCATAAAACGCAAGAGACACGGCGGAGCCGTTTCTCTTGCTTGCCCTATCGAAGGTGTCATTGCGAGCTTGCGAAGCAATCTGTCTGTTCTCACGGAAGATTAAAAAATTCACATCGACTGAAAACTGGGAATCTCACTCAGCGAAATCTTCCTAGTCTTTAATATCCTCATAAAGGTCCTTCCAATCAGGATTCAACGCATTGATGAGTTCAATTTTTTTCTTTCTCGATCCGGCCTTCAACTGTTTTTCTCTTGCAATTGCTTCGTCAATCCATGGATGTGATTCATAATACACCAATTTATCAATAGTATACCTTGCTGTAAATGAGCCTTCCATTGGCTCAAATTTATGTTCTTCAATTCTTCTTTTCAGGTTATTGGTTACGCCTATGTAAAGAACAGTATTGTTTTTATTCGTGAGAATATAAACATATCCGGGTTTATTGAGGGGTTTGGGTGGCATATTGGAATCGGAATGGTTAGAATAAAATTAATCTAAAAGTTAGCAGATTGCTTCGCAGGCTCGCAATGACCCCTTTAAAGGTAAGCAGGAGGAACGGCGGAGCCGTTCCTCCTGCTTATAATGGGACTATTAATAAATGCCTTTTAACCATGCATTCTCCTGTATTAACTGACAGATTGCCCGCCCACTCGGCATTCGGACGGGCTTCGCAGGCTCGCAATGACGTCATTAAAACGCATAAGAAACGGCGGAGCCGTTTCTCTTGCTTGCTCCATCGAAGGTGTCATTGCGAGCTTGCGAAGCAATCTGTCTGTTCGCAGGGAAGATTCTAAAATATATTCGAACTGAAGACTGTAAACCCTCACCTCCTGAACACCATCCTTACCCGTACCCTCTCTTTCAATATCTCCCCATTCTGGCGGGAGGGTTTCCAGGCAGGGCCTTTTTGAAGGATGTCGGTGGCAATAGAGGTATATTCCGGAGCAGGGCTTTTAACAACAGTAATATTCTCCGGACGGCCGTTTGATCCAATGGTAAAATCCAGCACCACGACAGTACGCTGCGTCAGGGTATCCTGTTCCGGGAATCGTATCTGTGATTTTACATAGTCATTAAATGCCGGGAAACCTGTTTCGGGTTCTGCCTGCTGATCTTCCGCCTTTGGGGAAATAGCAATCGTATTATCATTTACCTCTTGTTTATCACGTACTTTAGTAAAACCATCGTATGATGATATTTTACGCCCGCTTACGATTATCTCATCCAATGCCAGCATACTCGGTTTTAGTTCAATTTTAAGCTTGTCACCAACTTTTGCTTCAATCTTTTCCTCCTCCATCCCAATGAAACTGGCCAGTAGAGTAACACTGCTGTCTTTTACCGAAATCTGGAAATTTCCATCGGCATCAGTCACAGTCCCCTTTGATGAACCCTCGATTACTATGGATACCCCTGGAACAGCCTGGTGGTCTTCAGCAGAAAGGATGGTACCATAAATTTTCATCGGGGCAATCTGATACCGTTTTGAGGATTTCTGTATTTCTATTCCTTTCATGACCTCTTTATTTCTATTTCCTGAAGGAACACTGACTAATTTCCCCGTCTCGAGGTTGATTCCTTTAATAGTATCCTGAAGGATTTCGTTTTCCATAAAATCAGGTGCAGGCACAGCAACAGCAGGTTCCGTATTTTCCATAGGACCCTGAGCCCCATTTTTTCTATCAACCCGGCTAGCGATCTCTTTTGAATCATTAATTGTTGAGGAAGTTATGTTCCCAGTTTTACCGGTTGGATTTGATTCCTCCTGTTTCATTATTTTTTTCTGTGAAGACCGGGTGGCAATCTCTGTTCCGTTTTTATCCAGTCCGGGCATCAGAATGAGAATAAAAACGGAGGAGACTCCGATAAGGAGAATAAATATGGCAGCAATGCGTAACCACAACATCCGCGTGTTTCCCGTGTTCTCTCCGGTTATCCTGGTTGTTAATTCATGAATGTCTTCTTCAATATCATCAAAGGGAATAGAATGCATTCCTTCCATTGCTTCACGGGCAAAGGGATTACCTTCCAACTTTCGCTCAAAAGCATTTCGCTCCTTGCCGGTCATCTGGTTCCGGAGATATTTTTCCAGTTCTTCGGGATTAATATGGTTAACCGGATCAGTCATGGTTACTTTCAAGACAAAGTTTCAGATTTCTTTTCCCATTTTGCAAACTGCTCTTCACCTTATTCTCATCAGTTTGAGTTTTTTCGGCAATTTCCCTGTAGCATAAATCTTCGTAATAGAACAATCGAATACAGAGTTTTTGTTCCTCACGGAGCTTTTCTATGCATTCTGCCAATCGCCTTACAAGTTCAGGGTCGTTGTTATTGAAAGGATGCAGTGAAAATTCAGATTCCACAATTTTTTCCTGCTCCTCAGTCCATTTTCTGTTTCTTTCGCGAAAGGCTTTTTCAGATCGTAATTGCATCAGGCAATGGTTTTTACTCATAACATATAGCCAACTTCCGAAATTTCGTACTTCCTGCCCACGCAAACTGACCAGGAGTTTTTCAAAGATTTGCATAACCGAGTCTTTGGCTGCTTCCCGGTCATTCAGGTACTTAAGGCAGACTCCATAAACAAGGTACCTGTACCGCAAAAAAAGTTCAGAAAGGTATTCCCTGCTCCCTTCAGCACAAAATCGGGCAACCAGGACTTCTTCAGGGAGCGATTTTAACCTACGCGCTTCCATAAAGAAGATAATAAAGGAATACCTGTATGCATTTCCTGGTAAAGTTGATGAGTTGAATTTATGAATTATTTCAAGCCAGTCGGTTTACCAGGTCATAAATATCTGAAAGCTTATTTAAAGATCAGAGATACAGATTGTTGAAGATTTTAAAAGCATGCAATGATAAAGCTTTATGGAATTTCAATTTTGCCTGCATCCTTTAAAAAACAATTAAATCTATTCGCCATGAAAACATTTTTCTTTTCTATTCTTATGATCAGCCTCTCCTCATTTATGTTCATGAATGGAGAAAAGATCACGATCACAGGCAAGATAACCGATACATCGAGTGTTCCTGTAGTTGGTGCGACTGTGATGGTAAAAGGAACCAACCGTGGAGCCGCCAGTGATGTAAATGGTAATTACAAACTCGTTGTACTCCCAGGGGATAAGACACTGGTTTTCTCGTACCTGGGTATGAAAACCCAGGAAATTGGAATTAATGGGAAAACAAGGATTAATGTGATTTTGGAGTCAGATTTTCAGGAACTGGAAGATTGTGTAGTAGTTGGTATTCACCGGAGCAATGATGGATTTACACAGGTTAGAGATAAATCCTCAGCGAGCGCTCCACAGATGTCTGTGGTTTATAATCTTGCTGCTCCTGAATTCAACACCGAAAACTATTCTGCGATCAATGATAATGGCTACAAGAATGTGCAGGACCAGCCCCTGTCTACCTTCTCCATCGATGTGGACCGGGCTTCTTACAGCAACGTACGCCGTTTTATCAACCAGGGACAGATGCCCCCGGCCGATGCCGTTCGGATTGAAGAGATGATCAACTATTTCGGGTATGATTATCCCAAAGCCAAAGGTGATCATCCTTTTACCGTATATACCGAAGCTTCTGTCTGTCCCTGGAACCCGAAACACCAGTTGCTGCACGTAGGGCTTAAGGGAAAAGAAATTGAAAAGGAAAACCTTCCTGCTTCCAACCTGGTCTTTCTCATCGATGTGAGCGGATCCATGCAGGATTATAACAAACTTCCGCTACTGAAATCAGCCTTTTCTCTTCTTGTGAACGAACTTCGTCCTTCCGACCGGGTAGCCATCGTGGTGTATGCCGGGGCTGCCGGCCTGGTGCTTGAATCCACACCCGGAAGTGAGAAGCGAAAAATCCTGGATGCCATCGAACGGCTCGAGGCCGGAGGCTCTACAGCCGGTGGAGAAGGTCTGCTGCTGGCTTATAAAACGGCAGAGAGTTATTTTATCAATGGAGGGAACAACCGCATTCTCCTTGCAACTGATGGTGATTTCAATGTAGGTGTCTCGAGCAACAGCGAGATGGAACGCCTGGTGGAAAAGGAACGGGAGAAAGGAATAGCTGTTACCGTGCTGGGATTCGGGATGGGCAACTACAAGGACGACAGGATGGAGATCATCGCCGACAAGGGCAACGGGAATTATTCCTACATAGATAATATCCAGGAAGCACGCAAGGTAATGGTGAGCGAATTTTCAGGGACGCTTTTCACCATTGCCAAAGATGTTAAATTTCAGTTGGAGTTCAATCCTGCCCGGGTCAAAGCCTACCGGCTGATCGGTTATGAAAACCGTATGCTGAATGCAGAAGATTTCAATGACGATAAAAAGGACGCCGGTGAAATGGGAGCCGGGCATACCGTCACTGCCCTGTACGAAATTATTCCTGCCGGATCGGACGAAAAGACCGGGAAGGTGGATCCGCTCAAATACCAACAGAACGGAAAGGTTGTAGCCCCGAATCCTGAGGCAGAGATGCTCACTGTGAAACTGCGATACAAAAAGCCCGATGGGGATGCAAGCATCCTGTATGAAATCCCGGTAAAAGGGGAGATTCTTGATTTTGAAAAGACAAGCACCAGCTTCCGCTTTTCAGCATCGGTAGCCGGTTTCGGGATGCTCTTGCGCGACTCGGAATACAAGGGCGATCTCAGTTTCGAACAGGTGACCGGCTGGGCAAAAGCTTCAAAGGGAGAGGATGAGGAAGGCTACAGGGCTGAGTTTATCGGTCTCATCAAAACGGCAGCCGATCTGAAGAAATCCCTGGCAACGAACAAATAGGTAAAGATTGGATTTTCTGAAATGATTCACCGCTCCGCGTGCCGCCGTGCGCCTCGGTTGAAGCTGCGGCGGAGGCGCACGTCTTTAGCGGAGGAGCGAAGGCTCGAAGTCGCAAAGAATGTAATTAATTAAAACGTACTTGGCGACTTCGCGTCTTAGCGTTTATTAAATTATCCCCCGAAGAAAAGACTCTTCCCAGGGTACTGCGGGTCGCAGGTAAGGTTCACCTTCAGCTTACGCCAGCCGGCTTCGTCCCCGGGAGTTGGGATGTGGGTAAGGTGTACCTCACAAGCCTGCAATTCTTTCAGTTTTTCCAAAGCCATTTGTGCGGCAGGATTCGAGAGTGCGCTGATGCCCAGAACAATTAATGTTTCCTCCACATCCAGGCTGAGCATCTTACCGTGCAGGATATCTTTTTTGAGATAGGTTACCGAATCGATGATGTTCTTTGGTAAAAGATGCATACTGTCGGGGATACCGGCGAGATGCTTACAGGCATTCAGAACCAGGCTGGAGGAGGCATGCATGAGCGGGGAGTTTTTCCCGGTGATGATCGTTCCGTCTTGCAGTTCAATGGCGGCACCGCAGCAGATTCCGTCGTGCCCTTTTCCGCATTCCTCCGCTGCTTTAGCGGCATCGCGTGCGGGCAGCACCACATGCCTGTCTTCGGGTTGTACACCGGCTTTTTTCATCACGGAAGCAGCCCAGGCAAGTGTGGGTTTGTCGGCCAGTCCAAGGGCATATTCCACTGCGCAACGCAGGTACCTGCGTATGGTTTCCTGGCGTGAGGCGTTGCATATTACTTCATCATTTACAATGCCGGAGCTGGCCCTGTTTACTCCCATGTCAGTGGGTGACTGGTACAGCGATTCTCCCCCGGTGATTTTTTCAATGATCCGCCTGAGCAGGTGGAAGGCTTCGATATCCCTGTTGTAGTTCACGGTGGGGATTCCATAAGCTTTCACATGGTGTGTATCGATGAGCACCTCATCCTTCAGATCCACCGTGGCAGCCTCATAGGCTATGTTTACCGGGTGTTCCAGCGGGATATCCCAGATGGGAAAGGTCTCGAATTTGGCATAACCTGCCTTCATGCCGTGTTTATATTCATGGTACAAGTTGCTGAGGCAGGTGGCCAGCTTGCCGCTTCCCGGACCCGGACCCGTGACGATCACAATGGGTTTTTCGGTATGTATGTAAGGGTTGGCGCCGTATCCATCGTCACTCACGATGAGGTCCACATCTGCCGGATACCCGGGCGTGGGGAAATGCAGGTACACCTTGATTCCTCGCATCTCCAACTTGTTTTTGAAAGCCAGTGCGGGAGCCTGGTGCACGTACCGGGTGATTACCACGGCGGTTATCTCGATGCCCCATTCCCTGAAATCATCGATGGTTTTCAGCGCATCCACATCGTAGGTAATGCCGAAATCGGCCCGGATCTTTTTGCGTTCAATATCTCCTGCATGTATGCAGAGGATCACATCGATCTTGTCCTTAAGTAACTGCAGCAAACGCATTTTCACGTTTGGGTCAAAGCCCGGAAGAACGCGTGCTGCATGGTAATCGAAGAGGATCTTGCCTCCGAATTCAAGGTACAGTTTATCATTGAAACGGCTTACCCGTTCAAGGATAGCAGCAGTCTGTTCCTGCAGGTATTTTTCATTATCGAAACCGATGGTGGATGAAAGTTTCATGCTGATTGAAAACAGGTAAGGCAATGGGAAAGAAAATGCCACGAAGACTCAAAGGCACTAAGATAGCACAAAGTTTGGTTCCTCCCTTTGCTGCTTCGAGCCTTTGTGTATCCTAAACAACTATTTTTAATTAGCAGATTATCAACATAGAAATTGATCATTTTAAATAGAATAGCCTTACCCGGGTTAGACTTATTGTGAAATTAGTTTTCCATTATCACACTGGTATGTCGCCATGGACAACAATTTGAAAAAATATCATTCCCAATGAAGTGTATCTCCCCTCTCTTTCAGAAAAGAGAGGGGACGGGGGTGAGTTGGATTGTGCGTAGGATCAAGCCTTCCAATCACCAACATGTTTCTTTTGGATTGCTTTTTTGCAAAGCTATCTGTTGTGAGATTGGGATGTAACTTCCTTAATTCTTTCGTTCTCAGAATTTGTACTGCAGCCGCAAGGTTAACACATTATCCGGCAGATCGCGGTTGTAATCTCCTTTCAGGCCTGGAGCACGTTCATTTTTCACCAGTTCGTACCAGGCAGAAAGTTTAATATTTGAATTAAAACTGTATGCTCCACCAAATCCGGAAGTGGTGTATTTCATATCGGCTGCACCGGTAAGACTCCCTGATTTCCCGATATCTTTCCCGGTAACTTTTATATTTGGATCATACTCGTCGTACTTGAAATAAACCTGGGCTTTCTTCCCGATATCCTGCACCAGCCATACATAGTAACCGTTGAAATTGCGAAGATAAAGGTCCCCGCTACCGGCTGTGTATACCCTGCTCGAACTTGCAATTCCAGGCTGGAGACCACTGATGTATTCACCCCGTAACGATAAATTGCCCAGCCCGCTTATCTTGTAGTTAAGTTGCAGATCGAGTCCAAGGTACTGCCGCTCCACCCCGACGGCTTTGGCAGAGTCCCTTTTGGTGAATTTTCCTGTGGTCTCATCAAAGGAATAGTATGATGCTCCTGTCTTTTTTAATATGGTGGTGTTATAGGAATTCCCGCTGGTATCAAAGGCTACGGTGGCTACTTCTTTGTTGTATGCAGCATCTTTCATTTGTTTCCCATAGTATCCGGAGATTCCGCCTGATACTGTGAGAGGGGACTTACCGACCGGGATGTTGAATCCCAAACGCCCGATGAGGTCCTTGTACCTGTCAGTCTCCTTTGCTACACCGTTGCCTGCAAAAAGCCCGGCTTTCACCCTCAGAAATTTCATGGGACCTTTTTCCGGAGCATATTGCAGCATGGAACCCAGGTCGCGTTCTCCCGGGAAAAGGATTTGCACCAGGCGGGTACGTTCCGGACATTCACGGATAGCATCGGAATAATCCAGTTCATATCCGAATGGTCTGAAGAAGACTCCAGAGGTAAGGCTCAAAGATTTCTTCCATGGATCCGAGAGTACCATGTAGATTTCACGAACAGTCAGCTCCGCTTCAGTTATCTGCAGCTGTGCCACATACTGGGTTAGCCCGCTTGCGTAATTAACCTTAAACCGTCCGCGTCTTACCATCATGCGATCCGCTGAACTGCCCGGAAAATCTCCGCCTGCATAAGATCTGATCCCGGCAGTATCAGCCAATTGGTATTGGAACTGCACCAGACCAGATATTTTAATTTTGCTTAGGAGGTCCATGCTCCTATTCAGATCACCGACTGACTTAATTATATTTGAATCGATGTTTTGGGCCTTGCTGCCAAGGATTAAACAGCCTGTAAAAAACAGAATCAGGATGGATTTTTTCATTTCTGGTGAGGTGAAAATTTTAAATCTGAAAACCAATAATCAGGGTCTCTGCGGCCCCATAACAAATGTAAGGCTCCCACCGTGCAGAATATCCTGGTGACTGATGAATGGCTTTTCATATTTAAGGCCGTTCAATTCTATGGATTGCACAAACATGTTTTCAGGGGCAAAGTTCTTTGTTTTGATATTGAATGTTTTCCCGTTGTCAAGACTGATAGTCGCTTCGGGCAGCTGTGGGGCTCCCAGTACATATTCCCCACCGCAGGGATTCACCGGGTAGAAGCCCAGGCAGGAAAAGATATACCAGGCCGACATCTGCCCACAGTCATCGTTTCCGCACAAACCATCCACCTTATCTTGGTACTGGGTTTTGCATATTTTGTGAATGAGTTCGGCCGTACGCTCTGGTTTCCCTGCCAGGGCATAGAGGTATGCCACATGATGACTGGGTTCGTTACCATGTGCATACTGGCCGATGAGCCCTGTTACATCGGCAACAAAGCCGGTCCCTTCCACTGAACTTTCGAGTGTAAATAAGGTATCAAGTTTGGTACAGAATTGAACCGGTCCGCCCAACAGGCTGATGAGCCCTTGCACATCATGCTGCACATGCCAGGTATATTGCCATGCATTGCCCTCGGTGTAGTCACCGCCAGAGGAACCGGCATGTGAGAGGGAGAGGGGACTGAAGGGTGTTCTCCACTGACCTTTTGAATCTTTCGCACGCATCAGTTTAGTGGATGGATCGAAAAGATTTTTGTAATAACCGGCGCGTTTCATGAAGAAGATATAGTCAGCCTCTTTGCCTAGTGCTTTGGCAAATTGAGCAGCACAATAATCATCATAAGTTGACTCCAGTGTCCTCGAGACACTTTCTACGGGTTGCAGGTCAAATGGGTAATATCCATATTCGTCATACAGGGCCCAGTCTGAGTTACGGTGATTTTCTGTGAGAGATTTCTTCACTGCCTTGTAGGCTCTTTCTGCATCGAAACCTTTGAATCCTTTCAGGTAAGCATCCACAATGGGAGGTACGCCGTGGTTAGCGATCATACAATAGGTTTCACCCCCCCACAATGTCCAGATAGGCAGATGCCCGGTGATGTCGTTCTGGTGTAGCATGGAATTTACAAAGTCATCGACCTTTTCAGGTGTCAGAATGGTATAGAGCGGGTGAGCTGCACGATAAGTATCCCAGAGTGAGAGGGTGGAATAGAAGGCTGGTTTTCCTGCATCGGCAATGTTGTTCGGCTGGATGAAAAGATGGTACATAGAAGTATAAAAGATGTTTTTCTGTTCGGTTGTACCTTCAACCCGGATGCGTGAAAGCAGTTCTTCCCACTGGGATTCGGCCGATGCCTTCACTTCATCGAAATTCCAGTGTGCTAATTCTGTTTCCAGGTTATTCTTTGCACCCTCCACGCTTTCGGAAGATATTGCAATCTTAACCAGCAACTCTTCCCCCGGCTCCAGGTCGAAGGAAAAGACATACCGTGGTCCGGCTTCCCGTTCCGAACGTTTGGGCAGTTCCTCCCGTTCTGCATAAGGCTTGCTGAATTCAATCACAAAATAGTACTTACGTTCAAGCCACACCTGAGTATGGGCATATCCGGTAATCCGGGTTTGTCCTTCGAATTCCTGCCGGGTATCAAGCTTATGCAGGTAAAGACTGGCCGAGTCAAAAACCATCCCGTTCTGGAAGTCAATGAGCAGTTGGGGATCTTCTTTTCCCTGATAGGTATAACGATGCAGGGCGGTATGGGCTGTGGCAGTTATCTCTGCCAGAATCCCTTCATCCTTTAGAAGCACGCGGTAATAGCCCGGGCTGGCCGCCTGTATTTTCTTGTCGTATCCACTTGCATAAATGGATCGCTTTGAATTTCCCTTAAATGGGAAAAGGAGCAGGTCTCCCAGGTCCGGGCAACCGGTACCGCTCAGGCGGGTCTGCGAAAATCCCTGAATGATCGTGTCCTTGTACTGATAGCCGGCACAATAGGCCCAGGAACAGTTGCCGCTCTGCGGGCCGGCCTGGATGAGCCCGAAGGGCACGCAGGCACCCGGGTTGCAGTGACCGTTGGAGGCTGCCCCTACGAAGGGATTGACATATTGAAGAAAGTTTTCTTTTTTAGGGTTTTCGCTGCAAGAGGTGGAAATTATTGAAATATACAGCATCGCAATTGTAAGGAACCGGTTCATGGGTGAAATGTTTGTTTTCTATTCAAATGTAAGAAAATGCCGGATAGGAGAGATAATTGGCGACTCATTTTTAAAACCTGTACTCTTTATTGAATGTTTTATATGAATGGGTCTCCTTCATTCGGTATATTTTAACCCACAGGCATAATTGAAAAGTTTATCAGCGCACCAATTGGGAAAAAATAGCGGTGTAACGAATTTGGATTACAATGCTATAAGTTGACAAGCCAGTCACACAGGCGGGGAAGCTATATAACTGGGATTTTGTAGTGTCGAAGGCTGATGGTGTATGCTTGAAATTACTATATTCCTCACGGAAACTAATTATCTTTGGATTTGTAATTCATTCATATGAGCGATATCCAGCCCCTTATAGAACTGCATGAAGTTGCCAAACATTACCAGTTCAATGGTATCCCGAGACAGGTACTTACCGGAATCAGTCTCCGGGTGCACCCGGGAGATTCTATTGCCATTACAGGTCCTTCCGGTTCCGGAAAAACCACCCTGCTCAACCTGCTCGGATTACTGGATGTTCCTGGTTCCGGGGAAATCCGGTTCATGGGTCTGGATGTGCAGCAGATGACAGCCGATGAACTCTCTGATGCGAGGAATGCCCATATAGGATTTATTTTTCAGTTGCATTACCTGCTGCCACAACTCAGTCTTATTGAGAATGTAATGGTTCCATTGATTCCTCTTAAAGACCAGGCTAAAAAGAGAAAGGCCCTGGATCGTGCCCTGGAACTGCTTAACAGCGTGGGTCTTTCAGATAAGGCCGAACAACGACCCGGACAATTATCGGTAGGTGAATGTCAGCGTGCAGCAGTGGTTCGTGCCCTGGTGAATGAACCCGAACTGGTCCTTGCCGACGAACCCACCGGATCACTCGACCAGGAAACAGGCGATCATTTGGGTGAATTGCTCACCGGCTTGTGCGGCTCCCTCAAGGTGGGTCTTGTTGTGGTTACCCATTCACCCGATCTTGCCCAACGAATGGAACAGAGATACCGCATTCTGAACGGGAAACTCATCAGTATGCAGCCATGATGAACAGTTGGAGATTCATTCTGCGGAGCCTTACCTGGTACCGCAAACAACATCTGGCAATTGCAGGTGGTACACTCCTCGCAACAATGGTGATCACGGGAGCCCTGATTATCGGGGATTCAGTGCGATACAGCTTGTCGCAACTGGCATATAGCCGGCTTGGTAATGCCCGGTATTTTGTTTCAACCGGGGGACGACTGCTTCGGGATACCCTGGCAACCGATCTGTCCGAACAGCTTGATGCTCCTGCTGCGTCCCTTCTTTTGCTACAGGGAATAACTATCAACCAGGAAAGCGGTGAACGGAAAAGCCAGGTGCAGGTAATTGGCATGGACAGTTGCTTCTGGCAATTCTCCGAAGAAGGATTTCCTGAACTCACAGATGAGGAAGTGATCATAAGTGAAAACCTGGCACATGAACTGAAACTCGATACAGGAAGCATGCTCCTCGTACGGATCGGGAAAGCCGGTGTAATACCACTGGATGTTCCACTCGCTCCTGAAAATCAACCTTCCGTATCTTTACGTTTGCGCGTGATTGGAATTGCCGGAGACAAAAGTCTTGGTCGTTTCAGCCTTAAGAGCAATCAGCTCGCCCCCTACAACGTTTTTATCAGCCGAAGCCTGCTGGCCAGAGAAATGGATATACCCGGCTTTTGCAACGGCATACTGATTGGTGAAAATGAGAAGAAAGTACTTCTGCAAAGGGAGATACCTGATGAACTGAAAAAAAGCTGGACGCTGCGCGATGCCGGCCTTCAGGTCCACCAGCTCAAAGGGACAGGGGAGTATGAACTGGTATCGGATCGCATTTTCATCGATCCGGTGATCATAAAAAAAATTGATTCACTACAGATGCCCCATCGAAAAATACTTACCTACCTGGCTAATTTCATTCACACACAGAATGATTCAACTCCATACTCTTTTGTGTCGGCAATAGAAGGATCGCAGTATAACCTGCAGCCCGGAGAAGCTCTTGTGAATCAATGGCTCGCTGATGATCTTAAAATCAGAAAAGGAGATTCGATCCACATGGATTATTTTCTGATCGGCTCTCTCCGAAGGCTTGCCGAAAAAACCAGTAGTTTTAAAGTGAAGGAGATCATCCCAACACGGGGAGGCATTGTTGACCCTGGTCTGATGCCTCAGATACCGGGCCTTTCGGATGCCGGGAGTTGCCGTGACTGGAATGCCGGTGTACCTGTAAAGTTCGATCGCATCCGCGACAAGGATGAAAAATACTGGGATGATTACCGCGGAACTCCAAAGGTGGTGATCGGGCTGGATGATGGTGTTTCTCTCTGGAAAAGCAAATTCGGAAGTATTACCTCGGTCCGGTTTGATGCGAAGGAATTTACCCGGGCCTTAGTGCCTGAACGGTTACTCTCCGGTCTTTCGCCGGGAGAGCTTGGAATAACCGTGGTCCCTGTTTATTCCGAAGGACTTGCTGCGGCAGCCAATGCAATAGATTTTGGCCAGTTGTTCCTGGGTCTGAGTTTTTTCATCATTCTGGCAGCTATCATGCTGTTACTGTTGATTTACTCCCTGGCTACCAGTGCCCGTGCTTCCGAAACTGCACTGTTGTCCGGTCTCGGAATTAACAGGCGACTCCTGCTGAAACTTCGTATATCAGAATCGGCGGTGGTTATTATCCTGGGCAGTATATGCGGAGCGCTGGCAGGGATTCTGTATAACCTGGTTTTGGTGAAGGCATTGAATACCGTATGGCAGGAGGCTGTGCAGACCAATATGATACAGATCCATGTGAGCTTTACCAGCTTACTTGTTGGAACAGGTGCAGGTTTTATACTTGCTTTTACCACCATCTTCCTGCTCACACGCCGAAAACTGCGTGATCAGGTGGCTGCATCCCTCAGGGATTCCATTCTACCGGGGCAGCAAGCTCATCACAGAAGCTTATTGCGAACGAAGCTTGTAACACTTGCGGGTCTCACCACTGCGATCCTTTTGCTTGGTTGGTCATTGCTAACTCAGGCATATGAGAATGCCGCACTCTTTCTCGCTGCGGGTGCATTTTTTCTGGTTGGCGCTGTTTCTGCAGTACTATGGTATCTTGAATCCATACAGCAATCCCGGGAGTACCTGCAGCACGGCCTTCTCCGACTATCCTTAAAAAATGCAGGCCGGAATCAGCGCCGAAGTCTTAGTGTAATACTCATCATGGCGATTGGCGTTTTCAGCATCATTCTTACCGGAGCGTACCGGAAAAATTTTACCGGATCAGGAATGGATAAAAAATCCGGTACCGGAGGTTACCTGTTCTGGGCAGAGACTACCCTGCCAGTTCCGGATGATCTGAACAGAGATGATTCCCGTTTGAAATATTTCGGAAAGGACAGTTTACTCAGCCAGGTTTCGTTTCTTCAATTCTTTAGCCTGGAAGGGGATGATGCCAGCTGTCTCAATCTTAACCAGGTAAATCGTCCGCGGATCCTGGGTGTAAAGCCGGAGGTGTTCGGACAGCGTGATGCCTTTTCCTTTGTGAACCTGCTCCCGGGGATTGATCAGCGGGATCCCTGGTCTGGTCTTACCTGTCAACCGGGTAATACTGTAATCCCTGCCTTTGCTGACCAGTCCGTAATACAATATGGGCTGCAGAAATCGACTGGAGACACTCTTTATTATTTAGATGAAGCTGGTCGAAATATTGCACTGGTACTTTCGGGTGGATTGGATAATTCTGTTTTTCAGGGGTCGATCCTGATAAATGAGGAAGCCTTGAATCAGCATTTTCCTTCTTCCGGGGGAAGTCGTGTTATGCTAATTGATGCTCCGCAGGAAAGTAAAGGACAATTGAATGAACTACTGCAGCAATCCCTTCAGGATTTTGGACTCAGCCTTTCCGGCACTGCACTGCGACTTACGGAGTTTCATTCCGTTGAAAATACATATCTTTCTGTATTCATGATTTTAGGCGGCCTGGGCTTGCTGCTGGGGACATTGGGATTGGCAATTGTTTTGTACAGGAACAGTCTGGAACGGCGACATGAACTGGCTTTGCTCACCGCACTGGGATTCAGGGAAAATCACATTGTAAGACTGATTTTTTATGAGAACCTCTTTCTTTTCATGGCCGGACTTGGTGCGGGTGTTTTGGCGGCAGTAATATCTATTCTTCCCTCATGGCTATCCCCTGGCTTCGAAACACAGACAGCAGGCATGGTGGTCATAACCCTTCTTGTCCTGTTCAGCGGGATCCTTTGGATTTATTTCCCGGCCCGGAGATTGGGACGGAGGGTCAGCATGGAAGCGTTAAGAAATGAGTAAATTAAAAACCTTATTTGAGGAAGGCTGATTATCCTTCAGAAAAAAAATGTAGTTTTACATACAAGCTTTTATTGAGTTTGCTTGTCTCATAAACGCTCATTCCCTTCACTCCAACCTGTTATTAATTTTGGTGTTTACTGCGGTGATGGTTAAAAACAGGATAAAATTAGTATTTGTTGGTTTTTCCGTATGGTTGTTATGGACCCTACTTCCGGCAGAAGTTATAGGCCAGAACTACGAACTACGGATAAACAAAATCAAAGACGAAAGGGGCGAAGACCCCGGAGCCTGTTTTGCCATTGCAGAAGATGCACATGGATTTCTCTGGTTCGGGACTGTTGACGGGCTTTACCGCTATGACGGGTTTAATTATAAGATTTACCGGAATGAAAAGGGAAATGCAAACTCCCTGGGCTGGAATACCATCAGAGCCCTGAAAGTGGATAAGAAAAACAGGCTCTGGATTGGAACCCAGGGTGCCGGACTCGATTGCTTCGACCTGAATACCGAGAAATTCTCTCATTACCTGCCGGTAAAAGGTGACACGAATTCCATTGCAGGGACCGACATCTGGGCCCTGATCATCGATCGTAAGGGAAATATATGGTGTGGAGTTGTTTCCGGGGGTATCGACTGCTACAATCCTGAAACAGGATCTTTCAAACATTACAGGGTTCTTCCCGCATCGATGGGTAAAATTGAAAATATTACCACCAGGGCGTTGCTTGAAGACAGGAAGGGAAATATTTGGGTGGGCATGGCCCAGTATGGCCTCTCGGTGATTAACCCCTCCGGCGGATCTATCCGGTATTATCCGCACAATCCATCCGTTCCGGGCAGTTTAACCAGTACCGAGGCATATGATCTGCTGGAAGACAGCACAGGGAATATCTGGGTATGCACCTATGGGGGCGGACTTAATTTATTTGATGAGAAAAATGATAAGTTCATAATTTATACCGCACCAGTTGATCGAAGCTCAGGCCTGGTTTCGAATCTTACACGTGCCATACAGGAAAAACGTAAAGGCGAATTATGGATCGGCACTGAATACGGACTTACCATCTGGAACAAAAATCGGAATACATTCAGCAATCACCAGCACGAGATGGTGATCGAAAATACACTGAGCGATAACCGCCTGCGAAGCATATTTACCGATCACAAGGGAATCGTCTGGATCGCCAGCGAGTCGGGTGTGGATAAAGTGATTGAGCAGCATAATTTCAAGATATACAAGCACCGGATCAATGATCCTTCAAGTTTCCCGGAAGGTATTGTACGAACCATACTCGAGGACAGGGAGGGAATGCTCTGGATCGGACTTATTGACCAGGGGCTGGTGAAATATAATCCCAAAACCGGGAAGTATATCCGTTACCTGCATGAGAAAAGTAATTCAGGAACCATTTCAGGTATACATGTAACCTCCTCATTTCAGGACAGCCAGGGAACGCTTTGGTTCGGTGAATGGGATACAGGCCTCAACCGATATGACGCAAAAACCGGGAAATTTACCCTGGTCGCTTCCGGTTACGGGCCCGGGCAAATACTCACCGACAACAGGATTCAATGTATCCGGGAAGCCAGGCCCGGAATATTGTGGATTGCATCCGAAAACGGAGTTACCCGGCTCGATACCCGCAATATGAAGACCAGCTACCTCCTGCACGATCCGGCCAATCCCAACAGCCTTAGCGGAAATTCAATCCAGTCGAATGCCTTCCTGCAGGATAAGGAAGGAAACCTTTGGATTGGTACCTGGTCTGAAGGATTGAACTATGTCCATTTTACTGATGAAAACCAGGAATCAGCCCGGGTGATCCGCTGGAAACATAATCCTGATTCGGCTGAAGGATTGAATAACAGCAATGTCATTTCACTTCATCGCGACAAACAGGGCATTCTGTGGATCGGTACCTTCGGAGGAGGATTGAACCGTTTTGACCCTGTTACCGGTAAATTCAGGCATTTTACCACGGAGAACGGACTGCCGAACAATGTCATTTTCGGTATCCTGGAAGATAACCAGGGTAACCTCTGGCTTAGCACCGACCGGGGCCTTTCGAAATTCGATAAAACAACCGAAAGTTTTCAGAATTTCGACCGTTCGGATGGATTACAGGACGATCATTTTTTCTGGGGCTCCATGTACAAGGGAAGTTCCGGCGAACTTTTCTTCGGTGGGATTGGAGGATTCAACAGTTTTATTCCTGAAAAGATTGTCAGGAATACCACTCCTCCCAAAGCGGCACTCACCGACCTGAAAGTTTTTGATAATTCCATTGTTTTGGACGAGCCTCTTGCCGAACTTAAAGTACTCGAGCTTCCCTATGATAAAAACCATATCACCTTTGAATTTGCTGCCCTCGATTTTACAGAGCCTGAGCGGAACAAATACATGGTGAAAATGGATGGTCTGAATGATGAATGGCAGCAGACCTCAAACAGAAGATTTGTGAGCTATATTAACCTGTCACCGGGGAAGTATACCTTCAGGTTACGCGTGTCGAACGATGACGGGGTGTGGAGCACAGAGGATATTTCCATTAAGGTGATCATCCAGCCACCCTGGTGGAAGACCTGGCCGGCTCGTATTATTTTTATACTTGTCATAGCCGGTATCGGAATAGGGTACAACCTCTTCCGGGTGAAATTGCTTACACGTCAGAAGAACTGGCTTGAAAAACAGGTTAGCCTGCGCGTACATGAAATAAACCAGCAGAAAGAAGAACTGCAGCTGAAGCAGGACGAATTGAATGTACGTAACACTGAATTGAGCCGGACCCTCGAAACACTTACACAGACACAAAACCAGCTGGTGCAGTCAGAAAAAATGGCATCCCTTGGAACACTGGTAGCCGGTATCGCCCATGAGATCAATAACCCGGTTAATTTTATCAGTTCGGGCTGGCAGTTTCTCAACGAGATGTTCGTACAGGTGGTATTGATCCTCCAGGATGCAATGAAGTCTGAGAACCGGCAAAACGACCTGGTACTCACTCGCCTCTCGCAGCACGAAAACTGGAAGGAGTTTCTGTACCTGTTGGATAACTACAAAACCATTAGTGAAAATATCTCTACCGGGATTGAAAGAACCACGGAGATAATCCGAAGCCTTAATACGTATTCACGTTCGGGCCAGGAGGAGCGCCGCATGTATTCCCTCCACAAGGCTATCGGCAGCTCCCTTGTGATCCTCGAGAATCGTTTCAAAAACCGCATCCAGATTAAATTTTCCGTTCCGGAGGAACTGGAAGTGGAATGCAACCCCGGAAAAATCAACCAGCTCTTCATGAATATTCTTTCGAATGCCATCGACTCCATTGACGGTGAGGGGCAGATTGAGATCAGCTCATTTCTCAGGCAGGAAAACATGGAAGTGGTAATCCGCGATAATGGTCATGGAATCCCGGCTGACACCCTGTCGCATGTGTTCGATCCCTTCTTTACCACCAAGGAAGTCGGAAAGGGTACAGGACTGGGATTATATATTTCCTATCTTATTGTGGAGCAGCACCGGGGAAAAATCAGTATCAACAGTACGCCGGGCCAGGGAACCGAGGTGAGGATACTGCTGCCGGTAAAAGCCCAGTAAAATAGTAATCCAAAATTAATCCGGAAGAATGGAATGCCTTGAAGAATTATTCTTAATGAGCCCTGGCATCTCCCGACAAGATACTCAAAAAGGTTTCCTTTAAATCTTCCTTATTCCAGGGCTTTAGAAAATAGCTGTGAACCAGCTCCCTGGAGTCGTTATCGGTAAGGATCTCATCTATCATGAATCCGGTGAGCAGGATGCAGACACGCTCCGGATGCTCTTTCTTCACCTGGCGGATCAGATCGAGACCACTCATGGAGGGCATCTTATAATCAGTAACGATCAATTTGATTTCCTTGTTCTCCTCGATTATTTTCAGCGCATCCAGGGGGCTGGCAGTGGTAATCACCTGAAAGTCCTTCCTGAAATTCATGGCAAAAAACACCAGGTTGATGCCTTCATCATCCACATACAATATTTTCGGGAGTTCTTCGGACATAGATCAATAGCGTGAATTGGAGGGCGCAAACTTATATAGCATATACGTTATAAGGGATACAGGTTTAGGAATACTTTACCAACTATCGGAAAAAAAGGTCGAAGTGTTAAAAAATCAGGACGAAAGGAGATCCTGCCCTTTGCACAATCCCGGAAATATTTCTTTCATTTGCAGGGAATACCGGTTCAATCAATGTATTGATGCTACTGAAATGAATGAATCCCCCATTGACTTAAGCGGATTCTGCACCCCAGGGACCTCCTGCAGCCAGGGGCAGATTGTATTTTCATGGGGAGTGAGCCTGAATTACTACCGGTTCAAACCGGCAGGAGAAAGTGCATATCCACCGGTCATCCTGGTACCCGGACTGGTTTCCGTGATGGAAAATTTCAGGCATCTCCTGGTCGGTATCACGAGGTATTTTGAGGTATATTACCTCGAGACCGCCGAGAAGAACAGTTCCATAGTACGGGAGGATTATCCTTACAGTATTGATGCCTTGTCGGACGACCTGGCAGGATTTATCGGACAGCCGGCCTTCAGGCAAGAGAGCTACATCCTCATGGGTTATTCGCTCGGGGCTACCGTGGTGATGGACGCCTGCCGTAAGGTTCCGCAGCCTCCTGCACTGGTGGTGCTTGGAGAACCAGGTGCAGAATTCGATTTTCCCTGGTGGAGCAGGCTGCTGGCCCGCTTCATCGCACCGGTGTTCCCGCTCATCCGCCCTGGAATACTCTGGTACATCAAGCATTTCCGTGTAAACAAGGCAGAAGATATGGAGATGTACCATATCGTTCGGCGGGCGCTGGACTCGGCCGATGCGGACAAGTTGTGCCGTACAGTTCTTGCTATTGCTGATTATAAGGTATGGCCGGTGCTGCCTTTCATCACCTGCCCGGTACTCCTCTTCGGCACCTCGCTCGATACCCTGCATCCCTATTCAGAAACCCTCGGGCTGGCCCGCCGGATTTCAAACTGTACCCTGGTGGATATGGAAACCAACGAGCGGAACCACAGCAAGGAAGTGGCAGATGTCTTACTTGATGTTACCAGAAAAAACTTTTCTTATGCAGCATCCATCTCCTGAAATGCAACAATGGTTTTCAAGTCAGACCTGGAAAGAGAACTGGGTACCTGCACCGGATCAATCCATTAACCTTGCCTGGTTCCATAAGCATTATCATCAACGATCCGGGCTCTGGGAAACCGTGTTCCGTTTCCTGGCTTCTGCAGACCTGGGAAAGATGGAAACAGGCGTATATCCTATTGCCGGGAACGAGGCGTATGCCATGGTGAGTGAGTACACCACCAAGCCAATCCAGGAAGCCCGCTTCGAGGCTCACCGAAAGTACATCGATCTCCAGTACCTGGTCCTTGGAAAAGAACGGATCGGGCTGGCAGAAACAAGCAAAGGCATCATCCTTGAACCCTATTCGGAAGAAAAAGATGTGGAGTTTTATCACCCCATGGATGGTCATATACTGGAAGCGCATCCCGGGGTGTTCTTCATTTTCTTCCCGGAGGATGCCCACCAGCCTTGCATAGCCGACGGCACCCCGTCTGTTGTTAAAAAAGTGGTTGTGAAGATCGCATTGTAATTTTTAAAACATCAAATATAATGAGATCAGGTATCCGGAGAATTACTTTTCTCCTTTCAGTTACTGGAATCCTCTTGTTGGTTTCCTGTTCGAAGTCAGCTCAAACACCCGAACAGGGCATGACCACCGACAGCCTGCCCGTGTATGATTCAGTACTGGCCAAACGCCTGGGCGCCGACGATTACGGGATGAAACCCATGGTAATGGTTTATCTCAAAAAAGGTCCGGTGCGAAACCAGGATTCAGCCACGGCTGCTGAGATACAAAAAGGCCACATGGCCAATATAGAAAAGCTGGCACGGGAGCGGAAACTGCTGCTTGCTGGTCCTTTTCTCGATGAAGGAGAGGTGCGAGGAATCTTCATCTTCGATGTGCCCACGGTGGAAGAAGCACGCAAACTCACCGAAACTGATCCGGCCGTGCAGTCCGGGCGGCTCATCATGGAACTTCATCCCTGGTATGGTTCTGCCGCACTTGTACTGCTCGATTCACTGCACCGTAAACTTCAGAAAAAATCCTTTTAGCATATGAAAATCAAACGCAATGTAGTGGGATGGTTCGAGATCCCTGTACTGAACATGGATCGTGCCATCCGGTTTTATGAAACCGTTTTTGGTTTCAAACTGGAGAAAATGCAGATGGGCGATCAGCTGATGGCCTGGTTTCCAGCAGTGGAAGGCGATGGCCCGGGTACCGCAGGGGCACTGGTCTACGAACCCGGAAATATGCGCCCCTCACCGGATGGAGTGCTGGTATACTTCACGGCCCACTCCGGGAACCTCGACAAAGAACTGGGGAGGGTGGAAGAGGCCGGAGGTGTGATTCTGGTACCAAAAACACTTATCTCGAAGGAATATGGTAACTACGGACTGGTGCTCGATTCCGAAGGAAACCGTATCGGGATACACTCCCTAAAATAGCGATTCGCCAGCCCTCCTGATCCTGTGATTACCCGGGTTGGACATGTAAAGAATAATTTCTAATTTGGGATTGACGAAAATGATTTCTGCATCCACGCAACCATCCGGGTATTTCTGGGATCAATAATGGGAAGCAGGGAAAATATTTTAGTTAATTGTATTCAATGAGGTTTGCACTCGCCCTTACCGCCTCCCTTCTTGTCTTTGGGTATACTCCAGCGGGTTATTCACAGGACATCGCCTTGGGTTTCCACAGTGGATGGAATATCTCCGATATTCATGGGCATGAAACTCTCGGAAAATGGAGTTTCAAACCTGGCCCTACCCAGTTAATCAAGCTGGAATGGTCTTATAATAAGTTTCTGGGATTACAATCCGGTGTTGCTTTCTCTTCTGTCCATTATGAGTTCTCCACTTATGGTGAGCCCTATTATCATTTTTGGCCACATCCTGCCAAAAGTTTCACATATAATGAGATGATGGATTTCACGATGATCCGGGTCCCCGTTATCCTTTCCTTTCATATACCCTCTGCGCTGCAATTCAATCTGAAGGCTGGTATGTTTTATTCCTTCATGCTCGATCACTCCCTGAGTACAGAATCCGGATGGGTGAACCGCGGCACTCCGGAGAAATATGATCATGGTTATCTTGCATCGGCCGGAATCTTATATCCATTGAATAATAAAATTTCGGCATCTTTCAATATACAATATCTTACCGGGAGGAAAAACATTTTTTCCAATTCCTCCATGAAACATGGTTCTTCCGAGTATACCTTTGGTTTGGATTACCACCTGAAAACTCCTACCCGAAAAATCAGGCATTCAGGTCAATCAGGAGATTCCTCCTCATATCGTTTATCTGTTGCGTATTATGGAGGATTAAATTACAACTGGAATCCTGATGCTATGGTGCGAAGTGAAAACCAGCCCGGGTTCGGGCCTTCGCTTGGCTTCTCATTGATTCTGTCGGGTTCGAAAAAAATTTCATTGATTTCGGGAGTATCATTTGTGCGTAAAACCTACTCTATAAAGGATTCAATTTCTTCCCTTGATGATTTTCTGCAGGGAGCCAGTGAAATTTATTATGTTGAATCAAAGCTGCAGATGGATTATGCAATTGTTCCGGTACTGGTTCATATTCCTGTTGGAAGATCGAAACTGTTTTATATGAATGCCGGACCCTGGTTAGGGCTGAAACTGAATGCGCGGAATATGGGTGTGGCTTATGAAAAATACAGCCGTGGAGGTAGTTATGAGCTAAGCCGGAGAACTATCTATAATGATATTGAGGGATATATTAAAGATACAGACTTCGGATGGCTGATCAGCGGGGGCTTCTCATGGCCCATTGGTACATACACTATGAATATGGAAATTCAATACATTGCCAGTGGGCAGGATGTTTATGACGGGCCCGTTTATTTAGATTTGCCTGGCGGAGGTTCACCTGCGATAAGAAACCGGAGTCTTTCATTTCTGATTGGTTTTACCTTACCTGATTCAGGCAATTAAGTGTTTCATGCGATGAGAAACTTTTTATTCATACTATTTCTTTCCTGTTTTCTCATTTCATGCGACAGTTACCCCGATCCCTCTTTTGAGCCATTGAGAAGTTATGGTTTCTTGTTTGATGAAATGCCTGATCAGCGGTTTTTCGCCGGTGAATGGGTCAATGACAGTATTGCATTCCGGGTTTTCAGCATTTACCATCCCCTGATGGATTCTGTTCAGGTCCGTTTTGAGGTAACCAAAGGGGGAGGGATTATAACCGATTCATCCGCTTATACAAACACACAGGGCTTTGCTTATACTTCATGGAAACTGGGTAGTGAATCCTTTGATCAGGTACTCACAGCCAAGGTGTATGATTTGTCCGGGGTTTACCTTAGCTCTGTCAACCTGGTGGCCTATGGTTTCAGAGCGGATCAGTGGGATGCCTGCACATTCTCCCCTGATGCAGGCATATCTCAAGTGCTGGCAGATACCATACACCATTTTACCCTGATGATATCCGGAGCCAAACTTTACAGACAGGGTGAGAGGTATTATTTATGGAACGAGGTATCAAATCCCTTGATGGTCTTACCCAGAACCATCCATATGGACAGCAACGGGATCATTTATGTGAGTACCTGGAATGGCGAACTGTTGCGAAGTGATGATCATGCAGAAAGTTGGACACTCTGCACAAAACCTTATCCGGACAATCCATACTTTATTTATACCTATCTGTCTAATGACAATACCCTATGGGTGCACAAATTTGAATATCCGACAAAGTATTCGAACGATGGTGGAGTTACATGGACCGATGCCTCCACCCGCATCACGGAAAATGGGTTTGGGGATATTTTCCGGCTTAAGGATGGATCACTGCTTTACCACAGTGGTGCATGCTGTGGTTTGTACAGGTCCTTCGATAACGGTCAGAACTGGAGCGATATGAACGCTCCGGAAAACTCACTTGAATTATATGTGGATGATCAGGATGTGCTTTTTATTATTGCGCAGGTGAATACCAGTCTGGTAATTTACAGATCCACAGATTTAGGTGCTACATACTCTTCAGTCTGTAAGGTACGTCCTACGTTTACAACATCCATGGAAAATACCTTTATAAAATGCGGGGAGGTTTATTATGTAATTATTCCTGGGTATGGTATTTTAGAATCATCCGACCTTCAGAATTTCAGCACCTATTGGAAAGATGATAACATTCACAATCTTTACATTGATCATAATGGTGTGATGATTGCAAAGTTTTGGGAACCCGAGCGAGTATATTATATGAAAAATAGCAATTAGCTGGGTATTCTGGCTAATCAATTAGTCTCACCCGCCTCAGTGAATCAGTCAGGCAGGTACTTCTCCATCTCGGCCGGTGGATCATAGGGTATTGCCGGTTCAAAGTACTCCCAGAGTTTTTCTGATACATTCCTGATAAGTCTCCACCCTTCGTTTTCGGCCCGCCAACTGGTATCCTGCTGGTTTTTTGTGATCACACAGAATACATAATCTCCGTGCGGGGCATTCACCAGCACCACCTCGGAACGTGATTCATCCACGGCTCCCTGCTTGGAGGCTGCCTGAATGCCGGGAGGGATCTGCGACAATGCCTCCCCGTTCCAGTAGATTCGGGTGAGGTGCCGGTAGATCGCCTCACTCACTGCCGGACTGATAATATCTCCCTGCCGGACGCGAAGAAGCAGGGAAGCCATTTCCCTCGGACTGGTCTGGCCCCAGCCGTATAACTGATATGAACTATCCCGCCCGGGCGTTCTCGAATTCACCCTGGTTTGTACAAATCCTTCCCTTGCCAGCCATTGGTTTATAGCGGTTCCCTTTCCTGCCAGGTCCTGCAGGTACAGGCTGGCGTGATTATCGCTGAAGGTGATCATGTGAGTCATCAGCTGACGGATGCTGATATCCTCTCCCGGAGCAAAGCGCCCGAGGGCATCTTCCCCTTTCCAGGGATAATGCAGGGAATCGGGGTAAAAATGTACCATGCTGTCGGGATCCAGTTGCCCGGCGAAAATCCTGCCCCAGAGGGTACAGAGGATGGGTAGTTTGATCATGCTGGCCGTCGGGAACAGGCTGTCGCTGTTTATCCCGGCCTCCAACCCTGAACCGGGCTGAAACACATAGACCCCTGCCAGACCATGAAAACCATCCACGCATTTCTCCAGCATCAGTTGCATGTCCGAAGAGTCTTTCCTGTTGTGGCAGGATGGGAGTGACAGCGTAATAATAAGAAAGGCAAGCAGAGAGGCAAGATGCTTTTTCACAAGTAAATAGTATTGGTTTACAGGACTGAAATTATAATAAAAGAAACAAAAAAAACCGATTCGTAGACAAAATAGGGCATTTCAACCAAATTGTTGAATATATATTTCAGAAGGCCTTATATTTGATTAAAGATTCCATTAACCTTCAAATATTACTAAACATGAAAAAAATCCTTTTTCTATTCGCCGCCATCATATTTTCGGCAGGTATTTTCGCTCAGGCACCCGATTTCACCGGAACCTGGAAACTAAACACCTCAAAAAGCAAACTGAATGAAGAGTTCAGCATGGCTCCAAAAGAAATTATTGTTACCCAGCAGGGAAATGACATGAGCGTTGAAAAACATTCAAGTTTCCAGGGACAGGATTTCACTACGGTAGATAAATTCACCCTCGATGGAAATGAATGCATCAACCCCGGTTGGATGGATAGCCAGAAAAAGAGCAAGGCTGTATGGGCTGATGACAAGCAGAGCCTGAAGATTACCTCTGTCCTTCCCATGGGAGACAACGGGGATCTGACCATTGTGGAAGTCTATAAAATGGATGGTACTTCCATGGTTATCGTGTCATCCTCTTCCTCCTCCTTTGGAGATAGCACGGAAACACAGGTATTTGATAAATAATCTGAATAAAAAAACCAGCCGGACGTTCCCGTCCGGCTGGTTTTTTTTTATTATTAACGGATGATTTTCTTATTTAGTTTCTGTATCGCCTCCTGAATCGACTCATCAGGCTTAATATAGTTATATGATCCCCAGAAACTGTCGTCCTTGAAATAATCCACCTGGTCGGCAAAGACATCATTCATCTTGGCAGATTCCTTGAAAGTAAACCGGGTTGCATTTTCCGTTGAGATATCCGTCACTGCCATTTCCGACATCACCGTAAAAGTGGAAGTGAAAATCTTCTTGGGCCATTTACATTTAAACCGCAGTTCGGTACGTACATAGTTGAGGTACCATTTGTTATTGAACTCGGAGTAATCAACCAGGTAGGAGGCACCCTGAGTTTCAACACGCAGGCCTACAGGTTTTTTCTTAACGAGAATCTGGTCGGCAATTTCGAGACCTTCCTTACTCAACTGAAACTCCAGCTGGATTATGGCGAGGTTATTTACGTCGAGATAGATTTTCCCTTCATAGAGCGGTTCACGGGAGTCCGGATAGGGACTGAATTCAATCACATAACACTCCTTATCGTTTACCGAAGTCATTCCGCCCAGTCTGTACCTGTAGAATTTAAATGATTCCTCATCCAGGAGTAATTCCGGATTTTTTACCACATCGAGCATAAATACGGTACGCGGACCACCCTGCAGTTTGAGGCTCACCGTGTCCATACGTTCCACATCCTGGCTTTTTCTGCCTTTGAAGATTTTCACGCGGTCTTCGTCCAGTCCTTTGGTGTATGCACCTTTATATACATCGAGTATGGCCTCTGCCACCTCGGCATATGCCCGGTTCTTTTTAATTGTTTCACGATAAAAACCTGTAAGCATAACCGGGGAAGAAGAATAATTGTCGTGAATGCGCGACATGGCAGCCCTGAGTAAAGAGAGCGGGTCGTTGGAACGGATAATGACTTCGCTGATGGGTACCGGTTCCGGATCGAGCATCAGCAGATTGTCCGTTTCCTTGAGGGAGGAAAGTGCAACCCTGAAGTTTTTGTATCCCAGGTGAGTAACTCCCAGTTGCTTGCCGGTGAGGTTGGCGGGAACCTTCAGGATAAATTCACCATCGGCATTCGATACCGTTCCAATGCTGTATCCAACAACATATACATTGGCAAAGATGAGGGGTCTGTTCGAAAGCTTATCGACCAGCTTGCCGGCATAGCTGTTTACCTTTGCAGTATCCTGCTGACTCGTCGCTGCTGAAACCCGGGCAATGTTTGCTGTCGCACAAAGCAGCAGAGCAAGAAGGGTAACAGCCACATTCCTTTTGTAATTAACAAGTGTTTTCATAGTGGTTTGAATATTGTACCGGTCATTCAATAACCGGATCTTGTTTGTTTATTTCCACGGCTTCGTTTCCGCCGATCTGCATACATGACAACCTGCAGGCAAAATACCCTATCCCGGCATTCCTCAATTTATGAATTTTATTGGAATGTGCAGCCTGTATATGTCATAATATCAGTTGAATGCCGGTTAAAGTACTTTTGTATGCCTGGCGGGATACGCAAATATGTTCGAACCCGCTA
Source organism: Bacteroidales bacterium (assembly GCA_046329925.1). Lineage (GTDB taxonomy): Bacteria > Bacteroidota > Bacteroidia > Bacteroidales > JAAYUG01 > JAXLTS01. The sequence goes on from JAXLTS010000001.1 coordinate 317,677, forward strand.
TTCATCAGAAACCTTTCACGGTAAGTGAGCAAAAAATTGCATGCCATTTGTAACAGGTGGCCCCTCTGCAAAGAAGCCATTCCCCCAAAAGTTAAAAATTCAACAATTGAAATATGGAAATGCCATTATTACAGTCAGTTGAATTATCACGGGATAGTTTTATGGTGGAATTAGCAAACATCCTTTGTTCAAACAAATTTATCATTTTGAGAAGTGAAAACAAGTAATCAACTGAAGAATGTCAGCCTGTCGGGCTTGATTATTACACTGGGAATCGTATACGGAGATATTGGAACCTCTCCTTTGTATGTGATACAAGCAATTGTGAACGGGCTGGACAAACTTACACCCGGCAACATCTATGGGGCACTGTCCTGCATTATCTGGACCCTCACCCTGCAAACCACGATAAAGTATGTAATCATAACACTTCGGGCAGATAACAAAGGTGAAGGAGGCATTTTTGCACTCTTTGCCCTGATCAGGCGGCGTGCCTCCTGGGTTTATATCTTTGCCATTATTGGGGGGAGTGCTCTGCTGGCCGATGGAATTATTACCCCTTCCATTACAGTAACATCTGCCATTGAGGGCCTGGGGCTGGTAAGCAAAACTATCCCGGTAATTCCGATTGTTATCTGCATTATCACGGCTATTTTTTTGGTGCAGCAGTTTGGAACCCGGTTCTTAGGCAAGTCATTTGGTCCTATTATGCTTGTTTGGTTTTTAATGCTCGGAATCCTTGGAATGATTCAGATTATGCAACATCCGGGAATTTTCCATGCATTCAACCCCTGGTATGCCATCCATTTTCTGGTACACGTGAAGGGAGGTTTTATTCTGTTGGGTGCAGTTTTTCTTGCCACAACAGGTGCCGAAGCCCTTTACAGCGATCTTGGGCATGTGGGTTTGAAAAATATCCGGATTTCCTGGGTATTTGTGAAATTAATGCTAATCCTGAATTACCTGGGCCAGGGCGCCTGGATTCTCAGTTTTCACGGGGAGAAGGTTATCAGCAGTAACCCGTTCTATGCTATCATGCCTTCCTGGTTTCTGCTTCCGGGGATTATTATTGCCACCGCTGCAGCCATTATTGCAAGCCAGGCACTCATCAGCGGATCCTTCACGCTGATAAGTGAGGCCATTTCACTTAATTTCTGGCCCAGGCAACGACTGAGCTATCCCACTGATATCAAAGGGCAGGTCTATATCTCAAGCATCAACTGGTTCTTATGGGCAGCCTGTCTTTTTGTGATCCTTTTCTTCAGAAAATCCACCATGATGGAAGCGGCCTATGGGTTGTCAATTACCATTACCATGATCATGACCACCTTACTCCTTTTTAATTATCTGCGAATTAAAAAAGTCCCCGTTTCACTTACCGCGATTTTCCTGGTGGTATTCCTTACAATAGAGGGTGCATTTCTGGTGGCCAACCTGCACAAGTTCTCCCATGGGGGCTGGTTTACCATTATGGTGGGAATCCTGTTTTCTTTTGTGATGTACATCCGGTATAATGCACGGAAAATCAGAAACAGCTTTCTTAAGTTTGTTAAGCTTGAAGAATACCTCCAGGTTCTTACTGACCTGTCGAAGGATGAAAGTGTACCTAAGTTCTCCACCCACCTGGCGATTATTACCAAGGCCAATTTTTCTAATGATATTGAGGCAAAGATCATGTATTCCATTCTTAACAGACAACCCAAAAGGGCAGATGTTTACTGGTTTCTTCATACCGATGTGGTTGATGAACCGGATGTTTTCGAATATGTGGTTACCCATTTTGTTCCGGGCAGGATTATTAAAGTTGATTTCCGGCTCGGATTTAAAGTTGAACCCAGGATAAACATCTACTTCAGGCAGGTTATGGAAGATATGGCCCGGTCCGGAGAACTCGAATTAAGCAGCAGGTATGATTCGCTTAAAAAACACGAAATAGAAGGGGATTTAAAGTTTGTAATTATTGAGCGTGTATCTACCTTTGATTATGATTACTCGGCCTATCAGAAATTTGTCATTTTCCTGAATCAGTTTATCAGGAAAATGGGAATTAATGATGTTCAGGCATTGGGGCTTGATACCAGCAATGTGCTGATTGAAAAAGTTCCGATCGCCATGGATCATAAGGGAAGAAACCGTATTCACAGGATCTTTTGATACGAAGAATTAAAACAATTCAGGATGGAAAGAACCAAGATGCTGATCATTGATGATGAGGAAAACCTGCGAAAAATACTGTCACGACTTCTGGAATTGGAGGGATTTCAGGTATTGCAGGCTCAAACCTCGGCCAAAGGAATGGAACTCTTTCGCAGTAATCCGGATATACTGGTAGTAGTTACAGATGTCCGTTTACCGGACGACAGCGGTATACAGGTGCTGAAAAAGGTCAAGAGCCTTCAGCCTGAAGTGGAAGTGGTGGTGATTACTGCTTTCGGGAAAATTCAGGACGGGGTGGAATGTATGAAAAACGGAGCCTTTGATTATCTCACCAAAGATGATCAGAATGACCAGATGGTTGTGACTATCCAGCGCGCTGCCGAAAAGGCTGCTATGGTAAACAGAATCAATGAACTGGAAAGCAGACTAACAGTAAAATACCGGTTCGAAAATATTTCCGGTACCTCTTGTAAAATAAAGGACGCCCTTGAAATGGCAAAAAAGGTGGCACAAACCGATACTTCCGTCTTGCTCGAGGGAGAAACGGGAACCGGGAAGGAACTCTTTGCACAGGCGATTCATTATGGAGGAGCAAGGCGAAAAAAGTCATTTGTAGCAGTCAATTGCAGTGCCATGCCCAGAGACCTCCTGGAATCTGAGTTGTTTGGCTATTCCAAAGGAGCCTTTACGGGTGCCCTGGGTGACAAAACCGGTTTGTTCGAAGCATCGCACGGTGGAACCCTGTTCCTCGATGAAATCGGGGAAATGGATATGCTTCTGCAGGCAAAACTGTTACGGGCTATTGAAACACAAACCTTTTTAAGGATCGGCGATACACGCGAAACCCAGGTAAACGTCAGGATAATTGCCGCTACCAATAAGAATCTCCGAACCGAAGTGGAGGAAGGTAATTTCAGAGAGGATCTTTTTCACCGGTTGTCTGTCTTTACCATTCGGATTCCTCCGCTCCGCGACCGACAGGAAGATATCGAAATCCTTGCACAGGAATTTTTAAAGATGTTTGCCACTAACTTTGGTAAATCAATTCGTAGCATCAGCCCCGAAGTATTGGCCACTCTCCGGGAATATCCCTGGAAAGGCAACATCCGGGAGTTGAGAAATACCATCGAACGTGCAGTAATCCTTGCCAACGATAATCTCATAACTGTTGATCTACTGCCCATGGAAATCAGGTTTAATGAACAGGAAGCTTTTTCGCATTCGCTTGCAGAACAGGAAAGGCTCCATATCCTTAAAATTCTTCATCTTACCAATAATAATAAACCGGAAGCGGCCAAAATGCTGGGTATTGGATTGGCAACCCTCTACCGAAAACTTGAGGAATACCATACCCACGATGCCAGCTGATTCTCAAAATGAGAAGAAATTCCTATTTTGAGAATTATCGTTTTGGGACGCTTTTCTCATTATGAGGGGGATCATTAAATTGTAAATAATGGATAATCAGAAAGATAGAACTTTGATTAGCCAATGGCACAAAATTGGCAAAGAGAGGCCCGTATCATTTTATTTTATACTATGTCGGGCTTTTTGGTATTGGTATTTTTTGCAGCAATCCTCTTCGTGTTTTATAATCTCCTGTCGCAGGAATTTACTGGTTTTGGCAGGGGATGGAAGCAACGCTGAATCTTTCCGGAAATCATGTCCCCCGGACTGGTTGCCTGTGATTTCCTCCCAGGGCAAAGCTGAATACAGTTTACGGTTGTTCGATCGTGAGTTTGAAACCATTCAGCAGCTATCATTTTCCAGGTACCAGCCATGAGGATTAAATCAAAACTTTGGTTTGGGGCTGTCTTTCTGTACAGTATTATCCTCCTGGTAGGAGGACTGGGTATCTTTTACATGGTGCGCATATCCAAAGCATCCGAAAAGATAATCCGTGATAATTATGTTTCTCTCGAGGCATCCAAAATGATCCTCCGGAACCTGGATGAACTCCGGACCATCCAGATCAACTGGTACTTTCAGAAAAGTGCTGTTTTCCATGAAGATTCCTTCATATTCTACATGGACAGGCTCGAATACTACCTGGAACGTGAGGAACAAAACATCACTGAAGCAGGGGAGTTGGAAGCAGCACAATCCATCCGGGAAAATTATACCCTCTTTTGCAATATGTTCCTGCGGGATATTGCACAGAATAGCCGGAATCCGGATTTTTATTTTTCACAACTTGATTCCCTGTACAACTCCATTCTGAAATCGGTGAATCATGTGGCAGATATTAATATGAGCGCGATCAAACGCAAAAATGATGAGGCCGGCGGGATCTCACAAAGAGCAATTATGCTTATGTCAGTCCTGGCAACCATCTGCTTCCTGGTAACCTTTTCCTTTGTTGTAAATTTCCCTTCCCTGGCCAATCCAATCAGGGACCTTACCGCAAGCATCAGGGAAATTGCCAATAAGAATTACAATCAGCGATTGGAATACGAATCTGCGGATGAGTTTGGAGAACTCTCAGAAGCATTTAATTCCATGGCTGAAAAATTGCAGGAGTATGAGAGCAGTAATCTTTCCAAATTATTGTTGGAGAAAAAACGGATTGAAACAATCATTCAGAGTCTGCCAGATGGAGTAATCGGTTTGGATGAAAACCTGGGAGTGCTGTTTGTGAACTCTGCAGCCTGTGCAATTCTGCAGTTACCTGAGCAGGTTGTTGCAGGGAGCAAACTTACTGAATCTGCCGAGAAAAGTGAAGTCGCAAAAGAAATTTGTTCCGATCTCCTGGCAGAATCGGATGACCGGAAAATAAATCAGGAGAAATGGATAAAAATCCGGCTACATGAACAGGAATCTTTTTTCTCAAAGGAATACCTGGAAGTGCGAAGCCCTCATGAAGGAGTAGTCGGACAAAAGATCCTTGGTTTCGTAGTGTTGCTGCATGATATTACCGAATTCAAGAAGCTGGATGCTGCAAAAACAAATTTTCTGGCTACCGTTTCGCACGAGCTGAAGACTCCGATTGCTACCATCAAGATGTGTGTAAAACTTCTGGAGGATCTGAGGATTGGGATGCTGAACGAAGAACAGACACAATTGGCAGCAAGTATACGGAGTGAGTCAGAACGCCTTACACGAATAACCAGTGAACTTCTGAATCTTTCGCAAATTGAATCGGGGAAGATCATCCTTCAGATAACACCAGTCCCTGCGAAGGAGTCAATACGCTCCACCATGGAGATCATGCGGGTGTTAGCCGACAAGAAAAGGGTGAAACTTGAAGCTGCCGGGAATGATGAAGCGCTGATCGTAATGGCCGATGGGAACAAACTGGAATGGATACTGCTCAACCTGGTTTCCAATGCACTGCATTATTCCCCGGAGGGAGGAGTGGTTACACTGGGGGCAAAACGGGTGGGAAATTTTGCAGAATTCTTCGTGGAAGACAGGGGTGAGGGTATACCGGGAGAATACCTTGAACGAATATTCGAAAAGTACTTCAAGGTTCCTGGTGTAAATAAGGACGGAACGGGCCTCGGTCTTGCAATTTCACGCGAATTCATTACAGCAATGAATGGATATATCCATGCTGAAAGTGAGCCGGGAAAGGGAAGCAGGTTTATTTTTACACTGCCTCTGAATAATCCCTCCCGGGATCACTCATAGTGCAAAGATTTACCAGGGTTTTGTGCTGCAGTTTTCCAGCCTTGCAACGTCACGGTGAAGAGGGAAGTTCCTCCTGAAATCAGTATAGCCATGAAATATATTCCCGCACCCGGCGAAGCCTGGTTGGCAAATTGCTGCATCCAGTGCTGAAGCAGGTAATACCCCGCCGGAAGGGCAATCAGGAGTGCAATGCCCACAAGTACGAGAAACTCCCTGTTGAGTTGCAGGATGATCTCCAGGGTACCTGCCCCATTCACTTTCCTGATGCCAATCTCACGGGTGCGTTGGCGGGTTACCAGGCTTGACACGGACCACAGACCCAGGGCTGAAATCAGGATCGCCAGCAGGGCAAAAAGAATCAGCAGTTGTTGCTGCCGGAGTTCCTGGGCATATACTTTTTCATAAAGATCATCTATAAATGTATAGCTGACAGGAAAATCAGGATAAGCCTTATTCCAGCATGTTTGAATATGATTCATTGCCTGCTCCGTATTGGCTGGATCTATTTTGACCTGGCAACTATACATCCAGAATTTCTTCTGAAAATAACAGGTGGGTGCCACTGGAAAACGCAGGGACCCTGTATGGAAATCTTCAACAACCCCAACAATTTTACCGTGATGAAAGATGGTTCCCCCGTCCCAGCCCGGAACAAGATGAAAGGATTTTCCTATGGCATTCTCCGGCGTCAGACCGAGCATCTCAACGGCCGATTCGTTGAGTATATAGCTTTCAGGAAGGCTGTCATTTCCAGTATAAACGGGGAAGTCTGATCCAGCCAGAAGGGATATTCCATAAAAACGGAACAGGTTGTCGCCTGAAGGATATACATAGATCATCTTCTTAGCGGCATCGGGGGATACTCCGTCGGCCTCGAATTGCATCTTGTCCAATGCTTCATCTCCGGGATCCTCCATGGTGGCTGTCACATCTTTTATCAGCGGGCTGGAGAGTAAATTCTCCCTCAGAAAACTGTACTGGTCGCTGACCTGAACAGGCAGGTTCTGCAGGCACACAATCTTCTCATCCTGTTTCCCCAGCCTTTCCTGCATCAGGTAGTTGGCTTGCCGTTTCAGTGCAATGGCAGCCACAATCAAAATGGTGGCAGCGGCAAACTGCAGGGAGATAAGTATGCGCGAGGCACTCATTTTTGAACCCTTTTTGATAAAGGGTAATTCGGGTTGCTGGGGCCGCATGGAAATGATTGCGGCATTTTTACCGTTTCCGGAAAGCCGCAGGTAGGGTAGAATCCCTGCCAGAATTGTAAGAATTATTAGTGCTGCCGAAAGGAACAGGAGAAATAACGGATTTCCCTGCCCGGCAAGCGAGATGCTTTTATTGGCGAAAATATTGAAGGGCCCGATGATGCCAGACAGGGTAATAAGAGCGATAATAAGCGAAACCAGGGCAAGTATCCCGGCTTCCAGTATGCCGCGTAAATAAAACGATCCGGTTTGTGCACCAAAGGTCTTCATCACCAGAAAACTCTTATGCCCCGCCAGCAGAGCCGCCATCCGCAGGTTTAGGAAATTGATAAGGGCGATAAACAATACAAAAATGGCAATTCCTGAAAAGAGTTGAACCATCCGGATACTCCCGTTTTCCGACAATTCCCTGTCTTTGTGTGAATACAAGTGAATGTCCTTTACCTGTTGCAGGTGGGGAGTGCTGATGCGCGCTTCTTCCTCTCCGGCTGCATCCCTGATGTATGCAGGTAACTTTTTAAGCAGCGAATCAGCATCTGTCCCGGGTTTGAGGAGGAGGTAGTAGTATGCCCAGTCGGCCGGTTTTTCAGGCTCCGGGAAGGATGCAAGCAGGTCTGTGGTGAAATGTGAGGTCCCGGGCAGATCTTCCATAATCCCTGTTACACGGTATTCGACCTTTTCAGGACAGTTTCTGCAGTAAACCTGGATTACCTTTCCCAGGATGTCGGTATTTGGGAAATGGGTTGATGCATAGCTTCTGCTGATCACCACGGAGTTGGGCTGGGCCAGTGCCGTGTTGGGATCCCCGGACAGCAGACGGATATCGAAGGCTGACAGAAAGGAACTGTCGGCATAATGAAACCTGCCTAAAAATTGTTTATCACCGTCCCTAACCACCATATCAAATATGCGGGAAAGACGGATTATCTCTTCTATTTCAGGGAAATGACCCTTCATCTGCCAGGGCCAGGCCTGGTATGTGCGTGCAAAATGCGAGTGAAGATTGATAGCCGGGTCGTTAACCTCCACCGTGAGCCGGTACAGGCGATCACCATTGGTAAGGTGATTCTCATACCGAAGTTCATCCCTGATCCATAACCCTGTGAGCAATACACAGACCATGGCAATGCTTACACCAAGAATATTCACCAGGGTGAACAGGGGCGTCCGGAGCATGTTTTGCAAGGCGAGCCGGAGATAGAGAAACAGCATGTTGGAGTATTTAATTAAGGGCAAATGCGAACTGTATAACGAAAATACAAACTGCCTGAGGATATTAGGATATGGGGAGAGTTATATTATGTTAAACGTGTAAAGTTTTCCGGCAGGTGGTAGTTCCGGGATCAATTCAATGCACCCCGGCCTTTTAATTCCCTAAGCGATGAACAACCCCCGCAATTGGCATGTTACTTCAAAACAGCAAAAGCATAATCCACCGGTTATTTTCGCCCGTTCACCAATTTTGTTTTGGGCAGGTGCATTTCCGGTATTACTATTGCTGCGGATTTTGATCCCGGGTACCTGACCCGGACCTGCAAAATGAATGGAATAAATAATTATTGTAATGAAACGATTACTCTGGACCCTCACAACACTCTTGCTTTTCACACTCGCACCGCTCAGAGCCGGTGAAGAAGAGAATATAAAGCGCTATACACTAAGCGGATATGTGCGTGATGCCGGTAATGGGGAAGCCCTGATCGGTGCCACCATTTATATTAAAGAACTCAATTCGGGGAGTGTATCAAATATATATGGATTTTACTCGGTTAGTCTGCCTCCCGGAACATACAACTTCCAGTTCTCCTACATGGGCTATGCACTTCAGGAATTTAAGATCGACCTGCAGGGAAACATTACCCGGAATATCAGTCTAAATGCCGAAACCCGCTCGCTGGATGAGGTGATAGTAAAAGCTGAGAAGGCCAATGCCAATGTGGCACGCACCGAGATGAGCATGAACAAGATGGAGATCAAAACCATCCGAAAAATACCGGCGCTCATGGGAGAAGTGGATGTGCTGAAGGCCATCCAGCTGCTGCCCGGTGTACAGGCAACCAGCGAGGGTACCTCCAACTTCAATGTCCGTGGCGGGAATTATGATCAGAACCTGATCCTGCTGGATGATGCCACGGTGTATAATGCCTCTCACCTGATGGGATTTTTCTCGGTATTCAATAACGATGCGATTAAGGACGTAAAACTGTATAAGGGAGATATCCCTGCTTCCAGCGGAGGAAGACTCTCTTCCCTGCTCGATGTACGCATGAAGGATGGCAACAACCAGAAGTTTACCGGTACAGGAGGAATAGGAGCCATCTCCAGCCGCCTTACCGTGGAAGGACCTATCTCAAAAGGAGTTTCATCGTATATCATTTCAGGCAGACGTACTTACCTGGATGTTTTCACTCCCTTATCCCCCAAAGAAGAAATCAAAGATAACCGTCTTTATTTTTATGATTTCAATGCCAAACTGAATGCCACCCTGAATGATAATAACAGGCTGTATCTTTCCGGATATTTTGGGCGTGATGTTTTTAAAAACAGTTTTGCAGGAATGGATTTTGGCAATAAAACGCTCACTGCCCGCTGGAACCACCTGTTCTCTCCGCGAATCTTCAGCAATGTAATGTTTATCTACAGCGATTATGACTATGCGCTGGAATTCAGTGGATCGGGCGCTTCCGACTTCATATGGAAATACCGCATGAAGGATGTGGGGACCAAGATCGATTTCACCTGGTACCCCAACCCCTCAAATACCGTGCGTGCCGGTGTTCAGTCCACCCTGCACAATCTCGATCCGGGCACTGTAAGCCAGGGATCCTCTTTCAGATATTCACTTCCGGCCAACTATTCGCTCGAGCATGGATTCTACCTTTCGAATGAGCAGGAGTTAACCGACCGTTTATCCGCCCGGTATGGAATTCGCTGGTCCGTGTTCCAGAATATCGGAAAGGGAATTGTATATAACATCAGTGACGATTTTGAGGTAGGGGACTCAATGGTCTATCCCTCCGGAAAGATCTTCAATACTTATAACGGACTTGAACCACGGCTTGCGCTGCGTTACCAACTCTCCCCGCTGTCTTCCATTAAAGCCAGCTACACACGGACCTTCCAATACTATCAGATCGCATCGAATGCATCCACAGGTACTCCGCTGGATCTCTGGTTTCCTGCCAGTCCGAATGTAAAGCCCCAGCGATCCGATCAGTATGCATTGGGCTATTTCAGAGATTTCGACAACCATAAGATACAGACCTCAGTGGAGGTATATTATAAGGACATGCGCAATACCATCGACTTCAAGGATCATCCCAGCCTGTTCCTGAACCGTAAACTGGAAGGTGAACTGCGGTTTGGAAACTCGCAGGCCTGGGGTGCTGAATTTATGGTCCAGAAACCCGAAGGCAGGCTGAATGGCTGGATCTGTTATACCTGGTCACGTTCCATACGCACCATTCCGGAAATTAATGAGGGCAGGTCCTACAGGGCTCCTTATGAGAAACCACACAGCATTAGTCTGGTGGCTAATTATGAAATCACTCAGCGTTTTTCTGTTGGCGGTGCATGGGTGTATGCAACGGGTGCACCGGAAACCAGACCCACTGGTAGAGTTGTTTATGGTAATGTAATCTATCCACTCTATAGCGGCAGGAATCAATACCGCCTGCCCGATTATCACCGGCTTGACCTGTCCGTAACCCTGCGGCCAAAGGAAACATCCAAAAAACGGTTATGGCAGGGCGAATGGAACTTCTCCGTGTACAATGCCTACAATCGGCACAACACCTGGACAAATAGATATATGAGCGATGAAAATGTTGCCAATAAGGCAAAAGCTCTGAGAGTGTTCCTATTCACCATTGTTCCTTCAGTAACTTATAATTTCAAATTCTGATCCCATGACACGCAGTTTTTCACTCACCCTTGTTGCCTTGCTGGCTGTGCTTTTTTCCTGTACAGAAGAAATAGAAATCAGTCTTGATTCCTCCGAACGCCGGCTGGTGGTGGAAGGAAATTTCTCGGATGATACCCTGGCACATCAGGTACGGCTCTCGTTGAGTGCCGGTTATTTTGTCAACCAGCCCCTGCAACCTGTACTAGGTGCGATTGTGACCATAAGTGATGGCACAACGATTTTTCCGCTTGCAGAAAGTTCTGAAGATTCCGGATTGTATCTGACGGCACCCGATGTGCATGGTACCCCTGGAAATACCTATACCCTCACCATTGATGGAGTGGATGTCGATAGCGATGGAAAGCCTGAAAGCTATACAGCTTCAGGAAAAATGAATCCTTTGGGGGCTGTCGATTCTATCCAGGTTAAATCCAAGAAAATCTTTTATCAGGATGTGTGGGTAGTGAATTTTTATGCACAGGAGCCTGGCGAAACCCGCGATTACTATGTGTTCCGCACCTGGAAAAACGGGGTGAACCTCAAGGATACCCTGCTCGAACTGAATCCCTCGGATGATGAAATTATCAACGGAGTATATTCAGACGGGATGACAGTACAATACCTCTTCGCTGATAAACCTGATGAAAAACTCATTCAGGGAGATACGATCATGTTGGAGATTCAAGGCATCACGAAGGAGTATTACCAGTTTATTTTTGATGTGATGTCGGAGGCACATGGATCCGATCCATTCGGAGGTCAGCCCGCCAACGTATCCACCAACCTTTCGAATGGTGCTGTCGGCTTCTTCAATACCTATTCTGTGAAACGGCTGAGCAGGGTATACGACGGAAACTGATGCCGGTGATTTTTTCTTCTTTCTTGGCTTTGCGGGGATCAACCCGCAGCCTATTACTCTCATCCGATTACTGCCAGAGGTAATCCCGGGGGCTCCCTGTAAGGCCTTGGGTGAGATTTATTTTCATTTAAATCAGCCTATTCAGCTGTATTTACCGGGTAAGGAAAGAAACCGGAGAATTATTTCAGATAAAATAAAGCCTGCCGGGTTTTTTATACCTTCGTAAAAAATCTTCGCTGTCCGAAATGCCTTACTCCCTGCATTTATTTCCTCTCTCCCTGCTCCTGCTGATCAATACCTGTCTGCATGCCGGGGAGATCCGTATCACGCTGAATGTAAATCCACTGAGTCAATCCGGAATTCACATTGACAGTGCCGGAGCTGAACTGATTTCTGAACATGGATCGGAATCTGTCCCTTTGAATTATAACTTCAGCCAGGTAACCGGTTCTTTCACAAATTGTATTCCGGGTATCAATGAATTGTTTATCAGGCTTTACAGGAACGATACACTGGTTTGCTCCGGGTCCTGTATTGGAGAACTCGGTGAGGATGAAACCGTTGAAGTTACCGGAAGTTTTATCATCATGTGCAGGACCAATAAATTGCTCTTATGCTGGGGAGACAGACTTCCGTGCAAAGTTGGCGATATGACCGGTTATAACATCGATAGTTCGAAATGCCTGTTCAATACCATGCCTCTTCCTCTGTTTGATAGTGTTGTACAGATGCTGAGAGACAACGAACTCAAATGGTATATCCCCATGCCGGTCAATTACAGTATTCTGGATTCGAATTATATCCCGATGATCCATTATACATTTGGAGATTACCGGAACCCGGTTACCACCTGTCAGACAGCCTTTGGATTCTATAACCTGTTCACCGCAACGGGAGATTCTTTTTACCTGGAGGGATTCAGATCAAACCTGAACTGGCTCATGGAGAACCATGACTCAAGTTTTTATTTTCGTTACGATTTCAATTTCTCGCATACGGCCACGGCAAAACTATACCGTGGCTGGATTTCAGCCCTGGCCCAGGGAGAAGCACTTGGTGTGATGAGTACTGCTTATTATATGACCGGTGATTCCATTTACCTGGATGCTGCGAACAATATTTTCAAAACCCTGTATTCAAATCATGACACCACCTGGTGTGTTTTTGTCGATCACCAGGGGTATTACTGGGCTGAGGAGTACCCGAACAAGGACATCTGTCATGTTCTGAACGGCAATGTGGCAACACTTTGGGCCATACTCCAGTACTATACCGTTTCAGGTAATAATTTTGCGCGCAGGTTGTTTTCAGCCGGCATGCGCACCATTGTTGATCATTACCCGGTATGGAATGTCCTTGGTCGTGATATGTCTTATTACTGCCTTCACAAAAAAGAAATCGTCAATTATCATGCCTCGCACCAGCGGCAGTTGCTTTACTTCGGGCAACTGTTCCATATCCCCGAACTGATTGCTGCCGTTCAATGTTACACCAAAGGATTTACTTCCTCCAAACAGGAATCATACCTGTTCTCCTCCAGTCCCAATGCATTACTGGTGGAGCTGAGCGATGACGCGCGATGGACCATGCTCGGCCCTTCCGGCTGGATAATACCGGAGCGTAACAACGACAGTATTCTGCAGGTGAATGTTCTTGCGAATAATTCCCTGCTGGCCCGAAAAGATACCTTGTTCCTGCTCACAGATTATGCGGTTGAAAAACTGGTGATTATTGCACAGGAAGGAAAGCCGGATCAGGTTAATGCAAATATGGGAGGGCTTGCCCGCGTTATTCTTTACCCCAATCCTGCCGGTCAGTTTTTAAATATAGAAATGCTGGAATCGAAGGGTGAGATCGTTTACGGCATTTATTCCACCACAGGAGCCTTGATGCATGAAGGTACCTTTGATTCTGAATCTGTTGCAACAATAGATATTTCAGACCTTCCCGAAGGGATGTACCTGATGCGCCTCAGGAAAGAAAACAGGGTGCTGGGGACGGTTCGCTTCATGAAGAGATACTGATAATGTATGGGTTCCTGTTGTACATGCCCGGAAAGCGCTGCTCCAAACCAGAAGGATACCTGGAATCTCATGAATAAGATATCTACCTTTGCCTGCGTTTAAAAGCCCTGCCATGAAATTTTCCGACTACCGTATTTCAGAAATCATCAAGGAGAATCTCGGTAAACTGGACTTCCGCCGTCCCACTGATATTCAGTTCAAAGCCATACCTCCCATTCTCAAAGGGGAAGATGTGCTCGCCATTGCCCAGACAGGTACCGGTAAAACAGCTGCCTTTGTGATCCCGGTTCTCCACAGACTGCTCGAACTGAACAGGAAACCGGCATCCAGGGGAACTTTTTGCCTGGTGCTTGTTCCGACACATGAGCTCGCAGCCCAGGTGGCCGGGGTGTTTGAGAGCTTGGGGCGCGATACAGCCTTAAGGATAATGGCCATTCACGGCGGTGTGAGCCAGGATGAGCAGGTTCAGGAATTGAAAACGGGGCTCGATGTACTTGTTGCAACACCAGGTAGGCTCTTCGACCTGATGCACCAGGGGCATCTCATACTTGATCCTGTGCGCATACTCATCCTCGATGAAGCCGACCGCATGCTCGACTTGGCTTTCTGAAAGACATCCGTGACCTGGTAAAAGTGATGCAGGGAAAACGGCAGACTCTTTTCTTCCGCCGCCATCGATTTGAAAAATCAAGAAACTGGCATATTCGCTGGTACATAATCCCCATCCGTATCCAGATTTACAGACCTGCGGCAAAAACATTCATTCACCAGTGGTGTTTTGTAGAGATGATAAACGTTTTTTCCTCGAACGCATCATCACCGAATCACCGGAATCAAAGATACTGGTGTTCGTGCGCAGAAGGTAAGGCAGAACGGTGTCCAGTTCTGAACGGATTTGGTATAGTCTCCCTCACCATCCACGGTGACAAGGAACAGGACAGCGCTGATGTGATGGATCAGTTCAGAAAGGGAAAGTGAAAATTCTCATCGCCACCGATGAGTGCGTAGCCAGATATTACCGGTGACGGTGAACTATGATCTTCCCGAAGAGCCCGGATGCAGAACACCGGGTAGGACGCACAGGCAGGAAAATCAGCGCGACTGGCTCTTGCTTTCTGCAGCAGCGAAGAGAAAAATCTGCTCAGCGAAATTGAGGAGTACCTGCAGAAGGAAATTACCGTTCTTACCCTGATAAGGGCAATGTATAAAGAAACCCTCGACATTCAGAAAAAGAAAAGGATAGTGACTGGCGTTTCACTGATGGCAGGGCAAAGCAAGAGGAGGAGTACGAGGCAAACAAAAGAAGAAAAAGAAACAACAAGGCAGTGAAAAAGCCTTCGGATGCGGTGCGATCGATGATACCAGGCTGATGCCGCCAGGGTCCCCGGATATATACAGGATGGGCATTGGAGACAGGCAATGCAACCTCTGAACCACGCGTCCCGTCCTGGAGACCTGGGACAGCCGTCATTTTGCAGCAGTCACGATTTGTATTTGATGATGGGGAAGTGCCAGGGCTGGTCGCCCTTCGCGTTTTCCACCGCGAGCCGCGCACGGTATGCTGAACCTGTGCATCTGCGTGAATGAAATGGCGAGGTAAAGGCGATTGCAGCAGGCTGATGGAAAAGTTGATCACATCCTCCGAAGAGGGCATCTGACCCTTCTCCAGTGTATTTTCCGGAGAATGAAGCTACTATTCACCTGCACCTGAATCACGGATTCAGGATCATCGGTCACAGGGAACGAATCGCAATTGCACGGGCAGTGGCGCAATACAATTATTCTGGAACGGAAGCCGGCAGGTGGGGGAATTGATATTGCATTTAGAATCCGTCCCAAAACTCGTTAGTTTAAGTTATGCCTTCAGGTGCAAGGCTTCGCCATTGCACCTGAAGAATTTTGGCGGTCATTGTGAGACTCTGCTTCAGTGAAATGAAAAAAAAGAAGATGACATTTAATGGGATTGAGATTGCGCGGGCTTTGTCATGCAGAGGCCGGGGAACGAGGCCGACGCATCTGCGTGATGGCATTTTACGATCAATCCCACGCGCAGATGCCCGTCCGGATGACCGGTCGGACGCCCGCCTGTCCCGTCGGGCAGGGGCTTCGGGTGCGCCCACCTGCAGACCACCTCGCTGCACCCTCTGCATGACAAAACCCTCACCGTTACTTCAACACAACATATTTAAATACAACAAATTAATGAACGATGTCAATAGTAGCGCAGCGTGGCAATCTGTTCAATTTCAGAAAATGTAATGGAATTGAGTATCCTTGTCAATGAAATGAAGGAATCAGCATCTACACACCTTAAGTCTGAATACAAAAATGCCATTTTATTAAACAGCCTTCACCGGAATCCATACCTCCTCCGATTCCCGGTCACATTTTTATATTTCTCCCCAGCAACTCAAACAATGGTCGTCCAGGATATAGCTGGAGGCCGAAGCCTGCTGAAAGATACCTGAAGGTCGCCGGCTCCGGCCGGGCCTCCCAAATGAAGAAATACGGCATACAGACCAGCAGGAACCTGAAGCACCTCCACACTGACCCGGTCAACTGCAGGTACAGCCACTGCCGCTCTATTTCGTGTTGCATGGACGGGCTGAAAGAATCGAAAATCCACGGATACAGCTGAAGGGAATACAGTTCCGTTCCTTCCGGATGAATTTCTCTGGCGCGCATAAAAGCCATGCGCCGTGTGGAGGTCAACTGAGAAGGACACTAGATGCGCCAATAAGGTCTTTTCTGGAAGCAGACGGAAATCAGGAAGGGATGGATTCATACCTGAAGAGGGGAATTGTTTTCCTTGCAAGATATTCAGGAATTCACAACCATTTCATGCGAAACAACTTCAATTCCAAAAAAAATGACTCCGATCGAAATATTAGTCTTTTATCCGTTGAAAGACGGACAGGAACAACAATGGACCATCACTTGTGGAAAGCTGGCAGATACCCATCACCTTTCAGATTATAACAAATGCTCAATAAGCCGGCCTGTTTGTAAATGGCTGTAAAATGTTTACCGGCATTTACACCTTCTTTTCCGTAAATATCCATCCGGCCATTGGCATAGTGAACAACACCCTTATCCACACTTTCTGCCGTGAGTGTATAAACAGAATCATGCAGCAGACAAGTGTCTGACTGTTGAATAAATCTTGCAGGAAATTCCTCTTCCCGTTCAGTTCCCCGCCGCACCACTTTCCAGAACCATTCAGCGGGAAATCTGTTTTTTCTGAACGCCTTGGGGCAGTGCAGGAAACCAGGACCAGAGTACGAGAGGAGAATCCATTTACTGTATTCTGGTATTGAATTTGGATTCGTGGTCATGGTTTCAAATATTTATCTAATTAACAGCGTCTTCCATGATTTGTTTATTTGCAGGGAGAAAGAATTTATTGCATTGAAAAGTGCAGGATTTGGCTATTCCCATTCTAAGGATGAGACATTCCACATGTCCGGGGTATACCAGGAATTTCCTCCGGAATCATTTTTCCTTCCATGTATCGTTTAAAAGCCCCGTGGACTTCGCCTCAGGCAGAAACTGAAGCAATGAACAGGAAATCATCCGGTGTAAGGATATCCTTTTTCTGATCGGCCATCGCGTTCAGCTTGTGCATGAAATCCCTGAATGTCCGGTCACTTCCTCGGTTACCCCACTTATGCGCCCTCGTCCAGGTAAGCTGCGAACAGGCCCCACAGGGCAGTTTTTCGTAGGAATGATTCTCCCAGAAATGAACCATCACCGAGTCGTTTGGAGTATCCCGGAAGGGATTTTCAGCCAGTTCCCCGTATGTTTTCCCGATCCATTCAGGTAGTTTTTCCCGTGGCATGATTCCGGATTGTGTAAGCAGATACCAGGTAGTGTAATCAGTGAAGCCCTCGTCGAACCACTGCTGGTTTTCCCCCATGGACACCACGCCGGCTCCGATGTACCGGTGCATAATCTCGTGTGCGATGGTCATGATCCGGGTCTCTCCGGACAGCAGCGTGTCGCCTGAGTATTTAACATGAAATCCGGCATGGTATGCAGTGCCGGAGATGTCGTGGTAGGTGATGTCCAGGAAGGGTGAGGCGACAAGCGAGTAGTAGTCACCCCGGGGCTTCCCCCAGAAATTAGTCATGGCAGCCATGTACCTGTCGAAAAAGTTGAGGAACAAGGGCAAGTCATACTGATTCTTTTCGGAGATGCGAAGGACGATATAATTGCACACCCCCTCCAGTTTCCTTTTCACAAGGCAAAGGTCCGATGCTCCTGTTACCAGTGCATCCATGCCTTCGTCCAGTTTGACACGGGCGATCCCTCCGGACTGTATTTCCGGTGCAAAACTGAAGAACATGGGAAAGGCAGGATCGTTGTCCAGTCTCACCGACATCCACAAACTGTCGGCAAGCTTTTTTTCCAGCAAGGGTTTCAGGAAGAGGGTGTGTGAGAGGGAGAAAAAATATTGGTCCGTAAGGATGGGCCGGAACATTTCTCCCACCACTTTCTGCTCCGGCCGGTGGGTATCGGTGATATCCCAGGAGATCGTCACCGGTTGCTGATTCCTGTGAAAAACTGTGATGATCCGGTTTGCAGTATCGAGTCGAAGAGGGACTGAAGCGGTCAGGTTTTTCATTCCTTTCAGCAGGTCCGTCATGCCCCCGTAAAAAAGGTTTCCATATTGGAAAGAGCTGCTGTCAGGCATTACGGGAGTATACACAAGCCGGACATGCATCACCGCTGGTTCGATTTTCAGGCTGTATGCAAAGGGCGTCACCGGGTCTCCCGGTTGAGCAGATCCGGGAAAGGACAGCTCTGGGCAGGCAGATACCGGTAACCGGAGGACCAGAACCAGTAAGCCTGAGAGAATCATGTGGTGATGCCGGAATTTCATTTCTCTGTTACCAGATATAGGGACATAAGCGATAGCGAACCCTGGCACAATATTCCCTGTATCCCGGAAGCCCGTTTATAAGTGCTTTCTCTTCGTTCTTAATCCGCAGGTAAAGCCAGGGCAGGAACAGGCTACAGGGGACCAGGGCCCAATAGGAACCCAGTGCCACGGGTGTGAACAGGGTCATCATCAGCATGCCTGTATACATCGGATGTCGTACGAAGGCATAGGGCCCGGTTGTTATAACAGCTTGTTCCTTCTCCAGTTTTATTACAGCCGAAGCATAGCTGTTTTCATTGAAAACGAGCAGGATAAAAAGATAACCCAGGAAAACCATAAGGTTTGCTGAAATTACCAGCCAGACCGGGACGTCAGACCAGTGAAACCGAAAATCAAAACCAGGGACCAGGTACATCAGCAAAAACAGTTTCAGCCAGGAAGGGATTTCCCGCTCTGAATCGTCCTTCCTGAAGTCGGACCTTCGGATAAGAAGTTCGGGACTTTTTTTGAAAAAGTAAAGGAGCATGAAAAGGGTGATGATTGAAAAAATGGCAAGGTAAATCCAGGCCTGCCAGAATCTCAGCGTGCCCGCAGGCAGGAAAAGAACCAATCCCAATCCAATGATCACTCCCACCGGCACCAGCCAGGTTTTAAATGTTGAAATGGCCCTGTGTTCCATTCAGATACCCTCCTCAGATTTATGTTTCTGTTCAGAATACTGTTCCAGCCTCCCTGGAAACCGGTTTCCCGGTTCAGGAAAATTTTGAAAGGTAATTTAACTTAGTCTTTTAATCAGATAGGCAGCCAGAAAGGATTCCAGCAAACTTAGAGGGATGGCCGGTATCAGAATTCCGAAAGGCAATACACCCAGGTTCCCGGTAACCAGCCACATCAGAACGAAGCCCACAAACCAGGAAAGGAGTGTGGTTTGAAAGAGTGAAAACTTTTTATTGAGAATGAAAATAGCTATTGCAAAGCACAGCGACCAGATGCCCCAGACGGCTCCGTTTAAGGGTTGTTCGGGGAAAGTCTGCCCCAGCGTTTGATAGTGATTTATCCAATAACTGTGCAGGATAAAGCTGTTGCGGACAAATTCGGAAATACCTATCCAGCATGTTGCAAGGAAAATGGGCAAAACGGTTCGTTTCATCTGTTGACTTTTTAATTTCTTTTATTTGAGCCTGATAAACGCAGTTGTTCGCACAGGGTGGGAGAAAGCCTCTCAAAAATAGCTCTTTTCATCGGATTTGGAAGGCATTTAAATTCCCAAAAAACCGGCAATCATTCGCAGAAGTTCGTGGGCGGGTGCATCCGCAAAACATTCTTTACAGGTGTGGTACATGAACAGGCAGTCAGTCAGATCGGTTGCCATGTGCAGCACCAGGCCCAGTCCGATAATGTTATAGGGTCTGCGGAAAAAAAGAAGGGCGCAATAGAAAATCATCGCATAGCCGGTATGCAGGTAATGAAATCCAATGCTGCACCTGTTCGCCTGGAAAACCGGATCAGCCAGCAGATGATCTGCATCTACCAGCATGGTAAGGAGCAGGATCAGGTAAACCTTTTTCCAGTCCTTCCTGAAGAACAGGAGTGCAAGGAGCAGGGGAAACAGCAGATGGAGGAAGTAATGAATGAAAAGCTGCATCTGTTAACTGGTACGTATCAGCATGCAATTTTAGGAAATCTGCCTCAATAAGCAATAATCCGGATTCAAAGTCAGGTCTTCCAGGCCTTTCAGAGGCTTATTCATCAGGCTTTGCACTTTATTTGTATTTATATCTCGTTGTATTTTTATCCCCGGTTTTTTCAACAATTCCATACTCCACAGCGTAATTCAGATCCCGGCTTGCGGTGGCTGACGAGATTTCCCTAAAATTCTTTAAATATTCCTTTCGTGAAAAGTAGTTGTTTTTAACAATAGATCTGAACAGATTGATCCGGTCCACATTCGTTAAGCTGACATTCCGGATATTTAATAATTCTTCAAGAGATTCCAGGATTATTTCAAGCATAAATTCAATAAATACAGTTGATTCGCCGTTATTATCCGATTTACCAAGTGATTCATAATACTGTTCCTGTTTCTCTTTTATTAACGATTCAATTGGCAAATATTCAAATACCGGATAGGAATCTTTTAATATCAGCGTTTGCCATAATCTGCCCATTCTGCCATTTCCATCGGTGAAAGGATGAATAAATTCCATTTCATAGTGGAATACGCAACTTTTTATTAAGGGCAGGTCATCATTCTTTTTCAAATAGTTAAACAAGTCATTCATTAAAGGTTTAAGCATTTTGGCTGGTGGAGCTAAATGAGCAACTTCCGAACCCTTAACTATCCCAACTGATTTGCTCCGCAGTTTTCCTGCTGATTCAATAAGGCCATTCATTAATTTTCCGTGTGCTTCACAGAATGAATCAAACGAGTATGGATTGAATTTGTCAAGGTAATCATACACAGCAATTGCATTTTTAACTTCGAGGATGTCCTTTTTTGGTCCTTTCACTATTTCATTTTCAATAATTGCAGTTATTTGTTCAATTGTCAGGGTATTTCCTTCAATTTCCAGAGATGAGTGAATTGTCCTAATCCTGTTTTTCTTTCTTAATTCCGTTGGTGGTTTATTTAAATGAGCCGAATTTACTTCTCCAATCTTCTCCGAAATTGAAGCAATCAATTTTAAAATCTTAGAAGTTATTGTATAAGGTGGTTTCATTATTTGGGAATCGATAGTATCATATGATAGTATCAAAGGTAGTATATTTAAGGCAAAATACAAGTAAGTGTATGTAGTGCAGGTTGTCGTGTAAAGAGCCTGATTCCCGAAGGCGAGATAAACATTGCATACCGCTTAGTGTCCTAGTTATTAGTAACGGCGCTCTTTATTGAATTTTTATAGTTTTTTCTGTCCCAGATAAATTTCAACTTTATAGCATCCAATTTGCACACATCCACACATTTTCCGCAAAGAATACATTCTGAATTGCTTATCAAGCCTTTGTTAAATTTTACATATTCAATAATTTGTATTCCGGTCAAACATTCTTTTTCACAAATATGACACTGTGTGCATTTGTTTGTATCCACTACAGGGATAAGTCGTGAATAAGTCGCTCCTGCAGCGCATAATGTTCCCATCATGCATAAGTTTTTGCAGGCCCATCTTTTGTCAAGTAATAATCCCAGGAAAATAGCAGAAGCAATATCTGCAATCCAGACAATTTTATAGTGCATACTAAAATCCAGCTTTAGGAATCCCGGGATAAGATTAAAATTGTGGGTAATTCCTCGCTGGCTATTAAGGAAATAGAAAGTAATCGAAGTAGCAAAAAAGGGCAACAGAATTAGTAATCGTACCCAGATCCTTGGTTTCTTCCATTTAGTCTTATAAATCGAATGTTTTCCTGTCATATCAATAATGGTTCCCATAAAACAGAACCAACCGCATCCAATTCTTCCAAACAGGGGCGAAATAACTATGAATCCCAGCCAGATCAGCATTACAGTGGTTATCACTCCCCAATAAATGGAGTGCCAGATAAATCCGAATGCAAAGAATTGAAAAAACACAGGAGTAATCAGTAAAAAAATTACCCTGGACAAAAAATTGTAAGTAAAAATGTTTTTCATTTTATTTATTGACTATTTAATGGTCGTAAAGTGCAGTATCCTCCTCCTTAGTGCCTTTAGGAGTCAACAACTTGTTTAGTGCGGGATTTCAAATAATCCATGTATTAAAGAGAAGAAAGTTTCTACAAACTGCATCCTGACTGACGGATACACCACTCATTAAATATGATGGCTGAACTCGCCCCGCATGAGCGTGAGCGTTAATTTTTTGTAAGTTCTGAATAAATATGAAAAGTACAAATAAAAACCTTAGAATGCAACAGCTGAAAAAATTTCCGAACGAGGTAATGTCCACATGAATCGGTGCAGGGGGAAAGTCTCCTGTGCGCAGGAAATTCATTCATTGAAATTTTCCACTACGCTATTCCCAATTGATTGATGAAGCGCTATATGACCGGAAGGGCCGGGGCGTAAAAGATGCCTGTAATCCGGAGGTGGTGCCTGTGCTGGTGGACAGGTCTGACTGATTGGCCGTAATTATTCAGAATAAAAAGAAAATCCCTATTCCAAAGGAATGAGATATAAGGAAATCTGTTTCATAAGTAAATGAAAGAATATCAGTCTCCAGAGATAAATCAATATTCATAAATTCTGTCAGAGCCACCTGTAAGCCTCCGGATGCCGCCAAGGTCAATCCCATATTTTCCGTAAAACCTGGATACTTTAGAGAATAAACATTTACACCTAAATCAAATTTTGGTTTAACTATCTTTTTAGGGAACATATATTCAAACTGAAGTGGAATTTTGTACATCGAAATATTATCATTATGCGTTGAATACAAAACCCCTGATTTCAGATATAGATTTTCATTTGATACTGGTAACCAAATAAAAAATAATCCTCCATATTGCCTGAAATAGCCAGATTCCCCTTTAAATTTTGTCAACTCCAAACGTGGTTCAACAGCAATTTTCATAGGTACTCTCTGTTTTTTATATACAACACAACTATTTTCTCCACAAACCAGGTCATGATAGGTTTTTGTAATTGAAATCAAACTCCTGGTATCAGGTTTCTTCAGATTTTCTATTTCCGAAAAAAGGGATGGGCAGTCGGAAAAGTATGATTTTAATAGTATTATATGTTGTTTTGATTCCCGCAAATACGATTTGCCATCAATGTTAACTATCTTTTGTTCGTAAGGAATTTCAATTAAAGAGCTATCATTTGCATTAATAAGATAATGGAAACCGGCATAGTCCCTATAATAGAACAGGTCTTTTTGTCCTTTTACCAAATATTCAGCAAAAATATTTATAGTTGAATCTGACTTTACTAAATACTTTGAAATATAATATTTACCATTTTTAAACATATATCCGTCAATTTCAAAAGGAAGTAAAATCTTCTCTTTATCCATGTCAGAAATATGAATACATTCCTTACTGTTCCTGATATCCCCTTGAAACTTTAAAATGCCTTTAATTGTATCGTCCTTACTAAAAATGTAACCTTCACGCAAGTCCTGGGCATTTAATAAAATTGAGATAGTAACTAAATTCAGGAGTAACAAAAATCTTTTCATTTATTTATATGTTTCAGTTTTTTAAAATTTGAGGCTAGATTAAACCAACAAGCCACAAGAAGTAGTGCCGTTGGGTTCAATTACAGCCATTTTGGCTATAAGCCGGGATAAATACGAAAAATACAAATAAAAAACCGGGTAAGCAACTGCTGTGAAAATTACCGGAGGGGAATTTGTACGGATGAATTGGTTCATGGTGGAGAACCGGTCGTATTAACAAGTGCTTTTTATTAATTCTTCTTACAAATCGTACAACTCTCTTTGTGGATACTGATTATTGATCCACAGTCCGGGCAGGTTCTTTTCTTCAATTCAAGGTCAAGGAATATGGTCATTCCTTTCTCTTTGATTAAAGCCAGATTCTGAAGCAGACTGGTATTATATCTTGTCCTGTATCTTTTGTCGAGTTCTTTTAGTCTCCTGCAGGGTATTTTATCGCAATCGTAGCAGAATGCTGACTTTGTTTCAGCAAGTGTTTGGCATGTAGCTATTTTGCAGCGATGTCGGAAATTGGGCATCGGATCATCCAGATACCTGCAGCCGGGACATTTTTTTTTATCCCGGAGGCGGGCATAACAAGTCCCACAATGTATCCCGCAAGGGGCTACAAGTTTCGGGTCAAGGAATACTGAGTTTCTCATTTGTGCAGGAATTAAATCACGAAAATTATATTCGGGGCAGAGTTTGAATGCTTTATAGCTTCAAAGCATCAACAATTAACAGGGAATATAAGCCTTATGCCAACAGCAGGTGAATAGGCCTTCAAATCGTTGAATATGAATAATAAAGGTACAATTTGTTTTATATTCCAAAAAATAATATCAATTATATTTAGGCTCTTTCAAAAGATAACCTTACACATGAATCCGCCGTGTGTGATTCATTGTGTGCATTCGAATTGTGGTTTAGAACATGTACTTGTTGAAGTTTGTCCTCACCGCTGGATTCCGGAGGGTGGGATAAATGTTGCAAACTGTTCTGAGTTCGATTAATTACCTGGCCCGCACGTACAGTGGTATGATTGAATAACCTTCGGGCATCAGCTTCACTGTATCCTACTCGGGTAGCAGAAGGTGGAATCTCATGCAGCATCAATTCGAATGAGTACTTTAGCATCAAGTGCCTGAAAAACCTTCAGAATGGTTGCAATAGTTGTGTTATTGACACTTCTTTCCAGTTTTGATATCTGAGCCTTTTGAACACCCACTAATTTTCCAAGTTCTTCCTGAGTTAGATTTCTTTCCTTCCTGAGTTGTCTTAGTTTCTCTGATAATATTTCCATTTCAAGTTCATACTCATACTGATTTCTGGTAGATGTTCCAATCTTTCCAAAATACTTGTCCTCAAGTTGTCCGACTGTTTTATATGGTGTAGTTTTCATGATCGTTTATTTTTAAAATAATCCTTTTTAATCATTTCAGCATTTTCTATTTCACTTTTGGGTGTTTTATCTGTTTTTTTAATAAATCCATGTGAGCAAATAATAAGGGTGTGCTGATCATGCGAACTATCCCAGAAGGCAAATAGACGATACCATTTTTTGTTTTCAACGATTCGGAACTCGAAAATATCATTTGTACCTTTCAATTTCTTAAACCAATCACCAAATAATCGCTCTTGAGTTTTACGAAACGAATAGAACAACTTCTTTTTTACAGTTGGATCTAAAGAATCAACAAAATCCTCGGCGGATTTTAGCAGGACTATTTGGATTGGTTTATCCATTTCACTAGGCAAAGGTAAAACAATGTTTCTATAAATGGAAACATTTTTCAAATGTATTTTTTATTCATCAGATAATCAATTGCTTATAATGATGAGTGATCTGGCCAGATTTTTGCCAAAGGTTTAAGCATCTGGCTTTGTAGCGGGTTTTGAAAACGTTTTTCGATACTTAGCACCAAGTTAGTCAAAGAAATTGAGTTTCAAAAACCGATGAAATGCTATGCCATATGCACTATTGGCAGCTGTTCAGTTAATTCGTATATCATCCGTTGTATCTATTAATTGTTTCCCGGAATAGAAATCCATATTTATTATAAATCTTTGTTTTTCATATTTGGGTTTGTAGTTTAGTTTTAGTAGAAAAAGTAAATTATTACCTCGCCTGTCCTCAAATGATAAGAGGTTATTTATTTCACTGAAATTAGAGAGTTGGGCGCTTGCTTTTACTGAATCAGCATATCCCCAATCAAAATAATAATAGATAGAAAATAAGCCATTTATATTGGAATTTGAAATTATTGAATCATTAAAATCATATACACTAAACACATTTAAGGATCGATATTATCCTTCAAAGTATATTCACTTACGTGTCCTGGATCATAAGCACAAAATGCTTTTTGGATCATTGAAAAATTATTTAATGATGCGGATTGCTTTTCAGAGTATCTTAAGGAATCATCAATTTCACAATTCACAATTATACCGTAGTTTTCAAAATTAATTTCATTGGAATTATACAACTTAAAATAGGAATTTTCATGCTCTGCATTGGAGATTTCCATCCTTTTTATCCTGGTATCAAAGTACTCGTACCATGTGATACAGGAAAAAAGAATGCTCATAATCAGGCAGGTTGCTGTTAATATTATTGCTTTTACTTTCATATCATTTCTGTGTTTTAAGCATGACCAGTACCGGTTAATAGCTTCTGTTGTGCCCATTTTTACTCACTTCGTGCAATACAAGTAATTGCTATTTTCTTATGACTACAATACTGAGGTCTTATATATCCAAAAGTAATCGGAATTGGGAAGTTAGCATTTTCAACCTGACCTATTATCTCTTTGAAGTTTGGGATTGAGTCAGCTAGAAAAGTATTACCGTTACATTCTATTAACCATCCCTCGCAACAAGTGCATCTGAGCGAGCTCCATCCTAGAATTGATCCCTTTTGACTGCAATCAGACGTCAGAATTGGTTTAGGATCGTCTAAATTGATCATTTTTGATTTAGTTAATCGAATATGTAAATTCGAGCAAGCCAGGTTCAAATAAGCAATAAGTAGGATACCATATTTAATTCTACTAAATTTCATTGGCTTGCTGAATTTAAATTTGGCACAACGTCCGCAGGTATGAACCGTTGCGTCTTCAGGGCGCTATGTTGTCTAGGTAGTACAAGGTAACCAAAAGCACTTACCTACGAAAACCCGCTACTAGCAATGGTTTATACCTGCTGTTGGCAAACGTTTTTCTTGATTATTAATAATATTACTTCTTCTTTAAAATATAGTTGTCATTCGTATTATTTTTTTCTATTATATATCCTTCATTAAGCTCTATGGTCCATCCATCTCCTGAAACTTTCTTATCGCTAGTTCTAGTAGGTTGACTGACTATAACTGTTGTTCTATCTGTTCCAATTAAAGCACCATTGGTAACTGACAGTTTTCCCCAAATATCAGATAATTGTAAAATTTGATATACAGTTCCATAATTCTCAAGAGGAGTTACATAACGAGTATCAAATGAAAATCCTTTAGCCTCTTTAAGTATTATTAAGTGAGGCAATTCAATAAATTTGGTTTTATAGGAGGCAATTTTTTCGCTTATTACTATTTCGCGAGCAATTTCTTCACTATTAATTTTTGCGCCATTATACTGATTAGAAATATTTGAAACAGCAACTGCCAAATCATCGGGTATAGAAATTTCGAATGCGGCAGCAAAGTAATCCGTTAGTATTGTATTGATATTTATGTTTTTGTTCCAATATTTATCTTTTTGGCTAAGTAAGTATCCGTACAGAGGTGTAGTGATATAAGCAAATGTATTTGTAAATGTTGGAGACTGTTCAAATTCTGCCAATGATTGTTCTAAGTAATTCTTAGTTTCTAATTCATCCATGTAGCTCATTGTAATACCTGTAAACGAAGCTAACCCTTCATTAAGTTCCTGCAGGTTTTCGCTTAATCTTGCATCAGGGAAAAGCATATAGCGATACTCTCTAAATTTGAGTGCATTTTCCAGGTGAGTTTGCTTTTCGATTGCATCTTTCGATTTAATCGCCTGCAAAAGAGCATTTAACTCTAAACGCAGGTATAGTCTTCCATCTTTTCTATCAAGATGATTATTATCAAGATTTTTTTTATTAAACTCCTCTGGAAGCTTCGAGAAGAGGCTTTTCAAGTCAAATCCTAAAATGGGCTGTGAAAGATGAAACAGTTCATGACAAAATAGATTTAAGCGCTCATTGTTATTTTTGGAGATATATGGAAGTAAGACCATTGCCCATCTTTTGCCATTCCAATCTACAGCAGTATTGGCAATCATGACTTCCTTGGGCATGATACCAGTATATATTGAACCATATTGTTTTAATACTCCTCCTGTATCAGGATAATTCGAAAAAACCTGGCGGTTAAAGGGATTAATTATGAGAATAGGTCCGTATAAATCAATATTCCACAATTCCTTGTATTGATTAGTGGCTATCTTAATCTCTTTAAAATAACCAGAAATATCGTTGACTAAAATGCTATCTTGTGATAACAGGCAGTTTGATTGAAAGAAACAAAATGCCAGGATAATATTAATACGTCTCATTTTTTATGTTTTAGAATGGTTGCCAACTAGTAGATAACAGCAATTAATTGCTGATATACGCCTTATATATTACTCCAGTTTAATATTTGCAGATTAAAGATAATCAAATAATTGTATGGAGATATCCTGGCAGGCGAAAAATATCATCAACGGCAAGATGGATAAAAAAATCCCCGAAACTTGCTGTTCCGGGGATCCTGTGGAGTGGGTGGTGAGGTCAGAGCTTAATCAGGCGCACAACCTTATTGAAGGTACTTGTCTTTACACTGAAGTAATAAATTCCCCTGGGCAACTCTATGCCATTGCTGTCACGCCCATCCCAATCCACCGACATCTGCCCGTTGAAGAGGAGGTTCTCGGGATTGAAACCGGCTACTTTTTTACCGGTAACATCATACACCGAAACAACCATCTGCACTGATCCCCTTACCTGGAAATTCCCCAGGCTTAATTCAATGCGGGTATGATTGTGGAAGGGGTTCGGATACACTTTAGCCCTGATCGAATCGCGGATCATGGCCAGCACTTCCTCGCGGGTGCCATTGATACCGGTGGTGTACTTATCACCTCCGTTGCTGACCCCCTCCGATAAATCATTGTTACTGCTGCCACTGCTGCTGCCATTACCCGGATCCTCGTTGAAGAGTGTGTCCATGCCGGGTTCGAGTGCAAGAAAGGCTGTATAATTGGAAAGCACCCTGTTTTTAAGGCTCATATCGATGATTTGTGAGATAAGCTCATTGTCCCAGGTCCAGGTTTTTTCCATACGGGCAATGTAATTACCTGCCCACATCTTTTTGAGGAGACTGTCCGAAACAAAGGCATTCTCCCGGCTGATGCTGCGCGAAAGGGAAACGGGCTCACCCTTGTACATGCCTGCCATCTCCACCACGAAGGGGAAGGAACCATTGTAGCTCCCGATCTGTACCATCGGCTTATCAAGGAAAATGACATTCTCATTTTCTTCAATGTCGTACCTGCTGAAACAGAATCCATCCTCCAGGTCGGTGTGTACATCGTAGGAGCTGAGTACCCCACCGGCTGACTGGAACACGGGTTCCATAATCCCGGAAATGTTATCATCCCAGTAGTTGAACTGGAAGTAATTTCCCTTGGTATATCGGGTCAGCAGGGTGTACAGGTATTCATTCCCGCGGAAATACCGGTTTCCAAAATAATACCAGTTGTACGATTCATTGAAGTCCACTATATGGGTCACAGGCAACGGCCCCAGGTCCTTCAGCTCGTCCATAAGCATATTGGCTGTATCCCTGTTTCCCAGGTTGCTTGGAGTTGGTAAGTTAATACGAGGCTTCCGTTCCCCCTCGCCTTGCTGAGGTATCGGTATCCCTTTTTGAGCAGGTTGCCCAGGTCGCTGTAATTCGTTACGGGACCGGCTGTCCAGCTTGAAAGGGCTTCCAGAACACTGGCGGGGTCACTCCTGACCCAGCTGCTGCTTAACTGCCGGGGCTGCGGCCCGGAGATGATGTTGAACCAGTCGTTCTCATCCAGAAGTTGAGCAGGGAGGCTTTTCACCCGGCATATACCTCATTCCCGGTGGTGTAATAGGGAATTCGGTTCTTCGAAGTCAACGAGGAAAAGTAGTTTTTTTGACTGCTTGATGTTAAAAAGCTCCGAGGGCAGGATGGCCATCTGGTAGATTCCTCCGTTGCCCTCAGGAAGATGGCTCAGGTACGCCCCGTTTTCCATGGGTGAGCTGAAGCTAAGGGAGGTCTGATTATATCCCAGGTATTCGCCCGGGATTACTGTTTTAAGGCAGTTACCGAAGTCAGGATCATTTACATGGTTAAAGCTGATGCCGGGAATCGTGGGGATGGCAGGGTTCCGGAACTCCCCGTTCTCCTTCACCAGCAGGGTGAGTTTGCTGAGGGGCACCTGTGTGGCGGTGAGCATGTCGAAGGGCATTGGGCAAAGGACGTTGCGGGCGGTCCATTTGGCCGGTACAAGGAAAGTCATGCGTACCCTGCGGCTGGCATCTCCCTGCATGGGATAGACCTGCAGGTGGTAATAGTTACTCCAGTCTTTATAAAGCACGGAGGGATCCATCCGGCGCTTCACGATGCTTTCGTAGATCTGCCAGGCCGACCAGCGGTCGAGCAGCCGTGACTGCACCATGCTGTCGCCCACCCAGAGGTAGGAATCGTGCATGATGGCTTTTTCCGGCAGGGAGAAATAATAAGTGATCTCCATCGTGTCGCTGGCTGAGAAATTATTTCCTTTCCCGGAGAGGGTGAGGTAGAGGTTACACTCCATATAAACTCCCTTGGGCTCGATGGTGAGGGTGGCCTCGTCGATGGAGCCCTGTCCGTATTTTCCCCAGGTACGGGGATCCTGCACATACAGCCAGCTCCAGGCCCATACCTGTAAGCCCGGTAATAGGACCAGGACGATGGTGAAAAAGAGTTTGCGGTAGAGGTTTTTCATATGCTTCTGTTTTTGATTGCCGGTGGATACTGAGAGTAAGTGTTACAAAAAATATGAATTCAAATGGTTTCTGTTTCAGTATAAAGATACAACCGTCAGGGGAGGGCTGTCAAGGGAATTAAATGAAAAATTGCCGCATACGGTTTCTTTCCGGAAGAAAGATTCCGCCGGGGGGAAAAAGGTTGCGTAAACAGAGAATTATTTCTGGTGTTGCCGGATGAAGTCAGTAATTGTTGCGGTAAGTCCGGCTTTCAGCGGAAGATCAGGATTTTTGTAGGTCTCCAGATTGGTTTTGGGATCCTCGCCGGCTTCCTTTAAAATGTGATTCATGTTCTCAAAAACGGCCAGCCGTGCATCGGGGCGTGCAGCAGCCAGCAGGTTGACTTCCTTAATCTTCACCTGCAGGTCGGTGGTACCCTGAACGAGCAGCACCGGGATATTGAGTTTTTGTATTTCGGCGGCAGGGTCGTACCTGAGCCAGGACTTCATGTATTCCTGCACGCTGGGGCGAAAAAAGGCCATCAGGTTGGGGTGGACGTATTGCAGACTCATCCCCTGTTTCAGGCTGTCGAGATCGGCCTGGATAAGAACAATGAATTCCTTGGGCACACCGGCCAGTTGTTCCATCAGGAGCTGGTCAGCGGGACGGCCTGCCCCGGCCAGGGAGATGTATCCTTTCACGGGGGCCTTCTGGGCAGCCAGCATCCCGATAAGTGAACCTTCGCTGTGTCCCATGATGAAGATAGCGGAATATGATTTTTTGTTGTTAAACTCATTCACCCAGGCAATCACATCATCCACATAAGTCTCGAGGCGCAGGGCCGATTCACCGACTGTGGCAGCTTTGCTTTCCCCGATTCCCCGCTTGTCGAAACGGACTGAAGAAATTCCTTTTTTAGCCAGTTCCCAGGCCAGCATCTGGTAACAGTTCGATTCAACACCCAGGGGGGAATTCCCGTTCCGGTCGGTTGGTCCGGAGCCGGCTACCATGATCACCAGGGGCGAATTGGCCCAGCGGGAAGGGGAGCAGAGGGTCCCTTTGATCTCTCCTGTGGGGGTTTTCAAGGTATAGGGGGTGTCATAGTATGTCTGGTCGACCTGTCCGGCTACTGCAGCACTTATGCAAATCAGGCAAATAATGAAAAAATGGCGTTTCATTGGTGTATTTAGTTTTATTGAATAACGGCCGAGCATACAAAGTTATAATAAATGAAATTCTCAAGAAATGCATCCAACTAATTCTTCAGTTTTAAAATCATTTCATGCTTCCGGGCCGAAGGCTACCTCATGAAAAGGAAAAGGGCCTGCCAGTCTCTTTTATTGCTTGTAAAGAAACAAGGCGACGAGATATTACATCCTGAAACAGTTGATCATCGATTCCAGTTCACGTGACTGATCCTGCAGACGGACGGCATGCTGCGACATGATGTCGGAGGTACCGGCATTTTCCGGTCTGGATGTTGCTGCTGCACCGCATCGTTGATCTGTCCTATGCCGGTATCTCTGCCCTGGCTGGCATAGGCGATTTCCTGTACCAGTCCGGTGGTGTTTTTCATCTGGGTGGAAGGATTTTCTCGAGTTGTTCACCTGCCCAGGCGGCAACTGTAAAGTCCTTCCGTTTTTAGCGAGTTGAATAATTTCGTTGGCAGAGCTTTTGCTTTGCCAGTTTACGCACCTCCGCCGCCACCACGGCAAAGCCTCTCCCGTGCTCACCTGCGCGTGCCGCCTCAACGGCGGCATTCAGCGCCAGGATGTTGGTCTGGAAGGCTATATCATCGATTACACTTATCTTGGCCCCGATCTCCTTCATGGCCTGGATAGCCACCTTGGCAGAATCATTACCTTCCACAATACTCTTCTCGGCCTCGAGGGTGATATCTTTGGTCTTGACACTGTTATCGGCATTCTGGTTGATGTTCGCTGCCATTTCTTCCATGGAGGATGATATCTCTTCGAGTGAGCTGGCCTGGTTATTGGCTCCTTCCGAAAGCTGATTGGCGGTATGACTTAGTTCATTTCCCGAAACGGAAATCTCATCGGCTGTTTTCTTGATCCCAACCATTACCTGGCGCATGTTTTCCTGCAGGGTAGCAATAGACCGGAACAATACTCCAAGGTCATCGGAACGTTCGGTGAGTTCTTTTTCCACTTTTACATTCAGGTTACCCTCAGCTACTTTGTTTACCGTTTCAATGGCCCTGGAGAGGGGTTGCTTGATCAGTTTGGATGTAAAGTAAATGCACACCACGGAAACAATGATCCCGACCGGCAGGGAGACTGCCTGCGGATAATACTGCGGGAAGGCATCGGTCATCTTGGTGTTCGCCACAATATACAAGACGTTGATGGCCCATAACACCCCCATTTTGAAGAGTACAGACCCCTTGAAAACTACACGGAGGATGATGATCGAAAGAGGAATACCCACGGAGAGGGTGATGATGAGTTTAATGACAAGAGAATCCATATAAAGTAATTTTAGTTACCATCAGATTTGTGTAAATGGTGGGTTGTGAAGCGAAAGCAGGAACAGTGCAGTGGATTATTAATTTCAGTTTATTATTTCTATTGAATGGCTGCAAATAAATCACCAGAACATAAGGTAAGGGAGGATCTGAAATGTATGCTAAAATAGAATGATAAATTAATAATATCACAAGATTTCTGAAATTCATGCTTAAGACTGAAAAAAAACATCCGATCGGGGCTTAAAATCCTGAAGGAAGGAATTATAAGCCCGACCGGATGAGTAAGTCAGAGATTATGGGACTGACTACTGGACGTAGTCGTATCCCATGATCTGGCTGGCACTCCAATTGGTCATTCCTTTTGCGACCACCTGATCATAGATCATCCCATTGGCCCCGTAAAGGATAGATTTTGCATCATAACCAAGCAGGCGCAGGTACGCAACCAGGTATGCACTGGTCATCCCGGTATAGCAATAAACTGCAATGGGCTTGTCAGCAGGCAAGGTTTTCAGTGAAGCGGTCAGTTTCATCGATTCTTTCGGGGTATATTGAACTGCACCGGGGATATGTCCTGGATCACATACTGGGAAGCAGGAAGTAGTTTACTACATAGTAGGAAGAGAGATTGTCAAAAACAGTTTTTGCACTAACTGTGGCGGTAAAACTCTTCTGCAAGTACTGCAGCTACTCGTACTTCAAGAATTTCCTGACTAGTGGTCTTGCCAGTACTAAGTACAGGCATTTCGATGAATCGGCTTTTTCAGCAGGGTTGTAGTAAACTGTGCGGCATATGCATTCCCTGTAGAGATGGCAGTGTTCCATTTTCCCGCGAAGGCTTCATTCCAGGCACACATCCCCCATTTCATCGAAAAAACCTTGTCATAACCAAGCAGGCGTAGCATACATATGCTGCAAATCCTTGCAGCTTGACCAGTATAGCAAATTACTTCGCTTTGCTACCTTGGTATAAGGGGTGAGATCAACAGAATCCAGATGTGCCGCAACATTCGCCAAAACAACATTTTTTGCATTGGGAATATGACCCAGTGCAAAGTCGGCAGCTGACCGGATATCCATAATGTAAACCTGGCCGGTCTCATTAAGGGTTTTTACTTCAGAAGCAGGCATGATGGTAGGCATGTCAGTATTAACAAAGTCCTTCATCAGGGGAGATTCTGGAGAGGCAAGATAGGTGGCAAGCACTTCTGACTCATTCACTTTAGGTTTGTCCTCTTCCTTATTGCAGGAAACAAGGGTAAAAGCGAACAATACAAGCGGAAGGAGAAATAATTTTGCGTTTTTCATAGGTGTAGATTTATTGTTTTATTTAATTGAGTCCGTAATCATTATTTTGGCCATAAGCCTGGTAATTTCCCGTCAACAGTGATTTTTGTAGTGGCAGATTTTTCCCACTCCAGAAGGTCCGATTCAAAAAGGAACAGGTTTTTATTGATCAGGCTGTCCCCACTCTGCCTGATATGACAATTATACGAGCAGGACATTCCTTCAGGAACCTTTGTACGGCTCGTCCAGCGGAGAATGTTATGCGGTGAGGTATAATTATATGTGGGAAGGGTGTCGAAACGGGCATAATTTTCCACCCCATATTCCTTCCAATTGTCGGGAGCAGCCAGGGTACGACGCACCAGTGTAAACGTATATCCTGTTTTAATGGTCGGCAATGGGTTGACGGCAATTTTGAATCCCAGGTAGGAGGGTACGCGGGCACCAGCCCCGTGAATATGGCAGCTACCGCAGTTGTTATAGTTTTGGGAATGACAAACCTGGCAATTGAAATCGGTGTAATGCATGGAGTGGTATCCATTTTTTCCCTGCAAATTGGTATGGCAGGTAATGCATTTGGGCAGTTTGCTGTATGCATACCGCTGCTCTGGTTTGGTACCATCTCCATGGAGTTCTTCCCCGCTGTGGCAATTGGTACATTTATATCCCATGCTTGTAAGGTGAACATCGGCCTTGGTACCTGAAGCAACACCCAAATAAGCATGGCCGCCACGGGACACATGGCAGGTGACGCAAGTACTTACCATATCAGGTGTTTTGGTAAACTGGTGTCCAAAGGCAAGGCCTCCTCCACCTGCGGGAGGTCTTACGATATGGCAATTACCGCAGGACGCATGACAGGTAGCACAATTTTTATTATAACCTTCGATCTGGTGGGCTGGCAACTTGTCGAAGTCCTCCGGACCTGATAACCCGCTACGCAGGGTCACCTTCCGCTTCTGGCCGGTACCATTATGAATACTGGTCTTATATTTTTCTACAATGTCACTGTGACATGTTCCGCATTTTTCTTCGGCAAACAAAGAGGGGTGCGAAATAAAATCACCCGAGTGGGCCAGTGCCTTGTCTGCTGTATTATCGGTTCCATTATGACAGCCTACACACCCATTTTCATAGTGCCCTGATTTTTTAAAATTTTCGAACCCAACACCTCCCATGTATACACGATCGTAAGGCTCATAGTGCGGGGCTTCTCCACCGCAACCTCCGGCAGGTGCTGCAGTGTCAGGCGAATATACTGTCTGGAGATGGGCATAGTTTGTATGACAGCCTTCGCAGGAAGCCACAGTTGGAGTGTCTCCATCTTTATTATCTGCTCCTGAATTACAGGAAATTACCAGGAAAAGCATGGAGCTAAAAAGGATTCCGGTTAAGGGAATTGGACATTTAATACGCATAAATTCAGATGTATGGAATGAGACGTTCATTTTGTCAAAAATGGGTTGAATTGCAGTGAATGCCAATAATTCGGCCATGCTGTGGAACTGCTGATCTAATGTTTCTCGTCGGCATAAAAACTGATCCGGATCAGTTTTTGAGTTGACAATTCATATATTTGCAGACAGAATATTCGGAAATGGGTAATTCACAGCAAATTTCAGGTTGTACCATCAGTACGCACCAATGCAGGTGTTATGAGATGCTTTCCGAAGAAGAACTGAAGTACCTGGACAGTCATTCCGTTAAGAATCATTATAAAAAGGGTGAGGTGATCTGTAAGCAGGGTGCCCTGGCTGCAAATGTTATGTTTATGGAGCAGGGCCTGGCCAAAGTTTACATGGAAAACGGAGGAAATACCCTTGTACTGAAAATTATTCCGGATGGTAATTTTATAGGTCTGGCATCTGTTTCGGGTGAGAGAAATACCTTTCAATATTCCTCGATGGCTTATGTTGATTCGGTGATCCGTCAGATCGACATTAATGCCTTTAGGCACTTACTGGGAACAAATACTTCTTTTGCAAAAGAGGTTATTGAAATACTTAGCGCAAACAATGCACAGATATACGGCCGTTTTTTCTGCCTCACTCACAAACAGGCTTATGGCAGGTTAGCCGATATTATTCTTTGTCTCGCAGAACGGATTTTCAAACAGGAGGAATTTATTCTGCCTCTTTCAAGGAAAGACCTGGCAGAGTTATCGGGCATGAGTTCTGAAACGGTAATCAGAATGCTTAAAAAATTTCATGAAGACCGACTAATCTTTATGGAAGGGAAAAAATTCAAGGTTCTGGATTCTCAAAAGCTCAGGATGATAAGTGAAACTGGCTGAGGTAAATCAAACCAGAATCGATTCATAAATCCTGCAGGTTTTTTCGGTAAGCTGTGCGTGGTTAAAATGATCTTCAACGGCTTGTCTGCCTTTTCTACTCATTTCTTTTAGTTTTTCCGGGTCTGTAAGCAGGCTGACAAGGGCTTCCGCAAGTGCCTTTGGACTGTTCGGACGATAGATAATCCCTCCTCCCGTTCTTTCAGCTATTTCAGGAAAGGCTCCCAATGCGGGCTGTACCACCGGTATTCCGGAAGCAAGCGCTTCCATCTGGTACAGGCCAAAAGCTTCACCGGCCAGCACCGGAACGGAGACTGCGGACAGGCCCTCGAAAAATGCCGGCAGTTTGGAGGGGTCCCAGTGGTAGCTAATTTCGGTGTCGGCCAGTAATCCCTTCCGTTCAAGTTTGCGCAGCTGCACTTTTACAAATTTCCTGTCATCTCCTGTCATCCCCCCGTTGAGACGCAGACGGGCATTTTGGAAACGGGGATCAGATTTGAGAAGGATGAATGCGTCTATCAGAATTTCCAATCCGTTTTCTGCACAAAGCCGGGAGAGGTATCCTATTACAGGGGGATCTAGCGATGGCTCAAAGAACTGGTAGTTACCAGGATCAACCCCGATGTGGATGGTGCGCAGTTTGAAATCGGGAATTCGCATTTTGTGTTTCATCACATCGGCAAAATAATCACTTACGGCGATGAAGGCATCTACATCCTTTGCCTTTTCAGCCATCAGGTCCCATACTTTTTTTGCAGATTCCGGT
This sequence comes from Bacteroidales bacterium, assembly GCA_046329925.1. Classification (GTDB taxonomy): domain Bacteria; phylum Bacteroidota; class Bacteroidia; order Bacteroidales; family JAAYUG01; genus JAXLTS01. The sequence goes on from JAXLTS010000001.1 coordinate 355,309, forward strand.
TTCATCACATCCACCCACACATCCTCATCCTGCAGGGAACAAACCACCTTCGCCTTGAGTTCCGTCTTGATCCGTTCGGCAAGGCCGAGCAGCAGAGCATTGGAGAGATGAACGATGTCCGGCTTCTCATGGTGTTTGAGGTAGTGTATGAGCTGTTCGAGTTCTTCACTTTGAAATCCCTCGCTGCCCCGCAACATGGAAAGGGTCATCTCATCGAGGCCTGTGGCCCTTGTAGAACCTGCCATGGATGCGGCATACCGAAGTAGCGGTTTTGAATCTAACAAGCGTTCCAGCCAGGCAGGCATGTGCCTGAACAGTTTATAATTCTGTTTAAGGTAAATATTCACCGCCCCGTAAAAAACAGGGGCATCGGCTTGCAGTACTCCATGGTTACTTGTGGAGAGCGGAAGATAGATGGGAAGGGTTACGGAATCGTGACCTGAGGCACGGAGGGTGCGCACAAGCACGCTGTCGCGCAGACAGTTTCCGCAATAAAAGGTGCCACCGAAGCCCGGAACGATATTGACAATTTTCATACTGAAATTTTATTTTAACCGGAAGGTGTAAACATTTCCATCACTGGCAGCAACAACCAGCAGATTGTTCCCCGCTGCAGGGGTAGAGGATGATGGACTGCCGAATTCGTATGTCCATTTTGCCTTACCTGTGTTCATATCGATGAAGTAGACACGACCGTCACCTGAACTGATCACCGCTGTTTCGCCAGCTATGAGAGCGGATGCTGTAATGCTGCCCTGGGTCTTGAAAGTCCATAATGTTTTCCCGGAAGTTTTATCGAAGCAGTAAAGGTTCCGGTCCTGCGATCCCATCACCACCCGGTTGTCTTTTACTGCCGGGGATGCGGTGTAGGCACCAGCCCCTTCACGTTTCCAGAGTATGGTTTTTTTCTGAATATCGGCACAGAAAAAGTCCCCGTCGTAATTTCCGAAAAATGCCAGGTTACCAACCAGTGCTGCCGATGAAGCAATGTAAGTGCCTATGTTGATTTTCACAGCTTTGCCGGTTTGAACATCCACCAGGTGTAACTGGCCGTCGCATCCACCGAATACAGCCAGTTTCCCATTGGTTGAAGGAGTGCCGTTGATGTAGTTTTCGGAGGTATACTTCCAGATTACCTTACCTGTTTGTGCCTGCAAGGCATATAATGAGTAGTCATAACTGCCTGCCAGGATCTTCTTTTCTTTACCGGAGATCACCAGGTTGGCCGCTCCGGAGATCTGTCCCTCGGTGGTGAATTTCCATTTCAGTTTTCCTGTTTTGGCATCCAGTGCAAAGAAAAGACCTTCCAGGTTGCCGAAAAAAACGGTATGGTCGAGGTACAGTGGTGGAGCTTCAATGGCATTGCCGCTGCTGAATTTCCAGAGCAGCTTCCCTCCGAAGGAGATTGCATACAGGTTTCCGTCGTTCGATCCGATAAATATCCCTTCTTCCCCGATTACCGGGGATGACTTGGTTCCATCAGCCATTTTGTAAACCCAGGCCAGTTTGGGTGAGGGGGGAAGTTGAACTGACGTTACTCCGTTAAGTGCCGGGTTGCCCCGGTAGTTCGGCCAGTCAGCCTGCCCATGCACCAGTGGCATCGCCAGCAAGAACAGGATGGTATGTATTATCTTTTGCTTCTGCATAATAACGGACTAATAACAAGATTAAGACTTGTTATGTTTAAATGAGAGTGATCCGGTAGGGCAGTTTTCAACGCATTTTATGGCTGTATGGGTAAGTGCTGCACTAAAGGAATCCCGGAAAGGCACATTCATGCGTACATCAAAACCTCTGCCGAAGAATGCCAGTCCTGTTGCCTCATTCTCCTTCACGGTAATGTCTATGCAGAGTCCGCAGCGAATACATTTCTCAGGTTCATAAATGACAAACTCGTGCTGGTCAAATTTCAACATCTTATTCCGTTCCCCGGTGAGATATTTCCTGCGGTCGGCTTTATACTCATCACAATAGTCCCGTAGTTTACATTCGTCGATCTTCCGGCAGTCGCAATGCATGCACCTGGCAGCCTCTTTTCTTACTTCTTCAACCGTGAATCCCCTGATGTGTTCCGAGGGACTATATCTGTTGTCGTGAACTGATTCCTGCAGGTATACACTGAATTCTTCGGGAAATAATTTCTCGAAGCGGGAATTGAATTTCCTTTCTTTTGGCTCTGCTGTTTTTCCTTCAAGAAAAAGAATTACCGATTGGGCAGCATTCCGTCCCTGTGCTGCTGCACGCACGGCCATCTTTTGCGATCTCAGGATGCTGCCGCAGGCGAATACCCCGGGAAGTGAAGTTTCGAGGCTGTGTTCATTCACTTGTATTCCAGACTTGCTGCTTTTAAGTTCATCGAGAAAAAATCCGGTAGCCGGAAAATCTCCTGTGGCAAGGATCACTGCCTGGAAGTCTTTCCGGATTTCATTGTGGAACTGTTCCCCGGTAACAGCAGTACCGAGTCGGAATTCGGCCCCCATAGCCCGGATAACATTTATTTCAGCATCCAGGACATTACGGGGTAATTCATTCTCCGGAATGCTGTAACGCAATGCCCCGCCGGCTTCTTCATGCGAATCAAAGAGTGTGCAATTTATTCCCGAACGAAGGAGGTAGAAGGCTGCAGCAAGTCCGGCAGGACCGGTACCGAGAATGGCGACTTTTTTGGCATTGGGTTTAAAATTTACCTTGCTGAAGCTTCGGTCCTTCATCACATCCCCTTCGGCTGCGCTTGCCCGTTTAAGCAGGCAAATGGAGACAGGGTTGTCGATCTGTTTGCGGCGACAGGCTTTTTCACAGGGGGCAGGACAGATGTATCCAAGGATGTAGGGAAGGGCAATGGTCTCCCTCACCACCTGTAAGGCATCTTCAAATTGTCCTTCGGCCAGCAGGCGGTTCATCTGCGGGATGTTCATGTTGGCCGGGCATGCCAGGCTGCAGGGTGCTTCGCAGTCACCCACATGATCGCTCATGAGTAATTCCAGGGCTTCCTTCCGTGAGAGGAGAACATCATCATCGCAGGTGCTGATGTTCATTCCTTCGCGTACGGGCATGGCACAGGATGCGAAGAGATTTCCCGATGCCTTGTCCTTCACCATGCATACCATGCAGGATGGATGGTTTCCGTATCCTTTCAGGTAGCACATGCTCGGAATGCTGATTCCCGCTGATCGTGCAGCCTCCATCACGGTGGAATCACCGGGAACCGAGAGGGTGATATTGTCTATTGTGAGTTGAATCATCTTATAGGGTTATGACTGCATTCACCGGGCAAACCTGTTTGCAGATATCGCATTGTATACATTTTTCCTGCTCAACCTCATGCATGGCATAGGGTCTTATCTCGATCGCACCCGAGGGACAACGCTGTGCACATTTGGTACATCCTATACAGGCATCGGTGATGGAATAGCGGATCATGTTCTTGCACTTCCCGGTAGGACATTTTCCCTGGATGTGTGCTTCGTATTCATCACGGAAATAACGCAGTGTTGACAGAACCGGGTTAGGAGCAGTTTTCCCGAGTCCGCAGAGGCTCCCTTTTTTAGTCTGTCCTGCCAGTTGTTCCAGCAGCTCCAGGTCGGTCATGGTTCCTTTTCCGCTGGTAATCTTGTCGAGTATCTCCAGCATACGGCGCGTTCCCACCCGGCAGAAAGTGCATCGTCCGCAACTCTGGTTTTGTGTGAAGGAAAGAAAATACCTGGCAATATCCACCATGCAGTCGGTCTCGTCGAGTACGATGAGTCCGCCTGATCCCATCATGGCTCCTGCGTCGGTGAGCGATTTGTAATCGATTGTTGTGTCGGCGAGGGAAGCCGGGATGCATCCTCCTGAAGGTCCTCCGATCTGGATGGCTTTGAATTTCTTTCCATCGGGGATACCTCCTCCGATCTCTTCCACAATGCGGCGTATGCTTATTCCCATGGGGACCTCGATAAGACCGCCCCGTCTCACCTTCCCGGCCAGGGCAAACACCTTGGTGCCCTTGCTTCCTTCGGTACCCATGCTGCTGAATGCCTCAGCACCGTTACGGATAATCCATGAAACCATCGAATAGGTTTCGACGTTGTTAATTAGGGTGGGCTTGCTGTTCAGTCCTTTTTCGGCAGGGTAGGGAGGGCGCATCACGGGTAGTCCCCTGCGACCCTCAATGGAGGCGATCAATGCTGTTTCCTCGCCACAAACAAAGGCCCCGGCTCCTTCGAAGATGCGAAGGGAAAATGAAAATTCCGATCCGAAAATATTTTTTCCGAGCAGTCCTTCATTCTCGCAGATCTGTAATGCTTCGCGTATCCTTTTTACTGCCAGCGGATATTCAGCGCGGATATAAAATATTCCTTCATCTGAGCCGACGGCATAGGCTGCAATGAGCATCCCCTCGATGATGCGGAAGGGATAGGATTCGAGGAGCATGCGATCCATGAATGCCCCGGGATCTCCTTCGTCACCGTTACAGATCACGTATTTTTTTTCCGATACAGCATCTTTTACCAATTGCCATTTGCGGCCGGTGAGAAATCCTGCGCCTCCTCTGCCTGCGAGCCCGCTTTCAAGGATGGTGGTTACCACTTCCTGTTGACTTTTCTCGCGTAAACAACGCAGCAGCGATTTGAATCCGCCTTTCGATTTGTATTCAGCGAGGTCCGTGGGTTTGATCACCCCGCGGTGCTCCGTGGCAATGCTTACCTGTCCGCTGAGAAACTCCGATACCGGGGTGTCGGGCCGGTCAGAAGGATACCATTTCACCGAGCGGGGAATCTCATCGGCTGCCACACGGTCAATCAACCCGTACATTTTTTCTTTTATCCTGCCCAATGGCGAACGAGGTTTGAAATGCTGCCGTAATACCACACTCACCTCGTCGGGTTTGATCTTAGCATAGAAGGCGGGCAATTCGCCCGGTTTGTGGATCTCCAGGATAGGTACCTGGTTGCAGATTCCCACGCAACCAACCTGTTTCACATCCACTTCAATCCCGCTCCGGAGAAGGTTTTTTTCAAGTTCGCTCTTCACCTCTGCGCTTCCACTGGCCACGCAACATGAACCCAGGCCTATACGAATCTCTCCCTGCACTTCCCCGTTCCGTTTACCCGGCAGAGGCATGTTCTCTGCGAGTTTATGCCGGGCCGACAGGAAATCTTCCAATATCTCACCTGCCTTTTCAGGTTCCACATGTCCGTATGTTTTGTCATCGATTTGCACTACAGGTGCAAGGGTACAGCACCCCAGGCAGGCAATTTTTTCAAGGGTAAAGAGGCGCTCTGCATCCGTATCCTCACCTTCGGGAAGCTTCATGTGGCGCCTGAAAGCATCATATACCAGCATGGCACCCTTTACATGACAGGCAGTGCCTATACATACTTTGATCAGATGTTTCCCGATGGGCTTCAGCCTGAACTGGGAATAAAAAGTGGCTATACCATAGATAGAGGAGGGTGTGATTTCAGAATTGGCAGCAACCCTCCGCAGTGCCTCTTCCGGCAGGTAATTGTATTTTTCCTGGATAGCCTGCAGTACAGGAATAACCTTGTCAGGTTCTCTCCCGATGCGATCCAGTGCGGAATCAACAAATTCTTCTATATGTTTTAAATCTTCTGGCATTTTGCTTTCGTCACTATGCGGACGCATCATGATGCGTCCTTACACAATAATAAAATTTGCATCTGCTCATCTTCCCATCTTCACTCCGGGGCTTCGGGAGCCTCGTGCCCCGGCATTATCTCCTCACCACTCACCACTTACCACTTACTACTTACTGCTTACCACTCACCACTCACCACTCACCACTCACCTCTCCTCCTCACTTCCCAATGCAATACAGGTTTTTATCAGCCCGCAAATAAATCCGCCCGTTTGTAAAGGCCGGGGTGGCTGATGCCTTTTCACCCAAGGCCGGTTCGGCTATGATTGTAAATTCTTTGTCGGCCTTGAAAATATGCATGATTCCATTCCTGTCCAGAAGAAATACTTTCCCATCGGCAATTACCGGGGAGGCATGGATGGTATTAAAAAATTCTTTTTCCCAGTATTTGGTCCCGTTCACGGCATCGTAGCAAACGGCCACACCATAACTTGTTGCCAGGAACAGATATTTTTCCGTAGCAACCGGGCTCGGGATGTCGGACAGGAACTCATCCGATTCCCAGAGTTGTTCGGGGGTGTCACCGATTTTGATGGCAGCGAGCTTGGAATAATCATTCACGGAAAAAACTATTTCGTTAGCAAATGCAGGAGAAGGTCCCACTTCGCCGGAAATGCATTCCAGTTTCCAGCGTTCTTCTCCGTTTTCAGGGTTATACCCGGCAACATAGGGTTCTGCAGCAAGGATTATCTCTGGTCCACGTTTGGTTTGTGCCAGGATAGGAGAGGACCAGGAAACCTTTACCTGGCGCGTGGTTGACCAGACAGTTTTTCCTGTTAAGGTTGACAGTGCAAGGAGCCTGGCTGAGCTACGCTGGTCGAACTGTATCAGCAGAAGATTTTTGTAAATAAGGAGGGAAGAACTGTGGCCATAGTGATTCTGGGGCATACCGAGGTTGAGGTCCCATATTTTTTTCCCATTCATATCCAGGGCGATGAGGTCGCCGTTGGAGAAAATGGCAAAAACAGATTTTCCGTCTGTGGCAGCTGTCGGGGCTGCGTGGCCTGTTTCACCGCTAACCGTGGGGGCTTTTGCAGGAGATCCCTGTATGCCTGTAACAGGAGCTGTCCAGAGAATCTTCCCAGTGGTGATGTCGAAGCAATATACTTCCCGTTTGGATGCATCGGCACCTGTGAGGAAAAGTTTGTTTCCCCAGATAACCGGGGAATTATTTCCCGGCAAGGGAATTTCAGTTTTCCACAGGATGTTTTTGCCGGTTTTTCCATCCCAACTGGTGGGAATGTTTTTTTGTCTGGCGATCCCCGATCCGCCCGGACCCCTGAATTCGGGAAAGTTATCAGTAGCAGTAACAGCAGTGTTTGTGATCCCGGCCGCCTCACCGGAAACCGGCGCTCCTGCTTGTTCAATAGTTGTGCTTTGTTCTGATGCCGTGGAATCAATAGCTCCTGCTTCAATATTTGCTTCCGCAGAGGGTTCTGTAATGATGCTGTCTGCAGTCTGGGTCAGTTGTCTGTTAATGGTATCGCTTAGCTGATCCTGGGTGAGCCAGGCAAGAACCAGGGCCAGAACAAGGAGGGCTGTCCCCCCGATGGTAATCCATTTACGGGCATTTTTGCGGGTAAAAGAATTTTCAGTGAGGGGCTCATCTGCAAGTTTTGGATCTTTTTTCCTTGCAAGACTGATTACCTGTAAAGAAATAATCAGAACCAATACCCCGGCAAGCAGCAGATATCCTCCGGTTTTAATCTGCCAGCGGTTGGTGAAATATGCTTTGCGTGCAAGCAGATCAAGGGTGCGTATCTCATCGCGCAGTTTGGTGTCGGAAGGATTCTGGCTGAGGCGTTCAACAAGTGAATTGATTACAGTTACATTTACAGGATCTGCCTTTTTTATCTGTGCATAATTGGCTATCATGAGTACACAGATAAGTGCCGAGAAGATACCGGCAATCCATGCAATGCGGATCCAGAGACGTTCATTGACAGACGAACCGTCGCGATGATTTGTAAAAAGTGCTTTCAGAAATCGGTTCATGGATGGTCTGATTTTACAGGGGCATTGTTCAGCATCTGGTTGTTGATTACGGGTTTTCCGTCAACAAAATGGCCGGGCATCACCGGGCAGAAATCTATGCATCGTGCACAGCTGAAACAGGTTCCTTTATTAGGAGCATAGCCTGAATAATGTTTGTAGACCGAAAGTCTCACCAGGGTAAGTGCGAAGACCAGGCCGATGAAGGCTCCGAAAAGCCATCCTCCGGTGTTAAATTGTTTAAGCAGGAGGGCGGCTTCAGCATAGAGTTTTTCAGTTGATTTGCCCGATGATCTGAATGTGGTTACCTCCATCGAAGGAGTCTGGCCTGAGACTTCCTGTTCCTGCAGTTCAACAGCCAGACGTACTGTCGGATTCACTTTGGCCAGGTTGCCATGAAAGGCCCATCCGGTTATTGCACCAAGGATGATAAACAGCGGTACGATCAGGCTGTATCTCATGAATCGCTGAATGGTGGTCTTTCTGCCTTCGATGTTCCGCTCCGATCCGGGCTTGTTAATGGCTCCGAAAGGGCAGGAATGCTCACACAGTTTGCAGTCGATACAGACGGAAGGGGTAATGGTGAGATGGCGCTGTGAAATCCTGCTGATAAGATTGAGTAATACTCCGTATGGGCAGAAAAAGCGGCAATAGGGGCGTGCAATAAAAACTCCCAGCAGAAGCAATATCCCGCCGATGGCCAGCATCATGAACGGTCCGTTGAAACGGAAGAATCCAACGAAGGGATCATATCTGCAGATAATAAAATCAGTGCCGGTGGCTGCATAGAGAATTGCGAGCCCGAGGTAGATAAAGGGGATCAGTCCCAGTACCGACTGCAGCCAGGCTTTCATGCTCACAGGGCGCAGGGCTACAATATCCTGTATTGCACCCAGGGGGCACACAGCCGCACAGAAGGTTCGCCCGTAAAGCAGGGTGAAAAAGAGAGGTACGAGAAAAAAGGCAATGGCAAGTAACGGGATCTGGTATTCCGCATGAAAAAGTGCAAGGGTGACATTCTGGATGGAACCAACGGGACAGATACAACCCTGACGGTAAAAACCAAAGTAAACGAGAGAAAACAGGGAGAGCCAGAAAATGCCGTTGCGGGATCGTTTTCTAATAGCCAGCCAGGAGGCAAGGGCCAGGGTGGATATCAGCACAAGAAGATCAAGGTACTCCATGATAATGGAACGAGCCAGCGGAGTCTGGGTGGTTGGCTGGGTATAGCCGGTCTCAAACTCGGGTTTGGGGAAGCGCTGAATAGCAAAAAGGTTGTATGCTATAAGCGAAACAACAATAAGCAGGAAAAGGGTGGTGGTGATTTTTTTCATGGGAAGCCCTGTACTTGTTGTTTATTTTTTCTGTTCAAAGCCCTTCATCCGGTAGGGATTCTCTGCCGGTACCCGCGACCAGGCTTCCGCCGGGCAATCGCGGGCAATGGCGCACTGGTTGCAGTTAACACAGATCTGATGATTCGCCTGAAGCTGGAGGGAGCCATTCCCGAAGGCACCACATCCCTTTACACATTTACCGCAACCGATGCAAAGTTTTTCATCGATTGTATATTCAAAGAAGGGTTCTTCGACATATTTCCGAACGATAGCATTGGTGGGGCAGAGAAGATTTTCTGCTGCAGTGGTGATTTCCTTTGTTTCGGGTCGCAGATATCCCCCGCAGAGGTCGCAGTACCCGCACATGTCATATACATGCATGCATTTAACGGCACTCTGTGCGAGCACACAGCTGGTGGCACACCTTCCGCACTGCACACATTTTGATGGGTCGAGCTGCCATACTGTATTTCCTGAAAGTGCTCTTTTTCCCAGAACAAGTCCGATTCCTCCCAGCCCAACGGCTACTGACAAGCGTAATCCGCTACCAAGAAAATCACGCCGGCTCACTTTTTTCTCTTCATCCATACCTGTCAGATTTTTGAATACACGCAAATCATCTTATCCTTTGCATCGAGCACCAGTATATTCCCTTCCGCATCAACGGCCAGGTCATGCACCCGGGCACCGATATTGCAATTGGTTAGTGCCGACTCGTCAATATTGGTGGGGGCAGTTACCACGCATACAAAGATGCCTGCCCTGTTGTATAGCTTAACCCTGTCCATGCCTTTCTCATAGGTTACAAAACAGCCATCCGGCAAAATGGCGAAATGAGCCGGGTTGCAGCATCCTGCAAAGCCTTCGAGCTGCATGGAGGTCTCACCCCAGGAGGTAATCAGTTTCCCGTCTTCTGCGAAATTCTGCAACAAATGCATACCGGTATTTGCAACCCATAGATCTTCGCCCGGACCCAGGGCCACATCAAAATAGGGACTGGGCAGGATGAATCCTCCAATTCCTTTCAGGCTGTCCTTACGGCCGATTTCGTTCTGAAGTTCACCTTTCACGTTATATTGCAATACCACCCTGTTACCTGCATCTGCAACATAAATGAACTCACCGATCTGAACGATGGAAGTAAGATATGAATTTTCGTTGTAGGGAGTCCATTTTCGAAGGGATTTGCCGTTGCGGTCGAATTCCTCCACAACCGATCCCTTCCCGGCCAGGATGCTTTGACGGTTGGTAATTGCAAGGCAGGAAACGAGGGTGTCCAGAGCGAAGCTTCCTTTCCGCCGGTATTGTGCATCGAAGATGAGTATGCTCTGATCACCTGCAACGTAAATATTCTGTTTGCTGTCAAGCGCCAGCCCGGCCGGATTGTCAAATGCAATTGGTATCCGTTTCAATTCCCTGTAACAAATCCTGGAAGAATCCACAATCCGGTATTTATCGATATTGTATTCAGTAGGATTATCAGGATTGCCGGGCTTGGTAAACAGGTCGCGCCCCATGAAGAAAACGATAACAAGGAGCAGTAAAACCGATAAGGCGATAATGATCTGTTGTTTTTTCATGGTATTATTTTTTGCGGATGTCAATGCACAACATTTGTTTTGAATCGCGTAACAGCAATCTGCCATCGGCAATAGCCATCGGGCCCCAGGCATCCTGCCCGTCCATCAGTTTAAATTTATCGAGAAACTGGAAATTCTGGGTGCTTGCTTTTGCAATTGTCAGCGTACCGTCGTCACTCAGGATGTAGAATTTCCCATCGGCCACGATATAGGGACCCAGGCCATACCGGTCTGTTTTACTGCTTGTCCAGAGAATTTTCTTTACATCCGAGGGGCTGCAGCAGACAAACTGATTACGCTCCGGGCCGGCATCTTTTGGCAGAATGCCGAAAATATGACCCTGATAAAAGAGAGGTGTCTGCTGTTCAGAAGCCAGTCCTTCGGAGGGTTTAAAGATCTGAAGGGCCTTCACGCTGTAACTTTCTCCATTCCTGTTTACCTGCAGGAGAGCGCCTCCTGCCCCGTAACCTGCAGTAACAAAAAGTTTGTCATTGGGAAGCAGGAGTGGCGAGGGTGCCCAGACGGAAGGATTGAATGCCGCGGAGTGCCAGAGAATTTTTCCGAGGTCAGATCCTTCGGCTGAAATACCTGAGACACCTCCTATTGCACAGTAAACATACATTTTCTTTCCTGCAATGGTCATTGGTATCACCGATGAGTGAGACATCTTCAGCTTTTCCGGGTTGGGAGTCTGCCAGAGTATTTTCCCGGTTTTGCAGTCGAAACCGATCAGGAGAGCCTTACCGCCGGTGGCAAGTACTGCCACTTCACCATCGATAAGCGGACACTGGCCTGTATACCACAGTGGCACCTCGGCATGAAATTCCTTCACCAGGTCGAGGCCCCACAAAAAGTCCCCGTTCACCGGATTACAGCACATCACGTGGCATTTGGGACCCATGGTAAGAATATATTTGTCCGTAACGGCGGGAATGGTGCGTGACATACCGTGATTGCGTTTGTGGTTCACGGCATACCACCTGCGCCAGATTTCTTTTCCCGTTTCGAGGGAGAAACACCTCAGTGCATCATTCTTTTTTCGTTCATCATAATCGAGCACATATACCCTTCCATTGTAAATTGCCGGAGCAGCATGGCCTTCACCGAGATCTGCCTTCCACAGTATTGCAGGACCACCGGCAGGAAACTTATCTATCAGCCCTTTTTCATTCTTAACAATATTATCAAAATCGGATCCCCTGAAGCGCGGCCATTTTCCTGTGAGTGAAGAGCTGAATGATTCGTATTCCTTAAACTTTTCCCCGATGATTACCGAGTCGGTGTGACTGCTGTCTGCTAGTGGGCGATTATCTTTGCCCGGTTTGCTTTCTGTAAATTCATCCACCGGGTTATGAAAAAACCAGAACAAAAAAACCAGAAGCCCCACTACACCTACTGAAGTGAGAATGATCTTATCAAGGTTTTGTTTGCTGGTTTCCATGCGCCTGTTCGTTGATTACCGGGTGCCTACCTGATGCGATATGCCATCAGGCTTTTGCCATGCCGTACCAGGAGCATTCCGTCGCTGATTACCGGGTGTGACACTGACTCTTTGCTTCCTTTCTCACACTTAAATTTGCTCACAAGGTTCAGTTTGCCCTTGTCAGCCGAGAGGAGGCACATCTCACCTTTGTCTGTATAGCAATAGAGATGCCCGTCAGCAAAGATAGTGCTGCCACTCGATAAACGCAATGAATCCGTGAGCATTCCGGTACCGGCATCAAAGGCCAGCATTTTCTTATTATCGGAGGTTCCGAAAATTGTATTGTTTACAAGTACAAATCCACCCATGTTGTTTTTAAAGGATGGATTTCTCCATACCTCCTTTTCAATTTGCCCGTTCTCGGTAAGTTTAAGTTTTACCAGACCATTTCCATCGCCTGCCAGGTAATATAAATAACCTCCTGAAAATATGGGTGTATTTCCCTGCAGGCCGAAGCGCACTGAATCCTGTTTTTGCGACCAAAGCAATTCACCTGTGAGAGCATCCATGGCGAATAATGACCGGATGGATGAAGTAACAAGAATTTTCCGCTTAGGAAGATCTATCAGCAGGGGAGAACAATGCGATACCGTATCCCGGATGGCAGGAGAAGTCCATACGGTCTTGCCTGTTAAGCGATCGAGTGCCACTATATTGGATTCGGTTCCTCCGGGATAGCAATAAAGCAGATTTTCATTAACCAGAATTGATTCGCTGTATCCAAACTCATTCAGCAAACCATTGAATGTTTTTATAAGGTCAACGGACCATTTCTCCTTTCCGTTTTGTGCATCGAAACAAGCTACGGTACCGGTTCCGGAGGTTACATATACCAAGCCATCTACCACTGTTGGTGTAGACCTGTTACCGGGGAAATTGGCGGAAAAGCCACTCCCGGTAAATTCCTTTCCGAAAGGTGATTTCCAGATCAGTTTTCCATTGAAATCAAACGAAAATAAATAGCTGGTGCTGTCAACCTCTCCGTTCACAAATATTCGGTCTTCAAAAACTACGGGAGAGCCATATCCTGCTTCCAGATCGTTGGTTACCCATAATAAAGCAGGACCATTTTCAGGCCAGCTGGCAAGCAGGTTTTTATCCGGGTAAATGCCATTGCGGTTGGGCCCTCTCCACTGGGAAATTTTCTGTGCAGAAAGATTGAACTGACAAAGTATTGCGAGAAGAAGGAAAATTGAAGGAAGGTATTTTTTCATATGGATAAAAATTTTCGGTAAAATAAAATTGCCACAAAGGCACAAAGACACAAAGGACCACAAAGAAATTATTCGAATTGACCTCCTATGTTAATCCTTAATCTTATATGCCATCAATGCACTCCCATGCCGCAGATACAGCACCCCGTTGCAAATTACAGGATGAGCCCAGAAGGGGCCTTTCCCGAAGGGAATCTTAAAGGTGCTGGTCACTTCGAACTTCGTAGGATCAGCTTTAACGAGGGCGATATTCCCGGTTTTTTCCTCCTGGCAGTAAAGCATTTCCCCGTCGGATATAACCGGACCCTTGTTGTACCATGCCGTTTCATACATGGTTTTTCCGGTATTCCATTCGAGGCACACCCAGTTGCCCATTCCATTGTGAATCCAGTTGGAGCCATAGATATACTCACCAACTTTTACATATCCGCCATGATGTGTATCCAGTACTCCGTTACTCCATACAAGTGAAACACTGTGACCGTCGGGCGAAAGCTGAAGCATGACATTGGAATGATTATAGCCGTCGCTTACAAATATCTTCCCGTCAGAATACAAGGGTGAATTGGTATTAATGTTGGTTCCATCGGATGCATATTGTCCGAATGGAAATTTCCAGAGAATTTTTCCATCTTCAGGTGAAACAGCATATATGAACTCTTCACTTACATTGACAATTTGTTTTTGCCCTGCATATTCAATGAGAATGGGAGTGGAATAGGAGGGGTTGTCTCCCAGGCTTTCTGACTGCCAGATGGTTTTACCGGTTTCCTTGTCGAGCGCAACCATGGTAGTCTTTTTGCCTCCGGGAGAATAAAACATTTTATTTCCAAGGATGATCGGTGATTCGGCGATTCCCCACATGCCAAAGGTTCCTTCGAACTGTTCACTGGCCTTAAGTGACCAGATAATATTTCCGCTTTCTGCATCCAGGCAGGCTGCATCGCCCAGGCCGCTGGTGACGTAGAGTTTGTTGTTGTCGATGGTGGGAGTGCAGCGACTTTCGGGGAAGGATTGGTTCCATGATCTCCCATAGGGTGTTTGCCATTTCACTTTCCCGTCCATATTTAAAGCTGTAACAACATCCTGATCATCCTTTTTACCTGTAAGGAAGATGCTGTTGTGTGAAATGGAAACTGAGGACCATCCCGAAGGCAGTTCAAGGGCAGACCAGAGAAGGGCAGGTCCTGCCGCCGGCCAGGATTTCATCAATCCCTGTTCCGGGTATATACCTGTTCTTCCGGCACCACGCCATTCCAGCACCGACTGTGCCCTGAGTGTTAGTGAAAAAAATGTAAAAAGAATAATTGCAGTCAGGTGAAAATTCTTGTTCATCTTTTATGAAATGTTTTTAGTAAAATTATTTTCCGGTCAGATTGAATGCCATCAATGCCTCACCATGGCGAACGTATAATACTCCGTTGGATATTACAGGATGTGCCCAATGGGGGCCTGTACCCAGGCTCAGTTTGAAACTGGAGACAATATCGAATTTAACTGGTGTAGGCCTTACCAGGGCCAGGTTCCCTGATTTCTCCTCATAACAATAGAGCATCCCGTCGGCAGAAATTATTGAGCCTTTATTATGCCATTTGGTTTCATACATGGTCTTTCCCGTATTCCAGTCAAGGCAGGCCCAGTTCCCGTTTCCGTTGTTAAGCCAGTTGGATCCGAATATGTAATTATCTACCTTCACGACACCTCCCAGGTGCACATCCAGGGTTGAATCAACCCATACCAGCGATGCAGCTGTCGCACCCTGGTTCAACTGCAGCATTACACTGTAATGGTTGTACCCGCTGCTCATATAGAGCCTGCCGTCGGCAAACAGCGGAGTGGTGGAATGATTGTTGCGTGCATCTGCAGGCTTGTATTCGCCATAATTGAATTTCCATTCAATGTTTCCGGTTCCGGGATTGACTGCAAGGATGGTATTTTCAGTAACAGCCACCACCTGGTTCTTTCCGCCATGCTTAATGAGTAAAGGAGATACATATGATGGTGTCTCATTCAGGCATTCGGTGGTCCATTTCACCTCTCCTGTTGATTTATCCAGTGCAACCAGGGTGGTCTTACTTCCGCCGCAAGTAAAGAACACTTTATCCTCATGCAGAAGGGGAGACTCGGCAATGCCCCAGCGGCCTACTGAGCCGTCGAACTGTTCCCTGGTTTTTACACTCCAGATCAGTTTTCCTGTTGAGGCGTCAAGGCAGGCCAGATCTCCATATCCGCTCGATACATACAAGCGATTTCCCTCGATGGTAGGAGTCGACCGGCTTTCGGGATATGATCCGTTCCAGGCCCTTCCGTAGCGGGATTGCCACAAGACATTTCCATGCAGGTCGAGTGCCGTAAGCACATCCATGCTATCCTGCAGGCCTGTGAGAAAAAGCCTTTCATTCCCGATGGCCAGGGAAGAATACCCTTTGGGAAGATCGGTTCTGGACCATAATAATTGCGGACCTCCTTCGGGCCATTGCTTCAGAAGATTCTTTTCCGGATAGATTCCTGACCTCCCCGGGCCCCTCCATTCACTTGTTACCTGTGCATCAGTGATTGCACTAAATACCATGCATCCAACTGCAATGATCATTCCTGCTCTGCTTCCTGTCATCCGTCTGTGCGTTTTTAATTTGCTGCCAGGTTATATACCATGAGCGAGTTTCCATGCCTTACATACAGTCGTTTATTTACGATCACCAGGTGAGCCCAGTGCTGGCTGGTACCGTAGGGCACTTTAAAGCTGCTGAGGAGTTTGAACTGGTCGGGGAGTGGCTCGATGAGGTTTACTGTTCCCCGTTCGGCATAAACATACAGGAGTCCGTCGGCAAAGATGATGTTGCCGGGTGCCAGGTTGGGCATGCTGTAGAGGAGCTTCCCTGTTTGAGCATCCAGGCATTGAAGCGAGCGTGTTTTATCTCCTGTGCCATAGATACGCCCGTCTTTCATCACCACTCCACCCATCCGGTTGTCGAGGCTGGTATTGCGCCATAGTTCCTTAACGCTTTTTCCATCGGGTGCCAGCTGAAGCATCACACCTCCGCGTCCATACCCGCTCACACAATAAAGCATCCCGTTGGTATAAACGGGCGTGTTGGGATGCACCGACCATTCATTGGTTTGTTCGTGCGACCAGAGCAATGTTCCGTTGGAAGCATCCAGCCCAAGTATAGAGCGTTCGGTCATTACAACCAGTATCTTCAGTTTGGGCAGGCGGATGAGGATGGGTGAGCCATAGGCACTTTTTTCACCCTTTCCCATGGCCGACCAGATCCGTTTTCCGGTGTTCTTATCCAGTGCCATCACATTATGTTCGGGCCCCCCGGGAGTGCAGAAAAGCATGTTGCCTTCGATGAGGAGGTTTTCAGTAAACGCCCAGGTAATATTCGGTGCCCCGTATTCTTTCATCAGATCAGTCTGCCAGATTATCTTTCCCGAAGCCGGATCCATACAGACAATTTTACCGAATCCACTCATGAGATATAACTTACCGTCGTTGAGCACCGGCGTGGTGCGCACTCCCGGCCAGCTCTCTGTCCACTCGGGGCCATATGATTTTTGCCAAATGAGTTTCCCATTCAGGTCGAAAGCGAAAACATACCCGGTACTGTCCTTCATCCCGGAGGTGAAAATACGGTCGGCTGTTACGGAGGCTGAGGTATGGCCGTCTCCCAGTTCATCATAATGCCAGAGCAGGCCGGGACCTGTTTCAGGCCATTGTTTCAGCAGGCCGGTTTCATTGTAGATTCCATCGCGGTTATCGCCTCTCCATTGAGTGTTCACCTGGCCTGCCAGCATCAGGGGTGCGAACATCGTGATGAGCAACAGAGGGAATTTTTTCATAGATCAGTTTTTTCGGATTAATCGATTTGTTTTCTTCAGGATTTACTTTTCCATTATGCGGTATAGAGCTTTGTTTGTCCGAAGTAATATTGATTTACCGGATATACCAATGCTTGCCCAGCATTCGCCATCCAGTTTATTCATTGCCAGAATTTCAAAAACAGGACCTTCACGAAGCACATAAATGATACCTTGTTTGGAAGGGAAAAAAACTTTACCATCAGCAATAATGGGTGAAGCATAAAAATCACCCTTTAGCCTTTTTTTATAGATTACTTCCCCTTTGGCAGCTGAAAGGCAGGTAAGCAGGCCCTTCTCCTGTATCATATAAAGAATTCCCTTGTTCACTACCGGAGTGTTAATACCGGGAACATCCTCCCCGCTTTCCCAAACCACATGGCTTTTCGTAACGTTGCCCGTACCATCGGGTTTTACTGCGATAAGACGAACAGGGTTGGCATAGAAGCCGGTGGAAAAGATCACCAGTCCATCGGAAAACAAAGGCATGGCAATTGCCGAATCGGAAGAATATGCAACCCTCCAGATCTCCTGCCCAGTTAATGGATCATATGCTATACATACTTCCGATCCTACACTTATAAGCAGATCTTTTCCATTTACCTGTATCACCCGCGGTGTGGAATATCCCTTACGGGCAATGGGTGGTTCGTTTACATAATGCTCCTTTGGGCGTTCAGTTTGCCATACGGTGGCTCCTGTTCGCTTGTCGAGGGCTATGACGTACTGCACATCGATTCCTTCCAGGTTGAAAATTAAAAGATCCTTATAGAGGATGGGGCAGGAAGCAGGACCCTGCACATGGTCGCAGAATAAGTCAGTACGGGTCCAGACAATTTTTCCTGTTTGGGTATTCAGGCAGGCCGTACCCATGGATCCGAAATGGACATAAACAAATCCTTTTTCCAGCGCAGGAGTTGGGGTAGCATAGGAATTCAGGCTGTGGATGCCAGGGACACTATCCGGTTTGAATACAAGGATATTGTGAATAACAGCACCGGTTTGGAAATCAAGGCACAGGGCAAATAACTCTTTCCCGTCTTTCAGGGCTGTTGTAAGCCAAACCTGGTTGTCAAGCACTACCGGTGATGAGTGTCCCAGGTCGTGAATGGTTGTTTTCCAGACCACATTGGTATCTTCGCCCCATCTCAAGGGAAGGCCGGTATTTGCAGAAACACCGTCAAGCCCGGTTCCACGGAAAAAAGTCCAGTCCCCTGAATTATTCTCCTGCGCATGCACCGAAACGAAGAACATAATTATAGCGCCCAGGATCAGTCTGAGTTTTTTGTAAGAATGGGAAAACTCTGTAGGACCAGTGAGTAACATAGGCATGCAAG
This sequence comes from Bacteroidales bacterium, assembly GCA_046329925.1. Taxonomy (GTDB): domain Bacteria; phylum Bacteroidota; class Bacteroidia; order Bacteroidales; family JAAYUG01; genus JAXLTS01. The sequence continues at coordinate 373,751 of JAXLTS010000001.1, forward strand.
ATAAAATAAATACAGGCGTTCAATTTTTCAAAGAACGTTAAAATTACGTTAAACCAAACAAATAAGAATATTCCGGTAGGGCCGGATAATCAGGGATTTATATGCCGATAAAATAGAATGATTTTAAATAAGATAAATTTTCTACAATATTTCGATCAATTCATGCAATAGCCTTTCCGGGCGTACGTTTTTACACTGCTTCTGAAAAACTGTCCGTTCACAGGAAAAGGGGATGCTTTGATGGCAGATCCTGTGCATGGGCAATACACCCGGTGTGATGGGGAATTGTGGGGACCGGATGGCATCTGGAACCTAAGCTTTTAACCATGAATACTTTTTCACGGAATGCATGCCTTTGCCTGGCATTGGCCCTGACCATGTCTTGTCCTCTGGTTGCGCAGGAAACACCGGTTAATCTTTTCCTGGATTGTGAATACGGTTGTGATTTTAACTACATCCGTACCGAAATCACCTGCATTAATTATGTAAATGACCGTTACAGCTCAAATGTATATATCCTGCTGGGAAGAGAGTATACTGGTTCAGGAGGGGAGAAGAACCTTCTTTATTTTACTGGGAGCGGATTCTTCTCCGGAATGACCGATACCCTGGTATTCATCCGGAGAGTGTCCGATAGCGATGATACCTACCGGCAGCAACTGGTCCGGGTTATGAAGATCGGTCTTGTTCCATACCTGTATAAATCAGGTAAAGGATCCGGCCTCGAAGTAACTATTTCTGCTCCCACAGATTCGTCTGCCGAAAATTCAACCGGGAACATCAAGGATCCGTGGAATTATTGGGTATTCAATGTGGGTGCCTATATGAGTGCCAACAAGGATGATTTTGTTTCCTATTTTTCATCCAGTGTAAACATGAGTGCATCCCGGATCACTGAGAAATTAAAAGTCAACGCCTATCTCTATGGATCTTTCAGACAGAACAGTTATACCTACGAGGGCGACAGGTCTGTTTTTTACAATAATGGAACGGGTGCATACTTCACGAGTGTGTTCAGCATGACCGACCGCCTTTCGGCCGGGGTTTCTGCATCTACTGGCACAAGTACTTTCAGTAATTATAAGCTTCGGGCGGATTTCATGCCTGCCTTGGAATTCAGTTTCTTCCCTTACAAGGATGCTGTCCGCCGGTCACTAACACTTGGATATCGCCTGGGACCCTCTTTTAACAAGTACATCGATACCTCGTACTATGGTGCAACAAGAGAGGAGGTTTATTCACAGTATCTTTCGCTGAACAGCGGATTCAGACAAAAGTGGGGAAATCTCTACCTGAGCTGCGGATGGCAGAATTACCTGAATACATTCCACCTGGAGGGAAAAACGATCTCCGGCTGGGCCGTGAATTCCCTTTATGGAAATTCCAGTGTTGAACTGCATGTATTCAAAGGATTATCCCTGTCTTTGTCGGGATATATTTCGTATACACAGGGTATTTATCCTCAAATCCCGCGCAAGGATTTCACCAGGGACGAATTAATGACCAATTCACGTATCTATCCGGCTCAATTAAGTATGAGCTACTACATCAGCATTTCCTATACTTTTGGTTCGATGTACAACAACGTGGTAAACCCACGCTTAAACAGTTTGTGAGAAGCTGAAGGTTTAATTTACCAAGTTCCGCGTGGAAAATTTCCTGTAATGAATTATCAGATTCAGGGCAGTCAGCCAATAACCTACTGCCAATAGCCAACATCCAATAGCCAATATCCAACAGCCAACCTCCCTTTTACCGTTCCTGTTCGGCGAGTATCTTTAAATAATCCTGCATCAGCGGAATGTCAACAGGATCGATGCCATAGTCCTGCAGTATTTCACTGTCGGCAGATAGTTCTTCTGCAAACCAGTCGAAATTATAAGCTGATTTTCGCAGGCACTGGCGATACCATTCAATGGCTTTTTGTTTGTTTCCCAGGCACCATTCCACATGACCCAGGTTGAGAAGGTCATGCTGATTGCCTTCTGCCTGCAGCACTTTTTCGAAGTACTTCCGTGCAGTATCCGGTTTCTTAAGCATGAAGGCACACCAGGCAATAGGACGCTGTATTTTATGATTGTCGGGTGCGAGGTATTCCACTTTGAAATATACCTTCAGTGCATTTTCATAATCCCGGAGGTCGAAATAGGTATGTGCCAGGCTGGCTTCGATCTGCAGGTTGTCGGGTTCCATACGTGAGGCTTCCTGGTAATATTCCAGGGCTTTCGGGTGATTGCCCAGTTTGCGGTAGCACAGAGCGATCTTTTTTACGTTCCATGCTTTCCTTATATCTGTCAGGTCGGCCTTCAGGTAATATTCCAGGGCCTGCGTCCAGTTGCCCAGTTGCTGGTAACTGTATGCGATCTTCTGCCAGAGCTCAGAATTGTTGCCGAGGTTTTCCAACCGTGAGAACAATTCGATGGCTTCCTCGTAGTAATTTTTTTCGAACAGGAATTCTCCAATATTTCTTGCTGTACCCAAATCCCTGATTAGCCAGCGGAACAAGCCGGTATTGTATATATCCAGTGGGGTGGCGAATATATCGAAGAAATCATTTTTCTGAGGAAACAATTTATGGAACCTGTAGAGATCCTGGATGTACTGGGAGAAGATGATGCGCTCAAATCCAGGTTTACGAAGCAGTTCATCATCGTCCGATATCTCCTCCATGGCCTTGATTTCCATATTGAATATTTCAATCATCATTTTTCGCTGCACGGATGGCATACGTTTAACATTCAGGCAGAAGGAGTATTTGTCGGAGTTACACAATACTGCTGATTTTTCCATCCCTTCGGCAAAGGCATAGGCATCGAAGGATGCATCATCCTGCCGCAGTGACTCGATAAGCTCCGGATTCTCCTTGTAGAAAGGCAGGAACCAGTTAGCCATCTGCCCGAAGAAATCGAATTGCTTGAGCATGGCAAAGGTGCTCAGGAACACATCCGAACCTTCCATCTGCAGCATGGAGAATTCTTCCAGTTTGTTCACAAGGCCCGGAGAATCATGGAATACATGCTCCCAGTCGGGATTCTTATCTTCCGAAAGCGGATCCTGCACCAGGTTATTCATATCCAGTTTATCGTAAATACGTGTATGGATTTTAGCCATTTCCGGGAAGATCTCCTCCCTGAATTTGCGCGCAATTTTTTCGGTATCACGTGCTTTAATAAACTGTATCAGGATGGCTTCCGTGTACTTCTCAGTATCCGGAAATTCGTGCATTTCATTCACCAGCGATTGAAGATGCGGGTATAAAAAGAGTCGTGCATGGTGCTGGTAAAGACAGATCGTAAGCCCAACCAATGCCCGTTGCCAGACCTGCTGTACCTGGTTTCTGTAGGCATGCACCAGCAGTTCGAACTTGGATTCATCGAATTGACGCTGCAAACTGAGGGTAATGGCTGAAACAAGCAATGACTGATTCCACCAGGCTGCAGCATCCCTGTCCAGGAGCTGCTTTCCCAGCTCTTTCTCCTGGTCCTGATATTTATCGGTAAGCCAGTAATGATGAAATAGCCGTATGCTTGTTTTTTCCTGTTCTTCTAAAAGAATTGCCGAATCGGTGTAGGAACCCTGGTCGGGTCTTTCCGGCGACGAAATGGAAGTACCCAGAAGCGAAATAATCTTATTTATCTCCTCCGGGGAGAGAGATAACAGCCGACCGGATTCCGACTGCAGAAGAGTATGCGGTTGCAGTTTCTTCCTAAAAAGGATGTTACTGTAAATGGCATCGGCCAGTTCAATCACCGACTTCAGGAGTCTGAAATACACTGTTTTCTTTTCGGGATCTTCAACTTCTCCGAACGAATAGCGCAGGATATTCCGGTATGTTTCCCGGTGGTTTTCGAGCTGATTCAAAAAATCACCCTGCCGGCTTGTTTCAGCCAGGTCCTGCAATATAATAAATGCCTCCCGAAGTCGCTGACTTGTGACAAGTTGGCAGGCATGTTTGTATTTCTCATTCAGCAAGGCGTATTCCATATACAAATATAGATAAATACAGGTACCAGTTCAGGAATCGTGCCAAACTGAATAGCATAAAAAAAGGCCGTTTAAACGCGTTTAAACGGCCTTTTTGGTCATACCAGGTAATCCTGAACTATTCCTTCATCATTTTAAGTACAGCCTTACTGCCGTCTTTGCCAACAACTGTTACCAGGTACATGCCTGTGTTCAGGCCGGAGGCCGGAACGCGCATATCGGCATTACCCGTCATCTCAAAGTTGCCGACCATCTGGCCCAGCATATTGGTAATGATCACCCTGCTGAGTTCGACTGTGGAACTGATGTTCAGCATTTCTCCAACCGGATTGGGGTAGAGTTGGACTTTTCCATCAAAGGTATTGCTGATTCCGCTCCAGATGCCTGCAACACCCCATTTGTACTTGAGATCCATGCTTCCGTCAACAGTAAGATTCCGGTCACCAACAGGGTCTCCTGTTCCCCAACCTGCATTCTTGAAGAATTTGAATGCAATCACACCGTTGGGAAGATGCATGGTGATGGAATAAATGGTATCGCCATCGAGGTCGAGCATTTCATTGTTGGCATTGGTTCCGGGTTCATTCCAGGTTCCATGGATGCCACCAATGGCTCCGGAAATATAAACTTTATCCCCTGCTGTCATACCAAGAGGCCTCATATCCACCGAAATGGTCTGCTCGGGAGGAGTCATCGGTGCGGGATCGTTGTTAATGATGATGTCATCAAAATAAATGACATTGTCTTCGGTAAGATTCACCGGATCATTGAAGTCAGGCATGAATACAATGGTCGGATAGGTTCCGGTCTTTGCGCTGAAATCAAACACCATATCTTCCCAGGCATTGGTAAGGGTCTGGGTATTGGTACTTGCGATCTCCAGTGTTCCTGAGGCTCCGCCTTCAAGTTTGAACTTCACAGGACTGATGCGTGGTTTCCACACTTTGACGTGAACATATTTGTTGGTGGTAACATCCACCTGTGTGCCTGAGTAGAATCCTCCCCAGGGAACTCCGTCCTTGTCACGGGTGAACTTGATAACCATGGAACTCAGGTTAAGTCCTGTTGGATCCGGATTCGCAACCAGTTCCATTTTGCTGGAATCGGTTTCTCCACCAGTCATCAGATTAAGGGGGATGTACTCATAGTTTTCCATCACCTGCACAGCGGCACTTCCCGGGGTGGGATCGTTGTTGATTGTAATATCATCAAAGTAAATGACAATATCCTCGGATAAACCAACAGGATCCTTGAAGTCCGGCATAAAAACGATCTTGGTATAATCACCTGTGAGGGTGGAGAAATCGAATACAAATTCTTCCCATTGTTCTGTAACCATCTGGGTGTCTATCGATGCGATTTCTTTGGTCACGGATCCTTCCAGTTTGAATTTTACAGGACTGAACCGGGGCTTCCATACTTTCACATGAACATACTTGTTGTTGGTAACATCGATGGAAGAAGGCAGCGTGGCATAGAAACCTCCCCAGGGCACACCGTCCTTGTCACGGGTAAATTTCACCACGGTTTTACTGGTATTGATTCCGGTGGGATCGGGGTTTGGAACAACCTCGAAGGAACTCAGGTCTTCTGAACCTCCAAGCATGATGTTCATCTTCAGACTCTCAAAGTCCTCCACGGTCTGGGCTCTCATCACCCCGGCCAGCGAGAACAACATTAAAAAAAGAAGTGTAAATTTTTTCATAGGATTTGGGTTTAGTTAATATTAAGTTGTCGATCTTGAAAATTTCTTTTTAGTTTTTAAACTTCAATGAATAACCTGGCATATTAATCAGGTCTCTGAACAGAAAATTTAAATGTAAATCCATTCCTTAGGGTACCTCCTTTCTTTGATTATTCTTGTTTACACATGTTTATTGTCCTGTTGTGAAACCAAGTTTACTGAGCCCATCCCGGATATCCCTGTTTTTCATAAAAAGGTTCCAGAGAAGCCCGGTACGGTAGTTTTCCATCATTACAACAATGGGTCCCTGGTCGATGGCCAGGTACCTTTTTGGATAATAATTATGCTGCTCGCTAAAGGCATCATAGAAGCCATACTCACCCCAGATACTGTCACCCAACTCATAATAAAAATGCCGGAGTGCCTGCATGGAATATTGTGGGGTATAAGGGAATGACGCCAGGGCCGCTGTTGGAGAAATCACCCCCAGATCCGATTCCATGCCAGGGGCATGTGCTGCATAACCATTTACGGAATAGCTGGCGGTAAGTCCCCAGCAATTGGTGTCATAGCCTTTAAAGTTTTTCGGATTGCCCACACACCAGAGATAGTTGATGGTGGCATGACTGACATTTTCATCCCAGTAGTTGGCATACTTATCTTTCAGGTGGCGCGGGTCCAGTCCGAGGTATGAATAATGTGACCAGAAAAGTGGTCCCCCGAAATCTTCGGGGAAATTGTGCTTCAGTGTGAGCGTATAGCCGTATTTTTCAACCCTGCTGTTAATACCTCCGCCCCTGGCCCAGCCGTTATGATAAACCGATGGTTTTATGGGATGCGTGGGTGAGGAGGCAGCCATTACATAAAGAATCAGGCATTCATTATAGCCCTGTACCGGAAAATTTATTTTCCAGCCGATGGTCGGCGACCAGTGCCAGAAAAGCACATCGTTGCCCTGTGTGAAGAAGGCCCAGTCAATATCTTTCCAGAGTTTTTCAATTTGTTCAGCCAGTTTTTTTTCAGCTGGATTCACAGGATCGAGATATTCGAGTACAGCTATCAGTCCCTGTGCCAGGTATGCTGTTTCCACAATGTCGGCACCATCATCCTGTTTGTTGAATGGTTTTGTTTTCCCGGTCTCGCCGTCGATCCAGTGAGCCCAGGCCCCGTGGTAACGATCTGCCTTTTCAAGGAAGTTGACAATTTTGGATAATCGTTCAATCCCCTGTCCGCGGGTAATGAAGCCACGTTCAATTCCCACCAGGATGGCCATCAGCCCAAAGCCTGTACCTCCTGTGGTAACGATCTGTTTATCGTTTTCAAGATAAATGTTGTCAACATGAAAACGTTCTCTTGCCATGCCGGAGTTGGGTTCGGCCCCATCCCAGAAATAGTTGAAAGTACGGTATTCCACCAGGTTCATCAGGGAGTCATCCGACATACGCAAACTGTCATCCTGCCCCTTTTGCGGATTATTCCTGCAGGAGGTGATGATAAGGACAGGCAGAAGGAGAATGAAGATTTTCTTCATAAGAGCCGTTTAATAGGTAAAACCCAGTTTGGTTAATCCGTTCTGCACATCCTGGGAACTCATGAACAGATCCCAAAGAAGGCCGGAGCGGTAATTCTCGATCATGCAGATGATGGGGCCCTGATCGATGGCCAGGTAGGAGGAAGCGGTCCATCCGGTCGACTGGTTGAAGGCATCATAAAACCCATACTGACCCCAGAGTTTGTCACCGAGGAGGTAATAAAAATGGTGCAGGGCATCCATGCTCTCTTCGGGGGTGTAAGGGAAGGAGGATAAGGCTGCAGTAGGAGCGATAACGCCTACGTCGTTATTCGGTGAACTTGCCGTATAGCCGTTCTGAATATCACTGGCAGTGAGACCCCAGCAGGATGAGCTGTATCCGCGGTAGGCTTTGGGATTTGCCGCGCAGTAAGCATGATTTATTTTTGCATGTGCTGTTGTCTGTGTCCAGTAGTTTGCATAAGCATCCGAGAGGTTTCTTGGATCTAACCCCAGAAATGAATAATGGGAAAAGAACAAGGGACCACCCCGGTCTTCGCCCAGCGGAAGAGTTATTCCATAGAAAGTCTTTCCATTGGCCATGGCTCCGTTGCGTGCCCAGCCTGAGGTATACACCGACTTCGGAATGGTATGGGTGGGAGAGGAAGCAGCAAGGACATATACTATCAGCGCTTCATTCCAACCGCTCACCGGCATGTTCATCTCCCAGGTATAGTTGGGTGACCAGTGCCAGTAGAGTTTGCTTTCGTTGCTTTTCCGGTACCAGTCCCATTCGACGGCACGCCATAACTTATCGATGGTGTCGCAGAGGGCTTGTTCCTGTACCGTACCATCTTTAAAATATGCCTGAACCGTGAGCAGACCCTGCATGAGAAAGGCTGTTTCCACCAGGTCGCCTCCGTTGTCTTTGGTACTGAATGGAATCACCTTGCCGGTGCTGCCATTCAGCCAGTGAGGGAATGCCCCGTGAAACTTATCGGTGGCAGGCTTTGCCAGGAAATTAGCAATTTTCTGTAATCGTTCAAATCCCTGCTGTCGGGTGATGAACCCACGCCCGATGCCTGTAAGGATCGCCATGAGCCCGAAACCGCTTCCGCCCGAGGTGACCAGATCTCCGGATCCGTTCCGCTCACGGATAAGTCCGGAAGTGGGATGTGCATAATCCCAGAAGTAAGCAAATGTTTTTTTCTGTACCAGTGTTAACAGGGAATCATCACTGATACGGGGAAATTTTGGGGTTGTATCCAGGCGTGTATAAAAGGTATAGGCATAAGAAGTGGTGATGTTGCCTCCCATATTCTTTCCCGGATCAACCACCAGGCGGATGGACGATGAAGGACTGATCGTTTTTTTTGGAACCAGGGTCAGTGACCTGGAATCATTCGAAAAACTGTAATGATAGGCGGTGTCAATACCACCGGTGAAATAGATGTAACTTTTCTTCAGCCGGCTTGTATCGACTTTGGTGGAGAATTTTAAACGCACCCTTACCGAGAGATAATCCACATCGCTGATGCTTTTGTTGTTTGCAACCGGTGATCCGTTTACAAAAGCTGAATCAATCAGGATATCACCGACATTCAGTAAAGGGACCTCTGTATCCTTGTCGCAGGAGACCAGTACAACAAACAGGGCAAGCGGTATTAGAAATCTCATGGGCCGGTTGATAAAGTATAATTTGTTTAATACGTAATGTTCATTTACCGCAAAGGAACAAAGACGCAAGGGGAATAACATGTTCCGGAATTCTATGCGTCTTTGTTCTTTGCAGTAAATAAACTTTTATAAAACCAACAGGTGAATTATTCTTCTGTCAGCTGGGTAACTTCAGCATCAAATAATGCCTTGGCTTCGGTGGAGCTCAGGCCTTTATCATACACGCGCAGTTCGTCGATCTTGCCGGTAAACCAACCCATCCATTCGTCGTTGCGGTTGCCGAGTGCCTTTTCCATCCATGCTCCGATGCAAAGTTTGGAAGCATCGACAAATGCAAGGTCTCCGAGGGCAACCGGGGGTACAGCATCGCTCTCATACCGGTTGGTGATGCCATCGGACAGCGTGAGTGGAGTTCCATTAACGTATACCATGTACTTGGAAGCTACATTGTCATAGGAGAAAATCACATGGAACCATTTGTTCTCGATGAAGGCAGGATTCGAAAATCCAACAAACTGGTTTGCCCAGCCAACACCTTCCTTGTGGAAAACCATCTTGATGTTGAGCGAATCTGCAGCCTCAGGCATACGGTCGAGGGTAAGGCACATGTTGCCCCACACCGCGTCGCTGGTACCGTTGATCTGCCAGATGCCAGGAACAGGAGGTACTCCGTCGAGGGCGGGAGGACAATAAAACCACATCGCAATGGAGAAAGCTTTCAGATCTTTCAGCTTGCTGCCGGTGGGCAGATCGTACATGAAATATCCATTCTCAGCACCCTGGTAAGCCTTGTTGCGACGTCCGGCCACATAACTTACATTGGGAGAAGAAGAAGGAACAAGACTACCAACGGCATCATTCCCATTGTCTTCAAAAGGGAAATATGCCACCAGGTTGGTAGAGGCTACTGTACCCGGATCAACCTTTCCGTCGTCCTTCGGACCATCATTGTCATCCTTGCAGGAAGTCAGCAGGAAGGTTCCAGAGAGCAGGGCTCCCATCACTACAAATTGCAATGTTCTGAAAAGTGTTTTCATACCAGTTTTAATTAAGTTGATGAATTTGTTTATTTAGTTATAGTTTGGATTTTGCATCAGGTTTGGGTTAAGCTGTCGTTGTGGCTGGGGGATGGGGAATACTTCGTTTCTTCCTGTAACGAATCCCTTGTGCTGAAGCATTGTTCCTGCCTTCCCCGTGCGTACGAGATCGAGAAAGCGATCTTCCTCAAGTGCCAGTTCAGCCCTCCGTTCATCCCAGATATCCTGCAGGCTCACTCCACCGAGGGCATCAAGTCCTGCACGGTCGCGCACTTCATTCACCGCCATGTCGGCGCTGTAACCGGAGGTAAGGGTTACGGATGCTCCGCGAACCAGGGCCTCGGCATACATCAACAGGATGTCGGCATACCGAAGAATCCGTACATTATGTTCAAAGCCATACCCGTTATAGTTCCAAAGATTATAAATGGAGGGTGTATATACCTTTCCATTGTATACAGAATTGGAACAGACCATCTTGATGCTGTCTCCCTCTGGAGTTACGGTTCCTCGGTAGAGGAGCGTGGTTGCCGGCCGGATCACTTCTCCCCGGCGGTTGAAAAAGGCGATGAGGCTGTCGCTGGGGGTACAGAATCCCCATCCCTGCATGTTACCGGGCGAATTGCCCCGAGGACCCTGTACATAGGCATATTCCACAAAGGTGCTCTCGCCGGCCGATTTGCCGAGCGTGGAGCTCTGAATTTCAAAAAGTGATTCCCTGCTGTTTTCCCCGCTGATGCTGAACACTTCGCGGAAATTAGTGAGCAGTCCGAATTTACCGGAAGCTATGATGCGGTCGGTTAGCGATGCCACCGAATCCCATTCCTGCTGGTAGAGATGCACCTTTGCCTTCAGTCCCATGGCTGTGTACCTGTTGATACGACCCGCCCATTCCTTTGTATAGGAGGCAGGCAGAACAGCGATGGCTTCTTCGAGGTCATTCTCAATGAAGTCGTATACTTCGCTTGTACTTGCCTGTTGCAGTGCAGCCAGTCCGGCGGAGCTCATGAGCGTGTCGACAAGGGGTACCTTTCCGAACAAACGCACCAGGTTGAAATAGGCATAAGCCCGGATCACTTTGGCTTCGCCCTGGCATTGGAGTGCGTATGCTTTATCTTCAGCCAGGGGTAATGCTGCCACAAACAAGGGCATCTGGTGAATGGCGTTGTTGGCTCCGCTCACAATGTCATAGTAGGAAACCCAGAGATCGTTGATGAGGCCGTTGGTCGACTGAAAAGTGAAGTTATCCAGTTCTTTCATCGGAGGATTGTCATCGGGTGTGCTACCCTTGTCGGCGTCGTCCGAGGTGATCTCGAAGGCGCCGATGTAAGGAAAGGCATGCGCACCCCAGCTTCTCAAGCCTGCATAGGCTGCACTCACCGGAAGAAAAATGTTTTCGGATTTGGTGTAATCCATGCCCGTGGTGGGAACCGATCCTTCCGGACGGATGTCGAGGAAGTCCTCACATTGTGTGAGAACCAGGCCGGAGAGGATGATGAGAATTATGCTAAACCGTTTCATCCGTACGAAATCGATTTTTAAAGGTCGGATGTAACACCCCTTTTGTTCATCCGTATTTTTGTTTTGCTTAATAGATGGGTGTTTCATAGGATCTGTAAATTCATTAGAAGTTAACACTGACACCAAAAGTATAAATGGCCTGCATGGGGTAGACCGAGTTGTCTATCCCGCTGCTGATCGGACTTCCACCCACTTCAGGCGTAAAGCCGTGGTAAGTAAAATAGGTAAAGGGACGCTGCGCCGAGAGATAAACCCGCAGACGGCTGATATGCTTCATGTCCTGAAGGGTATAACCTGCCTGCACATTCTGGACCCGGAAATAAGATCCGTTCTCAACGAAGAAATCATTGGCCTGTTGCACAAAGGAAGAATTATAGGCTTCGGCCGAGGGATAGGTATCCGACTTATTACCCGAATGCCAGCGGTTCTCATAGAAGTCAAGGTCATAATTCCCATCTGTAAAAATATCCCTGTTCATGCGTTTTGCATTCAGGATTTTATTTCCAAACTGACCCTGCAGGGAGACACCCAGGTCGAAATTGCCGTAATAATATGCAAAATCAAGCCCTGCGATCAATTTGGGAATTGCACTGCCGAGGAATACCTTGTCTTTTTCAGTTATGATTTTGTCTCCGTCCTGATCGACATATTTAAAATATCCGCGGTCACGAATGGTTTGGGCAATGGGATCTTTGAGTGCATCCGCCTCGCTGGCATAAACGCCCCTTATCTCGTATCCGTAGAAGGAACCGATGGCTTCCCCAACCTGTGTGAGCGTAGTAAATGATCCGCCTCGCACGGGGGCTCCCGGTATGTTCGAGCGGCCTTTGAGCTCCAGCACTTCATTATGAATGGTGGTTGCATTCAATCCTATCCGGTAAGAGGATTTATCACTGAGTTTTTCATTCCATCCCAGGCGTAGTTCAAGGCCTGAGTTCAGCACTTTCCCGTTGTTGGCAAGGAGGTCGGGTACACCGCCGCCGGAGGCAATGGGTGCATAAAATACCACGTTGTTGGTCACACGGTGATAATAATCGATCTCCCCGTCCAGTTTATTTTTCACAAGGGTGAAGTCTAATCCAAGGTCGAACTCATTTACCACTTCCCATTCGAGGTAATTCTGATATACTGTCTGGGCACCCAGACCATCCACCAACTGATCTCCGAAAATACCGGAGCTTCCGGCACCCGAGAGGCCTGCAATAACCTTTGAATTTGCAGGTACATTGTTGTTCCCGAGCATACCCCAGCTGCCCCTGAGTTTGAGGTACTGGATCCAGCTTTTATCCGACAGGAAATTTTCTCTTGTCATTACCCAGCCCACGCCAATGGAGGGGAAGTAGCCCCATTTCTGCTGATACTTTGAACTGCCGTCGGCACGAAGGGTGATGGTAGCCAGGTATTTGTCGTCGTAAGCATAGTTCGCCCGTGTAAAGAAGGAGGCAGTATGAATCCGGGTGGGATCATCACTTACATTCCGATCTTTGTAGGAACCGTTGAGCAGGTATTTGGATTGATCATCGAGTCCGGGTACACTCTGCGCAAAGCCGGTCATATTGTCCGACCGTTCGATGCGTACCGACTGTCCCACCAGGATGGTGTACCTGCTCAGATCTTTCTGGTCGGTCCAGGTGAGCAGGTTGTCCAGGATCTGGTTGCTGCGTTCCCCGAAGGTTCGCGAAAGCGTTGATTTGCGCACGCCCTGTGATCCGCCTACGTTGAACTGCGGGCTGTAATCCCTCCATATCCAGTGATTCAGTTCCTGGTTATAGGCTGTTTTAAAAACCAGCTTATCCTTGATAAGCGAGTACTCACCATATAAATTAAGGAGGATGTTATTTCCCCGTTCGAAGGCATCGTTATAGTAGGCCCCTGCATACGGATTGCCATACTGGTTGCCGTAGCCCTGGGTCTGGGGGGAACCGAATTTCACCGGGAAGGCAGCCGTGTTGGTGGGATCATAAACCGGATAGGTGGGAGGATTCACAAAGGCCTGGAAGAAGGCATTGTTGTCGGCCTGGAACTTGTCGTAACGGGTTACCAGGGTATTTACGCCGAATTTTAGTTTGTCATTTACCTGCTGATCGATGCGCGCACGGATATTGAAGCGCTCATAGTCGTTTTTTGCATCCATGATTCCTTCCTGGAAGAGGTAGGATCCGCCGAAGGAATAACTGGTAGCGTCGGTGGCTCCTGATACGTCGATGGAATGGCTGTGCATGAGTGCTTTCCTGACGAGCTCTTTGTACCAGTCGGTGCTCACATCAGAAGCCGGGGGAGCGGTGCCGGTGGCTTCTTCAATGAGTTCGGCATACTGCTTGTTATTGGCCAGAGGCATGATGTTCACCGGAACCTGGAGTCCGAGGTACGATTCATAGCTCACCACCGGACGTCCGGATTTTCCTTTTTTGGTGGTTACCAGGATTACCCCGTTGGCGGCCCGCACCCCATAGATGGCAGCGGCCGAGGCATCTTTCAGTACAGTGAGGTCCTCGATGTCGGAGGTACTGATATGATCTATGTTGTCCATGAAAACACCGTCGACAACATATAGCGGATTGGCATAATCCCCTATCGAACCCACCCCGCGGATTTTTACAGCAGGACCGCTACCGGGAGCACCGTTGTTGATGATCTGCACCCCGGCCACCTTTCCCTGTAATGCTTGCATGGGATTGGCACTCACCTGTTTTTTCAGGTCTTCTCCCTTAATGGTGGTAATGGGTGCAGTAAGGTCTTTCACCCGCTGGGCCCCGTATCCGACCACGACAATTTCTTCGAGGGCAAGATTTTCGGGTTCCAGTGCCAGGTCTATCTGGCTGCGACCTTCAACAGGCATTTCCCGGCTTGTATAGCCAAGAAACGAGAATACGAGGATGGAGCCCTGCCCTGCTACCTCGAGGCTGTATTGCCCGTCAAGGTTGGTGATAGTACCCCGGGTGGTTCCTTTGAGAAACACATTCACACCCGGTAGAGGTTCTTTGGTATCCGAGGCCGTTACGGTGCCTTTCACCGTGATATCCTGAGCCCTGGATGGAAATACTCCCAAAACCAGAATGAAAAACAGCAGGATGGGAATAGTTAAGCTTGGTTTAGTTAGTTCCCTATTGCGCATAGGATTTCGGTTTTTTATAAAGTTAAAGACAAGTGGGTCTGGAATCCAATATTCCGGGGCTCATATAAAATACACCAGCCGGGAGGAGGTAAAAATCACCAACTCACAATTACCTCATCATGCTTTGGTAAGAAACAATGAATGAGATAAATAGTTTAGGGTAGATTTCTGCTTTTATGCTGAAGAATAGGGTGAAAAGTGAGGTATTTATTTTTTGCATTGTAGGGCCATGCCATGGCATGGCCCTACAATGCACAAAATAAAAACCATCAGCCGGACGGACTGATTGCCCGAAAAATTCATCAGATAATCCGTCAGATTGATGTCCCGGTCCAGCTCCATTTTGGTACGCAGACGGTACCGGTGATTCTCCACCCCGCGGATGGAAATTCCCAGCAGGGGTGCTATTTTCTTGGAGGGAAGATTCATGCGGATAAAGGCACAGAGCTTCAGATCGCCCGGGGTGAGCTGGGGGTATTGTTTCTTGATGCGTTTGAGAAATTCTTCATGTGCCTGTTCGAAGTTCTGTTCAAATACACTCCAGTCGTCTTCGTTCGAAAGGCTTTGTTCGAGCAGCCGGTTGATCTCTTTAATCTGAGCTCCAGGCAGGGGATCCCCGGCTTTACGGGAGCGGGAAAGCAGCTTTTTGATCTCCAGTAAAAGTTCATTTTTCTTGATGATGGAATAGGTAGTATTGGCGAGTTGCATGCTCTTGTAATGCACTTCGGCTTCGAGTTTCTCGTTCTGCAAACGGATCATTTCCTGTTCTTTTTCCATACTCAGCCGGGTCTCCTGTTTACGCAGGCGTCGCAGCAGATAGGCCCGTGCCAGTAAAAGCATCAGCAGCAAAAATGCCAGGTAGAAAAGTTTTGAGAAGTTATTCCAGTACCAGGGCGGACTTATTACAAAGGGCCAGGAAGCCTCCATGGAACTAAGGCCGCGACCGTCGATGGCTTTTACCCGGAATGTATACCGGCCCCAGGGCAGACGATCGAAGCGGTACGATGGCTGGTCGGTGATAATCCTGCTGGTATCCAGGCCGTCGAGCATCACCTCGAAACGAAGCGGGCTGTCAAATACCGGGCAGGAAAAACGGAATTCAAGGTTATTATCCCTGAAAGGAAGTGTTGGAACGGTTTCGTCCTCGGCTATACGGGGAGGATACCAGGTTAGTTCCCTGCCGGTGGCAATTACCTCATTGAGGAGTGCAGATCTCAGGCTGATAGTGCGTGGTTCGGGTCCTTCCGAGACCAGGGCCATCCCGTTTTCCATGCAAACCATCCAGTGGGTGGAATCGATGGAATAGATGTATTCATTCCCCTGTATCAGCCTGTGATTAAAGAGACTCAGGGGCAAGGTCTTGCGAAGAATCACCCGGTTGGTACTCAGTTCATAAAGGTCGAGACTACCCGAGGTAACCAGCCAGTATAGTTCTCCTCCGGCCGGGAATATCGATTGGACATAGGTTTCGGGTTGAAGTCGTTCCTGCAGGTAGGCAAAGGGAAGAATGGTATCAGCCAGGTCGTTGTAGATAAATAGTTTTCCTTCGTTCGTAAAGACCACGCGGTTCTGAAGTTTGAATACACTGATGTGATTGTCGCTGGCAAAGCCTTTCGCGCGACCGTAATATTGGACCCCGGTAGTGGCTGTAAGATCATTGTTGAGGCGGATACGATAGATTCCTTGTTGCAGGTGGCTTACCCAGATATTCCCCAGGTGGTCTGTTTCTGCATACCGCATGGGGTTACGGAATCCTTCGAGGGTATGGCTGAAAGACCATCTGTTGTTGATTTTTTCGAAGAGCACCAGGTCGGTGTATGTGCTCTGCAGGAGGTAATCTTTGTCTCCCCGTCGGAGGGGCAGAAGCGCATAGCCGCCACTCACCGGAGAAAGCAGGCTGATGCTCCTACCGGTTATCTCATAGGTGCGATCGTTATGCCCGCAGATAACCTGTCCGTTCTGTTCCTGCAGGGTCCACACCTGTCCCTGACTGTTTTCCACCAGGCTGAAGTTGAGTTGAATGCCCCCTTTTTCCGGGAGGAAGGGTGAACAGAAGAGTCCCTGGTTGGTGCCGGCATAAAGCAAATGGTCCTTGAGCAATACGGTATACACGGAACCCAGGCGGCCTGTGGGATCTTCATAGAAGGTAATGCTGTTATCAGGCTGGATGAGGTCGATGCCATTATCCAGCCCGGCCCAGAGTGCTCCATCCTGGTCGATGTGCAAACCCAGCACTGTATTGTTTTGGAGTCCGTTTTGCTTGCTCAGATGAAAGAGCAGTTTTCCCTGTCGGTCAAACAGGAAGATCCCGTCGAGGATGGTTCCCAGTACGATGTTTTTCTGGTTATCGAGGAGGCCACGGTTGATGCTGGTGTTCTGCAGTAATGATGATTGTTCGGGTGCCCAGGGAGAGAGGGTGCCGGTGCTGTCATACAGGAACAAACCGGCATTGGCTGTGGCCACCAGAATTTTCCGTTCATCGAAGGGAAGCATCACGCGGATGAGGGTGTTTTTGAAGAAGGGGGAGGGATCGAGCGGTTCAATCCGGCCTTCCCGGAGTTCAAAAAGCCCGTGGTTGGCGATCACCAGGTAGAGCTTTTGGTTGATGAGGCTGAAACAGTCAATAAATCCAGGGGGACGAAGGACCTCTACTGTTTTCCCGTTCCAGGCAAATATCACGGAAAAGGTCTGGAAATAGGTGATACCCTGGTACTGGATGATCTTCCAGACCTCTTCATTATGAAAGGTGTAGTTTTTCAGCAGGGGGGTAAGAGAGGTATAGTGCAGCTTTCCCAGGCGGTCTTTTTGCCAGAAGCCAAATTCTTCATATGATCCGGTAAGGATGAGGCCGGAATCGCCTGCAGCCACCGAGCGCACGATGGTGTTCCGGGGCATAGGCAGGCAGGTCCAGCGGGTTCCGTCGAAGGTGAGCAGGCCGCGGTTGTTGGCCACATAGAGTGTTCCCTCCTGGTCCTGGGTGATGCTCCAGTTCTGGTTATCGGCCTGGTAAACCCCCTTGGTGAAATTTTTGATCCGCGGACGGTCGAGCTGCAGCTGCGCTGAAACAGTCTCCCTGCCTGTGAATAGCAGGAGGAGCAGAAAGGGAAGTCTTCGGATTAAATTACAGAGCATGATACCATCCTTGGGAAGGTCTAAGATAGTAAAAATCGGGAAGGAAGGAGCGGGAGGGTCAGGGAGGGCTATTTAATGCCACCGGCAGGGCTTTCAGCTGCTTTTTAAATTTTTAAAACCGGGTATGGGAATTTAAATTGTTTTTATAACTTTGCAGCCTCTTTCCCAGCTTGTCCTGTGGTGTAATTGGTAACACGACTGACTCTGGATCAGTAAAGTCCAGGTTCGAGCCCTGGCAGGACAACTCAATGAGACTTGCAAAACAGGCGCCTTTTGGCGCCTGTTTTGCTTAGTCGAATTGATCCCGACGCAGGAGGGATCTCCTCTCCAAAAGGGAAATGCAAAATTTATCCCCTTTTGGCGCCTGTTTTGCTTAGTCGAATTGATCCCGACGCAGGAGGGATCTCCTCTCCAAAAGGAAAATGCAAAATTTATCCCCTTCGGGCGCCTGTTTTGCTTAGTCGAATTGATCCCCGCGCAGGAGGGATCTCAAACAGAGAATTTAATCTTATGAGAACCTCTAAAAACACCTCTTGTCTCCCTCTCTGCCCGAGTAGAGAGGGTTGGGGTGAGTTATAAAAAAAGGAGTTTTTAGAGGTTCCTTTATGTAAAAAGAGGATTTTTTATTTCGGGGGGTCGCCTCAGGGGTCATTTAGATTTCAAGAATTTACGCCTGGATTATTAATTGCATCAAATTTAAAATGTAAATTTGAGAGAATGCTTTTGTTAGAGTTAGTTATTCTCAAGCTTATCAGGACGAAAATGAAAGCAATTATTAAATTCATAGTCTTATTCATATTCTTATCGGATAATTCATCATTTTGTCAAAGCAATTATCATTTTGTTGATTCTACTAAAAAATGGAATACATTGCATTTTGGACTAGGTTCCTTTCTAAATCCATGTAATACTCATACTACAATTACTCATTTCAATGGTGATACAATAATAAATGGTTTAAAATACTCTAAGGTTTGGGAATCTGATGATTCTCTTCAACAAAATTGGGAACTTTATGGATTCATTCGTGAAGACACCACAACCCATGAAGTGTTTTACCTGAACCACTTATCGGAAGAAGGTAAAATTTATGATTTTGGGATTGAACTTTACGATACAGTTTCAATTTTTAATACTTATATTTATTCACTCCCTTATCCAGTTCTAATAACTTGTTATTTGATTGATTCTGTTTTGATCAATGATGAATTCAGGTTAAGGTATTACCTTGGGTTTTCCTTTTCAAACAATCAATATTCCAATGTTGATACCTGGATAGAAGGAATTGGCTCTGTTGACGGGATTTTCGCAAGTGCTATCCACGGATCCGGTTTTTCAGGAGGATACTTTAAACTGCTTTGTTATTCTGAAAATGATTATGTATTGTATGTGAATCCAAAATTTCACACTTGTTACACAAATACACTGACACCTCAAATAATTTCAGCTTCTTTTGACACTGCCTGGGTAAATACAGATTATGAGTGCCATCTTCAAATCTCCGATACCTCTGCATATGATACAATTTCCTGGATAGCCTGGACAATTCCCTCAGGATTTCAATTAGATGCGGGTAATGGAATTGTGTACGGCCATCCAACCAGTACAGGAACTTTCCCATGTGTTATTGCTGTAAAAAATAATGGCATCATTACAGATGTTTTGCAAAGTAGTATTCCAGTAATTGTTCCAACTGGATCAAAGGACTTGGAATGCAGGCAAAAAATATATATTTCTCCAAATCCTTCCGAAGGATTAATAGTTATACATGTTGAACCTAACAATCTGGGCTATAAGTACCAGATTTTCGCACCAAATGGAAAATCAATAGAAGAGAAAATAATATATGGTTCATTTGATCAATTTGATTATCATAACTTAGCGAGAGGAGCGTACTTAGTCAGGATCCTCAATCTTGAGACAAATAATGTAGTGGATCAAAAACTAATACTTTATTAGTGCATTGTAGAATCAACCCTGGGCAGAACAGTAGGTCCCTCACTCAGATAGTGGAAATAATATCACACTCAGATGCCTGTTTTGCTTAGTCGAATTGATCCCGACGCAGGAGGGATCTCCAACACGGAATTTTGTCTGATGCTGGTGGACCCCCTTGAATAGCGAATAAATGCATAATTGGATATGCGAAAGAAAATATAAAATGCACATTAGAAAGTGCAAAAATATGTATATTTGCATAAAAGAATGTGCATATGAATACTCTCCTGGAACAGTCAGAATACTTTCTGAACGGGGTTACGAATGATTTTAAGCGGTTTCTTTATGATGAGATCCGATGGAATAACCGATTGATCGGGATTAAAGGGGCCAGAGGAACCGGAAAAACAACATTATTGCTTCAATGGTTGAAACAGCAGAACCTGCCTGTATCAAAGGCAGCATATTTTTCATTGGACGATTTGTATTTTACGAATCACAGTCTTAAAGAAACAGTTGCCCAGTTTCACAAGCATGGCGGTAAAATTCTGGTGTTGGATGAGGTGCATAAATATAAAAATTGGTCAGCAGAAATCAAAAATATCTATGACGTTTATTCAGGCTTAAAGATAATATTCACTGGTTCTTCCATAATTGACATCAGCAGGCAGCAGGGTGATTTAAGCAGAAGGGCTGTGGTATATGAATTACCAGGTTTGTCATACCGTGAATTTCTATCGCTCAAATACAAGATGCAATTGCCTGTATTCTCATTGGATGGAATTTTGAAGAGTGCTCCTGAACTTAAGAAAATGCTGCCTGATTCATTTCGGCCCTTGGAGTATTTCAATGAATACCTGCAAAAGGGGTATTATCCATTTATGATGGAGGATGATGAAACTGTGCACCTGAAAATAAACCAACTTATCAGAACCATCGTTGAAGTTGACATGGCAGAACTAAAGGATTTTGATATCCGCAATGCGAAAAAAATGCTTCAATTGATATATGTGATTTCACAACAGGTTCCTTTTAAGCCAAATTTGGTGGCCTTGGCAGAGAAAACTTCAATACACAGAAATTCACTCAATAATTATCTTTCTTTCCTGGAGCAGGCAAGGCTCATTTCATTACTTCAACCAGCAGGCAAAAGCACAGCCATTTTACAAAAGCCTGAAAAGATATACCTGAACAACACAAATCTTCTGTATGCCCTGGCAGAACAGCAGGTGGACACCGGTAATTTACGTGAGACATTTTTCCTTTCGCAACTCAGTGCTCTGAGTAAGGTTCAGATGCCAAAACAGGGAGATTTCCTGGTCGGTAATAAATATACCTTTGAGGTCGGAGGAAAGAGTAAATCTGGAAAGCAGATCGCAGGTATAAAAAATTCCTGGGTAGTCAAAGACGATCTGGAGTTTCCTGTTGGTAATAACTTACCATTATGGATGTTTGGATTTTTATATTGATTTACATCAGATTAAGATCATTCGGATTCCTCTGGCTGCTCAAGGCGCCTGTTTTGCTTAGTCGAATTGATCCCGACGCAGGAGGGATCTGCACACTTTTTTGAACTTTGCTTCATTTTGCCTGGACGAGCATACTGACTATTGCATCGTATTCAGAAATGCACAAAACTACCGTACGGGCTCTATCAGAACTTTTCTGAATGCCACATTCTGATTGTATTCAATTTTCAAAATATAAATTCCTTTCGGGATACCAATTGCAGGAAATACATCCGTATTCCTGATCCTGCTTATTACCCGGCCATCTATTCTCATAAGCGTAAGCTCTTCCGGGATACTGAAACCTGGCAATTCAACCCGCATATACTCATGGGCCGGGACTGGAAAAATCCTGATTTTTTGTTCAGCCGATTCATCAATATTGACAACCATTTTTTCATCAGAGGTGAAAATGCCAGTAGTATCGTTTCCCTTGCGATATGCGATTAATTCACGCCATACATGGAACTCAAATCCATCTGATTCATTATATACTTCTCCAAGTCCAACTTTATAACTGGATGCTGCAATATCACAAAAAGGATCACGGCCCTCTCTTTCCAATAAATTATAAATACTATCCTTCATTATAAACCAATCGTTCTTTTTATAAGAGCCAACATCCTTCCTGTAAATGTCATCCGTATCCCGATAAACATAGCTTTTTGTTAATGGAAATGGAGATGTGAAACATGCAGATTTTCTGGGGCTATAGATTCTAATCAATTGATTATTATATAAATTAGCCGGGTGGCCCGGGGTATTAATAAATCTCCAAGAGGAAGAATATTCACTTGAACTGGCCCATCCAGGTGTATACCACAGGTAGGTGGGCAAGGGATCACACCGATCATAATGTTTAACCTTCAGATCATATTCCAGCGTGTCCCCATGCTCCCTGGACCCGGTAATCAGAATTTTATTTATATGCAGTCTGCCAAATTGATCATCAGGATTTTTTGCAGGTATCTCATGAAATTCGAAGAGGTCTCCGGGAGAAAATCTGAAAAACTCCTTAAAGCCAGGGACACTTTCCCCATACAATTGATCAATTCCAACTAATGTGAATGTATCGTATGGAAGAATAAAAGAGACAACTCCATAACTTTTTGAAAGTTCAATACTATTTCCTTCGGAGAGACTTATTTTTTTGACAGAATCATTCCTGCCAAAAAGATCAATGGAGCCTATCTCTGTAACTGTTGAAGTTACATTATTTAACGAATCATACAACCAAATATCATAAAGCCTTGAATGAGGCTTGATTACAAAACTGCCCGGTGACCGGAAGTTGTAGAAGGAATCATTTTTGATCACTTCTTTCTGCAGAAATTGGGCGACATCATATTCTGCCAGAGGCAAGCTATTCATGGATGTGCATGTGTCACAGTCTATGACAATCCTGTTAAGGAAGAAAATCGTGTCGGATCCGTTTATCCTGATCGAGTCAACCCAAATGGTAGTGCCAATGAAATTTTCCTGGTTATGCCGGTAATTGTATTTATAGGTTGAGTTTATAATATTCCAGTCCTGAGCACAGCTCATGGAATAATGGAAGAGAATGCAAAAAACTAAAAGACACCTAAAAAGTGCTATTGCCTTCATCGTGCATGTAAATTCTTAGAATATTGAAATTACTAAAAATTATGACTTGCCAGACATAATTTGCTGGTTCTCCAATAATAAATCTGTTTTGCCAAACACAGAATAGAGATATCACCAAATCCGGAATAAATATTCTGTTAAAGGTATAAAAAACAACCACATATAACATTTTGTTAAATGTATTATCTTTGCGAAATGAACCTGGTTGAAAAAAATATCGAAGGAATAAGAGATTTGTGTAAAAAGCACAAAGTGAAGAAATTGTTTGCTTTTGGATCTGTGTTGACTGATGAATTCAAAAATGCAAGCGATATTGATTTGATTGTGGATTTTCAGGATGTTGATTTGTATTCTTACGCTGATAATTATTTTGACCTGAAAGATTCCCTGGAACTCTTGTTTAAAAGGGAGGTAGATTTGTTGGAGGAAAAGGCAATCAGGAATCCATACCTGAGACAATCGATTGATTCATCAAAGCGGCTTATTTATGGATAATGAAATAAAAGTCTGGTTATTTGATATTATTCAATCAATTGAAGAGATTGAAAACTATTTTTCCGGACAACCAAAATCATTTGAGAACTATCTTAAAGACAGGAAAACAAAACGAGCCGTTGAAAGAAATATTGAGATCATCGGAGAGGCAACAAATCGGATAATCAGGAAGGATAAGGAGTTTGAGCTGGCGAATGCTCAGAAAATAGTTGGCACAAGAAACAGAATCGTCCATGGCTATGATAAAATATCTGATGATCTTATCTGGAGTATTATTATTAACCATCTCCCCAAACTGAAATTGGAGGTCCAGGAGTTATTAAACAAATAGGAAATTAGCTGAGGCTAGTTTAAGGGGATTACAGAATAATCTCAATGTTATTCTCCTTTTCCCTCAACCATCCCACCATCTCCTTCCTTGCAATCACAGCCCCACCCTTCCGGTACTTGTTCTCTTCCCGGGTGAATCTGATTTCTTTGCCATTGACATAAATCGCTTCGGGACCAAATCCTTTTTCCCTGATCCGATACCTAATTTGTACCGGTCTGCCCAGGAAATCCAGGGATACAGAAAGACCATCCATGGATTTTGGAATCACCGGGTCAAGTATAACAATGCCGGATTCGATGCGCAAACCGAGTAAACGCGAAATAATCAGGCCGATGTAAATCCCCGGCCCGCTGGAGTATACACGCCATCCACCCCGGAGGGTCAGTTTCCCGGTCTTTATCTCATCATATAGTTCATCGGCCTCATACCGGCTCCGGAAGGCGACGTCGGAACTACTGTAATAACAATTCGCCTGACGGATATCCCCGCAGGGAACAATCTCCCGGTATCCAACGGGTATCGCCTGTCGCAGGGCATTCACAAAGGCTTCCGGCCTTCCCAGCAGGGCTTGCGCTTCTGCATAGCGGATGTGCTCATGCACGTACATCAGACCAATCTCTCTTCCAAAGAAGGTGCTGCTCTCCGCCCGCTGAAAGATAGTCTGAATACCTCCCTGGTATTTAAGGGGGCGGTTCATCAAACGAGCCCCATCCGGTCCTTTCAGGTGCTTTTCCACAATTTCCATGTGATGCTCAGCCTGTTCTTTTGTAAAAATCCCGCTGATGATACCCCGGTTCATGGGGAGCAGACTGTATTGGATATTGGTCTTTGGGTCTGTTGGATGTAAGAGCAGGCTGATGCTGCCGTCTTTCTCCACCAGCCCGTATCCGGCCACCACTCCATCCCGCACCAGGTACCTGTTAAAATCTGCTTTGATTTTTTCACAGGTATCTTTCAGCAGCTGTGATTTTTCTCTGTTCCCGGTTTGTTCATAAATCTGGTGAAACTGGTCAAAGGCCTGGTAGTTCATTTCTACAGTCCAGCTGGAGATCATCCGCTGTGCAAGTTCCTTGCTCACCGGTTGCAGGGAATCATTCCAGTCGCCACCGCCAAAAGGAACCAGGGAAGTGCCCTGAATGAAGGAATCCACGATCATTTGAATGAGCCTGTCGACATGCTCGCTCAGCGGTGTTTTTTCTGCATATGCCGCTCCCTGTTCATGGAAGTATGGCAATACCTCTCCGAGGATCTCCCTGTCACCGGTAATTTTTATGTAATTAGCAAGGGCGATGAGGCACCAATAAAAAACATCGCCGTGGGAGTGATCCGCGCGGATCGTGGTGTAACTGTCGAACATCCACCATTGCGGCCATCCGCCATCTGTATTCTGATTGGAGAACAGGATACGGAGTACCTGCCTGGCTACATCATATTTTCCCAGGTTTAGCAGGAGGTCGAAGGGACCCTGAGACACATCGCGCGTACCCCAGGCTGCTCCGCTGAATTGCTCCAGTCCGTAAGGTGTGAGAAAATGAGTAAGAGCATTCATCCCATACCAGGGAAGGATCTCCCGGATGGCTCGTACATCCTCCTGTTCTCCTGCCAGTGACAGGTTTAAACATAAATCATTCAGGGCTGTTTGTGCATCCCGGCAGTCGGATTGAAAGGCAGGGTCTGCCTTGTCAAAAAGGACCGGGTTCGCTGCCGAACAAACTTCGCCCAGTATGCTCAGGCTGAATGAAGATGTTTCTCTCACTGCGATCACAAACAAATCACTACTGTGGTTCTTCCCATCCTCGTACAGCAATTCATCACCACCCGTCGAAAATTCTCCATTGACAGCCTGTATGATCATCCGGAATTGTGCTTTTGGAAATTTTTCTGCAATCATACTCTCAGCCTTTGGTTTGATTACAAATTCTTCCTTCCTGCTGCCGGGAAAAATTTTCCATCCGTTGGCATGATCAAAATGATGCGTAAGCCACAGCTTTACCTTGTTCCCTTGCAGCACGCTTAAGTCCAGGTTTACCTGATCGGCCTTTTTGGAGGTCCAGCTGCGGACTTGCAACGTGTTTTTCCCATGTTTATAAATCCACCGGCAATGATTCAATCCCATTTCAAAGGCCGAGGGGACTCCCAACAGATAGGTCTTGCCCTCAAGTTCAACAAAAATGCGTTGTCCTGTTTCTGTAGCCAGGTTGAAAGGACTGGAACAAACAGATAAGAGGATATTGAAATTAGTATTTCCCTGGGTGATGTGTGAGTTGAAGACCCCAAAGGCAAAGGCGGTGGTGGAGACCACCGATTCATCGGGTGCATACCCGGTCCTTGCCTGCATGATGTGTGCATGCGATCGGTCAGCCAGGACCTCCTTGGCACGCAGGACCACGTGGTTGTTTGCTCCGCAGAAAAAGGATAGAAGCGAGTCTTTTTGTTTCTCAGCATGCCGTCTCTCAGTACCAAAGAAATGTGTAGTCTCCGCCTCGCTCAGGTCATCCACCGGTAAGAAGCCGGAAGTTTGGAACAGGTTTTTTTCCGGCAGGATCAGTTCACCGGAGGGGAGTACAGGTAAAGCATCGTCGAATTCAGTTATCAGTTCCGGCAGGCGCTTTAAGTCATTTTCCGAAGTAGCATGTGGGTGATCCGGCAGATAGGCGGAAATAAAAACATAGCTGTGATTTTTTCCGGCAGCCAGTTTAGCGGGACTCCCCTGCAGAACCAGGACTGTCGATTCCCCGGCATATTCTCCAGCCGGTTTTTCAGCGAGCAGACCTTCCGGGATGCCAGTTTCCCTGTACGACCTGCCATAAAACTGCATGCCATCAACGCTTGCGGCCGGGGCTCCGTTCTTACATGCCATCATGAGCCATGGATTACCTAATGATTCTTTCATATTCTGCCGGCAGCAGATTACAGAACCATACCGGGGATCGTTTAGAATACGGCGCTCCAGGTACTGACTCACATATAATTCATTGTTGATTCCCGTTGTGATAGGTTTGAGCCCTGCCTCCTGCACCAAGAAGAGATCAATATCCGCCTGCTCATCCCCTGTGTTTTTTATCTCTGCACTCCACAGCCAACTGTGGCTTTTTGCTGAAAGTTGCAGCACACAGGTGTATTCCAGGCCTTCCCATTTTCCTTTGGCAATATATGCATCCCCGGAAATAGTGAAACTGCTGTTGCTCTCAGGACCTATTAGTGCTGTGTATTCAATCCGGTCCGATTTTTTTCTCAGGTAGAGGTTCGTCCATGATTTTGAAAAGGACGTGGCATCCCGCACGCCAATGCTGATGGGGGTAACATGAATGCTTCGGATAGTGCCATTCTCCAAAAAGTCAACGGAGAGTCCATGTTTATTTTGGATATTCATAATTCAAAGAGATTAGAATTTGTTTAAGGCGAACAAAATTATATGATGAGGATTGTGCCAGTATAGTCTTTGGAAGAAGTGTCCTAAAAAAAGTAACCACAAAGGGCTCAAAGGGTTTTCACGAAGGTACGCGAAGGAGGGTCTGGTTTACTTCTTCGTGCGTCTTAGAGCCTTTGTGCCTCCGCTAAAGCTATGGCGGCACGCGGAGAGTCTTTGTGGCATATTATTAATCATAAAAAAAATTATCGAATCCCACTTATTTTAATACTGAGGATCAACTCGCTTTTATGCTTGTGAGGATATGTAATAGCAATGCGTTTGCCATCATTCTGTATTTGCAGTTCTTCTGCATCAATACTTGCAGTTGTAATCCTGTGTGCATGCACGCCTTCAAAAACGATTTCTCCCATCAGATCGCGATCACCATAAACAATTATCTCAATCCTGTCGTTCATCTTTTTGATGCCTAATATATCGGAAGTGCAGTGCAGGATCCGTAATCCTTCAGCTATGTCAAGGCACACAGGAGTAAGTACCCCGTAGGTTGGAGGCCAGAGCATTTCAGAATGGGTATAGGGCATGCGAAGGATCTCACCACTCTCAGGATGCGTGTATGTTATGCTTCCGTTGTGTTCTTCATTATAGTAATTTCCGACAAAAAGAACCGCAGATTTCCCGGAAGAAAACCGTTCCCGCACAGCCAGGTAATCATTATCAGTTGAAGCCTGCCGGAGCTTGGCCTGCGATTTTTTTAGCAGTGCTTCATACACCGGTTTGTGCCCCTCCGTGTCAAACCCGATCCAGGTACCGAGGTGGACGACGGATCCCTTTCCGAGATTTTTCATGAATCCACAGGCCTTGCCATTCAATGTGCGGGCAATGATTTCCACTCCTTTCATTGATTCTTCGGAATAGACGATCAGCGGATTCGCACACTTGATATCTTTCCGGTCGAATACATCGATGAGGGGAGAATCGATGATCTCGGTTCCTGCGGGTGTTACCGACAGGGCATCACGCAGAATGGTACAGGGCTTCTGGGTCATCTCCCGGTCAGGCAGGCAGGGGAATACCACGATCTGGCCCCCGGATCTTGTATAATCCACGATGACCTGCTGATCCCGGGCATTCATCTCGTCGGTGCTGAAAGCCCATACCTGCCTGTATTTGCGGAGGCTATCCGGAGAGGCCTTGCTCAGATCCATCATGTCATAATCGATGTTCAGTACCTGCAGTGCCTTCAGCAACCCGTCGAAATAAGCCGGCCGGCGGATGGAGGATGCATTGAAGTTCAGCTTGCTGTTACCGGTCTCAGGACGCTCCAGTTCCGTTGCATAATACGGTGGATAAAACAGGACACATACTTCAGCCTTGCGTTTTGCATCGACGATATGCCGCTCAGCCGTTGAAATTATTTTATTCATCCGCTGCACAAGCGGGAAGGCAGAAGTGCGTTCACCTTCGGCCGTGAGCGGATTGAACCAGTAGAAGGTTTCCCCGGAATAACCCTTGTGCCGTGGATTACGACCCTGGGAGAACATATAATAGTTCCAGCCCGTAAGGCCGTTTGCAATGCTTGCCTTGTAAAAAAGTTCCATCTCGCGTGGATTGGTTACCACGTGGTATTCCCGCGAGCCACACTGGAACTCGGCAGCGAAAAGTGGCTTGTTCCCCTGCATGGCATAAGTTATGTCATTGATGATCCGGTCGTCATGCAGGTTCCGGTACGACATGAACTCGGGGATATGATCCACCCCAAAGATGATCTCACTTTTTTCTCCAAACAGATCATCGTACATGGTGATGTTCAGCGGGAATTCGTAGCCGTTTCCATAGATCCAGCCGGGAAGATTGTGGTACAGAGGAACAGTTACTCCTCTTTTTCTTGCCATCGCTGACAACATCCTCAGGTACTCGCCATAGTAGGTTCTCCAGAAGCAGTGCCATTCGTAATCACGACCACGATCCTGCTTCGAGGCATATGGGCTTCGGCCGTCCGGAGGTAATTCAATTTGGGAGAAATCCGAATAATTTGTACCCCACAAACTGTTCACCTCCGCAATGGTTTCAAACTTTTCTTTAATATACCTTATGAAACGGATCCTTGCAGCCTCGCAGTAATCCGCCTGGTGTGCCAGCCAGGAGAATACACCGATCTCATTGCATATCTGCATCATGATTACCGGTCCGCCTGCGGATACTTCATGCCGGCTGATGAAGGGCATTATGCGGTCGTACCAGTGAGTAACTTTTTCGAGATACTTCTCATGAAACAAACTTACTCCGTCACTTGCAACAATATTCCCCTTACTGTTGCGCATTTTCACTTCCACTCCATACCTGTCCATAAACCAGTCGGGCAGTCCTGCCCCCCTGAACTCCGCCAGGATAAAGGGGCCGGGCTTAAGGATGCAGGTAAGACCACGGGATTGACACAGCTTCAGCCAGCCTTTGAGATCGCGTTCGGGGCAGGTAGTGCCATCGAAATCAAAAACCTGCTCTTCGTTTTCATGCCATGCCCAGGGAACATACGAACTGATGGTCCTCAATCCTGCTTCTTTGGCCGCATCCAGGTGCTTGTCCCACAACTCGCGCTTTATCCTGAAATAGTGGATTTCCCCGGAAAGGAGAAAGGCTTTTTCATCATGCAGGTAAAAATTGTCTTCCTTAATGCTGAATTTCATTTTTCTGTGGTTTATCGTAAGGCAAAATCAATGCTGGAATGATTAATAGGGCCACAAAGGCACTCCGCGTGTCGCTGAAGCTTTAGCGGAGGCACAAAGGCACAAAGCAATCACAAAGTGATAGTGTATTATTCCACACTTTCACTTGACCGACTCGCATTCCTCAGTTTTAAAAGATCTTTGATTTCATGACTTCTTTTCTCGGTTAGTGAATAGCGGAGAACAAAAAACAGGGAGAGAAGACTGAGCAGAACGGGTAGTCCGATTTCAACAACCCTCATCATCAGCAGGGTATAGGGCGACTGCCGGGTGAGGGGCACAACCGCTGCCTGTATGTTGTCCAGTTCTATTTTGAGAAGAGGCATTGGCATGGATGTGCTGATTGTTGAAAGACGGTTTTTAACCAGCGTATTGTTCCGGAGAAGTTCCTGGTAATGCTCCTTGCTGTATTTTGTTTTTACCGATTCTGATTCCAGTTTTGTGTAAAGCTCTGAAGCATGAATATTCGCCTTGAGCAGTTTGGTTTTCAGGACTGCCGGCAGGACCTGGTTTATTATGAAGGGATGGAGCGTGTCCGCCGGAAGGTTACCTATTCCCTGCAGGTTTTCCCTGACTTGTTCGAGTTCACCGATACCGGACTTTGACGCAGACAGTGCCTTTTCCAGAAGATCGTTTCTGTTTTGCAGGGTGGATGCAGGTATTTCGTCGGAAAGGGCATTATTTTTCTGTTTTTCTTTCTGCAGATAAACCTGGTACGATTCTGCCTCTTCAAGAGCAGCGCTGGTCTCCGATTTAGCTTTTTCGATCCATTCTGCCGTACTGCGGGTGGGAGCAGAAAATGCTTCCCAGGATTCTACTTTACTTGTGAGTTCACGAATGCTTCCCTGGAGGCTATCTACTTTGGTAACCTGTGTTTCATTAAAGCTTGTAAGAACGATCAGTGAGCCGGTAACGAAACTGGCAAAGGCAGTGCCCAATTTAATGAACCACCAGAAGACAGAGTAATAACTTCCTTCGGCCCGGTAACCGGTTTTTAGTTCATCTTCATCACAGATGTCTCCTACCATGGAGGGACCCAGCGTGAAGAAAAACAACATCCCTGCTGAAAGCAATACCGTGGGAATGATGATGAGGTAGGGATAAGAAGGATTATAGCAGACGATCTTCGAAAGCTGTGCGAGACACATGAGCAATATAGCTACAATGAGTGTGTTCCTCTTACCCAGTCTGGGACTGATCAGGTTGAGCGGGAAAACCGCAAGCAGGCCCGTAACAGCCCAGATGGTTCCGTTTATGGCGAGCAGGTAGGCACCGGACACCTTGTCTCCGCCAAAGACATAAAAAATGGGAATGTATGAACCCAGCAGGCTGACGAAGTTGAAGCCCATGGCCAGGGTGAAAATGGTTAAGGTAAGCATGATGAAGTTCCTGTTGCCGACAGTTCTTTTCATGTCTTCCCAGAAAGGTGCTTTCTGCTGTTTTGAAACTTTGGCAAAGGCTGGTTCGCGCAGTTTGAAAAACCACCAGAAGGATAAGGGTATCAAAATGGCTGCTATGAGCATGGATACATAACGCATGCCATCTGCCTCATTGCCTCCCGGACCTTTGAATACTTCCATGTTGGCCAGGGCAAAAAGCCAGGGGGTACTCATGGCAAAAAGATTGCCTACAAAACTTTTTGCACTGAACAGGCGGGTACGTTCGTGGTAATCGGTGGTCATCTCCATCCCCAGCGCTCCATGCGGGATCTCGAAAATGTTGCAGGCGGTAAAAAACAGCAGAAGCGACAACAGGATATAGGAAAGCTGGAACCACTGGTAGGCACTGTCGGACGGGAACCAGGCATGAACCATGTCGCCCTTTGGTATCCACCACATCAGCACGAAAAAGAGAGCAACTGCCAGTGCTCCGAAAAGGAGGAAGGGACGCCGGCGTCCAAAGCGGGTCCGGGTATTGTCCGAAATATGCCCGATGACCGGGTCGGAAAGAGCATCCCAAAGACGGGGAATTATCAATATAACTCCAAGCCAGAAGGCACTCAGGCCGAGACTTATATTACCCATGAGGCCCACCAGGATGCCTGCGATGTTAAAAAGGGCAATGGGGATGATGCCCCCGGCACCATAGGCAGCCATCTGGGTGAAGCTGATACGGTCTTCAGGTTTTGCGGTTACAGAAGCATGTTGTTCCTGCTCTTTCATAGAATATGCTGTTGCGTTTTTTGAAGAGATTATACTATAATTTAACAGATTGCTTCGCAAGGCTCGCAATGACTGGTATGGAGTTACAGGGGAAAGGCTGCGCCTTTCCCCTGTAACTATTGGTGATGATTGTCATTGCGAGCCTTGCGAAGCAATCTGCACATTGTGAAAACGTATTCCTGGTAGTTTTGCATAATGCTACTTAATTGGCAATTGACTAAATCTTTAATAACTGATTACTACCTCCGCCGGGAATTCCTTCACAGCTATTTCCTTCGCATTAAAATCCTGTATCATTTTCCCATTCACGGTAATCTTCACCGGCAGTTTGGATCCGTTAAAGTTTTTGATCTTAATCCCGCTGGATGGCAGGTTGACATTTCCAGTGATAGAGAAAACATACTCGTTCTGATTCTTTTCAATTGAATAGGAAATTTCACCATAATAGGTGGGCAGATTTTGAACCGACATTCCACCGGGCGCATCGATCCAGTCCTGGTAGAGTGCTGAAGCCAGAACCAGCGAATGATCATATTCATTTTCATAAACGAATAGTGACCGGATCGCATTGATAAAATCGCTTCCAACCCAGGTGTGCGGCATGTCACCAATAAAGCGGGGAGTCCGTGCATCTTTCCATACTACTTCAGCCCAGTGATTCCATCCTTGCGGACGTTGATCATGGAGGAAAAATTCGATCAGCTCATGCGCTCTTTCAGGTTGATCCAATTGAATGAAGGAACCGATCAACCGGTTTTCGTATGGAGTGTAATTGACCCAGTCTGCCTTGCCGTCTCTCCTGTTTTTAAAAAATTCGTAATACTTGTCAAAGGTCGTATAGGCCTGGGGTTTTGGCAGGTTACCAAGTTCATTGCAGGGAGTCAACGCAATGGTTGTTGATGTTGCATCAAAATCGCCCAGTTCAACACAACCCGGGATATAATCGATGTTCCTCACCTTCATGGCCAGGCGAAGAGAGTTGTAAAGATTCTCTGTGAAGGTATCGCGGATGCGTTTTATGCGTTCCCAGGATTCTTTCTCACCAAGAATAGCCTGAATCTCTGTTGCATCTTTCAGTCCTTTGATCGTAAAGAAATTGTCCCAATAGGAATGCGTGGGTTTTGCCGAATAGCCTTCGTGGCTTATCGATTCCGGGACAAGCCCATAGTAAGCGCGCAGGCTGTCGTTCCCGTTTTTGAAGTGATCCGTCGACCGTTGTGCGATGAGGGATTCGATGTATTCAACCGTCTTAAGAACTGCATGATTTTTTGACCGGAGAAAAGCCGTATCCTTTGTAAAATTGAAGTATTCGCGGATCAGGTAGATATATTCCCCATGACTGTCATTTTCCGGTACCGGATCTGGTCCCCTGAAGTCAACCACACAGGGAACCTTTCCATTTTCATACAGGTGGTCCGAGTACCAGTTGATGAAGTCTTTTACTTCAGGGACTATTCCTGATTTAAGAAGAGCAGACGAGGTCAATGCACCGTCACGGATCCAGCTTCGCTCATAGGAACGTGAGCCAGGCTGAATTCCAGCTTTGTCCCTGTTGATGAGAATGTAGGCCAGATTGGACTTATACGTGTTGATGATCCTGTCGGCGGATGCAGGCAGGTTGAATTTTATATGATCCACTTTCTTTTCCCAGAAATCTGATTCACTTTCGAGGGTTTCAAATATCTCTCCCGGTCCCTGTTGACTCTCAGGGAAAGACCTTTCATAATAGGGGATAGCCAGGTGAAAGCGGGTTTGCTCATGGGGGTTCAGGTGGATTGAATAGCTGAGGACTGCACTGGCCAGGCCGGCAGGGTCAACAGCAAATTTGCTTTCAGGAAGGGTACCCTTTCGAAGAAAATCAACCGGATTCCCTGCATCAAAACGGGCTGCTCTGAAGGTTGTATAGGGTCTCTCAGACAGGATAACCTTATTATCGACGGCAATATATTTCCCATCCTCTCTTAACGAATTTATTTTCCCGACACCGCCGGTCTGGTTCAGAAACTGGTAGGTTGGATTTACCTGGAAGGGCCGGACAAGGAGGTATAGCTGAAGATCTTTAGGCTGATTCGAGTTATTGCTGAATGTATACCGTATTCCCAGGATTGAATTTTTATTTGCCTCGCCGCAAGACAAAACAGAGGTCGTGAATGTTACATCGTTTACCTGCCATGCAACCGACGGGATAAAATGGAATTTTCTCCCGCCATCAGGCATTCCCAGCGATTGGGTCGCTTTAACATTGCTCCAGTTATACAGTGAGTCCCCCATCCTGATCATGGGCTCAAGGGAGAACCGGCCTTTTTCTGCTTCCACCATTCCGTCCTCGTTGAGAAGGGCTTCCTTCACATCATTGTTGACTCCGGAAATGGTCCAGAAGGAGCCTTGTTCCGAAAAATAGCGTGGAAGGTTTCCGGGCGGTGAATTCCTGGCTGTGTAAATTAAAAAATCATTAAGAGTCATGGAATTGGAAATATCCAAAAACTTCAATTCCGCAATACCGAATCCTTTGTCAGAGGAGCTTTCTATTAGATTTATTTTTACCTGGCCAGCCTCTGTCTTAGGCAGCCGGATAAAACTTGTTTCCGATTGATTGTCCTGAACGGAATAAACCCTTTCCCAGTTTTTGTTGTCTTCCGATACCAGCACATCGAATCGTCGGGCATGAAGCCCTTTCTGCCAGTTTATCTGCAGGCCGCCAAACTCCCTTCGGGTGGTAAAATCAACCAGGACAGATTGATCTTTCGCAACTTTGCTTTGCCAATATGTAGTAAATGAATTATCCAGCATGTCCTCTGCCTGATGACCTTTTATGGATGATGAAGTTTTAGCCGAGGGTGTCGGATAGGATTGGTTTTCAGGAGGGAGGGCTTCAAATTTAAGGTCGTCGATCCAGAGAGTTCCTTTTCCTCCAACGAATGAAGCAATGGTGAATTCAATGCGGTCAACACGCCTGAGGGTTTGATCGGCAGTGGGTCCCCAGGCAAACTGGATGTGCCTTTTTTTGATGCGGATCTTTTTCCATTCACCCGGGAAGCTGTAATTACGGTTATTCACCCACCATACATTCGAGCCAGTGCTGTCGATGAATTTGATTTCAAAATTGTTGGCAGGAGACTCCGCCCTGATCCAGAACGTAAATTCATAATTTTCCGGCAGATTGATCGGGAAAAGTTTCTGGATCCCGCCATATCCGGTACCCTTGGTGAAATCATACTCAAAACGGAGCGCATTTCCGGTGATCCCTTTGTCGACTGACATCTTAAGATCCACACCATCCGCCCGGATGAAGGACCAGCCGTTTTCACTTTCAAAGGCATCCAGCATCCCGGACTGTGCGTTTAACGAGGCAATTGAACTAACCAGCAGCATCAGGACTGCGATTGCGGGAATTCTGAATTTTCTCCTCATAGATGCATCGGTTTTCAAAGGATCAGCAGGTGAATCCCTGAGCCAGGATGGCAAATCATGCCTGTCGAAAAGCCGTTAGCCCGGGTTTAAAAGGATACCTGTGTTCCCAGCGTAATATTAAACCGAAATATCAGGAAGGGAGAATTTTGGACCTCATAATAACCTCATCCGGGACTCATTTTTACCACATTTTTACCTCCTGCCTCAACAGCCTGTAGTTTGTAATGTATTAATAGTCAGTGATAATTTGCTGATTACCGCAGGATTTTAATAAGAGGTGGAGCTGATCCCGGGTCCCGAAATTTGAGAGGAGTCTCCAGGCGCATTGAGTGGGATAATTATTTTCCGGATACGATGCGGAGAGAGAAGAAAAGCCGACCTTTATTTAAAATTATGGTCTAAAATAACCCGCATGAGTTTTTTGGGAAATATCATCTGGCTTCTCTTCGGAGGAATATGCATCTGCATTGAGTATTGCATTTCAAGCATTTTACTGATTATAACCATTGTTGGCATTCCCTTTGGCTTACAGACTTTAAAACTGGCCACGCTGGCCTTATGGCCATTTGGAAAGGAGGTTCATGCTGTACCGGGAAGGGTGGGCTGCCTGTCCACATTCATGAACCTTATCTGGTTGCTCATTGGAGGAATCTGGATATGCCTGAGCCATCTTATTTTCGGCATTTTGTTGAGTATTACAATCATTGGCTTACCCTGGGGAAAGCAGCATTTCAAATTGGCTGGTCTGGCCCTGGCTCCTTTCGGACGGGAGGTCGTTGAGAAATGATGGTGTAAATAAATCTTTAATTGCATTGGTGAACCTCGTAGAGGTTCCAGTCCGGTAGATTGTTTGGAGAATATGCAAAAGGTACCCCGTAGGGGTTTCAGTTAAAATATTTTTCTACTCGGAAAATAAGTTTTAGTCAGATTTCTATGGTTATAGAGCCGGGAGAAAAATATTTGCTTAGACTATCATTTATCGTATTTATGAACTGCCGGCAAGAATGGTTTGTTATCCCGATTTACGGTTATGTAATTCAACTAACCCCAGAAACAACCATATTCATCCTTTTCCAGAATTTGAAAAAATTCTTCGATGCTCTTCACTTCAGCGGGGTCATAAGGGTACCATTTCAGGTTTCCTCTCATCCAGTAAATCTTAAATATATTTGAGCTTTTAATATACCTTACCTTGGCGACAGGTGTATGGGTTATTTTCTGGGGATTATCCCAGTAAGGACGTATTTCAAACACTTCAAGTGTATTGGTTTTAAAGGTATATCCAACGTCCAGTTCATGGCGTATCTCGACCGGCGGACGAAGTTCCTCAATAGCTCTACTAATCTTACTTTCGAGTAGGCTTATAATGCGTGGTTCATTGGGCATATCATTTAATTTCAATCGGTTGACCCAGAAATTTTGGTTCCTTATGAATCAAAAAGTCCACAAATACCTTCACCCTTGCAAGCTTTTCCCGCAGTTTTGTTTTAAATCCATTGTATGCATCCACATCCCGGGCATTATAACCAATTGGTTCCAGACCTAATCGATTTCCAATATACACAGCTCTTCTGGTGTGAAATTCCTGAGAGATAACTGTAAATTTCTTTTGACCGAAAATTTTGTCCATTCGAATGACTGAATCATAAGTCCGGAAACCGGCATAGTCAAGATATATTCTATTCTCAGGTATACCATGTGCAACCAGTTCATCCTTCATATCCAGGGGCTCATTATAATTGCTTTGGCTGTTATCCCCGCTAATCACAACATAATTTATCTTTCCTGCCTTATACAATTCTACTGCTGCAAGAATCCTATAGCTAAAGTACTGATTTGGTTTCCCGGACTTCAGGTATTTGGAGGTTCCCAGCAACAACCCGACCCTGTTATGGGGGATTCCTCCGGAGTTTGCGAATATTAATTCATTAGTCTTTTGTTCGATAATTCTGTTAGCTAACCAGGTTAGGCTAACCAGAAGAATCATTGTAAAAAGCAGAGTTCTAATATAAATGCGCTTACTTATTGGAAATTTCAACATTGCAGAGTGAATTCCTGATTAAAATAAAAGCTTGTAAAATTGATTTTTTCGATAGCTGAAATATATAACCGAAATTAATCATTTTTCCTGAGAATTCAACCCCCACGGGGTAAAAGGCATTATGTATGACCAATGTGCTGCCGGATTATAACCCCTACGGGGTAGTTATCTTCTCTCCATGGAAGGACATCTGACAAATTAGATTACATCAAATCCATTGGAATCTTAAGATATTCCATTTCCTGCATTTTCAGAACCCTGTAGGGGTTCCGGTCCGGTAGATCATAAGGAGCAAATGCAAAGAGTACCCCGTAGGGGTTTCAGCAAATTTTTATTCGATCAATGCAATGTTATTTAATCTGCAACCCCTACGGGGTAAATAGCATCCACTTAGACATTGTGTTACCGGACTTTAACCCCTACGGGGTAGTTATCATCTCTCTATGGAAGGGCATCTGATAAATGAGATTACTTCAGGTCTATTAGAATCTTAAGATATCCCATTTTCGGCATTTTCAGAACCCTGTAGGGGTTCCGGTCCGGTAGATCGTTAGGAGCAGATGAGAAGATTACCCCGTAGGGGTTCCAGTAAATTCCTCTACCTTTTCAGAATCTTCCGGGAAACTATGCCATTCTGTGTTGTGATTGAAATAATGTAAAATCCGGGGCGAAGATCAGTGGTGTGTATCAGATCCATGCTTCCGGATATTTGAAAGGTTTTGATGATTTTTCCCTGCATGTCTGAAATGGTGCAGGAATGAGCCTCCACTGTTTCCCATTCGAAATTTAACATCTCATCGAACGGGTTTGGATAAATTTTAAGATTGAGACTCTGTTTCCCGGCAATACTGTTCAATGTGTGCAGGGAATAGAAATACAATTCTTTTTTATCAGCAACCCAGCCGGAACTTGAATCTTTCAGGTGATATTCACCATAAGCGATGTTATTTCCATTTTCATCATAGGTATATACCCATTTTCTGCTAAGATTCCATTTTGCAGGTGCTGCAGTCCAGTAGGTAGAGACGGTTAACAAGAGGTGATCGAGGGAATCATAGAAAGATTCATACCTGGTATTCCATACCCATTTGCCCGAGGTCCGGTCCCAGCTCCAGGTCATTTTTTCTTCCAGATTGCCTTTTTCATTAAAGAGATAATCGTATTTATAAAAACCAATCCATTTTTCAGGAATAGTATCCGAGATGTATCCTTCATCCAGGGTTAATCTGTTATTTAAGTCGAATGATTGCCGATATTTGTATTGTCTGTCCCATTGATTTCTTGTCGGGTTCCAGTTGCAGAAATATATAAGGGTGTCTAATCCGGCCTGGTTTTGAAAGGTTTCTCTCCTGGAAGTTATTATATAATGATTTGTACTATCATCCCAGGTGAAAAAATCCTGGTTGGTACTTACCCCGTTGGAATAGTCGAATTCGGTTTTGGAGCTGAGGAACCACTGGTTTAATTCAGGACTAAACCAATAATAGATTCGTGTAAGGGGCTTCCCCTCTGCATCATAGAACATTTCGTACCTGTGATCTGCATACAATGATTGTGCAACACTATTCCAGTAATATGCTGTATAGGTCAGGATCTGTCCCTTATTATTATACAAAATTTCCACTTTTTGGTGGCAGAACCACTGGGAATGGATAGGATCCCATCGGAATATTTCAAGCAATATCTGTTCATTTGCTGCATTGAAGACAGAAATTGTTTTATCAGCATATTCCCATTGGCCTGTAGTTTCGTTTAAATGGTAATTTATAATAATGATTTCATTGCCTTTATCATCATATATGGATTCTTTGCGGTATGTTTCTGCGATTGAGGCGCATTCATGGCAAAAGTCATAATGGCAAAATACTGATTTTTCTCCCCTGGAATTGTATTGGTAAAAATCTTTAACATAAAGGGAGGAATCTCCATTCCGCCTGAAATATATTTGATAAACGGAGTCCTTAAGCCATCTTTCTTCAGTTTCAGTCTGGCCAAAAAATACTGCCGGGAAAAACTGAAAAAAAATAAGCAGTCGAAAACAAATTGGATGAAACTCCATATGCAAAACCTTATTTCATTGCGAAATGAGCCTCACATCCCACTTTCGTGATTTTACATTCACCATCTTAAATTGAACACTTCTTAATTCAGCAGTATTTTTTATATCTCCTTTACTAAAATAATAAATCTCTCTCGCCCATAGAACCAGAAATGTGGCCCTGCGTAATCCTGTTTTAATGCCAATCTCATTCAGGGTGGATAAGGTATAAATGGATTCCCTGTAGTTTTTATTCAATGGATAAAAGTAAAACTTATTGCTGTCTATCACGGCCACGCGGGCAACAACCATTTTCTGGTATCCATTTTTCAAGTGCCGGCATTTGATGAGGACCTTATCGTCTTCCTTAATCTGATAACTTTTTGCAGGTTTCTTTACAGAATAAATCTCCAGGGCAAGTTCCTGGGTGGAAGCCATGAATGGGGAGAGAAGTAATATTGAAGCTACGAACAAGGATTTCATTTATGCCTCACATGTAATTCCCCTGCGCGATGTGGGATGCTGCAGTTTAATATTTATGTATGTGAAGATATGTAATATTTGGATTTGTTGTGCAGCAGGTCCGGAAGTATTCGTCGTTAATCAGGAGCCGGTTGTTTAATGCATAAAAAATCACAGATTATTCATACTTCAGCGTCTCTGCCGGGTTCTTCCTTGCGGCCCGCAGGGACTGCAGACTCACTGTAAGTATTGAAACAGTAAGAAGAAGCACAATAGCCAGCAGGTAGGGGAGGATACCCGGAGTGATCCGGTATTCAAATGACTGCAGCCATTGGGTCATCAGGTAAACGGAAACCGGGATTCCTATGAGCATGGCCAGCATGATAAGCCGGATGTACTCATGCGACTGTAGAAATACCATCTGCCGAATGCTGGCACCAAAGGTTTTTCTGATCCCGATCTCCCTGGTGCGTTGCTCTGCTGAATAGGCTGCCAGCCCGAACAACCCGAGTATGGCAATGAATATGGAGAGCAGGGTAAATCGGAAAAACAGCTTTGAAAAGTCCTGTTCCTTCTGGAAGAGTTCTCCGAAGGAGTCATCGAAAAACTTGTATTCAAATGGTGTTCCCGGGTATAAATCATTCCAGATAGCTGAAATGGCATCAATGGAGGCCTTCATATTTTTCTCTTCCACTTTAACGGAGAGGATACCATTTACCCCTGCCCGGTATACCATCACCAGTGGTTCTATCTTGTGCCGGAGGGAGGTAAAATGAAAATCTTTCACCACACCGATCACCTGGGCTTTGTTGTTATTGCCGAATTCCAGGGTTTTTCCCACTCCGTTTTTCCATCCGGTGGCTTTTACCAGTGCCTCATTCACAATCACCGGGGCCGGATCCTGGCTGATGTCTTTCCTGAAGTTCTCTCCCCCTGCCAGTTGCATCTGCATGAGAGGTATATAATTTTCATCCTGGCTCACCACGCTTACAATCCAGGTGTCGGTAGTGAGTGATCCCTCCGGCTTAATTACCGTCCTGCCATATCCCAGTCCGGGCATAGAGGCTGAACTTGCCACCAGTTTCACTCCGGGTACTTTTTCAATTTCCCCTTTCAGGCTCTCATATTTCTCACGTAATTTTGGATCGTCCAGCCGGATGTTAACGACTTGTGCAGCCTCAAAGCCCTTGTCTTTTTCCAGGGTATACCGCAACTGCTTGATCACAATGAGTGTGCTGGCGATCATCACGATGCTGGCCACAAACTGGGTCGAAACCAGAAACCGCCGTTGAGCCAGAGTCCTTTTTTGCCGGTCTGAAATTTTCCCTTCAGCACGGTATCAGGTTTGAAGGAACTTAGCACCAGCGCCGGGTACAGACCCGATAAAGTTCCCAGCACCAGGATAAGGAGTACAAGGTAGACCAGCGAAATGGGCTGTTCAACAAAAAATCCAAGTACAGATGATTTGGTCACACGGGAAATATGATTTATCAGTTCCAGCACACAGAGCGCAATAAGCATTGAAAAAGACACCTGGGCAATGGCTTCTGCCAGGTGCTGGGATATGAGTTGACGTCGTTGAGCTCCCGCTGTCTTACGGATACCGACTTCCTTTGCCCTTCTGGCAGAGCGGGCAGTGGCCAGGTTCATATAGTTGAAACAGGCAATGAGCAGGATGATAACTGCCACCAGGTTTAGCGATTGCACATACCGGATATTTCCTTTTTCCTGGTTGAAATTATCGAAAAGTATATCACCCGAATACAGGTGCACCTCCTTTAAGGGCTGTAGGGTAGTGGTCCAGGCTTCCAGTACTTTGTTCCTGCGCAGAATGGTATCCATGGCAGTTTCAACTTCCTTTTCAGCAGAGGGGTCCTTGAGCAGCGCATATTCGATCATGGCGATGCTGTTCCATGAATTCAGGAATTGTGCCGTGAGGGTGTCGGACGGGGACGGATTCAGGGAGAGGACCACGTCATAACGAATATGCCCGGGCCTGGTTTCGTCATCCAGGATGCCTGTTACCTCCAGGTTATCGGAGCCGTCGGCTGAGAATATTTTTCCCATGGGGTCTTCATTCCCGAATATTTTTTTTGCCATGCTTTCAGTGAGGAGTGCCGTGGACGGATTTTTCAGGCAGGTGGCGGGATCCCCTTCTTTCAACCGGAAATCAAAGACTTCAAAAAAGGAGGGCTCTGTGTAAATGAGATCCTCGGCATACACCATCTTATCTTTGTATCTGACCAGTGAACGACCCGAAGAACTAATCCGTACCACATTTTCCACCTGGGAGATCTCGTTTTTCATTCCCTGCGCGAGAGCCGGAATGGTAATTCCAACCACATTGTTGCTTACACCCAGTGCCTTGTCGATCGACAACACACGAAAGATCCGGTCCGATTTTTTATGAAAACTGTCATACCGGAGTTCATAATTCACATTCAGGAAAATAAGAAAGGCACTCAGGAGACCGATGGTAAGCCCGAGCAGGTTAACCAGGGAGGTGGAGGAATTTTTGATGGCTGCCCGCAGGGCTATTAAAAAGTAGTTTTTAAGCATAAGTTATAGCTGTTGGAAAGTCCGATCTTAAGGGTACCTCAGTTCAATTATTATACCATGATATTCAATATGCAGAAAGAGAAAAAGTTAAGAAAAATTGCCATTGGAAACAGCCCGGCATGCTGTGCGGAAACGGAATGGCTGGTGTTCAGAAATGAACAACCGGATCTGTTCGATTCCTTCCTTTGTTATACTAACTTTGATTAGGTGAAGTATAAAAATCAAAAGCTGTTTGTATGGAACCATCACTTGCTTTTCGTACTGTTGCAAAAATTTATCGGGTAAGAATTCTACTTTTCTTAGTTAGTATTTATTATCCCGTCGCATCTTCTGCGCAGATTCTTCAAAGCGAGGAATCCGTCCAATACAGCACACGGAACTTGCTCGTCGATGGCAAAGTTTTTCATTTCCTGGGCGGATTTGTTCCAGGCTGGCATTTTGGCTTGGAAAACTTCACCAGCGGGATTAACCAAAGATTGCTGCACAGTGCCAAAGAAAATGGGATCAATGCGCTGCATATTATGTTGCCCCAATTCGAAAAACCACGCAGCACGTATATTGAGGAAGAACTTGTTAAACTGGACAGTTTCATTTACCTGGCAGGACAGGAGGGGATCTATATCCTGCCGGAAATCCTGCAGGGTATTGACATTGCCCAGGACGGGACCAATCCCTATTACCACCCCCAGGGAATCCAGGGGATCATCCAGGATCCTGTGCTGAGACTGGCCTTTAAAAACCGGCTCGGCCTGCTGGTGAATCGCGTGAATACGATTAGTGGAATTGCTTACAAGGACGATCCTGCTATCATGGCATGGATCCTTGTCGGTGAGCCATTGTCGGCCCCATGGAACTATAGTACTCCACCCACCATAAGCCTGCAGGAATTCAAGGACTGGGTCGAAGAAATGGCTGCCTATACGAAATCCATTGACACGACCCACCTGGTAACAATTTTTACAACCGGCGGGATTGGAGCCTACTGGACCAACTGGACCGAAGCATTCGATGCCCCTTCCCTGGATTTTAATTATGCAGAGGACGCCGAAATGCGCATCGTGAATTATTTTCCGCAGCACAAAGTCACCGATTATCCCCTGCCGCTAAGGAATCTAAATAAACCTCTGCTCATCGGATTGTCATTTACTTCGGGAGACTGGAACTCCAGCGCGATTTGCGGGGATACGCTGCTGCAGGCAAATCTTTTATCACAGGCTCTGCCAGCCTATACTGATTCAGGTGCATGCGGACAGATCTTCCAGTCATGGGGAGTGTACAATTATGTTTATTTCCCGGAATTTGCACGATGCTTTAACTACAATTCAAGCATGGATTCGATATGCCGTGTATTCAGGCACTATGCCCAGGAGGAGGGAACATTCGGATGGCCTCCTGCTCCGCTGAAACGGGTTGTTATGGAACCAGCCGGAGTTAAAGACCATTTTGCAGGGAATTCTGTCCGGGCCTACCCGAATCCCACCACAGGCTGGATTGGAGTTTATGGAATTGATGTTGAACGGATCAGCGTTTTCAGCATGGAGGGGAAAAAGATGCTTGAAAGCCGGCAGGCCGGAATTGACCTGTCACCCCTGACTCCTGGTATTTACCTGTTTACGTTGGAGAAAAAGGACGGGACGTTTACTTTTTTGAAGGTGCTACGCAGTTATTAGAAGCGAAAAATTTCCCGGGAATTATTACAGTGCAGGAATATCAACTGATGCCGGGATCAATTTCTTATCCTGATCCGGGTGAATAGCATAGTTTTATACTCATCCGCTTCATACAATACACCAACATGCTTGCAGTCGATGACTTCCAGGGCTGAATAGGCTGCGCTTCCCGGGTGGATGAGTTGTACCTGCTCCCATGTATTTCCATTGTCGGAACT
Source organism: Bacteroidales bacterium (assembly GCA_046329925.1). Classification (GTDB taxonomy): domain Bacteria; phylum Bacteroidota; class Bacteroidia; order Bacteroidales; family JAAYUG01; genus JAXLTS01. The sequence continues at coordinate 417,945 of JAXLTS010000001.1, forward strand.
GATTCGCAGGGTGAGGTTAACCCGGTCTCTTGTATGGTCAGGATTTGAAAGAAGGAGGACCGATTCTTTTTTCCCGTTCAGGGAAATATCCTGCCGGATGAATACTGCATTACATCCAGGATCAGGAAGAGTACTGTCAGGACCGCCAGCCCAACTCAGTCCCTGATCAAAGGACCTGTATACATAGCGGTAGCCGGCGTTATTTACCCGGGCGTTAATCATCCAACTCCCATTATCAAGCTCTGCAATCTTTGATTCATCGGCCGGGTGAATGGGTGTTTCGATCAGGTACCAGCTTTTTCCGTGATCATCGCTGGCGATCACAAATACTCCCCGTTGCAGGTTCACCAGGCAGTGCAATAGTTTTCCTGAATGGGTCTGGATACCGCCGCCAGAAGTGATGAACATAAAGTCATTTTCCCATTCGGTTTTTATTATCTGTGCAGTGATGTCTTCCGGCTTGCTCCAGGTTTTCCCGTTATCCTTGCTGTTCAGTTGATGAAACCGGTAGATACCCGGGGCAGAATCAAGATCCATGTAATTGTACAGAAGCAGAATCTCGCCGTTGATGCGGTCCGTAATCAAGGAGGCATCGGAGGCGGATTGTCCCTCGGGGAAATCAATTATTCGTTCGATGGGACCCCAGTTTTCTCCTCCATCCACACTCCTGCGCATTACCAGGTTGATGTTGCGATTGGTGCGCAGGTCACCGCAGTCGGGGATCCGTTCATCGGCAACGGCCAGCAACTCGCCATTGGGGGCCACGCATAGTGCTGGTATCCTATAGCATCCTTTTGTTCCCAGTGAATCGGAAGAGAACAATACAACCTTCTGTTCCACTTGTGTTTCCTGTGAAGAGACCGACGGAAATCCGGTGATCAGAATCAGCAGCAAGAAAAAACCTGAAACATTTCCCATGCATCAATTGATTTCTAAGCCCAAAGCTAGGGATTCGAAATTGGGATTACGAGGGATTGCTTTCTTTTTTCCGGAAAGGATTGATGATCTTCAGCATGGGGACTGAAGCGATGACAATAAAACCCAGCAGGAAGTAAATGCTGTATTTCATAATCCCGGGATAAGCTGCACCCAGGAAATATCCCAGCGGTGTGAGCGTGCCGATCCAGACAACGGCGCCCAGCACATTGAGGTAACTGAATTTTTTCAGCGGTATTCCGGAGGCTCCTGCCAGCATGGGGATGAGTGTACGGATCACGGGGAGGAAACGTCCGAAAACGAATGCCCATAATCCATACTTCTCATAAAAACCGCGTGTTTTAATGAGGTATGATTGTTTAAAAAACCGGGCGTCCGGCTTATTGAATAGTTTTGGTCCCAGCCAGCGGCCCTTGGCATAACCGGTAAAGTCGCCTGCAATGGCTGCCAGTACCATAAACAGGACCAACAGGGCCAGCGGAAAATCAAGATAGTGTGTGCCACAGAGGAGTCCGGCTGTAAAAATCATATAATCTCCTCCCGGAAGCACGAGTCCCAGAAAAACTCCTGTTTCCAGGAAAATAATGATCAGCAGCAGAATGATTCCGCCGTACTGTATGAGATGGGCCGGGTCGCTGAATAGATGAAAAGTATTGTCCATACCAGATAAACGTGTTCGGGTCAGGCTTTGTTCGAAAGGGGATGAAATCCGGCATGGCAATCCGAGGTCAGGTTGGATTTTCGTTCAAAGGAATTCCAGCAGGAAGGCAATCGATTGCAAGGTAATCATTCTTGTACTAACCGAAAATGTCCATACAGATTGGATAACCTGTTGCTTAATAAGCCATAATTTTTATCGTTTGGCTGAGTTCGTGATCTACCTTGAAATGAACAAAAATCATCCCATTTGAGAAAAATCCCAACTCCTCTCTCGTAATGGTAATTTCATGCAAGCCTTCCCCGAATGATGATATGTCAATGCTTTTTAACAGTTTACCATGTACATCGTAAAATTCAATTACCTTGTTTTTTTTGGCTTGTGTTTGCTCTATAAGGATCTGGAAGGTTGTATAATGCAAAAAGGGATTAGGATAATTATTTACAATAGCGGATTTCTGTCCTGATGAGATATCTTTTGAATAGCTGGTCCAATCAACATCAGGATCCGTGGGATCTGTATAAACTATATCTTCAATATAGGCTGTATACCTGCAACGTATATTGTGATAAATACTAAGATCCACCAATTCACTTTTTAGTGTGTCAAGCTCCCCATACATGAGGATTTGTGCTTCCAGCTTATCAATAGCCATTTTTGCCCAAAGCTTTCTGCTTAATTCATTCTGTTGCGAGAAATCTTTCATGAGCGTAATGAGGGTATCCCCAAGGAAATGGTTTCCATGAATGGATATCATTGCATTCCCGGGGAGGCTATAACGACCCGAAACGATAAAGTCAGTTCCGGAATAGATGGTGGGAAACTTCTCAGGGAAAAGAGAATGAACCATTGGATTGTCGAAACTGATATTAACATCTTTAATAATTGGCTTTTTAATTTTATGGAAAAATTGGACCATTTCAGTTGCCAGAATATTGGTCTCTCTTATATAGCCAACAAATCCAAAATTTCTGGAGGCAATAGCTTCCAATCTAACACGGTCAACATCATTTCCGATAGCAATAAATGATATGGAGGTTTTAAATGCGTTCTGATTTTCAATTTCCAATGGATAAACGGAACTTTTCCCATCAGTGAATGCAAGGATGGATGACAGGGTGTTTGCATTTTTAATCATGCTTAAAGCTGATACTATACCATTTCCCAGGATGTTTCCTGTTTGAGTTTGTATGCCTTCAACAAAAAGTTTCGCATTAGTGATATTCTCCGGATTGGCAGGAACAAGCTCAGTTTTCCATTGTGATGAAGACCAATTATACAATATGATATTGAATGAATCATGAGATGATAGTTCATCAAGAACAATGGATAATGCATTTTTACTTTGTTCAAGTTTTTGCCCGATCATTGTAGTTGAATTGCATATCAAAAAAACCACATTGTGAGGCAAACTTCCAGTCAAATCCTCAACCGGAGGTTTTCCGACGAGTGTGAAGTAACCGTCTGCTGAGTCTGGCTTCCAGCAATACAGGTCTGCATTAAATGAACTGTTTTCTACCGTATAGCTGAAGATCATATCAGACGCCAGGTATGCTTTGGATTTAAGGTAAGTCAGGTTCAGATCGTGTGTTCCGCTGTAAACCACTTCGTACCCTGGATGTGAAGGCATTTGACAGTTCTGGATGGATTTTTCTGAATGCACATGAATATTAATTTTCAGGTAATCCAGCGGATGCTTAATGAATTCACTAGTGTTCAGGGGAAAGTTGTATACGTATATTCCATTGTACTGGTTGAGAAGGGATATGTAACTGAGTTTAATCATTTTTATCTCAGTTGGAGAGATATTGGTAAGAGAAAGTTTGATTACATTATTCCCCATGTATTTAACAAGGTTTGCGATTACAGTTCCCTCTCCGGTACCCGGAGTTGTACTTTGTTGCTGGACTTTTAGTATGGCGTCAAAAAGGGTGTCGCCTACAGAGTATTGCAAGCGGGTTGCTCGTGCGTCGGCTGGCAATGGGAATGAGTACACGCCATCAACAGGCTTGTCCCACTCATTCTTAAATTCCTGGTATATGGTTGTTTCAGCAATAAGCCCCTGAATATTCACATCAACTTCAGAAACCTTATTCTTTAAGAACGTGGATGGATATTCTTTTGTGGAAGGAACAATAACTCCATCAGCATATAGATGGATGGTTAATGATATCAGCAAGCTGAACAGAACTGTATATCTCATTGAGGTGAGGATTAATATTTTTTTATTTTTTGTGTTGTGTAATCCAATACATTTCCTTCATCAGAAAGAACGCATGTTTTCAGAAGCAAAACCTGATCTGGTTTTACTTCTGAAAGGTCAAATAATTCTTGCAATTCCAGTTGGAATTTCTTCATATGGGTGCTAAAGGATTTCGATTGTAATAGTTGGCCCTGCATATTATAGAGTTCAATTTTGTATGTAACGGGAGTTGAACCATCAATAAGCAGATGGGCCGCACTGCTGAATGGATTAGGAAAGAAAAGAACGGATGTAAGTCCCGATTCCCTTGTAGATTTAAGAGAGGACCCAAGCTTCACAGTATCCATACCACCTAAACCAGCGTAGTGTATTTCGAGTTTAAACAGGGTTTCCGGGTTCATTGGCCCCTGGTGCAGGATTGATATCATATGCCTGGTGGCTTGCCCCAAACGCGAAACTTCCAGCAGAATATCCCTGAAATTTGAATTGATATTATAAAAGCTACCTTCAGTGCTCATCGTTATTTGATCATAATATTCTGTTTGATAATATGGATCACCTATACAATGAACTGTGATCCCCATTGACAATAGTTCAGCGATAACAATTTCTTTGGTAAGCTGGGTGTTTTGGTTATTAATATGGAAGTTTGCATCCGTGATCCAGATTATTATTCTATTGGCATCCTCCCTAAAATTAAAGCGGGATCCAAGGGATAAAGCTTCCAGTGAATTTTCCGGTGTGTCTCCGCCTCCATGCGCATACTGAGCAGCAACATTGGCCTGGAACATTTGTACATCATTGGTGAAATCATACGTATTTTCAATTTCATCCAAAAAGGTTATCATGCCCAGCCGGTAGTCTATACCCCTGTATGACAAACTGTCGGCAAATTCTATTATGTTATCGCGAACACTTTTAATTTCTTCAGTCATACTTCCTGTAACGTCCAGCACGAATACAATATCAACATTGTTGATTCCGCCGCTGGTGTCTTTCCCAAGAGTGAAATTCTCCACAGGAACATCATTCTCAAATATAAATGCATTGTTTTTATGGAGTTTTGAAAGCAGTTGTCCTGTTTCTTCAACTGTACAGTGGAAACTTATGTTCACCTTTCCATAGGAAGAGGTTAAGGTGTCAATCTCAACATGGAGGCCTTCATTTGTAAATGGGCTGGCAGGGATGAATATATTTCGGCTCAATTCATCTTTCACAACGCCGGATTCGATAAGCTGGAGGGTGATCGGCGAAACCACTGAGTCATAAATTTCAGGCAGGCGAACGAGCGCAGCCTGATACACCTTTTTTTGTGTACTATTCATTTGAAAAGGTATATCTGTTTGCCACCCAAATGTGTTATCGGTTTCAGGTATCTGCAGGCGAACTGAACTATAGGTTTGTGAATTATTGGATATTTCAACATTCGTCCATAAGTCTTCGGGGAAAAGTTGCTGATTTTCAATCGAAAGAGAATTGGGCATATCCCAGCGAATAAAAGCCTGGTTGCCAAATTCTGGATCATGCATGGTAAATCGCATCCTGAATTCAATGGTGGAATTCGGGACAAGGTTTAAAGGTTGCCAGGTTGCATGAAAAGCAAGGTCATACAATTGAGTAGTGGTTGTATCCCCGGTAAACTCACTGTACCAGTTTCCCAGGACTATTTTATCAGGTCTGTTCAGTTCGGGGAAGAGCATTATTCCCATCCCATGGGGATTCTGCTTTCTCTCACAGATAAGGATCGAATCGAAAAAAGTACCGTCAAATTTTGATACTATCTGGACAGGTGAATTGTTCCAATTGATAAACCCATCACCCCACTTACCAATAGCGGCGTCAAAAAGTAGACCCATTTCAGCAAGATGGGAGATACTATCAAGGTTTTTGATGGTGTATTCGAGGATGATGCTGACTGAATCGATCGGGTAGATTTTGATCAATGTTTGAACCAAGCCGGGAATTGATGGTTCGGAAAATAGTGAGTCTCCCGCAAGAAAAACGGATTGCGGATTATTTGCAGACAATTCAAAAGGGAGGTACCTCCTTCCGTCAATAACAGGATAAGCAAATGAGGTCATTGAATACGGATGTCCAAAGGTAAACTCACATTGATCATCCATGCTTGTGTTTCCGAAGCCATGGTTTGTTCCCAACGTAAAACAACCATTGTTCAACAACGAGTATTCCCAGGTCTGGAGACGAGCAATTTTTTTAGAACCATCGACAAACCCTGATTTTAAAGCAGGATCTCCGGAGGGCACTGAAAGGTCGAAGACTGATTTGGGACTTGTTGCAGAAATGGGAGCCTGTTTGGTCGGTTGGGAATTAACTAGTTCGAAAAAGAGCAACAGGGAAAGGATGCAAAAAGTAAGTTTCTTCATGAGGGAGAATATTTATGGGTTATACTGCAAAAATCACCATTATTTATTGGGAGGATGATTAGCGCAGAAAAGGATTCCCGGGAAACAAAACATTATGCTTGACAATAATATTCATCTGGATATGGTCTGCTTGCGATAAGGCATTATAAACTCGTAGGATATGTTTAATGCAAGACTATGAGCAATTTACAAACAAATTGGGATATATTTTTATAAATAAGCAGCTTTTTTTCAATAAGTGTTAAAGAAAACCATCACATACATGATTTTTACAGAGTTCAATGGCTAAAAGGTTTTATTTTCATGATAATTTGTTGATCTCCCACGATTTCCAATCCGGCAATGGAAGTACTGTCCACGAAAAGTGTTGTTCCCTTCATGTCTGATAGTGTAAGCCGTATGCCCGCATCAATACTCTCCGGAATACGCCTGTCCATACCCCCTTTAACGGGAGCCTTCAATAGTCCGCTGCCTTTCCTTACAGCCATGATCTCATACCTGTTTCTTTTGTCACGGATATTGATCTTCACATGATCCTGCCCCGATTCCAGGATGGAAATTCTGGCATGCGTATAAGTAGCAAAGCGGTAGAGCGTACTGTCAAGCCAGAGAAATCCCAAAAATCCGGTAAACGACTTACCCAGCCAGGGAATATTGGCCACCGAAAGCATGAAAGAGCTGTTTTCATTTGTAAATTGATTCGACTGCATCCATATCCAGGCCGATGGCATCGACCGTCCCCAGTCCTTTTCAATATATCCCTTCCCTCCGTCGAAGGAATAGGTGCTTCCCCCATGATAAATCTTTCCGGAGAGTTCATGTGTAAGGCTCACCACTCCATGATAACACTGCATGAAAGGTACAAAACGATACCAGCCCATGATGCCGGGATTAAGAATCCTTCCCGAAGGGAAAGGAACCTGCCCTGACATTCGTATGCAGCCCCTGGTCATTATCGAGTCATTCTGAATATTCAGGGAAACCGAGTCGGCGGAAAAATAATTATTCCCGATCCGGATGCTGAATGATTTTCGGGAAAATGAAAATTCTTCAACGGGAAAGGTATAATACCAGGTTTGAGCGGTTATCCCGTCTATTATCTGGATGAAGGCATGCTGTTCCTTTTTATTGTCTGATAAGGAAATGCCCGGAATGACACTTAAGCGGGAAGTTCCGTCGGCACTTACCATCTTGAAATACCAACCTTCGAAATAATTTTTCTTTTTATGGTTTCCCTGGAACATAATTGGATCTCCGGCCTTCCGGCAAGCGTAACCGGGAATACGGGTATGATCGGCAAAAAATACAAGCGATGCCGGCTCCTGGGCCTGGATCTGCATCATGGCACAAAGAAGAAGCAGTAACTGGTTAAGAAAAATAATTTTGAATCTCTTGTGGGAATTCATCCGAGGCATATAATCTTCCAATATACAAATATACCCAATACCATCTTATTTCCCTGCGCAACGATGAAGGGCATGCAGTCTCAACCGGAGTGTATAAGTACGTGCCTGATTTGGTAGTCTGAAAAATTGTATTTATTTTCAACTTTATGAGACCAACGATCCTGATTTTTACCGGAATACTTGCAGGATGTCTTCAAACATCCGCACAAATTGAGAACTCATTCTTCACGGATGCGGCTGAAAAGAGACTGTTCGATCAATTCACCAGAGGAGAACCTGTGGAGGAAACGGATTTGCTTCTGGCAGGAGAAGCCTCCGATTTTCGTGAACAGGTATACCGAAAACTGGATGAGCTGGTGACGGAACTCAAACCCTATGCAGATAAGGGTGGAAGCAAACTGAATAAAACCCTCCAAAAAAAGGTTACCCTTGTCTGCCTCCGCAGCTGGTCAGAAAAGGCGAGTTTCGGGGATCTGTTCAGAAACGGGGAATATAACAGCATTACAGCATCGGCACTCTATGCAGTTCTATTGGATCGGATCGGGGTAATATACGAGTTGCACAAGAACTACAACCAGGTATACCTGGTCGTTGAGCCCGGTGAAAAACAATGGATGCTTCTTTCATCTGCACAGACAAGCGTCTCACCCTCTTATTCGCCCGGGTTCAGGAGATGTTACCTGGCTTACCTGTATTCACTTAGGCAAATTCCTGAAGCAGAATATACCGGCACTACCCCAGAATTACTCTTCCCGCGGTACTTCAAAACGGAAAAAATTATTTCCAAAAGGGAGTTGGCAGCGCTCCACTATTTTACAACCGGAAAGTCCTATACAGGTACGCAGGGCTTTGAACAGGCATTAAAAAACTATGAGAAAGCATGGTTGCTTTCCCCCGAGTTTGAATATTTGTATGCCTCAAAAAATTTGCTCTTCAGTTTTCTTTCTGACCAAAAGAAAAATCGTACCTACAAGCCGGAGACCCTTGCCAGGTATCTGGAAAAATCTGCCGGTGATGAAGAAGCCAGGTTGTATTCCTTCAATTATTTCGAGGAGATTGCCAATTACTATGCCCTTCAGAATTCCGATCCCACGAAACTTGATGCGTACCATAAGGGCTTGACCCAATGCCTTAATGACACCGGTGCACAAAGAGAATTTGATTTCAGGTATTATTATAAAATGGGATATTTTTATGCTTTGAAAAACGATGCCCCCAATACCTTCAGGTATCTATCCGGTGCATGTAACTTGAAAAAGGATGATACCCAGGCAGCTGATTTGTTTACGAAAGCTGCTCTGCGGTATCTTATCGTGGATGATAATCACAAACAAAGAATTGATTCCCTGGAACATTATTTCGGGAAATACTCACTACTTGCAGAGAATGAAACATTGCGTCATTTTACCCACTATTGCTTTCAGCAGGTAATTGTTGATGCCCTGGAAGAAGGGAAGGGGGAGGAAGGAATGAGGTACCTCAGCCGGTTTGAAGAATTTTACCGTAAGTTTGAGATGATCCCCGATTCAGGTTCACAGAACAATTCTGAACTGGAAAATTTGTACATTTTCTTTGGTGTTTACTTTTACAGACATCAGGATTACGGCAATGCGCTTGCAGTTCTCAAACGCGGGATGGAACGCTTCCCGGATTCCAAAGAATTGAATGGGAGGTACAATAATCTTAAAAAGGAACGGCCAGGTCTTGAGGCATACAAGGCTTCTCAAAAGAATGTTCCTGTTATGCTGGAAGAAGAAATTGTTCCTGTCAGGCGTAAGCAAAAACCTCACGAAAAGATCAGGCACGAAGAGAGTATCAATACTGCAGTCGATCAATACCTGAAGAGAAAATGGGTACTTGCAAAATTAGGAGGTGAGGGTAAAACTGTTGAATTGCCACGCAATGAATCCTTCAGTTTCCGTTTCATGGAAGACGGTAAGGTTCTGATGGAAGATGCAAAGGAAAAGACAGAGGGCAGTTATGAGTACAATGGGGAAGAGGGAATTCTGACCATCCGGATGCCGGATGATAATGAAACCATCAGGTTTCAGGTTGTTTCAATAACTGAACACGAGATGAAGGCTTTGGTAATCGATATGGATGATGAGCCTGACATTGAGAGTATGATTTTTATTGCTGAGAAATAGACCCTGCTGCGAAGTATAAGAAAGTCTATATCCGGATGCACCAGATAGGTGAATATACCCATGGTATTCCAATTCATTTTGATGTATATTTCCGGAAAATTTTCCCATACCTAATTACACATCAAAATGAGAACACCCGCATTATTTATACTGGCAGTGTTTACAATTCTTGCCGTAGCCTGCAAGGATGACGAGGTTTCGGAACGGTTCAAATACCTCACCACACCCGTATGGACCACCGACAGTTTATTGGCCGACGGGGTGGATGCCAGCGGACCGGGCATGATCCTGGAAAAATTCAAGGGCACGGCCAAATTCAATGCTGATGGAACCGGACATTTCGGAGTATATCCCGGCAACTGGCAGTTTGCCTACAATGAAACACAGATCATGATTTCCTCCGATTCCATTGCGATCCCGCTGGTGGCGATTATTGATGAGTTGAATGCAAAATCACTGAAAATCCTTACCGGATATCCCAATCCACTTAATCCGATCACATCCATCAATATACGGATGACCTTTAAGGCTGAATGATGAATCACCCATGATTTTGCCAATTCGCAACATGGATGAATCCCGGAAAACCGGGAGTGGTTCCCTGTCCGAAGGTGTCTTTCAGCTGGCCTAAGGCATTTAAAATCAACTTTGTGCGTATGAGAATTCGGCTGTTCGCCTGGGGAGTATTAATATTATGCTGTGTCAGTGAGGCAGCAGGACAAGGATTTTTAGCCGGCCGGGTGCTGGATGCCCAAAGTAAAGAGCCCCTGCCTGATGTGCATGTGATGATCAGCAGGGAAACAGGAACACATACTGCTATTAATGGATATTTCATTCTGAAGGCCGACACAGGATTGCATAACCTGCATTTTTCCTTCATTGGCTATACCTCCCAGACACGTAATATTCATCTTTCACAGCAAGATACCCTCTGGACAGAGGTGCAACTGGTCCCTGAGCGCAGCAGCATAGATCAGATTGTGGTAAGTGCAAGCCGTTCGGATCAGAAACTGTCTGAGCTGACCGTTTCCATGGATGTGCTGCGACCGGCCGCAATAAGCAGGGATCATATATTACGCGCAGATGATTTGTTGAACCGAAGTCCCGGGATTGAAGTACTCGACGGGCAGGCATCGATCAGGGGTGGCAGCGGTTTTAGTTACGGAGCAGGAAGCAGGGTGCTGGCACTCATCGATGGATTGCCTGTGATATCGCCTGATGCAGGCAATATCAAATGGCAGTTCCTTCCCCTGGAAAACCTGTCTCAGGTGGAGATCATCAAAGGAGCTTCATCGGTGTTATACGGATCCTCAGCGCTCAATGGCATCATCAATTTTCGAACTGCTGTTGCCGGCGAACAGCCCGTAACACGTTTTTTTACGGAGGCCGGACTCTATGACTCACCCAAACAAAGAAACTGGAAGTGGTCCGATGTACCCAGGGCCTTTTACGGAACCTCCTTCTCACACCTCCGGCGAAGTAAAAATTCCAGCCTGGGCCTGGGCCTGCATCTGATGGATGACCGTGGATACCGAAGGCTGAACGGGGAAAAACTGGGACGTATAAACCTGCAGTTGAGACAGGACAGCAAGAAAACAGAGGGCCTGTATTATGGAATGAACATGAATGCAGGTTTCACAAAAAAAATCGATTTTTTACTCTGGGAGGATGCTGATTCCGGTGCCCTGCGCCAGGATACCGCAACAGCGCAGGAGCTGCAGGCATATTTCCTGGCCTTCGATCCTTACCTGGTGTACAAAAAAAGCAACGGATCCGGACATGAACTGAAGATGCGTCTTCAGCAGGGGCGTAACCAGTTTCCCGGCAACAAGAGCAATAACAGTAACGCCCGTTCACTATATACCGAATACCTTGGTCATTGGATGTTATTTGAAAAATTGTCCCTGGCTGCCGGAGCCTCAGGTATGTTCAGTTCAGTAATTTCGGAATTCTACGGCGATCATACCAGCCAGAATATTTCTTTTTATACCCAGGCCGAATTTCATGCGCTTGATAAACTTAAAATTGTTGCAGGGCTGAGAGCCGAACATTATGCTCTCGACAATGAATCAGAACCCCTGGTACCGGTTTTCAGAGCGGGGATCAATTATCAGGCCGGGCAATTTACCTTTCTCAGGGCTTCTTTCGGGCAGGGATACCGTTACCCGTCCATTGCCGAAAAATTTGCCACCACCAGCATCGGCTCGGTGAGTATATATCCTTCACCTGACCTGGAACCCGAGGCAGGATGGAGCAGTGAATTAGGAATAATGCAGGGATTTAAGCTGGGTGTTGTCACCGGTAAAACAGACATGGCCCTGTTTTATTCACAGAATAACAGCCTCATTGAGTATATCTTCGGGCTCTATCCTGATCCGGTAACCGGGGCCGGTGGTTATGGGTTCAGGGCTGCGAACATTGAGAACTCGAGGGTGTATGGTTTTGAAAATGAATTGTCAGTTACCTTTCCAGCTGGTGAAATCTTTCTTACCGGTACTGCCGGATACACGTATATGTACCCGGTGGAATTCAATGCGGTTACCGGAAAGAATACAGAAATATTTTTGAAATACCGCAGAAAGCACTCCTTCAAGACAGATGTGGAAGCAAATTACAGAATTTTTACGGTAGGATCTTCCTTCCAGGTTAAATCTGCCATGCTGAACATTGATGATGTATTTGTGAATCCCTTCAGCAGAGAATCCATCCTTCCCGGTTTCTATGGTTACTGGACTTCGCATAATACACCCTATATTCTTTTGGATATAAACCTTGGAATTCGTGTGGGCAACAGACTTAATCTTTCCGGCTCGGTTAAAAACCTCACCAATACCGAGTACATGGGCCGGCCGGGGGATATAAGGCCTCCCCGGAGTTTCAGTCTGAGGTTAACTGGTACTTTTTAATCCGGCCCACTAACCCGGGATCAAGAGAATTCGGATTATCTTCCGGTTTTTATGGTAATGCCACTGTTTTCGGAACCAAACTGATTCAATTTGTATTTCAATGAGATCATAAAGTACCGTCCGATAGTTGCAGAACGCACTTCGCGCAGATAATTGAGTTCGCTAATCCTGCTCAATCCGGTATTTTTATTCATCAGATCTGTAGCTTCCAGGGTAAGCATAGCCCGTTTGTTTTTAAGGAAATAGTAATTTATCCCGGCACTGAGCAGGGGAATGGTGATTGCTTTTTTGAAACTCTGTGCATTGTATGAGGTAATATCTCCTGTGATCATGAAATGCCATTTATCAGTGGGGGTAAAGCGAATCTCTCCGAAACCGGAATAACTGAAATAGTCGGTGTTCAGCTCTTTCTGAATCGAATATTCGGCTTGTGTATAGCTCAGGTTCCCGCCTATTTCGACATCCCATTTTTCCTTTTTCCGGTTATCGAATCGAAGGCTCGCACGATGGGTTTTGTTTATATTTGTGTTGGGAATATCGTTCACCCAGGATAATCCCTTATTCCATTTTTCATTAAATCCCAGGTTTATTTTGATTCCTAATGGCCTGATCGGTGTTGAGAAATCAATATTGGCGGCGAGCTGATAATCGTCGGGAACATTTGCCAAACGGACAGTCTGCTTCAGATCTTCCGAAATACGAATGGAACGGTTTATCTTATCGCGGGTATAACTGCCACTCAGACTTGTAAACAGGGAGGTGAATGAAAACTGGTCAAACAGGAACCAGGAGAGGTACAGCTCGTGTAATTCTTCGGGTTTCAGTTTTCTGTTCCCGTATAAAACAGCCAAAGGATTACTGTTGCTTATAATAGGGAGGAGTTGGTAAACATCCGGCACTCTGCTGGAACTGGAATAATTGATCATTATCCTCCTGCCGGTTTTGTATTCATATTCCCAGTTGGCGAAGGGGAGAATCCTGAATATCCCATACTGAATATTCACACTGTCTTCCAAACTGTTCAATAGTTGTCCGGTCTCCATGTTCATCCCGATTCCAATTTTTGTTTTCCTGGAATATTTTTTCAGTCCAATGCCGGGGCGAAGATATTGATAGCTCTTTTCCAGCATCGGGCTTACAGAATCAATCTGAATTCGCGGAGTGCTGTTACCCTGATCCTGGATAATTTCTTCCACGGAAATTCCTGCACTTAATTCCGGCTCAAAATACCAGGCTTTTCCAAGCCGGAGCATGCTGTTTATCCGTATGGAATTCTCGAGGAGGCTGTTTGTGTTTTCGAGGTATTGTGCATCTTCCAGGAGTTGCTCCGGGTCAAAGAACGAGCTAAGTGTATTCCATTCACTTTTCTTGAGAGTCCGGGAATAGCGCAGTTGGTTGTTTATCTTCAGCATTTTCCATGCGCCTTCCCCCTTTCGCAGCCAGGAACCTTCTGCAGAACCGTTAAGTTGATCTGACCTGCCCGTTGTTTCCCCTGTAAGTGCACTCAGAGGCAATTCATCCAGCAGGTTTTTTGTTGCACTGTTCGATACGGAATTATTTTCTGAAATTCCAATTATTCCGTTCAGCATAAAATGTTGTTTTCTGCTGGCTTTGTTTCTCCATCCCAGGTTGAGTAACTGGTTGAAGTTAGAGCCATGGGCATTTTCTGTTGATTCCTGTTCAAATGCATTATCATTTGTAAATAGCCGGCTATAGGTTTTTTCATTTTCAGTTTTACGACTTCCATTTGCCATATAGCTTATGTTAATCCGGTTGTTCTTTGCAGGTTCATAGGAGTAATTCAGACCACCGGCACCAGAGGTAAGAAAGCCTGTCACAGGTCGTCCAAAATCAACCGGGAGGTTGTCGTTCCCATGAATGGCAATGCTGGTACCACCACCCCCTGAACCCATTATGCTGCGCATCCCCCCGTTGAAGTCGAGGTAATCCTGAAAAGAAAAGCCAGGCTTGTTTACATTGTTCAGCATTCCGATTGCTGCAAACTGATGCCGGTCAGTAAAGCGGTAAATTTTTGCGCGGGTCTGGTAGAATTCGTCTGTACCGGCACCAGCAGCCACGTCGCCGAAAATTGCCTTTTTCATGTCCTCCTTCAGCACAAAATTGATGGTTTTATCATATTCGCTGTCATCAATTCCCAAAAGCTCGGCTTCGTCAGTTTTTTTGTCGTAAACCTGCACTTTATCAATGCTCTCTGCAGGTAGATTTTTAGTAGCCATTTTTGGATCGTTACCAAAAAATTCCTTCCCGTCAACGAGCACCCGGTTAACATTTTCACCTATTGCTTTTACATTTCCCGAACGATCCACTTCAAGTCCGGGGAGTTTTCGCAAAAGATCTTCAGCAACGGCATCAGGTTTGGTTTTAAATGCAGAGGCATTATATTCCACCGTATCCTGCCTGATCAGTATGGGGATTCTTTCTCCGGTTACCCGTGCTTCACCCATGTCATAGGCCGTGGGTACCAGCAGGAGGGTCCCAAGATGATCACCGTTATTATCGGGAACGGAAAAGTCTCGATAAAGAGTTTTGTATCCTATAAATGCAATTTGCAGGTAATAGGATCCATCCTTAACCTGTTTCAGTTCGAACTGGCCTTTTGTATTTGTAATACAGAAATAGGCCAGTGTCGAATCTGATGGATGCATCAGGGCCACAGTTGCAAATTGTAAAGGATTACCTGATGGATCGATAACTTCTCCGGTTAGAGTGCGGGTTTGTGCAAATAGCTGACAGGAGATCAGCAGTGTGAGTGCCAGGATACTGATTGTTTTCACAAATGGACTATTATATGTTATTACTGATCATGAATTGGCGGATGATATGCATTTTTTAACGTTCTTCGCGAATAATAAAAACCCCGCCGCCGGAACCCTGATTCATCTCTTTCATTTTCTCATCCTGTATCTTTTTAAACTCTTCCCTGCTTACTTTTTTGCCATCTGTTGGTTTCTTCAGTTCATCTTTTCCAACAGTTTTGGGTTAATTGATTTAGCTTCGATAAGCGTCTTGCCACCATCTATATCCATTGCCAGAATTAAGCCCGGTAGTCCGGCAAAGCCATCGGGTCCTGTTGAAACAGGAACGGATGGGGCAAACCAGGCAATGATCTTTTTGCCGATCCGGTGAGCTCAGCCTCCATACAGGAATACCCCAGCAGGCTTTTCTGGTTGCCGGTGAGTTTCCAGCGGGCGGTATCGGTATTCGTTTCAATGAGGAAAATCCGGGTCATGAATTCCCGTTGTTCAAGATTCTTCCTGGTTCGTAAATCAGCGAATACAGTTTCTTCAGGTTCACGCATCCTGATCATGATGGTGGCTCCTCCTGCTGATTCCTGCATTACTTCATCTTCCTCATCAGTTTCTGCGTTTTTGTACAAGGAGGCATCCTGGTTAAACAGCAAAACCTTTATACTTTTTCGTTCTTTAGGCAGCATATGTTCCACTGCATTGTCATCTCCCTGTATTTTAATTTCCAGTTTACGGGTGGTTTCGTATTCCACTATTCCGGAGGATAGTTCCTGCTGTCCCATTACCAAGCCGGCAGACAGCACTGTTAAGGTTAAAATCATCAATCGTTTCATGAAGTACTTTTTTGGGTTATTTGATGCGTCAAATGTAGCGGCAACCCGGATGCACTCAGGTTAACGACTGGTCAATTAAGGTTAATTAAGGTTAATACCCTGGCTGATGCCCTGTAAATAGTTATTTTTGCAATAATATTTTATGGACCTCCTTATAAACTCCGTATAGTCAACTGTAATCAAAAAGGATGATCACCACGAAAGAAATACATAAGGCAGCAAAAATCAGGATTCTGATGATCTTGAGTTATCTGATGCTATTATTGTTTATTCTTTTCTGGATTTCGGAACGATATAAACAGGAAAGGGAAAACCTCAGGACAGAGCTACTGGCAGAATTTCATATGTCGGAACAGCAGGTGCTTGACACACTGATAATGGAAAGGATGATTAATCCTCTTTTAAAGGAGCAGTGGCAGGCTAAAGATAGTTTGGAGTCATTTGCCGGTGGCAGATCTGAAGTTAAGATGACGATGATCCGAAACACATCGGGGGGGCTTGAAAGTGCAAAAACAATTACCGTTCTGCGGGATACAATTATTGGAAGCAGTAAACCAGCCGGGGAGGCTTTTCATTTCATTGATACTGCCGGATCACATAAAAATATTCTAATTCAGACGAAACCGGGTGAAGGCCATACTGATAGAATTCTCCTGCAGGGAATGAAACTTTTTGTGAACATCGTCAAGGACTCCCTGGGAAAAGACGACGCACAGGTCATTGCTTTCGCCGAACAAATAGATACCTCCCGGCTTAAGGAATACTTTAACAGGAGAATTGCCGGAAGCCGAATGGAGGCGGTATGGGAAGTGGCAGACAGTATGGATTCAGTTAAACACCAATCCGCATTTGTTTTTTCCGGTAATGTGCTGGATGACAGGATTCGGATAAAAATAGAGCAATACACGCTTTATCTGTTAAGAAAGATATCTCCGCAGATTGGGTTTGGATTGTTTCTGCTGGTGCTTACAGGAACAGCATTTTTCATTTCTTTCCGGAGTTTGAAGCAGCAATACCTGTTAAATGAGATACGGAACGATTTTGTTGCCAACATCACGCATGAGCTCAAAACTCCCGTGTCTACTGTAAAAGTTGCTCTCGAGGCATTGCAAAAGTACAGTGAGGCCAACGATCCTGATCGTACCCGCGAATACCTAGCAATGGCGTCCAATGAAGCAGAACGGCTGGAACAACTGGTGCAGAAAGTCCTGTCATCCTCTTTTCAGCAACAAACGGTGAATATTCTCAATCGTCAGGAAATGGATCTGTCATCATTGCTGCGTATGGTTCTCCGGTCCATGGAGGGGCGTTTTAAGAAAGAAGGGGCTGAAGTAAGTTTTGATTGTAAGGAGGGAAACTACAACCTAAGGGCGGATTATATGCATTTGCAGAGCGTGTTCCTGAATCTGCTGGATAATGCCTTGAAATACACCCCTGCGCCTGCAAAGATCAACCTGCGGCTTTCCATTAAAGATGATACGCTTGTAGCGGATATTACAGACAACGGACCGGGGATACCAGCGGAATATCAGTCGAGAGTATTCGACAAGTTTTTCAGGATCCCGGCAGAAAACATCCACAATGTAAAAGGTTACGGATTAGGTCTGAGTTATGCATCCATGATTGTGAAAGCACACAGAGGGAATATCCGCGTATTCAATAACCCGGAGGGGGGATGTACCTTTTCAATACTGTTACCAGCCCTTACAGTCCGATGAAGAAGATCCTGTATGTAGAAGATGAGCCCTTTCTCGGGAAGATCGTTTTTGAAACTCTCCAGAAACAAGGATTTTCGGTGGTGCTTGTTCAGGATGGTGCCAAAGTGCAAACTGAACTTGAATCTTTTAGTCCGGATATTTGCATTCTGGATATCATGCTTCCCCATGTAGACGGATACACCCTTTGCAGGAAGCTAAGGCAGCAGTATCCAGCCATGCCGGTTATTTTTCTCACAGCGCGTACAGAAACGCCCGATCTGGTAAGAGGATTTGAAGCTGGTGGAACTGATTACATGCGAAAACCTTTCAGCATTGAAGAATTAATCGTAAGAATCAACAACCAGTTGAACCTGGTTAGTTTGAATTTAGCTGCTGCAAAAATTCCCGGCGAAAGGATGCTGGGCAAATACAGGTTTGTTCCCGGCAGGTATGAGTTGCACACACCTTCACAGTTAATCAGGCTTTCACAACGGGAACAGGAGATACTTGAACTGCTTACGGCACGACCAAACCAGGTTGTTGATAGAAAACACCTGCTTACGTCGGTCTGGAAGGATGATTCCTTTTTTAACAGCCGCACCCTGGATGTTTATGTGCGAAAACTACGAACATATTTCGGTGAGGATTCCCAGATTGAAATCGTAACCCTTAAAGGGAAAGGGTATCTTTTTCTTATGAAACAGTGAATATTTAGTATTTGGTCAGTGTCTAATCCTGGTGAGTGAAGGTTATTTCAACCAGGGAGGAAGTGACATTTTTATTTAGGTCATAAAATCCGGTAAATTCTGCATGTATAAAAAAGTCTGTTTATCTTTGCATTGTTTCCATGCAAAACCGAGTCTTATGAAACTTTTCCGATTTCTATTTATTTTTCTGGCCCTCGGGACCAGCCTGCAAGCGCAAAAGGCAGAACCCACTGTAACAATTGTGGTACCCGGTATCAACACCACCAGTGTAATTAAACTGGATGAGCTTTTAATGATTGAATCGTTTCCTGCCAGCAAGGAAGGTTATAAGATTACGGGATTCACCATTTCGTATACCGATCAGGGAAAGACCAGTGAATCCACCAGCGAATCGAACAAACTCAATGAGGATAATCTCATAGTTCTTGGGCGGATCAGGAATGCAAAGGTGGATCCGGTAAAACTCACCTTTTCCAATATCAAGGCGGTTAATCCGAAGGGAAAACCGGTACTGCTGGCAAATAAGACTATTAAAGTAAAAAAATAACCTCACCGCAGGTAAATGAAGTCAGGATTCCTGGCGCAGCAAAGCATACGTAGCGCTGTCGAGCAATACTTCATTCTTTATAACCGCCTTACTGAAAATGCCTTCACAAACAAAGCCATTTTTTTCCAATACTCTTGATGAGGCTTTGTTTGAGGTGAATGTTTCAGCGTAGATACGAACAACATTGAAATTTCGGAAAATATATTCCACAATCAGTTTTACCGCCTCTGTAGCAATTCCTTTTCCCCAAAAGGTCTCCCCAATCCAGTAGCCGATTTCAACATTTTTACGATAAATATTATCCTTGAGCAGAATGCCGATACCACCTGCCAGTTTTTCTTCAAACATGATTGCAAAAAGAGTGGGTGGATTATTTACCGCAATTGTTGAATGTATCCAGGAAACGGCATCCACCAGGGTATAGGGATGGGGAAAGCCGTCGCGCAGCATATCGGCAATATTCCGGTTGTTGGCCAATTCTGCCAGGCCGGAAGCATCTTCTTCCTGCCAGGGACGGAGCAATATATTCCGGGAACGCAGTTCCATTGAATTGTTTTTTAAATTTTTAATACAAATAAAATTTCCGACGGCAATGTGTTGGTGTATTATCGATCGATCCCGACACAATGGCTTCCAAATGGCAGTTCCCTTTTACATTTGGAAAAACAACAGTGTATTCAACTGTTGTTGCACCCAATGCTCCGATAGAGAATGGTAAAGGAGGAAGTATTTCGGTTTTTCCACCGGCGGTTAGCTCAATGATAATTTTTCCCGAACAAGCCTGAGGTTTATCGTTTACAAGCATAACTGGGAGGAGCAGTGACCTTCCTGCTGCAATCGAATCGTTGCTCAGATTCACAAAAACGCCGAGTGGTCTGAAGGCTTCGGTGAGATATATTTCGTAGGCAGGATGAATAATTTGTTTTACCGGATCAGCAAACAAATCCCCGGTTATTGACTTATAGAAATCACCTGTAAGCAATGTAAAGTGAAGCACCCCGGCATAGTTACGATGCGCTCTGAAGTATTCAGTCTCCAAAGCCAGCAGGTATGCATACGTCTCAATACGTTTTTCATTGGCAGCATCCGGAGCAATCCGGGTATACACTTCTTTTGTAAGGATAGTAGGCTCTCCTTTGCGGTTGAGCCATAGCCATCCATATTCGTTCAATACACAGGCATGAGCGGAGGGATGGGGCGAGTTGGTGGTTTTTGCAGCAACCCCCTTTTCATAAACTGAAAAATCAAGTGCGGGATTGGAAAAGTTCAGGTAATGATGATCTTCAATGGGATCGTCTGCGCCTACGGGCAGCCCATATCCATTGTCCCAGGCTCTTCCGGACAGATCGAGAGGGCGTAGTTCACGAATGATTTCCCGGAGCATTTCGGAATTATTTTCATTACAGATATCCCACCAACCAACCGAGGGATGGTTCCAGGCATCGGTCATCCATTGTTTCACTTCATCCTTTATGGCACCCTTCGACCATTCCGGGTGCTGTGGCCAGATAAAAAATTCATCCTGGATAATCAATCCATATTCATCTGCAATATCCAGCCACTTATCGGGGACGGGCCCTATGCAGAAACGCATGGCATTCCAGTTGAATTTTTGCGGAATTTCTCCCAGTAATTTTCGTACCCAGGCTTCATCCCATGGATTATTACCGCAGAGCGGATCGTCGAAGAAGCGATGCAAAGTGATATTTGTTCCCCGGAGAAAAATTATTTTACCATTGAGCCATGCTCTTTTTGTTGCAGTTTCAAAATGGAACTCCCGCATCCCGAATCGAATATCCATATCATCTCCGGCGGTTTTCATTTTCAGGGTGTACAGGAAGGGATTTTCAGGACTCCAAAACTTCGCATTGGGTATACTGATGGTGTCCGTAATAATGATTTCTTCACCGGAACCTATAATAGTGTTGCTGCTTTTGGCGTGCCCGACAGGTAACCCGGACCGTGATTCAATAATCAGGTAGTCGAAGCTGGTAGGTCGTGCGGACCCTTTGTTGATTATCCGGCTTTGTACCACAATGCGGGAGCGGACAATATCCGGGGCAACCTGTATATTCCCGATAAAGGGATTGTTGCAGCTGATAACCGAAACATCATCATAGATACCTGCCTGCCATCGAACTTTTTCATAATCCGAACCCGCAGGAATCTCTTTGGGCAATACACCGGGATGAGCTCCAATCCTGATAAGTAAAATGTTTTTCCCGGCTTTCTTCAATGCTCCGGTTATGTCGAATGTTGCTGAACTGAAACATCCCAGGTGTTCTCCGATAAGTTTCCCGTTCAACCAGACGCTGGTACCGAACTGGGCTTTATTGATACGCAGGAGGCAAAGCTCCTTCTTTTCATGGATTTCGAAGCTGGTTCGGTACCAATAATAGTTTCTGGGCTGCCGGTTTACACCTCTGCTCTCCCCGGGTGGAAGAGACGGAATCCCTTCAACATAGGTTTTTACAAAGTAATTGTTGAGGTAATCTGCACTGAAATAGCTCCCGGCATCAGTGAATGCAGGCACTGCCATGTTTGCGAGGCCCGGAACCTGAATGGTATGTTCAAATTTGGCAGGTATATTTCCCGCTTCCATGCTTTCCCCGATCTCCCATGTTCCATTGAGGGAAAGCGTAGTACGCTGGGCATTTACCGCAGAAAATAAATTCAGGAAAAGTACAGGGATAAAAAGCATTCTTCTGTGGCCGGGCATCATCGTTTTCGGTTAGGTAAAAAATGTTTTTTAAGGCAGTCCCGTTGGAATCCCCTAGGTTTTCAGGGGGGATAATTATGCGGTAACTCAAAGTTAGTGGTTTTGGGCGGTTTGCCATACCAGGGATAGACAGGGAACCTACAAAATTATTTCAGGGATGACTGCTTTAAAGGAGGTACATTATGCTGAAGACGTTCATTACCAGTATAATTATAAAGCAGTTTTTGGAAAGGTTCAATTTTCGGGATTTTATTGGATCAGGCCCTGTTCTTGTATTACCTTTAGTATTGTAAAGCGTTCTTCCGTGTGATGGCTTAATCCTTAAATTCGCTTGTCATGAATACCAGGAAACTGATACTCGGCGTGGCATGTATTGCTGCCTGTTTCATTTTAGGTGCATGCCAGAAGGAAATCAAAATAGGTCTGTTAATGGATAGTTTCATCCAGGAACGGTGGACCAAAGACAAGGATGTTTTCATGGAAAAGGTCAGGGACCTGGGAGGGGTGGTGGTTACTGAGACTGCAGAAGGGGATCCGCAGAAACAGTACGACCAGGCAAAGAAGTTGCTGGATGAGGGGATCAGGGTTCTTGTCATTGTTCCTGTGGATCAGAATGATGCGGCAAGGATTGTAACACTGGCACATAAATATAAGGTTCCTGTCATTTCTTACGACCGGCTTATCCGCAACTGCAATCTCGATATGTATATCTCCTTTGATAATGAGGAGGTAGGCCGGTTGCAGGCTGATTACCTTACACGGGGCTGTCCGAAGGGGAATTATGCAATCATTGGCGGGGCTACCAGCGATAATAACTCATTCATGATGAAAATAGGCCAGATGAATGTACTGAGCCCCCTCATTGCAAATGGTGATATCCAGGTAGTGTACGACCAGTTTGTGGAAAAATGGGACAAGGAAGAAGGGTACCAGAAAATGAAGGAGTGCCTGGCTAAAAATAGAAAGGTGGACGCAGTGCTCGCTGCAAATGACGACCTGGCTACAGGTGTAATACGGGCACTTGAGGAGGCTGACCTGGACGGAAAAGTACTCGTTTCCGGGGAGGATGCCGAATTGTTGGCTTGCCAGCGTATCGTTTCCGGTACACAAGCCATGACAGTCTATAAGCCTATCGAGGCCATTGCAAACCGCGCAGCGGAACTGGCCTTCCGGCTGGCTTCAGGTGAGTCATGCGGAAATATCAATCTCAGCCTGAATAACGGGAAACGAATGGTTCCTTCCGTATTACTGCCCCCGATGGTGGTGAACCGCGAAACCATCAAACTTACCGTGGTGGCAGACGGATATCTGCAGGAAAACAACATTTACAAGGCGGATGAATTAAAAAAATAAGAGCCCGGAGATTGCAGGGTCAAGCGTATCTGTCTTGTTTCCCGACAGGTGCGCCGGTAAGCCATGCCAAAGGGTCTGATTTGCTTCAATTTCGGGTGAAATAGTTTATTTAACCCGATTACTCAATTAATTTGCCTTTCTTTGGGGTCCACCGAAAGAAGGATAATGAGAAACAGAATAGAGATGCATAACTTCCACATCCCGGTGATGGGAATAGGGTATACCATTGATACCCCCGCAAGAGTTGCACACCTGGGGATATCCTCTGTGATTTCCCTGGTGGATGATATACTCATGGAAAAGATGCGGGAATTTCACAGTATGAAACTGAATCTTCCTTTTCAGGGGATTACTGAAAAAATTGAAGATTTCAGAGCCAAACGCATTACCCTGTACCTCGACCTGATGGATACGATGGTACAAAGTCGGTTTAAGGAGCTGAAAGAAAAACTTGCCGAGAAATCTGATGAACTGGATGCTTTTATCCAGATGCTGCCAACTTTCTCTGAAGTAAGACATCGCTTTGAGGAGTTTATCCGGAACAGCCCGATGAAACATGAGATATCCGAGTGGATCGAGAAGAATCTGCATCCCGGGAGTATCGATGTGAACATCATGACCAAACTTGATAAAGATAATTACAAGGGTGACGAGAAACTGCCTGTTGAATATAACGATGCACACGCTGCATTGCGTGGCTTTGCAAACAGCAGACTGAATTCAGCCATCGTGCTTTCTGCAGGAATGAATCCGCGTCTTTTTGGATATTTTGAGAAATTTGATGACTTTTTCCCCGACAGCGATGGCCAACTGAAGAAAACCATCATCGTTAAGGTAAGTGATTTCCGTTCAGCACTGATACAAGGGAAGATGCTGGCCAAACGGGGTCTTTGGGTAACTGAATTCAGGATAGAGTCGGGGTTGAATTGTGGTGGCCATGCATTTGCTACCGAGGGTTTCCTGCTGGGCCCGGTTCTGGAAGAATTCAAGACAAGGAGAGAAGAATTGCACAGGGAACTTGAGAGGATTTATATGGAGGCTCTCAGAACTTCGAACAGAATGTTACCCCAGACTCCTTACAGAATAAAAATTACAGCCCAGGGAGGTGTCGGAACTTCTTCGGAACATGAATTTCTGCTCGACTATTACAAACTTGACTCGGTAGGTTGGGGGACTCCCTTTTTGCTGGTTCCTGAAGTGGTGAACATAGATTCCGAAACACTCGATGAGATCGCAAAAGCAGGTGAGGAGGATCTTTACCTGAGTAATATTTCACCTCTTGGTGTTCCTTTTAATAGCCTGCGAAACAACAGCAAGGATGCTGAAAAACAAAGGTGGATTGTGGAGGGAAGACCTGGCAGCTATTGCCCAAAGCAATACGCATCATTGAATACAGAATTTACTGACAAGCCTATTTGTACAGCCTCCCGTCAGTACCAGAAAAGGAAAATAAATGAATTGGCCGGCCAGGATCTTGCACCTCACGAATATTCAGCGGCTGTCGAACAGATAACTGACAAGTCCTGCATCTGTGTGGGCCTTGGGACCTCTGCATTGCTCGTAAATAACCTAAATACAAAAGTTGAAGGGCCAGGAGTATCTGTATGCCCCGGCCCCAATGCTGCGTATTTCAACAGGGTATCCAGCCTGAAGGAAATGATCCAGCATATCTATGGCCGACAGAACCTGGTAAATGAACAAACACGTCCGCATATGTTTGTTAAGGAGCTGCAGTTGTATGTGGATTATCTCCGGAACCAGGTTCAAACCTCAGTAAAACCAATTACGGATAAACAGCGGAAATACTTTGACAGCTTCCGGACTAATCTGATGGAGGGGATCAGCTATTACAAAAAACTCTTCCTTGATGTTTTTGAAACGAAGAGATGGAGTCCGCAGGAGGTTATTCCCGGATTGGAAAAACAGCGTGAAGAGCTGGAGAAGATCAAGTTGCTATAGTTTCTGATTCAGATCAGTTTATTTTTTCAGCGATAACAAGCATTTCAAAATCCTCCGTGGTGAGTGGGTTCTGACGGCTGAATGCTCCCAGTCGGGCATTCCCAATGTGAATATTGTTAAACCCAAGCGACTCAAGCAGCCAGCGGATTTCTGATGGGACATAGTATCGCTCATTGCATTGCAGTTCCATCGGAGTGCCTGAATCATCATCCAGCGTGATGGTTGAATGATCCCGGAAGGTCATCAGGTCGAAATTGTTGGCGAGATTTGTCACCGGGCTGGTACCCTTGTTGGATTCCAGAAAATCCTTCACAGAATGAAAAAGCGGGAAGAGCCCGTTGAGCGTGGTGAAGATCAGTTTACCACAGGGTTTGAGAGCGGCAGCGGCATTCTGCAGGATCCTGAAATTCATCGCATCTGTTTCCATCAGCGGGAACGCTCCTTCGCACAACATGATGGCCAGCCCGAATTCCCCGGGAAAGGAAAAGGAACGCGCATCGGCTTGTATAAAACGAATATCAAGTTTTTCTGCCACGGCTCTGCTGCGGGCAACTGCCAGCATGGATTCTGAAAGATCAAGCCCGGTAACACGATAGCCCCTGCGTGCCAGCTCGATGGAGTGGCGACCGGTTCCGCAGCCAATATCGAGTATGGAAGTGTTTTTATTACTGTCTGCTTCCGCCTCGATGAAATCGCATTCCCCCAACGTGCCTTTGGTGAATTCTTCTTCTTCATACTTCCGTGCATAATTACGGAAGAGGCGCTCGTACCATTGTGATGACATGATGGCGTAGGATTTATAATTGTACCCTAAAGATAATTGATTCTCACCTGATTTGGGGCGTGCAATATATTTTACTGTAAATGGAATGATTTCCTCATTTCCTTCGTACCTTTATATTAACAAGTATGCACTGATAAAAGCGCCGTACCATGAAAAATCTGTTGTTGTGGACACCCAGGATTCTGGCCATCCTGTTTATCCTTTTTATTTCGATGTTTGCTGCGGATGCCTTCGAAGGAGATGCCCCCCTAGGGAGGAAACTGCTTGGTTTTCTAATTCACCTGCTTCCGACAGTTCTGTTGCTTATTTCACTGGTCATAGCTTGGAAATACCCGCACATCGGGGGAGTACTTTTTATTCTCGCTGCCTTGTTTTTCACAATCTGGTTTAGTACATATAATGTCCTCACTACTTTTCTGCTGATAAGTCTACCTCCTGCACTGATCGGGCTGATTTTTCTCTGGCAGTGGAAAAAGAAGTAATAATAACTGATAAAGTATGTTTCATTATGCAATCGTTCGTACACCATGCAGGAATATGGTGCAGGGGATCACTACGGCCGGCCTGGGATTGCCCGATTATAAACTTGCCTGCCGGCAACATGAGGACTATATTGCAGCTCTTTCAAGTTGCCATGTTGAAGTGCATGTGCTGCCTCCACTCGAAGAATTCCCTGATTCCACCTTCATCGAAGATGTGGCACTGATAACACCTGTCTGTGGTATTATCACCCGTCCCGGGGCGATTTCACGCCGTGGCGAAACTTCCGGAATGCGGGGCGTGTTGGAGTTTTATTTTGAAAAGCTGCAAGAGATTGAAGCGCCGGGAACCGTAGAAGCAGGTGATATAATGATGGTAGGGAGTCATTACTATATAGGTCTATCGGAACGAACCAACCGGCCAGGGGCGGAGCAGATGATCTGCATCCTGGAAAGTCATGGGATGACTGGCTCCATGGTGACTCTCGAAAAAGTGCTTCATCTCAAAACCGGACTTGCCTACCTGGAGGATAACATCCTGGTTGCCTGCGGTGAGTTTTTGCTGAAGGAGGAATTCAAAAAATTCAGATTAATTGAAATACCCGGGAATGAAAGTTATGCTGCCAACTGCATACGTGTAAACGATAAGGTGCTTGTACCGGATGGGTTTCCAGAGAGCAGGAGAAGGATTGAGGCCGCCGGATTGGAGACTATCGCCGTGGATGTATCAGAGTTCCGGAAACTGGATGGAGGATTGAGTTGCTTATCTCTGCGATTCTGAAAAAATGGAACACGGATGACGCGGATTGAACGGATAAACACAGGTTAAATAAATTGAAAAATGATCCGTGATAATCTGTGGTTTACCATGCCATCCCTGCCCGACGACGTTATGGCTGGTGCTTCGGCAGGCGGGCGTGTTCTATTGTATCTATCTTTTATCAGTATATCTACCGGCATAATCAATCACGCACATGGTACGGTAGATGGGATGAGTGCCATATGCCACCCCTGTTATGACATACTGGGAATTCAGGATGTTCTTACGGTGTCCGCGTGAGGAGACCCCGTCATCGATGAGCAGCGATACAACAATTTCGCGTCCGGTTTCATTCCCGTAATCGATGTTTTCACCGATGGTGATATCCCATTGACCATAACGTTCAATACGTGTTTTTGAGCTGCTGCCGTCTTTGCCATCATGTCCTATCTTTCCGGTTTTACCCTGATCGGTGGCATGGTCCCTCGCAGCTTTCGACATCCCTTCCGAAGGATGCAAAAGACCGGCTTTCTTCGCTTTCTTCAGTGCCTTTATGCATTCCTCTGCAGCTTTTTTGCCTTCCTTGTTGATACGGATCACCTCTCCTGGTACAACATATTTTTTACCGTTATAAAACTTAAGCCTTGGCTGGATAATCTCTGCAGCATAGCGGGCAGGATCGGAGCGTACCATATTCATCTCGAGGATTACTTCTTTCTCGAGATCGGAAAGATAGCTTGCATCCTTTGCAGTGTTCAGCTTTTCCAGGTCCCAATCCTTGCCGGTATTAAATGAGGCAAGCAGCAGTAGTGTAATCAGGACTAAACACAAACTCTTCCAGGGGAAGCGCGAATGAAGAACTGATCTCATTTGTAAGTTTTTTTGCCACCAGGGCTCCAAGGTTCAATCTTTCACAAAGAAAAAGTGATTAATTTAAAGTATTGATTCCACTATGGTTATAGGGAGAAAATGTATCTATTCCTATTCAATAATAGTTTTGGTGCCTGACCAGTTTTTGCCAATCACCTGAACCAGGTAGATCCCTGATTGTAATGGCATGATGGGAGTGATCACCAATTCTTCGCCTCCGCAAATATATTTTCTCTCCAGAAGTACTTTCCCATCCATGGAAAATAAACGCACAAGCAGTTCCTGTTGTTCAAGGCTTAAAGGCTGTATATGGATTTTTCCATCCGGATCGCTGTTGATTCTGAAATATTCATCGGATGGAATTGGCTCAGGGGTATTAATTCCAACGGGAATACCTTCCATAACCTCGAACGGAGATACTCCTGCAGTTGTAAAATACAGCCATGAGGTTCCGTCCAGGCTGTGCCAGTCGACAGCCCATATACCGCCCATACCTCCGAGGTTTTCGTTATAGTGGGATACCATTCCATCAGGATGAATTCTTGCTGCAATATCTTCCATCAATTGGCTGCTTCCCGGACCGCCAACAGATATATAGGAAAGGGTACCTTCATACCATACGGCCAGCGGAACGATACCGTCCATTCCGTAGAACTCGCCACTCCCCTTTGTGTACAGGACCTTGCCGGCAAGGGTTAGTGCGTCAAGCCCTTTTTGTATCTCGCCGAGCTGGAAGTTATAATATGCCATCCAGGTGTTGGCAAAAAGTACGATACGGTCGCTGTAAGTGGCCTCCCTCCAACAGCGGAGTCCTGAATCCCATCCGTGCGATGAGATATACCGGAGCAAATCATTGGCACGGGCGGTATCTCCCGATTCCTGGAGGCTCAGGATGGCCGCTGCATATGCTTCACAACTGGCCACCTCATAGGTAGTTCCTGTTTGCGGATTCTTTGTGAAAAATTTTCCATCATCCTGGATGAGGGGAGTAAGGAAATCCAATCCTTTGGCGATGGATGTTTTGACACGGCTGTCACCGCTTTTCTTGTAATAGGCCTGCAATCCGGTGATGGGCCATGGAAAATCTCCCATCCAGATGGTTCCATCGGCTTCACGCATCACGGTTACGGTCCCTGTTGAGGAGTTCCACGCACGGGGCCAGTAACCTTCCGGTTGCTGATGGTTGACAAGGAACAGGGCCAGTTTCTCGGCAGCAACAGCAGCCGCATTGGAGGGTACACCTCCCACCCAGCTGCCTTCCAGGCTGAGGGCCTTCAAGGCCAGGCCCTGCCCGTAAAGCCATGATGTTCCGTCTTCAGCCCAGGTGGTAAGAAGGCCGGTGCTTTTTTGCCGGCTAATAAGTGCATTTACCGCATTCTCTTTTACAGAACTTAATCCCGAAGGATCGATGAGTTCGCGTTCTGTGACACGCGGCCAGTTGGCCATGGTGGTTGCACGCAACGGACTGATCTTTACGACTCCGTTTTGCATGTTCAGGTTTGCGGTGACCCTTGGAGCATAAACCGCAAGCGAGATCACACGGATGCTGTTCCAGTTGAGGGGCGAAGAATTGTCAAATTGTTTTTTGGAAACAGAGAGGTTATTTGCCCAGCGGTTAAGCCCGGCAATTTTCTCCCATCGCACGGCTGCCTGGTGTGTGCCATCTTCCAGCTTCAACTCAAAACCAACTTCTCCGGTAATATTCATCCCTTTGAGGTCGAATCCGAAAAGGTCATATCCCGTAAACGAACGTGGGGTGGAAAAATAGATGTAACACTGTACCCATTTGTCACGGTCTCCGGATCCCAGAACCCAATGAATCTGCAAGGTATCACCTGAGGCATCGACCGCAATATGATCGCTTTTTCCAGCATCGGCAACATTTAGTGTCCAGCTGTTGGAATTCAGGAATACTGAGTCGGGAATGACACTTGTGCCGATCCAGCCCGGAGTAAATATTTGCGCCTGGAGGGTTGAAAATATACCCGGTATGCAACATAACAAAACCGGGAAAATTTTTGGAAAAGCATGTTTCATAGGGCAGGGTGTTTTGAGAACGGTTATTGTATGTAAAGTTATATGAAATATTTTCAAAACACCTGATACACGATCCGGTTACGAAATCGAAAATCAGGACACTATAAATGTCGGGAAAGTGGAATTGATTTTTGGCAGCCTAACCAGGAAAAGCGGAAACCATTTTTCCGGAACCAGAGCAGGTCCAAAGAAGGAATGTTGAAAAAATCAGGGCATACCTGCGGTTGATGGATGTCTTCCAAGGGAACGCAGCATGCGGGCGTGCTCCACGAGAGCACCAAGATAGGTTCGCTGCGAATAATGCGGGATGCCAAATTCCTCCGCTGTCTTCCGAACGATATTCGAAAGTTTTTTATAATGTACATGACATACATTAGGGAACAGATGGTGTTCCACCTGGAAGTTCAGTCCTCCCACAAACCACGAAAACAAAAGGCTTTTGGGAGCGAAGTCGGAGGTTGTTAGCATCTGGTGTACCGCCCAGCTGTTTTCTATTTTCCCTGTCTGATCGGGCATGGGATATTCTGAGGTAGGGACCACATGGGCAGGCTGGAAAATAACAGCCAGAATGAAGCCACAGACCAGTTGCATGCTGAGAAAGCACAGCAGGTACTGCCACCAGGCGATATCGAGCAGGAGGAGGGGTATTATAATCACATACCCTGCGTAAACTGCTTTGGATATAATCAATTCAATTACAAGTGCCCTGTAGGACCTGTTCTGACCTTTGGTAAGTCCTTTTTTATGATAACGGGACAGCTGGGCAAAATCGGAAAAAAGGATCCAGTCGATGGTCATCAGGCTGTAAAGGAACCAGGCATAAAGATGCTGGTAGCGGTGCATTTTTTTCCAGGGTTGATGGGGTGAGAAGCGTAGAATCTTTGTGATGCTGATATCTTCATCCAGGCCGTCGATGTTGGTATATGAATGATGCAGTACATTATGCTGCATCCTCCAGTTAACACAACTTCCGCCGATAAGGTTGAGGAAATAGCCCAGGAAGGTATTTATCCATGGCTTTGAAGAATATGCCCCATGATTGGCATCATGCATAATGGATAGTCCGATTCCCGACATGCCAAGTCCCATCACCACCCAGAGAACCCATATGCCCCAGGGACTGTTGATCAGGCCGGAAAGACTGAGGAAATAGGGGACAAAATACAAGGCCAGCATGAATATGGACTTGATGACCATGCCGGGGGTTGCTTTTTTGGAGAGTTTCCGGGAATTGAAGTATTCATCAACTTTCAATCTCAGGTCCCGGATAAAATCCATTCCCTTATCATTTGAATATTTCACGGATTGTACCAGCATAATCAGGAGGATTTAATTATTTCCCATCGTAAAATATACTCCGGGAATAAAACCCTGGTCCCTGCAAAAGGGGCATCAGGCAATCAAAACAGGTGATTACACATGATCAGGATGTAATTCCTGGCTTTGTATCAGGAATCGGGGGGATCAGGATGCCTCAGGTGAGGCCGTGTTTGTGGCCGGAGTACCTTTGTCAATCTTAACATTCACTGCATTCAGGCCCTTGATTCCTCTTTCAACTTCAAAACTTACCCGGGTATTTTCTTCCACGGGTTCCGACAAACTATTGATATGAACAAAAATACTGTCTTTGCTTTCCAGGTCGCGGATAAAACCAAATCCCTTGCTGTGATTAAAGAAGGTAACAATTCCCTTTCTGATGTTGCTTGAAGTATCTTCCACCCTATTGCGGGGGATGGAGACTTCTATATCTTCGGCGTTAATCTGTACTTTCTTACTCAGATCGGGAGGAGTGGAGGAGATATTACCAAATTCATCCACATAGGCAATCATCGAGTCAAGATCATTACCATCCCGGGTATCCTTTTTTTCGAGTTTTTTCTTTTCTTTCTCTTTCCTCTTTTTCTCTTTCCTGTTGCGAACTTCCCGCTTGTTAAATGATTCATGCGATCTACCCATGCGCTTATTTCCCTTTGTTAGTTAAAAAATGATAATCCATGTAAAGGTGTACTGGTACAAACAGATGCATGGAACGATAATTAGCACAAAGGTACACTAAAGGACCGTGAATCCCTACTGATTTTAAATTTTGCCGGGAATTTCGCTCACTGCCCCGGTTTTACTTCTTATTCCGGACGTAGATAAGCTTAAATTTGCCCTTTGCGCTCTCCCGTGGTTCTATCTCGAACTGGTTGGTCGATTTGATCATGGGAGTTAGTTTCTCAAACCCGTAGTTTCTGGAGTCGAAATTGGGTTGTTTCTTCTGAAGCAGACTGCCTACATCTCCCAGGAAGGCCCAGCCGTCATCGTCTGCAATGTCAGAAATAGTGGTGGCAATGAGTTTTATCACTTTAGGTGTGATCTTTTCAACCTCATTCTTCTTGGAGCTGCCCTTCTTTTCCCTGGTATCCTCTTCCTTCGATTCTCCTTTCAGGATTTCGATGTAAATGAATTTATCACAGGCAACAATAAAGGGTTCAGGTGTTTTGCGTTCCCCGATGCCAATTACCTTCATCCCTGCTTCACGCAATCGCGTTGCAAGCCTTGTAAAATCGCTATCGCTGGATACGATGCAGAACCCGTCCACCCTTCCGGAGTAAAGAATATCCATGGCATCGATGATCATTCCCGAATCGGTGGCATTCTTCCCTTCGGTATAGGCATATTGCTGCATGGGTGTAATTGCATTTTCCAGCAGAATGCTTTTCCATTTACCCAGGTTAGGTTTGGTCCAGTCGCCATAGATCCTCTTGATGGTTGGATTCCCGTATTTGGCAATTTCCTCCATCATTTCCTTGGTATATGCCGATGGTATATTGTCGCCGTCAATCAGTACGGCAAGTCGCGTTTCCTGGCTCATATTTCAATAAATTTGGATGTGAATAAAATGCTGCATTCTTTTCTGATAACACAAATTGCATCCTCAGAATACCAGCATAAAGGTAGATGAAATAAACCGGAATTGTAATGAATTCAGTTTCAGGCATGAAGCTTATATCCTGCCTGTGTCAGACGACAGGCAGAAGGCAGAGAACCCGTTGAATGGAATAATATCCTCCCTAATTGAGGGGCATCAGGTGATTAAAGAAGATGAAGGACAGAATCAATACTCCCAGCAGGGCCAGCATGATACGATAAATAGCACTTGTTTTAATTGCCGGAAGCGTACCGGGTTTCAGGAATGCGGCCTGCAACAGTCTGAAATAATAATATATGCTTACCATCGAACCCAGGATGGCAATGAGAACAAGCCAGGTATATCCTTTTTCGATTACATCGAGGAAAACAAAGTATTTTCCGAAGAAGCCTGCCAGTGGAGGAATTCCTGTGAGAGAAAGCATCGAAAGAGCAATCACGAATGCAAAAAGTTTGTTGTTGCTTGTAAGCCCGTTAAATGCATCAAAGGATCCGCTGCCTGAGTTCTCGCGAACGGGAATAAGAATGGCAAAGGCGGCGATGGTAGCCACTGCGTATGCTGCACTGTAATAGAGCAGGGTGCTTGGTGTGGAAGGACTGATCACAACCAGCATCATGAGCATATAGCCCGTATGCGCGATACCGGAATATGCCAGCATGCGTTTTACACGTTGCTGGTAAACAGCTGTAACATTTCCGAGTATTATGGTAACGGCTGCCATGATAGCCAGCAAGGGTGCCCAGAATCCTGCAACAGGAGCAAAAGCTGAAAGAAGATTGTACAGAGCATAGAATGATGCAATCTTGCTCACCGTAGCCATATATGTTGTAATGATTGTAGGCGACCCGTGGTATACATCGGGTACCCAGAAATGGAAAGGAGCCGATCCTACTTTGAATCCCAGACCCACCATCATCAGGACAAAGCCTGCTTTCATCATGGGGGTGAGATGACCTGCTCCGGCAAGAAAGTCATGTAACTGCGGAAGATACAATGTGGCACTTGCTCCGTAAACAAGAGCCATACCAAACAGGAAAAATCCTGTGGAGAAGGAGCCCATGAGGAAATACTTCATGGCTGCCTCGTTCGAAAAGAATGATGTTTTCTTGCTCCCTGCCAGGACATACAGCGAGACACTCAGGATCTCGATGCCCAGGAAAAGCATGATCAGGTGATTGTACGAAAGCATAACAAGCGCTCCGGCAAGGGAGAAAAGCAATACGGCATGTTCATCCTCGAGTGGTTTTTTCACATCCCGGTAATAGTAGGCCGAGATGGCTCCGATGGCCATGGTTATGAGCAGAAGCAGCAGGGTAAATGCATTGGATGCAGTTGTAACATGCATCATGTTATTGTAATAATATGCATCAGTACGGAGTGTCCAGGCTGTGATGAGGATGGAGATGAGCAGGCCTGCCTGAAAAACAGGAAGCACCCATTGTTTCTTATTAAATATCCCTGCAAACATGGTAAGGATGCCAAGGATTGCTACTGAAATTAAGGTATTCATCGGGAACTGTCGGTTAAATCAAAAAACGAATTCAGCTTATTTAACAAGGTATTCGAGTGCAGGCATTGCCAGGCGCAGGAAGGTACCAGGGGCCAGACCCATCCAGAAAACCATGATCAGGATTGGGGTGAGGGTAAGCATTTCCGTGGCATTCAGGTCTGCATAATTGTTCTCCTGCCTGGATTCACCGTAAAATGTATGCTGATAGAAGCGAAGCATGTAAACTGCTCCCAGGATGATACTCAGTCCGGCCAGGGCCGCAAGCCATGGATTCCAGCTGAAGATTCCTGATATCATGAGATACTCTCCAACAAAACTATTGGTGAGAGGGAGGCCGATGCTGGCCAGCATCATAATCATTGTTACGATTGCAAAACGTGGCATGGATTTGGCAAGTCCTCCAAGTGATGCCAGTTCTGTGGTACCTGTCCGGCGATCCAGCAGGTCGGCAAGATAGAAGAGTCCAACCACATTTACCCCGTGCGCAAGCATTTGAAACATCCCTCCCTCAAGACCTGCCGATGTCTGTGAGAAGAGTGCTGCCGCAATTAAGCCCACATGTCCCATCGAGGAATAGGCAAAGAGCCGCTTGATCTCTTTTTGTTTTAGCGCGATAAATGAGGCATACAACAGGCCGGTAACTGCCAGACCGAAAGCCAGGATGAAGGAGGTATACAATTCGGGTGAATTCATGGGCAGAATAAAACGGATCAACCCATAAAGCCCCATTTTGAGCATAATGCCTGCAAGGAGCATGGTACCTGCAGCCGGGGCAACGGTGTAGGTGTCCGGTTGCCAGGTATGCAGGGGAAAAACAGGGATTTTAATGGCAAAAGCGAGAAAGAAAGCCCAGAATACAAATACCTGTTCCGAGGGATTGAGTGCAACGGAGGTGAGGGCTGAGATGCTGAAACTGTGAGGTATTGCCGTCCTGGTATAAAGAAATATAAGGGCCACAAGCATAAATAAGCTTCCAGCCAGTGTATAAATAAAAAACTTAATGGTTATCCTTATCCGGTCGGCTCCTCCCCAAAGGGCGGCTATAAAATAGATCGGGATAAGGGCCAGTTCCCAGAATACATAAAAAAGTAGACCGTCGTGGCTGGTAAAAACACCAATCAGGGCAGCCTGCATGAGCAGTACCAGGCCGGGGAAGAAAGGTTTTTTGCTGTATTCGTGATTGAAGGAAGCCGCGAGGATTATCGGTATTAAAAAAGTGGTAAGCAGTACCAGCAGAAGACTGATCCCATCCATTCCCAGCGATAATGAAACAGCCGTTCCCAGCCAGGGAAGATCCAGCGAAAGATAACATCCTCCTGAATTAAAACAATGCCAGGCAAAGATGCTCAGGGCAAATTCTCCAATGGATGTTCCGGTTGCGATCCAGCGTGAATGACGTCCGAATGCATGGGTGAACAGAAGCAGGGACACCACCAGAGGAATAAGAATAAGAACCAGCGTTATCATTTCAAAGAGTCTTTAATCAGAATTTCCTATTAAAAAATAAAACCAAATATCAGCATCCCGATGATGCCGAGCACCATGAATACCAGGTAAAAACCCGTTGTACCATGTTGTAGTTTGCGAAACTGCCCGCTCATCCACACTACTGAATTGCCTGTGAAATTTACAGTTCCATCAATGATTTTTGTTTCAAGAACAGCGTGTAAAAAGCCCGATAACCAGGATGAGGACCGGATAAAGAGCAGGTTGTATAATTCGTCGACGTAGTATTTATTTGCAAGAAGGCGTGGGAAAAAGGAAAGTTTCCCTTCTTCTGCCACCGGGAGTTTCTTATTCTTTACATACACAAACCAGGCAAGGAAGATCATCAGTAAAGCACCTGAAACTGCGATTCCCATCAGCAGTATTTCGGTGGAATGGGATATTGCATCAGCCTTGGTGATGGACGATTGAAATGCACCGGCCAGGAAATGATTCAGTGCATGGGAACCTCCCAGTACCTCTGGAACACCAATTAATCCACCCAAAACAGAAAGAGCAGCAAGAATTATCAGGGGAATGGTCATCACTGCAGGGCTCTCGTGGATATGGGACGCACCTTCAGCGGAGCCTCTGAATGACCCATAGAAGGCGAGATATAAAAGCCTGAACATATAGAATGCTGTAAGCATGGACCCAAGCAAACCTCCCAACCAGATTAGTTTATTGCTTTCGAAAGCATGCATCAGTATCTCATCTTTTGAAAAGAAACCGGCGAAAGGGGGAATACCTGAGATGGTTATTGTCGCGATGAGGAAGGTGATAAAGGTGAAAGGTAATTTTTTTCGCAATCCGCCCATGTTTCGCAGGTCCTGTTCTCCGGAAAGGGCATGAATGATGCTTCCAGCTCCAAGGAAAAGCAGTGCTTTGAAGAAGGCATGTGTTACCAGGTGAAAGATGGCACCTGTAAAGGCGCCCATACCCAGGCCGATAAACATGTATCCCAGCTGACTTACGGTGGAATAAGCCAGTACTTTCTTAATGTCATTCTGATAAAGGGCAATGGATGCTGCGAGCAGGGCGGTTGCCAGCCCGGTAATCGCCACTACCTGCATGCTGATTGGTGCAAGCATATAGATAACCTGTGAACGTGCAACCATATACACACCCGCTGTAACCATGGTGGCTGCATGTATGAGGGCTGAAACAGGTGTAGGACCTGCCATGGCATCCGGAAGCCAGGTATACAGGGGTATCTGGGCGCTCTTGCCCATGGCTCCGATGAACAATAACAAGGTGGCTGCTGTAAGCATGCCGTCACCAACAGGCAGGAGCGTGGCTTTGGTAAACACCTCCCTGTATTCAAGACTACCGAAATGTGCAGCCATCAGGATCATTCCCAGCAGGAATCCCAGGTCGCCAATACGGTTCATGATAAATGCCTTACGTGCTGCATTGTTATATTCACCGTTTTTAAACCAGAATCCGATGAGCAGATACGAACTGAGGCCCACACCCTCCCAGCCGATGAACATCAGGAGATAGTTCGACCCCATCACCAGTACAAGCATGAAAAACACAAACAGGTTCATATAGGAGAAGAACCGGTTATAACCCTTATCATGCGACATGTATCCGATGGAATAGACATGGATAAGAAATCCCACTCCGGTTACCACGAGCAGCATTACCGATGTAAGCTGATCGGCCATAAGATTGAAG
Source organism: Bacteroidales bacterium (assembly GCA_046329925.1). Taxonomy (GTDB): domain Bacteria; phylum Bacteroidota; class Bacteroidia; order Bacteroidales; family JAAYUG01; genus JAXLTS01. The sequence goes on from JAXLTS010000001.1 coordinate 455,687, forward strand.
GAGACAGTGAGCCCTTTCGTACTGAACCATTCACCCAGACTGATTTCCAGGGGTGTTCCGCTGTTAATGACCTGCAGGATTACCATCACGGAAAGGACAAAGGATCCAAATACCGAACCACAGGCTACCAGTGAGGTAATCCTGTGGGGCATTTTCCTGAAGAGTACCCCGTTGAGTAAAAATCCCAGCAAAGGAAGGAGGGGGATGATGGGAAGGATATTATTCATGAGTTGCATTGTTTCTTTTCAATATTTCCGGTTTGTTTATCCTTTCAGTCGGGTGAGCAGGTTCATATCGATCGATTTGGTATTGCGGTAGGTGAGAACCAGGATCGCAAGACCGACGGTAACCTCGGCAGCTGCCACCACCATAATGAAAATCACAGCTACCTGTCCGCCAGCATCGTTGTGGTATACCGAGAAAGCTGCAAACAGAAGATTCACTGCATTCAGCATAAGTTCCACCGACATGAAAATCACCAGTGCATTTCGTTTAACGAGCACGCCGATAACCCCGATCGTGAAAAGCAGGGAACAGAATAAAATATAGTATTCCAGGGGCATCAGTTTAATGGTGTGGACAACAGGTTCCATATATTGGGGACTTTGTTTAGGAAAAAATCAGTTTATGTAAATTTTGTTTTGCAATTAAAAAGTTCAGGTTAGATCCTAAGAAGGACTGTTTGTGTTTTGAGGTTGGTCGTGCCAACAGCCAACATCTGATGGCCAGCACCTCATTTCAACTCATTTCTTTGCGCGCGAGCAGGATGGCTCCCACCATGGAAGTGAGGAAGAGCAGGGAGGAAACCTCAAAAGGCAGCAGGTATTCCTTGTACAGTACCTGGCCGATTTGTTTCACCAGTCCTACCTGCGAAATGGTTGCCCCGCTTGCCAGGGGAATGGAGGCATCACGCAGAACTCCAACCAGCGTAACCATAAGCATGCCACCGGCGATCACAGAGGCAACACGTGCCTTGAGGGATTTGGAGAGATGTTCTTCCGTGGTCTGGTTCATCAGCATAAGTGTAAACAGGAAGAGTACCATGATGGCCCCTGCATACACAATGATATATACTGTTGCAAGAAACTGAGCGTTGAGCAGGATAAAATGGCCTGCCATTGCAAAAAAGGCCACCAGCAGGTAGAGCAGGCAGTAGATGGGTCTCCGGGTAAGCAATACCATGATGCTTGACAGGATGACGATTGCGGAAAGGACCCAGAAAATAATTGCTGTCATAGATGAATAGGTTACTTACTTTTTACTGGTTATGGGGAAAGCGGACATCTTTTTTAAATTCAAGAACCATCGGGGTCTGACGTTTGGAGATGTCAATACGCTGGGAAGGGTCAGCGGATTCCACAAGCCGGTCCTTCGTATAAATGAAAGGTTCGCGTTCGTATTCAGGACTTACCATTCTTTTGGTGAGGAAAATTGCCTCTTTGGGGCAGGCATCTTCGCAATAACCGCAGAAAATGCAGCGGAGCATATTGATTTCATAGATGCGGGCATATTTTTCTTCGCGGTAAAGATTTTCTTCACCCGGCTTTCGTTCTGCTGCTTCCATGGTGATTGCCTCCGCAGGGCAGGCAAGGGCGCATAATCCACAGGCAGTGCATCGTTCACGACCCTGTTCATCACGTTTCAGTACGTGCTGCCCCCTGAATACCTCTGCAAAAGGTCTTGTTTTCTCAGGGTAGCGGATGGTAGGTTTTCTGCGGAAGAAATGACCTATCACAATCCACATTCCGGTAGCTATCGCAGGCAGGTATATTTTTTCAGCAAGACTCATGGTCTTAACTGTTACAACTTTCGATCTGTTTGTTAACGGCATCGTCTTACTACTTGTTTATTCATTATCACTGCAGAAAAAGCACCAGGGCACCGGTGATGAGCAGGTTGAGCAGGGCCAGTGGAAGCAATACCTGCCATCCGAGCTTCATCAGCTGATCATAGCGGAACCGGGGGAGAGTCCAGCGAATCCACATAAACAGGAAAATGAAAAAGAAAATTTTTATGAAGAGAACAGCTGTACCGATAAGTGCAATAACATTGGATGAAAATGGCAGGCTATCCATCCAGGGGAAGTTATATCCTCCGAAAAAGAGTGTTGCAATGATGGCTGATGACACGAACATATTGATGTATTCAGCGAAAAGATAGAAGCCAAGTTTCATACTTGAATACTCGGTGTGGTATCCTCCGATGAGTTCTGTTTCACACTCGGGAAGATCGAAGGGTGCACGGTTGGTTTCTGCGAGAGCACAGATAAGAAAAATGAGAAAACCAAGTGGCTGGTATACCACATTCCAGTTAAAACCATGTTGTTGCTCCACGATTTGCCGCAGGTCGAGACTTCCGGAAAAAAGAATGAGGGAAACAATGGTGAGCCCCATGGCCAGTTCGTAGCTGATCATCTGGGAAGAGGCACGCACCGAGCCGAGCAGGGCATACTTATTGTTCGAAGCCCATCCGCCGATCATGATTCCATAAACTCCCACCGAGGTTACAGCCAGAATGTATAACAATCCGATATTCACCTGGGCAACCTGCAGGGGATAGGTCTGACCTCCTATAACGAGATCACGTCCCCAGGGAATCACCGCCGTTGTGAGCAGAGCCACCAGCATCGTGAGCGATGGACCCAGTACAAAAAGAAATTTATCCGCCTTGCTGGGAATGAACTCCTCCTTAAAGAATAACTTCACTCCATCAGCAACTGGTTGCAGGATACCCCATTTGCCGGCACGGTCAGGTCCGAGACGATCCTGCAGAAAACCTGCTATTTTACGTTCGGCCAGCGTGGCATACATGGCAATGCCCAGGCTTACCAGCAGAATCCCGGTAATGAGCAGAAATTTATATACAGTAATATCCATGACAGTATTTTCTTATTCCTCGCTTTTGTCGATGATTAATTTGTCAACCGGGCTCAAAACAGCTCCTTTTTTCAGCTTCTCGTAGTGATTCACAGAAAGGACAGATTGGCGGGTAATTTGACGGGGACCTTCGATCACCCAGTCGCGTTTGGTTTTTTTTACCAAACGGCAGGTGTTGCAAATGAATTCTTCCACCTCACCGTGATGTCTCTTCCGGCCGGTTACACGGAGAATCTCGTCGTGGGCCATCCATACAACGGTTTCCCTGAACAGGTCGGGCAGTCACGATGTGCATTCATGGGTTTGGAAAACCATACCCTGCTCTTAAAACGGAAGGTACGATCGGTAAGAGCACCCACGGGACAAACATCGATCACGTTGCCTGAGAATTCATTATCGATGGAATTCTGAATTAAAGGTCGAGATCTCGGCTACATCACCGCGGTAAAGAACACCGTGGATGCGTCCGTTGGTGTTGGTTGGCTGCCAGAACGCAACGGTGCTAAAGGATGCAACGATTCTGATGTAATTTGATGTTGGGTCCTATATCGATCTGTTCAAATACACGCTTTTCCTCCTCGTAACGTGACACCTCGAGTCCATGCTCAAAGCTCAGGTCCTGCAGGTCGCACTCACCGGCCTGGTCGCACAGGACAATCGAGCGGGTGGTTGATCAGGAGGAATTCCACGATGGCTTTACGGGTCTCGAGAACTTCCGGGAAGTTATATTCCGCACTACCATTCCCTCATTCACAGGAGTACTGCAGGAAGCGACCAGTTTAGGCATCGGGCGCGGAGCTGATGACATCTGGCTTACCTTTACCAGGCAGGCATTTACTCCACTTCCCTTCAGTTTACTGTAGTAACACATTGTCGGAGGAACCACTTCTCCCCCGATTTTGCGTGCAGCTTCCAGAATGGTTGTGCCTTCCGGAACCTCAACAGTAATATTATCTATTGTTACTTTCATACATTTTCCTTTTTCTGCATCTCGGTTTAGTAAGCTAATGAAGGATATGAATCCTTTCGGGGAGCCATGATTTATGTTGCGTACCAGTTCAGGGTGATCGATGTGAAATTCAAATTCGTGTCTGAAATGACGTATTGCACTGGCAACAGGCCAGGCAGCGGCATCCCCAATGGACAAATCGTATTACCCTCGATTTTTTCGAGATGCTCACCAGCAGGTCGAGATCTGGCGATCTTCCCTTTTCCGTGCTCGATGCGATGGAGAACCTTTCCATCCAGCCGGTACCTTCACGACAGGGCGAACACCGTCCGCATGATTCATGATGATAAAAACGCGCGAGGTTCCATGTATTCTGCACCATACAGGCATCTTCGTCGTACACGTAGAATCCACCTGATCCGAGCATGGTACCCGATTCAAATCCCCCTTCGGCCATTGGATCATAACACATCAGCCTAGGTTCTCCTTTGGCTGTGGTTATCATCATCGCTGCCGGAAGCACAGGCACCGAAGAACCTCCGGGAATGACGGCCTTCAGTTTTTTGTTTCCCGCAATGCCATTACAGTATTCCGGGGAGTAAATGAATTCTTCCACCGGAAGTCCCATTTCTATCTCGTAAACTCCCGGGTTGTTGATGTTACCGCAGGCGGATATCAGTTTGGTCCCGGTACTTGGGCCTTTTCCAATATGTGAATATTCCACGCCGCCCATTTCCAGAACCGGTACAACAGCAGCGAGGGTTTCCACATTATTTACCACGGTGGGGCAGCCATACAAACCTTTTACAGCCGGGAAGGGTGGCTTGAGACGGGGGTTTCCCCTTTTCCCTTCCAGCGATTCGATCTGGGCCGTTTCTTCACCGCAGATATATGCTCCTGCGCCTGAATGCACATGTACCTCCAGGTCAAATCCGGATCCCTTTATGTTTTTGCCGAGAAATCCATTGGCATGTGCTTCACGTATTGCCTTGTTGAGCGTTCCCATCTGGGTCTTGAATTCACCCCGGTTAAGGATGTAACAGGTATTTGCCTTAAGGGCATAGCTGGAAAGCAGGATACCTTCCAGAAAAGCAGATGAGGCAGATGATGATGAAACGGTCCTTGAAGGTGCCCGGTTCGCTCTCATCCGCATTGCATATAAGGTAAACAGGATTTGCCCGAAGACGGTCAACAAAACTCCATTTGAGTCCGGTCTGGAATCCGGCACTTCGCGGCCCCGTTGCAGGTATCTGATTTCTTTACCTCGTCAACAACAACTCCTCCGAAGGCTGTTTTCCCAAGGCTATTTCAGCCACCCGTAACCCCCATTCCTGCGATAAAATCGAAGCGCTGTTGATTCCCTGGATGTGGAGTTTTTCAGAAGAATTTTTCTACCCATCTTGAGTCCTTAGCTTTATCTTCTTTACTTGTTTTTCTGAAATTTTCCAACAGTCAATTTTATCTTCGGTGAGCTTCTCATAGAACTCTGTGTTTACCTGCATCATCAAAAGAGCATGCGCTGCTCCCAGGCATCCAACAGTGCGCAGCGCGTGAACAGACCGTCCGCTGTTTCTCCCACAGCAATATTCAATTTTCTTTGAGAACCTCAACGATGTACTCCCCACCTGCAATGGCACAGGGCCCGGTCTGGCAAACTTCGATTGCTATTTACCGGTTTTTTCAAGGTAATACGGGTGTAGAATGTAGCTACCTCGTATACTTCGATTGGTTGTATATCCAGGAGGAAGCCACATAGTCCATTACATCGGTCGAAAGGTACCGCCCAGTTCTTCCTCTAAAATATGAAGTACTGGAAGCAGGCTGATTTCGTTTTCCTTTCGGGGTATCGTTTGATAATCTGCCTGATTTTTTCAAGCGTTTCAGGAGAAAAAGGATACCGGCTTATTCTCCTTTGTGTACAGTTGATGTGCTATTTTTCCCTTACTTGTCATGCCTGTAATCGAAATTAGTTATGCATCCATTTCCCCGGCGATGATGTTCATGCTGCTCATGGTGATGATGGCATCGGATAATAATCCTCCGCGGACCATCTCGCTGTATCCCTGGTAATATATGAATGAAGGTCTGCGGAAATGCAGCCGGTAAGGAGTGCGTCCACCATCGCTTACCAGGTAGAAGCCCAGTTCGCCATTGCCTCCTTCCACACAGTTATACACCTCGCCTGCCGGGATACCCGTTTCACCCATCACATGCTTGAAATGCCAGATAAGTGGCTCCATACGGCTGTAAACCTGTTCCTTCGGCGGCCATACTGCATGCGGGGCATCGAGGTAATGTTTTCCTTCCGAAGGTTTTCGAAGGCGGTCTTGATAATTTTGTATGATTCCCACATCTCGGCCTGACGACAGAAACGATCGTAGGAGTCACCGTGAGTACCTACCGGGATGATAAAATCAAAATCTCCATAGGACGAATACGGACTGTCATAACCGCACGTCGTAATCAACTCCAGCACGCAGGTTGGGTCCGGTGAACTATAATTCATCGCCCGTTCCGCAGTGATTCCTCCAACATGTATGGTACGGTCCATGAAAATTCTGTTACGCATCAGCAGACGTTCGAAATCGCGGAGAATTTTCGGAAACCTGTCGAGGAAAGTTTGATTTTTCTACCTGCTTCAGGCTGAAATCTCTCTCAAAACCACCTACTCTTCCGATGTTGTTAGACGCGAGCCACCAAAGATTTTACATCCACGTTCCTGAAAACATACACAAACCCGGTATGCACCGGTGTCGACTCCGATGACAGAGTTACACACCAGGTGATCGGCGATGCGGAGAGTTCCAGATGATCACGCGCATGTAGTCTATCCGTTTGGTGGTTTCAGCTGGAGCAGTTTCAACTGTGAGATGCCATCCGATGTTATTGATAGGGAGGAACAGTAATTGAGACGATCGGTGAGAGGGGTCACCTGGTAATAGGTACGCCGTTCTGCAATCTTCTCAAATGCCCGGTGTATATACCCGATAGTCTGTTCGGCATCCAGAACTTTTTCGCCATCCATCGTGAGAATATTCTGGAAGATGCCATGGGTGGCAGGATGGGTGGGACCCAGGTTAAGCGTGGTATAGGGGATGTCCAGCGGATCCGCCCCTGTTTCAGTGGAAAAATCGTTTTCCTGATAATCTGTCATCGATGTATTTTTATGATCAGGGAATAAATTACTAAATACGACCAAAGTATCCGTCATCCTTGTCCTCGCGGGTGGGATTGAGTGCATACTCCTTCCGCATGGGGAAGTAATCGAGGTATTCCACATTCAGGAATGCGTTTGAGGTTGGGATGGCCGGTGAAAACACCTGTAAAAATATAGGTTTCACGTTCCATCCAGTTTGCACCCGAGAAGACAGAAGTGATCGACGGAACTTCCGGCTTTTCTGCCGGCACAAAAAATTTTGAAACGAATGCGCTGGTTGGAACTGAAGCTGTGCAGGTGATAAATTACACCAAGTGGTTTTTCCTGTCTAATGAATTCCATAGGTCAGTGAGGACAGTATAGCCACCATCGTAAAGATAATTTACAAAACTCGTATGATGTTGGTGTGATCTATGGTTATTGCTGGCATCCCGGAATTGTCATCGTATGAAAGGATACCGGTTCCGAATTTGTTGCTGAGAATCTCACGCAGCTGAAAGGTTAATTTCCATTACGGTGAGAAGCAATATTATTCGGTTTTCCTGGCGGATCCTGTACGACTCAAGTAGGCTTTATATTTTTGTACTCCCTTGCAGGCGATGGGATTCATTTTTCACCACCGTAGTTTAATAACCCTTCGATGATCTGTTCAGGCGGCGGGCATCCCGGGATATACATCCACCGGGATCACTTTGTCGATGCCCTGTAATACCCGGCGTCGGTGTTCTGCCGCCGGGAGGGTAAGGCTCCAGCAGCAGTGCTCAATGGTGCCTGTTGGCTCAGCCGTACCCAGGCTGGCCGCTGCTTTTGGAGATGGTACCGCTTGCCCAGCACGCCCAGCCGGGGTGAAAACGGTGACGCCTGAGCGAACGTAAGCCAGCACGTGGCCGGGCTCCCATGTTAGCCATGAATTGATTCCACAGCAGGAGGTGGCAAATGGCAGAGGCCAGAGCGAGCTGGTACGGGCCAGCCCGACAGCCTTATCCATGTGGTATGAAAAACTGGGAGCGCTGTACCCTTCGGGTGGAGCAGTAACTGTATATTTTCCCATGCCATAAAAGACCTGCAGATAATTAATCATTCCATTTTAAAGGCCTTTTTCAGCACGTAATAAAAGCCGGCGAAGAAAAAGAGACAAACAGGATCATCTCTATGAATCCTGCCAGCCCAACTCGCGGAAATTAAGGAGCCCAGGGGTAGAAGACGATTTCAATATCGAAATGTACCAACAGGATGGCCACAAGAAAATACTTGATGGAGAAAGGGAACGGGCATTTCCTTTTACTTCAATCCCGCATTCAAAATTTTCCTCCTTGTTCAGGGTTCGTATCCTGCGCCGCTTACCCCCGATGATGTGGGTAAGAACCATTACTAGTACTACGAAGCCCAGGGCAACAATTAATTGAAACACCAGGGGCAGGTAGTCAACCGGAAAAGACTGTGATTCCATAAGGTTTTTAAAAGAGCGACAAATTTATGCTATTTAACACCTAAATGCATAACAGAAGGGGGTGATACATATCAATATTCAGCTTGTGATATATTTAACAAAAATCGTATACTCTGCACCTCGGTCAGGAAGTCTGTTTTAATGACGGGGACCAGACGGGAAAATTAATTCAATTGGAAATGAGGGAAATGAGGAGGGTCGGGCGAAAAAGGCATAAAAAAAAGCCCTGCGGGCTTGCTTCCGGCAGGGCTGTTGATATAGAAAAAAAACGGTTACAGGGCGGTCTGCTTTTTTAGCAGTTGTTCTTTCGATAATCTTCTTGAACATGGCTTTGGTTTCTTCAGCTGTAGGCAGTACCGATCCAACACTTCCCCTCGGCAGGGCAGAACAGGAAAGTAGGAATGCTCTGGAATACCAAGTTCTCGGAAAGCTGCCTTTCTCGGTATCCACCTTATATATATAGATCCTGCCGGCATATTCTTTTGCGAGTTCTTCCATGATGGGGCTCACCATTTTGCATGGGCCGCACCAGCTGGCATAAAAATCAACAATACAGGGCTTGTCACCCAGGTAGGTAAGTTTGGTTGGATTCTTCTCGAAATCAACCACTTTAGTCAGGAATTCTGCCCGGGTAAGATGAATGGGACCCATTGCTTGGGTGGAATCAGCCTTTGATTCACTGCCCGGTTGATCCGATTTGCCTCTGCTGCAGGCGGAGGATGCCAATAAGGTTGAAAGTACGAAAACCAGCAGGATATTTTTAATTTTCATGATGTTAGGGATTTATATTCAGCTACTTATAACTTAATTCAGATTGTTGGTCAGGCTTCAGTCCAAATCAGGTGCAAATATATGCAATTATCTAACTATGTAAATGTAATTTTAAATTTTAACAGGAATTTACATCATCTTGTCAAAGAAACCGTGTAAAAAAAATTGTAACCATCTGAAATTTAATGGATAAAAGTTGAATTTACTAAATAGGAATACCAATTAGGGTTTGCAGAATCCATCATCAGTTTCCAGTTTAATCAGAGTTGTGGTAGTTTTCATTTGAAAATAAATGAAGAGACAAATCTTTCAGGGAGAAATACCTGGATTCATTAAATAATGTGGTGGATCTGTACAATGTTATGCTCAAACAAACTATATTAGGGATGAAAAATAATTGATATGTCATGGCTATTGATTTTAGAAAAATAAAGGGACTTTTTGTTGAAGAGGTGGAGGAATCCCCTCAAAAGAAAACTGCATCCAAGTCAAAAGGAAACGCGACAGAGCCAACACCTGTTGACAAACTTACCTTTGACCTAAGTACTGCTGCTCTCAAGAAGGGAAGTGTGGATAACAAAATTCTGGATTCACTGCTTAAGGCCATTAGTGACAACAATTTGCCAGGTGAGGACTATATTGAGTTTATGGAGGCACTTAAAGCTATGAAAAGTCTTGATCTGGATGATAAAATTAAATTCCAGACTGTAATGGCTACTCTTTCCACCAGAGGTTTGACAAAAGAGAAAATAATTGATAGCGCCAATTATTATATCAAAGTTCTACAAAACGAGCATGATAAATTCGATGTTGCCGTAAATAATGAAATGGAGCGTCAGGTTAATCAGAAGAAATCAGAAATTGCTGAGATTGAAAAGAAGAACAAGGAAAAAGCTGCAGAATTAACAAGAATAACAGAAGAAATACAGAAGAATCAGGTGGAAATTGGCCGTTTGAATACTGTAATTCAGGCTGCTGATCAGAAAATTAAAGTTACAGCTAATAATTTCAATGTAACTTTTGAATTCCTTGTAAACCAGATCACTTCAGATATCGAAAAGATCAAAATCCTTTAATAAACAGAGCAATGGAATTCCCCTCACAACCGAAACTCAATCCTAAAACATTTTGGCAGAAACCCGAAGGTGTTACCGGATTTATATTCATGGCAGGTATTATTTTAGGAGGTGGTTACCTTCTGTATAAGTTATTGCCCTATATCGTATCCATCCTGCAAAATACTCTTTATGCAGTGATTTTTTTCGCGGCTCTTGGAGCAGTGCTATACATACTTCTCGACCCTAAATTCAGGAACCTCATCTGGTTCATGTATAAGAGTCTGATGCGAGCTATTACAGGGTGGTTTGTATTAATTGACCCAATTGGAATTTTGGAAACGTACATCCAGAATTTATATAAGAATCATGAGGATATGAATAACCATATTGCAACCTTGAAGGGGCAGATGCAGAAAATTGATATGGTTATTAAAAAGAACCAGGCAGAGATGGAGCAGAGCCTGTTAACAGCAGACCAGGCAAAGAAACAAGGCAACAATGATCTTGTTGTAATAAATACGCGTCAATTCGGGCGGCTTGAAGAATCCAACAAGCGGTTTAAGGAACTTTATGCCAAGATGGAAATCCTCTACAGGGTGCTTTCGAAGATGTATAAAAATACTGGTTATCTTATTCAGGACATAGAAAATGAAGTGCGAATTAAGAAGCAGGAGCGGCAAGCCATTCGAGCCGGATATTCAGCCATGCGCCATGCCATGTCCATAATTAAGGGTGATCCGGACAAAAAAATGATGTTCGATCAGGCAATGGAAGCGATTGTTGATGACATCAGTGGAAAAATTGGGGAGATGGAACGATTTATGGAAATTTCAAGCACTTTCATTGACAGTATTGATATTCAAAATGGAGTGTATGAGCAGAAGGGGCTGCAGTTGTTGGAGAAGATGGAAAAGGAAGGTATTGGATTTCTGCTTAGCGAGAAAAGGCCTGAAATTGTTGGAAGAACTTTGTCTGATGATGGTACAGTTTCAAAGAGCGAAAACACCAACACATATAAGGATTTGTTTTAACTTAGAATAGCTCAATATTCTTCTTAATAATTAACTCAACCTAGCCATGAAAAGCAAATTAACCCCTTTATCAAAATTTGTAATTGTCCTGTTAATCATTGCCGGACTTGTTCTACTTGTATACAAAACAAACCTGATCCAGTATATAGCGCCTAAAGGCAGTGGTCCGGCGGATTCTGGAATGAAAGGAGAGAAAGTTTTAACAATTGGAGTTGTTACCTGGGGTGGGTATGCCGGTGGCGAATATTTCAACGAGGGTTTTAAAGCCTCGAAGGAATCAAGATTTTATAAGGATTATGGATTTATGGTTGATTTCAAACTGCTCGATGATTTTAATGATTGCAGAAATGCCTGGAAGTCGGGGAATATTGATTTGATGTGGGCAACCGTAGATGCATTTACGACGGAAATGAATGGACTGAAGGAATTTGAGCCACAGGTGATTTTCCAGGCAGACTGGTCCAGAGGTGGGGATGCTGTTGTGGTAACCAGGAATATTAAAAATGTTACAGATTTAAAAGGAAAAAAAGTTGCATTCGCAGAAATGACTCCCAGCCATACCTTTCTGCTATGGTTACTGGAAGCTGGTAATTTGGAATACGCAGATATCACCCCTGTAAAGGTAGCAAATGCTATTGATGCTGCTGATCTTTTTAAGAAAGGACAAGTGGAAGCTGCGGTTGTATGGAGTCCTGATGATGCAGACTGCGTAGCCAAAGTATCTGGTGCCAGGGTGCTGCAAAGTACCAAAGAAGCTTCCTTTATTATTGCAGATGTTTTTGTTGCAAAAAGAAAATTTGTTGAGGAGAATGGTGAGATGTTGAAGAATTTTGTTGAAGGTTGGTTCAAAGGTGCTGCGGAGATAAATACTTCTGCCGAAGCAAAAAATAAGGCTGCACGAATATTGGCATCAGGCTTGCAACAACCAGAAGATTTTTGTCTTCAGGCAATAAACAATGCGCGCTTATGTACATATGGTGATAATGTCAATTTTTATAATCTTAATGGCAACTATAATGGAGTAACTGGAGAAGCTATTTACAATAAAATGTCAGTAAAATATGCAAAAATTGGGTATCCTTGCGAGAACATACCTAGTTGGAGAATGGTCGGTAATTCAACATTGATTTCACAGGTTTCCCTCAGCGGACCGGAGCACCAACCTGAAGAAGGAATTAAATTCAGTGCAGCAAACGAGAATCAAAAAACTGCCCAGGCAATTTCAACAAAGAGGGTAACAATAGCATTCCGCAGCGGGTCTGCAGAATTGGATGAAAATGCCAAATATATAATTGATAACGAATTCCTTGATATTGCTAAGATGTTTGCAAATTCGCGTATAAGAATTGAAGGGAATACTGATAATATTGGCAACCCGGAAATGAATAAAAAACTCTCATTGAAGCGTGCCGAAGCAGTCGTTAGCTATCTTATAAATGAACACAAATTTGATCGTAACCGGTTTGTAGTTGTTGGTAATGGGGCTGATAAACCTTTGGAAAGCAATGATACTGACAATGGCAGGGCAAAGAACCGACGAACCGATTTTGAACTTTTACCAGAGTAATCATATGAAATTATTTAAACTTAATCATCCCATTTCAGGCAAGGTAAATCTGATTGTGGGCCTGGGTGGGATGGTTTTCTTTCTTGGAATCTGGAGTCTAATTACATTCTCAGGTTGGGTAAATAAGGCAATTCTTCCATCTCCTTTGGCTGTTGTGCAATGCCTGAAAGAGTTGCACTTTAGTGACCTGCTTGTGAGAAATACACTCTTTTCTATTAAACTCAATATTCTGGGTTATCTGGAAGCAATTTGCATTTCACTCCTGCTTGGGTTTCTAATTGGACTTATACCCTTTTTTAAAAGTCTCCTAAGTAAGTACGTGGATGCAATTCGCTTCATTCCCCTTACCGCGGTTACCGGGCTTTTTATTGCATGGTTTGGAATTGAGACAAATATGAAAGTGCAGTTCCTTGCATTTGGTATCACGGTATATCTGCTTCCTGTGGTTGTGCAACGGCTCACAGAGGTAGACAAGATTTATCTGCAGACTTCCTTTACTTTGGGTGCGTCCTCCTGGCAAACCATCAGGTACATTTACTGGCCCTATGTAACTTCAAAACTGTTTGATGATATTCGAGTCCTTACTGCCATTTCATGGACATATATTATTGTTGCTGAGCTTGTTAATAAGACTGGGGGTATAGGTGCTCTTATTTTTACCGCTGCACGACAAAGCCGGCTTGATAAGGTATTTGCTCTGCTATTTGTAATTATCATCATAGGAATACTTCAGGATCGGCTTTTCAAATGGCTTGACAAAATTTTATTTCCTTATAAGCAAAACTAAATGAGTGTTAAATTCACCAATACCTCTCTTCCTGACATAATCGAGCTAAAGAATATCTCGCAAACCTACGATGAGGGAAAAAGCTTTGTAATCAAAAATCTGAATATCCTCATTGAGGATGTTCCTAATCGTGGCCAGTTTGTTGTCTTACTGGGTGCATCTGGTTGCGGAAAATCTACCCTGTTAAGATATATTGCAGGAATTCAAACCCCCAGTAGTGGAGATGTTCTCATTAAGGGGACTCCTCGAAAAGATTCCGATCGGATTGGCATGGTATTTCAGCAATACTCTTCCTTCCCCTGGATGACGGTACTTGAGAATGTTGCACTCGGACTGAAATTCAGAGGATTGGGGGAAAAGGAGAGAAATGAAAGGGCGATGGAAATGATACGTGTTGTTGGATTAGAGGGGCATGAGAAAAAATATGCAACCTATCCTGCGCTTTCAGGTGGCCAATTACAACGAGTAGCCATTGCACGCAGCCTGCTTGTGAATCCCGAAATAGTACTAATGGATGAGCCTTTCGGAGCACTGGATACTTATACAAGGATGAAGATGCAGGATTTTTTGCACCAGCTCTGGAAGGAGATCAACCCGACAATTGTTTTGGTTACACATGATATCTCTGAGGCTGTGTACCTTGCAGATGATATTTACATTATGTCAGCCAACCCGGGTGAACTTGTAGAGCATATTCAAATTGAACTTCCTCCAGAACGTCAGAGAGCCTTAAAAAGGGACAGGCAATTTGTTGAGTATGTTCAACATATCGAAGATACTATGATAAAGCTTCAGGTAACTCACGAATAGTGCTTTTTCTGAATCCCAAACGTTAATTGATTTTTAATTCTTTGAGTTAAAGATTAATTGTTGGCAGGATCGCCCAGAAATTTTCTTATCACCACCGAAGCGCAAACTCCGCCAAACATGGCAGGCATATAGGAAATAGTTCCTACGATGGTGCGTTTGTTCAGTTCTCCTTCCGCAAACTCGATTGTTTTTTCTTCAGGCCGTTCCGGGGAATAAACCGCCGTGAATCCTTCATAAATCCCCAGCTTATGCAAATGTTTCCGGATGTAATGTGCAAGCCGGCAGTTATGCGTTTTGGAGATATCAACCGCCTTAATATGCGATGGATCCAGTTTATTCCCTGCCCCCATAGAACTTACCAGTGGAAGTCCGCGCTCCACACATTGCCTGATAAAAAATATCTTGGGAGAGAGGGTGTCAATCGCATCAACCACAAAGTCATACCTGGCAAGATCAAGGAGTGCAGGGGTTGCTTCATCCTTCAGGAAAATTGTATGTGCATGAATTTTTAATTCCGGATTAATATCCAGCAAGCGTTCTTTCATAACTTCCACCTTCAATTGCCCTGTGGTGCTAAGGGTTGCAGGCAGTTGCCTGTTACGGTTTGTTACACTCACCCTGTCGTGATCCACAATGCTCAGTTCTCCGATCCCTGCACGTACCAGGAATTCCGCTGCCCAGGAGCCTACTCCTCCCATCCCGGCCACCAGTACATGGGATTCACGAAGCCGCTGAAGTTTCTCTTCCCCGATCATGAGTACGGTGCGTGATAACCATTCAGGATATTCAGCCATGCATAAAGAGTTTCTGGTAATTTGACCGGATTATTTTCTTCAATTCATCCACTGGTATCTCCATTACCTGGGAAGCCTTTTCATAAACCGATACAATACTGATCTCCGCATCATCTGTTTCGAAGAAAATACGATCGGTTGGAACATTCCTGAGTACGACTGCATTCTTACCATTCGGATGCAGGAGGCTCCGGCCGAAGGACAGGTAGCATCCGGTATCTAAAAGGTCTGCCGCGACTTCCCTGCTGGCATTGAACCAGTGAAAAAGCCAGGGTTTCTTCCATTTGTTTCTTTTTCGGATATGCAGCATTTCCGAATAGGCTTTTACACAGTGAATAATGGCTGGTTTTTGAAATTTCTCTGCAATTTCCAGCTGCTTTAAAAAATTTTCTTCCTGGATATTCAGTGGTGTGGATATATTTTTATCAAGACCACATTCGCCAATACCAACCACCAGCTGATGTGCGGCCGCTTTTTCCAATGCTGCCAGTGCATTGATGCAGTCCGTTTCAGTCAGATGCCAGGGATGTAAACCGACAGTACAGGGGTTTGCAGGTCTGAAATCCGGTATAAGATCCTGCGCGAAGACATTCATCACGTATATTCCCGCCGAACGGGGGGAATGGGTGTGGATATCGATGAAATCGGGGGACATGTTATTATTATTTTTTTGGTTGTAGGGTAGAGACGCACGGCCGTGCGTCTCTGCCTACAGCCAAAAAATTATTTGCCAATAATGTTTATTGCTTTTTCAATTCTCTTCTTCACCTCCACCTTTCCCAGCATGGCACAGAGGGTTACCAGGTCGGGACCCATGCTGCTTCCGACAAGCACTAGTCGCAGGCAGTTCATCAGGTTTCCGAAGTTTGCATTTTGCCTGCCTGCATAATCATGAATGGCAGGTTTGATATTATCCACGGTGAATGCAGGAAGACTGTCGAATAATTCCGGCAACCCGTTTAACAGGGCCGGCATACTTTCGTTCCAACGTTTCTTTATTATTTCCTGGTCGTAGGTAGTGGGTGTTTCGAAGAAAAACCAGGCCTGATCCCAGAAATCCTTTGCAAAAACTGCACGTTCCTTCACCAGGGCAATGATGGTGATTAACCTTTCGGATGAGGTATTGATTCCTCTGTCAGCAAGCAAAACCTTGAATTGTTCGGCCAGCGTGGCATCGGATTGTTTACGCAGGTATTGCTGGTTGTACCATTTTGCTTTTTCAGGGTCAAAGCGTGCGCCCGATTTATGCACCCTTTCGAGTGAAAATACCTGGCAGAGTTCTTCCAGTTCGAATAACTCCTGTTCGGTGCCTGGATTCCAGCCAAGCATGGCCAGGATGTTCAGGAAGGCTTCTTTGAAATAACCCTGTTCACGGTATCCTGAGGAAACTTCTTTAGAGAAAGGGTCGGTCCATTCAAGCGGGAATACCGGGAAGCCGGCCTTGTCGCCGTCCCGTTTGCTGAGTTTTCCCTGTCCGCTGGGTTTTAGAATGAGTGGCAGGTGAGCGAACTGCGGCATGCGGTCGGTCCAGCCGAAGCCACGATAGAGCAACACATGCAGGGGCAGCGAAGGGAGCCATTCCTCCCCGCGGATTACATGGGAGATTTGCATGAGGTAGTCATCCACCACATTGGCCAGGTGATAGGTGGGAAGTCCGTCGGCTTTGAACAGCACCTTGTCATCGAGAGTGGAGGTATTCACGCTGATCTCCCCGCGGATGATGTCCTTCATATGTACATCTTCCGCTTCGGGCATTTTGAACCTGATCACATGTGGTTCGTTTTGAGCCAGGAGTTTCTCTACTTCGGAGGCAGGCAGTGAGATAGAATTTTTCATCCGTTTTCGCTCCACTGCGTTGTAAGAGAATGTCTGTCCCTTGCTCTCGTAATCTTTTCGCAGGGCATCCAGGTCCTCGGGTTTGTCGAAGGCGTAGTAGGCCCAGCCGGCATTCAGCAGCTGGTCGGCATACTGGCGGTAGATGGCTTTGCGTTCGCTCTGCTGGTAGGGGGCGTGGGGTCCTCCTGCATCGGGTCCTTCCGTATAGGTAAGTCCGCACCACCTGAGTGCTTCCATGATGTATTCCTCGGCTCCGGGCACATAGCGCACCTGATCGGTATCTTCGATCCGGAGGATGAAAGTTCCCTCAAAATGTTTTGCAAACAGGTAATTGTAAAGAGCGGTGCGCATGCCTCCGATATGGAGAGGCCCGGTGGGGCTTGGGGCAAAACGTACGCGGACAGGACGTGAGGACATTGTTTTCAGATTTCCGGCAAAGATAATGTTTTTTCAGGAGCAGGGAAGCCAGTGTAAGGACTTCCAAAAAGCTTCTTCTGGTTAATCCTTCAGCTTCTCTTCAATCTGTTCCATCCTCTTCATCAATTCTGCATTCTGCTGTTTCAGGAACAGGTTCTCCCGGCTTGCCTGTTCGATCTGCTTCTGCTGTTCCTTCATTCCTTCGAGTAACAGGGGAATCAACTTCTCATACGAAACTGATTTATACCCGTCCGATCCTGTTAGCACAGCCTCGGGAAGCACTTCCTCCACCTCCTGTGCGATGAGCCCCAGTTGTACTCCTTCCGGGAAATTGCGGCCCGGATATGATTGTGAGTCCCATTCGTAGGTCACTCCATGCAGCCGGGATATTACCGTAAGTGGGCTGTTTATATCCTGAATGTTTTTCTTCAATCGTTTGTCGGACCAGGTGGTCGCACCGGCTGAAATTGTAGCTCCGTTTGCATAGATCACCCCGTTAACCTCCAGGGTATAAGATGCAGGCATGCAATTAATGCCTACCCGGTTGAATGCAAAATCTCCGCCGATGAGCGGTGAGGCAGCGGATGTATTTTCGATATACAGTTTATTGGAACCGGATTCATTGTATCCGGCCTGGTACCCGATGAAAACATTGTCATTGCCGGAAGCATTGTAACCTGTTTCGTGTCCCAGGAATGTATTATGGTATGAATTGTTTTTGTACCCGGATGCGGTACCCAGGAACACATTAGCGTAACCGAAGAGATTTGAATAGCCGCTCTGCGATCCGATGTGAAGACTGCCTGCCTGGAAGTTCCTTGAATTGACACCGGCGGCATATCCGATGAATACATTGTTTGATCCATTGGCGATGTGGTATCCGCTGCTGTCGCCGATAAAAATGTTGTTCGCGCCAGCTAAATTTGAATAGCCTGTTTTGCTGCCTAGGAAGGTGTTATGCGATCCGGTGGATGTCATAACACCGGAACTTGAACCTATGAAGATATTATCACTTGCCTCACAATCATAACCGGCATAATACCCAAGGAATATGTTATTGGATCCACTGCTGGACATCGCTCCTGCATAGGTTCCAATAGAGATATTGTCCTGCCCGGTAAAACGTGTACCGGAGAAGTGCCCAAAGGCAATGTTATTGTTTCCGGAATTCATGACACCTGCCAATTTACCTAAAAAGATATTCATGTTTCCTGCATTATCCCTTCCTGCTTCACCGCCTAAGAAGACATTATCATTCCCGGTTGAGTCGTTCTGTGCAGCACCATATCCCAGGGCAATGTTTGACTGTCCTTTCATCTTCGATCCTGCAAGCTCGCCCAGGGCGATGTTTCTGCTTCCGTCCATGGTGCCGGTTCCGGCTTTTGTGCCGATGTAAACATTCGAATAGCCCTGGCGGTTTCCAAACCCCGCCTGGTCACCCAGAAATACATTGCCGTCGCCGAGTGTATTGCTGAATCCTGATTCGTTTCCCAGCATGATGTTTTTCGAACCACCGGTATTGCTGAAACCCGATTTGAATCCGATGTACACATTGGAGGTGCCGACACTGGAACTGAATCCTGCCTGGTAACCAATGAAGGTGTTGTAGCTTTGATTGTTGCTGTATCCTGCCTGGTATCCAAAGAAGAGGTTAAAAGCCCCGTTACGGTTTGAGAAGCCGGCTTCATCGCCCACAATTACATTTCTGCTTCCGCCATCATTCCCTTCACCGGCATTGTTACCTATAAAGATGTTACGTTTCCCGGTTTTGTTACCAAAGCCGGCGCGAAGTCCCAGAAAAATGTTAGCATTGCCTGTAAGGTTCGACTGTCCGGCGAAAGCGCCGATAAAGGTATTGGTATCACCCAGGTTGGAATACCCGGCCTGCATCCCAACAGCAATGTTGAATTTTCCAACCGTGTTTGAATATGCGGCATCCGGACCGATGGCAATGTTTACAAATCCGGTGGTGTTTGAAAATCCGCTGGAGGGCCCGAAGAATACGTTCGAATATCCGGTGGAGTTTGATCGTCCGGAACGGTATCCCAGGAATGTGTTGTATTCGCCGCTGGTTGAACTGTATCCGCTTTCGTATCCGAGGTACGTGTTGAAACGGGCATTGGCGGTATAGCCGGCATTGTGTCCAAGGAAAACATTGAAGGATCCACTTGTATTAGAATATCCCGCCTGCGTCCCGATCATCACGTTGCTGCTCCCGTAGGTGTTGGAATATCCTGCCTGGTAACCGATGAAGTCGTTCTGATAACCGGAGGTGTTGGACTTTCCGCTTTCCACACCGAGGAACACATTATTATCGGAGGTATTGGAAAACCCGGTCATGAAGCCCAGGAAGACATTGTTCTTTCCCAGGTTGTTTTTGTAACCTGCCTGGTATCCGAGGAAGGTGTTATAATTTCCGAACTGGTTCATGAACCCGGCCTGGTTACCCAGGAATACGTTGAAAGAGGCTGTATCGTTGGCATACCCAGCCTGGTATCCCAGAAAAATATTCCGGCTTCCGAGGCGGTTATTCAACCCGGTCTCAAAGCCGAGAAAGGAGTTGTACAGGCCACCTGTATTTGATTTTCCGCTGCGGTGTCCGATGAAGTAATTCTCCGGGGAAAGGTTGGTAAAAGATTCTGCCACCGCAGCTGCCTGGGCGCGGGAATCAACGATGAAACCGGTTGAACCTGCGGCCGGCTCGATTACAGAGACCCGGGTGAGTTCCGGCAGAACTCTCAGAAAATCTTCCTGGTCGCCTTTGGCGGGCGTACGTCCCCGAACGGCAAATCCACCGCGTCCCCCCTTTCCTGCATTATCATCGAAGAAAACCCGGGTGCTGTCGGGAGTTACCCGAAGGTATTCCTCACCGTTTCCCTTTGCCGGAGTCCTGCCACGCACGGCAAATCCACCACGGCCTCCCTTCACAGGGTCTTCGAGGATGTATATGCGTGAGCTGTCTTCGGAGACATACAGCAGGTCGCTGCTGAGTCCTTTGGCAGGAGTTCTGCCACGCACGGCGAACCCACCGCGCCCCCCTTTGGAAGTGGATTCGGCAACATAGATACGTGCGCTGTCCGGAGAAATATAAAGGTAATCGTAGTCCACTCCCTTAGCCGGTGTTCTGCCACGTACGGCGAATCCACCGCGTCCTCCTTTGATTGCAGTCGAGTCTGCGATATATATCCGGATACTGTCGGGTGTGATCAGCATCAGATCTTCCTCCACAGCAGCTTTACTGCTTGTACGGCCCCGCACCGCAAAACCGCCCCGACCCCCTTTGGCACCGGTTTCTACCATGAGCACGGCACCGGTCTCATATACTGCAAAGACCGTCTGACCTTCTTTGTTTTTTACTTCGAAAAGGGCGGTGTCTGACGGGAAACCAGAATAAGGTTTCACTTCAAGCATTCCTGCAGGATCATTAATTCCAATCCCAACACGCATACTGGTGGTAACCGTTCCGTCACCGCTCACCCAGGCTCCGCTCTCACCGGATCCAGCCTTCCCGGCAGCACAAGCATAAGGAACCGAGGAGTAATCGGGAAGTCCCCAGGACTACATAATTTGTGCCGTTTTCGGGTCTGCTTCCAATCTTAAATAGTAGGGTCCTGTAGACCAGTCGATAGAGTTCAATTGCCAATTACAGGATTTACATTGCCGACTTCCAGGCTAATCAGTCCCATGGAATTGGTCTGAACCTGATGTACTTCTGTATATTGCACCGTCCCGTCAACAGCACCTGCAACCAGCGAAATACGAATACTTACCTGTTGATCGGGAAGCACCTCTTCGTTTTGATCCCGTATCACCGCCTGGTAACGGAAGCTGTTCGGGACCTGGGCCAGGCAATAGCCACCAAGGACCATACAAGCCAAAAGGAATGCAAGTCGTCTCATATTTTTGTTTTTTGAGGAGGAACCTACCCTAAAGGTGCAAAAGATTTTGCTTATTTCCTTGGATAACTAAAGGATGCCTGAGTAGCCTTTCCTGCAACACACCGGGCCAGGGATCGCTTGTCAGATCGTCTCGTCGTATACGATCCCGTTTCCCAGATGGGAAACTATACCGAGGGATTTGAGATACCAGGTGTTATTTTCCAGGGCAAAGACATTGATTGCCGTGTTGGGAAGTTTGAAGCGACGAGGTGCATCGAGAGGGATCTGCATCACCTCACGGATGAGTGCATTTACGATGCCCCCATGGCTCACGGCAAGAACACGATGCGCGGGATGTTCTGCAGTGATCATGGAGAGGAATTGAACGGCACGATGATGCACATCGGTGCGACTCTCCCCACCCGGAACCTTTTCGGAAGCCGGCCCGGACCAGATGCGTTTACCTTCCTCGGGGAAACTTTCTTCCACCTCCTGTCGGCTCATGCCATGGAACTTGCCGAAGTCGCGTTCACGCAAAAGCACTTCGGTTTTTACCAGAGGAATGTGCAATACCTCATTGAGGATGCGTGCAGTCTCTACAGCCCGTCCCAGGTCACTCGAATAAAGTGCATCAAAACGAATCTCCCGGAGCAGGATGGCCAGGTTCTTTGCCTGCAGGATTCCATTTTCAGTAAGGGGACTGTCCATCTGTCCCTGAAATCGTTTTTCGAGGTTCCACTGTGTTTCGCCGTGGCGCAGGAGGTAGAGTTCCGTAGGAGTATTCATTATAAAACCAAAAATAAGTGAAAATTTTATATCGTGACTCTGAATGCCCTTCTGAAATTGATTAATTTTACATCTTGCATAAGGCTATGGAAAAAATTGTCAGAAAATATAAACTTGGCTTCGAACCTTCAGAGTATGCCTATTGGATTACTAGGACCTATATTGAAAGGTTAAGTACAATTGAGTTTTTACGGGCACAATTCTATACGGCAGATGATAATCCACCCAGACTTCAAAGATTTTTTACAATTATTAGACCAGCAAAAGGTTAAATATCTGCTTGTTGGGGCATATGCTATGGCACTCCTGGGTTATCCCAGAAATACAGGGGACATTGACATTTGGTTTGAGAATGAACCCGGAAACAATGATAGATTATTGAATGTCTTAAAAGACTTTGGCTTTGGTTCTTTGAATATCACTTCCAATGATCTTTCAGAACCTGGTATTGTAATTCAATTAGGGCGGGAACCTGTGAGAATAGATATTATGAATACGATTTCCGGAGTCAGTTTTGAGGAGGCCTATGAATCACATATCGATTTCAACGTTGATGGTGTTCCTGTAACATGCATTTCCCTGGATTATTTTAAAATCAATAAAAAGGCCACTGGAAGGTCAAAGGATATTGGTGATCTTGACAGATTTAATTAATGTTTGCAACCTGTTTAATATCATATTTTCCCTTCCTTTTTTCGTGTAATTTTCGGCCATAATTTTTCTTTATGGTTGACAACATACTTGTGATCGGCGCTGCCGGTCAGATCGGCTCCGAACTGGTTCTGGAACTCCGGAAGATTTATGGGAATGATCATGTATACGCCACCGACATCAAGCAGCCCCCTGCCGATGTGATGGAGAGCGGACCCTTCCAACTGCTGGACGTAATGGATTCGAAAATGCTGATCCACTTTGTGATCAGGCATAAAATAACCCAGATCTACCACCTGGCCGCTGTCCTTTCGGGCAATGCCGAGAAACTCCCCATGCAGGCCTGGAACATCAACATGGAGAGCCTGATGAATGTGCTCGAAGTGGCCCGGATGTTCGAAGAGATCAAACGGATCTTTTGGCCCAGTTCCATTGCGGTGTTCGGTCCTACCACCCCGCGGGGGATGACCCCCCAGATGACCGTGATGGAGCCTGCTACCGTTTACGGAATCAGCAAACAGGCCGGAGAACGGTGGTGTGAATACTACTTCAAACGATACAAGGTAGACGTGCGCTCAATACGTTACCCGGGACTTATCAGTTATAAAACGGAAGCCGGGGGCGGAACAACCGATTATGCCGTGGAGATTTATTACGAAGCCATTAAGAACGCACAGTATACCTGTTTCCTGAATAAGGATACCGTATTACCCATGATGTTCATGCCCGATGCCATTCGTGCCACGGTGGAACTGATGGAACACCCCCTGGATGAACTTACTATCCATTCGGGCTACAATGTGGCCGGGATCAGTTTTTCACCGGAACAGGTCGCAAACGAAATAAAGAAACATATTCCCGCCTTCACCATCGATTACAAACCGGATTTTCGGCAGGCCATTGCCGACAGCTGGCCACAAAGCATCGACGACAGCATAGCCCGCCAGAACAACGGCTGGAAGCACGAATACGACCTGCCTAAAATGACGGAGATCATGCTGGCAGAGATCAGGAAAAAGTTTAAAAAGTAGTTCCGGGTTCCGGGTTCAAAGTTCCGGGTTGTAAAACAAGAGACATTGAACACGGAACGCGGAACCCGGAACCCGGAACATAAAAACATACCACCATGTACAGCACATACCAGGAATTTCTCAAAAAAGAATTGTCTTCGATCGAAGAAGCCGGATTGTTTAAACGGGAGCGGATCATAGTATCATCCCAGAAAGCGGAGATAAGACTGAATACAGGCAAGGAAGTACTTAATTTCTGCGCGAATAACTACCTGGGATTATCGGCCAATCCCGAGCTGATAAAGGCTGCCAAGGAAGGTCTTGACACGCATGGTTACGGGATGTCCTCCGTTCGTTTTATTTGTGGTACCACCGACCTGCACAAGGAACTGGAAACCAAGGTAGCTGACTTTTTCGGGCTGGAAGATACCATCCTGTATGCCGCCTGTTTCGATGCCAACGGAGGAGTATTCGAGCCACTGCTGGGCGAAGAAGATGCTATCATCTCAGATGCACTCAACCATGCCTCTATCATTGATGGGGTTCGGCTTTGCAAGGCCCAACGTTACCGGTATGCCAATGCCGACATGAACGACCTGGAGGAACAGCTGAAGAAGGCCCAGGAGCAGCGCTTCCGGCTTATCGTCACCGATGGGGTCTTCAGCATGGATGGCAATGTAGCTCCCCTCGACAAAATTATTGCCCTGGCAGAAAAGTACAAGGCGATGGTGATGGTGGACGAATCTCATTCAGCCGGAGTGGTAGGTAAAACCGGCAGGGGAGTTACCGAGTTATATAATCTGAGGGGTAAGGTGGATATCATCACCGGCACCCTGGGTAAGGCCTTTGGTGGTGCAATTGGCGGGTTCACAACAGCCAGGAAAGAAATTATAGAGATGCTGCGTCAGCGTTCACGCCCATACCTGTTTTCGAACTCACTACCCCCCATGGTGGTGACAGCCGGGATCGCCATGTTCGACATGATGAACCGAACCAACGAACTGCAGGATAAACTGCATCGCAATACTGCTTATTTCTACGAAAAAATGAAGGCAGCGGGTTTTGATATCAAACCCACTCAGAGCGCTATCGTACCTATCATGCTGTATGATGCAAAACTCTCTCAGGATTTTGCAGCCAAATTGCTGGAGGAAGGGATCTATGTGATAGGGTTCTATTATCCTGTAGTTCCAAAGGGACAGGCCCGTATCCGAGTTCAATTATCCGCAGGTCATGAACTGCATCATCTCGACAAGGCAGTAACCGCCTTCACCAGGGTGGGGAAGGAGCTTAAGGTTATCAGCTGAGAGGTTTTTCCTCCCTCTGTTGTTATTACAAAACAGCCGGTACTGGCAATATCCAGGTACCGGCTGTTTTTATTCATATACAGGTTTAATTAAGAAGGAAGTGGTACTGATTGGCTTATCAGTAAATCTGAAAACTTCCCGAGGCTACCGTTTTATCACCACCAGGTTTCTCAATATAGGCAGTAACAGAATATTGGCCGGAAAGATTGTAATTAAAGGTGGTCATAAAGATATGACCTGTTGGTGTCGGGTTGCTTGAAAAGATTTCAGTACTGTAAGCGACGCCATCTTTCTTTATTACAAATTTAACAGGATTACTATTGAAGTCTTCTTCACTTTCAAGGCGGTATGCTACATTACCCTTGTCGAAGGAAGTACCCTCCCCGGACAAGGTGAAGTCGCTGTAATTGACAGATAGTCCAAAGGTAAGCCCATCGCTGAAATCGCTTTTATCATCATCCTTGGTACAGGAAGTAAACAGGATACCCGCAAATAACAGGGGCAGAATCAATTTTGGATATTTCATAAGCTGATTTTTTTGGAAATAAATATAATAAATAACGGATTATTATACAGTGGTTGCCCGGTGTGGCAAAAACTTTTTTGTTTTCCGGACCGGTCTTAATCCTTCAATTTCAAAGAAATCGAATTTGTTAAAATTTGGAGTATTCGTAGATTTTCCGGCTTACCAGGTTCCCGTTAGGGCCATAGGTTTTCTTTTCTGTTTTAAGTTGACCTTTGTAAGTATAAACTTCTTTTTTAATAACCTGTTTCTTATCGTTGTAGGTGGTCTGCGAAAGTTCGTTCCCTTCACTGTCATAGGTATATTCAAAATAATCCTTCAGTTTGCCCTCGCTGTCCCAGGTTTTTTCCATTACAATATTGCCATCTTTATCGTATTTATATTCGGCTTCCTTCATCTTCACCTCCACTCCGTTCTTAATATTGACCTGCCATTCAATTTTACCGCTTATTTCCTCATCTTTCAGCGTGCTCTTTTTTTGGGCCTGCATATTACCTGACAAAAGAAGGATGCACGGGATCAGTAGAATTCTTTTCATAGAAGGGTATTTTTTATTTAACAATGGATTTCAAATCAGTTACAAATGTATATCTTTTGAGTTGGAACCGGAAGGGGTTCTGCATAACTGTCAGTAAAGCGATCTTATTTATTATCAGGGATATTATATCAAAGACAGCAAACAATCCTTTATTGCTGATTGAAAAACTTTAAAATACAGTCTAAAACAGTATGATCATGAAAAAAGCTATTGCACTCTTTTTAACAGGTCTGATTTTCGGGGCAAGCTGTATGCCAGTGGTGGCACAGGTAAGCCTTCCGAAAATTATCGGCAGCAACATGGTACTGCAGCAGGGACTGCCCATTCCGGTGTGGGGTTGGGCTTCCAAAGGAGAAAAGGTAACAGTAAGCTTTCAGGGGAAGTCCGTTTCTGGAAAGGCCGGCGCTGATGGCAAATGGATGATCCGGTTGCAGCCTGAAAAGGCGGGCGGACCCTATGAGATGGAAATCAAGGGTAGAAACACAATTAAACTCACCAATATTCTTGTTGGTGAAGTTTGGGTGTGCAGCGGGCAGTCAAATATGGAATGGACTGTTTCGAAGGTAAATGATGCGGATAATGAAATCGCCTCGGCAAAATACCCTGCCATACGCCTGTTCACGGTGCCGAAAAAAGTGAGTGCCAGTCCTGAGAAGGATATTCCCGATGGAGAATGGGAGGAGTGCAACCCTTCCAGCATTCCGGGATTCTCGGCAGTTGGATATTTTTTCGGGCGTACCCTTCTGAAAGAGTTGAATGTACCCATCGGACTTATTCACACCTCCTGGGGAGGAACGAATATTGAAACCTGGACCAGTGCACAGATGATGAGTACAGTTCCCGAATTCAGAGAACGCATGAACGCAGCAGGACAGCTCGATTTTGAAAAACTGCAGAAGGAAGCGGAAGCGCAGGAGACCGCCTGGTATAAGAAAATTGAAACGGAGGATACCGGTTTGAAAGAAAACTGGAAGGGTATGGAGGTGAACGATGCAGGCTGGAAATCGATGAATCTTCCGGTCCTTTGGGAAAGTGCAGGACTAGGGAATTTTGATGGGATTGTTTGGTTCAGAAAGGAAATTGAACTTACTGCAGAGGAGGCAAAAGGGGATGCAGTTCTTGCGCTGGGATCGATCGATGACAGTGATTATTCCTTTATCAACGGGGTTGGTGTTGGATCCACCCTGAATCAATACAATATCAACCGCGTTTATCAGGTCCCGGCAGGTGTTCTGAAGGCAGGGAAGAATGTGATTGTCGTAAGGGTGATTGATACCGGTGGAGGCGGTGGACTATGGGGTGAGCGGGATCGCCTGTACCTTCAGACTTCCAACGGAAAGAAAATTCCGCTTGCGGGTACATGGAGATATCAGGAGACCATACAGGGTGCGCCTGTGCAGGCTCAGTCGGGGCCCAACAGTTTTCCTTCACTTCTGTACAATGCCATGCTGCACCCCCTCATTCCCTTCGGTATCCGCGGAGCTATCTGGTACCAGGGAGAGGCCAATGCATCGAAGGCATACCAGTACAGGTATTTATTTCCAAACATGATCAGGGATTGGAGAACTCAATGGAGCCAGGGTGATTTTCCCTTCCTGTTTGTTCAGCTTGCCAATTACATGGAGGTGAAAGATCAACCGGCAGAAAGTGAATGGGCTGAACTGCGCGAAGCACAGACCATGACCCTTGCAAGCCCGATGACAGGGATGGCAGTCGCAATCGACATTGGCGAAGCAAAGGATATTCATCCCCGGAACAAGCAGGATGTCGGATTGAGGCTTGCACTGGAGGCTCTGCGGGTATCTTATGGCAAGGAGATTGTATCAGCAGGCCCCCTTTACAAGGACATGAGAGTGGAAGGGAACAAGGTCAGGTTGCATTTTACCAGTATTGGCAGTGGGCTGTATTGCAAAGATAAATACGGGTATGTAAAAGGATTTGCCATTGCAGGGGCCGATAAGAGATTCGTATGGGCCAGGGCTTATATCGATGGTAATTCGGTGGTAGTTTATTCCGACCAGGTAAAAGAGCCTCTGGCTGTGCGGTATGCCTGGGCCGATAATCCTGACGATGCCAACCTGTATAACCGGGAAGGCTTGCCTGCATCGCCTTTCAGAACTGATAGCTGGGAAGGAATTACTTTTGGTCGTAAATAAGAAACAGGTGTATAAAAAGATGAAGCCCCGTTCGTGCGAGCGGGGCTTCTTCATTTAAGTGTCCGGTAAGTCTTTAATATTTTTTAAAGTGTTTGCCGAAATGTTTAATGTCCAGATTTACGTGGTGCTGGGTATCAACGCAAAACACCCTGTATAATTGCGGTTTTTCGCCCATGGGTGGAACATAGTCAAAATGATAGAACAGATCGTCAATAAATTCGATCGACCCCTCAGGGACCTTATAGCCCAAAATGCATTTACAACGGTTCATGGTCAGGAGGATTTTTTAGTACGACTTTTGGTATTACTGGGTTTGGTTTTTTCGAAAAGTTTGGCCCACTCGTGTTTTTTTCTTTTTTTCCAACTTCCCTTGTGGTAAACATAACTTACCATGAGAGGAAGCACGGTAGTGGCTTCGGCATACACCATCTGTTCGTAGGCAGTGGAGACCTTGCCCCATGAAGAAGCTTCCTTGAGTGTAGAGCTGGAGCAGGCACCATCGCGCACATCGGCTACTGTGATTTGTACGGCATATTTATGCATCTCGGCTTCAAATCCCAGCACTTCAGCACATACTACTGTATCCTGGGCAAAATTCTTAGGTACACCGCCACCAATCATAAACAGACCGGTGGTTTTAGCAGCCATCTTAACCCTGGTGAGTTCAAGAAAATCTTTTACTGAGTCGATGGAAACGTGGGCATCGGGATGTGTCCACTGGTGTTTTACAAGTCCGAATCCGGCACTGCTGTCGCTGAAAGCAGGACAGAAGATCGGAACATTATGTTCGTAACAGGTCTGAACAAGGGAGTTTTTCTTCTTGCTGTGTTTACTAAGGTACTTGCCCATCTCCCAAATGAATTCACGGGACGAATAAGCACCGGGTTTCATCGAATCAGCGATTAACTGGATGGTATGATCACAGGCCTGAAGTTGTTCCTCATCGATGAAGGTATCGTAAATGCGGTCGATATAAAGATCACGGAGCACATTGTCATCCATGCTTGTGACACCCTTATAGTGCTTGAAGCCCAGAGCTTCGAAGAAATCCATGTCGACGATGGATGCACCGGTGGCGACGATCACATCAATCATATTGTTCTTTACCATGTCGACATAAACCTGCATGCATCCTCCGGCGCTGGTACTGCCGGCCAGAGTAAGAAAAGTTGAGCAGGACTTGTCGGACAGCATCCGTTCAAGAATATCTGTGGCTACAGCCGTATCCCGGGAGGTAAAAGACATATCACGCATCGCATCGATGATGTGCGTGGAATTGATTTTGGTAATGTCAATGTGCTTTACCGGATTCTTCAGCAGGTCACTTTTCTTGATCTTCATTTGTAAACAGGTTATCGATTGAGGTTTTTACGCAAAAAACAGGAAAGGGTTTTCAATATGGATTAAATGAAAAAAGGCCGGCAAATATATACTAATTTTCAGGAAATCAGCTAATCGACTGTAAGTGCTTGAAAATATACAACTTACGCAGGCAGTTTATCCGTTTCTGTTTCACAGCGCCGGCCAGATGGCGGAATTGTTCCTGTTCTGTCATTTCTTTCCCCTGCTTTGGCTATCGGGAAGGAATTCCGGACGACTGTATATTTTGGGATACGAAAGTAGGAAAAATGTAAAATTCAGAAAGCGGGAATATCCTTTTTTGTGAACAAAAAACAGTTAGTTATGAACCCGTTTGCTGGATTCAAGTAGCTAATAATCAATGGATAATGTCTCAGGATTGTGACTGGGAAAAGAGGTTCGGCTGATCCGCGAATAAGGAAGGATAATCCTGGTCGAATTTGCGGAGGATTTCAGTAATGATGGTCTCGCGCATGAATTTGGATTTATTGCGGATCTTATAGCGGTCGCAGTAATGATTGATTGCCGCCAGTTCCTTATTGTTCAACAGCAGGGAATGCTTGTTTTTGCGCTTAAGATCAGGATTTCTGGGACCTTTGGGATTCATCTCGGATGAGCTTGAAGAAGTATCTTTATTTCTCACGGTTTAAAAGTAGGCAATCTTCATCGTAGTGGAAAATCTGTCCGGTTCAATATTATGAACAGAATCTGGTTGATAACTCCATGAAATTCCAGTATTTCCGATAGGTTTCGATGGATATTCATGGCGATTGACAGGGCGATGATTTTTTCGAATCCAGGGCGTGCAGTGCGTTTTCTTACAATCATCTTTTTTTCTGCATCTGAACGGGGGAGCAGTGAGCTTTTTTCGCGGCCTATTAAATAAGGAGTATTAATGTTCGTTAAAAGGTGAACATTTCGTTCAGGCTGTTTACCTTTGTGCCTCTTTATTTCGAACTATGATTATTGTTTACCGTATTGCGCTTGCACTTTATTATCTGGTAATCCGGCTGGTATCACCGTTCAGTAAAAAGGCGAATTTGTGGATTTCAGGTCGTGTAAACTGGAAGGAGCGACTCACTGAAAAAATGGCATCGAATACCCGGCCGGTAGTTTGGATGCACTGTTCCTCCCTGGGTGAGTTTGAACAGGGTAGACCGGTCATTGAGTCTATCCGGGAAAAGCAGCTGGATTGTTTTATTCTGGTATCTTTCTTTTCACCCTCCGGGTATGAAATCCGGAAGAACTATACAGGTGCTGATTATGTATGTTATCTCCCGAGGGACAGCAGGGCAAATGCCAATGCATGGATGCAGATCGTAAAACCCTCGATTGCACTGTTTGTGAAATATGAGTTCTGGTACAGTTTTCTGTCGGGTCTGCGAAGCAGGAATATTCCGGTATTACTGATCTCTGCAAATTTCAGGAGGGATCAGCTGTTTTTTAAATGGTATGGCAGTTGGTACCGTAAAATGCTGGAACAGTTTTCAATTCTTTTCGTGCAGCATCAATCCTCAGCCGAGATCCTGGCAGAGTTTGGAATCCGAACTGTGCAGGTGGCAGGGGATACGCGTTTCGACCGGGTATCTGCAATCCCGGCACAGGTAAAGCCAATTCCGCTTGTAACTGAATTTGCGGGAGATCACCGCGTAATCATAGCAGGCAGTTCATGGGAGCCCGACGAACAACTCCTGTCGCAGTTTATTAACAAACACGGGGAAGATATCAAATACATACTGGTGCCGCATGAAATTTCTGATTCAAGCCTTAAACAGCTTGAGGCGAAGCTGGAAAGGAAAAATATCCGTTTCTCGCTGGTGAAGCCGGGCATTGACCTTGCATCCTGCCAGGTATTAATTATTGATAATGTGGGAATGCTCAGTTCACTTTACCGTTATGCCGGTATTGCCTATATCGGGGGAGGATTTGGAAAAGGGATTCACAACACCCTGGAGGCAGCAACCTTCGGAATGCCGGTACTCTTCGGCCCTAATTATGCAAATTTCAGGGAAGCTGTGGAGATGGTAAAACTGGGATGTGCTTTCCCGGTAAATGATTATGAATCGCTCGAACTTATCCTTGAGAAGTTGATTGGAGATGACGAACGCAGGAAAACAGCTGGTGTCATCGCCGGAAATTATGTGAAGGAGAACACCGGAGCCACGGCTCTCATCGTGGAGCGCATCCTGGCGTGTCTGAACAAAGAATAATACTCCGCTGACGGAGTGGAAGTCCTTCCGCTTTTAATTTACGATTCAGGTAGTCATTAGCAATTTTTATCGGTAAACAGTTTCAACAAATTCCTGTTAATTATTGTACTCTTTTAACTGGCCCCTTGTGTCTTCCGCTCCAATTGCCCATTTTCAGGGGTGTTTATAAAATCGGGCAGATTCTCAATCGCTTACAGGGTCAGGTTGAAAACTAATTTTAAATGTTAATAATTACGAACATAGATTTATCAAGGACTTTTTCCGCAGTTGTTACCTTGGCAGTACCAGAAAATTTCGTGCTGTAACAGCAAAATCATCAGGTAGCCAAAACATTAAAAAAACCCCGGTTCTATGCAAACGGATGAGATACTCGTCAACAAGAAAAATGAAGCTGCACAAGTGAATACCTCCACTGAGATTATGGCCAATAAGGAAGGAAAAAAACAGGATAAGACCTATACGCATGATGAAGCCCTCAAGGCTTCAGTGGAGTATTTCAAGGGAGACGAGCTCGCTGCCACCGTTTGGGTTAACAAGTATGCGCTCAAGGATTCTTTCGGAAACCTGTATGAGTGTACACCCGATGATATGCACTGGCGTATTGCACGTGAGATTGCCCGTATTGAAAAGCGCTATCCGAATCCGCTCAGCGTGGATGAGGTATATGAGGTATTACGTGATTTTAAATACATCGTGCCCCAGGGTAGTCCGATGGCCGGTATCGGAAATAATTTTCAGATAGCCTCTCTCTCCAACTGCTTTGTGATTGGTCATGATCATCCTGCCGATTCATACGGTGGCATTATGAAGGTCGATCAGGAGCAGGTTCAGCTTATGAAGCGCAGGGGCGGGGTAGGCCATGACCTTAGCCATATTCGTCCGCATGGCACACCCGTGCTGAACAGCGCCATCACCTCAACAGGTGTGGTGCCCTTTATGGAGCGCTATTCAAATTCTACCCGCGAGGTAGCCCAGGACGGACGGCGCGGTGCACTTATGCTTTCCATTTCGATCAAGCATCCCGATTCGGAAAATTTTATCGATGCGAAGCTCGAGCAGGGAAAGGTAACCGGTGCAAATGTCTCTGTGAAGATCGATGATGAATTCATGCAGGCCGTTGTTGAAGGAAAACCCTATGTACAGCAGTTTCCCATCGATTCTCCCAATCCCACCCACCGGAAGGAAATCGATGCCGGTAGCCTGTGGAAAAAAATCATTCACAATGCCTGGAAATCTGCCGAGCCCGGTATACTCTTCTGGGATACGATAACCCGTGAATCTGTTCCCGATTGCTACAAATCGTTCGGGTTCAAAACGGTCTCAACCAATCCCTGCGGTGAGATTCCTCTCTGTCCGTACGACAGCTGCCGCCTTCTGGCAGTTAACCTGTATAGTTATGTTCAGAATCCCTTTACTGCTGAGGCAAAATTTGATTTCCCGCTCTTCCGACAGCATATGCATTATGCCCAGCGCATGATGGACGATATCATCGATCTTGAACTGGAAAAAATCGATGCCATCCTCACCAAGATTGCCAACGACCCGGAAGACATGGAACTGAAAAGGGTGGAACGCAAACTTTGGGAAAACATCCGGGTAAAAGCCGAAGAAGGTCGCCGTACAGGTATCGGCATCACCGCCGAAGGAGATATGCTCGCAGCACTTGGCCTTCGCTATGGAAGCGACGATGCAATTGATTTCTCCACCGAAGTACATAAGACCGTTGCCATTGAAGCATACCGCTCCAGTGTTAACCTGGCCAAAGACCGCGGCCCATTTGCCATCTATGATGCCCAACTGGAAAAAGACAATCCATTTGTAAATAGGATTAAGCACGAAGACGAACAACTCTATCGTGATATGGTACGCTATGGCCGCAGGAATATTGCCCTGCTTACCATCGCTCCTACAGGCACCACCAGCCTGATGACCCAGACCACCTCCGGTATAGAACCCGTATTCATGCCTGTATACCGCCGGCGCAGAAAGGTAAATCCCAACGATGCCAAATCGAAGATCGCTTTTGTTGATGAGGTTGGCGACAGCTGGGAGGAGTACAATGTATTCCATCATAAGTTCGAGATATGGCTCGAGATGAACGGGTACAATGTGGATGAGGTAAAGAAATATGATCACGAACAGATTGATGAACTCGTAGCAAAATCACCTTATTATAAGGCTACTTCGAATGATGTTGACTGGATGAACAAGGTGAAGATGCAGGGTAACATCCAGAAGTGGGTGGATCATTCCATCAGTGTAACGATCAACCTGCCTGAAACAGCCTCTGAGGATCTCGTAAATGAACTGTACGTCAGTGGGTGGAAACACGGATGTAAGGGTGTAACTGTTTATCGCGACGGGTCACGTTCAGGCGTGCTCCTTTCCGGAAAGGAAAAGAAAGACAAACAGCTTGTGGTCGATCCCACCAGCGTAAAACGCCCCCGCGAACTCGATGCAGAGATCATCCGCTTCAATAACAACAATGAACGCTGGATCTCCTTCATAGGTATCAAGGATGGGCGTCCATATGAGATATTCACCGGTCTCGAAGACCTGGAGAAATTCCCCATTCCTCCCTCCATCACACGCGGCAAGATCATCAAGGTGAAAGATGAGGATGGCAAATCGCGGTATGATTTCCAGTACATCGATAAATACGGATACAAAAATACCGTGGGAGGTCTGTCGCATATGTTCGAGAAAGAATACTGGAACTATGCCAAATTGATCTCCGGTGTGTTACGTCATGGTATGCCAATTCCCGATGTGGTGAACCTGGTTTCCTCGCTGAGTCTCGACTCTGAATCAATCAATACCTGGAAGAACGGGGTTGAAAGGGCATTGAAGAAATACATCCCCGATGGCACCAAGCCTAAGAAAGGCACCCGTTGCGGCAGTTGTAACTCCGAAGCAGTGATCTACCAGGAAGGTTGCCTCATCTGTACAAGCTGCGGTTCATCGAAATGCGGCTGAGAAAGGATATGAAACTAAAGAAAAGGGGCAAAGAAAAAATTCTCTGCCCCTTTTCTGTTAAATACGCTAAAAATCAGGTCATATTGAATGTTTTAAGCTGAATAACGGCCCTCCTTAAACTATCTGAGTGTTTCACTGCATTGTCTAAATCCCAGAAATTATTTACATATATACAAAGTTGCTGATTATAATTTGGTCCAATATTCGCAAAAGCATCTTTTGGGATAATATCTTCCCTAATAGTCCTGAATCTTGATTTTCTAATTAACTGAATTAAAAATTCTTTTGGGTTCTGGATTAACTCGGTATTTTTTGGGATAATGGAGGTTAAATTCCGACCGGAAAATTTTGAGAATCCCTCAATATCTGCTAAAAGCCAGGCCTCAACTTCTCTTACCGCAATTCTGAAAATCAAATTTGGATGCGGTTCTCTTTTTAGCCACTCCCTCTTTAGTACATTGGCGCAAATGGCTTGATCAAGATCAGTAAGTATAAAAAAAGGAACAGCTCTTGAGGCCTCACTAAAGCGGTCAATGTTCTTCTTTATATAACCATAACCACCACCGGGGTATGAATTCGTAATTAAATAACGACCAGTCTTCTCGACTAATTTTTTCATTACAAACTCACTTAACAGGTCTTCAAAAACCAATTTAAGTGGAATACTGTTCATGGCTTAAGATCCAGAGTTAATTGATTAATATTCTGAGGCTTAATTCTTGGCAGAACCGCTTCTGCAGGGTTAAAACCAACTTGTAGAAGGTCTATAACGTCCTTAATGTTGGAGGCAACTACCCCTTTTGTGCCTTCATGAGTTGGTTCGAGAATTACAATCTCAGATAATGAAATACCTCTGTCCGTAAGCAGATCTGAGCTATGGGTTGAAATTATTACTTGCCTTTTTTTTGGTTTCTGCAACTTATATATCAGGGGACCCAGACTTTTAACAATTGCTCCATTCAAGGAGAGTTCAGGTTCTTCCAAGAGTAAAAGAGAGTCTCCCTCCTGAAGGGACCATAATAATCCAATTAGTCGAAGCGTTCCATCACTAAATTGATCCTCCTTTTGCTTCCCTGCATCAGGTCTCCAGTGTTGGTATGTTGCCTGCACGTGTGGAAATCCTTTTTCGGTCGTAAATTCAAGTCTGGTAAGTTGAGGCACAGCAAGTTTCAAGGCTTCTTCAATTTTCTTTAGCCGAGCCTTCCGACTGTTTTCTTTTGTGGCTGAAATCCTTTCAAGGAAACCACGTCCAAAGGGGTCATCAGGGAGATCCGGACCACTAAACGCAGCCGGGTACTTAAGTAACTGCGGCACCAGATGTAAATATAAGGTGTTTTCGAAAAACCGGTTAATATCACGGAATTCCTTATTTGCATTTACTTGTTCAAGCAGTGTTTGAGTCAATCGATCAGGATCATTACGATCTTCTTTGTCCGGCCTCTCAATAATTAATTTTGATCCTTTCCATATCCTCTCGAAATCAAGATATTCCTGCCGATGCCCTCGGGATTCCTGCCTAATCCCAATTTCATATTTCCAAATTAGTTCCCTAGATCCAAATTCTGAAATTTCTACTGATATTTCAATGTTTGGATTCTTTCTGGCACTCAATGATCTTATTTTTGATACGCCATCTCTGTCTCCAAGGGCTTTCTGAAGTCCTCCTCCTGGTTTTGAGATATCCCTTAGAAATCTAAAAACATCAAGTAGGTTGGATTTTCCCGAGGCATTGGCACCAACAAAGAAGCATCGTTCCTGCAAAGAGATGTCTAATTCTTTAAAGTTCTTCCAATTTTTCAGAGTAAGCCTTGAAATAATCATAATTGATTTATGTTACGGTTTTTGAAGTGGCTTTCTTTGAACCACACAAATTTAGCCAATTGGAGTGTCATTTATTTATTTAATTCATTTTTAAACAGTAAATAATCAGGATTCTCCGGATCGATGATTCCATAGATATCCACAAAGCGCCTTGCAGCTTTCATATCACCCGACTGAATACTTCGGTTTGAATAGGTATAAGCCAGTATGCTCATGAATCCGTAAAGTCGGTTATACATGGCAGTGAGCATGGGGCTTGTCTGACTATGCCTGTATTTCTCCAGTGAGTTTACTTCTTTCCGCCACCAGCCGGTATCCTTTTCAAGGATGGCCTTTGCATATTCCTCGCGGGCAGTATTCTCCAGGTTGTGCATGCGCGATTCCTCTTTTTTGTAACGGCTCCAGGCATCGGAGGTAAGGATGCCCGTTTCGGTTTTCCGGAACTGGCGTACCGTGGTGAGTCCATCGAACATGGAGATTCCAAGCTGGTAAAGCCTGAGGGCCGCCTGTTGATCCTGCTGATTCCCGAGATATGAAGCTGAATCCTTCAATTGATTCTTATACTGCTCGATTAGATCCGAATTTTTATTCAGCAATCCGTTGCGCATGGCATCCATTTGCATCCAGGCCATGGCACGGTGCATCTCGGAAGCCGGAGGCCAGGCATGGGTACCATGAAAGATACGCGTAAATACCCGTGTTCCGTTTGGCACAGGCTGGCTGGCAAGGGCCTCCACTTCCTGGTAGTTAAAATCCCCGTCCCCGGCAAGGGCATAGATCGAAGTACCAGCGGGCATCCGGCTTAGATCAGCCCCGGGTGCTCCTGCACCGCAGATAATTACCCCACGGAAACCGGGCGAGGACAAGGCCAGGGAGAGCGCGATGCGGCCTCCACCCGAAAAACCTGCCAGATATATCTGTTCTGGATCAATTGGATAACCGGTCCTCAATTCGTCCAACAAAATTTTCAGCGAATAGTCGGCCGAAGAAAGTCCGTTTTTCAGATTGTTCGAGCCTGCGACCAAATAGCCCTGTTCTTCTGCAAACCCGCGAAGTCTTTCAACAGGGATACTGCCATCGGCATGCGGATCAAAGCAAATTACCAGCGGCCATTTTTTATCCCCCGGAAATCCGGCGGGTTCGAGCAAGACGTAGCGCTGGCTGGTATCGGCCCGGCATGCTGTCACCCGGATAGTGCCTGGCAGGATTTCCTGCTTTTCAGTTGGTTTATGATTTCCACAGGAAACGAACAGGAGGATCAGATTAATGACTGCAAAAGATCTCATTGGCCTGATTTGTTTAGCTTCAGCAGGGCTTCCATAAAATAATAATCGGCATAGATAATGGAATAATCCACCTCACTATTATGAGGTTTGCTTCCCACCGAATGGGCCAGAATGG
The DNA here is from genome assembly GCA_046329925.1 of Bacteroidales bacterium. GTDB lineage: Bacteria > Bacteroidota > Bacteroidia > Bacteroidales > JAAYUG01 > JAXLTS01. The sequence goes on from JAXLTS010000001.1 coordinate 493,806, forward strand.
CGTCTGTTTCCGGGGCAGCGATATATCCTTTACATAGTTCTGCCAGAATGGTGCAGGCTTCATTCTTATATTTTTCTTTGAGCCCCGGATCTTCAACAAAGCCTGAAAGGTCAAGCAAAGCGCTGGCAGCGATGGCTGCGGCTGAGGCGTCACGCGGTTCATCCGGGATGGCGGGGGCATTGAAATCCCAGTATGGAACATGATCGGCAGGCAGTTCGCTGATGAATTTGTCGGCCAGACCGATGGCTGTTTTCAGGAATACTTTGTCTTTGGTTTCCCGGTAGGTCATGGTAAACCCGTTGATAGCCCAGGCCTGCCCGCGTGCCCACATGGAACTGTTTGCATATCCCTGGTGAGTGAGGGCGCTGTCTACCGCGCCTGTGAGGCTGTCGTAAACCAGTACGTGATAGGTGGAGAAATCGGCACGTATATGGTTCTTCCTGGTGGTCTGGGCATGTTTAACTGCGATATCATAGTACGCAGGGCGACCATTCTTCGCGGCCCAGAAAAGTAATTCCAGGTTCATCATGTTATCGATGATGGTATTGTGTTTCCAGCCCCGGTTTTTTGCCTGCCAGGGCCATGAAAGAATTGTACCTGCATGAGGATTAAACATAACTGCCAGCGAGTCGGCAGTTTCCAGCAGGATAGGGATATAGCTGGTGTCACCGGTAAGGCGCAGCCCGTTCCCATAGCTGCAGAACATCATGAAGCCCAGGTCATGGTTCCTGTCTTTCCAATGCCGGATCGGTTCCAGTTTTGAAGTCCAGTGCCGGGCTTTTTCCAGTAGCATGCTGTCACCACTGAATTCATATGCATACCAAAGCATGCCGGGAAAGAAACCACTGGTCCAATCGTAAATATCCCTGCCCTGCCAGTGTTCCCAGTCTGCCGGGAAACTGCGTGGCAGGATGGTGCTGTCAGGAAAGTTTTTCAGGGTTTGCTCAACCCTGGACTGGGAATACCTGAGCCACTCCACCGGATCAGGACAGGCCTGCTGTTTGCAGGCTGCAAGGATCAGTAATCCTGCCAGGGACAGAAAAGATAACTTTTTCATGGGTGTTAAGTATATTGGTAAATAACTGGCATGGTGAGGATCATGCTTAAACCTTATTCAATTGTTTGATGTGCTGGTATTCAAATTCAAAATCGATCTCAAAACAACCGACAAATTCGTTCTTGATTAATTTTTTCAACTCGTTCGGATTATCGGCCAGGAAAACGAAGGCACCACCTCCGCCGGCTCCGCAGATCTTACCACCATGCGCACCATGCGACAGTGCAAAACGATAAATGGAATCGATTGATTCATTGGAGGTAGAGGATGCCAGGCGTTTCTGGGCCTCGAAATTGTTGCTCATTATTCTTGCACACAATTGATAGTCCCCGCCAAGGAGTGCTTTGTGAAATTCAAGTCCTAGTGCAGAAATTTCCATCAGCGCATTGTTTCCCTCCGGGGTTTTGAAGTTGGAATAGACCTCTTCCACGGCAGTCTGGGCATTTCGTGACACCCCGGTATGTATCAGGAGCATTCGTTCCTGCAAACCTGCAAGTACCCTGGCCGATGGCTTTTCCTCCAGGGGTTTTGCATAGTCCTGTCCAAATTCGAAGCAGTTGAATCCGCCGAAGACGATGGAATATTGGTCCTGCCGTCCTATTGCCCAGTTCAGTTCCTTGTTTTCAAGATTAAACAGGTCTTCTGCTATGGATTCAAGACTTCTCACCTCGGTGTTATACGTTTTTGCACTGATCATTTCAAGCAGTTTAACAGCCGTGGAGGTGCTTAATCCGCTTCCCCTCGGATAGCCTGAAAAATTCAATTTCCCGCCCTTATATTCAATGAGCGGACGTATGGCCACATTGGAGACGTAGCCTGTTTTCCCCTGCATAATATAAGGTACGTCGGCCCATCCGCCAGCAAAATCGATGCGCAGGGGAGCCCGCCAGGCAAAATTGATTTTGTCGATTATTCGGGTGGTAGAAGTCGGTTCAAGTTCGGGAGGAACCACGCGTGATACAAAACGGACTTCAATACCCAGTTCCCGGCACAACTGGTTCTTGTGTTCCACGGCTGAATCATCATCATTCACTACGAAGATATCAGGACGGAGCAGGGTGAGTATATTGCGAAAATCAATTTTTCCATCTCCCAGCTCTTCATCATTGAGCACCGCGTAGCTTACATCGCCCATGGCTGCTACGAGGTACAACCGGTTAATCTCGGGGTTTACCGGACGGTCCTGTCCTTTCAGGGCACGTATTACCTTGTCCCTGCCAACCCCGACTACCAGCCGGTCGCCCAATTCACGACACTGGTTGAAGAATACAGCATGCCCTGATTGAAGAATATCATAACAACCGGAACAGAATACGATTTTTTCATTCCGGTGTTTCTGCCTGATGGCTGTGAGGTCGCCGGCCTGGATTACTTTGGATTTGATTCCCTCAAACATGCCTGTATTTTTCCTTAAAAATAACGTTTTTTTCCAGGATCATGCATGGGCTCATTTTGCAATACTCCTGGGGCAAGCTGCTCAGAAACAGAGGGATTTTGGTTTCACGAAGAAGTTTTTCTAAGGGACTCTCCCCCTTCTCATCCTTGAGAAGAGAAGGGGGTCGGGGGGATGAGTTGGTTCGGTGGCGAGTTGCTCAGAAATAGGAGGATGGTAGTTTTACGAAATAGCTTTTTCAAGGGACTCTCCCCCTTCTATTCCATGAGAAGAGATGGGGGCTGGGGGGCCTGCCCGAACGACTGGTTAGATAGGCTTTTTAAAGAAGCTATACATACTCCCGGTCGGGCGGGATGAGCAGTTTGCCGCGAGCTTTTTATTCTCTTCTCAGGATCACAGCGGATAGGGCATCTACGGCACAGGAATTTCCTGAAAACTTCTTACCCGTAAGTAAGTTGCTGTATCGTCCTGACGGAATGGAAAAACTCACAGGATCCTTTCCACGGTTGAAAAGCACAATAATCTGCTGGTCGTTATCATAGCGGCGATAGGACAAAAGATCTCCATTTGCCAGCAGGAATTCAATTTTGCCGGTGAAGAGCACGCTGTTAGTTTTCCGAAGATGGATGAGCCTTTTGTAGAAATTAAAAAGTTCGGGATTGAAGCCAACAGAATCATAGACAGGACCTGCTTTTTGGTAATTATTCCTGTTTTCGGGGCTAAAGGTGTATTCCTGCCACCAGAGGGGTTTTCTGCAATCGGGATCATCGGACCCCCACATACCCATCTCATCACCGTTCCAGATATTCGGTGCACCAACAGATGTGAACTGGTGTACCAGGTACATTTTTACCCGTTTATAAGTTTCCGCATCGGGTTTTCCTGATCTGTAATCAGGGTTATCCGAAGGTTTTGCATTTTCCTTGTAGTTACCCGGATTATAGAAACAGCTTAACAGGCGCGGGCTGTCGTGGGTGGCGGAAACATTCATCATGCCCTGTGCCACTGGCCCTGAAATTCTGTTCCACTGGAACTGCAGACTGTCGGCAAACTGCCTCGCGCTGATGGGGTTGTTTGTTGCAGCAAAGAAACTGCGGGCAGGCCGGTAAACCTGGTAAAACATCACTGCATCGAATATATCGCCTTTTACATAAGGAACAGGATTCATCAGGCAGCAGGGCCATTTTTCCCACCAGATCTCTCCCACGAGGTAAGCATCCGGCTTCAGTGATTTTACGAACTGATGATAATCCCGCCAGAAACCCAGTGGTATCTGGTCGGCCACATCGAGCCGGAATCCGTCGATCCCTTTGGAAACATCACCGCCAGGTGCAAGCCAGCGGCTGGTAACTGCAAAAATGTGCTGTCTGGCTCCTTCATTGATATTACCCTCGTAGGGCAATCCATTTATCCGGGGTTCCTGAACCTGAATTTTCTTTATCTCAGGCATGCTCCGCACATTATACCAGCCCCTGTAACGAAATTCATTCGCAGGTGTTGCAGGATCATCGAAGGAGTCGATCATGTACCAATCGCGGAATGCTGATTTATCCTGGTTTTTAATCAGGTCTTTCCAGGCCCAGAATTCAGTTCCCGTGTGGTTCCAGGAGTAGTCAATAATGATGCGCATATTACGTTTATGCAACTCTTCGACCAGTTTTAGAAAAAGCTTGTCTGCTGAAGTCCATTGCCAGCTCTCTGGTTTGGAAGGATCTTCGGATGCGATCATTTGAAGGTCACCGGCCGGGTCAGGTCCAAAATTAACATCCACATGATGATAACTCCTGGCGTCGTATTTATGCAGGGAGGGTGCATCATTTACCGGATTCAGGTAAAGGGCGGTAATGCCCAGCTCCTGCAGGTAATCCAGTTTATCGAGTACACCCTGCAGGTCGCCTCCATACCGCCTGAGTTGCACCACACTGTTGAAATTCCGGTGCCTGGACTGTGCATAATTCTTTTCCCAATCGCTAAGCTGGTACCAGTCGCCGGTCCACTCTTTTATTTGCCATTCTGCAGGAAGCCGGTAGGAGGTATCCGTACGGATGGTCTCACGGGTGGGATCGTTGCTCTTGTCCCCATTATAAAACCGTTCCACGAAAATCTGATACCACACCACCTCTTTTGCCCAGGAGGGCGGTTCCGTATTCTGGGATTTGCAGTTATTACTAATCAGCAGAAACCCAAGAAGTGAATAAACTGGTAGTTGATGGAGAAAATTCATAACAATTCTTTGCTGGTGAAACACGATGTGAAGAGATACCCGGGCCGCATCGGATCATTAATGGGAAATGACAATCCGCGATGTTTGTTGCATTCCATTTACACCGGTAATCCTCACCAGGTAAAGGCCGGAACGGAGCTCATCTACAAAAATTTCTTCCCCGTCAGAAACAAGCGTCTTCCTCAATAGCAGTCTGCCCGAAAGATCATACAGGTCTAAGGAGGAACCTGCAAAGGATCCGGCAATCCGGAAGGAATTCGTCACGGGGTTAGGATAAATGTTCAGAAGGGCCTCCTGCCGGATGCTGGCCACATCCAGTTTGATGGAACCAAAGCCGTGCAGTTTTCTTTTTGAGAACAGCCGGTATTCGCCTGCATCGAGATGCAGATTATAAAGCGGATTTGAGATAAGCAGGCTGTCGGCATTCAGAAAGTCAAACCAGTAACCGGAGGAGGGAAATGTGACGTCGTAATAATTGTCGAAGACATCAAAATTTCCAAAAATCAGCACGGTGTCCTGGGTATTCCGCAGGGTCATCCTTTTAAAACTACCGTCGAAATAGGTATTGAAGTCTGCAGTTGAGAATACCTCTTCTGTTTTTTTCAATTCAACGAGTTTGCTTATTACATTGAAAAGGGTTTTCCGCGGAATCTCCTGCTGATATTCCCAGTGCAAGGGCTTTTTCCCCAGGCGGCCATTATAATCTATGGTAATGTCATAACCTAGTTCCCCAAACTGCCAGAGCATTTTCGGACCAGGAACGGGATAGAAAAATGCGGAGTTAAGCTCCATTCTTTTCAGTGCAAAATCAGTCTCCTGCAAATTATAAATGCCGTCGGTACTGCCATACTGGAGATTCTTGTACATCAGTCTTTCCTCATCGTGGCTTTCCATATAGCCTACCAGCCGGGGAGTTGACCAGCCGCGGTTTTTGTAGGATATGGCGGAAAAATTTGATTTTCCGCTTTCATTGTACCCCATGGCTGCTTCGCTGTATGTCCCGGTCATGTTGCCCCACAGCATGATGTTGTATGCAGCCAGTTCCTTTTCTTCCTTGTTATCGGTAAGATGTTCAAGTATCACGTAAGCATTCGGATTCACCGACCAGATTGCATCGGCCATCCGTTTAAGGATTCTGATTCGTGAGGTATCATATGCCCAGCCATCTCCGGGTTTGTTGGTAAATCCCTTGCTGAAATCGAAACGGAATCCATCCACCTTGTATTCTGTGAGCCACCAGGAAGTTACCCGGTCCACGAATGCCTGTGTGGCTGTACTCTGGTGGTTAAAGTCATAGCCCCAATAATACGTGGTATTGGGAGAAGAAACATTGTACCAGGGGTTTTGAGCAGTCGGATTTGTCCCGTCAAAATAGAGTCTTACCAGGGGACTCTGCCCGTAGGAGTGATTTAAAACCATGTCCTGTATCACCGCGATACCGTTTTTGTGACAGGCATCGATAAAGCGCTTGTAGTCTTCTTTTGTACCGTATGCTTTGTCGGGTGCAAAATAGAACGAAGGGTTGTATCCCCAGCTGTCATTGCCCTCGAATTCGCTGATTGGCATGAGTTCGATCGCATTCACTCCAAGGCGCTTCAGGTAGGTTAGTGTATCAGTGATGGTTTTGATATCTCCTTTCCCGGTAAAGTCACGGATCAGCATTTCATAGATTACAAGTTTTTCTAAGGGGGGTGCGGTAAAGGCGGAGGCCTCCCAGTTGAATGGAGTCTGGCCTGTCTGAAGCACACCGGCTATTTCGGTGGTTTTTTCTGAGGGGTAGGGAAGAAGTGAAGGGTAGATGCTTGCAGAAATGTACTTGTCATTCCAGGGATCGAGGATTTTCTCCGAATATGGATCGGCGATTCTCAGGTTCCCATCCACCAGGTACTGGAAGCGGTATTCACAGCCCGGGGTCAAACCCGGCAGAGTTACCCAGAAGCGGTCTCCGTCGCGGTTCAACTGGTAGGCACTGTCGGGCATCCAGTTGTTAAAATCTCCGAGGAGATAGATAAATTCCTTATAAGGTGCATGCAGCACCATGGTCACCGTGGAATTATCCATGTAGTTGATCCCGTCTCTCACGCCCTCCGGAATTGAAAGCAGCTGAGTGGATCCCTTCACCAGGTACCAGGCGGTATCCGTTTTTACATTGGCGCCCTGAAAAGCTTTTGCTACGAGCATATTGAGACGATTCCCGGAGGCAGTAATGGTGTCGAGGAGCTGGCTGGTATAGGATGATTGGAGGTGAACACCATTAAGTGAAAGATTCATCGAGTCGGCATACAAAGAGTTGACTTCCACCTCCAGTTGCTGACCGGCTGTGTCAAGGGTGAACCTTGAGGAGGGCTTGCTGAAGGACACATTCAGGACTGCCTCGAAAACATCTCCGAAAATGTCGGTATTGTTTAGGTCCTTTCCTTCATAATAAGTAGTACCCGTGTAGGGTGATCCGCTGCGGAACACAAAAGCGAGTTTCAGGATCTTTTCCCCGGCAGGTACCGCGTAGAATTCCCGGATCGAAGGTTTCATTGTTAGTGCATAGCGGTTTGCATCCAGCCGTGTGAGTTTGCAGGAGGGAATATTTACTCCCCAGCCGGACCTTACATATTTCCAATCGGAGTATGAAGTGCTGTTACTGGTTATCACACCGGTATGAGCATAGACATCCCCGGCATAGTTCTTAAGACCCTGGTTTCCCTGGGTGGCATCAAAGATCACGGTAACCGAATCCAGGTCGGTAGGGAGTGCCGGTGTGAGAGTGATCACCTGTGCCGGAAGGGTAGCTGCGAAAAGCAGGGCAGCGAATAGTAGTTGAATTTTTTTCACTGGGATTTTTTTATGCCGGGTGAATGATTGGTATGCACTGTTATAAAGGTATGTAAAGATAAATCAGGAATTGATTCATGAGATGATTCATTCCAGTTAAAAGCAGTGTGACAAAATAAAAAAACTGCCCCCGTACGGGAGCAGTTTTTTGAATAGTACTCTTTATTTTTTCTTGTTCTTTGTGATGGTACCTGTTAATCCCCAGGGGTCGAAGGTGATGGTGTAATTACCGGCTTCAGCAACGGGGATATCCCCTCCGCCTGCAGTGAGCGCTGTAAGACTGCCACCATAGTTAACTGCCCAGGCATTGTTGGCCCTGAACTTGAAGTTTCCTGCCGTGAGTGCAAGGGTAACTTTGAACACATGATTTGGTTCATCCCAGGTCATGTCCGTATCGGTATCCCATCCGCCGGGAGTGGCATCACCAACTACTGCCCATGTGTTTGCAGCATATTTGTAGCTGTTGGCATGGCTCAGATCAAGCGTGATGGCATAGTCTCCTTCTACGGTAACGGGAATGTCACTGCCACCCGGATTCAGCGAGTCATTGGCGGCGGTGCTTCCATAATTTACATCCCAGCTGTTGTTGGCCCTGAATTTGAAGGCATTTCCCGAGGTCATGTGGACAATTCCTCTCCATGTTTTGGAGGTCTCGTTGTAGGTGAGGCTGGTTGAATTATCCCAGCCGCCCGGTGTGGCGCTTCCGATAACTCCCCAATCGGTTTTGGTGATGGAATAGGTCATTGCAGGCAGGCTGGCCTTGATGAGGTAATAGCCGGCATCAGCAACAGCAATATCATCTCCTTTGTTGGTGAGTTTTCCGGTTTTTGTTCCGTCATCTCCATAGGTGAAGGGATCTGTCCAACTGTGATCAGTTGTCAGTTTAAATGCACCGGATGCCGGGAAGTTAACATAGCCCTCCGACTCTGCATTAACCGGTGTGGAGATAATGAACTCAGCAGCGTCGCTGTTGTCCCATCCGTTATAGGAACCTACCACCCAGAATTTGGTGATATCGGGAAGGGTTTTGAATTCCACATCCGCACCGTAATTTGTACCCACTGCATTAGTGATGAAAGCCCTTACATGGTAGGTCGTGTAGATCTCGAGACCGGTAACATCAACAGTCATAGTATCGGCTGCTTCAGTGAAGAGTGCCTTGTTGTCGGTGATCTTCGGATTTTTGTTCAGCCCATAAACAAAACCACGTTCGATAATGGCGGTACCTCCGTCTGTAGTAAGCAAACCACCAAAGGTGACACTGGTTTTGTTAAGATTCTTCACGAGGAAGGTGGTGACAAAACCATATGATTCCGGTGTGGTAAAGCTGATCTCATTGCTGTAGGATGTGCCTATTTTATTGGTAGCATAAGCTCTCAGGTAATAAGTCTTGTTTCCAATCAGGTTGGAGGCTACGCTGGTAAAGGCATTTTTTCCTGTTCCTTCGGTGGTCTTGCTGCTGTCGATGGTAGCTCCGGGGTAGAAGCCGTAAACGACACCACGGGCAGATATATCAGCGGTTTTGTCCGGTCCGCCGTCGTCGGGAATGGTAACGGCTGTTCGGGCGATTACCCCTTTTGTGTTGGTAACCGAAAGTGTCGGGGCCGTAATCTCACCAAGGGTCGGCAGGGCAGCGGTGGTGGAGAATTCCATTTCCTCCCCGTAAACAACTCCTGCATCGCCCACTGCATAGGCACGGGCATAGTATTTGGTAAGACGGGTGAGCCCGCCGAGCCGCACAATGAAGGTGGCTTTTTTATCCCCGCCGGTGTACATGGTGATGTTTTTGTCAACAGTGGGTGCCGTTACGGTATCATAGCAGATACCTTTTTCCGTAAAGCCTGAGCCCTGGGCAATGATAAAGCCTACAACCGTGGCGGAATCCCAGGTCACATCATAGACCTGCGAGGTGGTTAGTTTCGCATCTAACCTGACGTCCGGATTTTCCTTCGTACAAGCGGCAACGAGAAGCGCCGCAAGAAGCAGGGAGGCCAGTATGGTATGAATGAAATTTCTTTTCATGGAACTATTTTTTATTTTTTCGAAACGTGTTCTTTATTGATCCGGATCTGCCCGGGATTCTTCCGGGCAGATCCGAAATCAGCTTCCTGTTAGTTGTTTTTGGTTAATACAAGCGTACCTGCTTCAGGAGGCAGAGGGTTTGTAATGGTAAGAACAAAGGTATAGTTCCCGGCTGTTATGGGCACGTTGGTGCCATTATGTACCAGGTTATCCGCTGTTCCGCCCAGGTTCCATGCCCAGCCATCATTCAGCCTGAATTTGAATTCTCCGTCTATCACATCGGTTGTGATGTACCAGGTTCCGTTCTTGGCATTGTAATCCATTTTCTGGTCGGGGGTATCCCAGCCGTTGGGAGTTGCCGACCCTACAAGCCCGATCTGGTAGGATTCGATTAAAAAGGTGTGATCCACGGTATTTACCCAGAATTTATGCCAACCGTTGGCACCCGGAGTAAAGGAGGGACCTCCCACTGAAATGACTCCACCGGACAGTCCATAGACCGAATCGGTTTCGGAATCACGGAGGGTAAATGCATCAGCCGTATTGAATTTGACATAGCCGAAATAGGATCCGTCGCCAAGCGGTGACTCGATCTTCTGAACCACTGCAGGGCCAATCAGGTCAAGCCTGGGCAAACCATATGTATGAATAGTGGCTGTTTTGATTTCCGAGATGGAAATGATCGGTTCATAGCCGGTACCGGCATCGATCACGAACACGGCACGCAGTCTGAATTCCGCAGTAGAAACAACATCGGTGGGAAACCTCCTGATGAGGAATCCGTTTAGGTCACTGCCACTCATCCTGAAGGAAAGAGGTGAGTTACCGTTTGCAACAACCACGGCATTCTTAAACTCATTACCGGCCGAGTCAGCCTCCAGAAAGTAGCTGGCTGAAACTGTGAATCCAGGATCCACGGGTTTGCAAACGAACTCAACGGTATCGGCACCATTGGCCCTGGTAAGGTTCATTTCAGGAACCGTCACAATGGAAGGCGGTGTTGGATTCTCGGGCAGAATCACCTTTGTTTCATCCTTTTCGCAAGCGAACAGGATGGAGAACAATCCAACAGCTACCAGATATATGTTTAATCTCTTATTCATCGTTCAATGTATTTATATTAGTACTGAGGATTCTGTTTGATATTCGGATTGGCAGATACTTCCGCACCGGGGATCGGGAATACGTTCAGGTGGCTGGAGGTATTGGTTCCTTCTGCCAGGCCGCCTTTCCATGCCCAGTTATAGTCTCCGTCGGTAAACTTGCCGAATCGAACCAGGTCGGTACGGCGCTGTGCCTCATAATAGAACTCACGGCCACGTTCGTCGAGAATAAACTGTGCGGTAAGCTCACCACTGCTGATGTTACCATCTTCATTTCCAAAGGCACGTTCCCTGATCACGTTGATATCCGTAACGGCATCGTCGGTGTTCCCCAGGTTGAAATTCGATTCAGCCCGCATCAGGTACGCATCGGCCAGTCGGAAAATGGGGAAGTCGGTACTGGCATAGGCCGGATTGTAATTGGCAGCCTGTGAGCCATCAAAATTTTTGGCTGTGAACTTGTATACTCCGATTCCGTAATCACCGCTCGATGCAGCACTGGGGATGTCCCAGGCTTTCTTGGTACGCAGGAACACCCGTTTGTCTTTGCACTGTGCAAAGATGGTGTCGCTGGCTGGTACCGGAACATTTCCGTAGGTGGCCAGTGTATCAACCAGGATATTCACAAACTGCCGCTTGGTACGGTTTCCGTTCCAGTTGGTATTGGATGTGAGTCCGTGGTAATTCTCTGCCCTGATATAAGTGGCATCGCTGGATGATTCGATGATGAAGGTGGTTCCAACATATCCCTGCGAGTTGACCCCGTCCTGATCCCAGGCAAAGATCATCTCATTATTGTCTTCATATCCGTTATCGGCAGTGAAGTTATGCCTGTAATCAGGATTGAGTGTATAGGCACCGCAACCGATTACCGAGTCGCAATACATTCTGCAGCTGTCCCATTTGGCAGTGCCGGTATAAACTTCAGCATTCAGATACAGGCGGGCAAGTAACATCCAGGCAGCACCACGGTCGGCCTGGGGGTAGGAAGAACCCGGTTCACCCAGTTTGTAAGCGATGTCTTTCAGTTCGGTTACCACATACCCGAAGAGTTTCTGGCGGCCGGTAGCCATCACCGGATCCAGCTGTTTCGGGAAAAATTTTCCTACACCGTCGGCTTCCGTAGTGAAAGGAGGATTGCCGAACAGGTCCATGTGCCAGCTGTAGGCCAGTGCCCTGAGAAAACGGGCTTCGGCATTGTACCGCTGGATATCCGGATCACTGTTACCCGAAGTGTTCTTGATGAACTCATTGGCATAGGTCACACTCAATCCAAGGCGCTGATAGAGCGCGGTAAGAAAGGGATTGTTTTTATTCCAGGTCTGTGTGTTCAGGTCGGCAATACCCACATCACCCCAGGCACAGATAGCCTCGTCGGTGGTAATCTCCTGCAGGTTCCAGAGGGCCCGCATGGTAGTGAAAAAGGCTCCGTCTGATGCAGAAATATCATCCCCGCCGGCGGCTCCTTGTCCGGGGATCATAAAGCTTGCATAGATCTTTCCGAGGGCCATTTGCAGATATTCGGGATTCGAACTCAGGTTGTCAGCCATGATGCGGCTGGGATCCTTGGGCTCGATTTCCAGGTCTTTCACACATGAACCAATGGTCAGTGCTGAAAGAATAATTCCTAGTATAATGATTCTTTTATTCATGTCTCAACTGATTAATAAGTTAAACTGATACCAAGCATGAAAGTGCGTGGTCTCGGATAGAAATTGTTGTCAATACCACCGGGTACCTCAGGGTCAATCCCTTCATACTTGGTGATGGTGATGGCATTCTGAACGGTAAAACTCAGGCGGGCTCCGAACTTGCCGGCAATGTTATCGAAGTTATAACCAGCGCTGATATTATCCAGTTTAAAGAAGGAAGCGTTTTTAACAAAATAATCGCTGGTGAACTGGCGCTTCACAAATTTGGTATCGCTCAGGTAGGTAGGGAAATTTTTCCAGTACCCGATCTGGCTCATCTGGTCATAGGATGCACCGGCTGCCAGCTGATTGTAAACATAGTTTCCGATACTGCTGCGTGATGAAGCGGAAAAATCGAAATTCTTATAGTTGAAACGGGCTGAGAAGCCAATAAGGTAATCGGCAACAGGATTATGGTATAGATATTTATCCTCATTGTTGCCGTTTACAGTACCTCCCTTACCGGAGATATCAACATACAAACCTTCGATGGGATTTCCGTTCACATCATATACCTGTTTGTTCAGGAAGTAAGAGTAAGCCGGGTATCCGACACGGGTAACCTGCTTCTGGCCTGTAAAAGCATCACCATATAAAATTCCGATATACTCAGGGTCATCAGAAATAAGCAATTTGGTGATTTTATTTTCATTATATGTAAAGTTGAAACCAAGGGTGAGGCTCATGTCCTTTTGGCTGATGGGTACCAGGTCCAGGCTGAGTTCCACACCATTGTTTTCCAGGCTGCCGACATTGGTGAGCAGTTTATTGGAGAAATTACTACCGGTGGGAATGTCAACAAGGTTGAGCAGGTCATCAGTTACACGATTATAAATTTCAATGGTTCCACGGACACGTTCTTTAAACAAACCAAAATCCAATGCAAGGTTTTTGGTAGTTGTGGATTCCCATTTTATATCCGGATCATATGCTGAAGGGCGCAAGGTCGGAATATACTTGCCATCGATATAATAATAGGAGCCGGGTGACGACTGAATATAGATGGCCTGGGAGGGATAGTCGTTTCCAATATCCTGCTGACCTGTAATACCCCAGCCTACGCGCAGTTTCAGGTCCGAAATGGCTGAAACATCCTTCAGGAAAGATTCCTGGTTGATCCTCCATGCAAAGGCTGCAGAGGGGAACAAACCCCAACGGTTCTTTTGTGAAAACCTGGATGAACCATCATCACGGATTGTGAAGGTCAGCAGGTATTTGTTGTCGAATGAATAATTTACACGACCGAAGAAGGAAACCAGGTAGTTTTCTGTAAACGATCTGGTACTGTCGGTCGACTGGTACGGATGTTTCTGCTTGCCTGTTTCAGCATCTATTGTTGTATCAACATATGTACGGGCATAATTGAAATTTTCCCGCTCAAAATGCTGCCAGGAATAACCTGCGGTAACATCAACCCTGCTTTTGATCTCAGCCAAATCTTTGGTATAGTTCAGGTAGAAGTCAAGCAGTTTATTTTTGTTGTTGCCATTGTAATTTGAGAGTCTGCCCCAGAGCGGACTTGTTAATACCGAAGGAGAAGTAGTGGGTCGGTTGTTATGTCCTTCGCTCTTGCTGAAATCAGTGGCCAGGTTGAGGTTGGCATGAAGGTCGCGGAGGAATGGGAGGGTATAATCCAACTGCACATTGCCAATAAAACGCTTTACAGTTGATTTGTTATCAGCCTCCATAAGTTGTTCTACCGGATTGGGGGTTCCCAGGTTAGCACCATAATTGGACCACTGGAAATACCCGTCAGAAGCAGCATTCCCGTCTTTGATCGGTTGGGTGGGGTCCATCGTGACCGCCGAACCCAGTGCCCCGGCATCACCAAAGTTATGGTCGGTAAGCATTCCCTTGGCATTCAGATTTACTTTCAGATCCTTATTGAGAAAGGTCGGGCTAAGGCTTATGGACCCGGTGATACGTTGCATATCGGTATTTTTCATGATCCCCTTCTGATCGGTGTATCCGATCGAAGCCCTGTAGGGCATCGTCTTGTAGGCACCGGTGAGACTCAGGTTATGATCAGTTGAAATGGCGGTGCGGAATAATTCCTTCTGCCAGTCGGTATTTTCCGATCCAAGTTTTGTATAGGTATCAGGTGCATATAGTTCAGGATGATCAAAGGCGATCTGTCTTACCTCATCACCCGAGTATACATCGATAAACTCAATAGCGCTGGAGACGGAAGTAATCTCATCATACTGCAGCTTCATAGCTGATCCTTCACGACCTTTTTTGGTGGTGATGATGATCACACCATTGGATGCCCTGGAGCCATATATGGCTGTTGCAGATGCATCTTTTAGTACGGTAAAGGATTCAATGTCGTTCGGGTTTACGAAGGCGAGGAAGTTGTTGCTCCCTGAAATGCCATTGTTGTCGAGGGGAACTCCGTCTACAATAATCAGCGGGTCATTGGAGGCATTCAGTGAAGATCCGCCGCGAACGCGAATAGTGGCTCCGCTGCCCGGTGCACCGCCCGAAGTGGTGATCACCACACCGGCACTTTTACCTACCAGTAATTCCTGGGCTGAGGTAATAGCGCCTTTGTTGAAATCAGCAGAACCAACCGTAGCAACCGATCCTGTTGCATCGGCCTTTTTCACGGTACCGTATCCGATCACCACCACCTCACTCAACTGAGCGATGTCGGGTGATAATGAAATATCCACGGTAGTTATTTCACCTGCTACCAGGGTCTCTTTCAAAAAGCCAATGAAAGAAAACTCAATTACACCCCCCTTGGGCGCACTGAGTTCAAAAAAACCATTAATATCAGTGGTGGTTCCCCGGGTGGTTCCCTGCAAGGTTACATTCACCCCCGGGAGCACTTCTCCCGTGGATGCATCTTTCACAGTTCCCTTAATCTGGATGTCCTGCGCAGATACCTGCGCGGACGTCGCCATAAAAAGACACAGCAGTAGGGAAATACTGGCCTTTTTCAGTAATTTTCTCATAGTTTGGTGCAATGTTAGCAGTTAGTTAAACAGTATCCGGACTTCCCTGTTATTTATGTGGAAGTCCGTTGAACCCGTTCCCGATTCCGGTTTCCTGCAGCCGGTTTCAGGGTGTTAGCAAAAGTATGCTGTTTGCCTCCTGAAAGTGATGGTTTAAAACAGCAGCGGGAAGCTATTTTCATCAAACGGTTTCGCAAACGGTTTCGAAAACGTTTGCAGGTTGAACCTTATGTTTTGAAACATTTTTTTTGCCTCTTTATGCAATCATCTCAGAGGTACCTTTTTACCTATTTATTTTGGGATGCTTAGAAACGGATCAGGGAGGAGCAAAACCTTATGCAAGCCTTGTAAATAAAGGGATTCACGATCAGGAAAAGAGCAGGTGAAGAGCCGGAAAACAGTTAACGTATACCTGTTATAAATAAGGGATAATGCTACTTACGTTTTGCATTACATCCTGCTTTCATTAATTTTGATGGGATTCACAAGCTATGAAACAGCATCAGGTAACCATAAAGGATATTGCCCGCATGCTTGGCTTATCGGTATCCACCGTATCCAGGGCGCTGAAGAACCATCCTGATATCAGTGTGGAAACCCGTAATCAGGTTATTGAGCTGGCTCACAAACTCAATTATGAGCCCAATGCTCTTGCTCTGAGTCTGCGAAAGAGCAGGAGTAATATTATAGGTGTGATCATTCCGGAAATTGTACATCATTTTTTTGCTTCAGTGATCGGAGGGATCGAGGATTATGCCTACAGTCGTGGTTTTAAGGTAATGGTATGCCAGAGCAATGAGAACTACGAACGGGAAGTTTTGAATGCACAGGCCTTATTGTCCAATCGGGTGGATGGTCTTCTCGTTTCACTTTCCAAGACCAGTTTGAATTTTGATCATTTCCGCAATTTCATTAACCAGGGGGTACCCCTGGTATTTTTCGACCGCATCTGTCCGGAAATAGAATCACATCGGGTAGTCACCGATGATGAACTGGGTGGATTCCTGGCTACGGAACACCTTATTAAGACAGGCTGCAGAAATATTGCTCATTTTTCGGCGCCACAAAACCTGCTCATCGGGCAGGGACGCTTGCTCGGTTATAAAAAGGCCCTGCATGAATACGGGCTCAAGCTAAATGAATCGATCATCGTGCATTGCGATACCCGGGAATCTGCCCTTGAGAAAACCGCCTCTTTCGTGGAACAGTACCCCGAGGTGGATGCCATCTTTGCGGTGAATGATTCCACGGCGATTGCAGTTATGCAGGTGCTCTCACGAATGGGGAGGGCAATACCCGGTAAGGTTTCTGTGATCGGATTCGGTGACGGGCCCAATGCCCTCATCGCCACACCACCGCTCACCACTATCGAACAGAAGGGCTATGCGATCGGAGAGGAGGCCGTTCGACTTTTAATTCAGGACATCACAGGTGAGATCCCCGATGCAAACTTCCAGCACAAGGTTATTACCCCTACCCTGATCGTGCGTGAATCCACCCGCTGGTAAAAATTTTCAGTTACCGCAAACGGTTGAAATATGATGGTTGAACGAAGTAAGCCTTTCTATTGTTTGAACTTCATCCATTTTATACTATTTTTGTTTCTGAACCTGTCTTCCTGATTTTTATTTCCTGTCATTTTCCTGCTAATACCTGCAGGGAAATATTCACGTCTGTTTTTGGGTCGTAACAGTTACCTGTTTTGCAGGTAATTCTTATATTGTGACTCAAAAATACGCTATGCAACTACAACCCCGATTACGTTTCTGGCAGATCTGGAATATGAGCTTCGGCTTTCTGGGAGTCCAGATAGGTTATTCCTTACAGAACGGAAATACCAGCCGAATCCTTTCCGCACTCGGTGCGAATGTGGAACACCTGAGTTATTTCTGGCTGGCAGCGCCCCTTGCCGGGTTATTTGTCCAACCGATTATCGGATTGTCGAGCGACAAGACCTGGACGCGCCTCGGCCGTCGTATTCCCTTTATTCTTGGTGGAGCAATATTTGCCACCCTGGCCATGTTCTTCATGCCTAATTCGGAATTTTTTGCCTATGTCCTTCCACCCGTTTTCTTTGGAGCATCCATGCTGCTTTTCATGGACCTCTCCTTTAATGTTACCATGCAACCATTCCGGTCGCTGGTAGGGGATATGGTGGGGGAGGACCAGCGAACCGTAGGATATTCTGTTCAGAGCTTCCTTATTAATACGGGAGCGGTGATTGGGTCCTTGCTGCCATTCGTCCTCACCTGGCTGGGTGTATCGAATACTCCCGATGTGGCAGCAGGGGAGAAGGTAGCCCCTACCGTTATCTGGGCATTTTACTTCGGGGGTGCTGCACTCCTGGTAACGGTGCTGGTAACAGCATTTACTACCCGGGAATATCCACCTGCTGAGTATGAACAATATCATAACATCACACAGGAGGAAAAATCCCATAAATCATTTATGAGCCTGCTCCGCGATATTCCTTCCACCATGTGGCGCCTGGCAATTGTACAATTTTTTTCCTGGTTCGCGCTGTTCCTCCTATGGGTATACACCACCGATGGGGTTGCTCAGAATGTATGGGGTACCGCCCCGGATGACAAGACCTCGGGGATGTACAACGCCGCCGGGAACTGGGTGGGAGTGATCTTTGCCGTGTACAGCCTCACAGCGGCACTGTACTCCGTGCTTATTCCGCGTATAGCAGCCCGGATGGGAAGAAAAAGAACCTACATGATTTCACTGGCAGCAGGCGCACTGGGCCTAATCTCCATGGTTTTTATCCATAATCAGTATGCACTTCTCCTCTCCATGGTCGGTATCGGTATTGCCTGGGCAGCGATCCTTTCCATGCCCTTTGCCATTTTATCAGCTGCCCTGCCTGCAAGCAAAATGGGTGTATACATGGGACTTTTCAATGCCACAGTTACCATTCCGCAGATTGCAGCAGGTCTTCTGGGAGGTGTGATACTTATCGCACTTGGCAAAGATGCCATTCTGATGCTGGGAGTGGCAGGACTTTCCATGGCATTGGCCTCACTGGCTGTCTGGTTTGTTAAGGAATACCAAAAATGAAAATCAAAGCCTGCATATTCGACCTCGACGGGGTGATCGTGGATACTGCCAGGTATCACTACATCGCCTGGAAATCCATAGCCGATGAACTCGGATTTGAGTTCACCCACGAGCATAATGAACGCCTGAAAGGGGTATCCCGGATGCGTTCACTGGATATTCTTCTGGAAGTAGGAGGAATAAGTTTCGACCAGGAGACAAAAGAAAAACTGGCAGACCGTAAAAACAAACTGTACCTGGAATATATCCATCGCATGGATGCCAGCGAGATACTGCCCGGATCACAAAGCCTGCTGGAGGAACTGCGCAACCAGGGGATCTTAACTGCACTCGGATCCGCCAGTAAAAATGCGGAGCTTATCCTGGAGCGTCTCCGTATCCGCGAGCTTTTTGATGTGGTGATCGATGGAACCAGGGTGAGCAAGGCCAAACCCGACCCGGAGGTATTTCTCCTGGGTGCCACCGAACTGGGAGTGCTGCCGGAGGAATGCATAGTTTTCGAAGATGCCGTGGCCGGTATTGAAGCTGCCAGGGCCGGTGGAATGAAGTGTGTCGGAATCGGACTACACGAGGTGCTCGCAGAGGCAGACCTGGTGGTGCCGGGCCTGAATCACATCCGGACAGATTTTTTACTGGACTATTTCGGATAAACACGAAAAATGCAATTGCTTTTAATGACAAACTGGAAGAATAATCACACACAGCCGCGGTGTATGTCTGCAATGCAGCAGTATACCACCTGTGTTGATTATTCAGCTTTTCGAATCAATGAATTCCGTTAACGAGTAAAACGTATGAAGAAATACCTTAAAAGCGACGAATGGTGTATCCTGGAAGAAGGCTTTGATCCAAAGAACCATCGTTCTTCCGAAAGCATATTTTCGCTGGGGAATGGCCACATGGGACAACGGGCCAACTTTGAAGAGCACTATAGCGGAAAAAGCCTGCAGGGAAGCTATATAGCAGGTATCTATTACCCGGATAAAACCCGCGTAGGCTGGTGGAAAAACGGGTATCCAGAATATTTTGCCAAGGTACTCAACTCACCCAACTGGATAGGGGTAGATATTAAAATCGACCAGGAGCAACTCGACCTGGCCCGGTGTAAAGTAGAAAGTTTTAAGCGGGTACTCAATATGAAGGAAGGCTACCTGAGTCGTTCCTTTATCGTGACCATGGAAAGCGGAAAACGATTTGCAGTAAATGCTTTCCGGTTCCTGAGCATGGCTAATCCCGAAGTGGGAGCAATAAGCTATTCACTCACTTCACTTGATTCAGATGCCGTGATTGAACTCACCCCCTTCATCGATGGTGATGTAAAAAACGAGGATTCAAACTACAACGAGAAATTCTGGAATATCCTGGAGACTCATGCTGCCAATGAGGTTTGTTCCCTATTGGGGCAGACGAAGAAACTGGATTTCCAGGTCGCTTTCAGTTTCCGGTCCCAGCTTACCCTGGATGATCAGCCGCGCGATTTACATCCCGCCTTGCTGCATATGCAGAAGTTTGTGGGTAATCAGGTGAAGGTTCCGGTGAGGAAGGGACAGAAGGTGACCCTGTATAAATATATTGCCGTGCTTTCATCCCTCAATCATCCTGCCACCGAACTTATCGACCGGGCAAATGAAGTGAGCAGAAAAGCCTTCGAAGCCGGATTCAAAAGCCTTTTTGCCGTGCATAAAGCCAAATGGGCAAGCATCTGGGCTCACAGCGATATAGTGATCAACGGCGACCTGGAGGCGCAGCAGGCAATTCGCTTTAATATCTTTCACCTTAACCAGACCTATACGGGAGAGGATGAACGCCTGAACATCGGACCAAAAGGATTCACGGGTGAGAAATACGGTGGCAGTACCTACTGGGACACCGAGGCCTACTGTATCCCCTTCTTTATATCCACTGCTCCGGCGGCAGTTACACGTAACCTCCTCCGATACCGGTATAAACAACTGGAGAAGGCTATTGAGAACGGACGAAAACTCGGATTCACCGGAGGTGCTGCTCTTTATCCCATGGTTACGATGAACGGGGAAGAATGTCACAACGAATGGGAAATCACCTTCGAAGAAATTCACCGGAACGGAGCCATCGCCTTTGCAATCTATAATTATGTACGGCATACCGGTGATGAGGTTTACCTCGCTGAGCATGGCCTTGAAGTACTTGTTGGAATTGCACGTTTCTGGGCCCAGCGCGTTTCCTGGTCACAGGTGAAAAAGCAATTTGTGATCCTGGGCGTTACAGGTCCGAACGAATATGAGAACAATGTAAACAATAACTGGTATACCAATACCATGGCAAAATGGTGCCTGGAGTATGCCTTGGATGCCATGAGCAGGGTGAAGAAGATTGATCCTGCCAGGTTCTCGGAAATCGTAAGTAAATGTTCATTGAAGGAAAAGGAAGAGGCTGCCAGATGGAAAGAAATCGCCTCTGCAATATACTTCCCCTTCGATCAGGAACTGAATGTTTTTCTGCAACAGGAAGGATTCATGGATAAGGAACAGGTATTGGCCAAAGACCTGAATCCCGCCGAGAGACCTATCAACCAGCACTGGAGCTGGGACAGGATTCTCCGTTCGAATTTCATCAAGCAGGCCGATCTCCTGCAGGGTATCTACCTCTTCGAAGAGAAATACGACACGGAAACTATCCGCAGGCATTTTGATTTCTACGAATCCAGAACGGTGCATGAATCTTCACTTTCTCCCTGTGTACATGCAATTCTTGCCGCACGCATCGGGGATATGAAGAAAGCATATGAACTCTATCTGCGTACCTCGCGCCTCGATCTGGATGATTACAACCACGAAGCCCATGAAGGCCTCCACATCACCAGCATGGCGGGTACCTGGATGTCGATTGTAGAAGGATTCGGAGGGAAAAGGATCCTGAACGGGAAACTGGCACTGAATCCGCAGATTCCTGATAACTGGAAGGAATACTCCTTCAGGATAATATTCCACGATGTAGACATACTCGTTACTGTAAACAAAAAACAACTTACACTCAAAACAAGAGGTAAGCATGCACTCTCACTCCTGGTGTACGGGAAGGAGGTCCAGCTCGAACCCGACAAGGAACTGCAGATTTCTACCTCAAACCATGTGAAATAATGGGATAACTGAAGATTCAGTGATATTCTTTTCCCGATCAGAAAACAGAAAAACCGGTGAACTTATTTTAAAATACTTAGCAAATGGAACATAAATTTTGGTTATTCGCACTGATCCTGATGTTTGTTGGTGCAGGGATTTTTACTTCATGTAAAAAGGCAACTGAACGGATCCCGCAACCCCCTTCTCAATCGGAGGTCAAACACATCGACTGGGCGAAGAACGCGGTGGTGTATGAAGTAAACATACGCCAGTTTTCGAAGGAAGGAACATTCATGGCTTTCAGCCGTGATCTGCCCCGTCTTAAAGAAATGGGCGTCGATATTTTATGGCTGATGCCAATCAACCCGATCGGTGAAAAATTCCGGAAAGGACCCCTGGGAAGCTATTATTCGGTGAGAGATTACAGCTCGGTGAACCCGGAATTCGGTACCCTCGACGATTTCAAAACACTGGTGAAGATGGTACATGAGCAGGGGATGAAGATTATTATCGACTGGGTTCCCAACCATACCTCCTGGGATAACAACCTGGTAAAGACACACCCGGATTATTATTTACGCGATTCACTTGGAAAATTTGTTTCGCCTTTCGACTGGACCGATGTAATCCGCCTGGATTACACCAAACCTGCCACCCGGCGCTATATGATCGAGACCATGCGCTGGTGGGTTACCGAGACCGGTATCGACGGATTCCGTTGCGATGTAGCCCACATGGTTCCGGTCGATTTCTGGAATGAGTGGAGAGCTTCACTGGACAGCACCAAACCCATGTTCCAGCTGGCCGAGTCGGATCAGCCTTTCCTGCATGAGAAAGCATTCGACGCCACTTATGACTGGAAGTTCCATCATATCATGAATGAGGTGGCACAGGGTAAACAACCTGCACTCGCCGTAAGGAACCACTTTGCCTGGGTCGATACCACCTATCCGGGTAATTCTTACCTGATGCAGTTTACCTCGAACCATGATGAAAATTCATGGAACGGGACCGAATATGAACGCATGGGAGAGGGAGCGAAAGCTTTCGCCGTACTGGCAGCTACCGTGCGCGACATGTTTTTGATTTACAACGGTCAGGAATCTGCCTTTAACCGGCGCCTGAAGTTTTTCGAAAAGGACAGTATAAGTTGGGAGAACTACCCCATGGCTGATTTCTATAAGACCCTCATTGATTTCAAGAAAAGAAACCAGGTGCTTTGGAATGGCGCTGAAGGGGCCAGGATGCAGTTCCTTGCCACAGGCAGTGACAGTTCCTGCGTGGCTTTCTTACGCGGTAACGACGAACAGAAAGTGCTGGCTGTATTCAACCTTTCCTCCGTGGAGCATAAGGTTTTGCTGAAATCGGACAAAATTGCCGGAAACTACCGCGAATTGTTCTCGGGCAATGAACAGTCGGTAGGGAAGAAGGCTTCCTTTATACTCAAACCCTGGGAATACCTGGTTTTTGAGTCTGCAGGAAAAGAATAAAATAAAATCTGAGGCCCCTGGAATTCCGGGGTTAGTGAATATGTTGGTCGTAGGATGGGGGCAGTCTCAGCGGAGGCGGCCCCCCTTCTTTTTCCCTGTACGGCCAAAGGCGAAAATATAGTGTAACTTCGTTCCCTCATCCGGCGTCTAAGAGGTGTTATGCAACTGCAGGACGACAGTTATTATATCGGGTTGGTGCTCCGGGGTGATCAGCGGGCATTCACTGTGCTGGTTGACCGGCATAAGCAGCTCATTTATTCCTTTGCCCTGCGGATGCTGCGTGTGCCTGAAGATGCCGAGGAAGTAGCCCATGATGCCTTTGTGAAAGCATACCAGTCGCTTTCGTCCTTCCGCAGCGAAAGCCGTTTTTCAACCTGGCTCTGCAGGATCGTTTACAATGAATCGGTGAGTCGCCTGCGGAAAAAAAAGCTTAAGATGCATTCCTTCGAAGAGCCTGGATTTGCTAAATTTGACCTGGCTGCAGCCGACCAGTCGCTTGCTGAGATGACAGAACAGGAGCTGCAGGTGATGATTGACCTGGCCCTGGGAGCCTTGCCGGATGATGAACGGAGTATTATCAGCCTGTTTTACCTGCACGAACAGCCTGTTAAGGAAATTGCCGGCATCACAGGCTTGTCGGAGTCAAATGTAAAGATCAAACTGTTCAGGGCCCGTAAACGTATGTGGGAATACCTGAGCACACATAATATTTCTTCAACATTGCAGGAAGGAAGAATGTACGGATGAGAGGAAATCTGATTCACAAATGAATAATAGCATAAAATTCAGCCATATGAAACCAGATGATCAGGAATTGCACAGTTTGACGGAAAGGTTGATGAAGCAGGCCGGGACAGTAACTCCTCCATCCGGGTTTACGGAGAGGGTGATGGACTCCATCATGCAACCTGAACCCGGTTTGGTTAAAAGCAAGCCATATTGGCCCTGGTTGCTGCTGGCTATTTTCCCTGTGATGGTGGCTCTCTCCTGGTATTTCTTCATGCCGGCCTCCGTAAATGATCAAATCGTATGGTACCTGCTGGCTGCTGCCGGAGCACTTCAACACCTGTTCACCAGCCTGCTGGTCTTTTTCAGGAAGCTATCTGATTTCTCTTCCCTCCTCTGGATGGGCACCGCCGCAGTCTTCAGCTTGCTTTTGCTGGAGGAATTTCTTGGCAAACGCAAAGTCCGACTCTGAAATTGCAAGGTTTTTTGCCATGCGGGGCCTGGTTGTCGAGGGTGTGCCTTCGTTGAGCTCCCGGACTGAAGTTTAGTGCAGGCCTGCTGGAAAGGCAAAGGCAGGCGGGCATCTGCGGGCTGTTATCTTTATATAACCTGCAGAATGGAAGCGTTTTCTGAAATTCACATTCTTTAAATCAGAATAGCCTTAATCCGGATTCCTTTTATAAATTAGCATCAGCAAATACTGCCTGCTTGATCCCACGCGTCTATAGTTCGCTTATCCAGGAATATCTGTACCTGTATCCCTGTGTATTTCTGTCGGGTCCGCGTCAGGCCGGAAAAACCTCGCTGCTGTCGGCCCTGCTGGCAGATTATGATCATCCCCATTTTTTACTCGACCTGGAACGCGATGAAGACGCCGATAAGCTCCGGATCCCGGAAAAATATTTCAGGGATAAATCAAACTGCCTGGTAGTTGTTGATGAAATACAACGCATGCCTTCCCTGTATGCACAGATTAAAAGCGTTCTGGATGAGCCCGGGAGAGGCATACGTTTTCTGATTGCGGGATCAGGCTCGGGTCCTATGAAGGCCCTTCAGAACTGGCTGGGTCCGAAACGTTCTGCCCACCTCGAGATCAGCCCTTTAAACTGCATGGAGACAGCCGGGCTGACTGATCAGCTCAACCACTGGTTTTCCGGAGGATTCATCATTCCATTGCAGATGCAGGACCCGGAGTTAAGACCTGTATGGTATGCCTCCTACCTGCGTGGACTGGCAGAACGTGACCTGCCGCTCACCGGCCTGAAGGAACATCCTGAACTTGTACGGAAAATTCTTCCGTTCATTGCCGAAGCCACCGGAGAGGAGTTGAACAAGGCAGAGATTACCCGGCAGCTGGGGATACGCCCTGAAATACTGAACCATGTACTTCAGTCTCTCACAGGTACGGGGATCATTCGTAGCCTGGAATCCTTTCCGGGTTTTTCTGCGAAACGCGTGGTACGTTCACCCCGTTATTACCTTGCCGATACAGGGCTGTTGCATTATCTTCTCGGGATACGAAGCGTTGAACAATTGCTTGTGAGCAGCTATGCTGCTGCATCCTGGACAAACTATGTGATAAACCAGGTGGCGGCCAATGCATTTCCTCCCGTTCAGTTGCGCTATTACCAGACACACGACGGAGCAGGTTGTGACCTGCTGGTGTTGAAAGGGAAACGACCCATTTGCTGCATCAGCGCACAGCGGGGAGATACTCAGACTATAAGCAGGGGATTCACCACCGCTATCCATGATATGAGCACCCGGCAAAATATAATTGCCATTCCTGGAAAAGGAATCGATAATCCGCTCCGTCACAACATCAGGTGCTGCGATGTCTCAACCATGTGCAGGCGCGTGGAGGAACAGCGAATGGTGTATGCCAGAAAGGTCTATGTTCCCCGAAAATTGAGGGAGGAGGAAGGATTTTGATGTCATGTATGGACAACCGGCCGGTTGTTCCTACATGACATGAAAAAATCACAGGCAGCTCATGAGGAGGTCATACAGGTTCTGCGGCTGTACAGGTTTTGAAATGTACCCATTGCATCCTGCCTCCAATACCGATTCCTTGTCGCCGGACAGCGCGTAAGCCGTTTGCGCGATCACAGGCAGTTCCGGACGCACAGCCTTGATCATACGGGTAGCATCGGTTCCTTTCATATCCGGCAGGCGGATGTCCATCAGTACCAGGTCTATTTGCCCGTTGTCCTGGCATAGCTTCACTGCCTCCTGGCCATGGGAAGTGTGAATAACCGAAGCGCCCGTTGGGTGGAGCAGTTCCATCATATAGAGCTTACTTATCTCATCATCCTCCACCAGGAGGATTGTCCGCATGGAGAGGTCCAGCTGACGCTCATCCGCATATTCTGCCTGATATTCGACATGGGTGGTTTCCATTTTCGGGATGGAGAATGAAAATTCCGATCCCTTCCCGGGTGCTGACTGAACCGACATTTTGCCCCCCATCAGTTCAACGAATGCTTTTGATATGGAAAGCCCCAGACCTGTTCCACCCAGGATGGACGTATCGGGTGCCTGTCTGAAACGGCTGAAAATTATTTCCTGATAGCCTTCCTGAATACCAATGCCGGTATCTTTTACAAAGAAATGAAAAGCATCCTTTGACATCCTGTATCCAAGTAAGACTTCACCCTTTTCAGCAAACTTGATGGCATTGCTCACCAGATTTGAAAGGATCTGCCGCAGCTTAACCTCATCGGAACGGATCCAGCATATTTTCTTTTCCTGGTTTTCAGCAACCTGCAACTTCAATCCTTTTTTGCGGGCTCCAGGCTCGAAAAAGGAATACAGGGAAAAAATCATTTCATTCAGTTTGAATTCCGAATAACGAATATCTGCCTGCCCGGCTTCGATCTTTGAAATATCAATTATATCATTGATGATGGAAAGGAGTTGATTACAGCTGGAGTTGATAATTTCCAGGAAGGAATCGCGTTTTTCCGGCAGGAGGTCGCGGTTGCGCAATAGTTCTGTAAAACCAATAATCCCATTCATCGGGGTGCGGATCTCGTGCGACATATTTGCCAGGAAGGCAGTTTTAAGCCGGTCACTTTCTTCGGCTTTTTCCTTGGCAAGAACCAGTTCGGCATTCAGGCTCCGGTACTCCTCATTCTGCCGGTTTATCTCCTCATTCTTTGAAACTATTTCCTGCTCTGCCTTGATCCGTTCCAGTTCGGCTCCGCATCGTCCTGCAAAGATTTTCAGCAGCATCTCTATTCGTTCTGCATCCTGGATGGGAGTCTTGAAAAGCGTTACCAGCAGACCAACCGATTTACCTGAGGAATCATAAAGGTTGATCCCCGAGTATCCATCTATTTCAAGTTTTTTGAAGTTAATATTGTCCGGGTATTTTTGGATCACCCCTTTCCGTACGGTTAGAAAATCGCGGCTGAGCAGTAACTCACAGGGGGTGCCATTCAAATCGAAACTGGTATTTTCCAGGATTTTTTCCTGGTTACAGAAACAGATGGTTTTTACTGCGTGCCTTGTCTTTTCAAGCATTCCGATGAATACATAGTCGGCAGAGAGTACACGGGATATCTGCAGGGTGGCGGTCTGAAAAAATTCCTGTCCGAGCTGCGCCGCAGTTCCTTCCTGAATGGTCCGCAGAATTTCAAAATTCTGTTTCCGCTCCTCTTCTGTCTCGCGCAGGGACTGGATGGCTACTTCCAGCTCACGATCCCGGGCCTGTATCACATCCAGCATCTGATCGAAATTCTCAAACAGGATACCGATCTCATCAGTCCCCTTCTCCCCGGTACGAATCCCGTAATTCTTGCTGTTCGATATTTCCTTTACCGCCCTCGAAAGCCTGATGACAGGTTTTGTGATGAATCCCTGTAACAGGCCTGTGAAAAACACCGAGAGCACTACAACAAGTAATACAAGGAAGATGGTGAGATAAAGTTGTTTTACCAGTTGACTTCTGAAATCAGTATAGGCCCGCAGGTAGATGGTTCCATATGTTTTATCCTGGTAGGTAATAGGTGAGTAGATTTCGACTTCCTGGCCGGAGAAGATGGTTTTGGGACCTGCAACATAGGGAGGAAGACTTTTATTGTGGAGAGAATCCAGGTAAGAGGCAAATATCTTCCCATCCAGGTCGAAAACCACGCCCGCGATTACACCTTTGTCGCGCTTAAGGGTTACCAGTACCTCCGATGCCCGGTCGGGATACCCGAACTCCAGGGGCATCACACAATATTCACCAATCAGCTTTGCCTTGTCGCTGGTCTGTGTGATCAGATTTTCGCGGAGGGCATGAATGTTTTGAATGTAATTCACTCCGGAGGCCAGCAGAATGGAAAAAAACATACCAGGGTGACTACCAGTATCACCTTCACCTGTAAGGAAAGTTCACGAAATCGTATCATCTCCTATTTCTTGACAGGGTTCACATTTTTGGCCACATCCAGCAGCAGAAAATTAACCTTGAATCCATCATTTTTGAGGGCGACCTCATTTATCTCAAAATGAACTGTTTCATCGAAGGTAAGGTAAAAGTTGATGTGGATTCCCTGCTTTGCAGCACCACTGCTCTCCGCTACCATCAACCATTTGTGCAGATGCGAGACATTTACCACATCCCTGATGGAACCACTCCATTCCTTGCAGATGTAAAGGATATCTGTGGAATTTACTTCTTTGAGATCCTGCACCTTCATAATGCGAACGGGCAGATTGTTTATTTTCTGTCCCTGGTAAGTGTTTCGGATGGCCTCCTCAACAGGACCTGTGCCCAGCAACGTGATTATAAAATAATCATTATCCTGGGAACTTTTCTGCCCGGCAGGCCATTCAATGAAGCGGGAGAATTTTTCGAGAAAGGCAGCCTTGATGTAATATTCACGTTGCACGGTAAACGAAACCATCAGGAGAAGGAAAACAACCCCGCCAAAACAAAATATCAACTTCTTCCTGCCCATTAACCCTCGCATCAGAAATTCGCTGTTAACCTGCAACGATGTCTTACTCCGTTTGTAAATACCGGCAGTTTACTAAAAATCATACCCTCCCGGGACTGTTCAGCAATTTGCATCAGTTCTCCGGGATTTCCTTTCATCAGCAGTATGCTGTTGCAGCTTGGATAAAAACCCGATCCGGGAATATGAAGTCCAGTGCTCATTTTATTAAATCGAAACAGCATTCCGGGAAAAATAAACCAACAGCACCTATCACTCCCTTCCCCCGTCAGTCTTCAGAAAAGACTGTCAGCATTCAATGTTAGTAAGAATTCTCCCTAAAACCCAATTTTGGTTGATGATTTACGTCACCGGCACAGGGGTGCCCAAAGTGCCTGAGATATCAACATGATCCGGGTTTGCCTCCTGAAGGAACTTCGAGAAAATTCTTGTTCAGGCGGGTTCCTGCTGACTAAGGCAGTGCCAGCTCCCGAGGCCCCAGATGATCTCCGTGGAGTCGATCCCGATAACAGGCCGGTCGCGGAAACATTCAGATAAAATATCCAAAGCTTGCTGGTCCTGCCTGCAGCGAAAGGTCGGAACCATTACACCCGCATTGCAGATGTAAAAATTGGCATAGGAGGCGGGGAGTCGTTGATCCTCATAGTATACCGGTGCAGGCATGGGAATCTCCACCAGGCCTGGTTGTTTACCGTTCAGCAGCCGCATCTTCTTCAACTCCCGCAAATTATTTTCAAGGATAAGATGATTCGGATCGTTCTTATTATGTTCCACCATGGTGATGATGGTATCGGCTGCACAAAAACGTGTGATATCATCTACATGCCCGTCGGTATCGTCACCCTCTATTCCTTCGCCCAGCCACAATACCTGCCCGGCCCCGTAATATTCAAGAAGAAATGATTCAATCTGATCCCGGTCGAGATGAGGGTTTCTGTTTTCGTTCAACAGGCAGGCCGTGGTGGTAAGAATGGTTCCGGCCCCGTTAAAATCCACGGAGCCTCCTTCCATCACGATGCCCGGACTAAATACCTTCAACCCCAGGTAATGCGCTACCTGCAGGGGGATATCATCATCCAGGTCGTGGGGATATTTATTTCCCCAGCCATTATATCCCCAGTTAACAACCGCCTTGTGATCGGCTGTACCGGGCTTCAGCAGGAAGGCAGGACCATGGTCACGGCACCAGGCATCGTTGGTGGGGTGCAGATGCAGACTGATGTTTTCCATCCGTGCCCCGGCCTTGTCAAGGGCAGCATGCACCTGGTTCTGCATAGCTTCATCCTGCACATTGATATGTACCATTTCACCCCGGCTTACCTCCCTGATAAACTCATGGTAATACGGAAAGATTGTGTGTATCTTCCCCGGCCAGGATGCCTCGTTATGAGGATAACTCAGCCAGGTGGCTGCGTGTTTTTCCCACTCTGCCGGGAAGCGGTAACCCAGATTTTTTGGGGTAGATAACATATAGTTTGAAGTTCAAATTTTAGAGTTAAGAGTTTAAAGTTCGGATTGAGTGTTCAAGGAATAAGGTTCCGTGTTCCGTGTTCCGGGTTCCGGGTTCCGTGTTCCCCGCCTTCGAAGAGATCGGGCAGGCGGGTGAAAGGTTTCGGAGTCAAAACTTCAGATACAAGGTCCGGGGTTCACGGGACAGTTTGCAACGTCCATCTTCCCCTTCAGCCTTTTTCCTGCAGCCAATAGCCAATAGCCAACATCCATCCTAATCTATAAACCGCCGTGTAATAGGCTCGTAGGATTCTATGCGGCGATCGCGCAGGAAAGGCCAGTGCGTGCGGTAGAAATCCTGGAGCGACAAATCAAGCTCCTGCACATGCACCAGTTCTTCCTCGTGTGAAGCCTGGAATAACAGGTTCCCGAAGGGATTTGAGATGAAGGACCCTCCCCAGAATTTCATGTTTCCTTCGATGCCGCAGCGGTTCACTGCAGCCACATAGATGCCGTTGGCCACGGCATGACCACGTTGTATGGTCTGCCAGGCCTGGTATTGTTCGTTATTTACCTGCTCCGACTGACTCTGAGCCCAGCCTATGGCCGTAGGGTATACCAGCAGATCAGCACCCATGAGGGCAGTAATCCTCGCGGCTTCAGGATACCACTGGTCCCAGCAGATAAGGGTTCCCACCCGTCCGTACCTGGTTTGAAAAACCTGGTATCCCAAATCTCCCGGGGTGAAATAAAATTTTTCGTAATACCCGGGATCATCCGGGATATGCATCTTCCGGTATTTGCCCAGGTAAGAGCCATCGGCATCCAGCACGGCGATGGTATTATGATAGAGACCTTCGGCTCTTTTCTCGAACAAGGATGCCACGATCACTACCCCGAGTTCTTTTGCCAGCTTGCCGAAGCGATCGGTGGCTGGACCCGGGATAAACTCTGCAAGGGCAAAATTTTCATAGTCTTCCACATCGCAGAAGTACAGGGAGGAGAAGAGCTCCTGCAGGCAGATGATCTGCGCACCTTGGGCGGCAACCTCCCTTACCAGCCTTTCGGCCTTCAGGATGTTTTTCTCCTTTTCCTTTTCACAGGACATCTGGATAATCCCCAGTTGAAGGATGCGTCGGCTCATAGCTTCAATTTTAGAAAGCAAAGATAATTTTCTTTTTTTCAGGATCGTCCTTCTTGTTTGCATCATTCGGGTGGCCTGACACACTCTTCCACTTCAGAAATGCTTATTATGCGTATAATCAGCCTGAATCGTATTAACTTTGGTAAAACAAACACGCTCAGTTATGAAAATTCTTCGCACGATACTCCTCCTGTTCCCGGCTGTGTTCCTGCTCACACCTGATTCCTTCTGCCAGGAAAATGATACCCTAAAGTTCATCTTCATCCCGCACCCGCGCAGTGAGGACAGGGTACACCAGACGGTTCTTCCCGCTATCGAAAAGATAGACCTCTCATTGTATGACATGACCCTCCTCGGGGGCGACATCACCTGGTCAGTGAGCAGCAGCCGCACCGCCATGGAATACTGCGACAGCCTCTTCGACATAGCCAGTCCCAACACGCTCTGGACCATGGGCAACCACGACATCAGCAGCCGTTACCTTATTACCGAGTATACCGGCAGGCCCCAGCATTATGCCTGTCAGCGCGACAGCATCCTCTTCCTGGTTCTCGATGTGGAACTCAATGCCAGCGGCTTCAACAGCTCATTTATCCAGGGAGAACAGCTGGAGATGGTGCAACAGGTCTGCGATACCATGGCACATGCCACATGGCTGGTGGTTTTGCACGGCCGCCTCATCTGGATGCCCGGGAATCCCGACTTCAGCTCCCGCATGGACTCCGTGGCCGAGAGCACCAAACAGCTGGACACCACAAACTTTTATGCAGAGATTTTTCCCCTCCTGCAAAAAGTAAAAAAACGCGGCATACAGGTGCTCTGTCTGGGCGGGGATAAATCCAGGATCAATATCGAATATTCTCCCGAGGACAGCATCACCTTCTTAACCTCCACCATGGAACCCTTGTACCCCGACAGCGTAAATGACGTGCTGGTATTCGGATACAACAGGGCAACCAATACCATGCAGCACACCTTCATCCCTCTTTCCGTGGTGCCCAAAAAACAGGAGACTGGAATTCATTCTCCCCCGGGTGATGACCTGTTCCTGAAGACAGGACAGGGCCCCGGTTCCTGTTCGATCTGGTTGCAGGCATCGGGGGCAGGGGAGGTCACCACAGTGAAAATCCTTTCCATGAGTGGTTCCCTTTGTCGGTCACTGCAATTGCATGGTTCAGAAATCAGGGAGATACAACTGCCCCTCCCGGGAATGTATATCCTATGTGCCACACGGGGCGGGACAAGCACCATCCGGAAAATTGTTGTCTGGTAGGTTGGGACCTATTATCCCGGGAAACCCGTTTATATTTTTTTGCATGCAGGGCCATGCCATGGCATGGCCCTACATGCAAAAAAATATAAACGGCATTCCGGAAATGAACCCCTTCTCAATATCCTTCCTTCCCTTTGTGTATTCCTTCTTTACCTTTGCTCCTCCGCTAAAGCTTCGGCGGCACGCGGAGTGGTTAAGTTTTTCTTTTATTTCAACGCGGTAAAACTTTCCGGTAGCTTCGGGAGCACCTCAACAATCACAGTGACCACCACAGCCACCGGCATCCCCCTGAAAATTAACCCCTGTCCATCCCAACAATTCGATCAAGCGCAGCGCCATTCGGTGTAATTATTTCTTTTTCTTTTTCCTTTAATTAGCTGCGCTGAGCTCCCTGCCCGTCCGCAGCGAAGCGAAGGCGGGCCTTCGGTCGGTTCGTTTAATTAGTTCAATTCGATGTTCTCCTATTTTCTTTTTTTCACTGGTTTTGATCCCCCGAAGCCCTTGCCCATTCAACTCAACCACCGGCATTTTCTTTAATTAGTGCCAAGCGTAGCAAATTCGTTCTGATTCAGCAACTTCTTTTTCGTGTAAATTCGTGTAATTCGTGGACAACCTTAACCTTCCTGGCTGTAATCCTTCCTTCCCTTTGTGCATTCCTTCTTTACCTTTGCTCCTCCGCTAAAGCTTCGGCGGCACGCGGAGTGGTTAAGCTTTTCTTTTATTTCATCGCGTCTTCGCGGTTAATTTTTCTCCCGGTAGCTTCGGCTCCGCTCAGCCACCGGCCTTCTGCTACTGCCACTGCTACTGCCACCCGCCTTCGCTATGTCTCTTAATTGCTCCAATATCTTAGCTTCAGCACAAGAGTAAGTTTCAGCCACCGTAAACTACGGCGGATTAAACTTTTATCTTTTTCCTTTTATCTTTTTTCTTTTTTATTGTAACCGTTCCCAACTTCCCGCGTCAAAGAGCATGAATAAACAACCACACACACTTAAAAACAACAGTATGGAAGGGATTAGCAATTTAATGATCACCGCAGTAGTCTTTGCAGGTATTTACGCCATCATACAACTTTTCGTCAAACGGAAAGAACGACTTCTGCTCATCGAAAAGGGCACCAACTCGCCTGAAATGAAATCGGAGCTGTTCACCTTTTCCAGTTTCAAATTCGGACTGTTCTTCATCGGCCTGGGACTGGGCGTGCTGGCCGGCAGCATCGTGGCCGCCACCACCGTTCTCGACTCCGAGGTAGCCTACTTCTCCATGATCTTCCTCTTCGGCGGACTGGCACTGGTGCTGCACCACTATGTGGACAGGAAGAAAAATTAACCGGAAACCAATACCTCCGGGTTTAAAAAAAAGGGAAGTTCCATCGAACCTCCCTTTTATTTTTAGCAAATTACCAGATTATCAGACCATCTCAACAATTCGAACAAAGCGCAGCGCTCATTCGGTGTAATCTTTTCTGCTTCATTCAATGCGTGCAATTCGTTTAATTCGTTTAATTCGATCAATTCGATGTTCCTTTTTGCCTTTGTGGAATATCAAAGCCAACCCGCCTGAGAAACTCAGTCGGGCAGGCAGCCAACCGCCAATAGCCAATCGCCAATAGCCAATATCCGTTCCTACAAACTATATCCTTCGCGGTATACCCTGTGAAACATCTTCTCCGCCTCGGGATCATTCACAAACTGCTCGGTATCCGGATTCCATTTCACCGGCCTTTTCAGTTCATAGGCGATGTTGCCCAGGTTGCAAACGGTGCAGCTGCGATGTCCGGTTTCCACAGGTACAGTAGGATCCACCCGGTCGCGGATGGAAGTGATGAAGTTTTCCTGGTGTGACACCTTGGTCTCATAGCGGCCGCCTTCCTGTTTCTCAGCGGGTACCCAGGCCGGATCGGAAGCTTTGAAGTAGCCTCTTGCCACGGCGATCCATCCTTTTTCCCCGATGAACTTCACTCCCTTGGTCATTTCCTCATCGAAGGGTTCCTGGGTTACCACCACGCCACTGGCATATTTAAAGGTAAGTGCTTTGGCATCGCCGAAGCCCGGGGGGATGATCTCTACCGGGCCGCTCTTGTCCATGCCGAGACCCCACTGGGTGATGTCGAACATATGGGCACCCCAGTCGGTGGTAAAGCCGCCTCCGCACTCCTTGTACCAGCGCCAGCCGCCCCAGTACTGCTCATCCTGGGGAGGATCGAGGGAGATAACAGGATTCAGTTCCTTGTTGTAATGCACGAAGGGGTTGGGGCCCAGCCAGAGATCCCAGTTGAGATCGGCGGGTAAAGCTTCCTCGGGCAGGTCGTAGGGTTTTGGACCATCGCCCACGTATGCCTGAACGGAGAGGATCTTGCCGAGGGTCCCGTCCTGCACGAGTTTTACGGCATGCTGGAAGTTAGGGTCGGAGCGTTGCTGGCTGCCCACGGCCAGGATGCGGTTGTTGGCGCGCACGGCCTTTACCAGTTCAATACCTTCTTTGATGGTGAAGGTAAGAGGCTTCTCCAGGTATACGTCTTTGCCGGCCTTGCAGGCGGCTATGGCGATCAGGGCATGCCAGTGGTCGGGGGTGGCGATCACCACGGCGTCGATATCCTCACGGGCAAGCAGATCCTGGTACTTCTCATAGGTTTTTACCTCAGCCTCCAGGCCGGCTTTCGCATAATGATCTTTGACCCTTTTCTCGAAGCGGGCGCGTTTGATGCCATATACATCGCTGCCGGCCAGCACTCTGACACCTTCGATGCCAATAAATCCATCGAGCAGGTACATAGCCTGCTGTCCCATGCCGATAAATCCAAGCCTGATTTCTTTCGGTCCCTTCGAATCCTTGCAGGCGCCCAGGAAGGCCATCCCTGCCACACCCAGTGCAGTAGTGCCGATAAAGGACCGGCGTGATAGTTTTGTCATATAGGTTATTGTTTGAGTTGGTTATAGATTGTTTGAGGGACGAATATATGTAAAAGAGTAATTTGTCAGAAGTTACATGGTGTAATTTTATGTATTTTTAAACGAAAAATCCTAAATTTAAAAACATTGTTACAAAGTCCATTAGATTGAGTTTTTTATTACACAAAAGTAAATAGTTGCAATGAGGAAATGATTATTTGAGCTAATTCCTTCTAATCCAAATCACCCAATACAAATATTGACTTAAATATGGAAGATCAAATTAGATTGGCCGCATTCAGGTGGTTGGAGAACCAAACTATTGTTCTTGGGGATGTTTTGCCCCGGCAAATACTTGAGCAAGGATTTACCTTTAATAGTCAAACCATTAATTTATTAGGAGCTCAGGGTATATGGAAACCAAAACAAATGGCCTATCCGATTTCGATAACAACAATCTCAAATGGGCCTTATTCTGATTCCTATACTCCAGATGGGTTTCTTAAATACAAATATCGCGGGCAAGATCCTAATCATAGGGACAATAGAAGCTTGAGGGAGATGATATCACTGAAAATCCCATTAATATATTTTCATGCAGTTATTAAAGGGAAATATCTTGCAACCTGGCCAGTATATATTATTAATGATAATATCAAAGATTTAGTTTTTACAGTTGCAGTTGATGATGTCAAGATGGTAAATCAGGAATTATCAGTTGTAAACGAAGATGCTACATATTATAGACGTTCATATTTGACTGGTAACGTCAAAATAAGATTGCATCAGAGATCTTTTAGGGAACGTGTACTGATGGCATATCAGAATCAATGTGCACTTTGTAGGTTGAAACATATCGAGCTATTGGATGCAGCCCACATAATTGCGGATAGGGAAGATTCTGGAGAACCTTTTATTCAAAATGGACTTTCACTTTGTAAGATACATCACGCTGCGTTTGATAATAATTTTTTAGGTATAAATCCGGATTACATTATTAAAGTTAGGCCAGATTTGTTATCTGAAACTGATGGACCAATGCTACGGTATGGAATTCAATCATTAAATAATACTAAATTAATTCTACCTATTAATAAAAACCATTGGCCAGATAAGGATAGATTGGAAATTCGTTTTTCAGATTTTCTAAAAGCTGGATGAAGATTTAAATTTTTGAATAGATTTTTAAAGCCATCTATTTAGACATCAGATGAGACCAGAAATTTTCTCTAATATTAGTAAGATAATTGAAAGGGACAGCAAATCGACAACATATAAGTATGCCCTTTTACGTGGTGTAATTGATGTCATTCAGGAAAACTCACCATATATAATTCAAAGTAAAGATCGAGTTACTATACCTTTGGGCCTGATTATTGAGAAATGGCTTTTATATTATTATCCATTGCTTGATCCTTCTAATCGTCTAGTGCAAATTCATGGTAAAGGGAATCTTGCATTTGAGGTTTTATTTAGAAAGATCATTCAAGCGTATCAAAATAATAATGGATTTTCTGGATTCTTCAATGATTTTAAGAATAAGGGAATTCCATATGAATTAGTACATGATTTCACCCTCCTAGTTAAAAAGATTGCAAAGACAATTTGTGACATGCCAATGAAACATATTGGATATTCTATAAGTAATAACCATTATTCCATCTTTCAATATAGTCGTAAGGATAAATATATTAGAAGTGAATATTCTAGTGTTGAGCATTTGGTTGATAGTTTTGGCACTTTTTCCATTTCTAAAGACTATTATGAAGCATTCCAGATTCTTGGAAGTTTTATAACAGGTCAGGACTCCATCATTTTCAAATGGGCTGAATTTTCGGTTAATGCCTCTGACAGTGTTATTCCTGTTGAGCATGTTATACAAGAAATCCTAACAACGCCAATTACTAAACGGGATATTGATGATTCGAAAATGTTGTATCAAGAAATATTAAAGCAAGAAGGCAAGGTTTATTGTGTCTGGACTGGGAAAGCTATTACAAGTTATGATGTTGATCACATGATTCCATTTTCTGTTTGGAGAAACAATGATCTCTGGAACTTGCTCCCATCGCAGAAATCCACAAATAACCATAAACGTGACAAGATTCCGTCACCAAAATTGATTGAGAGAAGGAGCGATCTAATTTTAAGTTACTGGAATCTACTGGACCAGTACCAAAACGTTCGTTTTCGCAAAGAATTGAAAATGGCATTAATGGGGAATAGTGATATTTTAACTTGGAAAGAAACAGCAGTCCAGCATCTCCAGGAGATGTGCAATTACCTAATTACCAAGCGAGGATTTGAAGAATGGGATATTTGAGTAGCTTTTTAATTTGTTGGATACGCAAGTCCTATCCATGGGTTAGGCATTGTGAATAAATTTTTTAATGAAACTTTGAAATGAAAGATGGTCAAAAAGCTTGGACTCGTGAAGAGCTCCTACTTGCGATAAACTTGTATTGCAAAACCCAATTTGGTCGTTTGCACAAATCAAATCCTGATGTTATTGCACTAGCTAAGGTAATAAGGAGAACTCCAAGTTCCGTTGCTTATAAATTGGTAAACTTTGCAAGTCTTGATCCAAGTTTAATTGCTAGAGGGATCAAAGGTGCATCAAATTCAAGTAAATTGGATCGTATTATTTGGAATGAATTTTTCAACAATATAGATGACTTAGCCTGGGAAAGTGAAAAAATATTTGCTGGTTTGAAAGGATTATCTTTGAAGAAAATTATAGATGATTCTGAGAATATCGTTCTCCCAAAGGGTAAAATTAGAGACCAGATTATTAAAGCTCGTGTAAACCAGTCTTTTTTCAGAAAATTAGTTTTAGCTTCATATAATAACACTTGTTGTATAACTGGGTTAGCCCAACCACAACTTCTAATTGCTGGTCACATCAAGCCATGGAGTTTGGATGAAAAAAATCGCATGAATCCTTCTAATGGTATCGCAATTAATGCCTTGCACGATAAAGCATTTGAGAAAGGCTTAATGACAATTACTCCTGACTATACAATAAAGATTTCTTCTATTTTGATTAGGCAAAAGGGACTGCCAGAGATAAGTGATTATTTTTTGAAGTATAATGGTAAAAAAGTTATACTTCCTTCGAAGTTTTTGCCAAACAGAGAATTTTTGGAATTTCATAATCAAACCTGTTTTAATCCTTAAAATATCTTTATTTTTCATAACTATTTTAAAACATTAGTCCAGAAGAACCAATTTTTCACTTAATTTAATAATAAATATGGTAAATAAGCCGTTATCTTCTGTTTTTTCTTCTTGTGCTGGGTAATTTCCCATCCTTGACCCAGAAGTACACTTGGAATAAACTGTAATACTTCTCACATAAGTCAGAAGACGTAGTTACTCCTGTTCTTTTATGCCCTCATCAGTGACTTCACCAATTCAAGAATACCGAATCTCCTTCCACAATTCCCAGACAAAAATACCCCCTCCATTTCCTTCATTCCAAAAAATTCCTTATATTCAAATCCTTATTTCTTTGCCATTTTCGTTCCAAAAAAGTCTGGTGTTCATTGTATTCGTGTCCTGACGCTCAAATTTACCCTAGCCCAATGGTAATAAACAGTTTAACCTTGTGGAGGTTCCTAAATTACCCTTCACAAGAAAAAGCTCCCGATAAGTCAAAAAAGCGATCCAACTAACATTTTTCTAAATAAAGATAAATAAAGAAAAGCGACATAAAAATAGGCCAACGCCCAAAACAGCACATTTGCAAATCCCACAAGCTAACGCACGACCTAAGTTTTAAAAAGAGCTGTTTTCTTGCCTATGCATCAAAAATGACATAGAATGATTGATAATCAGAAAATAGCAGAAATATTAAATAGCTCACCAAGTGTAGAACTACTCCGATTGAGAAACAGGGATGCTATTATTGTATTTCTCATAACTACATTTTCTAATCAGCAAGGAGCCATATCAGAAGAAAAAATTATTGCACAACTTGCAGACTTCTTAGATTACAGAAAAATTGAGAAAGATGAGGAAAGTGACATTGATTTTTTGGATTCCTACGAAACAAAAGCCAAAAAATATATTTTAAATTGGACAAACAGAGGTTTTTTAACTAATTATCCCGATGAACAAGGTGAAGTTTTTTATGAACTTTCATCTCATTCAAGCAAAACCATTGATTGGATAGCGAGTTTGAAAAAAGAAGAATTTGTTGGTACAGAATCAAAATTCAATAACATCTTAAATCAGTTGAAAGAATTGGTTGAGAATACGAACGAAGATTCTGAAAAACGCATTCAATTATTGGAGGAAAAGAAATTGGAAATTGAACAACAAATTCAACAAATCAAAACAGGCGAAGATGTAAAGGTATTCGAAGAATTTGAGATTGTTCCTCGTTTCAATCAGATCAATCAATCTGCAAAGGAATTGTTGTCTGACTTCAAAGAGGTTGAAGATAATTTTAAAGAAATCACGAAAGATATTTATCAAAAGCACGCAGACGGAAGTTTAACTAAAAGCGATATTTTGGAATTTACGTTTGATGCACTTGATGCATTGAAAGAAAGTCAGCAAGGGAAAAGTTTTTATGCTTTTTGGTCGTTCATCCTAAATCCCGACTTGCAGAAAAAATGGGATAGTCTTACGAAAGAATTGTACAAGACATTGGAAGAGAAGTCAATTCCTGTGAGCGACCCATTCCTGAAAGGAATGAAGAAACATCTTCATGGTGCGGGCCAAAAAGTGTATAAAGCCAACGATAAAATGGCTAAAAAGCTCAGCCGTATTATTCGTGAAAATGAAAGTTCTAAATCGGAAACCACGAAACCCATCATTCAGGAAATAAAAAAACAACTTGTTGAAATTGGGAAGATAAAAAGGAAGCCCGAAATTTCATTTGAATTGGAAACCGAAATCGAGATTAACATCACGTTTGAACGCAAATTAACAACAGAACAAACCGAAGACATTACTTACAAAGACAAACCTAAAATTGCAGACGAAGACATCACTTCTTCCAACCAGTTGGTAAAACTGTTTTCTCAATCAAATATTGACAAAGAGTTGCTGAGGAAAAGGATTAAAGATATTCTGAAAGAAAAATCTCAGGTAACACTTTTAGATGTGGTTGATTATTACGGTGGCCTTGATAAAGGCCTTCCTGAATTATGTGGATATATAGGCATTGTAAAGGAATTTAAACATGTCATTAGTCCAGACAAAACACAAAACATTGTGTTTGATTCTGAAAACAGAAAGCAAATCAAAATCCCCGAAATTATATTGACAAAATGAATTTGGAAAAATACAAAAAGCCATATAGCAAATCAATTGTTAGGTTGTTTAAATCACCAATTGAGCGAAACTCAAATGAATGGGAAAATGTAGTAATGTATCAAAACGCGATACAAGACTTTATTGGCCAAATTGGTTTGGAACTCATTATTAAAAAAGATGAAGGCTTTGCCTTTATAAAACAACTTGAGGATAGCGAAGGAAATACTCTTGGGTTAGTTCAAAGACGACAAATTGGTTTTGAAACATCAATTGTGCTTGTTGTACTAAGACAGAGTTTGGAGGAATTTGACAGTAACCCAATCCAGTTAGCTACAGAGAAATTTATCACAAATACTGAAATAAGGGACGAATTAGAGTTATTCCTTCCTGAAAAATTCAATAGAAAGAGTTTCATAAAAGAACTTGACAGGTATATAAATGCAGCAGTTGATTTGGGCTATTTGAAAGAAATGAGTAAAAAAGATAACGAAATAAAATATCGGATACACCGAATTATCAAAGAAAAAATAACACTAGATATTTTACAGGATTTCAAAACAAGATTGCAGGAATATGTTGAGTCTGTTTAGTACAAGTTCCGACAAGGCGGGTTTCAGACTTCATTATATGGAAGTTTATAACTGGGGAACATTTGATGAGAAAGTGTTTAGAATTAACCCGCAGGGAAATAACTCTTTGTTGACTGGTGCTAATGCGTCAGGGAAAAGCACATACATAGATGCATTACTTACATTAATGGTTCCTGCAAAAAAAGATAGGTTTTACAATCAATCATCAGGCGTTGATAGGAAAGGTAATCGAACCGAAGAGACCTATGTTTTGGGGCATTATGGAAATATTCAAGAAGAAGGTAAAAGCTCTACTTCTACGCAAAAGTTGAGAGATAAAAACAGTTACTCAGTTATTCTTGCTCATTTTAAAAACACTGATTTAAAACAGGTAACACTGTTTCAAGTTCGTTGGTTTAGTAGTAATGGAGAATTAAACAGGCAGTTTGGCATCGCTAATACATCACTTGAAATAAAAAATGATTTTCAAGATTTTGATTCAAAAGGATTGTGGAAAAGAAGGTTAGATAAAACATACAATTCAAATACAACAAAAAAGAAAATTGAATTTATTGATGGTCCAACGGCATATGCTGAAAGAATGGCTAATTTGTTTGGTATGCGTTCCGTTAAAGCATTGAGTTTGTTCAATCAGGTGGTAGGCGTGAAAGTTTTAGAAGATTTAGATGAGTTTATCAGAACAAATATGCTAGAGGAGTTAGATGCTGAAACAGAGTTTATTCAGTTGAAAGATAGCTTTTTGACTTTGATGGACGCAAAAACTAACATTGAAAAAGCCAAGGAACAAATCAAACAATTAATGCCAATCAATGAAATTGCTCAAAAACTAACCAATATACAAGTTGATTTGCAACAATTAGAAAAAACAAAGGAAACATCAGTTTATTGGTTTGCAAAAAAAGGAGTTGAATTAGGCAAAAAGGAATTAGAAAAATGTAAAGAAGAATTACAACGTTTGAATGATGTGTTAACTGAATTGCGAAGCAAAGAAGAATCACTAAAAGAAGAAGAACGAGCGATTTCCATTTCTATTGAAAAAGATGAAGTTGGTAGTAAAATCAAGAACTTGGAAAAGGAAATTAAGCAGCTTGAGACAAGTAAAACGTTGCGAAGCAAGAAACTAGACGACTATAATAAAATAGCTCAAAGTATTGACATCCAAACAAATCCTAATGAAGATATCTTTAATGCAAACCGTGAAAAAGCCAAGAAGTTAAAACAAAATATTCAACAAAAAATTGAAGATGAGAATAAAAAGTTGCGTGCATTGGAAAACGATGAAGATAAACTAAAACAAGCCACAGAAGATTTAGTAACCACGATTCAAACCCTTCAAAAGAACAAGAACAATATCGCAGGTCGAGAAGCGGAAATACGTGATGAAATCATTGATTATATTGGTGCCGACAAGGAAGAAATTCCGTTCATTGGAGAGCTCATCAAAGTAAAAGAGGACGAGATGAAGTGGGAATCTTCTATTGAAAAGGTACTTCACAATTTTGCTCTGCGATTGATTGTTCCACCAAAATATTACTCCAAAGTAAACGAATATGTAAACAGCAATAATTTGAGAGGTAGAATTCGGTATGATAAGTATGAAGAAAACTATCTCAAAAATTTTCAGAACAGAAACATAACCGATAAATCTATAATAAATAAAATTGAAATTAAGCCAAAAACACATTATTATGAATGGATTGAAGATTATTTACAGAATCAATTTGATTTTGTTTGCGTAGATAATCTTACCGAATTTGAGCGTTATTCCGAAATGGCAATAACCCAAAGCGGACTGATAAAATTTAAAAATGGGAAGCACGAAAAGGATGACCGTCCACATATCACGAAAAAAGAAAACTATGTCCTGGGCTGGGATAACAAAGAAAAAATTGCTGCATTAAAGAAAGAATTAACCAATCTGCAAAACCTGCAAACCGATAATAGGAAGGCTATTACAAGTAAAAATAGTGAAATAAAAAGTTTAGGAATATTTAGAGACGAATGCCATAATCTGTTTTCAAAATTTGATAAATACGATGATATAAACTGGCAAATTTATGCTCAAGATATTCATGAAAAAGAAAAACAGAAAACTGATTTAGAAAAAACCAACGACCGAGTAAAGAAATTACAAGAACAACTAAGTATTGTTCAAGCGAATTTAAAACAAGTGTCGGAAGATGATATAAGAAACAAAGACAGAGAAATTTTCCAAACAGAACAAACGAAAAAGGACATAGAGGAAACAATAAGTAAAAACAAAGACATTTACGAACCTTTGGGAATGATTGATTTATCGTCATTTGAAAAGCAAAATCCCTATTTATCAAATGTTGAATATGCAAGTTTTGAAATAAGCCGAAAAAAATTCCAAGAAGAAAACTCAAGAACAATTAGGGAACTTGAAGGACAGAAACGAAAAAATGAAGATGAAGTAAAAATCAAAATAAACACCTTTAAACAACCTTCAGAAGAAATTCTATATAAATTTAAAGATTGGCGTTCTGATGTGAATTCATTGCCTGATTCTACCAATTTAGACTTAATCAGTGAATATCAAAGATTTTTAGAGAGATTAGAAAAGGACAATCTTCCAAAATTTGAAAAGAAATTCAACGATTATTTGCAGGAAACCATTACCAACAAAGTGGGCGATTTCAGAATGTTTTTCGAGAACTGGTCAGATTCAATTAAAGAGAACATCAAGCATTTGAACGATTCTCTGAAAGAAATTGATTTTAAAAGCAAACCTCAAACGTTCATCCAACTTGTAGCACCCAATAAAATAAGTGATGAAGTGAAAGAATTTAGAAAGCTTTTGGAAGAAGCCATTCCTAATGTTTATCAAATGGGAAAAACAATTGAAGGCAGAGAGTATCACTTCAATAATCACATTCACCCATTTATAGAAAAATTAGATAAAGAAGAATGGCGTAAAAAAGTAATGGACGTTCGCTCTTGGTTCACTTATAAAGCGGAAGAGTTTTACAAAGAAAACAATCAGAAGTTTAAAACATATGAGGCAATGGGTCAACTTTCTGGTGGTGAAAAAGCTCAACTCACCTACACAATTTTAGGCTCAGCCATCGCTTATCAGTTTGGCTTAACAAATAATAATCAAGGATTAGAACCAAAATCATTCCGTTTTATTGCGATTGATGAAGCGTTTAAGGCACAAGATGAAGATAAAGCCCGCTATCTGATAACGCTTTGCAAGCAACTTCATTTGCAATTATTGGTTGTTACGCCGAGCGATAATATTCATATAGTAGAAAACGATATTTCTTTTGTTCATTTTGTTGAACGCAAAGAAGAAAGACATTCGTGGTTGTATGATATGCCTATCGAACAATTCAAAGAAGAAAAGGCAAATTATCTGAATCAATGATTACACCA
Organism: Bacteroidales bacterium; assembly: GCA_046329925.1. Lineage (GTDB taxonomy): Bacteria > Bacteroidota > Bacteroidia > Bacteroidales > JAAYUG01 > JAXLTS01. The sequence continues at coordinate 538,416 of JAXLTS010000001.1, forward strand.
AAAGAAATAAAAGACAAAGCAGAAAGAAAATACTTTTCTTTTCTTCAATTATTGGTTGAGAATAGGTCTTTTGAAAAACTTGTAATTCGTGGCGATAAGTCATATACCAAATCTTCTTTATCCGAATTTGAAGAAGAAATACAACAAATCGTTAGCCAGTCTAAAGAGAAAAAAGGATATGGATACACATTGGAGTTTCAGCAAATAAAAACAAAATTATTAGGAATACAAGATTTACCAATTTCAATTTTCTTTGATACTGAAAAGGATTTTCTGAAATTTTTGAGCAAGGAAAAAGAAGCTGAATTATTCAAAACAAGCGTTGTTAAAATTATCGAGGCATTTCCAGGATTAAAAGATTGGGTAATAAAAAACCCCATTAAAGTTGTTAATAACCAGTCTGAATGGGAAAGTATTTTAAAAGTTTGTCGATACTTTAAACAAAATCCTAAGCCAAATTTGTACATAAGGGAATTGCCTATAATGGTTCATACTAAATTTATTGAAAACAATCAGAGTATAATCAAAGAATTGCTTAACATTCTGATTTCAGAACATATTAATTGCGAAGAAAAGGAGTTTGAGAAAAGATTTAACCTGAAATTTGCCGAACCTCTAACTCGGTTTAAAGTTCTTGACAGAGAAATAGCAGAAAAATTCTTTTCGGGAGTTGACGATATCGCAGTTCCTAAAAGCCAATTTGAAACATTGAATTTGCCTATTAAAAAAGTATTGGTCGTAGAAAATAAAACAACGCTTTATGCAACTTTGACACTTCCCAAAATGAACGATACTATAGCAATATTTGGAGGTGGATATAGTGTTCATAATCTCAAAAATGTTCGTTGGTTTGCTAATCTTGAATTACTTTATTGGGGCGATATTGATGTGCAAGGTTTTGAAATTTTATCGCAATTCAGAGGCTATTTTCTGCATACAAAAAGTGTTTTAATGGATGATAAAACTTTTGAAATATTCTTTGAAAATGATTTAGGAACTCAAACGACTTTAAGTGCAACACCATATTTGACTGATAATGAGCAACGATTATATGATGTTTTAAAAAAAAACAATTGGCGACTGGAGCAAGAGAAAATCCCATTCGATTATGTTAATCAATTTTTTGAAAAGGGAAACCTCGATTCATAGTATGCACATTGGCTGGGATGGCAAAATGCCAACGTACGAAAAAATCAGCCAAAAAAGTTGCCTACCAAATATACAGCAGACATAGACGAAGTTGCAAAAAGATAAAAAAATGACAAAAAACATGGAACGCCAGGTTGTAATAAATGCTATAAACATAGGGAGATTTATGGTATGCAAAGATTCCACCCAGAATCAAAGTTTGGTTTTAGATGATAGTGACGAAACCTACTAACCATAAGGATTTAGTAACTCCAGCTGATCTATGAAAAACCCCTTCCTTCCCCTTCTGTGTTCCCTCTTGCTTTTACGGGGGCTTTCCCTCCATGCCCAGGAGGAATTTTTCCTGCATCAGAATGGCCTCACCGCCTTATATGGCGCAGGAATGAAGTATAGTACCTATGATTATAACACCTTCCGGCTGAGTGGATATTTTAAGAAGGGGGTATCCCTCTCGGCAGGATTTGAGGTTATTGATAATAACTTCCTGCCGGAACTATCCATCAAGGTATATCCCCGGCTGGATGCTGTACCGGACAATTTCTGTTTTGTTCTGGGGTTTTCTGACCGGGTTTTCAGTCGCACACACCTGTTTTCCTTAAATACCGGCTTTATCGCCTCCTTCTTTCAGAAAAGCAATTTCCCATTTTCATTATCCGGGGGATTGGATTATCAAACCGGAAAAGGGATGGAAATTGAGCAATCCGTGGAAGGAGCCAACCTCATTCCCTTTGCCGGGTTTACACAGGCATTCCTGGCCCGTACCCCGATATCGCCTTTCATTGGAATCCGTTATGAACACTGGATACAATCCGATTACGATTTTTTGATACTCAGGGCAGGGTTAAACTTCCGGTTGGGGAAGAAGGTTTAGAGCAGTCTTCCCGGATCCGGAGTTGTTCACCTGCGAGTCGGAGAAATGCTGTGAAATTCCTTGCCTGATTTCCTTTTTTATCTATCTTTCATTAGAGGAAGCTGTCCAAAATAAATCATGCGATGGAAACCGAGAAATACTCATATATCAGAATCCCGAAGGCAGTATCCGTATCGATGTAAGGCTGGAGGATGAGAGTGTTTGGCTCTCACAGGCTCAATTGGGTATGTTGTTCAATAAGGACAAACGTACTATATCTGAGCATATTGGTAATATATTTAAAGAAGGGGAACTGGTTGAAAATTCAGTAGTCCGGAATTTCCGGACTACTGCTTCCGACGGCAAATCATATGATGTAAGCCATTACAACCTCGATGTCATAATTTCAGTTGGTTACCGGGTGAAATCACTACAGGGTACGCAATTCAGGATCTGGGCCACCCAGCGGCTGAAAGAATATATTGTTAAGGGATTTTCCCTGAATGATGAACGTTTTAAATCAGGTAGCTCTATGAATTATTTCAGTGAGCTGCAGGAACGCATCCGGGAAATCCGTATATCCGAAAGGTTTTTTTATCAGAAAATCAAGGATATCTATAAAACCAGCATAGACTACGATCCCAGTGACGAAAAAACAATCCTGTTTTTCAAAGTAGTGCAAAATAAACTTCTTTGGGCGATCAGCCAGCTAACAGCCGCCGAACTGATCTATCGCAGGGTGGATGCATCCTTACCCCTGCTAGGAATGCAATCCATTGATAAAAAGAATTCGGAAGGAATCAGGAAAACAGATGTGAGTATTGCCAAAAATTATCTCACAGAAGGGGAGATCAGCTTACTGGGCCTGCTGGTGGAACAATACCTTGCATTCGCAGAAACCATGGCCTTGCAGCGGACTCCGATGTACATGAAAGATTGGATTGCCCGTTTGGATAACATTCTTCAGATGAATGGCCGTGAATTACTTGATCATGCCGGGCAGATAAGTCATAAAATGGCAATAGAGAAATCGGAGGCTGAATATGAAAAATTCAGAGAGGAGCAAAAACATGCAACCAGGGAGTCAAGTCTGAAGGAACTGGAAGAAGATATTCAGAAACTGAAAAGCAGAAACAATCCATGAAACTTGCCGCAGCCCAGATACTCCCCTCTAAAGGCGACCTGAGCCTCAACATCGGAAAACATCTGGACTTCATTTCCATGGCTGTGAAGGGAGGTGCGGATCTGATCCTCTTCCCGGAACTTTCACTGACATCCTATGAGTCGAAGCGCGCGAAAGAACTGGCTTGTATACCGGAAGATCCCCGGCTGGAGGTGTTTCAGCAGAAAAGTGAGGAAGGGAATATCATAATCTGTGCCGGGCTTCCCACCTGGCATCGCGATGGAATTCGCATTAGCATGCTAATCTTTCAGCCTGGCAAAAAAATGCAGGTGTATTCAAAACGCTGGCTGCATGCCGATGAATTACCTTATTTTGTTCCAGGAGAGGATACACTTTTGATTGAAGCCGGCGGAAAAATCTGTGCCCCGGCTATCTGTTATGAATCCACCGTGATGGAACATACCCTGCAGGCACATCAGGCTGGCGCAGCGATATACCTGGCTTCCGTGGCAGACTCGGCCAGCGGACTGGAGAAAGCTTACAGGCATTACCCGGTTATAGCAAAACAGTTTGGCATGATTGTTCTTTTATCCAACGGCCTGGGTCCCTGCGATGATTTTATCTGCAAGGGCAGGTCGGCGGTGTGGAATGGGAGAGGGGAACTGATGGGCCAGCTGGGTGAGGAGAAAGAGGGCTTGTTAATTTATGATACGGAGACCGGGCGGTTAGCGTACCATCGAAGGAAGGAGAATGGTGGAAGGCCGGCAGGGAAGCGGCGGAGCCGCTTCTACCCCGGTTGTATAATGGGTCATTGCGAGCCTTGCGAAGCAATCTGTTGATGTACGTGTGTGCTGAATAGAGGGCACAGTGAAGCAGAAAGTCCTGCATTTTAAACTGAATGACATTCTCATAGCTTGAGCAGATTGCTTCGCAAGCTCGCAATGACCCTCTATTTTTCATTGGGAAAACGGAAGCCGTTTTCACCCATGGTCATCCAGCCGGACATTATCCAAAAAAAATAAATTATCTTTAAGCTATAATCAGGTTGATTACCGCAATTAATTGAATCGCTCAAAAAATATGAGAAAACAGAAAATACCTCCGGCTGGAATCCTTCTCCTCCTTCTAACCTCCTTCAGCCAGGGAATCGTTGCGCAGCAATGGTCTTCCGAACAATTAAAATCGGCCAATACCACTGCGGCAATCTCTTATCTCAGCCAGGTGGAAAAGGAAGCCATTCTGTACATCAACCTCGCCCGCCTGTATCCCCAACAATTCAGGAAAATTGAAATTGAGGGGTACTATGGTCCGGAAAAATACGGGGATTATCTCAAAGAATCTGACTACCTGAAATCCCTGATCCACCAGCTGGATACCATGAAGGCAGTGGGTGTGCTGGTCTTCGCCGAGGCGCTTTACGAAAATGCCAAATGCTTCGCTGCCGAGTCAGGTGATGCAGGTATTGTTGGCCACACACGCATCAAATGCCCGAAGGGAAACTATGCCGAATGCTGTTCCTATGGCATGGAAACCGGGAAGGACATCGCCCTTCAGTGGCTCATCGATCATGACGTTCCCAGCCTGGGGCACCGGGTAAATTGCCTCAACCCCTCCTATACCAAAATCGGACTGAGTGTGCATACACACAAGCAATATGGTATGTGCGCCGTGGCGGATCTGATCTGGTAACAGGGAAAGGTCGTTGAGGATTGAAAAAGAGTGATGGGATGCTCATTTTCCTGAATCTACCCGGTACCGGATGAGTCTCTTCTCGTACCGCACGGGACTGTTCAGGTAGAAATATCCCGAAACAATTTTCCCGATTTTCCTGGAATAACAGTTATCAAAATACCGGGGATACTTCACTCCGGGTACCGCGTAGGGTACACGCACCGTGGAGCGGAGGTTCAGGGCTTCGAAAGTGCCGGCAGGAACGGAAATCGGGGCAGTTAAACGCTCCATCACAGCGCTGAGGATATAAATAGTGTCCCCCTCAAACAGGTGAGTAAACCGGTAGATGGTATCCGAGAAATTGTTCACTGCAAACCTGATTTTACCATGCTGGTCCACAATGGTCCCGGCCGAATCACGCAGGATGGATTCAATCTCTCGGGGATTACCGGGATAGCCTGTCTCCTTTTCGAAAACAAAATAGGTATGCCCGTTGATGCTGCTGTCCCGGCTTATCACAATGCTGTCGATGCGATTCAGCGGGGTAGCCTGTCCTGCTGAATCGATGCTGTAATGCTGGTAAATCCAGTAATTACCAATCTGCATCGGCAGGTATTCTGCTACCAGCTGTGCATCATTTTCAGAAAATCCGGGATCAATTTCTTCTTTACAGGAAAGCAAAAGAAGTACTGCCATGAAGGCTGCAAACAGTTTATCCATTTCTTCAGAGGTTTTGGTTAATGAATGGAGTAAACCAGTTGTATAGGCAGGTAGTTGAGTTTGCTATTTAACGGGATTGGGAAAAGAATATTGTACTATTTCATATTCTTTTCCCTTGCATACTCAATTCTCAAGCCTCCTTCGGATCCTTCGTGCTGTCCTCTGAGTCCTTTGTGGTTAATCTTTTTTGCATTCCACCCATTCAATACTTATAGGTAAAGTTTCCGGTATACGTCCGGCTGTCGAATTCCTTTGCACTCACTTTTATTATAACTGAATCAGCCTGGGAGCTACGCAGGGAGCTCAGGTCGAAGCTTACAAATCCACGGAGTGCATAATACCCTGAATCGTCGCGGTCGTTGTGCCTGATCTCCAGTTCAACAGTATCCTGTGGAAGTTCGCCGGGTTGACGCACCAGGTTGATGTAATGGGTCTGGTTGCCCCCGTAAAAACCAAAGCTGAGGTTAAGGAAATCCTTGGCAAGCCATATGTTGCGCACAGCCATGGGATCGTTCCCCACTGAATCGCTGTTCTCTGCAGTAATTTCTTTTACCGGTTTAAAAAGCACCTTCTCCAGCCGTTCGATGTTTACCAGGTAATCAATGCCGGCAGGTTTTACACCCCCTGCCAGGCTGAAGTCGGCAATTACCCGGTCGCGGTTGCTGTACCCGGCTCCCGGGTTGGCACGGTTGAGCACCAGCAGGCGTTCGTTATCGTCTGTTTCAATGATGGTGCTGTCGGCCTGTATGGCTAAAACTCCCAGGGCGGAATAATACTGGGGTTCTTCTTTGTTGCAGGCTGCAGCTGTCAGGACCATAAACGCAAGGAGCAGTGAATGATGTGTTCTCATAAGGGGTTGTGTATTTTAATTGTTATAATTAGTTTAAGGATAACGGGAAAAGCCCCGTCCTCTGATATCAGGATGCCAAAGAAGACGAAAACGTTGCGTGAAAAATTGTTAAATAGTCGGGGATGTTGGTTGTGAGGATGTTATTGGCAGGAAAAAGACACGTGCATTTTGATGAAGGTTTTTGGATTTATTTATCAAATTAATACATTGCCGTTACAAACCAATAATTATTCATTGATCCCTTTCTTGGATACATCTGTCCTCCAAGGGTTGATGAATGACTGAATGCTGAATAACCAACCTAACCAAAAAACCTGTTTTATGAAAAAATCTTTTTTTTCTGTCTGTTTTGTATTTCTTATTCTGCCCTTATTCTCCCAGAAACCTCCCGCCAAATTCGGAAAAATAACACCGGAAGAGCTTACAGTCCAGGCCTGTCCCATTGATTCCAATGCCGGGGCATATTATATGTTTGATTTTGGTATTTCCGAGTTCTATTACGAGGGCACCCAGGTAAGGAGCAATGATCCCGGGGACAAGAAGGGATTCAGACTGAAGTTTAAACGGCACTTCCGGATTAAAATTCTTCGTAACAGCGGATTTGAATGGGCCAATGTGGAAATCCCGCTGTATCACGCCGGAAAATCGAGGGAGGATCTTGCCGACCTCGATGCGGTTACATTTAATCTGGAAGAGGGCAAAGTTGTTAAAACAAAGTTTGACCGCGATAATCTGGTAAAGGAGGAGCGGAACAACAACATCACCCTGGTGAAGTTTCCCTTGTCGGCTATCAGGGAGGGTTCGGTGATTGATGTAAGCTATACCATCAATTCCGATTTTCTGTTCAACCTGCAGGAATGGACCTTTCAGCATCTCATCCCTACCCTGCATTCGGAATATCATGTTTACATTCCTGAATATTTCAACTATAACCAGACCATGCTGGGTTACTACCCGATCAAGCATTCCACCTCTTCCCGCTACGATAAAATAACAATAACCTATATCCAGGCAGCCGAGGGATCCTCGGTGGATGCATCACGATCTACACAGGAGTACCAGTTCAAGGTAAATGACTATAATTACCTGGGAACAGATATCCCTGCCTTCCCACAGGAGAAATTTCTTAAGACTCCCTATAATTATCTCTCCAAAATCAAGTTTGAGTTGGCATCTACCAAGTTTCCCAATTCAGTTATGCAGTTACATACCACTTCCTGGGATGCCATCAACAAGGATCTGATGGAGGCTGAGTCTTTCGGATACCAGCTGAAGGCAGATGGCTTTTTGAAGGACGACGCAGCTCTTTTGTCTAATTCGAATCTGCAAGGAGTTGGCCTGATGGACCTTGCATTAAATTTAATAAAATCAAGGATCAAGTGGAATGGACTGAACAGGGTATATGTGACCAGTACATTAAGAAGGGCCTATTCGGATGGACTCGGATCCAGTTCGGATGTAAATCTCAGCCTGGTGGCCCTGCTCCGGTTGCTGGGATTCGATGCTAACCCTGTCCTCTTAAGTACCAGGGAAAACGGATTGCTTAATCCGGCGCATCCATCGGTAACCGATTTCAATTATGTTATTGCATTGGTGAAATTTGAAGGTAAGAACTACATGATGGATGCAACCGATCCTTATTCTGAAATTAATCTGCTGCCGTTGAGATGCCTGAACGACAAAGGCCGGGTGGTGGGATTTACCGGCGGTGAATGGGTAGATCCTCGTCAGCAGAATATGTTCAGAAAATCTTCGGTCATCAACCTGAGCCTGCAGCCGGATCTGACACTTGCCGGAAAAATGCAGATTGAACATGGGAACTATGCCGCCTATATAAAAAGGCGCGAAGTACATGGGTACAATTCGCGGGAAGAATACATACAGAAATTTCAGTCAGAGGTTCCCGGACTCAGCCTGACGGAGCCTGCATTTGAGAACCTGGATACACTCGGCATAGCGCTTACTGAATCATATAATTGTTCATTTGAAAACCAGGTAACCAAATCCGGGAATGTATGCTATTTCAACCCCCTCCAGATAGACCGCAATGATGAAAATCCATTCCGGCTGGAGGAAAGAGAATATCCGGTGGAATTTTACTATCCCCAGCTGATACTGCAAACTATTAAAATTGCTATTCCGGAGGGATATACCGTGGAGAGTATGCCAAAACCAGCCATATTTACCCTGCCGGATAAGGCGGCCAAGTATGTATATAATATTGTACTTGTAAATAATGAAATTCAACTCACCAGCATGCTGCAGGTAAGCAGGATCTTTTTCTTCCTGCAGAGTATAAGGATCTGAAGACCTTCTATGCCATGATGATTGCAAAACAGGCAGAGACCGTTGTTTTGAAGAAAATCTGACAGAGCAGGGAAGATTAATGTTTCACGGTTGCGCCCGTCAGGTTTTTTGCATGTAGGGCCATGCCATGGCATGGCCCTAATGCAAAAACCTGACGGGCAATATCCTTTAGCCATTTCATGTCAATCCATATTAAAAACCTTTATCCAAATTTTATTTTACATATGAAATGAGTATATTTATCTAGACCATCCAGAATTTCCACTGATGACAACCAGTTTGGGTTATCACGAACGTCAGGCTATCCGTTTACAAGGGTATGATTATTCACGGGAGGGCTTATATTTTATTACCATCTGCACAAGACTGATGGAGGATTATTTCGGTGTGATCGAAAATCAGAAAATGGTACCGGATGAAATCGGCAGGAAAGCAAATCAATTCTGGATAGAGATTCCTGATCATTATCCGAAGGCCATTTTACATGAACATATCGTTATGCCCGATCATGTACATGGTATTATTGAATTAAAACCAGGTGAGGATGCCAGTTTGGATATTCGGGTTGTAGGGCCATGCCATGGCATGGCCTACAACGCTTGAATATCCAAACCATTCGGAAACCAAAATCAATTTCAAAACCCATTTCCGGATCCATTTCAATGATTATTAACCAGTATAAATCATCGGTGAAACGATGGTGTAACAAAAATGGGTATAGCTATTTTCAATGGCAACCACGATTCTATGATCATATCATCCGGGATTACCATTCCTATATGATTATTTCGAAATATATCAGTGAAAACGTTGCAAATTGGGGAAGGAACCTTTCCGGAATTATAATTAGTTTAGTTGACTGATACCCGTCATTTTTTCTGCATGTAGGGCCATGCCATTGCATGGCCCTACATGCAGAAAAAATGACGAAGGCTGATCCTGCATATGCCGGTGTTGAAGGGGCACCCTTACCTGTTGTTCACCGGCCTGACCACCATTTTATATTGTGCATACCCCGGCTGTACCTGGTACCGGTTGAATACCGCACGGGCTGTGCATCCTACACCGCTGGTCTGATGATCAAAGTTGAAGGTGATGCCTTCCGATTTTTGTAACTGGTAGGTATATTTTGCCTTCGATAAATTCTCCGTGGTGTAATTATAACTGTTGAAGTTGAAAGTCTCATCCGATGAAAATTCAATCCCGATCCCGTCCCCGGCCAGCATGCGAACCCAATGGTTGTCAGTTCGCAAACCGCAGTCCTGGGGTATAAGGTAGGGCTCAAACATCCTGTCAACAGTCGATGAATACTTACCGAGCCGGTAACCGGTTATACGATCGGGGTAATTCTCCTGTGGGCCGCGTCCATACCAGGAAACCTGTTGCAGGTCTTTACTGAGTATCCAGCTGTTTCCCAGGCGGGCAAACCAGGTGGGCATTTTACCCTGGGGGTTTATTGTATGTTGAATCTCAATGGAACCATCAAAGGAGATGGTATATACAAATTCATTTTCAAAGCCTGCATCATCCACATTCCCGAACTGCACAATCTCATTCACCCGTACTTCTATGCCCGAGTGGATTTTTTTCCATTCCATTTCTTCCAGCCTTATCCTCATTTTGTCCAGTCCCAGGGCATACCAGGAAGAGGATACCATATTGCTATACCCCTCCTTCTTTGGATACAGGTTAACGGAATAGGTGGTCCAGTCGTCCAGTTCATTGGCCTGGGGAGCCCTCCAGATGTTCAGTTCAGGACCCTGTTTGAGCATTTCCCTGCCGGAATATACCAGCGATTTTAACCGTCCGTCCGACTTGCCGAATGTACAGGAGAAGTTTGTACCTGAAATATGGAGTAGCTGATTATTTTCCGAGATCTCCACAGGGGTGACCTCTCTGACTTCTTCGTCAACCGGGATGAACCATGGAAGATCCAGCTGATCCCAGGCCAGCTCGAATCCTTTTTTCGCCCAGGGCATATCCTGTTTCAGGTGAAAACTGACGATGAGTTGATAGTGTGCTCCCCCCTTCAGTTCTGGTCTTCTCAATGGCAGGGTCTTTTTTACCTTGTCCTCCGGACTGACTGAAATATCAAATACAGCCGAGTCAACCGGAAGGCCATCCTCTGTTATTTTCCAGCGGGCCTCGTATGCATTGACATTTGTAAAAAACATCCTGTTATGTACTTCAATCTCCTCATTATAGTTTTCGCTCCAGCTAACTGAGATGGGTTGAGCCGATTTCTTTATCTGCCACATCTCCGGCTGTGGTATCCTGTCGGGCCAGATGGCCCCATATGTGCGTGCACCGATGCCATAACTGAAAAAGCTGCCTTCATTTTTTTCTTCTTCAAAGTCGAGCCAGAGAACAGCCTGTTTTTTAAGTTCTGCCGAAACATTTTTTGTTTGTTCCGGACTCAGGGCCCGGTAAAACACTCCTGCCTGGTCGATGAGTGCATCACACAAAAATTCGGAAGTTTCCTGTCCGTGTATTTCGAAATCACGACCGATATTTACCGGAAAAGGAAAGTTTTTCATCTTTCCACTAACAGCCTTCTCTGCCAGTTTCTGCCAGTCGACATAAACAGACATATTTTTCCCGTCGTAAACTGCCGTAAGCTGGTGCCAGTTTTCTTCCCAGTTTTCAGGCAGTTTGGCCCGGAGGGATTCTTTCTGGTTTGTATAGATATAAAACTCGAGTTCATTTTTCCCATGTTGCTGTAATCCATACTGGTAATGTCCTTTTGTAAGGATGGTGCCTCCCAGGCTCATCAGCTTGCGCGGGAAGATCCGGAGCGAGAGCGTGAGCTGATCGCCCGTGTTTTCGAGGTTTGTGTCCTGGTAAACCTCCACCCACTGGTCGTGCCCGTTCAGATCGATAGCTTTTCCCTCATAACCTGTAACCAGTTTTGCACGGCCCATGATATGCACCGGTATGTTATTTGGTGATCCTTCGTGAAGCATTCTAACCGGTTCGCGCAAGCCGGGGCTTACGAAATCCCAGATTGCACCTCCCATAACCCGGGGGTATGAATGGATTACATCCCAGTACTCATCCAGCCCGCCACCAGCATTGCCTGCCACAGACAGATACTCGTCCATAAAGGAAGGCCTCGGATCTTCACTTTCGGGAATTCTTCCTACCTGTGTTTTCATTTCAAAGGGTGTGAAGTAACGGGGACCGATGATCTCCTCGCAGGGATGTGCAAAGTCATTGCCCCCGTACATCCAGTACCGTGTCGGATCAAACTTCTTTCCTTCATCGATCACCGCGCAAATATTCTTTCCTTCACCACTTTCATTCCCTGCACTCCAGAAGAGAACAGAGGGATGATTGCGGTCACGCAGCACCATCCTGCGGGCACGTTCGCGGTACATGGCTTCCCAGGCTGTATCATAACAAACAGATTGGGTGGCATGAGATTCATCTCCGGTTTCATCGACGATGTAAAGCCCGTATTCATCGGCCAGTTCGAGGTACTTTGATACAGGGGGATAATGCGAAGTCCTCACACAATTGATGTTGAATTGTTTGAGTATCTCAAAGTCCCTCCGTATCGTTTCCTCGTTCATCGTATGCCCGAGATCAGGATGCTGCATGTGGCTGTTGATGCCGTTCAGCTTGATAGGCTTGCCATTCAGGTAAAAGACCTGATGACGGATTTCGGTTTCCTTTACCCCGAAGCGACCCGCGATCACTTCCCCGGTCTTTCCCTCCGGATTGAGCAGTTCAAATACCAGCCGGTACAGATTGGGTGTTTCAGCAGTCCATTTATAAGGATTTTCGAGAGGTGTGGTCAATTCCACAGATGCCTGTCCTGAAGGATTTATCGTTAACTTTTCCGAAATCATTTTTGCAGCTATTCGACCGGACGGGTCAAGTACCGTTGCCTGCAAACGATAATTGTTTTTTTCTGCACCGGAAAAGTTTTTCACTTTTGCCTGAATTTTCAATGCAGCATTTGTACAGGAGGTATCCAGATCGGTTGTTGCAAACCAGTCGAACAGGTGCACCTCCGGGGTGGCATACAGCCAGACATCATCGAAGATACCTGCCAGCCGCCAGTAATCCTGACTTTCGAGGTAAACCCCGTCGCTGTATTTCAGTACTTTTACGGCAATTGTATTTTTCCCCGGCTTCAGGAATGAAGTTACATCATACTCCGCCGGTTCCTGGGCACCCTCGTTATAGCCCAGTTCCTGCCCGTTGATCCACACAAAAGAGGCAGAGGCTGTTTTTTCCAGTCGCAAAAATATTTTTTTTTCTTTCCAGTCCGATGGAAGGGAGAATGTTTTCCTGTAGGCACCGGTGGGATTGTATTCCCGCGGAACAAAGGGAGGGCTGGCCAGGAAGGGCTGGTGCACGTTCCGGAACAGGGGGTCACCGAATCCCTGCATTTCCCAGTTGGAGGGAACCTGGATTACAGGCCATGTTTTATCATTAAATGAAGGGAGGTAAAAGTCCAGGGGAGATTGTTCAGGTGTGTTGCTGAAGAAAAATTTCCATGGTCCGTTCAGCGATAATACACTTTTACCGGAAAAAGCTTTTGCCTGCAAGGCTTCGGTGATACCGGAGAAAGGGATACAGACTGTATGTCCCTCCACCTGGTTGAGTTCAAAAACTTTCGTGTTTTCGATGTAATCATAGATCCGGTCAAAAGAGGAATGCTGTGCATGCAGACAAAATCCTGACAGGAGTGCAAGAGATAAAAATAGCTTTTTCATTGGCAGGTGTTTGGTCATTCGATATCATTCAATAAATATTGTAAAAATACAAATCCTGACGTGATTGTAGAATCTCGCCCTCATTTATTCATTTTTATTAATTTAATAGTAAATTCGAATACCTGATTTCACTGTAAGAATAAATGAAAATTAGCGTATGAAAAAGTTAAACCTGTTCCTGTTGGTTTTGTTTTTCTTTCCTCTTGTTCAAGGGCAGAAACGGACCATTACCGTAGCGCCTTCCGGTAGGGAATTATCAACTGCTTCCCTGCTGGTAGCTCTTGATAAGGTCGCGGGATGGAAAGAAAAGGGAGAAGTGAATGGTCCGGTGTATATTGAACTGGAAGGAGGAGTATATTACATCGATCATCCTGTGGTGTTGACAGTCCATAATGGAGGTTCAGCAAACTATCCCGTAATCATAAGGCCGGTCCCGGGTCAGCATGTTGTATTTGACGGATCCACAAGTATTACCGGCTGGAAGAAATATAAGGGGAATACCTGGATGGCCTCAGTGCCTGCAGTTAAGGATGGTAAATGGGACTTCCGGCAACTATGGGTAAATGGTAAGGCTTGTACACTGGCCCGTACTCCAGACAAAGGATTTTATATAGTATCAGGTTTTCCCGAAGGGGGTGAGGAGGTTGATTATCACAAGGAATGCAGGCGTTTTCAGTACAGGGAAGGAGATATCAATCCCGCCTGGAAAAACCTGGCTGATGTGCGCGTAATCGTTTATCATTTCTGGAGCGATGCGCATCTGCAGATCGAATCGGTAGATGCATCCACACGGACTGTTACTTTCAGGTATCCGGCCAGTAAGCGGTTCACGGATGATTTCACCAGCGATGGAGCACGATACATCGTCGAAAATGTGTTCGAGGGACTGGATGAGCCGGGAGAGTTTTATACTGACCGCAAAGCCGGGATAGTATATTATATCCCGCGCGAAGGGGAAGACATGAAGACTGCATCTGTACTGGCTCCGGTAACACCTGCATTTTTTACAATTACCGGCGGTTCGCATGAACAACCGGTGGAGAACATCCTTATCGAAAGTATTGATTTCCGCTACAGCAATTTTATGTTGCCCGAGGGAGACCAGAATGACTATCAGGGTTCTGCCACAATCCCTGCTGTGGTGACCTTCCGTTATGCAAAGGATATCACGGTGGAGGGATGTTCATTCAGTGAGCTGGGGAATTTTGCCTTTGATGTGCAGCGAGGCTGTTCAGGTATTTTGATCAACCACAACAGGATGGAAAACCTGGCAGCAGGGGCTGTGAAGATCAACGGGGGAACGGCACAGGATCATCCCATGGAACGCACCGGGAATATTGTAGTATCAGACAATGAGATCGGACCTTATGGATTGACCTATCCTTCAGCAGTAGGTATTTTGCTCATGCATGCACAGGGATGTACGCTGGCACATAACCACATCCACGACGGCTGGTACACGGGTATCTCGCTGGGTTGGAACTGGGGGTACGACCGTAGTATCAGCCGGGATAACATTGTCGAATTCAACCATATTCACGACATCGGCAAGGGACTGCTCTCCGACATGGGAGGTATCTACACGTTGGGTCTTTCTCCAGGAACTGTACTGCGCTATAACCTCATCCATGATGTGGATGCCAACCGGTATGGAGGCTGGGGAATCTATAACGATGAAGGTTCCTCGCACATGCTCATCGAGAATAATATTGTGTACAATACAAAGTATGCGGCTTATAACATTCATTATGCGAAGGAACTTACCGTCCGCAACAATATTTTTGCACTGGGCAAACTCGAGGTGTTGAGCAGGGGCCGGATGGAACCCCATACCAGTGTTTATTTTGAAAACAACATCGTTTACTGGAACAGCCTGAAAGATCCTTTCTCAGTCAACTGGAAGGATCAGGATTATATATTTTATGCCGGTCCCATGAACAGGGAGGAACAACTGCACAGCACCTTCGATTCGGATTATAACCTGTTCTGGTATCCGGGAGCCGGGCGCGATGAATTGACATTCAACGGAAACAGCTGGGCCGACTGGCTGAAAGCAGGAAAGGATTTACATTCCGTTTATGCGGATCCAATGTTCAGAGACCCGGAAAAATTTGATTTCACTCTTCTCCCCGGATCCCCGGCATTTCAATTGGGATTTAAGCAGATTGACATGAGTACGGTAGGGGTGAGAAAGGAGAAAGAAAAGGAGTAGGTCTTTTTATCGACAAAAACCGCGGGTGTTTTGTCATGCAGAGGGTGCATTGGGAGAGCCTGCAGGGGGGCGCACCCGAAGCATCTGCGCGTGGGCAAATGGTATCTTTTAACATGCACGGATTGAATAAAGCCAACTCGCAGATGCCCACCCGGATGACCTGTCGGACGGGCTTCACCCTCCTACCCCGGGCTCTGCATGACATAGACCGCACATCGCTCGTTCCCCTGACTTTGTATATCAAACCCGTTCACACCTCCAACCCTGGGCCAGGGGAGCAAATGAGCGCGTTTTTGTCATACAGAGGGTGCAGGGGAGGGCCTGTGAGTAAGCGCACCCGAAGTATCTGCGCATAGGAATTGGCAGTATATGCATTGCCCTCCTACCCCGGGCTCTGCATGACAATCCCGCATTGACCTCGTCCCTCGGTCTCTGGATGACAATCCCACCTTCACACCTCTTTCCGCGATCTCGGATTGTGTGAAAATACGTACGTTTGTCATGCAGAGGGTGCCAGGGAGGGCTTGCAGCGTAGTGCACCCGTGGCATCTGCGCGTGGAGATCGAATAGTAAAAATGCCTATCCGCAGATGCTTCGGCTTCGTCCCTCAGCCTTTGCATGACAAAACCGCATGAACCTTGTCCCTCGGACTCTGGATGACAAGGACCACACGCTTTTGTCATGCAGAGGGTGCAGCGAGAGGGCTTGCAGGGTGGCGCACCCGAAGCATCTGCGCGTCGTGTTGGTGCACTCTATACTCACTTAATTATTTGTTGAGTGCCTTCCTTATTCCCATTTTTATGCAAATGATTATCTTTAATAAAAAAAATCATGAGGTATATTCATATTTCTGCCGTACTGTTTTTATTACTGCATTTCAGTAATTCAGTTCAGGCACAGCCCAAACGATGGACCGATTTTAACCGCAACGGTAGGCAGGATACCTGGGAAAATCCTGATGCTGCAATTGAAACACGTGTAAACAGTCTGTTGGGAGAAATGAGTGTACAGGAGAAAATCAACCTGCTGCACGAAGTATCTCCGGCCAATCCCCGCCTGGGCATCGCAAAATATGATCACGGCAATGAAGCCCTGCACGGAGTGGTTCGTCCCGGTAAATTCACTGTTTATCCTCAGGCCATCGGACTGGCAGCCTGCTGGAATCCGGAACTTATTTTTCGTGTATCCACTGCTATATCAGATGAAGCCCGTGCCCGCTGGAATGAACTGGAACAAGGAAGAAATCAGAAAGAAAAATACAGTGACCTGCTGGCGTTCTGGTCACCAACCGTAAACATGGCCCGTGATCCACGCTGGGGACGCACACCGGAGACTTACGGGGAGGATCCTTTTCTTACTGCCCGCACCGGGGTGGCCTTTGTTAAGGGTCTGCAGGGCAACGATCCCAGGTACCTGAAAGCAGTTTCCACACCCAAACATTTTGCAGGAAACAACGAAGAACATAACCGGTTTGAATGCAAGGCCGTCATGTCTGAACGGGCTCTCCGGTCCTATTACCTTCCCGCGTTCAAAGCCCTCATCACCGAAGGGAAAGCCCAGGCCATCATGAGTGCATACAATGCCATCAACGGTGTGCCGTGTACAGCAAACAAATGGCTGCTCTCTGATGTCCTTCGCGGGGAATGGGGCTTCGACGGCTATGTGGTCTCCGACTGCGGGGCCCCGGGATTGTTATATTCCAGTCATCATTTTGCAAAATCACCTGTCGATGCTGCCAGGCTGGCCATGAAAGCAGGAGTGGACCTGGAATGTGCCGGGTACTGCACTGATTGTTTTATATACCGTGATTTTTTAATGAAAGCCTATGAGCAGGGACTGGTGACTGAATCGGAGATCAGTGCTGCAGCATTCCGGGTGCTACGGGCCCGGTTCAGATTGGGGATCTTTGACGATCCGGCCCTCATCCCTTATTCATCCATTCCGCCATCCATCGTCGGTTGCAGAGAACATCAGCAACTGGCACTGAAACAGCCAGGCAAAGCATTGTTTTGCTGAAAAATGAAAAGAGTATGCTCCCCCTGGACCGGAAGAATATTAAATCCATCGCGGTACTGGGCATCAATGCAGCTTCCTGCGAATTCGGCGATTACAGTGGCACCCCGCTGAATGAGCCGGTATCCCCCCTGCAAGGTATCATCAACCTTTCCGGAAAATCCATAGCAGTAAAAACATTGCCCTGGAAAGCCATGACAGATCTCAAGGGTAAGCCGGAGGTGTTCTATCGCGATGATATGAAACTGGCCAGGCAGTGCGATGTGGTGGTGGCAGTGCTGGGTATCAACAAATCCATCGAGATGGAAGGACGTGATCGTACAAGCCTTAACCTGCCGGAGGACCAGGAACTATTTATTCGTGCGCTGATGAAGGCCAATCCCAACACCATGGTGGTGCTGGTTGCCGGAAGTTCTCTTTCTATCAACTGGATACAGGAAAACGTACCCGCCATCGTAAATGCCTGGTACCCGGGCGAGCAGGGCGGTAATGCGATTGCGGAGGTGTTATTTGGAGATTACAATCCTGCCGGAAGGCTTCCGCTTACCTATTATAAATCAGTTGACGATCTCCCGGCATTTAATGACTATGAAGTTTTCAACGGTCGTACCTATATGTATTGCAAAAAGCCGGTACTGTATCCCTTCGGCCACGGACTCAGTTATACAAACTTCACCTATTCGGATCTGTCATTCGATAAATCAGAAATCAGGGGCGGTGACTCCCTGCAGGTATCACTGGTTGTTACCAATACGGGCAACCGCGACGGGGACGAGGTCATACAGCTGTATATCCGGCATAAATCTTCTTCCTTACCCGTACCGTTGAAAGAACTCAAAGCATTTAAGCGAATTAACCTTAAAAAGGGTAATGCACAGCTTGTTCGTTTTGCCCTTGGACGTGATGACCTGGCCGGCTGGAATGAGAGAAATGAATTCGTTGTTGAACCCGGGGAATACAATCTGCAGATAGGTGCTTCATCGGCGGATGTGAGGCTTGAGAAAAGCTTTTGGGTTATCAGGTGAAAAAATGTTATCAGTTTGAAATTTGCAAACTGATTTGTAGATTTGAACATTATGCATTTGCAACCAAACTTATCTGTGAAATGAAAGGAATCATTCTTTGCCTGCTCGGATTAATTGGTACAATCGTAAATGGCCAGCAACTCGAAAACTCCTCCTGGACTTCAATAAAAATAACCCGAAAGGATGGAAGCGCTATTTTACCAGGACTGTATGGTAATCTTCCATTTTATGCAATAAGATTTGATGATGGAAAGGCTCAGATTACTACCGGTTTCAATTATTTCAATAGTAAGGTATATCAAATTGATAAAGCAAATCTGACAATTGAAAATCAGGTGGATTATACAATTGAGTTTTTCGATGACACGCTACTGGTATATTCGGCTGGTAAGCCTGATAATTCAGATCTGGAGAAAGTCAACAGGTATTACCTGATGAATGATCGTTTTTACCTTGATTATCTTTCTGAAAATAGTCTCCTGCCCAATCTGGATGATTCGATTATTAGCGCAACCAATTATTTGTATCCCCGCTACAAGGGAGAAGGACTATATTCCGAATTGCTGAATTTTGTCACGACGAAAAAAATTACGGGCGCACTTACCGGTACATTAATCATAAATTCAGAGGGAGAAGTATATTCTTTCCAGGCCCGTGATATAAAATCAATTTCAGTGAAGGACCAGGAAGCCCTGGAAGATTTTTTCCTCCAGACATATGGGAAATGGGAAATACCTTATCACTTGAAAAAGT
>JAXLTS010000010.1:0-128863 GCA_046329925.1 Bacteroidales bacterium
ACTGCCTATGTCTACTGGTATACATGTGATCACAACCGGAAATTCCACCCTGAAATACTACCGGTCGCTTAACAAAACTTTTCATCAGATTTTCGGGAAACCGATGATGTTGCATTATCCTTACTTTCAGGAAGAGGGTGAGGATCTGGAGCAACGGCAAAAGAACCTCACGGATTATTGCCTAAGGGAAGCAGGAAATCTTGCAGGTAAACGTGTACTGGAAGTAGGGTGTGGAAACGGATCGCACGCGGCATATATATTTGAGCGGTTTAAACCTTCTGCTATTATGGGTATTGACCTGAATCCTGAAAACATTAAAATAGCAAACCAGCATTTCGTGCAACCAGGGGTGGTAGAATTCAGGGTCGATAATGCTGAAAAACTGGAAACAATTGACGGTGCCTCCATGGACATTGTGATATGCATCGAGAGTGCCTTTCATTACCCTGATAAAACAGCTTTCCTTTTACAGGTACAACGTGTTCTGAGACCTGGAGGTATCTTCGTGATTGCAGATATTGTTAATCAGCTGGAAGACCGGACCTATATGACTCCACGATGGAAACGCAAAATGTCATACCATCATTGGACTGCAAAGACCTATGAGATTGCCTTCCGCTTTGCCGGGCTTCACCTGGTACGCCAGGAAAATATCACCAACAGGGTGATTCAGGGTTACAACGGTCATCGTCAATGGGTAAAACGTGAAGAATGCAGAAACTGGCTCAGCTACTCGTTTTATCAGCTTTTTACCCATATCCAGGTTCAGATAAACCTGTCGCTGTTGAAGCGCAAGGAGCACTACTGGCTTTTTCAGGGTAAACGGCAGGAGGCATAGGTAAACCTTCACAGAATCTCGCGCCTGAACAGGGAACTGTTCCATCTCCCCTATTCTTCCGAATGGATAATGGCACTTTTCCGCTATTTTCTGAACTGATCCTGTCACGGAAAATCCAATATCTTTTCTAATTTTAGCATCAAACTATTTCCAGATGAGGAAGGCCTTTATAATATCCACCTTTCAGATTCTCACCTTTTTCCCGCTCATAGCCCAGTCCACCTCTCAGGTTCCGGGCGCATGGGGTGACCAGGGCAACGGCACCTTCATCAATCCGGTTCTGAATGCCGACTATTCAGACCCTGACCTGGTTCGTGTTGATGAGGATTATTACATGGTTTGTTCAGAATTTCATTTCATGGGCATGCCGGTATTACATTCCAGAGACCTTGTAAACTGGACTATTATTGCACAAATCTACCGCCGTTTTGATTTTGCTCCCGAATACAGCAATTTTAAGCGTTATTCAGGAGGCAGCTGGGCGCCCTCCATTCGCTACCACGACAACAAATTCTTTGTTTATTTCTGTACTCCTGATGATGGTCTGTACATGTCAACCGCCGAAAAAGCAGGGGGACCCTGGAGTCCTGTTCATGAGGTGAAGAAAATACCTAAATGGGAAGATCCTTGTCCATTCTGGGATGACGATGGCAAAGCCTACCTCGGGCATAGCCTGAAAGGTGCAGGTCCGATTATCATTCACCGGATGAGCCCTGATGGAAAACAACTGCTAGATGAGGGCGTTACAGTCTACACCGGTCCTGTTGCCGAGGGGACCAAGATTTTCAAATTCAACGGATATTACTACCTGATCATTCCTGAAGGCGGAGTGGCTACCGGCTGGCAGACTGTTCTGCGTTCCAGGAATATTTATGGCCCTTATGAAAAAAGGGTGGTGCTTGAAAAAGGGAGTACCGGAATCAATGGCCCACACCAGGGCGGACTCGTTCAGACCCAGCGTGGAGAGTGGTGGTTCATGCATTTTCAGGATCGCGGAACTATTGGCCGTGTTGCACACCTCCAGCCAGTATTCTGGATAAATGAATGGCCGGAAATGGGTGTTGATATCGACCGTAACGGCATCGGAGAGCCTGTTTATGCCTTTAAAAAGCCGGATGTGGGAAAAGTCTGGCCCATTTGTGCTCCACAGACATCGGATGAGTTTAACGAACCGCCATTGTCCTTGCAATGGGCCTGGAATCATAACCCGAAAGAAGATGCATTCTCCCTCACCGAAGCACCCGGCAACCTCACACTGCATGCGCAAAAAGCCGAAAATATCTGGAATGCACCCAATACACTTACGCAGAAAATAATGGGCGACAGGGGTGAAGTGACTTTGGATATTGATATTACTGGTATGTCTGACAACCAACTGGCTGGTCTCTGTCTGATTTCCGGTATTCAATGCCAGATAGGAGTTATTAAGAAGGATGGAAAAACAAGCTTTTATGCCGATGATAAAGGAAAGATTATTTCCGGAGATTTGACCAAAGCAAAAAAAATGTACCTGAGAATTAACCTTCGGATTCCTGAAAAAGAAGCAGATTTCCTTTACAGTGAAAACGGGAAGGATTACCGGTTACTGACAACGATTTACGGGCTGAAAGCGGGATTCTGGAAGGGTTTACGCGTTGGGATATTCTCGTATAATACAAGTGAAGCAAAAGGGATAATAAAAATCAACCGTTTTGTATACAGGCACGACGGTCCTGGCGGAGGTCTTCCCAAACAATAAAGTGTACAAAAACCATTATACAAACACTACTAAACCAGCTATAACTCCTATGAAAAGAAGAATCCCCATCCTGTTATTACTTGCATTTTTCATCCTCTCCTGCGGGCAGCAGAAAGATGTGAGAACAATCGCCCCGGACATCCTTAAAGACAAGATTGCAGGCGGTTGGGCCGGCAAGGTGATTGGTGTGACTTACGGTGCACCGACAGAGTTTCATGCCCAGGGCAAAACCTTTGAAGACTCCATTTCATGGGTGCCGGCAGATATGAAGGGCAGTCTGTGGCAGGATGACATCTATGTTCAGATAACCTTTCTGATGACCATGGATCAGGCCGGGATTGATGCACCCGCAAAATTGTTCCAGGAGAACTTCGCCAGGGCCGGTTTTCAGTTATGGCATGCCAATGTGCAGGCAAGGAAGAATTATTTCGACAGCATTTTCCCTCCCGAATCCGGGAATCCCTTATACAACATGCATGCCGATGATATCGATTTTCAGATCGAGGCTGACTATATCGGTTTTATGTGTCCCGGAATGCCCGTAACAGCAAATAAGATCGGAGATAAGATCGGGCGCATCATGAATTACGGTGATGGGTTATATGGCGGCCTTTTTGTTGCAGCCTTATATGCAGAGGCATTTTTTGAAAATGATATACCAAAGATAATTGAACACGCACTCCTGTCCATACCTGCCGAAAGCGACTATGCTAAAATAGTGCGTGATGTATTGCTCCTTCACCAGCATTATCCCGAAGACTGGCGCGCAGCCTGGAAAGAGCTCGAAGCCAAATGGGGAGATGTGGACATATGCGGCGCCGGTTCAGACTTTAATATAGATGCAAAACTCAACGGGGCCTATATCGTCATGGGCTTGCTGTATGGCGGGGGTGACCCGGTTAAAACAATGGAAATTTCAACCCGCTGCGGGCAGGATTCAGATTGCAATCCAAGCAATGCCATGGCCGTTCTGGGTGTAATAAAGGGATTGAGTGCTTTGCCTGAAAACTGGAAAAAGGAACTTGCCATCCTGGGTGACAGTAACTATGTCTTCACAAATTACAACTTTAACAAGGCTGTTGACCGAAGCTTTGAATATGCAAAGAAACTCGTGGTAAAAGAAGGAGGCACCGTATCCGACAAAGAGATCCGTATCATGGCCCAGGAGCCGGTTGCTCCTGTTTTGGAGGTCTCCTTCCCAAATTTGGTGACAGACAAAAAAATCTCAGTCTTTGATTCGAAAAATGGCTGGCAGTTAAAAGGTGAATGGAAGGAATTTCAGTTGGATAAGCATGCACAGGCAGAAGATGTTCATCACACATGTGTTTCAGGTAAGGCAGGCGATGAGGCAATTTTCACCTTCACTGGAACAGGTGTTACCTTTATGGGTAACTGGAAGAAAGACGGGGGCAAGGCCGATGTATTTGTCGACGGGAAGTTGCATCGGACCATCGATACCTATTTCCATTATGCAGAACAGGAACACCATGGCATTAACCTCTGGCATGTGCTGAACCTTCCGGATGGGGAACACACCGTAAAACTGGTTGTCAAGGGGGAGAAACGGCCGGAATCGTCAGGTACCAAAATATACCTGATGGATGCCATCGTCTTTAAGACTGCACCAAAGAAGAACGATAACTTTAAGTTCTCATTCCAGCCTTGAGTAGGTAAATAAATTCTGATTCCCGGTAAAATCAGCCCTTGGTGATTTTTTACCGGGAATCACATTTTAAAGAATCCGGGTCGTATTCCGGATCATTTGAAATATATGCTATGCAGGCTTTCTCTTTGAAACATACATCTTACTGCGCGCTTCAGACCTGGTCCGGTACCGGCTTCTGGCTTCCTCAGGATCGGCTCCCAATGCAATATAAATCGTTGTGCGGTCATCCATTATAACTTCCTGCAACTTGGCAAGATCCGGTGTTTTGAAAACTGATTGTTTTTTTTCCTGCATATGATTTTATTAAAAGTGATTTTCGCTAACTAATGTATAATGGCCTGAAACAGGTGAGATTGACATCGATCATTTATCTCCCTCGATACCAGAAATCAATATAACGAAAGCGTTTTTGAAGTCAGGGCGGGTGTATCTCAACATTTACACACCGGTTCTTTTCAGCCGTAGGAGGAATCTGCGTTCGCAATCCGTAAAGATAACCCTTATTTAAATAAAATGTTCAATTAATATATATAAATTATTAAATATGAGGGGGAAACAAGTCCGATCATATACCTGCACTACAATCTAGCCAATACCAGTTAAAAAAAACGGAAGGTCCTCATCTGAAAAACCGAAGTTGAGGTATATTCCATCTATAGGTATCAACCGGTAAATTCACCCGAAAAAAGGAATATTAATAATGAGGCGGGATAATAATAACTTCTACCATTAAGTTTGTTTCCAGATCCCGGTTACTGAAATCCTATTTCAAATTTTTTCAGATTCCTGATAATAATTCGTTCGGAAATACCGGGAATAAATTTTTGAGCCAGGAAATTCAATCGTCCCAGTGAGGACAGAATTGAAATAAATTTTCGCTTCGCAATATTCTGAATAACCTTGCGTGCAACAAACTCCATACTCTGAACACCTCTTCCAGACCTTTGCCGGAGTGAAATCAACTGACCATCACTCCCTATGCTTGTTTTGTCGGGCTCGACTTCGGTAATCCCCACCATGATCAAACCAACATGAATATGGTTACCTGCTTCCTCAATCCTTAAGGACTCGGCTAAGGCACGAAGTGCCATTTTTGAAGAACAATATGCTGAGGTAAACGGCAATCCACGGATCCCTGCCAGACTCGAAATAAATACTATGCTCCCTTTCGACTCCCTCAAATAAGGAAGTGCCAATATTGTAGGACCAAACGTTCCCAGCAAATTGATTTCAAAAACAGTTTTTACCACCTCATACCTAAGCTCACCAACTCTTCCGCGCATTGAGACACCGACATTGTTTACCAGGATATCTATCCTTCCAAATTTCTGAATAGATTGACCAATCAGTTGATCACAACCTTCCTTTGTGGAAACATCGCAACAGACACCAAGCAAATGCTCAGGCGGTGATGGAATCTCCCCCAGCGTTTTGCTTAGCCGTGCCGGATCACGGCCATTAATGACCACAAATGCTCCCAACTTTGCAAGTTCGAATGCGATTGCTTTTCCAATCCCCTTACTTGAGCCGGTAACAATTGCAACCTTTCCTGTTAAATCCAAAATTTTCATTTGATGTGTTTTTTGCTGTACGATTGTACCTGCAATTTTGAGGCACTTCACATAAAAACATGAATTAGATTTCCCAAACAACCCTCAGCCCCTCAGGTAGGAATTTTCCAAAAACCATTTGTAACATTCCAATATACCCTCTTCAATAGGGGTTCTGGGCATCCTTAGTTCATTGCGTGCATCATCATTGAAATTAAAATGACTATGACATGAAATACATGCCATATGCCAGGAAAGCAGTGGTTCACGACCGAGCAGATAGCCGTTTGCGCTTCCGACGAAACCAAAAGATTGCACCAGCCAGTCAGGAACACGCATCTGTGGTGCCGGCTTGTTCAGGATAATGGCTGCTCTTGAAAAAAAATCCTTAAAACTCAGATTCTCATTTCCTGTTATATAAATTTTCCCAAGCCTTCCCAGTTCTATCGCATTCGAAACGGCGATGGCTACATCCCTTACACAGACAAAGTTTTTTCCACCCCTGGTATAAAACTTCACTTTTTTTCTGGCCATGGCAAGAATCATTTTCCCGGAACTTGGTAAGGAATCGAAGGGTCCTATCATAAAAGTCGGCAGAATGGCTATTGCAGGCAATCCCCTGGTTCTGAAAGCTTCTATAACCAGTTGCAGGGCTTCATATTTTGAATCAATATAATCCAGTCCGGTTTGATGACACGAAAAACAATATTCCCCGTCGACCAACTGATTTTCATCTACTGAACTGGCTGAGCCAATATAAATCATGCGCCTGACCTGATGTTTCAAGGCAGCATCTATCATGTTCCTGGTCCCGTCAATATTAATTCGTCTAACTTTCTCCGAACGCGAGGGCCATACACTGGTTGAGGCTGCTGCATGAATGAGGATATCGGCACCTTTAATGGCAGAGTCAATGGAATCAGGACTAAGAATATCTCCGGTAAACTTCTTTACCGGGAGACCGTTCAATGTAGTTGACCTGGATGCTGGATGAACTAATACGTTAACTTCGTGTTCACGTTCGAGCAACAAACGCACCAGGTTGCTACCAAGCATTCCGTCAGCCCCGGTAACGAGAATTCTCATACACCAAACAGTTTGGAAAAATAACAGATACATTCCTTCTTTCCATTGGATTTCCTGTTTTAATCCGGAATAAGAAGATTTAAAGCAAACGTGGCAGAAAGGCTATATTAGATATAGTAGTTTAAAGGTAATAAATTCGCAAATAAAATAACGAAAGGATATATAATTTTTGATTTCACTCTGGATAACTCTCATTTCCAACAGAAAAAGGCTGGAAAAAGACACAACAATGTATTAAGTCAACATGTAAACCCTGATAACATTTATTATGTTACAGTCCATAGTGTTTTCTCAAAAACTCGGTAAGCCTTCTCCCATTATTAGATACAACCCTGAGCCACTCCCTGTCACCCTGAATAAAAGCTCCCATAAATAAAATTTGATTGTATAACTCAGGTAGCCTGTCCGGATAGCGGAGACTCAATTTTCTTGCCGGATTCCGGTATACTGAAAAATCAAACATCTCCATTCTCATTTCAATAATCCGTTGAAAGAACTGCTGGTTATAATCGCCCTGGTCATCATATCCCGAAATCCCTGCATAATAGAAAATTATGCTGTCTGCAACTGCCTTATCCCTGATCAGATTGAGATCACCGGCATTCTGCATCTGGTCTATCGTAACTGTGCGGGCCTGAAATCCTGAATAAGTACCAAGATATTTGAAGGCAAGCCGGTATAACTCATCCACCGGAGGATTCAGATTGCTGTATTCAAATAGCCTTAGCAGGGTGTCGAATCCAAACACCTGATCCTTTTTTTGATTTACAAGTTCATGTATTTCAGCAGTGTCTACTTCAATATCGCGGATGAGCCTTACAATATAGTCCTTCTCCCGGTTATGGTCGATGATCCCTTCCCTTAGGTTATTTGAGAAGAACCCGAGGGTTACTGCAATGAACAGCATTAAAAAGTCAAAAAGATAATCCTTCAGACTTTTATACACCGAAAAACGGGGGATTACATTTTTCTTCTTTTTCATACAAAATGGAACTTTCCGTGATAGCATGTTGCGCAAAAAAAATGAAGCAGCCGGAACAGACCTGTCCACCCAACTGCTTCAATTATTAAGGCATTGCAAGGGTAATGAGGCAAAAAGTCATGCTTAAATGATTGTAACAGAATATTAAAATTCCTATTGCAATTTCTTTAAAAAATCTGCGCTGTCCGGGAAGGTGGGAGGATCCATTTCCACGAAGAAATTCTGCACTCCGCCTGTTTTGGCAGCTTCAAAAAATTCTTTCCAGTCCACCACTCCCTGCCCGATGGGTACCTGGTCATTCTTCTGCACAGACCAATCAGCCAGGTGAGCAGAAATAAACCTTCCCGCATATTTCTCAAAATAATCGCTTGCTTTGTAACCAATGCTGATTACGGCAACCTGAAATTGCATTTTCACATATTCAGGGTCAAGGGTTTGCATGATCACATCATAGATAAGCGTATCATCTCTTTTTTCAAACTCCATGTGATGATTATGAAACCCGGCTTGTAATCCTGCTGCTTTCAACTTTTTTCCTATACCATTCAGTTCATCGCAGGCCTTACGGTAATCGTCCAGGCTGGCTTTTTCCGGCAACCAGAAACTGGATGCGATTACCTGGCTGATCCCCATCTGTTTCGACCACTCGATCCTGTTGTCCAGGTTGTCGCGCAATTCCCCCATCCCGTAATGTGAGCTCCTGCAAAACAGCCCTGCTGATCCGATAAGTTTTTTCAGTTCTGAACCGCTCATGGTATTGAAGGCCTCGAAGCCTGTACCTGTATATCCCAGTGGTGAACAAAACTCGATCTCCTGGTACCCCATTGCCGCCATCTTTTTCATGGTGCCGACGGGATCTTTTGCTAGTTGATCCCGCAAAGTCCAGGACTGGAACCCCAGGGAGAATTTCTCCCCTCCGGCTTTTCCAAATGCATTGCCGGGGATGGAAGTTCCAATGGCCACTGCACCTATTGCAGCACCACTCATCTTTAAAAAATCTCTTCTGCTGGTCATATTTTTAGTATAAAGTGAAGGTTGTATTTCTCCATTTAAGAAAACAAAACAGCATCAATAAAAACTCACTTCGGGCATCATCCTACAAACGCTTGCTTTGGTCCATATCTGCGTAATTAATTCTTCAACAAACTTTTCTGCGCATACCAGCTAAAATATCTGCAGGAATCTTCTTCAAAATCTTCGAAAACAATCTGCGGGAATCTGCGAAAACCTTTCTGGTAAATTTGTGAGAAGACTCCAAAGTACTCACTTTTTACCACGAAAAATTTTCGCAAGGCCTCTTCCCTCAGATCTTCTCAGGCTCCCATCCAGTCCTGTATTCCCGGCTCAGGTATTTATTTGCGGCTTCGTTATTCGTTATCTTCATTTGTTTTGGATCGTACTTCAGCAGGCTTCCTGAACGCAGCGCAGCTGCATAGAGGTTCACCGCCTCCGTGATGGGCCATGCCTGGCGGAAACTTCCATCGATCTGCTGACCTGTTTTAACCCCATCGATGAAGCGCCGGATTCCCGGCAGTTTGACAGCACCCGATGCCGGAGGGACATCTTCGGACGGTTTGATCCCATCGGCGAGCAGATAGGGTTCACGCAACAAGAACTGGGATGACATAATAATTCCGTTTTCACCAATAAACATCATCCCCTCCGAGGGTAGCTCAACACCCTGATCGAAGAATGCTGCCGGGGTTTGCGGACGCATTCCTCCGTCGTACCAGAACAAGTCTACTGCCTGGCGTTTTGACGTTGCCGGATACCTGAAACGGACGCTGCTCGCATGAGGAAATGAAAAATCATTGGCTATCTTGTTTGCGGTCGTATTATCTATCAGGTTGCAAACGTGCGACATATTGGGTTCAACCAGAACAGGGCCCTCCAGTTCAAGTGCATTGAATACGCACCATAGGCTGTAATGACCCATATCGGCCATAGAACCACCTCCGAAGTCGTACCAGCCCCTGAAAACCATATTGGTATAATGCGGATGGTAAGGGCGATATGCCTCCGGTCCAAGCCAGAGGTCCCAGTCAAAACCTTTGGGAACCCTGGGAGTGTCGGCGGGCTTTTCATGATACTGCGGCCATACGGGACGGTATGACCAATTATGAATTTCTTTCAGATTTCCGATCTTCCCGCCATTAATCCAATCCATCACCTGGTCCATGTTTCCGTTTACATCCCAGGGTATCAGGTGGGTGACCACATCAGATTTGCCTGCCATGTCAATTACCCGTTTGCCCTCGTGGAGCCTGTTGCTAATTGGTTTATGCAAGGTTACTGATATGCCACGCTTAATCGCAGCCATGGCAATGATGCCATGTACATGGTCTGTTGTAAGGACCTTTACTGCATCCGGCTTTTCCTTTGCAAATAGTTCCCTGAAATCAGTGTATGCTTTGCACCCGGTAAGCTTTTCTCCCGGATTTTTTTTGGCGTAATAACCGTCAATCAGGTATTTGCCGCATTCCAGTCCGCCCGGGATACTGTTGTTACCCCCGGTATTCCAGGTTGGGTTCCCTGTTTTCGAACGAATCATGTTCCGGAGCGACTCCGGGTCCCAGTCATAATAGTTGATAGCTTTCAGTTGAGCATCGCAAACCGCAGTAACCTGAACATCGGGCAGTTCCAGCAGTTCCCCTAATTCACGAAGTCCCTGGGTGCCCACCCCGATGTAGGCAACATTTACCTTGTCACTGGGTGCTGTATACCCCTTTCCGCCTAAAACATGGCGTGGAACAACGGTTAGTCCCACTGCTGTGGCAGCAACGGTACCTATAAATTTGCGGCGGTCCGGGGAGGATGGTTCCTGTTTTACATTAGAGACGGAGGAAGGTTTAGCAGAATTCATGGTTGAGGGGGTTTTTAAACGATGAATGAAAGATAGGCATTTTTATTGAGAATTAATGTCCAAACAGGTTATCCTTATCAAACCGGAACTTCAACACCCATGCATGTTTACAAGGTCTTTTGGCGGGATCATGCAACATTTCCTCCGGTACCCTGGCTGACATGCCCCAGTTGTCAGACCCGGTATCGACCCATTCCAGGGGTTTGTCGTATCCAAGCAGGTGCACTTCTGTATCCCACACTATATTTGCACCAGCACAGATAAAGGTTTCACTCATGGGCCAGTCCAGAACAATGGCATAACCAAAAAGGCTGTCTTTACTCATGGTATACCACACCGGCTGTCCCAACTGGGTATTATCGCAAATCTTTTCATAGGGGCGGGTTCCATAAATGGCTTCACCGTTTATCTGTAGCCATTCCCCTAGTTGTATCAGCAGATCCTGCTGCATTTCAGGTATCCTGCCCGTCCCGTCGGGATTAACGATCAGATTCAGATTTCCTCCCTTGGCGACAATCCGCACGAGCATCCCGATCAACTCGTCGGAAGTGAGGTAATTGGTCAGAGAATCATTCCGGTTGTACCCGTATGATTCGGACATGGAACGGTTTTCTTCCCAGGGATGATCGAGCTTTCCAACCACTTCATCCGTTTCGCTGGTATAAAAGTCTCCGCAATGTTCACGCGTTCCCATGCCCATCCGGTCATTCGAGGCAACCTCCTTGCGTCCTTCCGCCCGGTTATAAAAATAGGCCACAAGCTCCGGAGTGCGGTAATAGCTTGCAGGACGGTTCCATTCCCCGTCAAACCAGAGAATGTCGGGATCGTAGGTATCGATGAATTCCTTAGCCTGTGGAAGAATATACTCATTCACAAAATTACGTACCGGAATTTTTCCGGATAACATGCGGTTATGCAGGCTGTCTATAAAGGGACCCAGTATCTCCCCTTTGACTTCCTCCACAACAGAATTGTTGGGAACACCGCTCTTTGACCAATAGCGGACCACCAGCCCACCATTGGCATCAATGAGCGGATACTCATAGTCCTCCACTGAAAAATAGAACCCATGGTAAATTCCCCTTTTGCGGCATCCATTCACCAACCCGGCTGTAATATCCCTTCCGGGAAACATATCCTTTACATCCCGTTGCGTATATCGGGAGTCCCACAGGCAATAACCGTCATGATGCTTATTGAACGGCACGAAATACCTGGCTCCGGAGGTCTTCACCAATTCCATGATTGCCTCAGCATCGAAGTTTTCCGCAGTAAAGAGAGGAATGAAATCGTCGCGATGAAAATCCTTTCCCCAGGTTGATTGGTGGTATTCCTTCGAGGAGGAGTACATGTGATCCAGGTACCAATCGGGGTAGCGGGCCCTGTTCCAGCCCTTTGTTCCATAGCCGGCCACCGAGTACAATCCCCAGTCGAAGAAAATTCCAAGTTTGGCATCGCTGTACCATTCCGGTGTGGAATGATGCGAAAGGGATTGCATATTCCCATGATATAAACCCGCATGGTTTACACTGTCAAGCTCAGTGAGTTCCCTTCCTGAAACTTCCATCAGACTATCCGAAAATTTTTCTCTTAAATCCTGCAGGGATTTTGCATACCGGAATGATTTGCGGTCAGGATTCCGCTTATCTGAAGTACTGCAGGCATTCCAAAGGACACAAACAGACAATACATGAAAAAGGAACAGGTTTCGCATGGCTACCGGTTAGTTCTGTATTAGAAATTACAATTGAAAGAGTTCTTACCCCTGCCAACATGAAAGATATGAGAAAAACAACAATAATCTGCTTGCAGGCGGTGAAATACTTTAATCCTCCAAATGAAGAGCAGTCACATCTCGAACATGAAAAAGCATCTCTTTATCATACACTTACCTATAGAAAGATCTGAATCGCTTCATGAATCTTTATGAAATCTTGATGAGATGGAGTATTTCCTGATTTTTTCCATATACAAGCCTCCCCACATTTGCATCATAAAACCGAACAGGTATGAACAACACAATTCTTCCCCTTCTTGCAATGAATAACGGGAATCCACCATCTTCCGGCTATCTGCTGGCCGGATTATTGGCCCTTTTGATTTTAATATACCTTGTTTACACGCTCATCAGACCTGAAAAATTCTAACGCATGAAATCAATTGATTTTTTTCAGATACTGTTATATCTGATCATTTTGGTTGCCCTTACCCCTCTGTTGGGAAGTTACATGTACAAAGTATTCACGGGGAAGAGGCATCTACTGGTGCCTTTGCTGGGCGGTATTGAAAAGTACCTGTACCGGTTGGCTGGTGTGGACTCGCAACAGGAGGAGAACTGGAAATCCTATACCTGGTCTCTCCTGCTTTTTAATCTTGCAGGTTTGATCTTTGTATTTCTGCTTCAGATGTTTCAATCAGTTCTGCCACTTAATCCGGAGCATCTGGTCAATCCAACCTGGCATTCGGCTCTCAATACCGCGGTAAGTTTTGTTACCAATACCAACTGGCAGGGTTATTCAGGAGAAACGACCCTCAGTTACCTTGTACAGATGCTGGGGTTGACGGTTCAGAACTTTGTGAGTGCAGCTACCGGAATTGCAGTACTCCTGGCCCTTGTACGAGGACTCACGAGGAAAACGTCAGAATCCATTGGTAACTTCTGGATCGATCTGGTACGATCCACACTGTACCTGTTGTTACCCCTCTCCTTATTATTATCAGTTGTTTTGGTTGGTGAAGGAGTAATCCAGAATTTTCACGCCTATCAGGAAGCGACGACAATGGAAGGTGCGCAGCAGGTACTCCCAATGGGGCCAGCGGCTTCGCAAATCGCAATCAAACAACTGGGGACCAATGGCGGAGGATTTTTCAACACCAACAGTGCGCATCCATTTGAAAATCCGACACCTCTTTCCAATTTCCTCGAGATGCTTGCGATTCTTCTAATCCCTGCTGCACTCACTTATACCTTTGGTAAAATGACCGGATCATTGAAGGAAGGCTGGATACTTTTTTTCTCCATGATGATTCTTCTCATCGCAGGACTGGTTATCTCGCTTTTTTCCGAATTCAGTACAAATCATTTACCCGGAGCTACCTCATTAATGGAAGGGAAGGAAACCAGGTTTGGTGTCAGCAACAGTGTGTTATGGTCGGTTTGCACTACTGCCGCATCAAACGGCTCGGTGAATGCTATGCATGACAGCCTGTCCCCGTTAAGCGGTATGATTGCACTTCTGAATATCATGCTGGGTGAGGTCATATTCGGAGGTGTGGGTGCAGGGCTTTACGGGATGCTCGTTTTTGTGTTCCTCACGGTCTTCATTGCTGGTCTGATGGTTGGCAGAACACCGGAGTACCTTGGAAAAAAGATCGATGCTTTTGATATCAAAATGACCATTATTGCAATTCTTGCTCCCGGATTGGTAATTCTATTATTCTCGGCATTGGCGGCAGTAATTCCACAGGGTTTGGCGGGCCTGAACAATTCCGGTCCTCATGGATTATCAGAAATACTTTATGCATTCAGTTCTGCCGGAGGTAACAATGGGAGTGCTTTTGCGGGACTAAATGCAAACACGGTCTTTTACAATATCACCCTTGCCTTTGGCATGTTGATCGGTCGGTTTGGCATCATCATCCCGGTACTGGCGATTGCGGGAAACATGGCGGGCAAGAAAGTCTCACCCCCCTCACCCGGGACATTCCGCACAGATTCCTTGCTGTTTGTCATTCTGCTTATTTCGGTGATACTCATTATTGGCGGCCTCACTTTTCTTCCAGCCTTGTCGTTGGGGCCAGTAGCCGAACAACTGTTGCAAAATTCAGCTTACTCCTTTTAATTTCTGAACTATGGCAAAATCAAAACACCCGGGCATTCTAAGCCGTAAACTGTTTCTGGATGCAATCAGTACCAGTTTCGCCAAGATGAACCCGGTCAAACTGGTGCACAACCCGGTAATCTTCATTGTGGGTATCGGGGCATTGCTCACGAGTGTGATCTCCGTTTACCAGGCAGCGGAACACCAGACATCCGGATTAAACATACAAATAGCCCTTTGGCTATGGTTTACAGTGTTGTTTGCCAATTTCTCAGAGGCCATAGCCGAGGGCAGGGGAAAAGCTCAGGCTGAGAGTTTACGCAAAAGCAGAACTATTTCAAAAGCCCGCAAGATGGAAGGGACCAGGGAAGTTTCGGTATCGGCAACCGAGCTTAGGATTGGAGATATCGTAGTTTGCGAAGAAGGAGACATCATCCCCTCCGATGGCGAAGTGATCGATGGCATTGCCAGTATAGATGAATCTGCCATCACCGGCGAATCAGCACCTGTAATCAGGGAGAGTGGTGGTGACCGCTCCGCTGTCACAGGTGGCACGAAGGTTCTCAGCGACCGGATTCTTGTTCGAATAACGCGCGAACAGGGCAATACATTTATAGACAGGATGATCGCCCTGGTGGAGGGTGCAAAACGACAAAAAACACCCAATGAGTTAGCTCTTTCCATCCTGCTGTCAGGACTTTCCATCATTTTCCTCCTGGCTGTAGTGAGCTTACCTGCATTCTTTAATTATAGTCTCCAGGCATCAGGGATCGGACCGGGACATAATCTTTCCATTCCGGTTCTAATTGCTCTATTGGTCTGTCTTATTCCTACAACGATAGGTGGTCTGCTCAGTGCAATTGGTATCAGTGGTATGGACAGGCTGCTCCAACGGAATGTAATAGCAACCAGCGGAAGAGCAATCGAGGCCGCTGGCGACGTGGATGTTCTTCTATTGGATAAAACAGGAACAATCACCCTGGGAAACAGGATGGCCACAGAGTTTTTTCCTTCAGAAGGAGTAACGACTGAAGAACTGGCTGATGCAGCACAGCTGTCTTCACTGGCAGATGAAACACCGGAAGGGCGCTCCATTGTTGTGCTCGCCAAGGAAAAATACAATATTCGCGGCAGGGATATACAACGGTTAAATGCCACCTTCATACCCTTCACCGCACAGACCAAGATGAGCGGAGTTGATTTCTGTATGCCAGATGGAACGACGATGAGGATCAGAAAGGGTGCTGCCGATGCTATCAGGAGTTTTGTACAGAATAACAATGGATACTTCCCGCATGGTGTTCAGGACACGGTATCCGAACTCGCCCGCCAGGGAAGCACACCGCTCGTTGTGGCAGAAAAGGGCCGTGTATTGGGTGTTGTTTGCCTGCGGGATATCGTAAAGGGAGGAATCCGACAACGCTTTGCGGAACTGAGAAAAATGGGAATCAGAACGATCATGATCACCGGGGATAATGCGCTTACAGCTGCAGCCATTGCCGCAGAGGCAGGTGTCGATGATTTTATGGCTGAAGCAAAGCCGGAAGATAAACTGAGACGAATCAGGACTGAACAAATGAATGGACACCTGGTGGGAATGATCGGAGACGGAACAAACGATGCCCCTGCACTGGCCCAGGCCGACGTGGGTATAGCCATGAACTCAGGCACACAGGCAGCCCGGGAAGCAGGAAATATGGTTGATCTGGACAGCAACCCCACAAAACTAATTGAAGTGGTGGAAGTGGGCAAACAACTGCTGATAACCCGCGGCAGCCTTACCACCTTCAGCATTGCCAATGATGTCGCCAAATACTTTGCTATTCTCCCGGCTATCGCTGTGACATTGTACCCTGTTGCAAACGGCAAAGGTGTACTTGACAGCCTCAATGTCATGCATCTTTCATCACCCGGCAATGCGATTCTGAGCGCAATAATCTTTAATGCACTGATCATTATAGCATTAATTCCTCTGGCCCTTCAGGGAGTAAAGTACAAACCTGTATCAGCGTCCCGTGCACTTACCCGAAATCTGTTAATCTTCGGAGCAGGAGGTCTGATCATTCCGTTCGCCGGTATTAAACTTGTCGACATTCTCCTGAATTTCCTCAGGTAAGGGAAAATCAATCAGTCAAGGTACAACATAAGCGATACGCAAATGCATAAACCGGCAGGCATGAAATTAAACAATGAAGTCAGCACACACCCCAGCGAAATGAATATTGCCATATGATTAACTCAAACAAACAGAAAATTTATGATGACCAAGCTAATCATTTCCATTCGGGCATTCCTTTTACTAACTTTGCTTACGGGTTTGATATACCCTCTTCTGGTTACCGGAATTGCGGGTATAGTATTCCCTGATAAAGCCAACGGAAGCCTGATCATGAAAAATGACAGCCTTATTGGAAGTGAACTGATCGGACAGCGATTTTCGTCCGATCGCTATTTCAATTCCCGTCCTTCCACCACCGGTTATAGCCCATTGCCGTCGTCTGGTTCCAACCTGGGACCTTCCAGCAGAAAGCTTGTTGATTCTGTTGATGCACGCAGGGATTCCTTTGTGCTACGCAATAGACTGGATAGTTCCATTGTTGTACCTGCTGAAATGCTTTTCGCCTCGGGCAGCGGGTTAGATCCGCACATCAGCCCCATGGCAGCAATATTACAGGTCGAAAGGATTGCCTCCAACAGACATTTTAACCTAGAGCAGCAAGAAAGACTCCTGGAACTGATCCGGGTTCACTCCGAGCCACCACAATGGAAGTTCCTTGGCGAACCACGCGTAAACGTTCTCAAATTGAATATTGCCCTGGATGAACTGGAGTGAAAGTTATGGAAGAATTCAGACCCGATCCTGACGAATTGCTCGCATCACTGATCAGTGAAGAGGAGAAGAGCAGACGTGGCAAATTAAAAATTTTCTTTGGCATGTGCGCTGGTGTCGGAAAAACCTTCGCCATGCTTCAAACAGCTCAGGCAGAAAAGAAAAAAGGCCTGGATATTCTCATAGGAATAATCGAAACCCATAACCGAAAAGAGACTCTTGAGCTGGTTGAAGGATTGGAAACCATTCCCCGGAAAGAATATGAATATAAAGGAACCCGGCTGCAGGAGATGGACCTGGATGCCATCCTGGAGCGAAAGCCACATACCGTTCTGGTGGATGAGCTGGCTCATACAAACGTACCTGGGACCAGGCACTCAAAAAGATTCCTCGATGTAAAGGAGATTCTTGAAAATGGCATCAATGTATATACAACGCTGAATGTACAGCACCTTGAAAGCCGCTCTGAGACCGTTGCACAGATTACCGGCATACCTGTGCGGGAAACTGTTCCCGATGCCATCTTTGAAAACTCACACGAGGTTGAACTGGTTGATCTTACACCCGAGGAACTGCTTCAGCGATTATCAGAAGGCAAAGTTTATGCACCTGAAAGATCCAGGGAGGCAGTGGAAAACTTTTTCAGAAAGGGGAATATTACCGCCCTCCGGGAAATGGCCCTGAGGATTGTTGCCGACCGGGTGGACAAACAGTTGCATGACTACATGCAGGATAAACGGATACGGGGACCATGGAAATCGGGGCTGCATCTGCTTGTTGCTATCGACTTCCGCCAACAATCGACCCGCCTACTACGCTGGGCCAAAAATCTCTCCTACTCCATGGGCGCCCAGTTACAGGCTCTTTATGTCGAAACCAACTACAACCTCACCCAGAGAGAACGGGAACAACTGGATAAAAATATCAGGCTGGCCAAACAACTGGGAATACCCGTCCGGATCAATACACACCAGGATGTCGTAAAAGCCATCGTGGATTTCGCCCAGAAGGAAAACATCACGCATATCATAGTGGGGAAGCCACGTATCCGGAACCTGATTTCCATGTGGCGTTTGGGCATCTTCTTAAACAAGCTGATCCGGTATAGCGGAAATATCGACGTTTACATTCTAGGCTCCGATAATCAGGCAAAAGATCATTTTAGAAGAAAAGTGAATATTCCTTCCTTTTCGTCGGGTTTCAAACACTATCTGGTTGTAAGTTTGTTTGTATTTCTTACATCCGCAGTCTGTTTTCTCCTCCAGGATTTCATCGGTTATCAGTCCGTATCTTTTATCCTTTTGTTCCTGGTTTCCATTCTCGCCATCTTTTTCGGTACCGGACCAATTCTCCTCGCAGCTATCCTGAGTGGACTCATTTGGGATTATTTCTTCATTCCCCCTTTCTTCACGCTGCACATCGAAGATACACTCGA
Source organism: Bacteroidales bacterium (assembly GCA_046329925.1). Taxonomy (GTDB): domain Bacteria; phylum Bacteroidota; class Bacteroidia; order Bacteroidales; family JAAYUG01; genus JAXLTS01. Next base: position 18,810 of record JAXLTS010000010.1, read on the forward strand.
CATCCTGATGCTTGGCATGTTTTTTATCATCGCTCTCCTGAATGGCGTTCTTACTTCCCGTGTGCGGAGACAGGAATCGAAAATAAGGATCCGCGAAGAAAGAACCAATGCTCTGTATCAACTCACCAAAGAATTATCAGCTGCAGGAAATAATAAGGAGGTGACTCACATATCAGCCGTATCCATCACAAAATATTTCAACCTCGAACCGGTCATTTTCGTTAAAAATGAGTTCAACCATCTTGAGCGACTTACTCCGAATGAGGATACTTGCCCTATGACAGAGAATGAAACAAGCAAAGTGGACTGGGTTTTCAGGCACTCACTGAAAGCTGGACGATTTACGGAAACCTTGCCCATGGATGCATACAGCTATTTCCCCCTCAAGGGCAATTCCGGAACTATAGGGGTTGTAGCAGTTAAACTCACACATATATTTACACATGGCGAGGACCTCTTCTGGGAGGCCTGCCTGGCTCAAATCTCGGGAAAATATGAGCGGGAGTTACTGCGCAATGCCGCCAGAAAAACATACCTTGCTGTTGAATCCGAAAAGTTGTATCAGACACTGTTTAACTCAATATCACATGAGTTGCGCATCCCGGTAGCCACTATCATGGGATCGTCCGAAACATTAATTGCACAATCCTATCCCGAAGAAACCAAACAAAAACTTTACAAGGAGATTAACTCGGCTTCCATCCGTTTAAACAGGCTCATTGAGAACCTGCTCAATATGTCAAGACTGGAATCCGGATTGATCACACCCCGATACGACTGGTGCGATGTGCATGATCTGGCAAACAGCGTTGGTGAATCTCTCAAGGCTGAATTATCGGCATTCAAATTCACCGTTATTATTCCACCCAATATGCCCTTTATTTCCCTGGATTTTGGGTTGATGGAACAGGTGCTTCATAATCTGGTTTTAAATGCAACACAGCACGCACCTGCCGGAAGCCGTATCCGGTTGAAATTCTTCTATGACAAGGATCATCTGACAATCCAGGTGATGGACCGCGGAAACGGATTTGCTCCTGAAGAACTCGCCTCTGTCTTCAACAAATTCTACAGATGTAAGAATTCCCCTTCGGGAGGAACCGGTCTGGGTCTTTCAATCGTCAAAGGTTTCGTGGAGGCACACCGGGGAAGCATTACTGCCCAAAACAGACAGAACGGCGGGGCCTTGTTTACAATAATCCTTCCTGTTGCCATATCGGATATGTCAAGTATAAAATCAACCGCACCCTTCGATGAACCAAAACCTCATTCTGATAATTGACGATGAAATACAGATCCGTCGACTGCTTGAGATTACTCTGACAGCCAATGGCTATAAAATCATTGAGTCTTCATCAGGAAAGGAGGGTCTGGCCATGGCGGCATCCCATCAGCCGGATCTTATCCTTCTCGATCTGGGCTTGCCGGATATGGATGGAATGGATATAATCCAAAGGCTTCGGGAATGGTACAAAAAGCCCGTGATCATCCTATCCGTGCGAAATTCGGAATCAGATATTGTACATGCCCTGGAATCCGGAGCCAACGACTACCTTACAAAACCCTTCAGGACCGGGGAACTTATCGCCAGAATACATGTCGCCGTGCGCCATACCAACGAAGGTATCAGTGCCCCGCAACTTCAGATCGGTCCGCTCAACATCGATCTTAACGACCATGTGGTTCGCAAAAATGATATAAAAATCAAACTTACTTCCACGGAGTATGCTTTATTATCCCTTCTGGCCAGAAATGAAGGAAGGGTGCTCACGCATCAGTCAATACTTAAGGAAATCTGGGGAATGGGATATATCGATCAAACACAATATCTGAGAGTTTTCGTTGCACAACTTCGTAAAAAAATCGAGGACGACCCTGCCAAACCAAAACTACTGGTGACCGAATCCGGCATAGGATACAGATTTGGGGGCTAATTCATTAGAAAAATATAATCCATAACTATGCCACGGAATTACAGATTTAATCATCCAGGGGCATAGACGGCATTCCATCCCGTTTAATAATTGGTTATTTGGTTGAAAAGGGCATCTCATTCATAATGGTACTCCGGTGGATGTTTGTATTTATTCTATGAACCCATTATTAGCTGTCCCGGAGAATACTAACCGCACCAATCAAAATCCTACCCAATGCAAAAAAGTTTCAGAGCCGCAACAATAGCCGTATTGTTGTTGATGCTGTTTATTCAATCAACAGACATCTTGTTTGCACAAATCAACGTACTGTCCAACGGTGACAAGATCTCCTTTGATGGAGAATACTACGATTTCCGTGATTCTGCCGGTGTGCAGATGATCAAGATGTGGATTCCGCCAAATACGCAGGTCATCAGAGGTGTATTGATCTCCGGCCACGGGGGAGGCGGTGGTGACAGCCGCGACTTTGCCCGCGACGAGAACATCCGTGCCTTTGCCATGCGCCTCGGATTTGGAGTTGCAGGACTCCATAACTTTCCCGGTCGTAATATCTATGACAGGGGCTGTGAGAAATTTTTCAGGGCACTGACGGAGTTTTCAAAAGTCGGCCAGCATCCTGAAATTGCCAACCTCCCCTTTGTGATGTATGGGAGTTCGAACGGGGGAGCACAAACCTACGGCTTTGTCAATTATGCTCCCGAACGGGCCATCTGCTTCGTCAGCAATGTGGCCGCCGGAGGCAATCCACAGACACCGGTAGATGCCGCCCTCAAAGTTCCGGGGATTTTCATCCTCGGAAAATTCGATGCTCTCATGGGTCAACGGGCAATCGACCGTGCTGCTGAACTGGTGAGAAATGGGCGGGCCAATGGCGCCCGATGGTGCTGGGCCCTCGAGATGAAAGGCCATGAAGACGGCTATTCCTTCGACTTCTATATGAAACTGGTTGAACAGGCGGTTGAAGCGCGGTATCCGAAGAGTGCGAGTCCGCTGTACGGCCTTGTAAAACTGAATGAACTGCAGGAGGAGTCAGGCTGGTTGGTTGATCAAGACAGTTGGAGCAGCGGCCTGACTTATGTGGCATCATACAAGGACTACAAAGGAGACAAATCAAAAGCCGGTTGGGTGATGAACAAAGATTACAAACTATGTTTTACAGGAGCCTGGCTTCCTTTTTTACAATCCGATTAGTAAAATTAAGGAGGTCAGTCACTACAATCCAACACCGATCCGGGAACCATATTCCTTTCTGGGCGGGCCGTTTTGTAGCCCGGAGACAGGGGTACTATCAATGCATCACCGATGATTTTCCTCACTGGACAAAACTGGAATTTTATAATGGTTCCCGTGTTGCTGGGTGAAGTAGCCCAGGGGAACAAACCCGAAATCACCTGCGTTCTCGATGGGAAAAACCAGGTATACTAACCGTTCTGGCAACTGATGCCATGGGAAAACGGGCGACTTGCAATCCCATGCATTTTTTTGTGCAAGACCTTTCATTGCGGTGGGAAACGGATCGGCCGGTGCAGGTTTTCAAGGGGATTAAAACAAATGCGGGCTCTGCCAATGCTGAAAGAAAAATGATGATCGAGGCACCGGTCTCCCCCGGCGACAGCTGCTCATTGCCTATGGTCTCGCGTGAGTATGGAAAAACAGTTCTCATCGGTGGATAACAAAGTTTCGGATTTCTGGAAGCTGATCGATGATAAAAAAGATTTCATTCAACTTACCGCACGCCGGAATGGAAAAACAGACGCCGCCTTCAACCCGGTACTAACGCACGACTGCAACATGCAGGTGAAAGCGGCTATGGTGCAGATGACATTTACCTGCTTTTGAGATCAATGATGACAATGACGTTGCCTGGCAAACCAATTCATCGGAACGGAGAATGAACAATTCTACCTGAACTTCGATGCGGTGGATGTTTTGCTTGACGGCCGTTCCATCGCTGAGATATGCAAGCCTGAGAACCGGGATCTCTTTGTATCAAAGGGATTCGGCCTTACCTCCACCACCAGACAATACCAGATAGCCTGTGGCACTCCGAAGGAACGTCCGCTCGGATTTCGCAGGGCCCTGCCCGATCCCTGGGATTTCAATGCAAGCTTTGTGTTGTTTGAAAATGCACGGAAGGAATTCGGGATGCAGGTGGAGAATATAAAAACCGATTACTATAACAAAGCCCAGGAATGGTTTATTCCATGGAGTGAACCGGGAACAGGACTGCAAGGGGAACCTGAAGCCGGCACCCGGTTTGCATTCTCAGCAGGCTATAACGATCGCGACGAAGGAGAACATTTCCCCCTGGGAGTTACTTCCAGCGGGGGAAGCGTGAAAGCATCGAATGGCCTTCGCTGGATCAACAAGTCAGACCCCTGGGGATCGGACAAGGCACCCTATAACTGGGGAGAGTTGCTCCTCGGTCCAATGCTGAACCAACCCTGAGCCTCAGAGAAGGCTGACTTCTCAAAAGTTAATTCGCTAGTCGCTGATAATGAATAAAAGCCGCTAATCCTAGGATTAACGGCTTTTTTGTGTAGTGTCAATTTAAATTCTGAGGCGGTCTACCTTTATTGTCCCTTCACCCGGCTCCACATTTCGAGCATTTTGTCGTTCTTGTCAAGAAAATCATGAAGCAGTACACAACGGTTAATCACGCTGCTGTCGGGATATTGAACAGGATTCAGTTTTTGCTTTTTCATTACCTGTACCAAAGAAATAGTTTACGGCGGCAGTTGCTTCCAGAATTGGGAATCGGAGAGTGCTTCCCCAATCTCTTTTTCGTACCTATTGCGCTGCAGCAGCCACTGATATCCATGTTACGAAGCGTTTTCTGACATACAAGGTAATTCAGGAAGTAACTTGCGGCTTTCACATTGCCTGCGTATTTGCAGAATAATCAGCCATCGAACCAGATATTACTGCCTTCGCTTGGGTATAGAATATCCCAGCGAGACTCCCCACCTGCTGCCTCTTCGATTACCCAAAATGGCATCCCGCTCCAAGGCATAATTGATCCACATCTCGCCTTTGGTCATCATCCTTGCCGAAATCTGCCTCCCAGCCGGCCAGGTTCGGTTTCAGCAGCATCAGCTGTTTTCAACCACTGCCATATCCTCATCGGTGTGATCGTTCGAAATGCTGTACCTGCTTCGCTTACCCGAAACAATGTCAGGATAATTCGCATAAATGGCCGCCATGTTGTATACATCCCAGTAATGATCCTTCATGAGAATCTTTCCTTTGTTGGCAGGATTCCACATACAAGCCCAGGAAGAGACTTCTTCAGCGGAGACCTTTTCCGTATTGTACATGATGCCGGAGGTTCCCCACATGTAAGGAACCATATAGTCGACAGCCCTTTTGCCTGAGTCGCTGAATGCATCCATCCGGTCGCGGATGAAAGCGGAGATGTTCCCCAGGTAATCCGGTGTCTTTCCAAAATTCCGGTCAATGGGCAGCAAAAGGCCCTGCTTAAGCATGCGCTCTATCAGGTACTGTGTGGGACAAGCCAGGTCAAAATCTTCTTTTCCCATCGCCACTTTTGTGTACATCACTTCTGGCATATCGAAAACCTGGTATACGATTTTCACATCTTCACCGGTCTGTTCTTTGTACCATTGCGGGAACTCAGTCAACAGATCATAAATAAGACATAATCGGCCCAGTTGTCGGTATCTTCAGAATCTTTTTACGTGCATCCTTTTCGGACCGCACGAATTAATCATTAATGACGGCTGCGACAAAGAAACTGGCGAAAATAGCAGAAGGTTTTCCAGGCAAAAAAGCGAATAGTTGTTTTCATATGGCGCAGTTTAGGTTAGATATTCAGGCAAAATACAGATTTACTCATTCATGCTTTTTCCTCACGGATTTTCGGTTAATCACAATAAGCAGTAAGAGCACGGTTATAAAAATAATAGTTGACGAGGGGACGGAGTTGGCGGTGTTCTTGGCGTGCATCGTGACGTAGATAAGTAGAGAGCGTCTCAATCCTTCGTTTCCGATGGTAAAAGAGTCACCACAAAATCGTCAATCGAGAGGGTAAAGGCCAGGATGAATCCGCTGATCATCCCGGGGCGGAGTTCGGGAAGAAGAATCTTCCTCAAGGGCAAGAAACGGAGTAGCTCCCAGGTCGAGGGCTGCTTCATAGAGGTTTGGATTCATCAGCCGTAACCGCGGTAATACGCTTAACACCATAGGGAGTGCAAAGGGTTATATGCGCGAGCACCACGGTGTATAGCCCTGTGAGATTCCCAGGCTCACAAATAGAAGAAAGAGTGAGATTGCCGTGATGATGTCGGGATTCAGAATGGGAATGGTATTGACATCTGGATGACCCGTTATTTGCCTGGGACGCGATTATAAATCCCGATGGCGGCCATGGTACCTGGTATCGTGGAGGCCAGGGCTGCTGTGAAGGCAATGATCGGGGTGTTAATACAATGCGCTGTTCAGTGGTGGGAAAATCCACTCTGGAAAATGGAATTTCTTACTGCTTCAATGAAAAGCCGTTCCAGTTGCCCAGCACCTTCGACTCGGTAAAGGAGAAAATGATTACTATGAGGATGGGGGCGTAGAGCATCATCAGCAATACTCGAGTAGCTCAGGAAAGGGGTTTTTCGGCGCCATATCAGATTGCCTCCCCGTTCGTTTTGGCATTTCGTGTCTGCAGCAGGGAGGTGAGTCCCACCAGCAACAGCATGATCAGCGAGAGGGCTGCCCCGTAGTTCCACATCCCATAGTAAATATTTTCCTGTAATACCGTACCGAACAATTTCACATTATTCAGCGTGAGTAACTCGGCAATGGCAAAGGTAGAGATCACAGGCATGAACACCATGATAATACCGCTTGCGATACCGGGCAGGGACAAGGGCAGGGTGGTTTTGAGAAAGACCTGGGTCGGATTGGCTCCCAGATCCTGCGCTGCCTCGATAAGGTTTTGATCGGTCTTTTGCAGGGTATTGTAAATCGGGTAGACCATGAAGGGGAGAAAATTGTAAACCATCCCGAAAATGAGGGCTCCTCTCCCCAGAGGTAACTGGAGAAAATCAAAGAATGCGACAGTAGCCAGGGTGCGAATTAGAAAATTGATCCACATGGGCAGGATGAAAAGCATCACCAGCAAACCGGCTACACGGGCTTTCATCCGGCTCAGGATATAAGCGGCAGGGTACCCGAAGAGCAGGCAGAGTAAGGTGGTGATGCCTGCCACCATAATGGAATACAGAAAGGTATGCATCGCCTGGGGTTGGTTGAGGAATTTCCCGAAATTACCCAGGCTGAAACGGCCCTCATGATCGGTAAAGGCATACCAGAAAATCAGTATAGTCGGGATAAGAACAAAAACAAAGAGGTAGAGGATGTAAGGAAGAGTCCAGTTTCTTCTCCGGCCGAGAAAGAGGGATATCTTCTGTCTCATTGTACCGCAGGTTCGTGGTTCATAATCCGGATGGCACCGGGTGGTATGCTGATACCGATCCGGTCCCCGTCATCCCATATATCGTTCGTATCGAGGTAAATATTTTCTCGTTGTTCGGTCTGTACCGTCAGATGGTAATGGTTCCCCTTATAAAGGATGAAACTGATGATGCCTTTCAGATCACCGTCGTCCTCATTGTCGTATAGTACCACCTTGTCGAAATCCACCATCGCCTGAACCTCCGTTCCTTCTGAGATCTGATGTCCATTACAGGCGAACCTCTGCCCCAGAAATTCGACATTTTCCTCATCTATGACAACAGCATCGAAGGTGTTGCAAAGCCGTTCCTTCTTCATCACATGGATATCGGATGGTTTGATCAGCAGCCCCACTGTTTTACCCGGTTCAAAGGCATGGTAATCCTGTACGAGGATCTCGAATCCTTCGGGGGTGGTGACCATCATCTCGTAATGCACTCCCTTGAAAATGCAGGAAGTGACCTGGCCTGTGAACTGGGCGGCATCCGACAGGTCGAATATATAGATGTCCTCCGGGCGCAGTACTACATCCACCTGCTCATTCGGTTCAAAATCCTTGTCAACACACTCAAAACGGTGACCGATGAATTCGACGAGCTGGTCTTCCAACATGATCCCGTCGAGTATATTGCTTTCGCCGATAAAATCAGCCACGAAGGAGTTGGCCGGTTCGTTATAAATCTGGGCAGGCGTTCCGATTTGCTGGATCCGGCCTTCGCGCATCACCACTACCGTATCGCTCAGGGTGAGGGCCTCCTCCTGGTCATGGGTGATATAGATGAAAGTGATCCCCAGCTTCTTATGCATGGCCTTGATTTCCATCTGCATATCCTTGCGCATCTTCAGGTCGAGGGCAGCCAGGGGCTCATCTAGCAGGAGTACCTCCGGCTGATTTACGATGGCGCGGGCAATAGCCACCCGCTGCTGCTGGCCCCCTGAGAGGGAATCGACATCCCTTTCCTCATAATCGGTCATGGTTACCATCTTCAGCACCTGCATCACCCGTTTCTTGATCTCCTCTTTGGGGAGTTTTTTCAGTTGAAGACCAAAAGCAATGTTTTGAAAAACATTCAGATGCGGGAAGAGAGCATATCGCTGAAACACCGTGTTTACCGGTCGCAGGTGGGGAGGAGTTCTTGTCATATCCTTCCCGTCGATAGTAATCTGCCCCTCCTGAATTTTCAGGAAACCTCCCAGGAGTCTCATAAGCGTCGTTTTACCGCAGCCAGAGGGGCCCAGGATGGTAACAAACTCGCCCTTGCGAATGGTCAGGTTGATGTCCTCAAGAACCGTTTTTTCCCCAAAGGCATGGGACAGATTCTCAATGGAAATTGTGATCGCTTCAGTCATCAGTGGAATGCCTGCATTTAGTAATTACCGGGAGAAAGGTAGGGAATGTTTTGGCTGTTTATGCAGGGCTGGTGATAAAAGGGGCTCAGTGTTGAAAAATATTTCCAGGACTCCCTTTGCACTGCCGGTGTAATTCTGCCTTAACCAGTCAGGATAGATACGCCAATAAGCTAAACAACTATGTAACAATACATAACACTACCATTTCGCGACCCGCTTACTGCTATGTTAAAAAAAATCTATAAAAACAGTTCGAGATTTCCGCCCAATGGGGATTAATAGAAAATGAATTCGATTTTCAACCATTCTGACTTAAAAAAAAGCTAATGAAGTCATTTTTTTCAGCCCCGGTATTGCTCCTGTTTGCTTCTTTGGTAACGGCTCAGGATTTTATCACTTACACGGGAAAAGGTTTGATAGTTTTATCGACTGGAGATTCCCTTGAGGGCTACCTCGAATATTCCCTTTCATATCCCGCCAGTGTCAGGATAAAAGTGGCGGATAATAAAACTGAAAAGCTCAAAGCCAGTGAGGTAAAGGAGTTTTTCCTGAATGAATACCATTATTTCCCGGTTCAGTTTAAAGGGGAAATGGTGGTGGGTGGTGATTTTTCCTTTGCAATATTGCTGAACAGCGAAAAAGCCAGGATACGTCTCTATAAATATGAGTGCCAACCAAAAGTTGTTGCCGGAGACAATATCCCACATACAGTTACATACCACTGCGCTCCATCGATGGAAAATAATGAAGTATACCCGCTGAGTCATTCGCTGGTAAATCCATCAAAAAACTGATTATTTATTATGAGGACTGCCCCGAACTCGTTGATAAAATAATGAATAAAGCAGAGGGGTACAATTACGGGATGCTGTCTTCGAATGAAAACAGATTGGATATCATTGAACGTATCAACAAAGAATATAGCGGGTGTAAATAGAGTTGCTTTCAGAACAGAACAATAAGGATTATAATAAATATCAGCCGGGAATTGCCTAACATTCCTCCTTCCATGAAACTGGAATTAGATCGTATTGAAGCAGAGAAAATCCTGCAGGAGAAATTCAAAATTAATTCATTCCATGATGAACAGTGGGATGCGATACAAGAGGTATTAAGCGGAAAAAAAGTATTATTGATAGAGAGAACCGGTTATGGCAAGTCCCTTTGTTTTCAGTTCCCTGCTATACTGTTTGAGGGAACAACCATTGTATTTTCTCCTTTGTTGGCATTAATGCGCGACCAGGTATCCAAACTCCGGCAGTTGGGTATTGCTGCTGCCTGTATCAACAGTGAACAGGAGCCGGAGTTGAATGAAGCGATTCTTGCAGATGCGTTGAAGGACCGGTGGAAGATTCTGTATATAGCGCCTGAAAGACAGGAAAATCAGTCATGGATAGAAGCTGCCAGAAAAATCAAACTTGCCATGGTGGTGATTGATGAAGCTCATTGTGTTTCTGTTTGGGGCCATGATTTCCGGCCAGCTTTCCGCAGAATAATCAACCTGGTAAGACTTCTTCCGGAGGGATTCCCTGTGCTTGCAACAACAGCCACTGCAACAAAAAAAGTTGAAAGAGACGTTGCAGCCCAGATCGGGACGCCTGTAAAGGTTATAAGGGGAAATCTGATCCGTGATAACTTTCAACTATTTGTTGTCCCCGTAAACTCTGAAGAAGAAAAGATGATCTGGTTGGCAAGGAATATACCAACAATGGAAGGGAGTGGAGTAATTTACACCGGAACACGGATAAACACTGATATTTATACCCACTGGCTGGAATATAATTCGATCAATGCTTCCGGCTATAGCGCAAGCCTTGACCCGGACACCCGCATAAGCATCGAAAAAGGACTTATGGAAAATAAGTGGAAGTGCGTTATATCAACGAATGCGCTCGGAATGGGAATCGACAAACCGGATATCCGTTTCATTATTCATACCCAATTTCCGCAATCACCTGTACATTATTACCAGGAGATCGGACGGGCAGGAAGAGATGGTAAATCTGCGAAGATTATTCTGCTGTATAATCCCGCCGACAGGGACTTACCGGATGCCTTCATCGAAGGAGGACGACCTCCCGTTGCAAAGTACCAGCGGGTTATTGATCTGATAAGGCAGGAGCTGCTTCGGGAAAAAGACATCGTGAAAAGACTGAACCTTAGAATAACTCCTTTCAGGGTAATCAAAAACGATCTGATCGATCAGGGAATTATCCGCGAAGTAGTTATTTCAGGAGAAAAAAAGATGGAATACATACCCGGCGCCTCCCATTTGGATGGCAGAATATTTGAAGAACTGCGCAGAGAAAAGAGGCAGGACCTCGAAGCCATGATTGCATATGCAGAAACAAAAATGCCACGTATGCAATTCCTTCGGAACTTCTTGGGTGATGAGCATCCTGGTCATATTCAGAATTGCGACAATACCGGTCTGACTCCCTTCCCTTCCGGCACCGAGAAGGAACTGGAAAATAAAATTGTTTCATTCAGAGAAACATTCTTTCCTGAGGTGAGTCCTCTGGCAAAAGGCACGGTGATGATATCAGGTGTGGCAGCCGCTTATTATGGCTTTTCAGAAATTGGAACTACACTTCACAGGTGTAAATACGAAAGTGGCGAAGACTTCCCGGATCATCTCATCTCACTAACACTGAAAGCCTATCGGAAATATTTTGGTTCGGAGACCTTCGATTATATTGTTTATGTTCCGCCCACCAAATCGGGAAAGCTCGTAAAGAATTTCGCGTTAAAAATTGCATCAGCACTAAAAATCACATTCCAGGATGAACTTGTTAAAACCCGGCCTACAGCTGAACAGAAAGTTTTTGAAAACAGTTATCTTAAAAAGGAGAATGTAAAAGATGCTTTCAGATGTAAAAATCCGGCTATCTTTATTGGGAAAAAAGTTCTGATCGTGGATGACATATATGATACCGGGGCTACCATGAAGGAGTTGGGTCGGTACTTTTCTTCAATTGGTGTTATAGTATGCGCTCCCCTTGTAATTGCCAGGACAGTTGCCGGTGACCTTAATGACTAAAAAGAATAATACTTTCATGACAAACGAAATTGCATACTGGATTGCACTGTCGCAGTTACCGCGATGGGAGAATGTGCACAAGAACAATCTGGTGATAAAATTTCACACCGACAATAAGATTTCAATATCTGAATTTTTCAATCTGCAGAAACAGGAATGGAAGGACAAATACCTGCTAAAATCTACAGAGATTGAGTCACTCCTCATGGCCAGGGAGGAGGTTGCCGGCCTCAGTTTTTTGGTTGAAGACATGTTAAACCAGGGCTACGAGTTCATTCCGATCATCTCCCCCGACTATTCCCGTACACTGAAGCTTAATCTGAAAATAGCCTATTCTCCGACACTATTATTCATCAAAGGCAACAAGCAATTGATGCAGGAAAAGACGGTCGCCATTGTGGGTTCGCGTGAGGCTTCCGGTATTGCTCTCGACTTTACGGATAAAATTGCACGCAAATCCAGCAGGGAATATAAAGTGGTTGTTAGTGGTTTTGCCAAGGGAGTTGACCGACAGGCTTTGGATTCAGCCATTGCATGCAAGGGCCAGAGCATTATTGTTCTTCCGCAGGGAATCCTCACCTTTGGTAGCGGGTTTAATGAATATTACCGGCAAATAACCAATGGAGACGTACTGGTACTTAGTACTTTTTATCCAAAGACTCCCTGGAAAAAGGAACTTGCCATGGCACGAAACAGTACAATCTATGGCCTGGCAGATGAAATATTTGTTGCTGAATCCTCCGAAAAAGGGGGGACCTGGTCAGGTGTGAGAGACGGAATACAGAAGGGAAGAACTATTTATGTGCGGATGCCTGGTTCCGATGAAAGGAATGCCAACAAAAAACTCATTGCACTGGGAGCCTTACCGGTCGATCAGGAGGGAAATCCTGTTGCAGAGGTACCTGCATACAAGGAAACCAACGCGACAGATCAGCAGGTAAATGAAAATGGGGAAGCTCTGTTTACCGGGTCACCGGAGGAATTTATCCGCTCGCTGCTTGCAGTTAAAGCAATGAGTATGGCAGATATACTGCAAAAGACAAACAATACCTGGCCGGACGCTCTAATAAAGCAAAGTATTAAAGGAATGCGGGATGTGGAAATACTTAAGCGGAACGGCAAAAACTATTATAAACTTATTGCTTCGGATAACAAGCAACAGGAGTTGCTTTTCAGGTAATATGGAGGTTCATTCCTTGACTTGTCCAGGCAAACAAAAATTAATTCGCTCTGAATGTCTGCGTATCCTGGCCACCCCCGGTGAGAACATCCGGCCGACCCGACTAGGGCATAAATTGCGCTCCGAACAGATTGCTGAACGCGCCTGGACAAGCCGCATCACCGTGTACAAGACCGGGAAGGGCTCCCCGTTTGTCTCATGGGGGTATTGCCGCCAGGTTTTGTTCGTATAGGGATTGTATAAGGACCTGCTACTGATTGTAACCAATGATATCCTTCGAAGAAGACTGCAGGATGCCGGGCCTGTTACAAAAAAAAAGAAACCTGGAAGACTTCGGGCAGGAGAACAAATAAAACAATTCCCGTCTATGCCGACCGACAGGGCATTGACTCCTAAAAGTCTTTGGAAATCCTCCCTGCGCATTACCTGAGAGGAAAGGAAATTTGTCCCGGTCAGATTTCAGACTTACCATTATGTAACATAGCAAATTTGTTATGGTTTATTCATTTACAAGGTTTATTGACAATAAATTGAACCTGATGAACCTCATCTTACAGGGACCTGCGACTCTATTGCATTTTCCCGCAACGAACTTTCGCCTGCCTGAGATGTTCTCATAAAAACAGATTAATTTCGGGGGCTGCCCGGATTCACCCTTTCAAACATAAACCTTATGAGAAAAATCATCAGGAGTATTTTCTTGTTACTCCTCCCCTGTTCACTTTCGGCGCAGGACAATCCGCTTTGGATGAGGTATCCTGCCATTTCTCCCGATGGAACTACAATTGTCTTCAGTTACCAGGGTGATCTCTTCACGGTTCCTGCCGCAGGAGGTATCGCAATCCCGCTGTCCATCAGCGAAAGTTATGAATATGCCCCAGTCTGGAGTCATGATGGAAAAACGATTGCCTTTGCTTCTGATAGATATGGAAATTTCGACGTTTTCATAATGCCCGCAGGAGGAGGTGAAGCGAGGAGGCTCACATCCCATTCCACAGGTGAATTGCCGTCCTGCTTCTCCTCTGATGATAAACTGGTTTATTTTTCAGGCTCCCGGCAGGACCTCGTCACCAACGTTCAGTTTCCGGTTTCCCTGATGGGCGAACTTTACAGTGTTCCGGTAAAAGGAGGCCGTGTGAGCCTCGTGCTGCCCGTACCGGCTCTTAATGCCACCCTGAACACATCCGGCAGCCAACTTCTCTACCATGACACCAAGGGATATGAGAGTGAGTGGAGAAAACATCACACTTCCTCCATTACCCGCGATGTGTGGATGTTCGATTTTGCCAGCGGGAAATACACCAGGCTGACCACCTTTAATGGGGAAGACCGCAACCCGGTTTTCGACTCGAACAACAAGGACTATTACTACCTGAGTGAACAGAATGGCAGCTTCAATGTATACAAAGGAAATACCACAGACCCTTCGCGGACAGAGGCAATCACCCGCTTTACAAAAAATCCTGTACGTTTTCTTACAGCCTCCAATGACAATACCCTGTGCTTTGGATACGATGGTGAAATCTATACCCTTAAAACAGGTAACGAGCCTGTTAAAGTACCGGTCCGGATAAAGGTGGATGGCCGCACGGCGACAAACAAAATTATTCCGGTCAACGGTGGATTTACGGAAAGCAGCCTTTCACCCAATGGAAAAGAATTTGCTTTCATCTTCAGGGGAGATGTTTTTGTCAGCAACATCGATGGGGGAATGACCAAACGGATTACAAACACCCCCTGGCAGGAACGCAGCGTCAGTTTCAGTACCGATGGACGCTCCCTCGTCTATGCCGCTGAAAAGGCAAATAACTGGAATGTTTACAAAACGGACCTCATCCGAAAAGAAGAACCCTATTTCTATGCATCCACCATCCTGAAGGAAGAGCCTGTGATCGCGACCAGGGAGGAGGAATTCCAGCCTGCCTTCTCACCAGACGGCAAAGAGGTTGCCTACCTTGAAAACAGGGTGATTCTGAAAGTGATCAACCTGGCTACCAAACAGGTGCGCACCATCATGACCGCTGAGAAAAATTATTCCTATGCCGACGGGGATCAATACTATACCTGGAGCCCGGATGGAAAATGGTTCCTGGTTCATTTCGGATTACCTGAGCGGGTAATGAACCCGGAAATAGGTCTGGTGAGTGCCGATGGAAAAGGGACCATCAACAATCTTACCCTGAGCGGGTATAATGATTTCGTTCCGAAATGGTCCCAGGACGGTAAAATGATGATCTGGGGCTCTGACCGGGAAGGCACTCGTTCACAGGGGGGAGATCTGTCTTCAGGCGACGTAATGGCGATGTTCTTTACCAAAGAAGCATTTGACCGGTTTAATCTCACCAAGGAAGAATACGCACTTCTGAAAGACCAGGAAAGCAAGAAGGAAACCGGAAAGAAGGAAGCAGCCGAAAAAGATAAAACAGGAAAGAAAGTAAAGGACGAAACCAAGCCATCAACCGATTCAGCTGCAGTAAATGTTGTGATCGACTGGAAGAATCTGACGGATCGCAAAGCCCGTCTGACAATCAACACCTCGCAGGCAGGTGATTGGGTTCTTGCTAAAAACTCTGAGAAACTATACTACCTCACCCGTTTCGAAAAAGGCTTTGACCTGTGGGTAACCGACCTGCGCACCAGGGAAACAAAACTATTTGTAAAACTTGGCATCCAGGGTGGCGGAATGGAAATGTCCAGGGATGGGAAATTCATCTTCCTTTTCGCCGATGGCAAAGTTTCCAGGATTGATTGCGAAAGCGGGAAAAACGATGCGGTGAGTGTAAATACAGAAATGGAACTAAAGCCTTCCCCGGAAAAGGCATACATGTTCGATCACATCTGGAGGCAGATGAAGGAGAAGTTCATCTTCCCCGACCTGCAGGGTGTAGACTGGGACGGCTACTATAACGTGTATGCAAAATTTCTCCCTTACATCACCAATAATTACGACTTTGCCGAGATGCTGAGTGAGATGCTGGGGGAAATGAATGCTTCCCATACCGGGTGTTATTACCGTTCCTACACCCCCACAGGTGACCAGACAGCTTCCCTGGGACTGTTGTATGATTACAGCTATAAAGGGCAGGGATTAAAAATTGCGGAAGTGCTGAAGGGAGGTCCGGCCGACAAGGCTGCCTCGAAACTCAAGCCTGGCCTGATTATTGAAAAAATCGACAACAACCCTGTGACAGACAGCATTGATTTTTACTCCCTTCTCAACCGGAAAGCCGATAAACTGACCTTGTTGTCCCTGCTGGATCCTTCAACGAATATCCGTTGGGAAGAAAGCATCAAACCAACCGGGTTGGGGAATGAAAATGAATTATTGTACAAGCGATGGGTGGAGACCCGTAGAGCAGAAACCGACTCGCTCTCCGGAGGGAAAATCGGATACGTACATGTACGCTCGATGAACGATGCCAGTATGCGCGTTGTTTTTGAAGAAGCGCTGGGAAGGAGCCTGGGTAAAGAGGCGATCATTATAGATACCCGGTTCAACGGCGGAGGAAATATTCATGAAGCCCTGTCGGATTTTCTTTCAGGAAAGAAATACTTCGATGTGGTCCCCCATGGACAGTGGATCGGTTATGAGCCGAACGACAAATGGATTAAACCCTCCATCGTTCTCGTTGGCGAAAGTAATTACTCGGATGCCCATTTGTTCCCGATGGCATATAAACTGAAAAACACCGGGAAAACCCTTGGCATGCCTATCCCCGGAACAGGGACATTTGTATGGTGGGAAAGCCAGATCGATCCTTCACTTGTATTCGGAATACCTATGGGAGGATGGAGAACACCCGATGGATCATTTTGCGAGAACACCCAGATGGAACCGGACATACAGGTGATGAATGAGCCCGATAAGGCTTCACAAGGGAACGATCAGCAGATTGAAGCAGCTGTAAAGGAACTGATGAAGAAATGACCTGACCTGGTCCCTGGGGAAGTACTAAATTGAACTCCTCCGTTTCGGGATCTTTATAAAAATCCCGGAAAACGATTTTCGGAAAACCACTTTTATCGTTGCCTGGTCAACGCCAAAAGTGGTTTTCCAGTTTGAAGCAAGGGTCTTCTTTGAAGGATTTCCTGGATGGTTCCTGATATCCAATAGGTATTACGCAGGTACTGCAGGTTTCTTTGTTTCCGGACCATGATTTTGGCTGGGAATCGAACCTTAAGGCATAAATTTAAACAACAGGTTTTAAGGCCCACTAAAACTTAATAATTGCTATTTAGCTTTAACTAACTACAATTGAAGTAATTACATACGTAAGATTGGTTAAATTAAAAGAAATTACCCATAGAACGACTATTCTGAATATAGGGGATATAAGAACCTTTGACCTATTATCATTTTATCAGGAAACGAGAAGTTAATTTATAAAACCGTATGTAATACAGTATGATAAAAAGAAAAATCCCTTGTAAATTATTTATTTACAAGGGATTATCTATTACACTTGCGGAGAGAGAGGGATTCGAACCCTCGGAACCCCGAAGGGTTCAACAGTTTTCGAGACTGCCCCGATCGACCACTCCGGCATCTCTCCTGTTACCCGCCGAAGCCTTGGCGAAGGCGGGTTTGTCATCCGCCGTAACTTCAGCGGGGGCACAAAGTTAAAAAATTCCGGGGTATAAGAAAATAGCCGGGAAATCAGATTGTAATTACTTAATAACTAACTCTGTAAAAACAGGAAAATGATCCGAAGGGTACCGCTGTTCCTGCGAATTGGTCAAAACTGCGTACCTCCTCACCCCTACTTTCCCGCCAATAAATACATAATCGATCCGCTCCCTGGGCTCCTGGTCGAAGCGAAACCCGTTAAAAGTTGCCAAAGGACCATAGGCCGGGATTTCCGATACCATCCTTGCATCGGTATACTCCCCAGCCATTAGCTGGTACGGCTTCGAATCGGGAGTGGAATTGAAATCCCCTGCCAGCATCACCGGTAGGTTTTTTGTATTCAACTCTTTCATCTTTGCCATAATCAGCCTGGCTGAATTTTCGCGTGCCAGCTGCCCTCTATGATCAAAATGCGTATTGAATACCATGAACTGTTTTTTCGATTTTTTGTCCCGGAATACGCCCCAGGTGCAAACGCGCACTATAGCTGCATCCCAGCCTTTCGATACCACTCCCGGCGTTTCGGACAACCAGAAGGTTCCCTGCTCTGTCACATCCAAACGATCCTTCCTGTAAAAAATCGCCGAAAACTCTCCCTTCTCCTTCCCGTCATCGCGACCTACCCCGATATAATCATATCCTCCTACAGTATCCCGCAAAAAGACCAGCTGGTTCAGCACTCCTTCCTGGGTACACAGGATATCCGCCTGGTAAAAAAGGATCAACCCCTTCACCTCTTCCTTCCGGTTTTCCCAGATGTTAGGCCCATCCCAGTTGTTATACAGCCGGAGATTCCATGACATGAAATTGATGGTGGGCTGAGCCGACAGTTTACATTCAAATAGGAATACAATGAAAATAAGCAAGCCTAAGTTTCTCCTGAGTCTTATATTTTTCATACGATGCTAGTTGAGCCGGATAAGTACTTCTTTTGTTTTTTCAATCAGGGGTTTTGCCGATATTTCCGATCCCACTGCCTTTTTCATCCAAACCTGGGGCACCATTCTGCCCTGGCTGAAGATACGCTCCACTTCAGCGGCAAACTTTTTACCCTTCATGTACTCATCGATCTGGAACTGTATCAGTCCGCCCACCGCATAGGCCGGCAGGTAAAGGGGATACGACACCATATGTGAATAGATAGCAAAGAGGTACACATCCTTCACGCCATAAACCGGTGCAAAATACTGATTCCACACCTCCTTCGCAATGGCGATAACCTGCTCCTGCAACTGTTCTTTCGTGGCTTCCGGATGTTCATACAACCATTTCCACATGCGGATATCCACCAGACTCACACCCATGATCTCGCAGGAAGCCCAGTATTTGTCCAGTATGGCCAGGTCCTCTGCTTCGGGGCTGTGTGAGTTGATCCCCAGAAGCTGGAGATCCCGTTCCTGAAAAAGAAATGCAAGGGCCTCGGTAAAGGCCGTATTGGGAACCCCGCTCATCAGGTAGTTGTCCACCTCGTGCAGACTGATGGTCTGTTCCACGTTATGGCCCAGTTCATGAACCGCTATGTTGTATCCCTTATAGTTCATACCACCTTCTACCACCCGTGTACGCAGGTGGGAATTCACGCTGTGCATGGGGGCTCCCCAGGCATGACCGGAACCACGGGCAGGGTCGACGGAAATGCGTGAAGCAATGAAATCCGCCTTATCCTTGGCAAATCCAAGTTTCAGGAGGATGTTGGGAATATCCTTTTCAAAAGCGGCAGCAGTGGGGTATTTTCTGGCAACGATCTCATCCAGGTTAATGGCACCCAGGGAGGAGCGACTCTTAAATCCGTCGTACCAGATATCGAATGGCTGCAGATCACGACCCAGGCGCTTTTTGACAATCTCAGCCACGGCCTTCATCTCGGGAGAAGAAAGGAAGGATGTGAAAAGCGCTTCGGTCTCCTCCACGGTAAGTTCCATCTCCCCGTCGCTTTTCCTCAGGATATATGTATTCAGGTCCGAATAGTAGGTATCCATGGCTTTTAGCGCATGAAAATTATCAAGAATCTGCTGGTAGCGTTTTCCGCCCTCCGGGGTTCCTGTGACTTTATCTGATTTTCTTACTGTTTTTTTCGTAGCCGGATTATACTCGAAATAGGCTGAGTCTGTATCTTTGAATAATTCATGTGTAAATGGATTCCACAGTAAATCACCCGAATTGATCACTTCAACAGGAATGTTCTGGGTGATGATGTGTTTCATCACTTCGTAGATGGTAAGTTGCTTCTCCAATCCTTTTTCCTTCCCATAATTTGCCTTGATTTCATCCCTCAGGTTCCAATGGGACAGGAGGACCAGGTCTTCCGGGAATAGGGTCTTCCAGGTTGTGTCGCGTAATTTTCCGGCATAAATATTATACCGTGAAATGTACATATCAGAACGAGTCTGCACTTCGGAGTTTTTAAGCAATAATCCGGAAGGTACCCGTGCAGTATACAAATCGCCCATGCGTGCATAAGCCCATTCCCGGGGAGTCCATTTTTCTCCCTGCACCTGTTTTTCCTTCAGCGTGTAATGAGAAAAATTCAGGGCGACCACAAAAGCGATCTTGGTGGTATACATATCTTCCTGCAGGTGCGATGCCGGGTCATAAGCCCCGAACCATTCATCCACCGGGTGTACCTGTCCCTTGTCCACTTCGAGGTTCCATTTCAGGTCGAGGCCCATCTTGCCGAAACTTCCGTTGAGGATCTCCATCTTTTCCTGAAGCTTGTCAAAGAGCAGATCACGCTTTTCGCCGGAAGGAGCATAGTGTTCGATGCAGAAAGATGTAAAATCGGCCGCCGTTCCATCACTGCTCCTCCAAAGGGCAGCAACCTGGTTCAGTCCGGTCACGATCCGGGAACGCTCCTCGTTTCCAAAACGACTCACCAGACTGTCTGTAGTGGCTGAAATGACGCTGGGATCCATACCGTTCCCGTTTGCTTTATCGTTTGATCCTGTTGTACAGGACCAGCACATCGCCAGTATCAAAAAGACTATTCCAATGTTTTTCATAAAAGAATGTATTTGGGGTTGACATGAATTTACACCGTCAGCCATCAAATTTATGGAAATAGTCCTTATTTTGGCAGAACATTTTTCATTCCCTGTATGATCAAGAACATAAATTTTATCCGTGGTTTCATGCCATCTGCAGGGATCGTCCTGCTATTGCTCCTCCCATCCTGCCAGTCAGGTCAGAAAAAAGATGCCTATGGAGAGGAGATCGCCGCCTGGAGGAAAAGCAGGATCGAGCGACTGAAGAGCGAGAACGGATGGCTGAACCTGGCCGGATTGTTCTGGCTAAAGGAAGGGAAGAACACCTTTGGAAGTGACTCCTCCAACGACCTGGTCTTTCCTGAAAATGCTCCTGCCTTTGCCGGTGTTATCACGAAGAAAGACACCCTGATTACCTTAACCATCGGTAAAGGTGTGGAAATAAGATCTGACGGAGAAATACACAGCCGGGAGGAATTACGGAGTGATGCCACCGGAAAACCCACCCAATTGAAAATGGGGACCCTCAGTTTTTTTGTCATCCGCCGGGATACCATGTTCGGGATTCGCCTGCGGGACCTGGAATCCCCAATGCTCAACCGGCTCGACTCGATCCCCTGCTTCCCTGCTGACATCCATTACAGGATCAGGGCCCGTTTTGTACCCTTCGATTCGGTTCGAACTATTGAAATTCAAACGGTGATCAATACACTTGAAAAATACAGGGTGCCTGGAAAAATTGAGTTTTGGGTGGAGGGAAATAAATGCACGCTTCTGCCTTTTGATGAAGGGAATCAGTTCTTTCTGTTGTTTGCCGATGCCACCAGTGCCCGTGAGACCTATGGATCGGGCAGGTTTCTGTATGCAGATAAGCCGGATACCGAGGGAAATGTGATTCTCGATTTCAATAAAGCCTATAATCCTCCCTGCGCCTTTACGCCCTTTGCTACCTGTCCCCTCCCACCAAAGGAAAATCTGTTGAATGTTGCCATAAGGGCCGGGGAAAAGGATGTGCATATATATGTTCATTAATTGTTCCGCGTTCCGCGTTCCGGGTTCAAAGTTTGCAGTAGGATAACCGGTATGCTTTAAACTGATTCGTTTAACATTGAAAATTGACCTCTGAACCCGGAATCCGGAACCTTGAACTCGGAACATTGAACTCGGAACATTGAACTCGGAACCTTGAACCCTGAACAATAATCCCATGTCCGACAAAATCGCCATTGTCTTTGATTTTGATGATACCCTGGCCCCGGATACAACTTCCGGATTGCTTCGTATGCTTGGGCTCGAACCGGAGAAATTCTGGAAGGAAGAGGTGGATCCGCTGCTGCAGATGGACTGGGACCCGGTGCCTGCCTACCTGTATGCGCTCTGGCACTGTTCCGATTCTGGATCATGCGAGCCAATCACGCGCGAAATCTTTGTCCGTGCAGGACTGCAGGCAGCCATCTACCCGGGTGTGGAACGACTGCTCACCGACTTGCAGGAACTTGTAAAAGCAACAGATGCCCGGTTCTCTCTCGAATATTATGTTGTAAGTTCAGGTATCGGGGAGATTCTCCGGAATACTTCACTGGCAGGCAGGTTCACAGACCTATGGGCCTCCGAGTTTCATTATGATGCAGCGGGGAAAATTCTGTTCCCACGCAAAGTGATCAGTTTTACGGACAAGACAAGGTATCTTTTCCAGATATCCAAAGGCATCTGTGGACCTGAATCACGCAGGGATCCCTTCGAAGTGAATAAGCGGGTGCATGAGGACCACCTGCGTATTCCACTCTCGAACTTCATCTATCTCGGAGATGGTTATACCGACATTCCTTGCTTCAGCCTGCTGCGGAAAAATGGCGGTATTCCGATTGCTGTGTACGACAAGAACAACCGTCTGAAGAAGGAGAAAGCATGGAAGTTCGTGAAAGATCAGCGTGTGATGAACCTCCACTCTGCTGACTACTCTCCCGACAGCGACCTTTGTAATACGCTGGAGATGGCGGTGAAAGACATCATGAGCAGGTAAGAGCAAAGAAGATAGAAGATAGAAGATAGAAGATAGAAGATAGAAGATAAAATATAATAGGAAAAAGATAAAAGGAAAAAAGGTTATTCTCCGAAGTTAAAAAAGTAAATAAGAAATTTAATCCTGTTTAAAAAATATTGATCTTTCAATCAATACTTCACCCCTGTCAAATGAAAAATAAGAGTGAGTGTTTTGCTTTTAAGCGACTCACCCGCCCGACTGTATGATTCATTGGGGCTAAAATTGGACCTGGTACTAACTGTCGCTCGGGCACGCCCCTTTACCCCCCCCTGCTGTTACATAGAGGGGGCAGCCAGGGAATGCACATTAGTGGATTTTATCTGACAAAAATTCATTATTTGGCTTTCCCCTCTCTTTCAGGAAAGTGAGGGAAGAGGGGGTGAGTTGGACGGTGGGCGGGAAATTGGTATTTGAATAGTGCATGTGCTACGGGCGACTCACCCCCCTGCCCCCCTCCCTGCTGTTGCAAAGAGGGAGTACCGGCAGGGAATGCACACTAGTGGATTTTATCTGACAAAAGTTCATTATTTGGCTTTCCCCTCTCTTTCAGAAAAGAGAGGGGTGAGTTGGACGGTGGGCGGAAAAGAATTTGAATTCTATTTGCGAAACCTCTTTCAATTCTTTGGGGAGGGGATCAGCATTCGTTAAGGTCAAAAAAGAATAATTAATCCAAAAGAGTCCCTTTATTTAATCCTGATTTCACACTTGGACCGTATATCCCCGGAGGAGGAACCTGCCAGAATCTCATAACTTCCCGCGGAGAGATTCCACCTGCCCAAATCCATGTCATAATACGACAGTTCCGATACAGGGATTTCCAACTCAACAGAAATGGTCTTACCAGTCTCAACCAGCACCTTCTTAAAAGCTTTAAGTTCCTTGTCTGCCTTGACAACCAGTGGCTTCATGTCCCGCACATAGATCTGTACTGTTTCCATACCGTTAACAGGACCCTCGTTTTTCAACCTGAGCGAGATTTTTATTGTGCCCGATGCCTGGTAGCTTTTCTTATCGGTTTTTAAATCAGTATAGGTAAACTTCGAATAGGACAGGCCATACCCGAAACGGTACAAAGGCTCCACCTTCTTCGTGTCGAACCAGCGGTATCCTACCAGAATGCCTTCCTTATACTCCGCTACGCTGTCGCCGGGGAAAGTGCCGAGTGCATGCGCCGGGGAATCATCCAGCAGTGCAGGTAGGGTAAAGGGCAGTTTACCCGATGGATTAACCTTACCGAGGATCACATCAGCCAGCGCATTTCCAGCCTGAGAACCGTTGAACCAGGACCAGAGAATGGCTCCGGCTGATGCATTTGCCACGTGCAGATCCACTGGGGCTCCTGCTACCACTACCACGATAGTCCTCGGGTTAACCTCACAAACGGTTCGGATGAGTTGGTCCTGACCGAAGGGTAACACCAGGCTCTTACGATCTGTTGCTTCCGTTTCCACATCATGATTATTTCCTACGCAGAGGATCACTGCATCGGCCTGCCTGGCAGCCATCACTGCTTCCCTGAGCAATGCAGAATCCGGCTCATTCACAGGCTGTCTCCCAAATCCACCCCTTCTGGAAGCATAGGAAGGCTTATAACCCGCCACAAACTCAATATTCACATCCTTACCCAGTCTATTTTTCAATCCCTGCAGGGGTGTGATCTCTACCCTTGTTTTTACACCCGCACCAAATCCGCCCGATGCATGGGTATGAATGGCATTATCACCGATAACAACAATCCTTTTTGCTGTCTGCAGGTTTAGTGGCAAGAGATTGGTCGGGTTCTTTAAAAGCACGATAGATTGTGCCGCGATATCATAAGCTTTTTTCTGGTGATCAGGAGTGGAGAGTAAGCCTGGAGCCGGAACCGGGGTTTGCATAGTGAATAGTTTCACCCGCAGGATACGACGCACTTTCTCATCCACCAGGGACATCGGAATCTGCCCCTCCTTCACTGCCATAAAAAGTGAATCTCCAAAAAACCTTCCGGAGCCCATCTCTACATCGAGTCCATGAAGTGCGGCAGGCACTGTACTGTGTGTTCCACCCCAGTCGGACATCACAAAACCCTTAAAGCCCCATTCCTCGCGAAGGATTTTATTGAGCAGGTAATTATTTTCAGCGCAGTAGTTTCCACGAAACTTATTATAGGCCGACATTACAGTATATGCCTTTGCCTCTTCCACTGCGGCTTTGAAAGGAGGCAGGTAGATTTCGCGCAGGCTGCGTTCATCCATGATCACATTTACACGACCGCGGTTAGTTTCCTGGTTGTTTGCTGCAAAATGCTTTACACAGGCTGCTACTCCTGATTGCTGAACACCCCTGACATATCCGACTGCAAGTCGTGCATTGAGAAATGGATCCTCACTCATGTATTCAAAGGTGCGTCCATTCAGGGGAGTACGGGTTATGTTCACAGCAGGTGCCAGCAGAATGTCTTTTCCGCGGGCCTTTGTCTCCTCACCGATACCAATACCTAAGGCATAAGCCATCTCGGGATTCCAGGTAGCTGCCAGGGCAGAGCCTGTCGGGAAAAAGGTCGCCGAGTCCGTAGTGAGTCCGAGTGACTTCCATGACTTCAGTTCCATTTCTTCACGAACACCGGTAGGTCCATCGGTATATCGCAGATCCGGAATACCCAGCCGGGGAACCCCGGGTGAGGTGAACAACCCATTCCCGCGAAACATGATCAACTTCTCTTCTACCGTCATGGCAGCCAGAATGCTGTCGATACGCTTTTCATCTACCGGATTTCCGGGTTCAGGGTATGGCAGGGATACCGGCCTTCCAGCCGCAAGGACTATGATGACTCCAAGGCTGGAAATAAACAGGGTAACAGAGGCCAGAAGGCCAAATCGCCGGCGGGAGCGCTGAATTTCTTGCCCGTTGTTGTGAGTTGCATTCATAATGAATGGATTGTATAACAGGTTGCTTTTGTAAGCATTGCAGTAAGGACTGACTTTTACCTGACTTCCTGCAGATGCGGGTCCAATATTACAAAAAAAAAGGCTAACCGGACCTTTTAGGGGTTCACTCTGTTAAATGGCACTGCAAAAATCCGCTTTACTTTTTGTACTTTCGGTATGTTAAAACTCCGGTTTATGAATAAAGTCTCTGCATGCTGGCTTCTTTTCTGGCTCTTCCTGCCACAAATCTTATCTGCCCAGGAGTTCACCTACTCCGAGAAAAAAGAACTCAAAGGTTATCCGGAATACATCATGGAGGCAGGATTCTCACCCTTTAAGAACTACCTGGGTGTTTGCATCGGTAATAATACCCTGGAGATAATGGACCGTAACTGGAAAAAGGTATTTACTCACCAGGGCAATCCAAAGGCAGTAGGCGGGCACATTGCCTGGTCACCTGATGAACGTTACCTCGCCTATGCCAAATATAAAAGCGATAATGATATTGCCATTATCAGGCTACCGGATCTTAAAGTGGTGCAGGTACTCCTGGGACATGAGATGTCAATAACCGATCTGGAATTTAGTCATAACGGTCGCTTTCTTGCCACCTGCGGCTCCGATGACCAGGTTAGGGTATGGGAATTAAAGAATGAACAGTTCGAACTGCTCCAGGTTTTTACAGAACATACAGATAATGTGACCGGAGTAAGTTTCAGTTTTGACGACAGGTACCTGGCTACCACCGGAAATGACAGCAAGGTGGTGATCCGCGAATGGAAACAGGATAGCTGGAAACCTTTTTCGGAAGTCACCTCATTCAAAGGTTATATCACGGATGTTTGTTTCCATCCGAAAAACTATGATCTCCTCGTTGGATCCTATTATGGATTAGTGAGGTTGCAACCCGAAAAAAAAGGTTTTGTGCGTAAAGATTCCCTGGAGGATGTTAATGCTAACTATGCTATCCGCTATAGCCCGACCGGAGATTTTGCTGTCCTGGGAAAATACGATCTGCTGAAGATAATTCGTACAGGTGAAAAAAGCCTGGAAGAATATGAGACCATCTATCGTCACAGCGATCATGTATTCGGTGGCAGCTTCAGTGATGACGGGAAGACCCTGCTCAGTTTCGGGAGCGACAAGGTGGTTGTGATCTGGGAACTGAACGGATTACGTGCCTCCGACAGAAGCATGGTAGCCAACTACCTGAATAACTCCCTCACCGAAGCCCAGAAAAAAGTCCTCACCCCCTCCAATGTTGCTCAGGTACTGTCTGTTCTTGATCCGAAACTTACAGCTCCCCGCGACGAATTTGAAACGAGTCAGGAATATTCCGACCGGCAAAAGAAGCTGGCTGACGAGGTTCTTGCGCAGATGCAGGTCCTTATCGAAAAGGAGTATCACCTGTCCTCCGGCACGGCTGCTGGCAGCATGAAGGTCCCTGTTCAACGACTCATCGGGTATAATGCCGATGTGCAGGTTTATAAAATACGATTTCTGGATACCGAGGCAGGAGTGGAAATCCCGGTAAACGAAGCCAAATCATTCAAACAGCAGTCAGACAAGTCGTATATCACCGTAAACAAAAAAGTTCAGCAAGGAAAGAAATCTTCCTCTTATGATCGTTTTGAACTGGTACATCCTGTGAGTGGAAAGTCTTACCCGGTTACACCCATGGAAAATCCATTCAGGTTGAAGACTGAAGAAGATGCTCGCGTAACAGTTGTGCAGAATAACATACAGCCTGAACGATCGGTACCCGATGCCGGCCCGGTAAATGAAACAGAGGGCTCTTCCGGCAGTCATATTACCAAAGCCCTGCTGGTGGCCAGTAATTATTATGATTCATACCCTGAGCTGGTGAATCCTGTTTTCGACGCCACCACCATTTCCGATGAACTTCAGCAAAGTTACGGGGTGGAAACCGAAATACTGCTGAATCCCACCCTGAGTGAGACCGTGAATAAAATAAGAGAGTATGCTGAAATGTCCTGGTCACCGGAGGATCAACTGATGATCTTTTTCGCGGGACATGGAATGTACGATGAAGTATTCAAGGAAGGGTACATCATTTCGCGCGATTCGAGAGCCGATGACATGGCCAAGACTTCCTACCTCTCCCACTCCAACCTGCGAACCATTTCCAACAATATTCCCTGCAACCACATTCTGCTGGTGATGGATGTATGTTTCGGAGGCACCTTCGATCCCAAGCTGACTTCCCATCGCGGCGCACCGGATTTGTACAAAGACGTTGCAAAAGATGAATTTGTGCAACGCAAGCTGGAGTACAAAACACGCTTGTATCTCACCTCAGGTGGAAAGGAATATGTACCGGATGGCCGACCCGGACAGCATTCGCCCTTTGCACGCAGGTTTCTTGAAGCACTCCGCAATTATGGCGGCCAGGATGGAATTCTCACCGTAAATGAAGTTTTGTCCTTCGTTGAGAAAACCGATCCCCAGCCCCGCTCAGGTGAATTCGGCGATAATGAACCTGGTAGTGATTTTCTGCTGATAACAAAATAGGCTATTGGCTATTGGCTGTTGGCTATTGGATATTGGATTTTGGATACTTGCCCCATACGAAACAGACTCCCTGCCATATTCTATTTCTCAGGAGGACATCTGTAAGGGTTAGTTAGAATTTTATGTCACTGGGACATTGTTAAGGTAAATCCTGTTTCATTCCCTTTCTTTACCTGAGGATTTTCGGAGAATTTCCTTTTCTTTGCAAAGCATCAATTAGCTTCTGCATGAATGATTTTCTGAGCGCCATCATCCTCGGTATAGTAGAAGGGATTACCGAATTCCTGCCAGTATCATCCACAGGTCACCTGATCCTGGTAAACCAGGCTATCGAGTTTACAGGTACCTTTGCAAACCAGTTTGATGTGGTAATCCAGTTGGGAGCCATCCTGTCGGTGATTGTGTATTTCTGGAAACGGCTCTCGCCTTTCGGGAAAATGGAATCGGCAAAGCGAAGCGGAATTTTCGACAACTGGTTCAAAGCGATTGTGGGTGTAATCCCTGCTCTTTTACTTGGATTTCTGCTGGGTGATTTCATTGAGGAAAAACTGTTCAATCCGTTAGTGGTGGCTATTGCCCTGGTGCTTGGAGGAATCCTTCTGATATATATCGAAAGCAGACCATCTGCAGCCAGGATTACTTCTGTAGCTGAACTGAAATACTCCACAATTCTCTGGATCGGACTTATCCAATGCATGGCCATGATCCCGGGCACGTCACGCTCGGCAGCCACGATCATCGGGGCCATGCTGCTGGGTTCTTCCCGCCTGGTAGCTGCGGAGTTTTCCTTCTTCCTGGCTATACCCACCATGGTGGCCGCATCGGGCTATACCCTTCTGAAAGCAGGATTTGACATGAATTCACAGCAGTTAATGGTTTTAACAACAGGATTTGTGGTATCCTTTTTCACAGCCTGGCTGGTGATTGCCGCCTTCATGAAATTCATCAGCCGGCACGATTTTAAAGGCTTCGGTATCTACAGGATTATCCTGGGTGTCGCTGTAATAGGGTATTACATCCTGCATGGATTTTAATCTGCTTAAAAAATCACGTGAACCGTTTCGAACAACTTGTTATTGATTTTGCCAACCTGGCCTGGGGAACTCCGCTGCTTGTAGTTCTCATCGGAGGCGGGTTGTTTTTCACATTCTACATGCGTTTTCTGCCCTTCAGGATGCTGGGACATACATTTCGCATCCTCCGGGGTAAATATGACAATGCAGCCGATGCCGGTCATATCAACCATTTCCAGGCGGTTTCCACTGCTCTGGCTTCCACCATCGGCATGGGCAACCTCAGCGGGGTTGCCGTGGCAATCGCGACCGGGGGACCCGGGGCTATGTTCTGGATGTGGATAAGTGCATTGGTGGGTGTTACCACCAAGTTTATGGAGGTGAGCCTTTCAGTGATGTTCCGCGGAAAGGACTCCGAAGGAAACATGCAGGGCGGACCGATGTATTATATTCAAAACGGGCTGGGTAAAAAATGGAAACCCATGGCCATTTTTTTCGCACTGATGGGGATGATCGGCGTGTCTCCCTTTTTTCAGGCAAATCAGCTCACCAGGGTAATAAGCGATGTAGCTCTTATACCGAACGGGATTGAAAACAACTTCAGCAGCAATCTGATTACCGGAATTTTTATTGCCGGGCTGGTAGCGCTTGTGGTGGTAGGTGGAATCAAAAGGATAGGAAAAGTAGCCGGCAACCTGGTTCCCTTTATGGTGTTGCTTTATTTTCTTTCTGTGGCCTATATCATGCTGGTTCATTATGACAGGATCATCCCCGCATTTATCCTGATTTTCCACGATGCCTTTTCCGCTGATTCGGTTTTGGGAGGTGCACTGGGATCCATAATCATTATCGGGGTGCGCAGAGCCTCATTTTCGAATGAAGCCGGGATTGGAACCTCACCCATGGCCCACGGAGAAACCAGAACCACTGAGCCGATCCGTGAAGGACTCTCAGCAACCATCGAACCTATTGCAGACACCATCATAGTATGTACACTCACCGCTCCCTGCCATTATTGTTACAGGGGTTTGGAATGATCCGGGATCAGATGGAATAAGTCTTACCCCAGCGCATTTGCCGGATCCATCCCTGTGCTGGGACCCTGGTATTCCTTCCCAGCCGTGGTGTTTATCTGTATCGTCACCCTGTTTACCTCTCCCTTATTACGGGACCAAGTGTTTCAAATACCTCTTCCCAGCCAGGCATGCATGGATTTACCTGAGCCTGTACATCGCAGCAAATACTGGCTGGCTCCGTCTCCTCCCCTGGGTTTTGTGATCAGCATATTCGACGGGGCATATGCCCTGATGGCCTTCCCGAACATGATTGCAGTGATTCTGCTATCACCCAGGATAGGGCGTGCGGCACGTGAATACTTCACAAGGATGAAAGGACGAGCAGGCCTGAGTTAATCTGATCACTTTGCTTCGATGGGGATCGTAATACCTAACCAGGGAATGGCAATAAATTCCTCCAGGTCGGTTGCAAAAGGTGTGACTAACCCATAATCGACCGCGACCTTTCTGATCAATGTTCTTCCACCAAACATCAGGGCGACAATTGTTTCATTATCGACCCGGATAAAATAATTCTCAGACATGAAATACCCCTTTTTCCCGGTACGTATCATAGTGCCGGCCATGACAACCGGGCTCTTTGCCCAATGGCCGTCGGCATATCCATATCCAAACCCGAGTGAAAAGTTTTTATCGCGCGAACCGAAGGTTGAAACTCCATACCCGATTCCAAAAGAAGTGCTTTCCTCCCCCATCACAATGGCAGCCAGAACACCTGCCCCCAGATTCACTTTATCTTTCACCACGGGTATTGAAAATTTCGGGGTAACCCAGATTGGAGTAGGTGCCCCTGCAAAAAGGAATAATGGAACCACCCCCGCACCTACCGAAAAATAATCGGAAAATCCATAACCAGCCTGGTTATAAAAAATCCAGAGGTTCTGGTAGTATGCCTCCCCTTTTTTGAGTCCATAGCCATTGGGTGCCCAGTAATATCGCGTTGATTGTATGTTCTCGTACCACACCGATCCATGGATCATTTGTTCCCTTTTCAACTCCCGCATCTTCTTAATATCCAACCGGCGGATGGTAATAATTCCAATATTCTCCGTCTCAAACCGGATCACAGTCCAGTCATCACTTAGGACTTTTCCGACATATTCGTTTCCATCCGATGTTTCAATGAGGAATAATTTGCCTGTATCGCTAACTTCCTGGGAAATTCCCTTCACAGAAAATATCAGGATGATGGAGACAAATGCTGTCAAAAACTTTCTCATGGTATGCAGGTTTTATTTTCCAACAAGGTATGTACCCGGCAGCGCAACACAAAGATACTCCACCCAACGCAATTCTGTCCTGCTCATGTGAATCAGCATTGATGTTCTATAAATTAGGGCTGTGAAAAGAGGTTTGAGAGCGTTTTTCATTCACTTTCCTTCCTCAACCATATCTGTATCAACCCGCTTGCAAACTTTTCCACCCTTCGGGTCTTGAAATCCTGTTGGACAGGAACGGGCTGAAAAAGAGGCTTTCCATTTCCAAGTACCACCGGGTGGTAGGACAAAACCATATCGTCTACCAGGCCTGCCTGTAGCAAAATACTGTTAGCATATCCCCCACCCACCAGCCAGATATCACGCCCCTCCTTCATTTTCAAATCCTTAACAAATTCAGGAATTCCCTTGCTTACATACTGTACTTTCGGGTAATCAGACTTAAGGTCATTACGGGTAAAAATATAGTTCATTCTGGAAGTATCGATCTCAAAACCCTTCAATCCCTGAACCAGTTTCCAGGTGGTATGCCCCCACAGCAGACAGTCAATGGTTTCGTAAAAGGCCTGGTAACCATAATCTTCGTCGGAAAACAACCAATCAATTTCGTTATCCGGACCGGCGATGAACCCATCCAGTGATACGGCTGTATATAATATGACCTTTCTCATAATGCTTCGGGTTTTTCGTAAGGCTAAATGTCTGTTACAAAAACAAACAGAAGCTCCATATGTTGATGAATAAATTGAAAAAAAAGTGCGACATTCACATTTCGGAAATCCTTATGAGAAGTCTGATCCTGCTGATGCTCCTTTTTGCAAGCCCTGCGTTTGGCAGGGAGATAATTTCTCATGGCCCCATCGACACAGCCCGGTTGGATCTGCGATGGCTGGAATACCTGATAAAGGTTAAGATTGACAGTGTAAGAAAAGCACATGAACTTGGTTCCCTGAGCAACGATTCGATTTGTTACCTGGCAGCCAGGGATCAGGCGGAATATATTTCAGGGCAGAAAGACATTTCACATTTTCAGAACAAACTGAAAAAAAGAACTCCACAGGACAGGGTTGTATTTTATGGCGGTGAGCAATATCAGGCCGGGGAGAACCTTGCCCGGATTTATATTCTCACACCCATGCAGGGCACCGGAAAAAAGAAAAGAAAAAACATCATAATCAGAAATTACGAGGATGCAGCCTATGAAATAGTAAATGGCTGGGTAAACAGCCCCGGTCACCTGCAGAATATCCTGCATGGGGATTATAAACTTACGGCTGTTGCCCTGTCGTATGACCGGCAGACACGAGCATTAAATTCAGCCCAGGTTTTTGCAAATGTGCCCTCCTATTTCCTGCCGGTGAGAGCCCTTTCATTTTTCCCGTACGATAAAGTCCAAAATGCCGGGCAACTGACTGCCAAAAATAATTCTGTAAAAGAAATCCACAGGGATCATGCCTGGAAGGTGAAGGCAAAAGCGAAGAGTAAGGATATGAATGCCTGGACAACCTATAAGCCAAATCTTGATTATTCAGGACTTCAGGTATCCAGCCGCACAATTATTTTCAACGGGGGAAAGTACCGCCCGGCCCAGCAATTCCTGAAACACAGGTACGACGGCATGATGGCTGAGGTGGTACCCTTCAGCAGGTATGAATGCCAGTCCGGTGAATATTCGGACTTGCCGGGAAGACGAAACGGAGGTTGTATTTTCAATGGTATTGCCCTGAAACCCATTTACCGCAAAGAGTTACTCAATACCAACCTGCTTGGAAAGGTTCCGAAAAAGAAACCAAAGAAACTAAGCCTCGCACTGGGAAAAGTCCCCCAGTCAGTCGGCGAACCTAATGAAATAAATGTACTGATCCTCAAACGCAGAAATATAGTGGGGATGGTGCAGTTCCATCATCTGCCCGACACACTCTTCCAATACAGCACAAAACTGCCCTATCTGCCGCAGGTTCCGCTAAAGCTATGTGCCTGCTATGCTCCTCCGCCTGAAATAAAAAAAAGCAGCAACCTTTTTTATTACCCGGTAAATGAAACCATCGTTGATAGTTCCGAACTTCGTAAACTTAAGGATTTTCTAAGAAAACAAGGGATCCGGATTACCCGTATGAGCATCCGCTCGTATGCCAGCATTGAAGGGAATTTTGGGATCAATGACCGGCTTTATAAGGAGCGGGCAAGAATAATACACGACTCGCTGAGGGACTTAATTCCTCCAGGAGTGCCTGTTACAGAATCAGCCGGGGAGAACTGGGGAAAATTCAGGGAACAGGTACGGGTGCCACGCTATGCCTATCTTGCCAAACTGGATACCCTTTCAGTGAGGCAAATTATGAATGATAGTGCAACTTCCGGGTTGAAACCCCTGCTCGATGCACAGCGGTACTCGCAGGTGGAGGTTGAATATGAAGTGGTAATCCGACCGGAGGACATACTGGGAAAAGCAATTACTGAGTACAGAACAAGCCGGGCAGATTTCAAGGCCAGGTGGGAAAAATCAGGACGTACTTTACAGGCAGATGCCACTACCCGGAAAAAACTCGATCAGCTGCTCGACTATTTTATGCAATGCATTCTGGATAGTTCTGCCGGCGACCAGCTTCTGGATACCCTTTCACTCCTGCTTATTGATGACCCTGCCATTTTCCAGCGCGATCCCCTGGCTGACCTGTATGCAAAAAAAATCGCTTTCGATTTCTGCAAACGTCCCTGGCTGGTTGATGAAAATTACCGGTACCAGGCATACAGGTTTTTATCGAAACGCACCCTCCCCCCGGATCCTGCTGCTGAATACAACTACCAGGCATATCTGATCAATCATTACGAAGATCCATTATATCCAGGCTTTGACGATGTGGGCGATTTAAAGGTCCTTTCTTCAGTACTTAATACCTCCGCAAAGATCATTGATCCAAAAGTACTCGATGAGATGAGTCTGTTTTACCATTTTGCACGTGCCCGTAACATTGCCGCAGGTGAACCAGAGAAATACCCCGATGCAAACTCATCACTTATATGGATTCGTGACTACTTCAACAGGAACGAATGCAGTAATGACTTCCGTGTTAAACTGGCTCTTTTCATGCTTACTTTTCAGAAGTATGATTTAGCCAATAGCCTGCTGGAACCAATTATCAGCCTCCCTGCCCGCGACAAACAAGGGTATATACTTTGGCTGAAAATTTATTATGCCACCACAGGGATCGAGGACCTTGCATACAGTGATTACCAACCCTTATTTGAGGCGGCTGAATGGCTCGCTCCTCAGGAGTTTTGCAGCCTATTTGAAACCCACGATCGTATCAACTTTCAACTGCTGAACTACGAACCGCTTCGAAACTTATATTGCCGAATGAAATTGAAAACAAATTAGTGTTGAAGTTTCGCATTAATCAATTCCTCGGATCTGCTCCAGAGTTTCTCAAGATTTTCCACCCGGTATGTCTCCAGCCTTGACCGGACAGGCTTCCTGCTGGTGAAATACAATCCACTGTACTGAGCTGCCTCCTCGGATACTGCCAGCCAGATAGCTGTATCAGCACCCTTTTCGGCGCTTCGCATGGTCCATTCGAGTTTTTTTGCCCAGAATCCGATAACGCCCGCGCTGTTCTTGCCAAAGGAGGTGTTCACTCCTCCGGGATGCACTGCATTTACTTTCACGTTTGTTCCCTGCAGCCGGTCAGCCAGCGCATAGGTGTACATGATGTTCATCATTTTGGAATTGCAGTACGCCTGCAATCCATTGTACTTTTTCTTCATCTGCAGGTCATCCCATTCCAGTTTCCCCAGCCATTGTGCCATCGAGGCAATATTCACCATCCTGCCGTCGGGCGATTTCTTCAGCAGGTCCACCAGGGCATTCCCCAATTGGAAATAAGCCAGGTGGTTTGTGGCGAAGGTACGTTCATAGCCGTCAACCGTCTCCTCCCGACTGCTGTTGATAGCACCTGCATTGTTCACCAGTACATCCAGGCTGCTGAGCCTCTTTTTTATTTCTTCTCCCAGGCGCTGAACTTCTTTCACGGATGACAAATCGGCCAGCATCAGTTCAACTTTGCCTTCCGGAAATCGTTCCTTCAATTCCTTCAACGTTGCCTGTCCTTTTTCGGCACTGCGGCAGACGATGATCAGTTCATATCCTTTCTCCATCAGGGCATTGGCAGTGATCTTTCCCATTCCCGAATTGGCTCCTGTAACGACAGCTGTTTTCATGTACTAAAAAATTTTATTGCAGGAATGATTCCTGCATGTGATAAAAATCTATTTTTACGAATAGCTCCTGTTCCCGTTTGAAAGCGATAAGGTCCTCACAAATTCCCGGGAAAACTCTCCTGTTGCAAAAATACGGAATGACCATCACATATTTCACTTAAATGTTCATGAACACAGTAAACAAAGGATGGCTGATGCTGATCGCCGCCTTTCCCGGGAGCCTGGCAGCCCAGCTCCCTGAAGGGATTGAAATTGCGAACTGGTATGGATTCAAAAAAGCAGCCATAACCTACACCTTCGACGACCTTACTCCCAAACAGCTCCCGGTGGCGGTACCCCTGTTTGAAAAGTATGGCTTCACCGCTACCCTGTACCCGGTGGTGAACTGGAATCCCGACTGGAAAGCTTTACAGGAGGTTGCTGACAAAGGATTTGAAATTGGAAGTCACAGTTTAAGTCATCCCAACCTCGCCTCGCTGCCTGTGGCAGAGCAGGAACGAGAACTCACCGGCTCACGCGATTCCATCGATGCCCATCTCCGGAATCACAAATGCCTGAGTGTGGCGTACCCCTATTGCGTTACGGGGGATATTTCGATTGCCATAAAGAACTATTTTGCAGCACGTATCTGCAGCAACCAGGTCGAACCGGCCACTCCGGGAGATTTTTACCGCATCAGTTCCATCATCGTCGGATCGGAATGGCCCGTGAACAATGCAGCCGAACTGAACAAGAAGGTGATGGAAGCGGAAGCAACCGGCGGATGGTGCGTCTTCCTGCTACATGGTATCGATGACGATGGCGGGTATTCCGCGTTCTCATCAGATGAACTCCGGAAACATTTTGATTATATCAAAGCAAATCCGGAAGAATTCTGGGTGGTTCCTTTTTCTGATGCAGTTAAATACATCCGGGAGCGGAACAGCCTGAAAGTGACTATTAAACAGCAATCCAGGCGTAGAATACGACTGGACATAAAAGATACATTGAGCAATTCAATATATAACCAGGCAGTAACGATGCGCGTATGTATACCTGCCAATTGGGACAGAGTATCCATCTGGCAAAACGGAAAAGAGATCACTACTTTCCAGCCAAAACAAGAAGCAGAAAAGAAAGTAATTTTCAACATGGTACCCGATGAGGGAGAAGTATCGATCATCCGGATAAAAACCAGAAAGGCTGCCACC
This sequence comes from Bacteroidales bacterium, assembly GCA_046329925.1. Lineage (GTDB taxonomy): Bacteria > Bacteroidota > Bacteroidia > Bacteroidales > JAAYUG01 > JAXLTS01. The sequence goes on from JAXLTS010000010.1 coordinate 55,587, forward strand.
ACTGGCTCAACTCAATAGATTACCAAGGCGTTTGCAGAATTAATCCGGTCGGTGAAAAGTACCGGCATGATCGAAACCCGCAATCAATTCATTGCCTTTTCAGCAGATCCTGCTTTTATTATCGGATACAGATGTCCACTCCCATTCCCCGGTGGAAAGGTCTTCGTACAAATTCTATTGGCAAAAAGTGTCGCTCTTGCCTTCAGCAGGATTTTATATCCTTTCTCATAATAACAGGTTTCGCTGCCGGAAGCGATAAATGAACTATTTCTGCAGGAAAACATCGCATGCGATGGTTTCATGGTGGTATAGCAGAAAAATCCCAGGATGGTTGTTTTAGCGTTGTTTCTGCTGTCCACCAGGATCCCGTTTCGTTCGGTTTTCAAGCCCAGGATCCAAAGATCTGCTCCATCATTCAGGATATGCGTCCCCGAATTCTCAACATTCAATTGCCGGGCCCATACGTTCCCGCCATGGAACTCAAAATGAGATCCCGGGTTGGAACAGACATTCTCAAGAAAAAGATCGCCTGATCCCTCATTTTTCATCACAGAAACATTGCATGCACTTTTTACAACCAATGTCCTCCGGGAATTGTGGATGATAAAAAATCCCGGTTCATACCCGCTTGTAATACGTTCGATCAGAACAAGCGGAGATTGTCCCTCGTCAATAATAAATCCACCGTTCCTGCCATTCAGCAGGCATGCCTCCAGGCCGATGATCCGTTTGATTTTCCCACGCACATGGATTCGTTCTCCCAGTTGATAAGTCCCCCGGGGAAAACAGATTACAGAAGCATTGCTGTCGATCAGTTCCTGAATGATCCTGCTGTCGTCCATCCCGTTTGAAGGAGGGACAAGGAGCCACCGGTCCTCAGCATCGGATTTGTATTCAGGTGTTTCCGGTATCTCCATTGCAACACTGCCAACCTGCTCCCCCTGCAAATCAGCATGGGAAGACCATTCCCCGATCCGGTGCAGATCGCTTCCTTTGCGGGTGCCTGTCAGGTTCTCAACCAGGGAGGAAAATCCTGTTCCTGAAATATCCGTAAGGTACATACCTCCCCTGTTCACAATAGCTGCACCCGAACCTGCTTCGCCACAAAGGGATGCATGGTTCAGAACGACCATTCCCCTCTCACCTGCATTATGAATGACCAGTGCTTTCCCCCTGCTTTGGAGATCCCGGATCGAAATAAGCTGACCTTCGTTGTGGATGCCACAAATGAGCTGGTTATCGAGCCGGATATGTTCGAAAGTTTGACTGTTCTGACCCGAACCAGTCTTAATACCTGTTTCAAATCCGGAAATGGAGACATTTTTGACCAGGAGAGGCCCGTTTTCATTTACATAGGAAAGATCCAGCCCGGTTTTCCCTCTGCCATCACCCGACTGTATATGAACATAGAAAACACCGCCCTGGTTATTGGCCATGAACCGCATCCCGATTGCACCAGGATTTCCAAATCCCGAATGTACAGTCAGGTCCCGGATCGTATTCCTGAATTGCTGTGCAGGATCTGTACCCGTCCATATCATCTCCTTCGGGTGATCCGGATCGGAAAACCCGGGGCAGGAATCACAGAGCCGGATTACCGTTTCATTTACGCCATCCCCCTCCAGGATGACATTTCCGTAACTGCCCAGCTCATACCCGGGCCATTGGAGGGTGGTTTTGATCAGGTAGGTACCTTTGGGAAGATAGATAACCGCCATCCCGTTCGGATAATCCTGCAGGGCCCTGTTTATAGCCGGCGCTGCATCGGTCACACCGGTATTGTCTGCAAAATAAGGCTCACCGGCTGCATTGATGATTCCACATCCTTCCGGATATTTTTGAGCATTCAGTAGTCCCGCGGGCAGGAATGCGAAAACAAGCATCCACGCCTTCAAATGGATGAATCGTTCAATACCTGCACGTATCCTTTGAAAATCATACATTTTTCGCAGCCGAAACAAAGGCATTCAATTGAGTAGTGGTAACTCCAGGGGGCATGCCTCCACCGCAGGAAAGAATGATATGTTTCCGGTCGCTCAGCGAATGGACCAGATCGTGCACCGATTTCCTGATCTCCTCTTCTGTGCCGCTTGCGAGAACATCCCGTGGAGGGATATTCCCCAGCATGCTAATTCGATGGTGTGTGCGTTCCTTCAACTCATTCAGCGAAGGATCGAAGGCCATGTTGAACAGGTTGATACCCATCTCCTCCAGCTCATCGATGGAAGATTCCCACTGGGCATCGTTGTGCAGGAATTTTACAGAAACATCGCGACTGAACAACTCCTTAAAATAGGGCAATCCGAATTCCCGGAACTGCTCATTGCCGATAAAACCGATAAGATCGTCCAACACCAGGATCCCGTCAATCGTTGGGATTACAGCTTTCTGCAGATCGTGCCATTCCTTTAGAAAATCGGTGATAATCCGGATGAGCCGGTGTGTTCGTTCCGGTTCCATCATCATGGTCATGAGGAATTCCGTGGTTCCCATCAGGTGGGCAGCAATGTTGAGCGGGCCGCGGGAAACGGAAAAACGGATCCTGTACCCGGCTGCCTCGATTTTCGGACGATTCAGCACCAGCCGGTTCAGCATGAAAGGAAGGAGACCATCCGTTGCCGGGTTCGGTTTCTGCAGGGTATCGATCTCTTCAGGTGAACGGATCACCGGGAAGGCATGGGGAAACTCATTCATCGGGAAGCGGCAGGAGGCGCCAAAAGCCGAGGGTTCCGTGCACATCCCGTATTCCGACCAGAAGCCGGGAAGGAATATACAGTCCGGGAACTGTTCATGAGCCCGCAGGTTGGTTTCGAGCCACAAGGCATCATTCGAAAAATAATCCACCATGGAAATCCCGGCCCAACCGGGTACCCATGGACAATCGATGATAAAACCCACGGGAAGGGGATTTAATTGCTCTCCCCGGATTACAGCCAGTAACTGCTGCCAGTGCTGATCTCTCATTTCTTTCTTTTTGGTGCGTTTTATTATATAAAGTGATTCGTGAGCCCATCCACCGAACCTTGCTCCCGGTGACCATCAGGAAAATGAACCTGCGGATTTATTTGTTCACAGGTTTCTTTCCAGGATACACGGGGCTGCACCAGGATTCTGCAGGACTGTACCTGCTCTCCAGGGCCCACAGGATGCCACGTTTCATCAGGAGGAAGGCCTCAGGAACCTTGAAATCTGCAGCCACATGACCCAGGGAAGAATAGAACACCCTTCCTTTTCCATATTGCTTTTTCCATGCCACCGGCATCACGCAACCCTCGATCCATGCGGCATAATCGCCATGGAAAGTGGTGGTGGCGAGCACCTTCACATTCGGATCCACGTGCATGTAGTACTGTTCCGAATGCATCCTGAAATCGTTCAGCCCGGCGGTTACAGGGTCCCTGTGATCGGTGATATTCACCTCGTAATCGATTACACCTCCCGGGTGGGCCACCCATTGCCCCCCTACCATGAACTGGTATTCGGTATTATTCCGGAAAGAATCTCCCAGTCCCCCGTGCCAGCCAGCGATCCCAACCCCGCTTTTCACCGCATCGAGGAGTCCTTTCTCCTGGTCCGCAGTGATCTGCCCCATGGTATAAACCTGGATCACCAGGTCCAGGGAATCCATGAGGGCCTTGTCAGTGTAGCTATCCAGTGAATCAGAAACAAGGACCTCGTGACCGCACTCCTTCAGCCAGGGACTGAAGAGTTGGACACATTGCCGGGGTTCATGACCGTCCCAGCCCCCCTGCACCAGGAGGATTTTCCTCCGGGTACTTCCTCCCGTACCGGGGTTTCCGAGAACAGAAGGGGTTACCAGCAGGGCAGCGGATGCGAGGCCTGCATCGGCCAGGAAACGACGACGGGTGGATCGTGGAATTGCCATCATGAAGAGTTTTTTTCAAAGATAAAAAAGGTTTAAGAGAATCCGTTGATCCATGCAGGATGATCACCTGGCGAAAAAACTGCCGGGACATCCGGTCCTCAGCTGTTTGATTTTCCTTGAAAAAACCCTTACTTTGATCCTGAATTTCTTGCCATGTCCCGTTACTTTCTGCTGTTCGCCATCAGCCTGGTTTTATTTTCGTGTACAAGCCGCAACCCGGTGGTTTATATTGAAACAACTGCCGGTAGGATCGATGTTGAGTTGAATGCCGGTGCAGCTCCTGTTACGGTTGAAAATTTCCTAAAGTACATAAGAACCGGCCGCTACAACGGCGCCCATTTTTACCGGGTGGTACGCCCGGACAACCAGCCTGACAAAAAAATTAAGATCGAGGTAATCCAGGGAGGTCTTCAACTGGATGAATACATCGATACCATCCCCGGTATCCGGCACGAGGATACAAAAACCACTGGTCTCAAACACCTCGACGGAACGCTCTCGATGGCACGTGACACGGTTGGCTCCGCTTCGACAGAATTTTTCATCTGCATCGGCGACCAACCCGAACTGGATTTCGGTGGAAAACGGAATCCCGATGGGCAGGGCTTCGCAGCTTTCGGCAGGGTGACGGGCGGGATGGATGTGGTGCGGCGCATCCAGCAGATGCCGGCCGATTCAAATCAACGCCTTCTTGAACCCGTCCGGATCATTCGCATGACGGAACAACGTTGACAAACGGATGACTCAATACGTAAACTGATAAGAAAGATGCAATCCATTCACCAATCCCCACTCCGGCTCCTTTTTACATTCCTGGTGCTGGCAGTATGCTTCAACACACTAGTAGCCCAGCAGAAAAGTACGAAGCGCGGTCTTGCGTACGGATCCCTCACCGAAAAGGATCTCAAGGCTCTCCAGCCTGGCGTTTCCTGGTGGTACAACTGGTCGCACCAGCCGGAACCCTATGTGATCAATACCTATCAGAATTACGGATTTGAATTCGTTCCCATGGCCTGGAACGGGGGATACAACAAAACAGCCCTGAAGACTTATCTTGCCGGGCACCCCGACGCCCGGTACATCCTTGGCTGGAACGAACCCAACTTTATTACACAGGCCAACATGACCCCCAGCCAGGCAGCTGCCGGCTGGAAAGACCTGGAAGCGATTGCGGATTCTTTTAACCTTAAAATAGTAGGACCTGCTGTAAACTATTGTGACAAATGCGTGGTGGAGGGCGATACGATCACCGACCCGGTTGCCTACCTGGATTCCTTCTTTATTAAATGTCCCGGGTGCCGTGTCGACTATATCGCCGTTCACAACTACATGGGAAATGTAAGCGCCCTCCAGTGGTACATCGGGCTGTTCAAAAAGTACGGAAAGCCTATCTGGCTCACGGAATTTGCCAGTTGGGAATCTACCCCGACGGTCGCCATGGAGAAATCCTATCTCATCGGTGCAGTAGACTACCTTGAGTCCGACACCGCAGTGTTCCGGTACGCCTGGTTTACGGGCAGATCCACTCAAGCGCCTGCGATTTCACTTCTTTCCTCCAGCGGAGTTCTCACAGATCTCGGGAAAACCTACATCACGATGCCGGTGCACGACACATCTGTATACACGCCCGTACCAGCCCGGATCGAGGCGGAAACTTATTCGTCCATGAAAGGGATCCTGCTCGAAGCGACTTCTGACACCTCCGGCTTTGCCAATGTGGGCTACATCGATGCGAACGACTGGCTCGAATACAACCTGGACGTTCCCTGCGATACCACCTTCCAGTTGGAAATCCGCTATGCCGGGACCTCTACCGGAAGCCTAGACCTGCTCGTGAACGGTAACCGGGTTAGCAATCAAAGCCTGGCCTCAACTGGCGGATGGCAGAATTGGAAATCCCTGAAAAGCACACTGGACCTGAAGTCCGGGAAGAACAAACTGCGCCTGCTGGCCAAACGATCCGGCTTCAACCTGAACTGGTTCCGCCTGTACTATTCCTCTTCAAACCTGGCCGGCGAGACTGGCCGATCATCCTTGCGTGTCTTCCCAAACCCGGCTTTTTCGAAGATCCGGATTGAAGGAATGGAAGCTTCCGATCGTTGTGAATTCTATGATCTCCCCGGGCACAGGCTGAACCTGCAGGTATCCGGCAACGAGGTGGATCTTTCCTCCCTGGCCCCCGGGATCATCCTGCTTCGCGTGGCCCGCAGGGACGGTTCCGTGCAGAGCCTGGTGGTCCGGAAAGTTCAGGACGCTGAATAATCTCCGCAGGTAAGAACCCGCTTTATTCCACCAGGAATTTTCCCGAAAAGACCAGACCCTTGTTTTCGGCCTGCAACAGGTACAGGCTGGATTGAAAGCCGGATACGTCCAGGCGAAGGAAGGGATTCCCGCTGGTTTCAACCCGGCAGGACTTCATCAGTCGCCCCGCAAGGTCGTAAATGCGGATGGAGGTTTTTCCCGAAAAGTTATCCGAACGGAGAAACAGTTCTCCCCTTGCAGGCACCGGGTAAAGCATCAGTTTCCCTGTATGCTTGTCACCCACAGCAGACTGGTCGATCGTAAGCACCTTCAGCAATTCTTCATCCAGCCTGTGCCCCCGGAAAGCTTTGTAGGCAACATCTTCCCGGTCACTATCCAGGATGCCGAAACTCCCGGAAAAATTCCAGAGCGCCCAGCCGATCCCGTTCTCACGAAAGAACCGGGTGAGATCGGACAGGAAGGCCAGGGTCACCTCGTGGGGCGTTTTGTTGTATACGCCGAATTCCTGCACCATGAACGGAATCTGGTAGATGCGGGCTGTATCCACATTTCGGCGGTACAGGTCGAAGGGCAGCAGATCAGTCCCTTCGGGGGTCCGCAGAACACCATCGGCCCCGAGCAGGTAGGTAGATTGCTTCTGTCCCCAGGTATCATCGGAGGGATACAGGATGAATTGAGATGAACCGGCTCGCAGGGTGATGGAATTGATCGTCATCCAGTCACCCGCCGTATTCTCGAAACTCAGTTTGGTGGCTGGGGAAGACAGACTTGTCGAAAAATCCTTGTTGGAGATGTTCTGGTAGCCCCATTCGGTAGACACCACCTGTGAAAAGTCCTCCCCGGTATCGGCTGTACAGACAAACTGTTTGCTGAGCAGGATCTTGCTGTCGGCCTTGATCTGCAGGGTAGATTGGGTCGAGACCTGCCTCACATTCACGATGACTTCCATGCCCTGTTGAAAGCTGCCATTGATTACCAGGGCACTCTTAAAGGAACTTTTCCAGGGACCGTACAGGTAGGTTGAAACCCATTGCATGGGCCAGTGCGGCAAGGGCCAGCTGTCGGCCCCGTTCACCCATTCGGCCCGGTAATGCGTTAACCCGAACGGGTCGTAACAATGAATGGCCTGGGCCACGTTTTCTTCATCCTTCAATGCCGGAAGCAGGGTGCGGCCGTAATCGAGTCCGTCGACAAAGACCAGTCGTTCCGGACTGATGGCATGGATTGCTTGAATGGCTCTCCTCATGATGGGCAGATAGACTGTATCCAATACATTGGAGGGCTCGTTAACGAGGTTGAAACTCAGTTCGTACGCCGGAGCATCCTGGTACCTGGTGGTAAAAAACTCCCAGTGACTGATAAAAGCATTCTGCGCAATCGTATCAGTCCAAAGATCGAGTTGCTGGTTTACCGGAAGGGTTGCCGCATTCACACAATAACCTGGTGCCCTGTGCAAGTTAATGCACACATGAACGCCATACTTCTTTCCCCAGGCAACTGCATTATCAATCTCCTTTACTTCGTTCTCCAGAAAAACATTCCAGTTTCCTGCTTGGGTGTATGTGCGGTAATCCAGCGGAAGCCTTACAAAATTAAATCCCATGTCGTGGATCATTTGAAAATCCTGCTCCGAAAAGCCCTGGTTGCTCCATGAAACATCAAACTTGCCCAGGAGGTTGAATCCCCTGCGTTCCGAACAGAATCTCACCAGATCAGTGACGGAAGCCGAATCATCCTCCCCGTTGCCGGCACAGGCAACAACCGGTGAGGCAATTAGCGTAATAATCAGCCAAAGCTTACCGATCTTATTTGTCATTCGGGAAAAGCAAGCATGCATGGAAGTGAAATTTAACGTGTCACACAGGAACAGTACAATGACCAGTTCAGCAATAGATCTGAACTGCTTTTTCCAAAGGTATAAAAACATCCTGCCTGTCGGCAGAGAAATTTATAAATCCGGATAATCTGATTTGATAGATAACAATATATAGCCGTGCAGAGCTGCATGAGTCAAAAAGGATGTATTCAAAATCAAGTGCCACTTTGTCAATAAATTAAAAACACTCAAATTATTGTATTACAAATATTTTAAAGCCCAAGGATCGTTTTTAAAATTTTTAAGCCGCCAAAAATGCCACTTTGGCATATTTTTAGGCTCTGGCATTTCCTTTGATTTTATTGGTTTGTAAACAACATGGTTAAACTTAAAATGGAGGATCTAACTATGTCACTCGTACGTTTTTCCAACCAGCTTCCGTCGCTGTTCGACCGCATCTTTGAACCTGATTTCATGGACTGGTCGAACCGGAATTTTTCCACCACCAATACTACCCTCCCTTCAGTAAATATTAAGGAGGGGAACGAAGGATTTGAAGTAGAAATGGCTGCTCCCGGTTTTGAAAAGAAGGATTTCAAAATCGAACTGAACCATGATCTCCTCACCATTTCCTCCGAGAAGAAAGTGGAAAATGAAATCAAAGAAGGACAGCAATTCACCCGTCGTGAATTCAGCTACCAGTCCTTCTCACGTTCCTTTACGCTCCCCAGTACAGCCGACGGGGAGAAGATTGCAGCGCGCTATGAAAACGGCATCCTGAAGGTAAGTATCCCAAAGAAGGAGGAAGCTAAGCCAAAGCCTGCACGGGCAATATCGATTGCCTGATCATTACCGGCAACCGGAGTCTTAAAAGCAGCTCCGGAAAACTCCCATTATTACGCGAGGCAGTTCATGCACTGCCTCGCGTATGTTATTTATAGCATGATAGTTTACAGAACGAAAAATCATATGGACATTTAAATGTTAAATTAAAAATTCCAGCCATAAATCCAATTATCTAACCCTTGCGAACTTAAATTTTGACCAAATTCAAGTATAAAACCCTGTCAAAATCCGTTCATTATAAAAAAATATCCTTCCTTTGAGTTGGTGTATTCATAATATCACAAAAAAATCCCATGGTGCAGGTCTTTTGGATAAATTGGATCTGTATTGGATAAACCTGTTTAGATTATGAGTCAGGATAATCCAAATAATTTTTTCTGATGATGGCATTTTACCTGATTTCCTCCATAAAAAAGCATTGTGTGCTAGCAGACAGATTCAGAAGCTTTCTTATTATTCTGCTGCCTTTTATTTCAGTATTGTCACTCAGCAGTCAGACTCCCACCTTATCCATTAAGTATTTCTCCCGTGAGGATGGCATTTACAGTTCCTTTGTAAACTCTGTCGCCCAGGATTCCACCGGCTTTATCTGGATTGCTACGCGTGACGGCTTGTACAGGTACGATGGCACAATATTTACATCTTATCAATCCATTCAGGATGACAGTACTTCTATTCCCGGGAATGCGGTGAATTACCTTTTTGTGGATGCGAAAGGAGTCCTGTGGATCGCTACTTCGCTTGGTATCTGCCAATATAATGAAAAAAGGGATGAATTCCTTCAGCTCGCGAATCTTCGGAATCCGGCTGGCCTGGATGGAATCAATGTCCATAAGATTGCCGGGGACCCTGCTGGTAATATTATTGTCACCAACGGACAATCGCTTTACAGATTCGAAGCTGGCTCCCGCACCTTTAAAAGTATTATTACCCTGGATTCGGGACTGATTAATGACTTCATCTTCGAAAATAACACAACTGTATTGCTTGCCTGTACAGAAGAAAAAGGATTGATCCGCGGAAACCTGACTACCGGGAATACCAATCCTGTGCCGGTAACCGGTAAACAGCCCGATATTCTTTCCACTCTGCACATCAGTGCACTTGAGCTGATCGGGGATCAATTACTTATTTCCACTATCGGTGGGGGCGTTAAGAAACTGGATCTTAAAACTGACATTCTAATACAGATTCCATATAATAACCAGGACGATGCCAATGTTACAGATATCGTGAAAGACCAGACCGGTAAACTGTGGACTATTGACTATACAGGTTTAAAATACCTCGATCAATCCACCTGGGTGCTACAGGGATATTATCCGGAATCACCCCATTCCAAAGGTATTAGACCCAACCTGAAAGGTATTTTTCAGGACCGCCAGGAGAATTACTGGATTTTTCATCAACCCGGAGGCATCGGATTAAGTACAGTTCCAAAAGGATTCAGCTATTTCAATAACGACCCGCTTGAATATTGGAGAACTTCCCGTGCAAACATTATTTCGGTGAACGAAGATGTGTATGGAAATCTCTGGATGGGATTTTATGAGGGTGGCATAGATGTCTTCGACTGGCAAAAGGGGACTGTCATCCGATACCAGTATAACGACAAAGACCCCCACAGCCTTGGTCGTGGCTCTGTTTTATGTATTTTCAGGGATAGTAAAGGAATCATGTGGGCAGGCACTTACTTCGACGGATTACAGTACTTTGATCCGGAGAAAAAGCAGTTTGTTCATCTTAAGCATAATCCCGGTGATACTACTTCCATTGCAGGTAATGATATAAGATCAATTACAGAAGACCAGGATGGAAATTTATGGCTTGCTGTACATAGCAAAGGTGTTGATCGATACGACCGTGAAACCGGCAGGTTTGAACACTTCAACCGGGCAAAAAACGGCCTTTCAAATAATTGGCCATTCCATGTTTATATTGATAAACAGGGCAATCTGTGGGTAGGAGCAGCCTGGGGCTTAAACCTTTTGAAAAAAGGAACATCCCGGTTTCTCAATTTCACTTCTGTGATTAATGATTCATCCACAATCTCGAATAATGAAATCAGCAGTATTTACCAGGACGACAGTCTTAATATTTGGATTGGAACTTCCTCCGGGCTAAATCGCTATAATCCTGCGAAAAATAATTTCACAAGATTTCCGGTCCCTTTTAATAATGTAAACATTGCATCAATTCTGAATGACAAGGATGGCTTTTTATGGTTAGGCACCTCATCCGGCATTTTCAGGTTCCATCCCGCTACCGGAGCAGTAAACCACTTTAGTACTGCAGATGGTCTTATATCAATGGAATTCAATCCGAGGGCAGCATACCGCAACGGGCAGGATGGTCTCTTTTTTGGTGGAACCAGGGGCATTGACTTATTCAATCCACATACAATTTTTTACAACACCATTCCTCCGCCAGTTCTTATTGACAAAATCAAAGTACTAAATAGGGAACTCACTATCCATAACTCGAACAAATTATCGCAGCATATCCGGTATACGAAAGAAATCAGGCTTCCATATACCGATAATTTCATCACGTTCAGTTTTGTCGCACTTAATTATATAAATCCTCAAACCAACCAGTATGCCTATTTTCTGGAGGGCTTCGAAAAAAACTGGCATTATATTGGCAATTCAAGAGAAGCCACCTACACCAACCTCGATCCGGGGAAATACATATTCCGGGTCATTGCTTCGAATAATGACGGAGTTTGGAATTCCACAGGAGCAGCACTATCAATTGAAATTCTTCCTCCCTGGTATAAAACCTTGCTTTTTAAAATATTCCTGTTAATTACTGCCCTTAGCCTGGTATATGGCTATATTACCCTGAGAACATCAACGCTTGAAACTCAAAAACACCGGCTCGAAAAAGCAGTGGAAGAAAAAACTGCCGAACTTTCAGAGAAAAATGATCTATTGAAACGGCATGCCTGGTATCTCGATGAAAATAACCGGCTGCTTCTTGAACGTCAGAACCAGTTGGAGCAACAATCCGAGGAACTCAAAAATCAATCGGAAAGCCTTGAATCAGCCAACCTTGAATTACAGAAACTCATTAAAACAAGGGACAAAATATTTTCCGTAATCGCGCATGACCTTTCAAGCCCGTTCATGAGTATCCTGGGATTCTCCGAGATGCTTCTCTCCAGGTACAACAGCTTAAGTGATGCCGAGAAACTGCAGTATATCAGTACTATCAACAATTCTTCTGAACGTCTTCATACCCTTCTCCAGAACCTGCTTCTTTGGGCCCAGTCACAGACCAGGGGTATAAGTTATCATCCCACCCTCCTTCCGCTGAAAAGTATAATAACTGAAGTAATTGAACTGCGGAAAGAGAGCCTGAATTCGAAGAAAATAAACTTGCAGATAAATTTTATCGAGGATATTACGGTCTGGGCCGACCGGGAAATGATCAAGACTATTTTCAGAAACCTGTTAAGCAATGCCATTAAGTTTACCGTGCAGGAAGGGATGATCCGCTTTGAAGCGGTTAACACCGGCGAAATGGTACAGATATCTTTAACGAACACGGGTACCGTAATTTCGCGTGATAAAATCGCCCGTATTCTTTCAAGCGACTCTATTCAATCTGAACCGGGCACTGACGGAGAAAGCGGGAGCGGACTTGGACTCATCCTGTGTAAGGATTTTATAAGACGCAACAAAGGAAAACTGGACATCTCCAGCGATGCAGTAAACGGAACGCGCTTTATCGTCAGTCTGCCCCTGCAGCCCTGAAACAGATCTGTCGGTCGGTTATTTCTTGAAGAAAAATTCTCCCTTCAACATAGACCATTCCATCGGATTCTGGGCCCCATTGGTGCGTTTTTGCACCAGCACCCGGGTCTTTTTAAATACACTTTCAACAGGTTGCGGAATGAGCATTTGCTTTACCAGTTCCTCGGTAAAAGGACCATGTAACCCTGTCCCGTCGGCAGCAACAGAACCTTCCACCGTCGCAAAGGCGATAATGGTTCCGCTGGTGGGGGGAATAGGTTTGAAAACCTGTGCGCCGCCCCGTGTCCAGGATCTGAAAGGATTATCACGGCAGGCATCCAGAATCACGATATTGATATTGTCAGGATATTTTTGAAATTCCTCTATCACAAAATCCACCTTAACCGCCTGGAATTTACAATCAGCCTTTTCCTGCAGGGTAGCATCAACCGGTATCAGGTAATTGGTCCCGTCTACCTGTACCCCATGCCCGGCATAATAGAATAGTCCAACATTATATTCCGGCAATCGCTTACTGAACTCTTCTATTGCCTTATTCATGCCCGCCTGGTTTGCGTTCAGCCTCTTGATCACTTCAAATCCAAGTTCCTTCAAGGTGGCCTCCATCAGGTTTGCATCGTTCACGGTATTCTTAAGACTCTTACTATCTATGTATTCAGAATTACCTATCACAAGGGCTATTCTTTTCTCAATTGCAGCCTTTTCATATTTAATGATCCTTTTCTCGGAACGATTGTTCAATGATTCATTTGAGGCTAGGATGAAAACACTGTTTTCACCTTCTTTTAAAATAATTTCCTTTTGCCAGGTATAGTTACAATCACCCTGTTCATTCCTTTTCAACACAAGATCGTTCCCTTGCTCAGTGCCATTGACCAACACCGAAATCGATTTAAGGTCGCTTAAGGTATTCACGCAGGCTTCAATAGTGAAATTCTCCTGGTTGACAATTGAATTCGGTTCTGACGGGATTCCCCACTGAATCACCGGAGGCTTGTCAACCGGACTGTTAAGTGTTCGCAGGTCCGAACGGATGGTCCCTGCACTATTGCTCACTTCCAGGTATACTTTATTTGTACCTGGTTGCAGGTTAATTTTCTTTTCAAACCGGTATTCATCTTTCGTTCCTGCAACGAGCGCCCAGGAAGCATCTTCCGGTGCCAGGTTATTCACATATACAAATATTGATGCCGGCTTCTCTGCTGATTTCACGGTCGCTCTCACCAATACAGCACTCAGATTGGTTTCAAATACCTGTTTATCAGGATTCACCCAGGTAACAACGGGAAGTGCAATTTTTTCACGAACAACCTCAACAGGTGCTTCCCTGGTTTCTGTCCTGATTGCCTTATTCTGCATTGACCTGTTATCGATGCCTGCCTGCTGTTCGCTTATTCGAGTGATGAATCGCATGTCAGAGGTATCACTTCCGGCAGCATTCTTCACTATAAAATAGAAAGAATTCTCACCAATCTGCAGAGGAAATGATTCCTCCAGCTGATACTCACCGGCTCCCTTATTCTGGATATTAGCATTTCCAACCTGAGGCAACAGTTTTCCATTCAGGAAAATATCAATTTCCCCCAACATGCTGGCTGAACGGATAACCGCAGAAACCCTTGCTGTTTCCCCGGTAACAGATGTTTTGGGTTCAACCGGGGTTACAGAAAGTATCTCCGGCTTCACATCCGTCTGAAGGACCAGTACACGCTTTTCAGATGTGCCATGGCCTGCACTGTTGGTGGCCGAAATTACAATTTCATTTTCCCCTGCATTCAGTGGCAGAATACTCTGCAAAATGTATTCTCCCTTTATTTTGCCGGGCCGGATATCCGGGGAGGAAGACATAGTTTGTCCATTTACCTCCACTTTCGCCGAAAGTACAGGCTGATCCGATTTAATACTGGCAATAATGTATGCGGTTTTATTTGTAACCGAAGAACGTGCAATCGGTGGGGAACTCCAGCTGATTACAGGGGCAACAATCTGCTCATACACTAGTATTTTTTTCTTTGAGTCTGCTTTGCCCTTCGCATTCGCTGCAGAAATATAAATTGAATTTTCCCCCTGCTGAAGGGGAACCTCCCTGGTAAATGTATAGCTTCCGACAGATGTGGCCGTCACGGTATTTTCACCTATCAATTCAATATCATTGATGAAAATATGTGTGGGTTCGAGCGCAGTGGAAGAAAAAATTTCAGCTGTAAGCTGGTAGGTACCGGCATTCGTAGTGATTCTTGGTTCTTGCGGATTGGTCCATGTAATTACGGGGATCGATGTAGGCAGATAAATAATCGATCTCATATCGGAGGATGAGTTGCCAGCCGCATTTCCGGCCATAATAAAAACTTTATTCTCACCCTGATTGAGTTTTACCTCAAAATTCAGAAGCCAGGAACAACTGTCAGAATTCAGGTCATTTGGACTTTGCAACACAGTCTGTCCTACATCATTCAACTGGATTTTCACATATTGAAATGGTCCTCCGGATTTAAGGCATGCCCTGATCCAGTATCCTTCAGAATTGCTTACGATGCGGTTCTCCCCCGGGTTAATCCAGGTAATAACAGGGGCAGCCAGTGGCCGGACAACAATCTTTCTTTTCTCAGACTCCCTGGTTCCCGTTGGATTTCTGGCGGAAACATACACCACATTCTCCCCTTTTTGCAGACTCAAATTTCCGAGCAAGGCAAAGGTTCCCGCGGCACCGTCAACCGGTTTTACCTGGGGTACAGAAGAAATTGGATTGCCATTCAAAAAAACCTGCACCGACTCAACGGGTTCCGATGAATTGATCGTAATACTGTATTGCAGGTTGTTTTTCACCTGCTCGGTCCAGGGATCGGCGGGAGTGTTCCAGCTAATCAGAGGAGACTGGGGCACAACATAAACCAGTACCCGCTTCCGGGAAGTCATTTTTCCATAACTGTTCAGGCTTGTAATGGAAATATTATTCTCCCCCTGCTGCAAAGGAATTTCGCGCTCCAGTCTGTATTTTCCTGATGCTTTATTCTCAAGTACTACGCCTGCCTCCCCCAACAGTTCAATGTCATTTATATAGATTTTGGTGTTCTGAAGTTGCGAAAGGGAAATGATGTCTGCCCGGAGTGTGTAGGTACTGGTTTTCACGGTTTGCCTGGCTTCAACGGGATTTTCCCACTTTATAATGGGAACGGATGCAGGCAGATAATCGATTGTCCGCACCTCCGAAGTATCTGATCCTCCTGAATTGGATGCTGTAAGGTACACCCTGTTTTCACCGGGAGTCAGTTTCACAGCATAGTTCAACAGTACCGGGCAACTATCGGAGCCTGCCTCATTAAGCCCCATGGTAACATTGGTGACGTCGTTATTCAGAAAGGCTTTAACATTCTGAATTTTGGATTTCGATTTCAGGCAGGCCCTTAGCCAATAAACATCCGAGATACTTAAAACGCTACCCGTTCCAGGGCTAACCCAGGTAATTTCAGGAGGATTCAGTGGCTGGAAGTTAATGAATCTGCTATCCGACAGTTGTTCCCCGATGGCATTAACTGCCTTAATAACTATTTCATTATCTCCCCTATTCAGTTTCACCTTCTTGCTGAATATAAATTCTCCCGCCCGGTAGACGGCTGTTTTGGCGTTTCCGGGTTCATCCAGCAACTTCCCGTTGAGGATTAACTGCACCTCCTGGAGTGGCAGGGCTGATTTTATTGCAGCTTCGATCTCAGTTAATTCGGAATGGCTGTCAGATCTTTGATTTTCGGGCGAATTCCAAACAATTACCGGGGGAGTTTGTGGCTGATAAATAATGACTTTTTTCTTTGAGGTAACTCTGCCATAGACATTACCTGTAGTAAAATATATGGTGTTTTCGCCTGCAGCAAGTGGAATCTCTTTTTCCAACTGGTAAAAGCCGGTTTCCCTGCTGATGGATTTCACTCCCGCGTCGCCAATCAACTCCATTTCATTTACGAGAATGTGGGTTGCCTGCAATTCGCTGATGGAATAAATGTCTGCCCGGATAGGGTAACTGGGGGTTCCTACAGAAATTTTTTGACCTGATGGGTTCGTCCAGCCAATGGTAGGGATACCCGGCGGAAAGTACATGATGTACCGCATCTCTGAAGAGGTATTTCCTGCTTCATTTCCCGCCATTATAAATACCTTGTTCTCCCCGGGAATTAACTTAATGTCGAAATTCAGGAGCAGAGCACAACTGTCAGAAGAAGGAGTGGCAGATCCTAACGTTACCGGGAGGCCAACATCATTTTGTTGGATTTTTACATATGCCAACCGCGAGGATGACCTGATGCAGGCTTTAAGCCAGTATTTATCGGTATTGCTCAGAACACGTTCTGCCGAGGGACTATGCCAGGATATTACGGGAGGATCACTTTCAGTTGCCGGTTCCAATTCCGTTACCGGACTGATCCCAATTCCCATAACCGGTAATAATCCGCACAGCAGGGATAAGAACAGGATGATCCCGGCTCTAATGGTAACCTTCTGATTAGTATTCATGTCATTAAAATTAAGTAATAAGCGGCCGACTGGCCTCACCTCGTCCTGGACCCAATAGAATTGGTTTGTTTCCAGGATATTTTCAAATATATGAAATTTACAAATAAATGTCAAGTGATTATCAGCCATATAACCCATCATGCACCATTCTGATCCGGCATATCGGTTTTTATCATCATAACTCAGGTATTTTTCGAAAATTCAGGGATAATTAATTCTACTCTAACAATTTATTGCATTAAATTTCTTGACCGGCGAGTCTAATCAACTCATTTTTTATGTACCTTCAATCAAAATATCCTGAAAAATGAAAACCAGCCTGCTAACAATCCTTTTCTTCCTGATCATTCTCTCAGTTAAAGCCCAAAAGCCCGAGGCCAATATATACCAGGCTTCTGTAGCACCTCTCATTGACGGCACGATTGATGCAGTGTGGGCGGAGGCCACTGCCTACAACATCGCCCTGCCCTTCGTGAATGAAAAACCCACGTTGGGTAATCCCGGAGAAACTACCTGGAAAGCTCTATGGGGGGATGAAGGTCTGTTCATCCTGCTGCAGGTAACGGATAACGTTTTTTCGCCCTGCTATTACGGTTCTCAAGACTGTTACGACTATCAATTCGATAAAATGGAGTTATACTTCGATTGCAACGAGGTGTTGGAAGATGGCGGGGGTGGTCAATTCTTCAGTAGTAACGGACATTACCAGGTTGCCGAAGGATATAACGAAGGTTGGCTGGATGGAGGTGAAATGATAGATGCAAATAGAGGTATCAGATATGCTCATGTTTTAAATAATCCCAATGTAGTCTGGGAATACTTTATCCCCTGGTCCTATCTGCTCGACAAGGATGGTAACCTGATGAACTTAAGTTCCCCCATGGGATTTGATGTGACAATAAACGATAATGACACCCCAGGAATTCCTGACAGACGAAGGGCTGTATGGTCCAATGATGGAAATGGCAATATCGTGAATGAATCCTGGAATACTATGGATGGTTGTGGGATAATTAATTTTGTAGGTGTTCCCAGTCCCATTCTGGTCACGGGAATTGCGATTAATTCCTCTGAAAACAGTATCAAAACCGACAATGGGAGCCTCCAGATGGAAGCTGTTGTTTCTCCATCGAATGCGACAAATCAACTCGTACAATGGACTGTTGAAAACATTTCAGGGAGAGCCAAAATAAGCGAAAACGGCCTCTTGACGGCGCTTAATGACGGAACCGTGAAAGTGATCGCTAAAGCAAAAGATGAGTCAGGAATTCAGGCTGAAAAGATCATTTCCATAACTGATCAGATGGTTTTCCCGAATGAGCTCAATCTGATCCGGAATGGCACATTCGATCTGGACGGCCCCGGCTTCCCGCAGTACTGGAGCGGATGGCTTGACGGTGCCGGCCAGACTATTTCTGTTATTGGAAATGTGGCCAATCTCGATCCAAACCAGTATAACGAAGTATGGCATTACCAGTTTTATCAGACTGGAAATGACAAAGACTGGTACCTGTACAATGATACCTCTTATATTGTAATGTTTGATGCGTGGAGCGATGTTGCCCGTACCATTACTTTTGACTTTGAAGACAGCCCTGAAAATTTCTATACCCGTTACGGCGACTCACAAGATGAAAATGCAGTGAATGGGACATCCGAGTGGAATGTGGATATCACTACAATAAGGGCCACCTATACCCAAACCTTCACCTGCGCCCGTGCGCTCCAGAATACAATTCATAAAATTCAGTTCAATCTTTCAGGCGATGATAACATGGTATATCTCGACAATATTGCTCTTTATTCCATCGGGGATTATGAACGTGCCCAGGTATTAAAACGCACCACCCTTAGTACAAACAGACTATTTCATTTATGGACTGACAGCGCCCGGGTGGAAGCATCCATTCTCGGGATAACAGGTGATAACCTTCTTCAGCATGGTTTATGCTGGGGTACCTCACCACAACCTACGATCGCAGGATCAAAAACAGCCTTGGGTGAGCGGAACAGCCTGGGGAAATTCACATCGTTGCTCACTGGCCTCTCCCCTGCTACTAAATATTATGTAAGGGCCTATGCCACTGACTCCCAGCAGACCGTATATGGAAATGATTTGCAGATTTATACCGCTCAGATCCCGGTCACGGTGCAGGCAACCCCGGGTCAAAGCAAGGTATATGGGAATGCCGATCCCGCCCAATTTGCCTACACCATAAGTGCAGGTTCGGTGATGTCAGGGATTCCTCTCCAGGGTGCACTTGACCGGGCAGAAGGAAATATTCCGGGTACTTATCCGATCGGACAGGGAACCCTCACAGGCGAAAACAATCCCAATTACACACTCAGTTTTGTGTCTGCAGATTTTACCATTGCACCCAGACCGCTCACCATTACCGGCACGAAAGCCATGAATAAGGTCTATGATGGCAACACCAACGCCAGCCTTATCAAGGGAACCCTGTCAGGTGTATTGAAAGGCGACACTGTCATTTTTCAAGCCGGAGCCGCCCATTTTGCAGATAATAAGGTGGGGTATAAAGCAGTAACAGTTGACGGATATTCCATGCAGGGAGGTCAAGTTGTAAGATACACTTATACCTTTCCTTCCACTTCCTTTATGGCCAGCATCACCCCGGCTGCCCTCAGCATTACCGGTTTAACAGTGAAAGAAAAACAATACGACGGGACTGTCTTTGCAGAACTTATGGGCGGCAGTTTTCAACACGTGGTGCAAGGCGACAGTGTGGTCATGATCCGGGGTACAGGTAAATTCGGTTCAAAAAACGCCGGAAATAATATCAGCATCTATATTACCGGATTCAATGTGGGCGGACCCGATTCGGCTAATTATAATGTTACCCAGCCGCAGAGCATACAAGGCAATATCACCCCTGCACCGCTCGTGGTAAAAGCTGAGAATGCAACCAGGCCAAAAGGGACACCCAATCCATTTTTCACACTTGTCTATTCCGGGTTTATCCAAAAAGAAGATGAATCAGTGCTGGACATCAAACCCATTGCCTGGTGTGCAGCAGATACAAACAGCCCTCCCGGCAACTATGATATACTGGTCAGCGGAGGACTGGATAATAATTATGCCCTGTTCTATTTGAGCGGTACGCTTAAAGTTACCGATGGAAC
The DNA here is from genome assembly GCA_046329925.1 of Bacteroidales bacterium. Taxonomy (GTDB): domain Bacteria; phylum Bacteroidota; class Bacteroidia; order Bacteroidales; family JAAYUG01; genus JAXLTS01. The sequence continues at coordinate 75,805 of JAXLTS010000010.1, forward strand.
CGGTGTTGGAGAAAACCAGTTGAATGGTCTTAGCATATTCCCAAATCCTGTAACTGAACATTTCATCCTCCATATTGACGGATGTAGTTCAGAGGTCGTTTATCAGCTGTTTAATCAACAGGGCAGGATGGTCATCGATGGGATACTTAACATACCTGAAACAGAAGTGCGGATGGATGGCATGGCTGACGGCCTGTATCTGGTTAGAATATTCAGGAATGGACAGGTAATCGGGAGTAAGCGTGTGATTAAAATTTCGAAATAAAAGAAGTATCAATGATTTCAAAGACTAGATTTTTGAGTCTGTTGCTTCTGTCGTTTATTATGCTTTTCATGTTTCTTTTTTCCTGCAAGGATGAAGGAAGAAACTGCGGCTGTGAACCAACCCATCCAAACTTATATAAACTCAGAGGCGATTACTTCGACAAAGTCGCAGTTTTAATGAATAAAGATAAAACAGCCATCATCGGATATCCAGGCCCGCACGATCCAGCAGCAGATACTGCTTGTCATGCCCTCAAACTGATTAATGGTTACGTACTCGACTTTAACTGCTCCTATGGGATCAATTCAGCCTACCTTTCCATCACCAGAAAAGAATTCGCAGAGAAGATTTACCAGATTGGTTCTGACAGCCTGAAGTTTTATATTCTGGACAAAGACCCTTACCTGGAGTACTACCGTCTGTATTATTCACCGCCCTGCGATAGCGCCAGGTACGACACTGCCTGCATGAATGAACTCATCCGGAAAGGACGGATTGATTGGTATTATGAGCGTATAAAATGAAATACTGATAGAATAAAAGTATTATCAGGATTTCTATAAGGTAAAAAAACCTAAACCAGGATAACAGAAAATTTAAATCACCATGAAAAGTTTTCTATTTGGATTTTTTCTGTGTATCTATTTTTTGCCATCCTATTCGCAGAAACCCGAAGCCCAGGCTGGAGGTGTGCCTAAAGCTCCGATAGTTGACGGGATACCAGATCCTATCTGGAAATTATGGAAATCATATCCGATAGCTCTTCCATTTCAATCGGAAACTCCGACTCTCGGTAAGCAGGGTGAAACCTATTGGGAAGCGCTCAGTGATGGTGATGGCGTGTACATCCTGGTGCATATCAGGGATAGTGTATTCTCTCCTTGTTATAGCGACTGTAATTCCTGGGAATTTGATCGTCCGGAACTGTATTTCGATTGCAACTTTGAGCTTGTAGATGGTGGAGGCGGTCAGTGGCCGGGCAGAGAAGGACACTATATGGTATCATATAAATATAATGAGGCATTGCTCAGGGGTGGAACTCAGTACGGCGACAGTGGAATCAGGTACGGCCATTTCGTGCAGGATACCACTGTCGACTGGGAATTTTTCATTCCATGGTCCCTGCTTAAGGATAGAGGGGGAAAGGATTTTTCGCAAGGGCACGCCATGGGATTTGATGTAACCATACGTGATAACGACACTCCCGGAACCCCAGGTTCCTCAAGAGCTGTATGGAGCAACGACGGGACGGGGACTGCCTTAAATGAATCATGGAACAGCATGGACGATTGCGGTCTCCTGAATTTTCAGAATGGTCCTTGTGATGAAGGTTTTGAACTGGTTGCTCCCGACACCAATATTGCCATTGATAATGGGAGTATGCAAATCAAGTTATATTATTTCCCGTATTACTATAACTGCAGAAAATGCAGGGTGGAAAATGGTACCGGGAAAGCAAGCATCGACAAAAACGGTCTGCTAACCGCCCTGATGAATGGAACGATTAAAGTTATTATTGATGGCGACCCCTGCCATGATTCTCAAGAGATATCCATTAACATCACGAATCAATTACTCTCCCTGGACGATATAAACCTTCTGGCGAATGGGAATTTTGGTGAGGATGGACATGGATATCCGGAATCCTGGGAGGGAAGTATTGATACAAGCAATCAACAGCTGTTGGTCCGGGAGGGTGTGCTTGAATGCAATCCCAATCTTTTGGAAGATGGAAAAAATCTTCAATTCGTACAGACAGGGAACCGGAACGGATGGGTGCTTTCCAACGATACCACCTACCTGCTGATGTTTGATGCCTGGTCTTCCAGGGAGAGGACGATCATGGTTAGTGTCGAAGATGACTCAGTGCATGGATTGGAGCCCTATGGTGATTCTCCCGACAGTACTTCTATTCTGGGAACTTCAAAATGGGAAATTCACTTAAGTCCCTACCGGAGTTCATTCATTCAGCACACCACCATGAAACGGATTCAGCCCGATTCGGAATACAGGCTCATATTTGAACTTGCAGGTGATACGGGAATGGTTTATCTGGATAACATACGCTTATTCCCGCTCAGTTATTATACTGAATATCGGCTGAACTATTCCATGCCGCAAGGCACCGACACTGATTTAATTAGCCTGTTTCCAAATCCCGCACAGGATTACTGCATCATTCATTCGAATAACGAATTTTTCAAAAGCCGATGTCAGCTCTTTGATATTTCAGGCAGGCAAGTGGGTTCATTCGATCTTTCAGGACCCTTTTCCCGAATACCATTGGTTAATCTAACTAATGGCATCTACTTCTTTAATTTCACAAAACAAAATGGTGAGACAGTAACCCTTAAATTGATCAGAAATCATTAATTAAAGAACTATGGTAATACTAAAAACCATTACAATGGCAATTATACGATTTCTGCAATTGTCAGGAATACTTGCCATCGCCCTCATATTGTCCGGAACTGCATGCACCGAAGATAATGAGGGTTTCAGGAAAGACAAAATATCCGGCTGTGTACAAAAGGGTCCCTTTATCAATGGTAGCCAGGTGCTGATGTTCGGATTGAATGCAGACCTGGGTCAATCAGGTAAAACCTTCAGCACACAGATTTCTGATAATGCAGGGACATTTGAAATTGATAACATCAGTCTTGCTTCCAGGTATGTTGAACTCAGTGTAAGCGGATTCTATTTTAACGAAAATAGTGGCTGGGAATCACAAGCCCCGTTAACCCTGTATGCTTTGGCGGATGTGGCAGATGTCTCCACGGTGAATATTAATATACTTACTCACCTTGAGCGATTGAGGGTTAAACAACTTGTAAGCGATGGACAGGATTTCTCCGCTGCCAAAGCCAAAGCCCAATCCGAAATACTCAGCCTGTTTAATATGAGTGATCCCGGAATGGAAAATTCTGAACAACTTGATATTTCGAAGAATACCGACGAAAATGCGATCTTGCTGGCACTGTCGGTAATCCTGCAGGGATCAAGAAGTGTCGGGACTCTTACAGAACTGCTGGCAGAATTGTCGAATGCAATTAAAGATGGAATTGATGGCGATTCGCTGTTGATCCAGGACCTTCGCGGAGTGGAGATACCTTCCTATTCCACCATTCGGCAAAACCTTGTGAACAGGTACGAGTCGCTTGGTATAACTGCCGAAATTCCAAACTTCGAAAAATACCTGGACCAGTTCTTCAATGACGGCGGACAAGCCCCGGAAATTGAAGTCCTGCCGGTGACCGACCTGGACTCTAACCAGGCTATGCTTCACATCCTCGTCAACCCCAACTCCCTGAGCACAACAGTTTCAGTTGAAATTGGTCAGTCCTCCGGATCTTATGGGTACTCCATATTACTTTCACCCAATCCGATTTCGGGCAATTCTACTGTTGAAATCAATCAGTTGGTTTATGGGGCAAGTGAAACTGAATATCACTACAGGGTAAAAGCTGAAAATCGTAAAGGAATTGTTTATAGCGATGACCATGCCTTCGTAACACTTCCAAAATCAGTATACTGCCCGGACGGGAGCAGTTACAAAGTAGTCAAAATTGGTACCCAGGCTTGGATGGCAGAAAACCTTCGCACTACAGTATTCAATGATAATACAAGTATCTCCCTGGCCACCGATTCCGCCAACTGGTTCGGAACCCCCAGTTCAAAGTACTGCTGGTTCAGCTTCAATGAGGGAGCGTATAGTCAACCCTATGGAGCACTTTATAACTGGTATGCCGTAAATACTGGCAAGCTTTGTCCAACAGGCTGGCACGTTCCAAGCGACGAAGACTGGAATATCCTGGTGAGTTACCTGGGAGGGGAAAGTTTTGCCGGAAACAAACTGAAAGAGGCTGGAGACACTCATTGGGCTGGTACGAACGAGGCTGGAAACGAAAGTGGTTTTTCAGCGCTGCCGGGTGGTGTGCTGGACCCCTTGCAGAAATTTCAGTTCCTGGGTATGATGGCTTTCTTCTGGAGTTCAACGGCCATTGACCAGCAAAATGCCATTGACCGGATTCTGTATTACAACCAGGCTTCAGTTACCACGCCGGAACAAGGACAAAAAAAGGTTTCCGGCCTTTCGGTGCGTTGTGTTAGAAACTAACAGAAATGGTAGTATGATGGAACACGGATGACATGGAAAGAAGCAGATTTGCAGGAAGCAGAAATTATCAGCATTCCGCATCTTTCCGTGACATCAGTGTTGCATTCCCTATTGTTGCAGCATCTGCTCCAGGTGTTGCCTTCCCCAGTCAGGCCAGAACTCAGCAGGCAGGGTGTATGCTGCAAATTTCTCCTTCGACCTGGTGAGCAGGGGAAGTGCCTGCTCCTTACCACCGCCATATTCCTCCGGGGTATTGAAGACCAGCATGCCCTGCAGGTAATCAACCCGTGGATTTTTGGGATTCACTCCTCTTGCCTTGCCCAATAAACCGTTTGCCTTTCCGGAGTATTCCATTCCGCGGGCCATAGGGTCTGCGGCAATTCGCGCCACCGCAAGAAATGCTTCAATTACCAGGAGTTCCGACTCATCCCCGGCTCGTGTCCTGCTGTCAGAAATCAATTTTTCTGCCTGGTCGAGCAGTGCATCTTTTTTTCCTCCATCCGCTTCCTGGAAACTCATCATCAGGTAGGCGTAACCTGCATAATAGGAAGGAAGCCATTCCTTCGTGGCTACACCGGCGATCTGTTCAAAACGGGCGGCCACCTGCCGGAGCTTGTCACTGTTCATCGCGGAATCCATGAGGGCAAGGTTCTTTCGCATGGCCTCCTGGTACGCATTGTTTTGCGCAAATCCTCCCAGGCTCATAACGGCTAACAATAAGGAAAGGGTCAACGTTTTCATGTTTTTCTGTTTTATTGATTTGGGTTAAAAGAAATGAATAGTCCGATTAGTATAAATCGTTTCGAGGCCGGACGCACAGCCATGGAAGCATAGTGCCCATCCGAATCAGGCACACTGGCATAGCGGTATCCATAAATATGTTCCTGCCCCAGCACATTGCTCACATTGGAATGGATCACCGCCAGGAATTTCTTTTTCATGATGATGTAATTGATGGATATATTTAGTTCCGAGAATGCCCTGGTGCGGCCATTCATAAATCCGGCAGTATTGGGATCCTCATAGGGCCGGCCGGTACTCCCGGTCCAGGAAAGGGATACCTGGGTCATCAGATCGGGAATGAACTGTTTGTACACTGCCGCCAGGGAATGCTCCGGGAACCATGGAGGGGTAACAGCAAGAGGATAATCGCGGTATTTTCGTTTGGTGTCAATCCAGGAATAGGAAACCCAGTAATCGATATTTTGCCATGTTTCCTTGTCCCTCCAGAACAGTTCCACTCCCCTGGCATACCCGAATCCATCGGGATGATAATCCAGTGGATTGGGATCGTACAGGGAATCATATCGTACCAGCCTTGAATAATCCTTGTAGTACAACTCCGTGCGGAAGGTCCTTCCTCCCTTTATCCACTGGTAATTTAAAATATAATGCACGGCCTGCATGTTGTTCAGATCAGGATTCACCAGCAACAGATTGGTTTCGGGTAACTGCCTGAAAACACCCCAGGCAGCCGAGACCTGCCCGTAAGTGGATGTTTTCATGGCGGCCGAAAAACGGGGTGAGAACAATATCTCCGAATTGCTTCCTGTTCCTTCCAGCCTGCCACCACCCCGGATGCTGTACCTGTGTGCAATCTTCCATTCACCTTCAGCAAAACCTGACAACATGCCGGTATTGAAGCTAGGCTCGGTGCTCGTCCCGCTCATTGCCGAATAATAATTCAGTACATATGAAATACCATCGAACTGCAGCCCTGTTTTGAAAATAAAATTTTCACTTGTCTGGCACAGAAAAGTATTTTTTAACTGGTATCCTTTTTCACCGATCCGAACCTTATCCTCACCCGGATGAATTTCCTCCACATCCCCGGTGATTGAGATACCTGACCGGAGACTCCATTTTTCCGTAAGCGGGGATGAATAAACCATGTTCAGGTACCCGTCCCGGTTGGCCAGCGAATATGCTGTTCCACCAGTGCTCATGCCGGGTTGAGGAATTCGAAGTTTGCTGGATGAAAGGTTGCCCGCCATGAAAAGATGCAGTTGTCCAGCCTTGGCGGTCTTCTGCGAAAAAATGAGGGTGCCCGAGCCATTTTGCGGTTCGCGTATCCAGTCTATATCCTGCTTCTGGATAGCATAATAAGGTTTCATATTGTAATAATTCGCGCTCACCGATACAGAGCCGGAATTCCAGAGCTGGTCGACCGAGGCACCCCCACCAAAGGGCATGACTGAAATGCTGCTCTTTGTTTTTTCCAGGGTCCCCGAGGTCATCAGTATCAGGGCCGAAGAGAGGGCCTGGCCATATTCTGCGGAAAATCCCCCGCTGCTGAACATGGTGCCGCTAAAAAGGGTTGGAGAAAAACGGCCGCGCGCGGGAAGATCGGGATTGCGTGAGGTGTAAGGTTTCTGCACCAGCAAACCATCGATGAAGGTTTTTGATTCATAGCCCTCACCCCCCCGCACGAAGAGCCCTCCGTCCTCTCCCACTATGGAATTTCCCGGCAGGGTGTGAAGTGCCCCGTAAATATCACCGATGGCGGAGGCTGTGGTGAGTATATCATAGGGCTTCAAAATCACTGCCTTTTTGGAATCTGCTGCCCCGAAAGTTCCGGCAGAGATCACCACATCATTCAATGCATTCACCTTCTCCTGCAGTACAATTTTCAGTTCCTTCGGAAAGTGCAGGCTGTCTATTATCAATATTTGGTCTTCAAATCCCAGGTAACTGCAATGGATTCTGTAGCTCTCCGGAGCGGAGGCAACGAGGGTGAAACGGCCGGCTGTATCGCTCACCGAGCCATCGAATGAACCTTCAAAGTAGATGTTGGCACCGGGGAGCGGCACCCCATTATTGTTGGTCACCGTCCCCCGGATCTGCTGTTGTGAAAAACACTGCAGGCTGCCAAGTAAAAAGAAAAGGAGTGTGAGGCGTTGAGTCATGGGTGAAATTTCTCCCAAAGATGCAGCAGACGGTATCGCAGAAAAAGCGATTACCGATGAATGGGAGAAAATGAGGGGTGAACGGGAGAAGGAGTAGGCTGAGTTTACCTGTATTCTTCCAGAATCCTGGAAACAATATACTCTTCAATCTCCTTGCCAGTTACATTGTATACGGGATCTAACAAGGAGAATGATCTGTTTTTGCGGTAATTGCTGCTGTCGGAGAGAAAGCTTAACGCATCCCTCGTTTTAAGAAGGTTGTTTGAATAAACTCTTGCACCATCAACCAGTTTCTTTAACGACACTCCCTCCTTCAGAATGGAATAAATATCATAGTAGTCTTTCCATTCCCGTCGCCGCATGAGTAATTCAACTTTCATAATACCGATCGATCCGATACCGGCGAGGGAAATATGGTTTAAAGAAGGGATTGTCTTCCCGACAGGGCTACGGTTCAGCCCCTTGGCAAAAAACGAAATCTTTACTCCATCCAGCAGGAAATTGACCTGGTCAAATCCAAGGATATCCATTTTCTGCAATTGACCAATTCCTTCCAGTTCATGCCTGATGGATGGCCAATCCACTTCAGCCACCCGCTTATTGCGCAGGCTTTTCGCCCAGATGCAAAAATCGAGATCCTCACTGAGCCGGTGACCAATCTGCAAGGACAAGGCAGTACCTCCTACAAGGGTGTAATCCCTGAGAAAGGGCAACACCGATATTTTCTTAAATACCTCTTCTGTTGCCGGAGTAATTCCTTTCATTTTTCAGATGCTGTGGCACTGTGAAAATTCCTGATGTAACGGTCCGGATCGCGCATACCAAAATACAGGCGTGCATACAAGCGGTTCAATCCATGATAAATGGGTTCCTGCTTAAGGAGTGTGTCCCTCCATACCTTTTGTATCAGCTTCCGGTTAAAAATTCTGAAAAGCTCCTGGCTATCCTCCAGGTCCAGGTGAACCAGTACTTTTTCGATCAGCCATTCATCCGTGATCTGTTCGTCCTGAATCAAATCATAGGACCAGAAGGCCTTTTCTTCCTTCAACTTATGAATTAGTTTTTCTCGAATGTTGCCCGCTTCATTCCTTTTCTCCCATTGCATCTCAACTACCCTGACAAACCCGGATTTCTCCAGCAAGTCCATCTGCGTTTCGAGTGAAAGTTTTCCTTCCTGAAAACGCTTCTTGTACGAGCGTGCCGTGGATGCCTGAATCCTGGCTTTCTCCCACCAGGCAGGAGTGCTGAACAGATTATTTAATGATTCCTGCGTTGTCATACAGGCAAATTTACATCATTTGTTGCGTTTTTGCAACATATGATGTAAATTTCAATCTATTATCCTGTTTAATAGATTAATGCGTACTTATTGACCCAGCAACCGGTATACCTCTGTTCCCTCTGCTGAATGCAGCTTCAGGATATACACGCCCTTCTGGTCGATGGAAATTTTCTTTGCACCTTCTCCGGGATTCATGCAATCGCTGAAAATCTGTTTGCCGGTAAGGTCGAAAAGTTCCACACGGACAGATGTTGTGGGTGGATTCGCCGGCTCAATGAGAAAGGAACCCGAAAATGGATTTGGAAAAACATGGAAGACCCCTTCCTGTAATTGAATCCCGGTACCGCATTCCGGATCGGTGGAAGCATATACCTGCACACTCACCGGAGCTGAAGTACTCAGGCATCCGCTTGCATTGGTTGTTAAGACATAACTTCCTCCGGAGCTCACATCGATGGTTGGCACTGAACCCTGTATCTTGCTGGTGTTTAAAAACCAGGCATAGGTCCAGGCTTTCGATGTATCAGCCGAAAGAACTACTTTTCCGCCCGGACAAAATGATAGGTCTTCGCCGGCAGTGATCACCGCTTCAGGGAAGGAAATAACCTGCACATTCACCGCTGGGGCTTGTAATTCAATGTCTCCTTTTTTAAGTTCCACGCTGTACAGCCCTTCCTGGCAAACCTGGATGGAAGAGCTGGTATCCGGGAGAATGGCCTTATTCAGGAACCAGGTATAATCCGCACCTTCAATATCCGGAACCGAAAGGCTCAGGCTGTCTCCTTCGCAGATTGAGGGTGGCTTCGAGCTGGTAATAACAATCTGGGGCGGCAAAATACTGTCCAATGAAAGAATAATCGTATTGGCCAACCCGCTCTGATGAGAGTTTGAAAGTTGAAAGGTCCCGCTTCGTTCGCTTAGTCCGCTTTTAACGGTGTAATAGTATGTGCCCAGAAAGCCTTCGAAGGAGGCTGTACCGGCTGAGTCAGTTGTACAGATAGTATCTTTTGTCCACCATTGGTTAAACACCAGGTCTTTGTATGCCTCGCCGTGCGGCCGGATATTCCAGTCAAGGTCGTACAGGGCCCCGTCGGGCAGCCAGTGTGCTCCCTGCCAGAACCCCCAGAAGAGGAAGGATTTCACGGCAGGATGACTGAAGGCGATGGTCATCAGATCACGGGTATAGTCGGCCTGAACCTGCCGCTGCGAGATATTGATATCGTGTTCAGTGATCTTGATTTCTTTCCCGAGCTCAGCAAAACGATCGAGGATGGAATACACTTTGCTGATCGAGGTGAGCTCACTTCCAAAATGACCCTGAAAGCCTATCCCGTCGACCTGCCCACCCAGGCCATCAATGTACTTAACCAGGTTATAATACGAGTTCTGTTTCTTCACATCCGTGCCACCTCCGGTAAGAATGCCATAATCGTTTAGATACAGCTTTGCCTGCTGATCGTTTTTCTTCACCTGCTTGAACCAGTCGGCCATCACCTCGTTACCCAGGATGCCCATGATGTCTTTCTCGGAATAAGGCTCATTGATCACATCCCAGTCTACCACACGCCCTTTGGTAAAATTGGTGACCTCATCGATATGTTTTTCGATGGTATTGCGGAGCGCCACCGGGTTGCTGCTCAGGCTCTGGAGTGAGGTCGGGCAGAATTTCCAGGAGGGCCAGATCACGTTGTGCCCGCGAACGGCAATGTCGTGGAGTTCCAGCGAGTCGAATGACTTACGGAGGTTGAGGGTGGTGGAGAGACTGAAATTTGGCCATTTCAGGTCGTTCTCAAAGACCACCTCATTGAATAGTTCATAAACCTTATTCCTGAATGTGGTATTCGTGAGGAAAACACTGGCCGGGATGGCTGAACCAAATCCGAACTGGTGTTTCACCATGCTTACAGAAACTGTTGCATCGGGCAGCAGATTCCCGTTTTCGTCATACACCACAATATCTGCCTTTCCCTTTCGTATCTGGTTAATCCTTTCCTGAGCAGGAGCGCGCCATGCAGCCGCTGAGTCCTGGCCCACATAGCTGATGGGAGTCACAGGCAGATCGTTGAGCGTAAGGGAAGTTCCATAGTTCAGAAAACGCACATCGGCTACTTCAATGGTTTGCGACTCATACCCGACGAAGAGAGCATAGCGTACACCTGTGGCCGCCAGGGTGGAAACACATTTGGCCGAAGCGTAATATTCTTTCCATTCAGAACCGATCATCAGTTTTGCTGCGAGATCCTTGGCATAGGTCGTTTTATTCTCGATTACAGCCGTGGCAGCACCCAGGCCGTCCTCCATGGGGGTGGAAAGGGTGCGGGCATAAAAAGCCACCAGGACCACATCATCGGCTGCTATACCGCTTACGCCGGGAAACTGAACCTGTGCATCCCAGAAATTAAGGATACCACTGCCTGTGACAATGCGGAGAGCCTTGGTAAACGGCTGATCACTCACAGAAACTTCCGTAATTGTCACATTCCCGACCTTCTGGTAAGTTGTTCCTGTTGTGGCATTCATCTGAGTGCCTCCCATGGGAACCTGGGCGGAAAGGGAACCTGTTAAAAGCGAAAAATATCCTGCAAAGAGGATGGTGAGGTATCGTGAGTTTGGCATGCGGTAAAATTTTAAAATTCAAAGATAATTGAAATGAATAGTCAGGAATAGATAGTCAGGTGAAAAAATCAGAATCTGCAGGCAGCTGTTTATTTGCCCCTTAACTGCATGATGGGCCTCTCGTAAAATTTATAAAGCAGAGTTGAGCCGGCGATCACGATTACCCAATAACATATGTATTTGATTATTCCATCAATCTCGCTTGTCGGTGGAAAATTGTCACGTATTACCTCCGCAATTAATGCATTATGCAAAAGGTACATGGAATAGGAAATTACACTCACATGAGTAACAGCCCTGGCAACAAAACCCTTGCCGGTTCTAATTCCTGCCGCCACCGGCAGAAGTAACATGGCTGAAAGAGGTGTTATGGAGAAACTGATCACCTGTTTATAGAATGTTGTGTTTGGCAGGCTGTAGTTAACGATAAAAAGTATCAAGGCAATTCCAACAGCCAGGCTCACAAATTCGGATTTTTTCCAAAAGGCGGGGAAGTAGTAATAAAGCCATGCAGCCAGGAGACCAAAAGCGATACTATCCAGTCGTGCCAGAACAATTTTACGGATAGTTACATCATACCAGAAATTATCGATTGAAGGGTTAAAGTTCCATATCCGGTAGATAACCGGAAGCAGAATCATTAAAAGGGTCACCAGCAGGAAAGATTTTTTAGGACTCAGAAATTTCAGGAATACCAATAAAAGCAGCGGGGAGGTAATATAAAACCACTCCTCGACGGTTAAACTCCATGACTCCCAGAAAAAATCATAAAATGGTTTTGAAAAATTCTGCAGGAAGAGTAAAAACTTCCAATTGAATTGTTCAATATCTTCATGAATAATTCCAAAATAAATGATCAGGTAATTGGCCAATAGAATAAGGTAGTAGTTTGGCAAGGTCCGCAACCACCTTCTTTTCCAGAATCTGGCTAATCCTTTGAATCCGAAATGTGCTTCTGAATTTATTTCTTTAAGAAGAATACCACCTATCAGGAACCCGCTTAGAACGAAAAACAAATCAACCCCGTCAATCATTCTGAAATATGGGAATCCTTCCAGCCATGTATTTTTCAACAAAAAACTCCCATGGCCAATAACCACCAGGATAATTGCAGCTGCCCGGATAATATCCAGTCCAAAAACACGATTTGATTCCCGGACTTTGTCAATACTCATTTTCATCACTTGTCATTACAAATGGAATAGGCATGGATTTTAGGGTTCTGCAGAAACAGTAGCGCAAATTAGTTCCTGCAAACCAAAACTGGCATGTATTGCCAAATATATTAATAATACGGCTATTGGTAGCACCCCGATTCCACCACCTACATTTCTCATTTATGCAGGTTACCGATAGTTGGCAGTACACCGCCTGAGGAGGGAGTATCTTCCGGATATTTAAAGCCACTTCAGGCGAAACGAATTTCTATTGGGTTACCTGCGGTGAGGGTTGGGCATCCTCTCAAAAGCCTTGATTCGCTTCGCTCATCCCAGGACTTTTTTTATTACAGCCCGCTTCGGACTGAAAAAGTCCGGCGGGCTGTAATAAAAAAAGCCCTGCACTTCGTGCAAGGCTTTTGTGGGAACTGCTGGGTTCGAACCAGCGACCCCCTGCTTGTAAGGCAGGTGCTCTGAACCAGCTGAGCTAAGCTCCCATTTTTCATTCAAAACGGAGTGCAAATATAGAGGTCTATTTCAATTCTGCAAAAAAAAAGTCTGCGTATTTGATAAATCGAGGTTATCTAACTAATATACTTGCATTTAGATGAATGTCAAATATCTTTATTTTTGTTTTACCTTTATGCTACTCACATTAATTTATTTGAATCGCCAATTAGCAATGCACTGTAAATAACCAATCAGTTTATTAAAACCCTGCTATACCATGAAACGAATACTCTCCTTCTCACTCGCCCTGTTCAGCAGTATATTGCTCATCGCACAGGCACCTGCTGCATTCAGGTACCAACTGATCCTGCGGAACAGCACCGGGGAACCGCTGGTATCACAAAACGTGAACTTCCGGATCTCTATCCTCCAGGGAGAGACCGTGGAATACCAGGAACTCCTCTCAGCCACCACCAATGCGTATGGTTTGGTGAACCTAACTATAGGCGCAGCCGGATCAACGGAATTGCCATCACTCAACTGGCAGGCTGGCAATCTCAGCCTCCGCACCGAGGCCGATCTATCCGGGGGTTCTGACTACCAATTGATTGGAAGCAGCCCCCTGCTTGCTGTTCCCTATGCCTTTTATGCCAGCCAGAGCAATCCGGCAATCAACCCCGGTCCCTCCTATCCGGCCGATTCTGCCTTATTCAGCGTGAAAGACCGACAGGGCAACATTGTTTTTGCCGTTTATGAGGATGGCGTGGAGGTTATCGCCAATGAAACTGCCAAGGGAGGCAGAGGTGGCTTTGCCGTCAGCGGCCGGAGTGCCTCAAAGGGCGCCGTTAATGAACTCATGTTTGTGACACCCGACAGCATCCGCTTCTATCTGGATAAACCTGTCGGAAAGGGCGGGCGTGGTGGTTTTGTTGTCGGTGGACGAACAGCTGCAAAAGGGGTAAGTAATGAGATACTCTCCCTGGAGTGGGACAGTGTGCGGGTGTATATTCCCCAGGATGCGGTAAAAGGCGGACGGGGCGGATTTGCCGTGGGCGGACGGCAAGCCGGCAAGAGCTGGAACAACGAATTCTTCAGGGTTACCCAGGATAGTGTGAAAATCTCACTGGAACCTGCAGTTGCAAAATCAGCTTCAGCAGGATTTATCGTATCACAAAGTTCCTCTCAGGACATCCTCCGGATGAATTACCTCAACACCAAAATCACAACAACCGATACCGTCGATTATTTCCAGGTTGGGAATAATTCCAAAGGTAGCCTCTCCAACATCATCGACCTGAACACCACCAACTACTTCATCGGGCACGAGAGCGGAAAAAATATTATTAAGGTGAAAAAATTCGGCAATTACCCCGATCCTGCCACCCACAACGTGTTTATCGGTTACCAGGCAGGTAAGATGACCAGTTCGGCCAGTGATAATGTATTCGTAGGTTACCAGGCCGGACTAGGTAACCAGTCAGGTAATGCCAATATCCACATCGGAAATCAGGCGGGAATAAGCTCCGGCGGTTCCTGGAATGTCTTCCTGGGCAACCAGGCCGGGTACAGCAACCAGAATGGGCTGAGCAATATTTTTATTGGCGACATGACCGGATACAACCATACCGACGGGCATAACAATATTTTCATGGGAAAAGAAGCAGGCTTCAGGGATCTTGCCTCCAATGGCAGTGTATATATCGGATCGAATGCCGGGTATAACCATGCAGGTGGAAATGAAAACACATTTCTGGGTGTAAGCGCCGGGTATGGATCATCTTATATCGCAAGTTCCGGGGAGAATACCTACCTGGGTGCACTCACGGGTTTTGCCAATCCGGGATCGGGAAATACCTTTCTCGGTAACAGGGCTGGGATCTACTCGCAGTCCGGTGAGGGCAATGTGTATATTGGTCGTTATGCCGGTTACCGCACCAGCGGAAGTCATAATATCCTCATCGGCAGCAAGGCCAATTACAAGGACGGTATTACCAGCACTAATTTTTCGAATGTTATAGCCATCGGCGACAGTGTGCTCATCACCGCCTCGAATGAGGTACGTCTGGGAAATAACAATAACAATGCGCTTTACAGCATGGCGGCCTATACCGGCACTACCACTGCAGCTCCAAATCTGAATGTGAGTTCTGCAGGAAAAATCAGCCGATCCACAACAACGGTTGTAACAGGCAGCGCCTCCCTGGTGAAGGCATCGGTAGTGGCCGACGTTGGGAGCATTAATGCAGGTGCTTCCGTTACCCAGACCTTTGCCGTTACCGGTGCAATAGTTGGATCCAGTGTGATTATCTCACCTGCCTCCGCACTCCCGGATGGGGTAATTATCGCCTACGCCCGTGTTTCGGCTGCCGGAACTGTGGAAGCAAAGTTCTTTAATGGCACAACAGGAGCAGTAAATCCGGCGAGTATGACGTATTATATTACGACGGTGTATTGATTAAAAGCCTGCACACAATCCAACTCACCCCCCTGCCCCCCTCTCTTTTCTGAAAGAGAGGGGGTATTCCAAATAATGATTATTGTCTGTTAACAACCACAAATGTTCAATCCCTGCCGGTACCCCCTCTTTGCAGCAGCAGAGAGGGGGCAGGGGGGGGTGAGTCGCACTAATCGCTCGCACAATTCTCCACGCATTTTATTCACTAGCTATTTTCTGAAAGAGAGGGGGAAATCCAAATAATGCCCTTTTCTCCAATTGAATCCACTAATGATCAATCTCTGCCGGTACCCCCTCTTTGCAGCAGCAGAGAGGGGAAGGGGGGGCCCGCCCGATCGACCGGTAATACCATGTTCAATTAATGAATAGTGAATCTTCCGATCGGGCGGGTGAGTCGATCGTAATTTAGACACATTTCACTTACAATTTTCCCGTCCACAGTCCAACTCATCCCTGCCCCTCTCTTTTCTGAAAGAGAGGGGACAATCAAAATAATGAACTTATATCTAATAAAATCCACTAATGGTCATTCCCTGCCGGTACCCCCTCTTTGCAGCAGCAGAGAGGGGGGCAGGGGGGTTCGCCCGAACGACCGGTGGACCCAGATCCGATTAAATGGGCACTGAATAGTCCGGTCGGGCGGGTGAGTCGCACTAAACACAGGCACAATTCTCAAGTCTGAAAAAATTTAAAAAATATTCCCGGATTTTTATGAAAATCACAAAGCCCCGGCGTATGCCGGGGCCCTGTCTCAAACAAACTAACTAACCAAACTAACTAACTAAACCCCTAAAACTATTATCTGAATTTCCCGAATTTCAATGAAGTGGTAAAATTGGCACCATTGAGAACGGTGGAGCGGACGTCCTGAAATTCGATCCCCTTTGTACAGCGATAGCTGACTCCCATCCCAAAGCGCATGAATCGAAATACATTTACCTCCAGCTGAACTCCCGGCTCGAAGACCAGAAAAGCATCGGTATCCAGAACCTTGCGGTGGTAATCCAGTTCATCCTCATCCCATTCCGGAAAAAGTTCGCTGGAGGTATACGAGGCTCCACCAAGTGCAAAAAGCATGGGAAAACTGAGATGAAAAGGCTGGTTCCCCGAGAGCTTCGGTTCCACAAGCAGACCGGCATAGCCTCCTTCCATATAGGCACCATCCCCATTGTATGCTTCCCCAAAATAGAGTTCATCATCACCGCGGGTTAATCCGTGAGCACGAAACCCAATGGACAGCTGATTGTCTGCCGTTACACCAAAACCAAAGCCAGGTGCTGCCAGCGTACTGTTATCAGTTTGCCCATAACTGGCAGGAAATTCAACATACCAGCCTGTAGTGCCCTTATCGCGGCCGAAGAGGGTTTGTGCAGATTCATCATCCTGTGCAACGAGTGTGAGAGGTAATGCGAGTGCTGTAAAAAATGTGACCAGTGTTTTCATGAGTTTTTGTGTTTTGTGATTGATGAGGCAAACATACACTGGATACTACCCCCTGACGAATAAAAACAGGTGAATGACCTCTTTTGGTGACCGGATGACGATTAATGAATCCCGGAGGGCTTTTAAAACATACCTGATTTTTTTTTATTTTTAAAACCTGTGGCATACCTTGCACCAGGGTTTGGTATATGATGAATACCGAATTATATATCTGCCATTAGAATTTGAACGTGCATCCCAAAAAGCCTTTTATGTTGAATTATCCCAGTATGAAATATATAGTCTGCGCGGCTTACCTATTTATTACTTCCATTTCGGCCCATTCCCAGGAAACAGGCTATGTCATTTCTGCACCGGCAGGTGAAAGGTACACCAGCATAAACCGGGAGGGTGAGACGGTGATCCCCAATGGCCGGCTCATCAGCCCTTCAGGCCGGTGCTACACAGTTGCCCCGCATCCATACGGTCTTGCACTTAGTCATGATGGATCAATCGCCATCACGGCCAACTCAGGAACTTCACCATTGGCCATCACCATAATTGAAAACCTGACTAGTCAGAATCCGTTGATCCGCCAGGTACCACCGGGAGCTTCAACCGACAAGGGCGTGCTGGCCTCGGTTTTCATGGGACTTGCTGTATCGCCCGATAACAGGGTGGTGTATGTGGCCGGAGGACAGGAAAATAAAGTCTTTCTCTTCAGTATAGCCGAAGGAAAAAAGATCGATTCGATCGATTGCAGCTATTCCGGAGGATCAGATGATTACAGTCACGGGTATATAGGAGACCTGGTACTCAGCCGCGATGGATCCAGACTCTATGCTGTGGACCAGATCGGATTCCGCATGATTATCATGGATACCCGGCTGAAAAAAGTACTGCATAATGTTCCGGTAGGAAGGTACCCCTTTGGAATTGCCTTGTCACCGGATGAACAAACCGTGTATGTTGCCAATGTTGGAATGTACAAATACAGCCATATCCTCCGGAAGAAAAAAGAAAAATGGGAAAAAGGCTCAGTGGATTTCCCTGCATTTGCTTACGAATCGGAAGAAGCTGAGGAGGGAATAATGAACGATTCAGTCCGTATTCCCGGTCTGGGACCCGTGAATTCGGATGAATCATTTTCGGTTTGGGCTATTGATCTGACTAAAAGAGACAAGCCCCGTGTCACTGCCAGAATAAAAACAGGTACCCTCGTTGGACAGGTGGTAGAGGGATTTCCCGCTGTGGGAGGCTCCAGCCCGAATTCGATTGTCGCTGTGAAGGACTATGTGTTCATCAGCAACGGGTCGAACGACAATATCACGGTTCTTGATGCACGGAAAAAGAAAATAATCAGGCACATAAGCCTCTGTCCTGATAAACGGATTGCACATTTGCGGGGTATCATTCCCTTTGGTCTTGATGCCTCTCCGGATGGAAACCGGGTGTACGTGGCAGAGGCGGGAATAAATGCCATAGCCGTGATTGATGTTCCAAGTCTTACAGTAAAAGGTCATATTCCCGCCGGGTGGTTCCCTGCAAAAATAAAGGTAGCTCCCGGCGACAAGCAACTGGTGGTGGCAAATGCCAAAGGATTCGGAAGCGGCCCAAATGCAGGAACCGATTTCCGCATGGGACCTGAAGGAAGTTATATCGGCAACCTGATGAAAGGTACGGTGGAAGTGCTGGATATTCCCAATGATGCAGAACTAAAAAATCTGACTGAGAAGGTGATCCGAAATAACTTTCTCATGAAAGAAGTGAATGACTCCCTGATAAAACAGCGGGCGGGAAACCCTGTTCCCCTCTATGCAGGACTGGGCTCCTCCCCTGTTAAACACCTCATTTTTATCTCCAAGGAAAACAGAACCTACGATGAGGTATTCGGGCAACTGGAGGGTGGAAACGGAGATCCTGATTTGGCACGCTACGGATGGGACGTAAGCCTGCCTTCGGGTGATTCAGCCATCCGGGCACGTAAATTTACCGTAGCGCCCAATCACCTTCAACTGGCCAGGGAATTCAGCATCAGTGACAATTTCTATGTGGATGCGGATGTCTCAGCCGACGGACATCGCTGGCTTGTAAACACCTATCCGAATGAGTGGGTAGAGGCTACCACTCCTGCCAATTATGGAAGCAACCGCGATTATCGCGATCATTCGCAGGCTCCAGGAAACCTTGGAATAAACGGGGCTGCCGGGGCTATTTACCCGGAAGACTATAATGAATCGGGATCGATGTGGGATCATCTGGCCAGACATGCAGTTCCTTACTACAATTTTGGTTTCAGCGTGATGTTCGAACCTGCCGATTACCAGGACTCATACAAATATGGTGGAGTAAAGCAGGTAGCTAATTTCCCTCTGCCTGCCACACTTTTCGATAATTCATCCCGCATTTATCCCACTTACAACATGGCCATACCGGATCAGTTCCGTGTTGATCTCTTCATGCGCGAGTTTGACGAAAAGTGGGGCCCGGGAAAAGACAGCCTGCCCTCGCTGCTCACCGTGATCCTTCCCAATGATCATGGTGCAGGCTTGAGGCCTGAGGCCGGATACCCTTTCCGCTCAAGCTATATGGCAGATAACGACCTTGCAGTGGGACGCATCGTGGAATTCCTCTCACATACCCCCTACTGGAAAAACATGGCCATTGTGATCACGGAGGATGATGCCCAGGGCGGGGTGGACCATGTCGATGCTCACCGAAGCATACTCATGGTCATTTCACCTTACGTCAAAAGAGGATATGTAAGCCATACTCATGCCAGCTTCGGAAGTATTTTCAAAACCTTCTGGAATATCCTGGGTTTGCCCTGCCTAAACCAGTATGATGCAGGTGCCACCGACCTGGCAGACTGTTTCACTGGTAAGCCTGACTTCCGTCCATACCGTGCCTTACCGGTGGACAGTATCCTTTTCGATCCTGTGAAAGCGCTGGATCCCCTGGATGAAAAGTTCGACTGGAAGGAACTAAAGCAGGGCCCGGATATCGATAATCCCACCGACATGCTTCGTGAAAGCAAGGAACAGGATGAATGGAGAAAACAGGATCAGAAATGATCCTGGCTCAATAATACGTATACTGCCGTTCACAAAAATAAGTCAGGATACCGCCTCTGGATATCTCTGCAGTAATCCAGTTTCCGGATTCGTCATAGGTGTAAACCAATTCAAATTTTTCTGAAGGATTCCCCTTGCTTTCCATCAGCTGTGTTTCATAAAAACCTTTGTCATTATAAATCTGTGTGGACCTGAACTGGAAACTGTCGGGCGGAGCGTAGAAGGTGTTGGTAAGGATCCTCCCACCCGGATCCCGTGTAATAATCCGTCTGTCGCGTAGTTCACCATTGGGCCGCTGACGTACGATCGTGGTATAACGCCCCCTGGAATCATTGCTGATCACGAACCGGTTGATTACTGTATCGGTCGCTGGTGTGTATTGATCCAGCTGGGTTAAGAAATTATGTGTATCATAGGTGAATTTAACATACGACCGGAGGGTATCTATTTTGAAATATTCTCCCTTGATCCATTGTAAATTCTCCGCGGTAAATTTCCAGTTATCCACCACATCCCCGTTTTCATCAAGCAGCTGGCAGGATGCAAGCAAACCGTTTTCATCGAACTCAGCCCTGAAGTCGTAAGAGTAGCCCAGGCTGTCGCGCTCGCGGGTGGTCACCTTTTTCCCTTTCACAACCTTACCGTCCTCCATGCCTGCCCAGTAAAGATTTTCATTCACCGATTTCACCCTTCCGTGCAATGTTTCACCCAAAAAAGCATAGGGTGTGAATAAATCAAGAAGGACATTATTCTCGGGAATTTTCTCTGTGCAACTGCTCAGAAAAAGACATGTCGCAACTAATACAGATACTTTTCTCATAAAAGTGTTTTTTCATTAGTTATCCAAAGGTACATAACGGGAAATGCAAAGTCAACAGTTGTCATCTCATATGGAGCAACCGGGCCAGGAAACAGGTCATACACCCGCCAAAACACGGAATTCATCAACAGAAGCTGATAACACAGGTTGCAGGATGGGTATACTTGCAACAAAAACAAAATGAAAGAAAACTACCTGCAATTCGGACGTCGCGCAGTCATTCTCAACATGGCCGGCATTCTACTGTCCGGTCTGCTATTCCCGGTCCTCACCCAATTGATTTGTCCCCAGCCCTCTTATACCAGCCTGGTTCAGTTTGCGGAGGCATTTCATCCCCTTCAGACAGCGACTTTTTTCAGCGGGTTCCTGCTTATCACCGGATCCCTATTCACCTTCGTAAGTCTGTATTTTCTGGCCGGGTCAGGCAGGAAGGCCCGGGCCCTCTCGGCACTGGTGGTGAACCTCATTTTTTCAGGCATGGTATTTCTTAACTATGTATTGCAGATAAGCTATGTGCCTTACCTGGCGCATTACCAGCCGGTTGAGGCGGACATCCTGCTGCCCATGCTCACCATGAGTAATCCGGGCTCACTGGCCTGGGCTTTGGAGATGTATGGCTGGGGAGGCATAGGTTTTTCCTACCTGCTCGCAATCCCGCTATTGGAGCCTGGCGGGACAGGTAAGGTGATTCGCATTCTATTTGCGTTGAACGGGGGCATCAGTATCCTGGGAGCCCTGCTCACCAGCCTGGATATGCACTGGATCTTTTCCCCGGCCGGCTTCGCCTCACTCATCCTGTGGAACATGCTGGTACTGGTAATAGACGGGTTTTTACTCAGGTATTTTAGCAGCCCTGAAATCCGAAAAGTGACTGAATTTTTACAGTTAGATTGAAATTATTATCTTTGCTTCCCTCAGGGTTGTTAGCTCAGCTGGTTTAGAGCGCTTGCTTCACACGCAAGAGGTCACTGGTTCGAATCCAGTACAGCCCACAAAGAATCCGCCTGGTTTTGCCGGGCGGTTTTTTATTCCTGTTTAATTTCCTGAACCAGTATTAATCTTTCTGTCCTCTCCCTTTTTCGGAAAGAATATGCCACTGCACTGCACAAATCATGGCCTGCCAGGGAATAAAAATTTGTGGCGACTACAGGCAATAAAATCCAATTAAACTCCTGAATATCTACTTGTTATTAAATCCTTTTAGATTAAATTCGCAACAAATCCTGCAATGAACTTGTTCATATAACAGAGTAAACCGGTTAATGCTAATTCTCTGCTGAAGCGCGAATCACTTGTTGCAAATGTATATGCTTCCGGCCGGATTAATAATTGAAATACCTTTGAACAAACCCAAATACCCGCATGGAATATTATATTCTGCTTGTTGCATCCTACCTCTTTATGGAATTCATAGCCTGGTCGAACCACAAGTACGTGATGCATGGCTTCTTGTGGCGATGGCACAAGGACCATCATATCAACGATCATCTGGAGTATGTTCCGGATGTGGTTGAGAAGAAACGGTTCGAGAAAAACGACCGGTTCTTTCTGGTTTATGCAATTCCGGCAATTGTTCTGATGATGACAGGTATCGCCCTGCACAAAAGTGCATTGATATTTATTGCATGTGGAATAACTCTGTATGGCTTCACCTATTTCATTGTCCACGATGTAATAATACACAAACGTCTTCCCATCAGATTTCTCCAGCGTAACCACAACCATTTTATCCGTTCCGTTATTAAAGCTCACACTGCCCACCACCGACCAAAAAACAAAGACGATTTTAACAACTTCGGGCTCCTGGTATTCCGGTTTAAATACTTTAAATCTTAGTACATGTCCCTGTACGCTTCTCTTCTTCTCTTATCCATTGCGATTCCCTTCCTGTTAAGCTTCGAAAAACGAATGCAATACTACAGGCAATGGAAATACCTGATGCCTGCCATAGTCATCACAGCTATCTTCTATATCGTTTTTGATGTATATTTAACCAAAGCAGGTGTTTGGGGTTTCAATCCGCGCTACCACTCAAATATCCTGATTTTTCACCTGCCCCTGGAAGAATGGTTGTTCTTCATTCTTATACCTTACGCAAGCATCTTTTTGCATGATACAATTGTCCTGTACCTCCCCAAATTATGTCTTACCCGTAGGATGGCCCGGGGCATTTCAGTAATTTTAATCATTCTGCTTATAATCATTATCATTTTTAATACCGAAAAGGCCTATACTGTTTATGTTTTCAGCATCACCGCTCTGGCCCTGCTCATTTCCCTATGGGACAAAACCGGCATCCCGGGATTCTACTATATAACCTTTCTTGCAATTTTGATTCCCTTCACCCTGGTTAATTCCATATTAACGGGCAGTTTTATCGAAAGCGAAGTGGTGTGGTACAACGACGTTGAAAACCTGGGGATACGATTCCTGACCATCCCCCTGGAAGATTTCTTTTATGGCTTTAGCCTGATTCTTTTTTCCTTATTACTCAGAAACAAAATCCGTTTGTTGTTTGGCCGGCAAAGGTCATAACTGTGAAAATCCGGAAGGCTAAAAGACTTTATTTGACTTCCGGAAATTTTTCATTAACATTATACTGGTTTTTACTCTTAAAAGACGGAACAATGAAGCTTGTTTATCTCAGCCTTGCTTTATATTTATTACCAGTTCTGAATCCCGCGTTTGGACAGAAATATGATAACCTTTCAAGGGATCTGAAAGGGAAAAGTATCCTCCTCTTTTGCAAAAACGGCGAAGGTTATGTACACGATAATATCCCCTCTGCAAAACTGGCTTTCCTTAAAATGGCCGGACAGGAAGGATTCAAGCTGGATACCACCGACGATGCCGCTGTATTCAGTGAGGAAAGGTTGAAAAGTTATCATGCAGTTGTCTTCTGCAATACCAACAATGATGTATTTGAAACGGAGGCACAGAAAGTTGCATTCATGAGATATATACAAGCCGGGGGCGGTTTTGTCGGAATTCACTCCGCCTGCGGCACAGAACGTAACTGGGCCTGGTTTAAGCAAATGCTTGGAGGAACTTTTTTGGTGCATCCTCCCTTCCAGAAATTTCCCGTGCGGGTGCTTGACCCTGAACATCCCTCCGTCAAAGGAATTCCGGATCCGTGGATCGTCAAGGATGAGTTGTACTTTCTGAAAGAACTGAATCCGACAATTCGGATTATCATGGCTTCCGACTTTTCTGCGATCAAGGACGGTAAAGATCTACCCAACACCTTCGGCACCCTCTTCCCCAGCGTGTGGTGCAACACCTTCGATGGCGGCCGCCAGTGGTACACGGCACTTGGACACGACAAATCAGATTACAGTAATCCACTGTATATTCAACACCTCCTTGGTGGATTGAAATGGTCGGTTGCAGAGAAACTGGATTATTCGAAGGCTCATTCAACCAGCAGTACATTTTAATCTCATTATTATTACAGGTTGAATATTTATAACTGCCAACAAAATTACCACAACGACGCCCGCGTTCACTAAGGAGTTTCTTTGTGTTTGTACCGAATTGACTTAGCAGAGCCTGAATAAAATACCCGGAACTGATTGCACTAAACGGCTCCCTGTTTTGTCCAATAGTATTGAAAGTCATTGCGAGCTTGCGAAGCAATCTGCTTATATTTTCCGAAATGCATCATGAAATAAAAGATATAATACATCACATAAATGATTACAGATTGCTTCGCAGGCTCGCAATGACCCACTAAACCCAGTAAAGCCAAAGGCTGTCGCCTTTGGCTTTACCTTCATTCCGTTGCATGCATCACATTGCAAACAATCCTTAAAAAACCAGCGGGGTGAAAGGATAATAACTTTGGCTTTACCTTCATCCTGTTGCAGGCGTCGTATTGCCCATAAATCCCATTCAAAACCAGCAGAAGCTGTGATTTGCTCTCCCGGATATATGAAAATAATTCACGGAAGAAATTAAGCAATATTTTTTCGTACTTTTAAATTCTATAATCCAACAATACTTTCATGAAACGGCGCGAATTTATACACAAAAATGCCCTGGCCGGAGCCGGTGCAATCATCCTCCCCACCATTTTACACTCCCCGGTATTTGGCAAAAATGCACCCGGCAACCGCATCCGGGTTGGTGCCATTGGTACTGGCCGTATCTCACGTGAACACGATATGCCGGGCGTATTGAAATACGATGGTGCACGAATCGTAGCAGTCTGCGATGTGGATTACAAACGGGTGGGCGAGGCAAAAACTTTTGTTGAGCAGGCATACGCTCAAAAGCAAATGCAACAGGAAGTTAAAACATATGGCAATTACCTGGAAATGCTCAATGACAGCAGTATCGATGCTGTTCTGGTAAGCACCCCCGACCACTGGCATGCCAAGGCAGTAATTGATGCTGCCCTGGCCGGTAAGGATATTTATGTTCAGAAGCCATTCTCGTATACCCTGGCAGAGGGACGACAGATGAGCAATGTTATCAACAGCACCGGGCGTATACTGCAGATTGGAACCCAGCAGCGTTCACTCGAACAATTCCGGTTTGCCTGTGAACTGGTGCGTAGCGGACGTATCGGTGAAGTTAAAACCATCAAAGTGGGACTTCCCATTGATCCATCGGGAGAAACGGAAGTTCCGATGCCTGTCCCTGCCAACCTGGATTACGACCAGTGGCTGGGATCCACCCCCTATGTATATTATACTGAAAAAAGAGTGCATCCGCAAAACGATTATTCCCGTCCGGGATGGCTGCGGTGCGAACCCTATTGCCTGGGGATGATCACCGGCTGGGGAGTTCATCACATGGACATCGTGCATTGGGCCATGGATACCGAACATACCGGTCCTGTTGAGATCACCGGAAAAGCTCAGTACCCCTCCAGTGGCTTATGGACTGTACACGGAAAATATTTTGTGGAAGCAAAATATGCCAAAGGATTCACCGTGCTGATAAGTGATGAATTCCCAAACGGAGTGCATTTTGAAGGCACCGACGGATGGCTATTCGTAACACGGGGTGATTACTCCGTTACAGCCAGCGATCCAAAATCAAAGGATTTTAAGAAGAGTGAAGCACTCAAGGCCAGCGATCCAAAAATTCTTGCCCCTCTGGGTGCCAATGATGTGCACCTGTATCGTTCGGCTGATCACCATGCCAACTGGCTCGACTGTGTGCGAAGCCGCCAGATGAATATCAGCCCGGCCGAGGTGGGACATCGCTCCACCAGTGCCTGTATCGTGAGTCATATCTCCATGAAACTAGGCAGAAAACTTCAATGGGATCCGCAGAAAGAAAAATTTCACAACGACGATGAAGCCAATGCCATGCTGAGCAGACCGCAACGACCACCTTATATTTTTTAGTGCACAAACATTCAGTAGTATCTAAATAAAGTTAATACTATGCAAACTCAGTTTTTAAGAATACTTATTCTGCAATTCGTTGTTCTTGGACTGGCTAATGCACAGAACAACTTTCGCAATGAATTCATCCTGCCTGACCTGCCAGGATACCAGACCCTGCGTTGCGATTTTCATATGCACACTGCTTTTTCCGACGGATCCGTATGGCCCGACTTTCGGGTACGTGAAGCCTGGAGACAGGGCCTCGATGCCATCGCCATCACAGATCATATCGAATATCTCCCGCATAAAAAGGATATTCGCACCAACCATAATCGCAGTTATGAACTGGCGCAATCGCAGGCCAGACAGCTGGACATCATTCTCATCAAGGGAAGTGAGATTACCCGCAAAATGCCTCCCGGCCATCTGAATGCCCTGTTCATTACAAACAGCCAGCCGCTGGATACTCCCGACTGGAAAGATGCCGTGAAAATTGCAGCCTCGCAGGGTGCCTATATTTTCTGGAACCACCCGGGCTGGAAAGCGCAACAGCCAGATACCATGAAATGGTTTGAGGAGCACAGCTGGCTGCTCAGCCAGGGATACCTGAAGGGAATCGAAGTGATCAATTCGCAGGAGTGGTACCCGGGAGCCCTGCGCTGGGCCCTGGACAGGAACCTGACAATCCTGGCCAACTCAGACTCCCATGACCCAGTCGATTTTGAGTATAACCGGTTGAGACGCCCCATGACACTTGTATTTGCCAAAGAAAAAAGTGAGCAGGGTATTCGTGAAGCACTTGAATCCCATAGAACAGCAGGATTTTACAACGATACACTGCTGGGCAGGAAGGAAATTCTGGAAGCATTTTTCCTGGCCTCCGTGGAATTTACCCGGAACACCTACAAACCTGGCGGGAAAAGAATTGTAGTTCAACTGAGTAATAAAAGTTCCATCCCCTACAGCATTAATCTGGTGTCGTGCAACCCCGGGATAAGACCTGCCCGGTTTATTTACCTGCCGGCTCTCAAAACGGTAACCTGGGAAATGGGATATGATGAGAAAGTCTTTACGGGAAAAGATTTAGATATGCAGGTAAGGGTTAGTAACCTGTTCACCAGTGAAGGCCAAAATCTTGTCACCAGCCTGAGTTTCCGGTTAGAATGACAGAGCAGTAACTCCTGCAAGGCCGTTCCGGCAATGATTTTCTTTAAAACGTTTGGTTTTAGTGTGATAATACCCTATCTTTCATTTACCAATTCCTAACCTAAAACCAAGGCCATGAAATCAAAATCCCTATTCCTGTGCACAGGGTTGTGTATTC
Source organism: Bacteroidales bacterium (assembly GCA_046329925.1). Lineage (GTDB taxonomy): Bacteria > Bacteroidota > Bacteroidia > Bacteroidales > JAAYUG01 > JAXLTS01. The sequence goes on from JAXLTS010000010.1 coordinate 103,032, forward strand.
TGTTTTTAGCAGCCTGTAGCAAAGATGAAGACAAACCTGCTCCAAAAGCCTCCTTCACGGTAAACGCCGATAACCCTGAGGCATTTGATACGGTATTCTTCACAAGCACATCCCAGAATGCCGTAAAATATGAGTGGGATTTCGGGGATGGGGCCACGAGCACCAGTCAGAATCCCATACATATTTATCAGAACACCGGGTCGGTGGAAGTAATGCTTAACGTCTGGAATGCTGAGAATGTATTGGCAAGTACAAGCAAAACACTCACCATTACAGACCCCACACTGCTGGAATTATACCTGATCATGACAGGAACTACCGATCCTGTTGTTGACTGCCCTGTAATGCTTTTTACAAGTGAGGATGATATGTGGGCCGTTGAGAACCCTGTTGACGGAGACATGTCGGATGAGGATGGCTGGCTCATCTTCAAGGCAAAACCCATCGTTTATTATGTAATGGCTCTTAAAGAAGTGGAGGGTGGGTTCCTTACCAATATCAGCCTGGGATATCAAACCGATGTGCTTACGGCTCACGAATCGAATGCCTATAACCTGAATATGGAATTTATAGCCGATACCAAGGCCGGGAAGATTCGTGATGTATATCAGAAAATGCTCAGCAGAAAGAATTCTACTCAATAAGAATCAAATTCATTCAATAATCTACTCAGACATGATCCGCTTTTTGATTATTATGGCAGGTATATGCATGGCAGTTTATGCCTGTGATACCGAAGATGCCATTGAAGGTCCTTCGCAGGATACCTGGAAAACCTATACCAATGCAGGTTTGGGTGAATGTACGGTGTATGCAATCACTCAGGACGCAGAAGGTACATTATGGGCCGGTACAGAGGGCAACGGAATTTATCAGTTCAAGAATGACAGCTGGAAGGTACTAAAGGCCTCCTCTTCCACCTTTCTCGATAATTCCATCTATTGCATCGCACAAGATCCTGCAGGCAATATATATGTCGGCAGCAGCAAGGGAATTTCCAGGTTTGACGGATCAACATGGACCAGGCAGCTTATCAGTTCTCCAGTAATTTCCGGATGCTATTATCTTCCCACAAAAGAGATGGTATTTGGTACGGCAGGTACCGGATTTGTGCTCTATTCAAACAATGAATATGGTGAATGGGCTTTCAACGATACTGAAATGAATTACATCAATGCCATCTATGCCGATTCAAAAGCCTGGCTTTGGTTTGGCACCCAAAATGGGCTTATGCGCATGTCTGCTCTGTACAAATTCACAAAATTTACAACGGCAAATGGATTGGCGGCAAATTATGTATATAGTTTTTTTGAAGACAGGAATAACCGGCTGTGGATTGGTTTCTGGGGTGGAAAAAAAATACAATGGGTCGAAAATGGCTATTTCCATGATATTCAACTTATGAGCGGTTTTGACAATAACTACATCCTTTCCTTTGCGGATGATATGTTCGGAAACCTCTGGTTCGGAGCTATCTCCAGTGGAGCTTTCAAATACAACGGAAGTATCATGGAACCCTTTGGAATAAACGACGGGCTATGCGACAACACCATTGTTTCTGTTTTCCGGGACAAGGATAATACCCTCTGGTTTGGTGGACTTGAAGGAGGAATTAGCCGGTTAAAACAGGCTGTACCAATAAACAAATAGGAGGAAGATATGAGAAAAATATACATCTTTCATCTGCTGTTATTGCTGGGAGGTATCTCAGCGCAGGCACAGTATTCGCCAAAGATTGACGGTTCAACCAACTCCCTCCTGCTCTCCGAAACAAGGATAGATCGCCCCCTGCTCATGCATAAGAATCAATTTCAATTGAATGGCGGCTATAAATTCGCTGTTAATTCCGGTGGTTTTAATAATGAAGGGGAAATGAAAAACTATCAGAAAATGGGTCTGGCTTCATCGGAGAACCTGTTTAGCTTGTCGGGACACTATGGGCTAACGGATTTTCTTGAATTCAATTTTGGATTAAATTACAGAAGTACCGTTCAGCGAAAAAATGACCTGCTGATTGCATGGCCTACTACCGTTCCGGATCTTATCCATATCACCTCAGTAACCGAATTGAATGCACTTAAAGGATTTGAAGACCTGGACCTTGGACTCGGGCTGAAACCCTGGACCCGGAATACCCCTTTTGAGATTGCGTTCAGATTCGGGGCAAGCCTGCCAACCGCTTCTTCTGAAAATCCGCAACCCCAGCATAAAGCCAATATTCCTGACACCCTGACCACACTACTGGAATATAAATATCCCGGCCGGTTTGGCAAAGGCATGCCTTTTCTGAAGTTCGGGATGGATGCCAAATTACGCTTGTCTTCAGTATCATTTACCATGGTAGCCGATGCATCAAGGGGATTGGGGGAATCGGTATACACCGATTGGCAAGCCCAGCTATCAGGCAGCAGTTTTACCTATTCCCGTAAAGATATCCCTGTCCGGTATGCTGATTATTATGGAGTAATGGCATTATTCGATGTGCGGGTATTCAGCTGGTTCGATGTATATGGAGGTTATCGCTTTCAATTTTCCACCGGAGGGTGGAAGGAATTTGACGGGGTGAAATTTGCCCTCCCTGAAACAAGTTCTTCCACTGCGGTTCTGGGTTTCGAAATTCTCACCACCACTCATCTCCGGATTCTGGAACACGCGGAACTTTCACTCGCCGGAAAAAATACCGATGTCCAGACCGGAATTTACACCTCATTCAGTTACAACATCTTCACCCGTAAGTAGCCAGTTATGAAAAGATTGTATTTATTATTCCTTTCCCTGGGACTTGTTCAGTTAAGCTCTGCCCAAACTGAAAAGCAATACCTGCCTTCAGAATTGAAGCAGAAAACGGTGATAATGGAACCGCCCACTTTGTATAAGGGTTTCTTCAAGGCAGGCCTCACGTATTCCTGGACAAGCGTTAGTTCCTGGTTTGATGCCGATGGTAAAAAGAATCCCGTTCCCGGAAGCGGATACTACGCCACCCGAAGCCTCTCGGCTGATTTTCGTTATGGAATCACCGATCAGATAACGGTACACCTGGGAGTTCCCTATATGTTTATGCACATGTACCAGTCAGTTGAACAACGCCTGAATATGAGTGATCAGGTATTTCTGAAAAATTGGGACCGGAAAGGATATGGACTTGGGGATGTCGATTTAGGCGCCGATTTCCAGCTTATTACCGAAACGGAGAACAAGCCGGCTATCACACTTAAGACTTTTGTGATGTTTCCTACCGGGGAGAAAAACCCAACAGACAGCATCAGTCAGTATGAATTCAAAGAACCCACGGGAGGGGGAGAATACAGCGTGATGGGAATCCTGCAAACCAGAAAAGTAGTTTATCCATGGTATCTGGACCTTTCCCTGTATTACACTCATTACCTCGGCGGGGAAAAAATGCAGGCCCTTGGTGAACCTGAAACAGGATTCAAAAACGGGGATCTCAGCCAGGTTGCAGCAACGATTGGATACCAGGTAAACGACTGGATCTGCCTTAATAACATGGTTTCTTTCAATTTGAAAAATCCGAGTGAATATGACGATCCCAACTATGCTTACCTGGAATATAAATCTCGCTCACTGGAGTATTATTTCTACTTGTATTTTCAGATCAAACGCCTCAGGTTGGTGCAATCTGTTTATGTTCCTATCCGCGGACAAAGCTGGGGAGCCGATCCAGGATATTTTATCATGATGAGTTATGCATTCTAGAATTTTCCCGGGAGTCTGGCTCCTGGCTATAGGTACGCTCTGCCTGGTTTCCTGCCAGACAGCCTCCAACCTCGTAACACAGGAACAACAGGCTGGGGATGCGAAAAACAATGCGGGAGAATTTCAGCAGGCCATCGATCACTACCAGAAGTCCCTGGAGGCAAGCATGAAACTCGGGGTGTATCGGAATACCGAAATGGAAGCACAGGTATGCCGCAAAGTTTCACAAGCCTACCAGACATTGGGGAAATATAAGGATGCCATGGTATTTATCGGGTATGCTTCCACCCTCGATTCAATAAATAAAAATCCGCTCAGGCTGATAAACGATCAGCGGGAAAAAGGACGCATCCTGCTTATGCAGGGAGATCTGCTTAAAGGCATAGATGAGTTGAATAAATCTCTTGTCATGTCCGCCGGCCTCGAGTCGAGCCTGAAAGATCAGAACCGACTTGTGAATGCCGAAGTTCAGCTGGCACTGGCTCATGCATACCTCGTTGTAGGCCGGATAGAAGAAGCCAGAAGTTTTGCCCTCGGAGCACAGGAAATATATACCGCTGCCAACCGGCTGGAAGGTCAGGCTGAATGCCAGCTACTGCTTGGGAGTATCATGAGCGACAAGGGAGCTGTCGGTCGCGCTGCACAACATCTGGAACAATCGATACAGGTGGCTGAACGCGCAGGATTGAACACTGCCCGCCAATATAAGGCTTTAAGTGAAAACCTGCTCCTGATGGGAGAATATGAGAAAGCTCTCCGGTATGCGATCAGGTCGAAAAACAAAGCGGATTCCGCAGGTATCAAACCCCAGCAGGTATGGGCCCAGGTAGGCATTGGCGATGTATACCGGTTGATGGGAGATGAAGAAAAGGCCACTGAGATCTATTATCAGGCCCTGGAACTCACTGGCGATGGGCTCGAATCCAACCGGGCCATGAAGGCTTCTGTGGACTGGCGCCTGGGCAATGTTTTGGAGGCAAAAGAATACTTCGGCTCACAGGAATCGAGGCTCGCACTGGCACTTACGCTTTTAAGAATAGGAGACATTTATCTTAAACAGGAACAGACCGACAGCGCTCTGAATAATTTCCGGGAAGCATATATTGCCTTTGAAAAGGCTGCTTCAAAGGAAGGGATGGTCCGTTCAGGACTTTTCATGACCCGCACCTTCCTTGATGGAGGCCAAAACCAGAACGCAGCAGAAACGCTCGATGAGGCTGCAAAAGAAAATAAAAACCCCGATCTGAATTGGATGATCTATTATCTTCAGGGCCGTTATTTTGAGAACACAGGAGAAAAAGATCGTGCTGCAGAAGCTTATCGGAAATCAATAGAGGAAATTGAGAATTTCCGATCCCGATTTTCCACTGATGAGCTGAAAAGTTCTTACATGAACAATAAAATGGAAGTTTACGACAGGCTCATCCGGCTGCTGATGGAACAGGGAGATAAACTGGAGGCCCTGCGATATGCAGAAAGGGGAAAAGCAAGGGCATTTCTTGATTTACTCGGTAATAAAAAAGTCGGATTGAAAAATAACAAACCCAGTCCGCTTATCGAGAAAGAACAAGCCCTGTCCTCACAAATACTTCTTCTGAAAAAACAATATAACAAGAGTTTATTTGATGATGAATCCGTTGAAGAAAATCGTGCCAGCAGAGCCGTTATCGGAGAAGAACTCACCAGGGCACAGGAACAGTATACCCAACTGCTTCTCGAGATAAAATTAAATGACCCTGCATACCATTCACTGGTAAGTGTGGAGCCTGCCAATATCGAATCCATACAGGAAACCATTGATAACTCGGAAGTACTTTTGGAATACTGGACCGGTGCCGGTAATACTACCCTCTGGCTTATCCGGAAAAATGATGTGCAGGCTATCACCCTTCCAAAAACCGCAACAGAAGTGAACCGGTACGTGGAGAATTACCGCGATGCAATCCAGTCCATTTCCCTTACAACAACCTCCCTGGCAAAACGGGGCTTTGAATGGTTGTTGAAGCCGGTTGCTCCCCTTATTAAGAAGAATGAGGTGATAGGTATCATACCCCATGGAGCGCTGCACCTCCTCCCCTTTCAGGCACTAATGAATGAGGATGGAAAATACCTGGCAGAGACAAATATTCTCTTCTATGCTCCTTCCGCTTCAGTATATTACGAAAATAAAAAGAAGGCTCCGGTGAAAGGAGATAACCTGCTGGCAATGGGGCTTGGAAAAATAAACATCGGAATTTTCCCCGGTTTGCCAGGAACTCAAAGAGAAGTGGAGGGAATAAGTAATATCTGGCCCGGCATTAAAATAGCTATGGAGAAAGAGAGCACGGAGGGATTACTGAAAGCATCCGCCTCCGGCTACCAGTACCTGCACCTGGCTACTCACGGATATTTCAATGAGAACCAGCCTACCTATTCCTTTCTTCTGTTTTCTCCGACTGAGGAAGAAGACGGTCAACTAACAGTTAACGAAGTGTTCGGACTGTCACTGAACACACGTATTGTAACCATGAGCGCTTGTCAGACCGGCCTGGGTAAGATTAATGCAGGTGATGAACTCGTGGGACTGAGCAGGGCCTTTCTTTATGCCGGCAGTCGCTCGGTACTTGCCAGTCTATGGAATGTAGCTGACGAGTCTACTGCTGTTCTGATGACAGATTTTTACACCTACCTTCGGTCGTTCAACCAACAGGAAGCCCTCACCATGGCTGAACGTCAGTTAATGAAACGCTGGCCGGCACCTTATTACTGGGCCCCGTTCCAGATTATCGGGAATGAGGTACCATTTGAAAAATAAAGGGTGTTTTCGAATAAAATTTTCTACCACAGAGGACAGAAGGTATATCACTCCGCGTGCCGCCGTGCGCCTCCACTGAAGTTTTCGCATCCGCTAAAGCTACTGCGAACGCGGACAGCGCAAGCCTAAGCTCCAGCGGAGGAGCAAAGGGTTTCACAAAGATGCAGACACTTTGCGATCAGGAAGGTTAAATTCCCATTATCCGGGCTTAATGATTTTTCGCCTCTTCAGAGGTAAACATCCGCGAAATTCTTACAACATCTGAATACTCAAATTACTTGAATAATAAGGCTGGTGCCATGAAAATCCGAGTGAATTATCGCCGGCGATCTGCAAATAAATACTAATCCGCACTGACTTCGTGAATCCCTCCGTGATATCCTCTGTGATCCTTTGTGGTTGTCCTTTTTATCCGCCTGGTATAACCGATCTCCATCAAGAAAACGTAAGAGTTAATCCCTGTCTGAATTGCTGGTTGCAAAGCAAATTATTTGCCTGAATTACAATAAAGTTATTCAAACTTAAGTTTATCTGTGAAAACCAATTAAATCCCGGTCATGAAAAAATTAACTTTCCTGTACCTGATTTCTATTGCTTTTCAAGGTACCATTATGGCACAAACCAGTTTCGGAGTATCCACCGGTGCTTCTACCTGGTGGGCCAAGTGCAACAAACCAATTGTAAGCAGTGAGGTTTCGCCTGATTTCAATCTTGGTTTGTTTTTTGAGTATCCGATATTTAAGAATCTGTTCCTTAAAACTGAATTTGACTATGCCTATTTAATAAAAAACTACAGCTATAAAGCAGTTGTGGATTCAGTAAATTGGGTAATTGTGGGTGATGAAGAATCAGCTACAAATTATCAGCAATTCTCAGTTCAAACCCAGGTTGCAATTAAACTGGGTGCCTTTAAACCATTTATTGGAACCGAATACTCGTATAGAATATCTGAGTCGTGGCTTAATAAAAGTATTAGTTCCTTTGGCCTTACGGGAGGTGTAAATTATCTGGTATCCGATCGACTTTCACTAGGTTTGAGATATTACCAGGGCTTGACAAAAGATTATGAGTATAGCGGTTCGATTGTAAATCCGATAAATGACGAATATATTGGAGAATATCATAATTATTGGAAAAGCCGCAATATTGGAATAATCCTCAATTATTCAATCGGGAGTAAGGAATAAGAGAATGTTCTTTACCTAATAGACTATCAAGAATTGAACCGAATTACCACCATTTATAATCCATTATCAATCACTACCGTTGCATCCTGATCCGGGCTGGTAACAGGGTAAACGAGGGCATCACCGGTGATGTCGACTTCAATATGGTATTCAAAATCCTTGTTCCCGTATTCTTCCGGGCTGAGCACAAGTTGCCATACTCCGCGTGAGGTTTTCACCAACGCCCTTTCCTTGTATTGATCTTTCCCCAGTTTTCTCCAATAAAGCACAGGAACAGAATTTTCATCCACACCCAGCAACATTATTTTCAAGCGAAAGGGCTCACCTGCCGATAACAGGCTTCGCCTTACAGGAACGATAATTCTCGGATCTCCACGGTAAGCCTTCTCCATAGCCGGCAGAGTTTGCACTTCTCCCATGAGGGAATCGATAGCCTGATCATACTTCGTTAAAAGTTTCATCTGGCCCAGGTTGTGCATCTCAAGATTTGCAATCGTGCCCATCTCTCCGCTGGTACCTGCAATGGACAGCAGAAGATCCATCGTATGTCCCCATATTGTATAAATGCTGTCACGCAGAGGCAGTATATTTTCCCTGATTAATTGCCTCTGATCTTCCAGGGCAGCTTCTTTCCCGAGCAGGGTAACCTGTCGGTCAATACTACCCAGCAGACATCCCATCTGAGCCAGGCTTCTCGCATAACGAAAGGTATTAAGCCAGTAACTATATCGTTCCCTGGCTCCGGCCCCTGTGATTCTTTCGCTGAGATCTTCAAAATCATCTACAAAGGCAAACTGCGGGCTTACCGATTCCCAGGACCGGTAATCCGGTTTCACCCCTCCGGGACCCGTCATTGCCCAATCGGAGGTGCGTGGGAGGTTGGACACCCGTTGGTTTTTACCGGGGATAAAAAGTGGTCCCCCGTCAATAGTGGAAAAGATAGCGGCAATCTTATCCGCCACTTCGACCCCGAAATTTGCTCTGGCAAAGTCGAGATAAAAGGCGGAGGTGTTCAGGTCGCGGTCAGTTGGCTGTAAGGTAGTATCCAACTGGTGAGCATGCCAGCCCGCATATTCCAGGGCGCCAAAGGCAGGGGCCAGATTCTGGGTACGCCAGTGAATGCCCATCATTCCGGTACAACCGTACCGCATGGCATCCCATGCATCGCGCAGCACCCTTCCGGCCCAGAGCTGCGGTGAAATAAGTCCCGGGTCGTCCTCCAGCCAGCTGATCTGCCATTTCTCCCTGCCCTTTATATCAGCAAAGCCAGGTTCCACCGGTGAAAATCCAACTTCGCGGTTAATGCAACTAAATGGGATATCCTTTGGCAGTATCCTGTCGAATGCAGCCCTGTCGTTGGGAGGACCCAGCACCCATCCGCAGGTTGCCAGATTAAAAGGTGCTTTGGTACGGTAGGCTGCTTCCATCGCCAGCATCATATCTTTTTCGGTGGCTTTAACCTGTTTGGCATCTGCTCCACTCCAGGTCCAGTTCTCCGGGGTCCACATCCAATAATAATCGAGGGGATGAAGTTTTCGTATTCGTGTAAATATTCCTTCATACACTAACCTGGTTGCCTCCGCAGAAGCAGGATCTATTCCCATGGTCCTTAGCTGGTCCTTCACCAGGGCAGGGATGACAAGAGGAGTCTCCGTGCCTATGCAGGTTTTCACCCCCAGGCGTTGAGCAAGTGTGAACACTTCTTTCTGCCAGCTTCCGAATTCATTAAACACGGCAATGTTTGCTTCGGGGCTGTGCGGCCAACTCCCCGCGCCTCTCATATAGCCGGCTCCATAATCATCCTCTTCAAATAGCTGCGATGCCCCATACGAGAAGTCTGATGTTTTCTTCCTGAAATATCCCCAGCTGCTGTCACCGGTATGTGAATGCATCACCGGGTAGGCTGTTTTTACAGTACCATCCTCATTTATGTTTTCCTTCAACCCGATCCAGACCATGGGTTCTGCCCGCGACCAGCCACCAAATTCACTTTCAGGATAAGTATGAAATCCGATGAAGTTCATGCGCATCCTCGCCAGTTGGGTAACCACCGATTTATATTCATCAAGGCTCCACCAGTCGGGCCCCTCCGGAAAATCATGGAAGGGTTGTATTCCACGCATGGAAAAAGCTGGTGTCTCCATCATCGAAACGGAATCGATGATCACGCTGTACTGCAGGTCGGGAATTACATCTCCATGCGGATAGAAGCGCACTCCCAGACTTTCGATGTACCGGTATACCGCATAAAAAACAGCCTGGTCGGAACCGCCGGTGAGGAGCAGGAAGGTCTTTCCATTTTTATCAAAGGATCGAATCAAAAGCGATTGCGGTGTTAATTGCATATCTGACTTGTTTATGCTTTCGGGAACAAGAGAACCCAGTACCGTATCCCCGGGAAAACAAATCAGGTAGCCTCCCTTATCCACCTGGCTAATAGTTTTTATGTCCTTGATTGGGAGCAGCCTGCCCGATACAAGATAGATATAACGGCGTAACTCCTTTGCTGCCAGTTGCTGGTTAACCGATGTGCCGGCTGAAATATAGATTTCATTATCCTGTGTGTAGGTGCAGGACGCCATCAACAGGCCAAGCAGACAGAAATATAATAGTGATCGGACATAGGATCGCATGGTGTGGAAGTTTAAGAATCGTGTATAAAGATAATGAGTGAGCGGAAGAATACAAAACACAAGGGGAGAAACGGCGTGACCGTTTCTCCCCTTTAAAATTTCATCAGGCACTATTTTACTTCTGCCTTCTCCAGAAGAACTTCAAAGAAGTACCCTGAACCGAGATCCTTATCGAGCACAATGGTTCCCCGCAGGCTCACCTCGTCTCCCAGATTGAGAAATGCATCGGAGGTAACGGTAAGGTCGGTGGGTTTGCCGTCTTTTGTACCATCTGTGATATGATACCAGTTGGTTCCAAGAATACCCGAGTTCGCCTTGGTAATCTTTCCCTTTACAATCACCTGTTTGCCTTTCAGTTCATTCTTCTTTGCAATGACATCACTGATGGACATGGTCCCTTCGGGAACTGCCCCGGTGGTACTCTCTTTTGGAGCAGTTGCGGGAACACTTCCTGCTTCTGCACCACTTTCCCCGGGAGAACTGAACACGGAAGGATCAGCACTTATCCGGTCAATAAACAAAATGGATTCAAAGGTGCGTTTCAGATCCTTGCTCTCGAAGTTCTTCATCTCAAAACCTGTGGCAAAATAAAGAACATCTCCTTCCTTCACATCCATATGTGTAACAGCAAGCCATTGATCTTTTCCGTCTTTATCCGCATTCAGATAAGTATACCTTTCCGTTTGAATAACTTCCTTCACGGTTACCTTCTGAAGTCCTTCAGCAGCGGGATTTTCCTTTTTACCTCCGCTACATGAAAAAAGGGTAACAGTCAAAATGACCAGGAAGATTGCCTTTGTTTTTCTCAAATATTTCATACTATCCGTTTTAAAATTATTTCTGTTGTCTATTTTTTTAGTCCCAATTTCTTCTGAAGTTGCTTTTCTCGCATTCCGGCCAGGACTATCAGGCTGAGAAAACCAATGATCATAATCCAGGCCCAGAGCGGGAAAACGACCGTATCGCCTGCGGCATAACTGTGCATCCCTTTTGACAGATAGTAGTTCACTCCCACAAAGGTCATCACCACCGTGCTGAATGCAATAACAGATGCTATGTTAAAAATAAGAGTGCCTTTCAACCCGGTAACCATTCTGAAATGCATGATCATTCCATAGACAATGACAATAACCAGTGCCCAGGTTTCTTTGGCATCCCAACCCCAGTATCTCCCCCAGGATTCGTTTGCCCAAATTCCTCCGAGGAATGTTCCTGCCGTAGCCAGAACCAGACCGATTACCAGTAGAATCTCATTCAGATGGGTCAGAAGTTGAATTATCTGATCGAAATTCCTGTAGTTGCGAATATTTTTAAAAAGGTAGAGTATAAGATTGATAAGCCCAAGAATAAATCCGGAACCCAGAAATGCATAACTTACAGTTATCACCGCAACATGGATTATCAGCCAATATGACTTAAGCACCGGCTGAAGATTTGTAAGCTGCGGATCGTAACTGCTGTGACTTGCCGTCATTAACATGAAAAAGGCAAGTAAGGTACTCGCGGCGATCACAATCCTGGAATACCTCATGAACAGGAAACCGGCCAGAAGACTACCCCAGGCCATGAGCAGCAATGCTTCATATCCGTTACTCCAGGGAGCATGCCCGCTGAGGTACCATCGCAATCCAAGGCCGAAGGTGTGATAAACAAATGCAAGCAGGGTTAGTCCGATAAAGAAATTAAGTGCCCAGCTAACCAGCTTGATCCTTTTTGTACTTAACTCATCAACAAAAGCGAATACCAGTAAAAACAAACTCAGGAAGGAAAAAATCCTTTTCAGCAGGATGAATATATTCGCCTCATTATAGTATACCTCCCACTTAATATGTTTCTCAGTAGGAATAATGGATGCGGCAGAGCTCTGCTGCTGGATGCTTGAAATGTAGGCCAGAATCTTATCTGCTTCCCTGTAATCACCGGTGTTCCCTGCCTGGACAAGGCTTCCGAGGTAGGCTCTGAACATCTGATTGTAACTCAGAACCGGCAGATGCAGGTCTTCATTAATAACATTTATCGCTCCCTGCAAGGGCCTGAAGGCTGAGGTATCGGTCCAGTTCACCCAGGTATTGTTACTGGATGCCTGCTTTGGAAAGAGTTTTAAAAAATCTCCGTTGAGCGCCATCATAAATACATTTACACGCTCATCCACACGTATTATTTCTTTATCAAATACATTTTGCTCCGACTGTCTTTTCCTGAAAGCGGTTTCGGCATATCCTGCCAGTTTATAACTTCCTTCAGCGTTGAAAAAATCGGCGAAGGAGGCATACTTTCCTGAAATACCCAATACATCACGAACCGACTTCTCCCGCACATATATTATCCTTTCGTTTTTCCAGAATCTGGGATCGATGAGCATATCGAGGCTGGCTTGAAGTACGGTCAACTCACCCTTACCTTTTGCGTCAATCTTATCCTTCCGCGATATCTTGTGCATCACATCAAACGCCAGGGTATTCACCGGCTGAAACCGGCCATCGAAAGACTGTACCAGCAGTTTGCCAAATTTCTCTGCATGCTCGTTGCTTACCGGCTTACTTACTCCCTGAGCTGACAGGGAGGAACCAGCCAGGAACAATCCCAACAGGATACCAAGGCCGTTTTTCCTGCTTTTGCTGATCTGGCCCATGCTCAGGAATATCGAATAGAAATGTGATTTCCGGTTGAAGAGTGTCAGAATGAATCCGAGACCCAGCAGGAAATACCCGAAGTAGGAAACCCAGGTTCCAATAAAGTCATGATTCACCGAGAGTATGGTTCCCTTCTCATCCCGGTCGTAGGATGACTGGAAAAACCGGTACCCATCGTGATCCAGGACATTATTCATAAAGATGCGATGGTCCTCTTTCAGGTTTTCTCCTGGGTCGATAAGCGTTACCTCGCTGGCGAAGGAGGAAGGACTCATGGACCCGGCATAACGCTCAAGAATAAAATCATTCAATTGAATTGAAAATGGAAGCTCAATGGCTTTGCTCCCGTATCCCATGCTTAAAGCCAGATCATCAATTTTAACCTGTTGAAACCCGGCTTCAAAATCCTGATCCCGGTATACCGGCACCTCCTGGACAGTCCCTTTATAAGAAACCTCCACAATAAGTGCATCATGCCCTGCTTCTTCCTCCGGTGAAGATACCAGTTGTTCCCTGGCGGACCTGTGTACTTTTGCAAGCGTAAAGAGAAACTCACCGGAACGGTATATTCCTCGTTCCATCAACACCAGACTGTCTTTCTCTGTATTGATTGGTTCCAGGGTTGACATGCTCAGTTCACTTACTTCCCGTCCGGTAAGCAAGGAAAATGCTCCTGCATTTTCCCGTATGCTGAAGTCGGCCTGGCCCTGGCTTGTAACTGCATCAAATGAAAATGTTGAACTGCCAACCTGTACAGTCTCTCCTCTTTTTATCATTACAGTCTGCCTGCCCTGCGTCCCCGCAAAAATGATTTCCAGATAATCTTCACCTCCCGGAACGTTATCAGTCAGCTGGACAACGGCATTGGCAACAGACATCTTGTATCGTATTTCTACTGGCTGTTTGTCGGAAGTTTCGAAACGGATATTGAAACTGTTATTTGAAAAACGACCTGTATACAGGGGCTTATCAAAATTATATTCCTGTGTCCTGTCGCTTGCACGCACCTGGAAATAGGATTCGCTGGTGTACATAATATTTGACTGAGACCCTTCCCGAATCCGCATCATTCCCTCATACCCTATATACCTGGTAATACCGGCTCCCAGAATGAGGATAATAAATGCCAGGTGAAAGGTAAGTATGGTGAGCTTTTCACGACGGAAAAGTTTGTAGCGGGCAATCTGCGCAATGAAATTCACCATCATCAACAGAAAAATAAGTTCAAACCATTTGGCATTATAAATCAATGCACGGGCCGTGGCGGTATCATATTTTTCTTCAACAAAGGTGGCAGTGCCGATGGAAATGGCAAAAAGCAGGAGCAATATAACAGTCAATCTGGAGGATGCTATCAGGTTTAAAAACTGTTTCATATCTAGGCGAAATTTGTTTGGTATGTTTTTGCTATTCAGCAGGCTGAATCTATTTGAGTATAAGGGTTCCAAAATTATGATAAAATATTTACCCGGCCTCGGTCCTGCCAATTTTTCTCCGTTTCAGGTATCCGTGCTTCTGGAAAAAAGAATAAGAAATTGGGAGTGAGTCAATTAAATCATCGAAGGTATAAAACAATCCCCCCGGCCTATATTTTTACTAAACAACTCATTACCAGTACTTATTGTCTTTTAATACAGGATTACCCGGGATGGGTTCAGGTACCGGGTAAAGTACCCTGCCTCCTTTGCCTGATATAATCCGAGGGTGGCATGCTGAAATGCTTTTTAAAGCAACGGTTGAAGTAAGATATGTTGTTGAAACCCACTTTAAATGATACTTCGGAGACATTAAGATCGGTGGTGGCCAGGAGGCGTGCGGCTGTTTTGATCCGGAGAGTCCTGATAAACTCGGTAGATGACTGGTTCACAAGGGCCCTGAGTTTTACATGCACATTGCTGCGGCTCATCCCCAGTTGGTGTGCAAAATCCTCAGCAGAAAAATCAGGATTGGCAAGATTTTTTTCAACGATGGCAGTGGCTTTGAGCAGAAACCGCTCATCTGTCTTATTGCTGGCCATAACCTTTACATCAGGATCCACCTCCTGCATGAATTTTCCAACCAGTTTCCGACGGGTATCCATGAGATTCCTGATCTTCAGCTCAAGCACCTGGATACTAAACGGCTTGGTGAGATAATCGTCAGCACCGCTCTCAAGCCCTTCGATCTGACTGGTCTGTGCATCCAGCACGGTGATAAGTACCACCGGGATATGACTGATTTTCACATCGGATTTGATGGCTCTGCAGAGTTCTATCCCGGTCATCTTAGGCATCATCACATCACTTATCACAATTTCGGGCAATACTTCCTGTACAAGGGTAAGCCCCTCTTCTCCATCGGCTGCCTCATACACATCATAATACTCTTCCAGATTGTCCATAAGGAAATTCCGGAGTTCATAATTATCCTCCACCACCAGGATTTTTTTGCGTACCCTGTTTAATTCGGATCCCGGATTTTCAGTTGGTTTTTCTACTGATTCCGGTTCATTTTCAGAAAACTCCTCCACATGTGAATAGGCAAAAAAATGTTCCCCCGGATGAGTGACTATTTCTTCCGGTTTGAGGTGTTTGGTTCCCAGAGGAATGTACACTGTGAAGGTGCTTCCCTTTCCCTGGATGCTGCTGAGGGTGATTTTCCCATGATGCAATTCCACAAATTCGCGCACGATGGAGAGCCCGATGCCGGTGCTGGCAGGATTGGGGTGACCATCTGCAACAGCCTGAAAAAAACGATCGAAAACACGACCCTGTAATTCAGTTGGAATACCTGTTCCAGTATCGGATACCACAATTTTCAGTGCACCTTCGATCGCACCTGACTCCTCACGGTCGGCCTTCCCGACTGTAAGCTCGATAGTTTCTCCGTCCGGTGTATATTTGAAAGCATTCGAGATCAGGTTAAACAGAATCTTCTCAAATTTTTCGCGGTCGACCCAGGCTATTACCTGATCTTCCGTTTGTCTTATCCGAAAATCGATGGCATGGTTCCGTGCCTGCTCTTCAAAATATGCTGTAACCTCATATATAAACTCGACCACCTCTGTTTGGGAAGTGTATAGTTCCATATTACCCGCATCCAGTTTACGCAAGTCCATGATCTGATTTATCAGGCGCGACAAACGGCTGGCATTACGGTATATGAGACGGTACAAGCCGCCTCGTTCCTCAGGACTCAGTTCCTTCTCCCGATAAATGAGTTTCTCAAGTGGAGACAGGATGAGAGTGAGCGGAGTCTTGAATTCATGTGACACATTGATAAAAAACCTCAACTTGGCCTGGTTGATCTCGATGACCTTTTCCTTTTCCATGCGTTCGACAAGCAGTTTTTGTCTGCTCCTGCTGCGGCCTTTCATGTAGCCATAGAAAGCAAATCCTGCGATAACCAATAATAGCCAATAAATAACATAACTGATGGATGATTTCCAGAAGGGTGGATGCACGATGACCCTTAGTTGTCTTTCGGCTTCATTCTGCGTAATCTGGTTGGTTACCTTCACATGAAAAATATAATTTCCCGGTGGCAGGTTGGAATAAGAAGCCATCCGCACTTCGGGCGAAAGTGTAATCCAGTTTTCCTCGAGACCTTCGAGCCGGTAGCGGAACACATCTTTGCTCTGATTCACGAAATTGAGAGCTGTGAATCCAAATGAAATAAAGGATTGTGAATGCCTGAGCCTGATTACATCGGTTTTCAGGATCGTTTGCTCAAGGGGAGAATCGTCGCCCGGGAAAATGGATTCGCTGAAAATCCGGAAATCAGTAATGACAAGCGGATACTGGTAACGTATTGTTTTAAGGCTGCCCGGATTAAACCAGGAAAGACCTTTTTTACATCCGAAATAAAGGGTTCCGTCAGCACTTTTAAAGTATGATCCATGATGAAACTCCATCCCTGGTAATCCATCCTCGGTGGTGAAACTGATGATCTTTCCACTCCCCGGATCAAACATGGCAATCCCCTTATTGGTTGAAATCCATAAATTTCCATTTTCGTCCCCGGTAACTGCATTTATGGTATTATTGGGCAGGCCATCTTTTTCGAAATAGGCGGTAAAGTTTCCCTTCACCGGATTATACCTGTTCAGGCCATTGGCTGTTCCAATCCAAATCTCACCGTCGGCATCTGCATAAAAACAGTAAATAATATTGTTGCTGATACTACCGGGCGTTTTGGAATGACTGAAATTCTCAATAAATCCTGTCTGTGGATTATACCGATTGAGCCCTTTATAGGTTCCAACCCACAGGAACCCCTGCTGATCCTCAATAAAGGAGGAAACAAAATTGCTCGATAACTGAGATCCCGGGGAACCCTCATTGCGGGAATAGTTGCTAAATGAAGCTGTTTTTCTGTCGAAAAGGCTGAATCCACCGTGGGTGGCTATCCACAACCTCCGGCGTGAGTCTTCATAAACTGCATTCACCACATTGCTGCTGATCGACTTTTCATCACCAGGTCTGTGCAAATAAGTCAGAAATTTGCCGGTTCGGGCGTCATATTGCGTTAGCCCTCCCCCGTATGATCCGATCCAGATAAGTCCCCGGCTGTCTTCGAACAGGCATTGAATGGCATCCGATCCCGGAAACCCGGGGATCTTGTCGCGGGGCGTATAATATTTTACACTCTTCGTTGTTTTATTATACCTGTTCAATCCTCCCCCATTGGTACCAATCCATACTTCCCCGTTGCGGTCTTCCAGCACGGATAAAACATAACTGTAATTCAATCCGTTGCCTGTTCCGGTTCGTTTCTGGAGGCTTTGAATATTCAACACATGCGTGCGGGCAATATTCACTCCCTCCTCCTTGGTGCCTGTCCACAGGTTTCGCTGACCGTCCTCAAAAACAACCGAAACAGCGTTGTGGCTGATGGTGTTTTCATCCAGATCATTATGTGTGTGGAACCGGAATGTACCTGTTTCAGGATCCAGCAGGCCCAATCCGCCGTCAGAGCCCACCCACAGATTTTTCCTTGAATCCTCGTACACTGTGTTTACCAGCGGATGTGGCAGGACTGGGGCCCGGAATACCAGTTTCGGATCTACCTTCCCGGCAGATTTATCGTATCCGTACAGGCCATTCTCGGTGCTTATCCAGATAATATTGCGTGAATCCTCATATATATTGAGGACCTTATTGTTTTTCAGGAGATCTTCCTTCCCTCTGGTGAAAGTTATCATTTCCGGAATACCGCCTTTGCCGATCCGGTATACTCCATCAACAAACATGCCCATCCAAAGGACCTGGTCCCTGTCCTCGTACAGGCATGAAATATTGGAGCGCAGAATGTGTCCGGTTTTGCTCTGACCAGCCTGTACAGGCTGGAATCCCCCGGCTGGTTCAATATATTCAAATAAGCCGATATTGGTTCCGACCAAAACTTTTCCGGAATTTGTAACGGTAACATAATGTACCTGAACATCGATGATATGCCCGAGGGAATCTTTCAGCGGATAGGTATGAAAACGATCGAGGGATGAGGAATACTTTGCTACGCCTGTATATGTAGCCACCCAAAAATCATCACCCCTGTTTCCACAGATATTGATAATATTGTTATCGGACAGGCTTTCGGGGTTATCAGGAAGGTTCCGGTAAACCCTGAAGGAATAGCCATCGAACC
Source organism: Bacteroidales bacterium (assembly GCA_046329925.1). Classification (GTDB taxonomy): domain Bacteria; phylum Bacteroidota; class Bacteroidia; order Bacteroidales; family JAAYUG01; genus JAXLTS01. The sequence goes on from JAXLTS010000010.1 coordinate 121,618, forward strand.
TGTTCAAACCATCTTCGGTACAAAGCCAGATGAATCCTGTGGAATCCTGGTAAATATCGCTGATATGGCTATTGGATAAACCCTGGGAATAGGTGAGGTGATCGAAACGCAGTTCCTGACAATCAGTTTCCGTATAACTGAATAAAAACAAAAACACCAGTGAAATCCCGGCAAGAACTTTTTTGGATATGCGAAAATGAAAATTGTAATAATGGCTCATGCAATACTTACTGAATGTTCAGGCTTAATGCTTCAAAGGTATAAAACCTTTCAAATATTACTTAATCCAGTCCTAAGTATGGGATGAGTATTGGCAACGAAGACCTGGTCCTGATCCGGATATCAATTATGACCAATCACCGGACATAATCTGGGTAACAGGTAACGGTTAAGGAAATGAAGCAGGATAGTAACTACCTCCTCGACGTCCTGAAGTTGTTAATCATTACCTTGTTGAATATAAATCCCCGAGATCCTCCAGGAAGCGTGTGGTACTGTCCTTCTCAAACTCAATGAAATCACCGCAGGAGGCATGCCCCGGGTAGGGTGCATAAAAATGCTTGTCGGTTCCGTTTCTCCACACCATGAAATATGCAATTCCCCTTGCATCTTTGTCCTGTTTAATTGGTAAAAGGAAATGCTTTGTAAACCATTCCGGACTTTTTATGCCTTCCTCCCCGGCCTCAGTGAGTGCAGCTATCTTGCCGGTTTTTACAGCCATCTGAACCAGTACTCCCAAACGCCGGATGGCGGCCTCAGTGTCGATGTTACCATAGATATCTACCCCCAGGACGTCGACCCATTCATCCCCCGGATAGCGTGTTCGATAAGAAGCCTCATCGCTGAAATCACCCCAGGAATACGCGTATAGAAGATTATGCACAGCACTGCTATCGCGGAGATATGATACGGTAAATCGCCAAAGGGCAATATACTCTTCCGTGGTACAATGTTGCACGCCCCACCAGAACCAGCTCCCGTCGTTTTCATGCCATGGACGGAAAATCACCGGCACCATTCGTCCCTGGCTATCCTTCAGCGAGAGAAAGAAAGCGGCTGCCTTGTCCAGCCTGGTTTTGAACTGCTCATGTTTTTCACCCCCGGGCAGAATACTTTTCACGCAGGTGGTCGTATTCCAGGCATCACCACCCGAAACAAGGTTATCCATATGCCAGCTGATGGTATTTACACCGCCCTTTTCAAAAGCCCGGATAATCCATTTCTGCATCCTGTCGAAGGGTACCGTATCGATATTCACCGGGCTGTCATTTTCCAGTTTGCTCAGGTCCCAGCCAAACAGGGCAGGATATTTGCCACAAACATCAGCCACATCGCTCCGGAATGGTTCATTTGCCCATCGTATACCATAGGCGAGATCATCCTGATGACCAAATAAAATCTTTCCCTTTTCCTGGTCGCGAAGATTCTGAAACAAAGCTTTGGTCTCTGGTGTGGCATACTTGTCTACCATCTGCGGCTGGTCACATCCACTGGTAAGAACCAAAAATAAAAATGCAGTCAGAGCATAAAATATTTTCATATGTGCTTGTTTAAATTCCTGATTCGTGTTCGGTACTTAGTGGATTTGGATATCCTCTGCAAATTTTCTGATTATACGGAGGGTTGAGGTATCGGTGGCCATCACAGAATTAAGTCCCTGCGGTTCCTGCAGTGGATCGCCCATATAATCCTGTCCAGAATTCAGGTTGAATTTCCCTGTTGCAGGTATGCCAATACCTCCCCAGGCCCATAGATTGAAACCGGCCAGTGGTTGCTGCCTGTGAATACTTTGTGCAATAGAGACGAGAACCTCCTTATAAAACAAATCCCTGTATGATGTACCTGAAGCGGGCCCGGTTTTTCCCGAATCACGTTCCATACCGAACTCTTCCAGAACGATTGGTTTATCCAGCAGGGCAGCCATAGCCAGGTGCCTGTCAAGGTAAATTTTGGTAAGAAAAAGGGTGGTGTCAAATGTAGCTTCAGGCTGAAGTGCATTGAACCAGCCCCAGTTTTTGGGCCAGAGATGAAAGGTAAGGTAATCAACAGCAGCAGAGCGGTGGGCATCAACAAAGATAGCTGAATCTTGTATACAGCCTGCCAGTCCTTCATTACCGGTACTCACCAGATGATTGGGATCGAGACTTTTTATATAGGAGGCTGTTTCATCAATCCAACGGATAAAAACTTCCCTGTTGCGCATTCCGGCTTCCCCATCCGGACCTGGCCTGGGCTCATTGGCCAGCTGCCATGACATGATGGAGGGGTCATCCTTGTAAAGTTTGCCCGTAATGGTGTTTTTTCTTTCAATCAGCATCCGGATGTATTCCCGAAAATAGCGGTTAGCCGAATCACTGGAATAAAATTCTGCTGAACGTCTCATAAATCCATGCCAGTCGCCTGTTGCATCCGGATCGATAAGTTCTTTCCCCTGCCAGGCCATGTACTGTGACATTCCTCCCGACCATTGCCAGTAATTGTTTAGAAAAATAATGGCATACAACTTGCGTTTGCCCAATTCGGACAGGAAGAAATCCAGCCCTGCAAGCAGTTCCTCGTTGTATTTTCCCGGAGATACCTGCATACCCCAACTCAGCCCCATGCGCATGTCCGACTGTTCGGAAGCACCCAGTATCCTGATGTTGTTTATCCCGTTTTCCTGCAGAACATCCAACTCGCGGCAAAGCCTTTCCCTTCCTCCATCAACCGATTCCGCTCCAAGGTATGCTGCATACCACATATTCACACCCACCGGGTAATACTGTTCCCGGCCGCTATAAAAGACATGATTCTTTACCTTAATATATTCCTTTGCCGGAGTACCGCTTTTACAGGCAGGTAGCGAAAAAGAGACAATTCCCAACAGAACAATACCTGAAATCCAGGCTTTCACATAATTATTCATAAAAGTCAAATTAAAAAATCAAATAGTACTTCCCTGTTTACTTGCTGCAGAAAATGGCATGCATGTACAAATAGAAAATTTCACGGGTAACATCAAGCCTGAAGCTACAAGTAAATGAGGTCTACGATCCCTGTTTTCAAAAATAAACAGCTTCATGAATCCGGTAAAATCAGCTATCTGTTATTTATTGTACAAATATGTTTTTACTTGCACGGATGATGAAAGCGCGATGAACAAACCAGGGCACATCAGTACTGCCTGTCCGGCCCAGGTGAAGGAATCTGTTTTCAGGGAATCGGGGAAAAAAGAATGAAGCCCACTACCGGACTGGATTCAACTATTTCTATTGTCAGAACGATGAAAAGAAAGTGCAGTGGGCTTCATCTTGCAATCAACTAACGAAAACTATTAACTAAAAACCTGGGTTCAAATTTACCAAGATGATGAAGGGGAGTCAATACTTACAGATTAAAACTCTTGCATACATGTTTAAAATGATGCTATATATGTTTATAATCTGCAGAATTATCCTTTCCCCCGGTATGCTGAAGGAAGATGCAGTGGACCTGTTAAATCATTCTAACCAAGACAATCGCGCAGGAAATCAGCCACAACAAACGTGCTGCCACCAACAAATACCAGGTCGTTGATCCCGGCAACAGACAATGCTTCCCTGCAGGCTGACCGGACATCGGGCGATACCCCGCCCCTAAGTCCGAACCGGGCCGCTTCCTGCTGCAGCCTTTCAGGTTGAAGAGCCCTGGGTATATCGGCCCTGGTAAAGTAATAGTGCGCATTTTTTGGAAGAAGCTCCAGAACCTGGCTTAAAGGCTTGTCGCTCACTACCCCAAACACAATGTGCAGTTTCTCACATGGTACCCGTACAAGTTGGTTCATTACCTCCTTGATCCCTGCAGCATTATGACCGGTATCGCATATTACCAGCGGATTTTGCTGTATGATCTGCCACCGTCCCTGCAATCCGGTAAGTGTTGTAACATTCCTCAGTGCACCAGTCACTTTATCCATGGGAATATTAAATCCAAGTTGCTGAAGTTCAGTGATACATGCAAATACCGTCAGAATATTATGCCTTTGATATTTTCCGAGCAGATCAAGTTCGGGAAAGAATTCCAGCCCATCCTTGCCACGTAACTGAAAACGCTGGATCCCACCCTGTGTAACTTCCTCACCGAGAGAAAGGAATTCATTTTCTGCAAAAAGCAGTTTGCTTCCTTCCCTGTTGGCCTTCTGAATGAACACCTCCCGTGTGGCCTCAGTTTCTTCACCAATAATAACAGGTACTCCCGGTTTAATAATACCTGCCTTTTCTGTTGCAATTTTCTCCAGGCTGTCCCCTAAAAGGTCGGTATGATCCCAACTGATATTGGTTATCACAGAGCATACCGGCAGAATGATATTGGTTGAATCAAGTCTGCCGCCCAGGCCCACTTCAACCACGGCGACATCCACCTCCATTTGAGCGAAGTAATTGAATGCCATGGCTACCGTTAGTTCGAAGAAGGATGGTTGTACCTCAGCGATCATGTTGGTGTGATCAGCTACAAACCTCACCACTTCTTCCTGAGATATCATTTCACCATTCACCCGTATCCGCTCTCTGAAATCGCGCAAATGCGGGGAAGTATACAAGCCCGTTTTATATCCGGCCTCCATTAAAACGGCAGCGAGCATATGTGAAACCGATCCCTTTCCATTGGTACCGGCAACGTGAATGCATTTAAATTTGCGGTGCGGGTGATTGAAATACTCATCGAGAAGCAGCGTATTTCCTAAGCCGTCTTTGTATGCTGCCTTCCCTACCCGGTGAAATACCGGCAGTTTGCTGTATAGAAAGTCAATGGTTTCCTGGTAAGTCATCCCTTGTTTGATTCACCATTTTTCATAATGAATACGCTCTTTCCTGAATCGCTGAGGGAGGGGTGGCATCTCAGCCGGGTAGCCCAGCGAAACAATGGCAAATGGCATTATATTGTCGGGCAGACCAAACAAAATGCTTATTGCCCTTTTACGCTCCTCGCGCGGATGCAATCCAAGCCACACTCCTCCCAGACCCAAGCCATGCGCTGCAAGTAAAATATTTTGTGTGGCAGCAGCACAGTCTACCGGTGTATATTCAGGGGTATGAGCAATCTGCATGTCACCGCACACCACAATGGCTGCTGCAGCAAATCTTAGCATGGAAGCATAGGGATGCACTTTTATAATTTCTTCCATGATGCTCCGCTCACGAATCACAATGAAATGCCATGGTTGTTTATTCACAGCCGATGGCGCATACATTCCGGCCTTCAGCAGTTCTCCGATCAACTCATCAGGAATCGCCTCCGGCAGGTATTTACGGATACTCCGGCGGTTAATAATAAAATCTATAATGTTCATAACTGTAAATGAAGCCCCCGCATTATTCACTATACTTGAGTTACAGTATTTGCCCGCGAAGGTAAGGATAAAAATTGTGTTGAACATTCATCTAAATGATTCATCGCTATGGGGAAAAACAAAAAGATCTTTGTGATCGACACCAATGTGCTGCTGCACGACTACACCTGCATTTACAATTTCCAGGAAAATGATGTGGTAATCCCGATTGTGGTCCTTGAAGAACTCGATCACGCCGAAAAAGGCAACGACCTTATTAACTTTCATGCAGAATTCACCAGGGAACTGGACAAACTATCAGGAAACAAACTCTTTAACGGAGGTCTCTCCTAGGTAAGAGGCAAAGGCAAACTCAGCATAGAGACAGGTAAACCATTTTCTGAAAAAATTAAACAGCAATCCTTTCCGGAAGAAACACCCGATCACCGGATACTGGCAATCGCTGAATTCCTGTTTCAGAAAAATCAGGATAAGCTGGTGGTGCTGATTACCAAAGACATCAATCTTCGCATGAAAGCCAAGTCGCTCGGGATCATGGCGGAAGATTATAAGAACGATAAGGTGGTGGATCTCGAAACAGTACAGAAAAGCATTGAGGTCCTCATTAGTTTCCCTGATGAAATTATTTCTAAACTATACAATGAGAGTCCCGGAGTACCTCTGGCCGATTTCAAGTTTAAGACCAAACCATCTGCTCATCAGTATTTCATTTTTAAAAATAACAGCCATAGTGTACTTGGACATTTCGATCCGGTGAACCAGGCTGTAGGGCGGGTTGAAAAAATCAAGGCCTACGGCATTGAACCAAGAAATGCCGAACAGGCCTTTTCCCTGGATGCCCTCTTCCGCGATGATATCCAGTTGATTGCTCTTACGGGGAAGGCTGGTACAGGAAAAACACTTCTGGCATTAGCTGCCGCTTTGCAGCAGGAGAAAAAATTCAGCCAGATCCTGTTGGCCAGGCCTATTGTTCCCTTAAGTAACCGCGATCTGGGTTATCTGCCCGGGGACGTGGACGATAAAATCGCTCCGTACATGCAACCTCTCTTTGATAACCTGGCAGTTATCAAACACAAGTTTAAAACGCAGAGCAAGGAGTACGGCCGTATTGAGGAAATGCTCAAGGATGATAAACTGGTGATAACCCCCCTCGCCTATATCCGTGGCAGAAGTCTGTCCAATGTATTCTTTATTGTGGATGAGGCTCAAAACCTTACTCCTCACGAAGTCAAAACGATTATAACACGCGCAGGTGAAGGGACCAAGCTGGTTTTCACCGGAGATATACAGCAGATCGACTCTCCTTACCTCGACAGCAGTTCAAACGGGCTCAGTTACCTGGCCGATAAAATGCACGGACAGGATCTTTTTGCCCATGTGAACCTGGTTAAAGGTGAACGAAGCTACCTCTCCGACCTGGCTAGCAATCTCTTGTAAAATATTGATTTTTATACCATTAAATCATTTAAAGGAACAACAGAATCTGTCCGGTATTTTGGTTATCTTAGAGCAGGGATTCCTGCTCTTTTTATTTCTTCCCGGGCTTACCGTCTCCCTGTATACTGACTAAAATGAATTTAACCGCTGATTATGAGCAAAAAAGATAACGACCTGCTTGAACTTCACCTGGTGAGGCATGGAAAGTCCTCCTGGGAATATTCTCAAACAGCCGACATCGACCGCCCCTTAACCGAACGGGGAATCGAAAATGCCACAGCCATGGCAAAGCGTTTTTTTGCCGGATACCCGATCCCGGACCTCATATATACAAGTCCGGCCATCAGGGCCATGCATACAGCGATAATTTTTGCACGTAACCTGCATCTCCCTTTTTCCTCGGTCCGGATTTCCGAAATCATCTATACCTCCGACGAGGAGGGCTTGCTGGATATGATCCGTGATCTGCCCCCGATCCATAAACGGCTGATGATCTTTGGG
>JAXLTS010000011.1:0-128348 GCA_046329925.1 Bacteroidales bacterium
GATCTGCTTACAAATTCTATTTCCTAATTCACTGGTTATCCTCCCCTGTTCTCTTTCCAGCAGATCTTCTAAACCGATCACCATGGCGCTTTGCGCACAGCTTTCCACCCAGAGGGTGCCGGCATCCTGCCAGCCCGCTCCCACTTTTGTAAAATGAACCCTGCGCTCGAGCATGTCAGCAGCGGCAAGTTCCACTGTCTTGTTCCACAGAATATTTTTCCCAACCGATAGCCCGGTATCACTGAAGACTGTGGTTCCATCGTCCCGGATCTCCACATTCCACACCCCTTCCTCATCTATCGAATCAAATCGTGCAATCCACCAGTGACTGCCCCAGATTTCTCCCCAGTATGAACAGCTGGTTTTATAATTTTTCTCACCGCCCGAAGGCAGCAATTCACAGGTGGCAGAGGCGCCAAGGAATTCTCTTTTGGGAAGTCTTACAATCACCTTTACCGGCAGGCCAAGCTCATATCCGATTTGTGAAAAAAGCAGTCCGGAAGGTCCGTCAGAAGGTTGATATCCTTTCCCCTTAAAGACAGGCAACAATCCCGGTTGAGGATTACTGCCATGCGGTGAACTGCTGCAGGAAGATAAAACACCTGCACCTGCCAGCACCGGAGCCGAATAAGCGGCTGTACGGAAGAAAGAGCGCCGGCTGACTTTCACTTTTGCACTCATAAACCTGCAGTTTTAATAAATGCCTCTATCTCGCTCCGCAATGGTACAGATGGTTGCGCACCCAGCCTGGTAACAGAGATGGCTGATGCGGCGGAGGCAAATTTCACTGCCTCGCGCAAGTCCTTTCCTTCAGCAAGAGCTACTGCCAGGCTCCCGCAATAAGTGTCGCCTGCAGCAGTGGTATCAACAGCTTTTACCGGACAGGCAGGCAGGAACTCTTTCATTTCAGGTGCATGCACATAGGATCCACGTATGCCAAGGGTAATAATAACCACCGCGGGGCCAGCGGCTGCCAGCTTCTCTGCTGCCTGCACCACCTGCTCATTCGATTCCACCTGCCCGCCTGAAAGAAATTCCGCTTCAGTCTCATTCACGACCAGCATCCATATTTTCGAAAATATCTCCGGACTCAGTTTTTTGGCCGGGGCAAAATTGTACATTACTTTCTTACCCAGCTTGAAGGCACTTTCTACAACGAAGGCATTCGTATCTGCAGGAATTTCATTTTGAATAATCACCAGGTCGGCTTTCTGGAGTGCCGAAATGGCTTTGCGGATATGGTCTCCGGTAAGCCTGTAATTAGCGCCCGGAGCAACCGAGAGATAGTTTCGTCCCTGGCTGTCGACCATGATAAGAGCTGTACCCGAGGAAATGCCTGTTTCTGAAAAGACAAATCCAATGTCTATCCCGTCGCGCATAAAGCCTTCCACCATAGGTCTGGCAAAGACGTCATCGCCCACACAATTCACAAAGATGACCTGTCCACCGGCCCTGGCAGCAGCAACCGCCTGATTCGCGCCCTTTCCACCATATACCTGGGTGTATTCCGCATCGGTTACTGTCTCACCCAGTCGAGGGAGTTGATCCATCTTCATGATCATGTCGATATTTGAACTCCCGATAACTGTGATTGTTTTTTTCATAAGATGAATGTAAATAGGTTGAATCTGGGCTGTTGGAATAGTAAGGTTCCGGGTTCCGGGTTCCGGGTTCACTGATTTGATACTCCTCTTCTTGTTAAGCATTGCAGTCGCTGCAGACTCCTCCACTTCCCAATTTTATGTTTATGACTAATTATTTCGTGCAATGATTATAAGTGCAAGGCCGGCAAAGAAGGTTAGAAACATTACAGTAAGCAACCTGTTCACCGACCGGTTTGCCCCTTTGAACTCGTGAAAAACAAAGATACCCCATGCTGCACCGATCATGGTGGCTCCTTGTCCGAGGCCATAAGAAATAGCCGGGCCGGCTTTTTCGGATGCGATGAGGTTGAAAAGGAATCCGGTATTGAAAATTAATCCACCGGCAATACCGATGAGGTGCTGTTTCCATGTTCCCTTTGTGAAATAATCACTGTACGTAACGGGAGTGCCGGTAATGGGTTTGTACATGAAAAAAGTGTTCCAGAGAAAATTCGACAAAAAGACGCCGACTGAGAAGATCAGCACTGCGGAGTAGGGAGTAAGTTTGCCAGCCTGGGGCATTGCAAAGTTTGTGGTCATACCTTCAGCGACAAAGCGGTAGAAAAATGCCATGATTACACCGGCAATGATTGAAACAACGATCCCTTTGCGGGAGGCACCTTCCCTGCCCTTTGCCATTTTGCCGGATGCAATAGCATTCACCACCATTGCAGTAACCACAAGACCCACACCGACAAATAACAGCAGGGGATTTCCGGCCGGCACCTTGATATAATTGATTATAACGCCAAGAACCAATGCCAGACCAACGGCAATGGGAAAGGCAACAGAAAGCCCTGCAATGGCAATTGCAGCCACTACCATCAGGTTCGACAGATTGAACACGGCACCACCCAGTAAGGCAAATCCGATGGAAGAACTGTTTGCCTGGGACAAGTCCTCTATAAATCCACGACCATTTTCGCCCATACTACCCATGGTCAATCCATACACCAGTGCCATCAGCAATAGGCCAAAGGAATAGTCCCAATAGAAAAGAGGAAACTGCCACTTGTCTGTGGTACACTTTGAGGTATTAGCCCATGAGCCCCAGCAAAGCATTGTGACAAAGCAGAAGAATACTGCCTGCGCATAATTTTCAACAATGAACATAAGGTTTCGTTTTTATGATTATTCACCGAACATTTTTTTTGCTTCTTCCAGCATGACAACCGTTGCTGTTGCTCCACACCGGCTAATCCCGATCTCTTTGTATTTCAACAGTTCGCTGAGCGTCCGAACGCCGCCGGAGGCTTTCACTTTCACCTTCGGTCCGGAGTGTTTCCGCATCAGGATCAGGTCGTGTGCCGTTGCACCCGTGTATGAACCTGCCACCTTCCTTGTGCGCCAAAGCTGAAGCGCAGTTTTTACATAATTCGGCACCAACTGAAGGCAAATTTCGCAAAGTTTTATCTTTGGCGTTCCATCCCTGGTTACATAATCAGTTTCCAATATTATTTCCAGATCGTATTGTTCCTTTGACGTGCTATCCACGCATTTTGTCCTGATTTCCTCTTGAAGATATCTTCCAGTCTTCTGTAGGTTTCAGTTGAATTTGTTGACATCATAGATTGACTTCCCCACTTGCCATCCTGATAAGCCTTTCAATTGTTTCCTTGAATGCCTTTTAATCTCTCTGATGATGAGTTGAATTCCTGCAGGAAATCAATCACACAGGCCTTACCAGCATTTGTTGATCTTTTGTTGGTATGTCATAGGAATGCTCCAGCTTTAACGGCATAGGCTTGATACAAACTGATGGGCTAATCTGATTTAATGCTAATTTGCATATCCATCAGTTGTGTCCTTATCCAAGGGATGGAAGAAAATTCTGGAATGACTGATCATTTTAGCTGTGTCTCTTAACTCTTTTTCCATGATATCTCCATTTATCGTTACACCTGTCTGATGGAACATTTGTTCTAGGACACAGAAATGAACTGTAAAGGAAAAAGATGTTCACGGCTGGTATGAATTGTGAAAATATGCCAGATCACCTGATCAGCGGAAGCAGGATGCAAGATTATTCACAGTGCTGGGATGCAAGTCCCTGTTCCAGCGATTGAAAGCATCTTATATGATATCGAACATTCAGTGTTTCAGCAGACCAAGTCTGCCAAATGGCTTTTGAAGCAAAGCAGGCAGCCCCCCCCCCCCCCCCCCCCCCCCCCCCCCCCCCCCCCCCCCCCCCCCCCCCCCCCCCCCCCCCCCCCCCCCCCCCCCCCCCCCCCCCCCCCGGGGAATGCAACAGTAGGGTGGCCCGGAGTGGCTGCACAGGTGCCCTTCTTCCTGGCACCCACTGGATCCTGGCCAGCAGATAAATGCATCCCATGCTTTCAGATGCTGGAATGAGCAGAGAACAGTGCTGTCCTGGCCCAGTCCTGAGAGAGGCTTTTTCGGATACTTGTGCAGTTTCTCGCTGCTGATACTGTTCCCAACTGCTTCCTGAAAAATCCCTTCTACGGAAAGCAATCCGGAGCGAATGCTGCTTCTGTCTGGGAAACCACTGAACCCAGGCTCCTGGTGTTTTTCTGAAATTATCCTCACTAGTGATATCTCACTCAGTGCCCAAGCCTGACTGCAGTGCCGTGATCTGGGTCACTGCAACAGCCTCCTGCAGGTTCGGGTTCATGTCTGACAACAGTCCTGAATGTGATAGATGGGATTGCAAGATGATCTCGGCTCTTGAGGCTTGAACAATTGCAAGATGGTCCTGCTGTGATCTGTTGCACCTGGATTCAAGCGAGCTAAATTTTACTTGAAAATAGCTGAAAAATTTAAATATTTTTATCTTACTGTATTTTAATCTGTTTATTGACTTTGAATACCAACTTATTCAATTGCACCGACTTTCCCAATTGATAAAAACTCTTTCACGGAAGTTTCTCTCTCTCTCTCTCTTCTTCTCGCAGGAACATGGATGCATGCCTCAACATTCCTGTTTGTCTCAGTGATTTTTCAAACTCGCAGGAACTATTCTTTGCCAAGGCAGAACCTGTGAGTCTCATTTCATCGGTTTGTCCAAAGCAACGGATCCGGAAAGGATGGATCGATGTCGAGGCTCGTATCCGGCCCGGACTTGCCTGAGCGGCTTAGCTCCCTCATCGAGCTGAAAGAAGCAGCCGCAGGCCCGCGCGACCCGCGGATGGCGCGCGCGCGCGTGCGCGCGTGCTGGCAGGCGCGGGGGGGCAGGCGGCAGGCAGACGTCCGCCGGCCGAGCGGGGAGGGCTTTTCCAGGCCTCACGTCGCCGCGCCCCTGAGCTGCTTCCAGGATCTGCCGGCTCCGCCTACTCAGGCCGTGGCATTCCGCCATAAGTGTGTGTGTGTGTGTGCGAAGTTAAGCACGAATAATGTTGTAGGGCTATAAGTTCAATGGTACATGGGAATCCAGCTTCTCGTGTAGAAAAAAATCAATTTTATTTCCAACTTTGCGGATGGTAACATTATAATTTTTACCTCGGTCGAAGGATCTGGCCATCTCATTCAGTTCATGGTAATGGGTTGCAAAGGGTTTCGGCTCTCAGTGCTGGGATGTTCGTGAATAAGGGCTCCACCATAGCCCAGGCACGGATATACCGTCGTATGTACTGGTACCACGCCCTATTTCGTCGAGGAGAACCAGACTGCGGCCGGAGAGATTATTCAGGATGCTGGCAGTTTCGGTCATCTCAACCATAAAGGTGGACTCACCCAGTGAGATGTTATCGGAGGCTCCGACCCGGGTAAATATTTTATCCACCATCCCGATACGTGCGGCACGGGCAGGGACAAAACTACCAGCCTGTGCAAGCAGCACTATCAGCGCAGTTTGCCGGAGCAGGGCCGATTTCCCTGACATGTTTGGACCCGTAATAATGATGATCTGTTGGTTTTGTGGATCGAGTGACACATCGTTAGCCACGTAGCTTTCACCCGGAGGTAACATGGTTTCGATCACAGGGTGCCTGCCATCGCGGATCTCAAGCACATCTGATTCGTCAATCTGAGGTCTGAAATATTTGTTTTCCACTGCTACGGTGGCGAATGACAACAGGCAGTCGAGTCTTGCTATCAGTTGGGCGTCCAGTTGAATTGCCGGTATGAATTCTGCCAGGCTGCTCACCAACTGGCCAAAGAGCTGGGTTTCCAATTCAAGGATGCGTTCTTCGGCACCCAGAATCTTGGTCTCATACTCCTTGAGTTCCTCCGTGATATATCGTTCAGCACTCACCAGGGTTTGTTTTCGTATCCATTCGGGCGGGACCTTGTCTTTATGCGTGTTCCTCACTTCAATATAATAGCCGAATACATTATTAAAATGTACCTTGAGTGATGAAATACCAGTCCTCTCTGCTTCGCGTTCCTGTATTTTTTGCAGGAAATCCTTGCCGGAGTAAAGTATCGTTCTTAGCTCGTCCAGTTCGGGTGAAACACCTTTTGCGATCACGCCTCCTTTTTGTAACTGTACAGGGGGATCTGCAGTAATTTCCTGTTCGATCCGTTGCACAACGGAAAGGCAGGGATTGAGCTGCTCCGCCAGGTGACAAAGATGATCAAGGCCGGTGGCGAAACAGGCTTCACGAAGGGGGCCTACAGCCTGCAGTGCGCGTTTAAGCTGTACCACTTCGCGTGGTGAAATGCGCTGGGTGGACACCTTCGATGCCAGGCGTTCCAGATCGCCTACCTGGCGTATTTCTTCTGTGAGAGATTGCATGAACGCTGGTGTGGAGACCATGTATTCCACCGAATTAAGCCGGTCCTGTATAGGTTGAAGCTGTTTCAGCGGAAGTGCAATCCAGCGCTTGAGCATACGTGATCCCATGGGAGAGATGGTCCGGTCGATCACATCCATCAATGTGCGTGCACCCTCATACAATGAATAGAAAATCTCCAGGTTACGCAGGGTGAATTTATCGAGCCAGACATACTGATCTTCCTCGATGCGTGAAAGGCTTGTGATATGATCAAGCCGGGTATGCTGGGTTTGTTCCAGATAGAGCAAAACGGAGCCGGCGGCAACAATCCCTGCCTGAAGGCCGTGAACTCCGAATCCCTTGAGCGAGCTTGTTTGAAAATGCTTCAGGAGACGTCCCTCGGCAGTTTCCAGGGTATATACCCAATCATCGAGTTTAAAAGTGTAATACTTGTTGCCAAATAACTCGACAAACTGCTTTTGCATGCTTCGTTCAAAGAGTACCTCCTTGGGCTGGAAACTGCTGAGGAGTTTATCGATGTAATCGCTATTCCCTTCGGCCATCATGAACTCCCCGGTGGAAATGTCGAGAAAGGCAACCCCCAGGACCTGTTTGTCGAAGTGTACACTGGCCAGAAAATTGTTCTCCCGGTGTTCGAGCACATTGTCATTCAGGGAAACACCCGGGGTGATGAGTTCGGTGATCCCACGCTTTACGATCTTCTTGGTGAGTTTGGGATCTTCGAGTTGTTCACATATTGCAACCCGTTGCCCCGCCCGCACCAGTTTTGGAAGGTAGGTATCGAGGGCGTGGAATGGAAACCCTGCCAGTTCCACAAAAGAAGCAGCCCCATTGGCGCGTCGGGTGAGGGTAATGCCCAGTATTTCACTGGCTTTGATAGCATCAGATCCAAAGGTTTCATAAAAATCGCCCACACGAAAGAGCAGAATAGCATCCGGATGTTTTTCCTTGATGCTCAGATACTGCTTCATCAGGGGAGTTTCGACAAGATTTTCGTTTGCTGATGACAAGGAGACAGGTTTAAGGGGAAACAAAAATAATAAACGGGCAGTATAAACCGACAATATTTTTTTCAATCCTGCCCATCAAGGTAAAAGTCACGGTTTCCCGATTGCTGTTTTGAGTTTCCCATTTGCACAGATCCAGCTGGTTTTACCTTAAAATACTTGTCAGGATGCATGGTATAGAGTCACCAGCTCAGGTTAAAAAACTCACCGTCCGGGAATTAATCTGATCCAATTTCGGACAATCTTGTCTCATTATCGGACAATTTTTTCAATTAATGAAGGCAACATTTCAACTTATATTCCTAATAATAAACGATTTAACACATAACGGCACAGAACATGTTTTCCGGAAAGGGTATGAGGCCCGGTAAATTGTCTCATTAGCAAACGAACCAAATTAAACTTCACACTATGAAAACACTCGCAACTTTGATTCTGGTAGCTGTATTCAGCCTGCCAGCTTTAGCCAGCACAGGGAATGGCGACTACATTATCACTACTGACGGTCAGGTAATTGTATCCGACCTGAGTTATGGACTGTTCAATATTCGGGTAAAGGACAACGATGGTCAGCTTACCAGGATCAGCTACGATGAGGTAGTGAGTTATAAGAAGGGAGACCGCATTTTTGAGAAGAAGGAACTGTATGCCGGCAACAAACAGACCGGGAAAAAGGTATTCATGGAGTTGCTGCGTCAGGATAACGGACTACGCCTGTACCGGTATGCCTGCGATGGTGCCAAATGTGACCGGAAATCCATGTTCCTCGAACCGGCCAATGCCTGTAAGCTGTTCGTATTCAAAGGGGACCAATATCTGCTGGAGGTAAATACACAGAACCGTGAGACGGTACTGGATTTTTTCAGCAAGTAATTCCTTTCAGATAAAAACTAAGCTGCCCGGCCTAATAGCCGGGCAGCTTAGTTTTTATCTGTACTCACAAGTAAATTTAATGATCAGGCTGCCAGCACACCAAAAAGCAGAAATGCCACGAGCAGTGTTATGACGATATTGAAGGATTGTGCTATAAGAAAGCTGTAAAGAGGTTTACCATTATCCATTTTCACAATATCCATAAAGCGTGTCTCCAGTCCGATGCAAACAAATGCCAGGCTGAACCAGAATCCCTGGTAGGCCTTGATTGGCTTGGCCAGCGCCGTGGCTGTATCCGCGCTCAGGAGGAAAGAAAACATTATGGAAGCCAGTATGAAGCCCAGGACAAACTTCGGGAAGCGCTCCCATATTATCCTGGCACCGGGTTTCTCAGCATCATTCGTTGGTCCTTTTCGTGAATAACTCCAGTAAATCGATATAACAAAAGCAGCCAGCCCCAGCAATACATTCTGTGAAAACTTAATGATGGTAGCATATTTCAGGGCGATATCTCCCACAATGGTCCCGGAGGCCACCACCGCTCCGGTTGTATCGATTGTTCCACCCAGCCAAGCTCCTGTTACCTCCGGACTCAATCCCATCCACTTTGCCAGGAAAGGCATGAACAGCATCATGGGAATCGCCACCAGAAGAACCAGGGAAATAACATAAGACAGTTTTTTACTGTCACCTTTAATGGCACCTGCCGTAGCAATTGCAGCCGACACCCCGCAAATGGAAACTGCACTGGAGAGCATCATGGCCATCTCTTCATCCACCTTGAGTTTTCGGGCGATCCAGTAGGCAAAATACCAAACTGAAATGACCACAGCGAGTGCCTGGAGCAATCCAAATGCACCAGCCTTCATGATATCGCCAAAGAGAATAGTGGCTCCCAGCAAAACCAGTCCAATCTTGATGAAAAATTCGCTCTGCGACTCTCTCAAAAAGGCAGGCAGACGGGTAAAATTGCCCAGAAAGAGCCCGATGAGCAGGGAAAACAGAACGGTTTCAAGTCCCAGGTTTTTAAAGGTCACCCAGGTGGAGAGTAATTGGGCAATGAGTGTAAGAAAAAACACTACCGGAAAAGCAAGCAGTGCATACCTGATATTACGCCCTGTAAGCCAGGCTCCGGCAACAGAGAAAAACATGAATAAAACCAGGGTGTATACCAGATTAAGGAGGTTTTTGATGGTAAAGGCATGTTCCATAAGCATGGCAGTGCCCGTCCATCCCTCTTTGGGTCCGAATTTGGGCAGTTCAGGCAAAAAAGCCGACAACATAACGCTTGCCAGGATGGTGAATCCAATGATTACCGCCGTCCAGTCTTCACTTAGGGGTTTAAGGATTTTCATATATATTTTTTTAATAATAATCTCACCGCCAGAATTCCCCCAAATTCCGGGTATTTCTGCATATTGATGCATCAGGCAGAATATTCTGCAATTCGGGTTGCAAACAAAAATACCCGGCTGCCTACTCCCCGGCAATACGTTCAAAAACTGATTTATAATCAGTATTAATACTCCTCCTGGTTCGTTCTTTAGAACCTGAACCAAATGGTAATGAAACTGTTTTATACTATATCAATATATACCAAACCCTTAAATTACCCGGCCATGAATTTACACGCAAGTTCTCCTGCCTTAACACACATAAACAAAAGAATAAAATCCAGGATCCACCTGAAATTCATAAAAGAAATTTTACTTATCCTTTTCCTGGCCGGGCCGGTAGTTGTACTGGCACAACCGGCGGTGAGCAAATTTCACTACCAGGCTGTGTTGCGGGATGCAGCAGGTCCAATTCTTGAGAAGGATGTGCTCATCCGGCTATCGGTTCTCTCCGGTTCACCCGAGGGAAAGGTAGTTTATACGGAGTACCAGGATGTTTTCACCGGCCCTCTCGGTATCATTAGCCTCGAAGTAGGTACAGGCACCAGTTCAGACAATCTCGCGGATATTGACTGGTCCGTTGGCAGGTGGTTTCTTAAGGTTGAAGCCGATGTGTATAAAACCACTGAGTTCATTTATTTTGGTACCAGTGAAATACTGGCAGTGCCCTACGCCTTGTATTCCGGCAAGTCCAGCGGCAGCAACGGAACATTTATAATCCGGGGTAATGAGTCGATAGCCTCAGATTCGGCACTTTTTGAAGTAAAAGACAAGAATGGGAATACGGTATTTGCCGTATATGAGGAAGGTGTGCGCGTCTGGTTCAATGAGAGTGCCAAGGGAGGCAGAGGGGGATTCGCTGTCGGGGGAAGGAATCCCGGAAAAGCCGGAGCAGATTCCATTATCGATTACCTGGCCGTAACAACCGACAGTGTGCGGGTGTATTTCAATGAAGGGATAAACGGCAAGGGTGGCAGGGGTGGATTTGCTGTTGGCAGTCGAAGTGCCTCCAAAGGAATTACACAGGACTACCTCAGTGTGAACGAAGGAAAAACATCGGTGTATTCAACAGATACACTTGGAGGATTCGGGGTAACAGGAACTGCAGGCGCCTTTATGCGGGTTACTCCCAAGAATTATTTTATCGGGCAGAATACAGGGGATCTGAATACAACAGGTAAATACAATTCATTCATGGGGTATAAATCGGGGATGAAGAATACAACCGGAAACAACAACCTCTTCCTGGGCTACTTTGCTGGCTGGGCCAACACCACTGCCTCTTTCAACTCCTTTGTCGGAAATGAGAGCGGTCGCACCAACACCATCGGGGGTTATAATTCATTCTTTGGTTACCAGAGCGGATACAGCAATGTGGATGGATTTAACAACCTGTTCATGGGTCACCAGGCAGGCTTTTCCAACATAAACGGGAATGACAACATTTTCCTGGGGTACAACAGCGGGTACAACAATACCTCGGGTTCGAAAAATCTTTTTGTAGGATACAAGAGCGGATTCCTCAACCAGACCGGCAGTTATAACTCTTTCATGGGCTTCGATGCAGGGTATAGCAATACATCAGGAAGTTCCAACACCTTCCTCGGATCGTTTGCAGGGCT
The DNA here is from genome assembly GCA_046329925.1 of Bacteroidales bacterium. Classification (GTDB taxonomy): domain Bacteria; phylum Bacteroidota; class Bacteroidia; order Bacteroidales; family JAAYUG01; genus JAXLTS01. Next base: position 11,234 of record JAXLTS010000011.1, read on the forward strand.
CAGCAATCTGGACGGCAGTCAGAATACCTTCGTGGGTTCGGGTGCAGGACAAAGCAATACCGGCGGTGACAACAACATTTTCATAGGTTCGAGTGCAGGCTTGAACAATAACATGGGTGACCGGAATATATTCATCGGACCGCTTGCAGGGCTTAACAATGCCGATGGATCGAATAATATTTTTGTAGGAAACTACAGCGGATACGCCAATACCACCGGATATTACAATCTTTTCATTGGCTTTTCAGCCGGTAGCGGGAATACGGAGGGTGCCCGTAATATTTTCCTCGGAGACCAGTCAGGATATCAAACCAGTTCGGGTTCACAGAATACATTCATGGGGTATCAGAGCGGGTATAGCAACACAACAGGTACAGGCAATGTCTTTATAGGCCACCAGGCAGGATACAATGAAACCGCCTCGAACAGGCTGTACATTGCAAATACCAGCACGTCTTCGCCCCTTATCGGCGGGGATTTTCTGAACGGACGGGTGGGCATCAACCGTATTCCGACCGGAAATGCCACGCTCGAAGTGGGAGGAACCATCTGGGCTAATGGCACCGTGATCACGGCAGGGCTCTCCACCTGGTCGGATGCGCGGTTCAAAACTGCCATTCGTGAACTGAAAGATCCGCTTTCAGCAATAATGCAACTACGCGGAGTACAATATGAGTGGAACAGGGAAGCCTTCCCTGACCGGAACTTCCCCTCCGGTACCCAGACCGGATTGATTGCCCAGGAGGTGGAAAAAATTCTGCCGGATGCTGTTTCAACTATGGGCGACGGGTACAAATCTGTCTCTTATGAAGAAATCATTCCCTTGCTGGTTGAAGGAATGAAAAGTCAGCAGGGTATGATCGATCAACTAAAGCGGCAGAATGAAGAACTGCAGAAGAGGATAGAGTTTCTCGAAAAATAAGGGCGGGTCAGAGATTGATCAGGCTTGCAGCCTGCAGACCGGTAAAACCTGCAAAGGAGTAATCTGCCTTCAGGGATGCGAGATCCTGTTTATTAAAACGGTTATATATTGCACATTTCATACCTGCTGCCCGGGCGGCCAGAAACCCGTTGGGTGAATCTTCTATTACCAGGCAACTGGAAGGGAGCATGCCCAGTTTTGCCGCTGCGAGGAGGAACAAAGCCGGGTCCGGTTTGGTTTTCGGCACATCATCCCCGCACACTATATGCTGAAAATAACCGCTTAGACCCAGGTTCCCGAGCAGGTATTCCACCAGCAGACGCACAGAAGAGGTTGCCACCGCCATGGGAATGCCTTCCTGGTGGAGCTCATCAAGAAGACTTCTTAAACCAGGCATGGGAGGTGGGGTATGGTTTTGAAAATACCTGAAGCGAACCTGATTATCCAGATTGATCAGTTCCTCCAGACTTTGCGTCAACCTGTATTTGTTTTTCAGAAATGCCAGTACCCCCTCAGGACCCTTGCCCAGGAAGGTATCCCGGTCTTCCTTGCTAACCTGTATGCCCAGTTCGCGAAAAACCTCCGAGTCAGCCTCGTAGTGCAGAGGTTCACTGTCGACGAGCACCCCGTCCATATCGAAGATGATTGCCTGAATCATAAAGTTGGCTGTTGGCTATTGGCTGTTGGCTGTTTGCTTTTAGACTATTTGTTGTTGGCTGATTATCGAACGAGTTAACAGGAGGGGAGATTGGATTATTCACAAATATACAAATCCGGGCCCTTTCTGATACTGAAAAATAAATCTGGTTTATCAGCAATATGTATGAGTTTATTGAACCGGAAAGTAAGCAATCTGATTCAACTGGAATCAGGCTTACAATCTTCCTGATTCAGAAAAAGATCATACACATGAAAATTAAACCAAACCTGATCTTCAACATAAAAAATCATTTTCAGATCCGGTATCTTCGAAAAGACTATTTTTCTTCAATCAATCCATGAAAAAGATCCTTATTCTCGGTGCCGGCCTGTCTTCCAACGCCCTGATCCGTTACCTCATTGACCGTTCCGAAGCCAATGACTGGTTTGTACTCGTGGCAGATTCCTCACTTGAAATGGCGCAACGGAAAACAGCAGGTCACCCCCGTGCGGGAGCATTACAACTGGATGCCTCCGATATGATCCAGCGATCCAACGCCATCCGCGAAGCCGACCTGGTGATTTCCATGTTGCCTGCCCGCATGCATCCTCCTGTGGCGCGTGACTGCGTGGATTTTGGAAAACATCTCATCACAGCCTCCTATGTGTCCCCTGAGATGCAGGCATTGGATGCCGAGGCCAGGTCCAAAGGCCTGCTTTTACTGAATGAGATTGGTGTTGATCCAGGCATCGATCATATGTCGGCTATGCAGGTGATCGACCGGCTTAAGGAGGAAGGAGCCGAAATCACAGCCTTTGAATCCAATACAGGGGGACTTGTTTCACCCAAACATGATAACAATCCATGGAATTACAAGTTTACCTGGAACCCCCGTAACGTGGTACTTGCCGGGCAGGGTGGTGCGCAGTTCCTGCACAACGGGATGTACAAATACATTCCCTATTATAAGATCTTCAGGCGATACGAACGGATTTATGTGCTCGACCTGGGTGAGTTCGAAGCCTACCCGAACCGTGATTCACTAAAATATCAGCATGCCTACGGTCTCGACAAGGTGCATACCATGTTCCGCGGAACTATACGGCGGCCGGGCTATTGCAGAGCCTGGGACATGATGGTTCAGCTCGGGCTTACCGACGACAGTTTTATTGTACACGACTCCGAAAAGATGACCATCCGCGAATTCACCAACAGCTTCCTGGCCTGGAGCCCAACCATGGCAGTGGAGGATAAGGTAGCCGAATACCTGGGTGTTGACAAGGATTCAGAAACCATGTACAAGATCCGCTGGCTGGGTTTGTTCAGCAATGAACCTATAGGATTGAAGAATGTAAGTCCTGCTCAGATTCTGCAACACATCCTTTCAAGAAAATGGGCGCTCGATCCGGAAGACAAGGACATGATCGTGATGCAGCACCAGTTTGAATTCCAACAGGAAGGAAAGAAGAAGAAAATTATATCTTCACTCGTTTACAGGGGTACCGACAGCGAGAACACCGCCATGGCCATGACAGTGGGGCTGCCGGTTGCTATAGCCGCTAAGCTTCTGCTCACCGGGAAGATTTCACTGCGGGGTGTTCACATCCCGCTGCAAAAGGAAATTTATGAACCCGTGATGAAGGAACTTGAAACGTTTGGGATTCGGTTTGTGGAGGAGGAAGGGGAGTAATGTTGATATGTTCCGGGCCTGCCCGACCCTTTTTTGGGGCGGGTTCCGGGTTCCGGGTTCCGTGTTCCGGGCCTGCCCGACCCTTTTTAGGGCGGGTTCCAGTATCCAGGTTTGAATAACAATGGGTGTTATATAATTTAAACCACAAAGGAACGAAGGAATTCACGGAGGATTTCACGAAGGCGGGTCCAGATTTTTTGTAGCCATATGCCTGACTTATGAATAAAACGCATATTAAGCTAAGAAGGTAAGGACGGAGTGAGTGTTGGAGAAAAAGAGAACAGTCAGGTAAAGGATTTCAGATGATGCGGTCATTAGAATTTGCATATGCAGGGCCATGCCATGGCATGGCCCTACATATGCAAATTCTAATGACCATTTCGAAAATTGCTGATCATTTCATTTATTACTGGATTTGTTCCTAAGCAGAACATATATAAGAATCAGGATGAGGGTGATTACTCCCAGGCTGGGGTAAGGATATACGAAGGTGCGCGGGAGTCCAAGAAATACAAGCCTTTCCTAAAAATTATAAACGACCGGGAATACACTCAGGAGGGTAATTGCCAGCAGGGTGAGGTTGAACGACCTTTCACGTTTCTCCCTTAAATGCTGGTTGATCCTGTTGATCTTAACTTCCATCATCTCGATCTCCTTCGGAACTTCGAGTGCAAACATAATTTTATCCTTCAACAGGTCAGGAAGAAACTTATAGGAGATCTGGTGATGGTAATTATCATTTACAAAATCGATAAATTGGTCGCGCAGTCTTTGGGTATCGCGGGTAACATGCGTAACAGTGGTGATTCTTGCATTGGTAAGATACATGCAAAATTTGATGTACAGGCAATGAATATACACCAGGAAATAATCATATTCCCAACTCTTAAACGTGTCGGGGAAATTCATACCGACACGTGTGAATGTATCGTACAATGCCAGGGCTGACCAATTGCGAAATACTGACAACCTGTTTTCGTCCAGCTGCCTGGCATAATATGCGGATGAAGGACTGTTCGCCCCTTTCCCCAAAGCTGAGCCCACAGGAGCTATATTTCCCATATCATATAACAAGGCATCCATCTCTGCATCATCTGCCTCCTCCTTCAGGTTAATGAAAGTGTACGTTTTAAGCTGGGGATTATATTCTGTCCAGCTGGCAGGACAATTGAGGGGTACCAGGGCATATTGCTCAACGAAATCACGGATTGTCTTTCCTTCCGATTCTCCCGGGTACCTGAGTTCACTGTTCAACTGCCTGATTCTGTTGAGAAAGGAAGATATGGTTCCCAGGTCGGGAGATGTCTGCCTGAGCAGAAGTTTGAATGAAAACATCCCAATTTCACCCGGAAAAAGAAAAACATCACTATATTCAACTGTAAAATCTATCTCCGACTTTTTGTTTGCAGCAAGGGTAAATGTTTTTTCAAATATATCATTGCCTTCCTTTTTAAGGGTGAGGTGTTGCAGCCTGCCAGCCTTGATTCTCCCTGTATATTCATGCAGGTTATCCGGAAGCATGATATTCTTATATCCCCCGTAATAACTTTGGTTGAGGTAATCGAAGGTTGATTGGTATGCACCCCCGTTGATGCGGTGTTTCCAGGATTCAAAATGTTCAGCGAGTATGGAATTATCGACTGCATCCGACTCATAAACAAAATACCCGCTCAGGATTACATAGAATTCATTTACTTCGGTTGTGGAAGTTATCATAAGGATGGAGAAGATTTTTTGATATTATTTTTTCGTTATTTGTTATGAAGAAGGGTGCTGGTATAAAAAATAAAATCATCAAGGGACTAACAGATTGGCTGCGCTCGCAATGATAGGAAGGAGGTCGAAACGGTTGCGCCGTTTCGACCCTCAGGTTTATTTGGTCATTGCGAGCGCAGCGAAGCAATCTGCACAATTCCGGAGAATGAGTGTTTCAATAGTGCCCATGCAAACAAAAATATTTTTATTAAGACAGAACAGTATCAAAAAGTTAAAACCGTATCCCCACCAACAGAATATCATCCACCTGATCGAGCGAACCTTTCCAGTCTGTGAATCGTTTTTCAATGAGGGTTCGTTGCTCTTCCAGGGGGAGGGTATTCACCTCCAGTAACAATTCCTGCAACTGCTGGTATTTGAATTTTTTTCCCCTGGGGCCTCCGAACTGATCGGCCAGGCCATCGGAGAAGAGGTATAGCATATCCCCTGCTTCAGGTCGCAATTTCTGATGATTGAAATTCTGATCCATGACTCTGTGAATACCTATAGGCATATGATCTGCCGGTATTTCTGCAAGTATCCCCTGCTTGATATGATATGCGCTGTTGAATGCCCCGGCAAATAAAACTTCCGATTTTTCAGGATTGACAGAACAGAGGGCAATATCCATTCCATCCTTCGATTCCTCATCCTTGCCGGTCTGATGGAGGGAACGAACCACCTCATTTCTCAGGGCATCGAGGATAGCGGCTGGTTGAAGTATTTCCCGCCGGTTCACGATCTCATCCAGGAAGGAGATGCCCAGCATGCTCATGAAGGCACCCGGAACACCATGCCCGGTGCAGTCTGCAGCCGCAAGGAAGATCGTGCCGTTGAATTCGGTGAACCAGTAAAAATCACCGCTAACGATATCACGGGGGAGGTACAGGATGAAGGCATGATCCACCAGCCAGGGGATTTCCGAAAATTCCGGGAGAAGGGCATTCTGTATTCGTTTGGCATAGGCGATGGAGCCGGTGATCTCCCGGTTTTTTTCTTCGATCTGGTCATAAGCCTCCTTCAGTTCAACATGCCGGAGCCGGTAGATTTCCTTTTCCTGCTCCGACTTCTCGATGGCATGGGCTATTTCAAGCTTCTGCATGCGCTGGCGGGCTTCATCGTTAAGCACAGCCTCCTTTTCAATCAGGTGTTTTTTGTATGCATCCAGTGCCAGTTCAAGATTACCTTGCGATTCATACAGGTTTGCGAGGGCCATCCACACATCAGAAATCAGGGGTCTGGCTTGCAGGTCCCTGGCCATGTTCAGTGCTCTCCGCAGGAGTTGTTCTGATTTTACATGATCACCCAGTTGCAGGGATGTACGTCCCGCCCCCAGGTTACATTGCAGTTGACAGCGTTTATCAGCATTCTCAGAGATTTTATGATAATACTCAAGGGCTTCCATATACTTGCCCATCTCTTCATACGTACTGGCTATCCCCAGGTATGTCCAGGGGATTGCGCTTGACAAGCCCCGGTCCTCCCGGATAGCCAGGCTCTGGAAGTAGTATTTCAGAGCTTCTGGGTAATTTTTGCCCTGCCGGTGGATCATGGCAATCCGGTTGAGGGAGGAGGCCATTCCCGGCTCATCTCCTAATTTTGAACGGATTTCCAGTGATTCTGTATAAAATTGAAGTGCTTTGTCGAAGTCACAGAGTCGTGAATAGATCAGCCCAAGTGTTCCGGCTACTTCGGCCCTTGTTTCTTCGTCGGTGCCTGACCCGGCCAGTTTATAGGCTTGCAGGCAATACTCCAGTCCTTTTTCATAATCACCCAGACTCTCCTGCAGGTTCCCGAGCAGGTTCAATGCAAGTGCATACCCGGTTTCGAAGGGGTGATGCTCAAAATATTCTCTGGCAGCCGAGGCTTCGGTAAGGGCAAGCTGGTTTTCGGAACGAAGAAAGGCCGCAATGGCCAGGTTGAGCCGGGCGAAAGCAATTCCGTGCTCATAACCAGTCTTCAGTGCAGCCTCAAGGGCTTTCGTTGCCAGGCTTACTGGTTCACCGTAGCCGGAATATCGTTGCCGGAAGGCTTCTGCATTTAGTTGGTCAATATATTCCCTGGAAACTGGCATGCTGGGATGAGTTGCTGGATCACCGGAGTATTGAAGTAAATATATGAAAATTTCCTGAAAATTTCAAGAAGAATAAATTTGACCAAAGAAACACTTGACAAGCACACCAAATTTGAATAACTTCGATGATGTTTTATACAACCGAATAATCAGGTAAATAATTGGATTAATAGATACACCAAAAATTGGGAAGTATGATTTCAAGACTGCATTTCCGAGCCGAAATAATATCCCTGGTTATGTCAGTAGTATTCCTTGTACTGTTCTCCATCGCCTTTGTAACCTATAATCAAAGTGACTTAATAACCTTATCCAGTACCTTGGTATATTCTTTTTCGCTCATGACAACCACCGCACTATTCTTTATTAAGTATCGTGAGCATTTAAAAAAAAGAAGGGTATGGCTTCTTGGAATTATAACCACAATTCTTTTTGTGCCAGGTTTTTTATTAATGGCTTATGCTATTGATCAGGAAAACTATTTTCTTCTGGTCATTGCATATCTTTTCATATCCTTATTTCTCTCATTTGTGATAATGCGACTATTCCTATTTAACGAAGATTCGCTGCTTGGAATAGCCATTGCTATGGTATTGATCTGCGTTGGAATTTTAATGAAAAAAATGCATCTACCCCTTGCAGGCTTTCTTATTACAATTTGTTGCATTCCTATGGCATTGGGCATGTTTACCTCAGGGATATTTAATTTTCTAACAATAAAGAACAATCGATTTTTGAGGAATGCTACCTTTATTGCAGACCTTCTGTTGTCAATGGCATTTCTCGGCTTATTATTTAAAATGCAACATTGGCCTATGGCAGGATTATTCATCATGCTCAGCCAGATACCCATCCTCTTGGCTACACTTTTCTTTATTTTACTTTTACCAAGATCAGATTATTTTGAATGGAGTAAACCTGAAAAAAGGATTCTTAGCCGGACACTCATTCCCTGGGTGTTTTTTCTGGTATTAATTTCAAGAGTATACCTGAATCCAAAGGGTATGAGTTTCATTTTTTACAATACCAAAATACCACCTCCATCGTATTATCAATATTACCAACCCGAACCGAAAAATGGGCTTTCACCTGGGCTCTAAAAAGAAATCCAAATTCCCCTGGAGGATTCTCCAAGTGAATCATTTATAAACCTTGCTATATCAGGCGGACGTAAAGGTAAAACATGCAACTCTGAGCCCCTGGTCCAGAACAAATCCTTCGAGCCGGCTGAAAACATTGGCGAGGTTCCTTTCAATGTTATTGCTTTGTACCCACTTAACGAGGAAAGGACCAGATCATCCGATCCCAGAGGTACCAAGGCTGCCAGCCTGTTGTTGTCAGAGAATGCAATCCCCGAGAACGGGCTGCCATTGAAGTCATATTTAAGAGGATCCAAATCATCAAGTACAGGATCCTTAACAAGTTGGAGCCAATTTACCCCAACAACATCAAACATCGCTTCATAATATTTTTTCACACCAGAAGCATACACATCTTCATAAAAGCAGGTAATGAATCCATACCCATTCAATGTGAAACCAGCATTACAACTTTTTCGATAATAAATTGAGAGATGGGGGTCATACTTATCATTATCCGACAGAATATTATTTGTTTTCAAATGCTGTTTTTTTCCGACCAAACTACCAAAATACAATCCGGAATTGCGATCATTCCCGTTCAGATCCCAAATGCGGGTTGTGGTATCTGATGATGCTGTTAGCAGGAAAAGTCCCTGGCTATCAAACTCAACTGACCAAACAGTATCCTTGTGACCGGCTAAAGTATCATATGGGCTGAATACTTTTGTAAGTTGGTTGAAATTCCAGATTAGAGCCAGCTTATCACACGAAGCTGTTGCAACAAATCTTCCGTCAGGAGATACATCAAGTGAATTAATATTGCCATGATGTCCTTCCAGGACAAACAATTGTTTCCCCAGGCTGTCGGTAATAATTGCATTATTACCTCTCACTAAAGCCAGGTCATACTTCATTCCATGCGGGAAGAAACAGGCCAGCCGTTCATTCATGAGATAATTTGGGCTAACCAGGAAATCGTACAATACATTTCCCTCAAAATCAAATACCTTTCCAGGTCCTTCCCTTGAGATAACTGCAATGCGATCCCGGTCGCCTGCAACTTCAATCGCGATTACTTCAAAGCCGGGTGAGAACCTGACAAGTTTTTTTCCAAATGGTTTATATATGAAGATGGTTTGATCAGCTAACCACCCAAAGATTATTTTTCCATCCCTCCCGATTTCGGCATGAACGATACTATCACCCAGATCCACCGGGGCGTATTCCTGTCTTAACTGAATCATTTCAAGGCTTGAATCCGTTGACTCGTAAAGCAGCTTATAAATATTCTTAACAAAGATCTGGTGTAAAACGATGGAACTGCTGTCCTTTTCCCAGGCATCACAAATAGTGGCCAGCCCGGTTTTTACAGAATGCTGGGATTGAAAAAAACCTTTATAAACAAGGTTCTGTACATCGACATTTCTTTGGGTTCGAATAATATATTGAACCACACCACCAACCATGACCAGAAAAATGATTGCCGAAATCCACGAGAGCCTCCTGAAAGCCTTTTGCCTTGCAAAGAGTTTCTGCCGGTTCATCTGAACAAAATCCTCGAGCGCAGGCGGCAACACCAGGCGTTTCCCATACCCATCCAGGTAGTTCAGGTCGTCATTCCCCAGGAATATCCCGCGGCTCTGGAAATTCTGCTGGGCATTTTCCACAAAGCGGCGGACCTCCAGCAGTTCTTTTTCCACCAGTGTAAACTTCTCGAAAATCTTAGCAGCCAGTGCATCATGCCGGAGTTCATATTTCCCGTGCTGGTCCTTGTCGTGCAGGATGCGCAGATTCACAAACTGAGCCAGCAAGGTTGTGAGTTCTTTTTCGTCTGCCATTTTTCCGAGGGATAGTGCATAGTCCCTCACCTCAGTGGCATCCATGGGCTGGCGAGTTCCCCTGGATGAAACGAAGGCTTTCAGTGCCGCCAGGGCCAGTTCCGGATTTTCCTGCTGTGCGATTTGCTCATCCAGGAAGTTACCAAGTATATCGGTTACACTACCTGCTTCCTCGATGAGCCCCGTGTGAAACTGGAGAGAACCCGCATCAACCTTATCTTTCGATGCCATCCGGTAGAGCCGGTCGAGGAAAACCTGTAAGAAAGTAAGTTCCACCTCGTTTTCATCCGGACAGAGTTTTGCAAGCACTTTTTCCGCAAAACCCTCCGCCAATCCGATCCCATGAACCCTGCAGGGACCTTCGATCACCAGTCTGGCATTCTCAAGGCTCATGCGCTCGATCCGCAGGCGGTTGGAAAAGAAACCGGGGATAGCCTTTTCGAATGAGACAGGGAGGCAAGATATTCCTCGCGAAGGATAAAAACAAAGCGGCACTGGATATCGGATGCCAGAAGGCTTTTCAGCACCTGCTGGAAGAGTTCCCTTTCCAGGGCTGAACCAAAGATAAACAGCTCCTCGAACTGGTCAAAGAGAAAAAAGACCGGTTTATAATGATCGAGGTACACTGACCTGACTGCTTTTTTAAATTGCAGGGGGGTACTCAGCTGATCACTGAGAGGTGAAAGGGCTACCTGCCGGAGGGCCAGCGCCATGCTTTCCAGAAAATCTCCTCCCCTGCGTACATTAACGGGCAGCCAGTCCGACTCCTGGATTTTATTGGCCAGCCCGCAATGGATAAGGGATGACTTGCCTGTGCCGGAGACGCCATATACCAGCAATATCTTACTCTCGAATACCTTGCGGTACAGTTCTTCGATCTCCTGCTCCCGTCCGAAGAAAATCTCACGGTCTTCGCGGGTGTAGCTGTCGAGGAATTTGAAGGGGGTGGCAAGTTCCAGCATTAGTTGATTATTTGTATTGGAAAACTATTATTCAAAAATAAACTTCCCCAAACGATTACCAACAATTGAACTTCTGGTTATTTGCGGCTACCTGAATTAATGTTTTTATCCCAAATATCAATAGACTAATTTACACTTTTTAATCCAGAAACAATAAAAAGAATCAATAATTACCTCTATATGTCTCATTGTCGGATCTACTCTGAATGCCGGATACCATTCTTATTTATCCGGGCTTCCGAGTAATATCCCAACTTCAGAATCCTGGTAACGCTCTCAATTCATAAAGCCAGAACTGTTACCATTTAAAGGAAAGTTCGATCTCTCCTGAACGCAATTCTCCATAAAAACCAATAAATTCTTTTTAATTAATCTTTTTATACTAATTTACTCTTTGATCCTTACAGAAAAAAATTCCCATAAAGAGAAAATCATCCATATTTTTTGCAATACCGATACCATAATGCTACCAGGCTTTTAAAGCAGGACTCAACGTTATTCGTTTCAATTCCCTCGTCCAGTTCCTGATTTCCATAAATATCCAAAATGGACGAATTCATCATTTGCCGAAAATTGAAGTTATTAGAAAGCTGGCTATCTTGTGCTTTGGCTCACTCTTTCCTGATTTTCATTAAGCCCGGAAAAAGAAATCAGGTGAATTGCTTGCCAGGTTTAACGCCGCATCTGACTACCAAAACAGTGAAAAGTATTTATTGCGAGGTGAAGACGAAACCCGAACTAATGCATATCCTGCAGCCAGGGTTGCCTGAGGAGTTTTGGTTTCCAAACTAACTATTTCATTCCTGCCAGAATAGCTGTGTTTATAGGCTTCCTTATTGTTCTGGTCAATATGTTCGCGGATACCTGAAGTGCGTTGGAATTCCCGTTATTTCAGGGCAGCCGTATAGTAAATGCATGAAAATAAAGAAATTTAATCAATTATCTATATCGATCTCTGCCCTCCCTCTTGACATATGCCGAAATTTTGAATACCTTCGCTGTAGGCATTCCGGATTAGCGATTCAATTATAGTTTAGATGTTATTTTTTTGTGTTTTTCAATCACCATTAATCCCCAGCCAATGAAAACCTCCCTGCATAAAATAATAATCATTTTCTCCTTTTCGGCGCTTGCGATCTTTATTATCATGATTATTGCAGGATTTGTGACCGGTTATGAAGGTTACCAGAGTATGGGTGTTGCCGGATTTGCACTTTCTTTCCTTTCACTCCTGATCCCCTACTTTTTCATGTATCAGGAAAAGATCAAATCAAAAAAAATAACCTGGATGTGGTGGCTTGCTACATTACTTTTCGTAATGGTAACGATATCTTTCAGTATAGCCTCCAACAATGATTGGATCTTCCTGATACTCCTCACAGGTATCCTGGCTTCCTTCATATTAGCAGTAATTGTTATCAGACTTTTTCTGTTTAATCCTGAGTCTCCCAGGGGAATCATCATTGCCATGACCTTTATCCTGATTGGCATTGTGATGAAGAGAATGCACTGGCCTCTCGCAGGATTTATTTTAGGACTAAGCTCTATTCTGATGGCGCTCGGAATGTATGCATCCGGCCTGGGAAGTTTGTTTATGATTCCAAAAAATAGTTTTCTAAAATACGCTTCTTTCATTGGTGGACTTTTATTGGCCTTTGCATTTATGGCCCTGCTTTTCAAATTTCAACACTGGCCTGGAGCTGGCTTATTAGTTATGGTTTTCCAGATCCCGGTTCTCCTGGCAACGCTTCTGTTCATCCTCGTGTTACCACGATCGAACTATTTTGAGTGGAGTAAACTGGAAAAGCGCATTCTCGGCAGGACAATGATTCCCTGGATTTTTTTCCTGACTCTTGTTACTTGCTTTTACATATTTCCTAAGGGGACGAGTTTTATTTTCCCTTCAGGACCTCCAGGTGTTTCATTTGAAATGTACAATAATTATCAGCCGGAGAATAAGAATGGGTTATTCCCGGATAATTGAGTATTTCTTAATTTAACTGGCTGACGAGAACTACCTGGTTTCAGGTTAAAGCGGAGTCCAGATGGTTTTTATTCCGGTTTTTTCCTTTAAATGTTCGGGATGTATATCATGCCTCATTGCAGCCGGGATCAAGGGGAGTATGTTGATCCGGGTCCCCTTCACCCAGTAAAAGTACATTCCATCTTTGGAAAACATGGGGAAGGAACCTGCTATCTCCAGGATGTTAAAACCAACCAGTGAACTCAGTTGTATATGTTCCTCCCCTGGAAGTACAACTGCAGCAATGCGGCAATCCGGCGAGGTAACCACCTTTACGAAGGATACAGGAGGGAATACCGAACTCTCACCCAGCAGTCCCCAGATTATATTGTCTTTTATCCGCTGCAACCAGAGCGCACCCTGGTCAAATAGCAAAAATTGCCGATGTGAAGGTCTGCCTTTTTGGTCAATTCCATAATCCGAAACTACAATTGCCATTTCCCGCATAGTAAAAGAGGCATTGCAGGCTCTCCTGTAGTAAAGTGAGAATTGTGGATCATACTTATCCGGGTCATTTGATATCTCAGTGGTTTTAGAATGATCTCCAAGCCCAATCAACTGCCCAAAATAGAACTGGGTATTCATTAGATTCCCGTACAGGTCCCAAACCCCTATAGTTGTGTCAGCTGAGGCGGTCAGCACATAGAGTCCTCTCCTGCTAAATTCGCAGGACCATACCGTGTCCCGATGGCCGATGAGTGTATCGTAGGGACTAAAACTTTTACTTTTATGGTTAAAGTTCCAGATAAGCACCTGTTTGTCGCTGGAAGCAGTAGCAACAAACCTGCCATCGGGAGATATGTCGAGGGAATTCACAGAGCCTGTATGACCTTTCAGCCTGAACAGGATTCTTCCGGTACTGTCGACAATTATTGCATCACTTCCTGAAACGCCCGCCAGATCATACTTCCCTTCCGGGAAAAACACAACCAATCGTTCGTTCAGGAGGTAATTGGGTGTGACCTGAATGGCATATTTGGTGTTTCCATCCCAATCCATTACTAAACATTTACCATTCCTGAGGATAACAGCCAACTTTTCATCCCGCGGGCTGCATTTGATGGACAAAATTTCATCCTTCACTTTAAAACGGGAGAACATTCGTCCGGCAGTCTTATAAATGAATACAGATTGGTCCTGCTGCCATCCGAAAATTATTTTTCCATCCCGGCTCATTTCCGCGTGTAACAGGTCACTGCCCAGGTCAACAGGTGCAAAAGCGGTTTGTAACGCCTGAAGTAAAACATTCGAATCAGATGATTGATAAATCAGCTTGTATGCATTGCGGATAATCAATTGGTGGAGCAGCACCGAACTGCTGTCCAGCTCCCAGGCCTGGATTGCAGTGGCAAGACTCTGGAGTGGTGCCGGTTCCGATTGCAGCAGGGCCAGGTTGATAAGTTCCTTCACTCCCTCATTCGACTGCGTGCGGTTAATATACCTGATAACCCCTGCTACCATAAGTATGAACAGAACCGCGGAAACCCAGGAAAGCCTCCTGAATGCATTTTGCCGGGCATATAGTTTCTGCCTGGATGTGTTAACAAATCCATCCATCTCTAAGGGCAGGATGAGCCGTGAGCTGTAACCACCCAGGTACGCCAGATCTTCCGAATTCAGAAGAATTCCCCTGGCTCTGTAGTTTTGAAAAGCATTCTCCACAAACCTTCTCACCTCCAGCAATTCCTTTTCCACCAAGGTGAACTTTTCAAAAATCTTCGCTGCAAGCGCATCATGCCTGAGTTCATATTTCCCGTGCTGATCCTTGTCATGCAGGATACGCAGGTTCACAAAACGGGCCAGCAAGGAGATGAGTTCCTTTTCGTCTGCTATTTTTCCAAGGGATTGTGCATAGTCCCTCACCTCAGTGGCATCCATGGGCTGTCGGGTTCCCCGCGATGAAACGAAAGCTTTCAGTGCCGCCAGGGCCAGTTCCGGATTTTCCTGCTGAGCGATCTGCTCGTCCACGAAATTTCCCAGGATATCGGTAACACTGCCAGCCTCTTCGATACGGGGAGCATGAAACCGCAGTGAAGTCGCATCGCCCTGTTGCTTCGCGGCCAGTCGGTACAAGCGGTCGAGGTACACTTGTAAAAAAGTAAGTTCCACCTCGTTTTCATCCGGACAGAGTTTATCCAGCACTTTTTGGGTAAATCCTTCCTCTAATTCAATCCCGTGAACCCTGCAGGGACCTTCGATCACCATTTTGGCATTCTCAAGGCTCATGCGCTCGATGCGCAGGCGGTTGGAGAAGAAACCAGGGATGGCTTTTTCGAAATGCGACAGGGAGGCCAGGTATTCCTCGCGGAGGATAAAAACAAAGCGGCACTGGATATCGGATGCCAGCAGGCTTTTCAGCACCTGCTGGAAGAGTTCCCGTTCCCGGGCTGAACCAAAGATAAACAGCTCCTCGAACTGGTCAAAGAGAAAAAAGACAGGTTTATAATGATCAAGGTACACTGACCTGACTGCTTTTTTAAATTGCAGGGGGGTATTCAACTGATCAGGGAGAGGTGAAAGGGCTACCTGCAGGAGAGCCAGGGCCATGCTTTCCAGGAAATCTCCTCCCCTGCGCACGTTAACAGGCAGCCAGTCCGACTCCTGGATTTTATTTGCCAGCCCGCAGTGGATCAGCGATGACTTGCCTGTGCCGGAAACACCATATAAGAGCAGGATCTTACTCTCGAAGACCTTGCGGTACAGTTCTTCGATCTCCTTTTCCCTCCCGAAAAAAATTTCCCGGTCTTCGCGGGTAAAACTGTCGAGAAATTTGAAGGGGGAGACAATTGAAGACATCTGCTGAAAATGATTTTTGGAAATTCTCAAATAAAAATATGCACCTGCCCGAACATCAGTCTGAAAAAAAATTCAGAAACCACATCCCTGTCCCGACAAATATTCTACCCTGAATATCAATACACTAATTTACACTTTTTAATCCATAAACAAAGAAAACAACCAATAATTACTTCTCCAAAATTCTCCACTGTATCAAATGTGAATGCCTGAAATAAGTGCCTGGACAACCAATTGATTCATTATACCTGGTCAGTCTCCCATAAAAAGGAGGATTTGATTATCTCTCCAACCGACTCCAAAGAAAAACTGGCAATTTGTTGCCAATTGACTAATTTTCAACTAAATTTACTCATTAAGCCTACCCTGTAAGAACATGTGAAGGCGACTTCGGTCATATTTTCCTAGTTGGCCGCGAATTGTATGCTGAGTGGTTTTTAAAGCAAGCCAATACATATATACCTTCAAATAATAAGCCTAAATGTTGGTTTATGGAAAAGTATCTGAACGGTAAATTTTCACTATTGCTAAAAATTAAGGCTATGAAAAACCTACTTACGCTGTGTCTGACCCTTCTTTTTTTGGGCACCCTTTGCGCCCAGGATATGAAATCCGATGAAATACTTGCAAAATTTCTAACTACGATCGGATATAAGAATTCGAAGGCAGTTCAGACAATAAAAATGTCGGGAAAACTTTACCAGGCGGGTGTTGAATTCAGCGTTACCAGTATGGAAAAGCGCCCGGACCAAAGTCGCATGGAGATGGAGATACAGGGGAGCAAAATGATTTATTCAATTTCCGGACAATCCGGTTGGATGGTAAATCCAATGTTGGGTTCCACGGAGCCCCAGGATCTGAATGAAGATCTTGTTAAAAGCTCTATTAAAGAAGATTTGCGCGATCCATACGGAGTTTGGAGCAACCCATTTACAGATCCGGCTAAAAATGGAACCATTGTTGAGCTGGTCGGAAAGGAAGATATGAACGGGACACCTGTATACAATATTAAGCTCACTTTTAAGGATAGTACCGTTGTTAACTACTACATCGATTCAGTGAACTTTCTTGTGTTAAAATTGAGAACAAAAATCGAAAGCCAGGGACAGTCTTTTGATGCGGAAGGCCGGTTCAGTGATTTCAGATTAATGGACAATTTCATGCTCCCCTTTCAGCTTGAATCCTATGTCAATGGCCAACTCCAATTGAAGTTCGCCATCGACACTTGCGAACTGAATATTCCGCTGGAAGATGAACTGTTCAGGAAGCCTGTCAATAAATAATCGAAGTCCGGAAACGATATTATTCTTCCAGTTGCCAGTTTTGCGCCCGTTGAGAAGCAGCAGTCTATTTTTGAAGCAAATTCTTCACTTTTTTAAAATCGGGATGTGTGATTCCTTTGGTTTCAAGTCCTTCCATATCCAATAAATAGAGCAGACCATATGATTTGTATGAATTTCCATACATAAAGCCTTTGTAATATTTCAAATAAATCTGACTGGCTAGTTCATACTGATCATTTAAAATCAAGGCAAGTGGAAGTGTAATATTCGCATATTGGTTTGTGCTGTCTGATTCTACAGAAAACCGGATTGCATCCAAAGCCAATTTAAATCTACGGTTTTGAAGAAGTAACCAGGAAAGTCCTGAAAAATCAATTGAAATGGTATGATTTGCCAATGTATCAACCGCAGATAGCTTTCTGGCAACCTGAAGAAAGTATTCCGGCATATTTAATTTTAGCTGGTTGGAATCCAGATCGCTGCATATTTCCGAATAGAAGTCATACACTTCTTTCAGATCATCCGGTTTGGATGCCATAGACAAACATTGGTTTGCCTTCTCTATTTCGTTTTTTATTTTCTTATCAGGGTGCAACTGGTACAAATCGAGCCCCAGCAAGATTAGCGATTTCCATTCTTCAGTGGTTTTCACCCTTTTTGATAAGGAAGCAAACAGTTTAAAAGCCAAGTCCAGGTAAATATCCCTTTTGTATTTTTCCAACTTTGCCTGAGACAGGCAGAACCTTAGACCATCAGCAATATTAACTGCATCATCTAGCATAAGGAGATCATCAATCTGAATTGTTCCATAAGTCAGTTTTTGCATGGTATTCAGATTCTCAAACACATTTTTTGTCAGATAGGTATTCAACGATTCCTTTACACTGGTGAGCCTTGCTGTATTATCTCCTGAGGCAGTTAAAAGTGTTTCGCCATCAGGAGCAAATGATACTGAGTAAATAACGCCCTGTTGCCCTTTTAAAATCTCCAATGCATTGCCATTCAGATCCCAAAGCCGGGTGGTTTTGTCATCCGATCCTGTTGCAATTGTTTTACCGTCAGGAGAAAAGGCTACTGAATTCACTTTTCTGGTGTGCCCGGTAAATACCTGCAAGGTGTTACCTTTAAGATTCCAAAGCCGGGCAGTTTTGTCATCCGATCCCGTAAGGATGAGTTTGCCATCGGGTGAGAATGTAACCCAATTTACAGCATTATCGTGCCCTTTGAAAATCTGCAAGGTTTTCCCTTCCAGGTCCCACAGCCGGGCTGTCTTATCTAAAGAACCCGTAAGGATCATTTTGCCATTTGGTGAGAAGGCAACGGATGTGAGTCCAAGCTCATGTCCATTAAAAATCCGAAGAACCTTCCCGGTCATATCCCATATTCTCGCAGTCTTATCCAAAGATCCCGTCAAAACAGTTTTTCCATCTGGTGAAAAGGCTACGGCCCTAATTTGCTGGGTGTGTCCATTGAACAGCTGCAGGCTTTTTCCATAGAGATCAAGTAACTGGGGTGTTAAAAAACCGGTTAAAACAGTTTTTCCATCCGGAGATAAAGCAACCGCATTTGAAATCAGTTTAAAGGTTCGGATACACGAGCCATCTGCTTTCCACAATTTGGCCGAATAATCAGGTGAATATGTCAAAATTGTTTTCCCATCCAGGGAATACACCGCTCTGTAAACATGATTTTCATGCCCGGTCAGGCTTAGAAAATTAATACTGGACAAATCCCATGTCCTGCACTTTCCATCTCCCGAAAAAGTCAGAACCGACTTGCAGTCAGGTGAAAACTCAATCCCGGTTACCCTGCCGCTGTGACCGCTGAGAACCTGCACCAGGTTTCCATTTAAGTCCCATATTCTTACAGTTTTATCAGCAGAACCTGTGGAAATAATTTTTCCGTCAGGTGAAAAAGCCAATGAAGTTATGGCATCCTGATGTCCGCTGAGGACCTGCAGAATGTTGCCATTCAAATCCCACAACCGGGCGGTCATATCCGAGGATCCGGTAATCACCAATTTGCCATCGGGAGAAAAAATAACTTTTGTCACTTCGCCCGCATGCCCGGTAAATCTGCGGATCACACTTCCATGAAGATCCCACAAAATTGCTGAAGAGTCCGATGACCCTGTCAGGATGGTTTGCCCGTCCGGAGAAAAGGCTACAGACACAATCGTATTTTCGTGTCCTTTAAAAATTTGCCTGCAATTTCCTTCCAGATCCCAAAGCCGGGCCGTTTCATCTATGGAACCTGTCAGGATTGATTTTCCATCCGGCGAGAATGCAACTGCCCTAACCGGGAAAATGTGTCCATTAAACAACTGCAGGCATTCCCCGTTTATATCCCAAAGCCTGGCGGTATTGTCCGATGATCCGGTCACAAGGGTAGATCCGTCGGGTGAAAAAGCAACACACAGGATATTATCGTAGCCCCCACGAAAAATATCATGAACGTTCATCGCAAACAAGTGAATGATATGTCCGATAAGATAATGGGGATTGTTCTCATTCAGTTCTGTTAGGCGGGCTGTGCGACCATTCACCGCAATCATATTCTTCCAATCTGGAGAGATCTGAAGCAAATTTGCATTTTCATCTGAATAGATTATTCTATAGAATGAATTATCATAATAAATCCTGTTCAGATTGTTCATTATAGCCCTGCTTCCCGAATCAAGACCAAGTGCATAGATGGCAAGTCTTAGTGCGACGGTTGGATTCTCAGATGCAAGCTCTTTTGACAGGAAGTTGAAATTACTTGCCCTTGCCTGTATCTCCTTCTTTTCAGCGATTCCCTTTTCATGACGGGCATTTTGTTCCGATGCTTCCGCCCTGTCTCTTGCGATGAGCGCTTCTTTTTCAGATTCAACAGCCTTTTTGTCGGACTCAATGGCATTATCACGAGCCTGGATAGCTTCACTGGTAGCAGCATTAGCCCTGACTTTTTCCTCATTTGCAAGATTCTCCTTTTCAATTGCATTCTCCCGTTCCCTGAGCGCCCAGACAGTAAATACGGAAAGAACGATGATGAGAAGCAAAGCCCCGATACTGATTGCCTGCCTCTTCCGATGCCGGACCTTCACCAATTCTTTCTTGCTTTTTTCAATGAACTTCTCCTGTTCATCCGGCAGGTAAAGCCGTGCTTCGTATGGTGCAACATACTGCAGATCTTCGCCGGATAGTAGCACACCGCGCCTTTCCCATGAATTATAAGCATTTTCGATCATCTGCCGTATCTCCAGCAGTTCCTTTTCCACCAAGGTGATCTTTTCATAAATCTTCGCCGCCAGGGCATCATGTCTCAACTCGTACCGTTCATTCTGATCTTTGTCCCGAAGGATACGAAGGTGGATGAAGGTTTGCAGCAATTCCTGCAACTCTTCATGTTCAATGGGTTTGCCCAGGGTATGTGCATATTCCTGAACCTCCACCATTGTCATCTGCCGCTTGGTGCCTTTTACCGACACGAAGGATTTCAGAACCGCCAGGGCTGCATCCGGGTTTTTCCAGGGTAACGTCTGCTCATCCAGGAAATTGCCAGGAGTCACTCACCTGTCCTGCTTTTTCCAACAGTTCCCTGTTGAATACCGGCTTGCCTTCCTTTTTCAATGCGGCCGGTAGAGCCGGTCCAGTGCCACCTGCAGAAAGGTGAGTTCCCTCCGTGCTTTCGGAGACTCTGAGCGTTTCAGTAAGGCATTGGCAAATCCTCCTCCAGTTGAATATATGCTGCACCCTGCAGGGACCTTCTATGGCCTGTACGGCATTCAGCAGGGACATTTTTTCGATCCGCACCGGTTGCTGTAAAGTCGGGATTACTTTTTCGAACTCCAATCAGCCGTCAATATTCCTCCCGCAGGCTGATGATGAAACGGCACTGCGGGTCTGACTCCACGGGCTTTTCATGACCTGTGCCAAAGCGTCACGCTCTTCTGCTTCAAAAATGAACAGTTCCTCGAACTGGTCGAAGATGAAAAAGATGGGTTTATAATGATCGAGGTAGACAGATCGGACGGCTTTGTTAAATTGTTTTAAGTTCCATGTTCAAGGTTTAAGGGGAAAGGGCAGCCTGCTGAATGGAAGCCGCCAGGCTATCAGGATGTTTGTCCGCCGTACCGGGATGGGCAGCCAGTCCGACTCCTGGAACTTGTTTGCAAGTCCGCAATCGATTAGGGAAGACTTCCCTGTCCACGAGAATCCCCGCACCAGCAGAATCTTGCTTTCAAACACCTTCCGGTACAGTTCTTCGATCTCCTGTTCCCTTCCGAAGAAGATATCCCGGTCGTCGCGGGTGTAGCTGTCGAGGAATTTGAAGAGGTGGACATGGCTAGATAATCTTAAAAATCATTCCATTTAACTTGAATTTTTCCTTCTGGCCCACGAGCTAAAATATCATTAATAAAGAAATTGTCCAGTACTCAATTTTGTACTTCTGAAGAAAAAATTATTGCCCTTTGTTTTTCAGTAAACTTTGCTCCGTTGGCCCTCTCGATAACAAATTTACCATCTGCTCCATTCACCGTGGCCAGAAATCCTAATAACTCAAATTCAGGATCATAATCAAAATTTTCCAGGGAAAAACTAATCCACCAATGTCCAGAATATCTGATTTTGTAATTTCACCACCGCTTATCATCCCCCAATAGAGCAAATAGTAATGGAACGTCTTTTATACGAAAAAAACATTTCCCATTTTACGAAAGCTATTATTGAGATTTGAAGAAATACTTATAATTGTTGTACCTCATTTCAGGAGTAATAGAATATTGTCCTGACTGATCCTGTTCAATAATTCCATTTGTCACTTCTACAATAGTCGATTTGCAGAAACTCCAGGAACAGCTATTTCAAGGGGATTCTTTATTCCCGGTATAAATAAGCTCACATTGACGAGACTAATAACAAAGAGGGCTCCTCAACAAGAGAATATTCATCCTAAAATGGTATGGGAAATTGCTTCCGTCCTTTCGTTTAACATTAATGAATCCAGCATACCTATGAAGACCTGTTCCTTGTACCGGAATATTTATTTTCTATTTTTTCCATTTTTACTAACAATAGGATGCATTCCTTTTGAATTCAGAATATCTTCTTCATTTAAAACACTTTTATCCTTAAAAATAAATGCCTCAACATTTTGTTTCGAACCATATGCTGAAATCATTACTTGTGCCTGGTATATTCCTCCTGTAATAACTACTGTACTTTTGGGAATTACAATAGGTTGAATAACATCAAATGCAAAGCATTCAGGTGAGTCAACCTAACATTAGAATTTATCACATCGATCTCAACATAATTAAGTTCAATAATCAGGCTGGCCAGATTTGTATAGGCTCCTGCAAGTGTGGCTTCACCGAAATTAGCTGACTCCCCATAAAAACAGTCGCTGTAGATTTACATTCCTTTTTCCAAGATCAATACCAAAATTTATTTTATCCCAATCCTTCTGATCAATTTGTTCAAAAATAGTGCTTTTTGAAATTTTGAATCTTTTGCTTCAACTGGTATGCAGCACATGGTTTATTGCCCTCAGACTGAAGTAGGATTTTTAAACGGCGTTTTCTCATCCGGATTTTGACCTTACATGAGATAAATCAATACTTTTACTGAATCGAAATTTATTTTATCTGCTTCAGAAATCATGGAATATTTTAACTCATTAATGAAAACCATTAGTTCTTCTGATATTTTTGGATTTTCATTTTTTTGTCCTGACGATTTCAATCGGATTGGTGAATTATTATAAATTATCTCGAATTGTGAATATATTTCCTGCTTACGGGCAATTTGGAGTTTCTATAATTTTCTCAGGGAAATTTTCATTCAATTTTAAAGTAGACTCAACTGTCTTTCATTTGCTTTTAATGCTTTCTGTTTCTCATTGAAAGCTGGCTTCCGCCAGTATCCGCGAGTATAATAATCAGAAAAAAAGAGATGCTGAAACAAGTGTCCTTCTCCTTCTTTTTAGTTTATCAGGTTCCATTTACTTTTCAAAACTCAGCCATACCTATGGTAGATAAAGCCTGCTCTCATAGGGCGAAATGTAATCCAGGTCTGTTTTTTCCCCAGTAACAACCCACGTCTCACATGCATTGTATGCATTCTCAATCAACTGCCGTATACCAGCAGCTCCTTCTCCACCAACGTGATCTTTTCATAAATCTTCGCCGCCAGGCATCATGTCTCAACTCGTACCGTTCATTCTGATCTTTGTCCCGAAGGATACGAAGGTGGATGAAGGAGTTTGTACCTTAATTCCTGCAACTCTTCATGTTCAATGGGCTTGCCCGGGGTCTGTGTATATTCCTGCGCACTCTCCCATCGTCATCTGACGCTTGGTGCCTTTTACCGACACAAAAGATTTCAGAACCGCCAGGGCTGTATCCGGGTTTTCAAGCGTCGCGATCTGCTCATCCAGAAAATTTCCCAACAGGTCACTCACCTGTCCTACCTTCCCTAATAACTCACGATTGAAGGCCAGCGTGCTTTCTTTTCTCTCACTGGCAGCCCGGTATAGTCGGTCCAGGGCCACCTGCAGAAAGGTGAGTTCCACCTCCGTGCTTTCGGGACTCAGGCGTTCCAGCAAGGCATTGGCAAATCCTTCTTCCAGTTGAATATGCTGCACCCTGCAGGGACCTTCGATGGCCTGCATGGCATTCAGCAGCGACATTTTCTCAATCCGCACCCGGTTACTATAAAAGGTCGGGATCACCTTCTCGAACTCTGTGATCCCTGCCAGGTATTCCTCCCGCAGGCTGATGATGAAGCGGCACTGCAGGTCCGATTCCACCAGACTTTTCATGACCTGGGCAAGTGCCTTCCGTTCCTCTGCATTTCCAAAAATGAACAGTTCCTCGAACTGGTCGAAAATGAAAAAGATGGGTTTGTAATGATCCAGATAGACAGATCGGACGGCTTTATTAAAATGTTTTAACGTTCCGTGTTCAATGTTCAAGGTTGAGAGCGCAACTTGTTCCAGGGCTGCAGCCAGGCTCTCCAGTAGATTTTTTCCCCTTCGTACATATACAGGCAGCCAGTCCGTCTCCTGGAACTTGTTGGCCAGCCCGCAATCGATTAATGATGATTTTCCTGTACCCGAGATCCCGTACACCAGCAGTATCTTACTCTCAAATACCTTCCGGTACAGTTCTTCGATCTCCTGTTCCCGCCCGAAGAAGATCTCCCGGTCGTCGCGGGTGTAGCTGTCGAGGAATTTGAAGGGGGTGGCAAGCATGGAAATACTGAATTATATATAATATGAAGGACTTCACTTGCAGGTCACATCCGGAAAGATATTCCTCACGCGTTCGGAATGACAAACCGACGGCCTGCCAGGCTTTACAAAATATCGTTATCAGGATAGAGGAGTTCCCGAAATCGTCTCCATCATATCCCTGAACTGGCTGAGGAGAATGCCATAGTTATGCAGGCTTCGCAGGTCGCATTTTTCAGTTACCTCCGTTCCGATGTACATGAGGTGCTCTGCACGGTACTTGGTATACATGAAGATGTCCTTCTTGATATCGAATTTCTCCTTGTCGTCGATCACCTCGGAGTTGGTATCTATCACCAGGGGAGAGAGGTTCAGGTATTCATCAAAGGTCTTGATGGACTTCATCAGCAATACGGAATGGCTCTCGGCAAATTTACTCTCCTGCAGTTCCTGTGCCTTGAAATCGGAGTCGGAGCTGTTGAGCAGGTCGATGAGGTGATTGAAGACGGCTGGCTGGTTCTTGGGATGAATTACCTTGATTTCCCTAACGGATACCAGTTTGTACTTTGATAAAAAAGCGATGCGCTGAAGGATGAGGGTGAGTTTTTCCTCATACTCCACGCAGCGTTTCTCTATGTCCTCCTGGGTGAGGTTGATCTGGTAATGACCTATCTCGTTCCTCTCAGGGACCCAGAAATCGAGGGCTGCATAAAAGGTTTTATCAAAATTTTCGTTCATCTCGGGCATGAACCACTGGAGGCCCTTATCCTTAAAATGGTTCCCGATGGCCCGGATGAGCCAGGCATAGTTGCCCATGCTTAGTACAGACATCCGTGATTGAAAATCCTTTGAAATGCTTTCAGGAACCTCCGCTTTCCCTTCTTTTTTCTCTTTCCAGAGCTGACAGATCATCACAAAGGTGATAAACTGCATGGTACGCTCGATGGTCTTGAAGAGCTGGTCAAGACGGAGCCGGTCCAGTTGTCGCATGGAGGCTGAAAAGAGGCGGCGGAGCTCCACTCCTACCGGCCAGGGGAAATTTTTTATGATTAGATCTCCAAGCACCCGGGGATCGGATTGCTCTTCCTCCTCATCATCGGCAACCAGCATTTTCTGGAGGGAGGGTTTATACTTCAGCATCTCGGCAAAAACCTGCTGAATGAGTTTTTCATTGGTGACTGCCATAACCAGTGGTTTAGATAGTTTATCACTCCCGGCGGACCAACTTCAAATACAGGAGAAAAGTTACGACAGATTTTCGAATAATAAAAAATAACTTGCTAAATGATTTATATAGTGGTTGTTATATATTAGCTGTTGGGTGTTGGGTGTTGGCTATTGGCTATTGGATATTGGATATTGGATATTGGCATTGCATCCGACTTTACACATTGCATCGTGCAGATGATCTTCCGCGGTAGGTCGTGGATAGATTTTTTCAAAACGCCAGGTAAAAATCCCTGGTCAGTTCCCGGTATTGCGGGCTGTAGTCGTGCCGTTCGTTCATCTCGATGATGAGTTCTTCAATGATGTTGTTTTGCGAGGAAAATCCAAATTCGAGCAGGTAACGATGTACTGGCTTCTGAGAGGTTGGTTTTACTGCCAGGGTGCGGAGGAAGCTCAACCCGGCCCCGGCTGCCTCTGCCAATACCTGCGTGTAAATTTTAGCAGGGACTACCAGGGCGATCCTTCCCTGCGGGGCCAGAATTGCAGTACCTAGGGTGAGTATCTCCTGTACACTGAGTTCATCACTGTGACGGGCAAGGCGTCGTTGGTGGGATCCCGGCTTGATATCCTCGGGATGAAAAGGGGGGTTGCTGATTAGGAGATCGAAAGGCTGAAGTGAAGACTCCTGCTTTCCTTCCTTCACATACTCCTGGAAGGAAATATTTTTGAATTGCAGACGGGTGGCCCAGGGAGTGTTCCGGGCGTTTTCGGTAGCTTGCTCTGTGGCTGCCGGGTCAATGTCTATGCCTGTAATTTCTGCCTCAGTCCGCTGCGCCATCATCAGGGCCAGCAAGCCTGTACCACTGCCTATATCCAGAATCCGACGGGCATAATCCACCCTGGTCCATGCTCCAAGCAGAACACTGTCAGTCCCTACCTTCATGGCACAGCGGTCTTGGTAGACTGTGAATTGCTTGAAACGAAAAAAGTGATTGTGCATGAGGTAAATATAGGAAGAAAAAAGCTGTTGGCTATTGGCTGTTGGCTGCCCGCCCGAACCAGTTACTGGGGCGGGTTGGCAGTGCATACCACATTATACATCATATTGTGCAAATTCTTTGGTCAAAATGTCGCCACTATTCGTCTACAACCTTAACTCCTACAGGGTAGGTGGATTATACGATACCATTGGATTACGAGATTGTAACTGTTACCCAGTATAGAGTACCGCCCCTGCTACTGCCTCCCGCCTCCACTTCGCTACGGACGGGCAGGCTGCTACCCGCCTTCACTGCGTTACGGACGGGCAAGCTCCCACTTCTCAAATACTCCAAGTCCAAATAGTGCAAAGTCATATTTCACCGGGTCAATCGGATCGAACTGACGCAGACGCAAGGTTAATTCTTCCACCGCTTTCCAGTCATTCTGGCTCCTGTGTAAGAGTCCAAGTTTACGGGCTACAGCGGCTGAATGCACATCCAGTGGGATATACAGTGCAGAAGCCGGTATCTTCTTCCACAAGCCAAAATCCACTCCCCTCTTATCGTTCCTCACCATCCATCGCAGGTACATGTTCAACCGCTTGGCAGAAGCATTGCCGGCCACATCAGCAAGGTGCTTGGCTGAACGCCCCGGTTCGAATCCGGCGAAAAATGCCGAACGGAATTGTATGAGTACCTCGCGAAGATCCCTGCTATCACAAAAGGATTTTTCAAAAAAAGCTCCCAGTGATCCATGCTCGAGCAACATTTTTTTAAGGCAGCGGATAAATAAGATGCAATCTTCGCCATTAAAGGTACGGTGTACAAAGTGTTTGAAACGGCTAAGATCGGAGGTGGCCGCATCCCGGATAAATGCCGAGGGCGACAGGTCCATACCCTGCATGAGAAGGCTTGCATTTTTGATAATCACAGGGCGCTGGCCCCAGGCAATCGTGGCCACAAGAAAGGCTGCCAGCTCAATATCTTCTTTTTTAGTGAACTGGTGGGGAATTGAAACCGGGTCGGTATGGGTGAATCCGGGACGGTTATAAAGATCTGCCTTGATATCCAGGAATTCCTTCAGTTCGGCCGTCACAGCTGCCTGTGTACCGTTCTTAATGACCGGCAGTTTTGATCTTTCCATCCTGCATGGTAATCATCCGATCCGCCATGGAGGCCAGATCGTGGTCGTGTGTAAC
The DNA here is from genome assembly GCA_046329925.1 of Bacteroidales bacterium. Taxonomy (GTDB): domain Bacteria; phylum Bacteroidota; class Bacteroidia; order Bacteroidales; family JAAYUG01; genus JAXLTS01. Next base: position 38,860 of record JAXLTS010000011.1, read on the forward strand.
GATTACGAAGGTCTGGGAGAATTTTTTCCGGAGGGCAAAAAACAATTGATGGATCTCTTTTTTGTTTTGCGTGTCCAGGTTCCCTGAAGGTTCATCCGCAAAAACTACTGAGGGATTATTGATGAGTGCCCGGGCAATGGCCACCCTTTGCTGTTCTCCTCCTGAGAGTTCTGAAGGTTTGTGCGATGCCCGTTCTGCAAGTCCCAGAAAATCGAGGAGTTCCTCTCCCTGGTGCAGGGCCTCCTTCCTGGGTGTTCCCCCGATGAAGGCAGGGATGCAGATATTCTCCAAGGCTGTAAATTCGGGAAGGAGGTGATGAAACTGGAAAACAAAACCAATGTGTTTATTGCGAAAGCGGGCGAGCTGCCGGTCGCGTAATTTCAGAACATCCACTCCATTGAGCGAGAGACTGCCAATATCGGGTTTGTTAAGGGTTCCAAGGATCTGCAGCAGGGTTGTTTTACCGGCACCGCTGGCACCCACGATGGAAACCACTTCCCCCTTTGCAATGCTGAGGTCAATCCCCTTTAAAACCTGCAGCGATCCGAACGAGTGGGATATATTAAGGGCTTCGATCATGTGTTCCTAAGGTCGGTTGATCGTATTGTTCAGATCCTGCTTGATCTCATCGATCGGGTTGGTGATAGAGGGTACATCGGGCAAATGCTCGTTTACCGCCTGTTCCAGGTCATTTTTTATCTGCCTGATCTCACCAAGTGAACCATCTGAGGACTTATTGAGTTCATCCTTGATCTCATCTGCCGCTTTCTTGAATTCTTTCATGGCCTTGCCCATCCCTTTGGCAATATCAGGAATACTCTTGGCACCGAAAAGCATCAGGGCTACCAGCACAACCAGGAATATTTCACCTCCGCTCAGACCCATATGAATTTTCTTAAAAAATTCTGTAATAAATGGTTATTTGAAAGACATACTCGCAGACCGGAGAAAGGTTTCTCCAACCTGCGAGCATGCTGTTCCGGAACCAGGGGACTGTAATCCGGTTCCTATTTCAAAGAATTACTTGTTCAGTTTCCTTGCTTTACGTTTTGCATCCAGGGCAAGACTGTCAAGCACTACAGGGGTTGCAACGAATACTGATGAATATGTACCTACAAAAATACCGATCATCATCGCAAAGACAAAACCCTTGATAACATCGCCACCGAAGACAAAAATGATGACAAGAACAAGCAGTGTAGTCATTGAGGTATTGAAAGTCCGGCTCAGGGTACTGTTAATAGCCCCGTCGAATACCTCAAGGGTTTCACGCTTGGGATACAACCTTCTCCATTCCCTCACCCTGTCATACACAACCACTGTGTCGTTGATGGAATACCCGACCACTGTAAGAATAGCAGCGATGAAACCCTGGTCAATCTCCAGGCTGAACGGGAGAATCCCATATAACAGGGAATAAACACCAAGTACCAGGATAACGTCGTGTGCAAGCGAGATTACAGCTCCTACACCGAAAGGCCAGTTCCTGAATCGAATGATAATATAAAACATGATGATGAGCAATGAAAAGAGGATTGCCCATACAGCCTGAATCTTGATGTCACGGGCGATGGTAGGTCCTACCTTTTGTGTACTCACGAGGAATTTGGATTCCCAGGTTTCAAACGACACGCTATCGCCGATCATTGGTTTGAATCCTTCGAAAAGTGTTCTGTCGACAATACTGTCTATTGCAGCACCTGGTTCCTGGATACGGAATTTGGTGGTTACACGAATCTGGTTGTTCTGTCCGATGGTGATCACCTCCGGGGCCTCATGGAGAACCGGGATAAGGAGTTCCTGTGCTTTCAGCGTATTTACAGGTTCCTGGAAACGGATGATATAGGAACGGCCCCCGGTGAAATCAATTCCTGTGGTGAGTCCGCGTGTTGCAAGAGATACAAGGCTTACAAGGATAAGAGTACCTGATACAACATAGAAGAATTTCCTTTTCTCGAGCCATTTGATGTGCACATTTTTAAGGAAGTTATCTGAGAACCTGTTGGCGAAACGCACCTTCATGTTTCTCTTGAGTAACCACTCGTAAATAATACGTGTAAGGAAGATAGAGGTAAACAGGGAGGTAAGGATACCAATGATAAGCGTAGTGGCAAAACCCTTTATCGGGCCTGTTCCAAAAACATACAGAATGGTACCTGTAAGAATATGAACCACGTTGGAGTCGATGATGGCCGACATGGCCATCTTATAACCGTCGGCTATGGCCAGTCTTATTCCCTTGCCCGCGTGTAATTCTTCCTTGATACGCTCATAGATAAGCACGTTCGAGTCCACTGCCGTTCCGAGTGTCAGTACCAAACCGGCTATGCCGGGGAGGGTAAGTACCGCATTCAGGGATGCGAGGATACCCATTATGAAAAAGATGTTGAAAATAAGGGCAAAATCTGCAAACAAACCTGCATTGAGGGTATAGAAAGCCAGCATGTAAAGGATAACTGCCAGGAATGCGATGAGGAAGGAGATAAGACCTGCCTGGATAGCTTCTTTCCCCAGTGTTGGACCCACTACAGCTTCCTGTATGATCTGCGAACGGGCGGGCAGCTTACCTGATTTCAGGATGTTGGCAAGGTCATCGGCTTCGGTAATGCTGAAGTCTCCAGTGATCTGCGATTGTCCTCCGGTGATGGGGTTAATAACCCGGGGGGAGGAAGTGACCTTACCATCGAGGATGATGGCAATGCACTGACCTACGTTATCGGTGGTCATTCGTGACCATACTTTTGCACCTTCGGGACTCATGGTCATGCTTACCTCGGCATTGGCCTGAGACTGACCGAAATCACGACGGGCACTATTGATGACATCCCCTGTTAACGGAGCACGACCATCGCGGGTTGAAACGCGTATAGCATGTACCTCGTACCAGGTCATGGTTTCGTCATACTGGTATGGTTTGGCTGAATAATAAAAACGAAGGTCGGTGGGGAAGACACTCTTTACCTGTTTCATAGCCAGGTAAGCATTCAGTTTCCCGGTATCCTTCAGCATAACAAAACCAACCAGCGAACCAGGTTGTGGAACTCCTTCGCGGTTAACGTTCGGACGCATGATTGCAAAGAGCGGATTCTCCTTATTCCATGCAAGAGCTTCTGCGGAGGAGGAGGTATCTGCCGCAAGAGTGGAATCCTTTGCCAGTTTATCAAGCAGGGAGAGAGCACCGGTATCTGCGGCTGTTTTTGTTTCTGCAGATGCAACAACACTCTTCTTCACAGAGTCGGCGGGTGAGGTATTCTGGAGAATGTTTCTCAGGGTTTCATTTGCTCTTTCCAGTGCAGGGAATACAGGTTTAAGTTTCTTGAATTCCTGGGCATTGTCATAGGTAAGCCAGAATTCCAGACTTGCTGTGCTCTGCAAAATCTTACGAACGCGGTCCGGCTCTGTAACACCTGGGAGTTCAACCAGGATACGTCCTTTTGCCTCCAGGCGCTGAATCTTGGGGTTAACAACCCCGAACTGGTCGATACGGCTGGAGATGATATTGAAGGCATTGCTGATGGCAGCATCTGTTTCCGTATTGAGCACCCGAAGAACCTCTGCATTGGTTGCATTGGGTTTGATCTTTTCCTTAAGTTCGAAGGTGCTGAAAATTGCAGCCAGTTTACCATTGGGATCCAGTTTTGTAAACTCCTGCCCCAGAAGGGTAATAAAGTCTTCCTGGCTGGTTTTCATCCGCTCCCGCACATTGGCTATTGCCTTGTTGAAAGTAGTGTCAGTACTGTAATTCGACATGGATCGTACCATATCTTCGACCGATACCTCGAGAATTACGTTCATCCCACCTTTTAGGTCAAGACCGAGAGGGATCTCCCGTTCCTTACATTCCAGGTAGGTATAATCCACGACTCCCAGATTGAAAACACTCTGCGAGGCCATCGAATCGAGGTAGACACGTTCTTTCTTCGCGTCCCCGTCGGCATATTCCCTGGCTTTCTTCTCAACACCGCGGCTGATAAATGTGAATGATAGCTGATATACACAGACCAAAATAAAAACGACGGTAAACAGCTGAATGGCTCCTTTATTGCGCATCTTATTACAGGTAAATTGGTTACTTAAAGACCTTTTTTAATTAGTGCCGCAAATATAGGAATTATTTTCACATAACCTTCTTGAAACTGAGGAATAAGGGGAGTGCTGAAGGGGCAGGGTATTCAGGGGGAATTAACTGAAAATCAGGAGGCAAAAATCTACCGGATAAAGTTAAATAATCAGGGATTAACCTTACCAACTGTAGGGCCATGCCATGGCCCTACAGTTGGTAAGGTTAATCCCTTTAAAATATGGTAACAGAAGGATTGCCTGAACCGGTTCAGAAAAGGTTCAGGGCATCGAGGGCATCCATCGTCTCCTTGACTGATTTGGCTGATTCGTGGAGTTGCTTCATCTCCAGTTCATTGAGCTTTATCTCCAGCACCTCATCGATCCCGTCCTTGCCCAGCCTAACGGGTACACCCAAAAATACATCCTTCAGTCCGAACTCGCCATGCAGACAGGTGGATACGGGGAAGACCCTTTTCTGATCGTCAACGATGGCTTCAACCATCTGGGCGGCAGCAGCACCGGGAGCATACCAGGCAGAGGTGCCCATGAGATTCACGAACTCTCCTCCCCCTTTCCGTGTACGTTCGACAATTTGTTCGATCTTGGTGGCATCGAGCAGATCGGTAATCGGAATACCGTTAACAGAAGTATAGCGCGGGAGGGGCACCATCTGGTCGCCATGTCCGCCCAGCAGCAGACCATGAATATCCTTGGGTGACACCCCGACAGCATCTGCAATGAATGCCTTATACCGTCCTGTATCCAGAATACCAGCCATTCCAAATACCTTTCTGCAACTCTTGTTGGCTGCTTTTGCAGCTGCATAAGTCATCACATCGAGTGGATTGGAAACCACTATAATGATGGCGTCAGGAGAGTACTTGATCGCCTTTTCCACCACATCCTTAACTATCACTGCATTGGTCTTGATCAGGTCATCCCTGCTTTGCCCTGGTTTCCGTGGAACACCCGAGGTTACCACAATTACTCCCGATCCCTTTGTTTTTACATAGTCATTCGTTACACCAATGCAACGGGTATTGAAGTTCAGAATGGAAGAGGTCTGCCATATATCAAGAGACTTGGCTTCCGCAATACCTTCCTTGATATCCACCAGAACAACCTCGCGGGCAAGGTCCTTCTGGGCGCAAACATTGGCTACAGTGGCACCAACATTACCGGCACCGATGACAGTGATCTTGTTCATAAATAGTGTATTTGTTGAGGTTATTGTTTATCAGCGAGCAGCGTTGTTCATTTTATTTTTTTTGTGCCGGAGGGCCATTAAAGGCCCTTTTTTATCAAATTTTTGACCAAAATAAACATTTCCTTACTTATTTCCCCAAATTAACCGGATTTAATTCGGTGTTTAAGAATGTGTTAATAAAACAAACAGGCATCGGCGTTTCCAGGCATAAGATAAACCACGGGATTCGAAAAATGTTCCAAAAACCGGGACATATTGAATTTTATATATCTTGCATGGTAGATGCAGAGGATTGTAAACCTAGCGTCCGGACAAGGTAACTGCTGTAAAACATCATTGTAATTTTCTGGATTAACAACAATTCCTACCGTTAAAAAAATAAATTTCACCATTTAGCTTTTCTGAGTATATGATTCGTTCTGCCTTTCAATTTCTCGTCCTTTGTTCTATCCTGGTTGTTGCCTGCAACGATCCTGCCGGAAAAGGATCCGGTGCCGGTACAACAGGAAATGACAGCACTAAAATTATTAAGCAGTATCATCCGAATAAAAAGCTGAAAGCCGAGATAAGTGTGAAGGATACGGTTCGCCACGGTATCACGCGTACCTATTCGCTGTCGGGCACCCTGTTTTCGGAAGTGATGTATCTGAACGGGAAACGTAACGGCAAGGCGGTAAATTATTACCCCGACGGGAAGGTGAACTCGGTGATTTATTACAAGGACAATATGAAAACCGGCGAATCAGTCTGGTACTATCCATCCGGAAAAACTTACAGGGTAACACCCTATCTGAATGGTGAGCCGGATGGGGTTCAGAAAATTTTCTATGAAAGCGGCAAACTTCAGGCTGAGATACCCTATACGAAGGGGAAGAAATGCCCGGGTCTGAAGGAATACCTCGAAAACGGGAAACTCAGGATGGTACCGGAAATTCTGCTGGAGGCAGACGACCGGGTCGCACTCTCTGGTATCTTCACCCTCCGGATTAGCCTGTCCAATCAGTCGCGCACAGTTAAATATTATACCGGGTTGAAAAATAACGGCCCCTGCCTGAGCGGGTATGAGACGAGCATTCCTTCCAGGGCAGGCGTAGGTGTATATGAGTTACCCGTGCTTCGCGGACAAACGGTGATGGAGAAACTGGACATCATCGCAGTGGAAACCACCTCATTCGGCAATGAACGGGTCCTGCACAAGTCATACAATCTGGCTCTCAGGAACCGTTAACATCATATAGATCGCAGCCTGTACAAGAGTAATTCGTTGCCCGGCGACAATTCCAATCCCTTCAACAGGATCTCCCGGGCCTTTTTTGACTGACCCTTCTTAAAATAATATAAGGCAGCGGCTGTATATGCTTCACCTATTTCGGATGTTGGCAGATTCACATCCTTGTGCCCGGCCGCCAGTTGTTCGAACATGCTTCTGTATTTCTCAGCCTGAACCACCTCAGCCAGATCATACAGAGAAGTGAAATGTTCCAGCAGAGTGGAAAGATATATAAGCATATACAGCCCATTCGTTTCCAGATCAGGAAACTGTTGGTTCCACTCATCAAATTTTCCGATCCGTTCCGCCAGGTTCATTCCCTGGAGCCCCGTATGAATGCAGGCTACAAAAGCCGTTTGCACTTCAATACTCCTTGATTTTTCCAGGTAGGCTGCCTGAAATGATTTAATGGCCTCGGAAAAGTTGGCTTTTAAAAAATAAAACCTTCCCTTTTCATACTGGTAAATGTAATTAAGCTCGGAATGCACATTCAAATCTGCAATACCTTTCAGCATGTATTCGGACATGCCGGAATAATGCTCCAGTTCCCCATTCTCAATAAGAATGCGCTGTGTAACACGTCCATATTCGGCATTGATCTCCTCCACCTCAACCCCGGATCCAACAAACCAGGATGCCATGATAAACAGATCCCAGTCTTTCGCAGTTTTAAATTCGGCTGACCGAAAGCAATTGCCCAGGATGGAGACAGCATAAAACCACTGCCTCATGGCAGGATTAAGCACATAGGATTTCAGCATCATATCCATTGTTGGCCGGGTGTTTCCCTGTCTGGCTTCGGATAAGCCTGCCAACATATACAGCAAGCCTGCCAGGTTATCCGGTTGAAGAACAGCCTTACCAAAGAAATACTCGCTAAAAATGTCCTCCCGGTGGCTTCCTTTGCCCTCATCTTCCTGTATTTTTTTCTGCCCGGCCAGAAATCCGATGAACGCATCTTTTATGTTTTCATCCACCTGAAATGTAAAACTTTCTGGTACCGGGAAACTTATTTCCTGAACTTTTCCTACGGGGAAAGCTAGTATTGAGACTCCGTCCTCCTGCTGGCGCATCTCAGAGGGAATGCCCAGGCGATCGAGCAACAGGTAAGTCAGGGCAGAAGCCGTATAACTGTTGTAACTCCCGTCAATAAAAATCCGGTCAAAGGTACTTTCAAACGAATACCTCTTAAGAAACATTTCCTGCATTTTCTTCTGAATCATTTGAATCCTGGTCTTTTCGGGCTTCTTTTGAAAAGACGTGGTATTCAGTTCCCTGAGGTAATTCTCTATTCTGGCACTGGCAGCAGAATACAGGGATTCCCCACTGCCAGGTGCAGCCGAGAGAAAAAGCCGCAGATAAAAATCATTGTTCCGGGGCTGTTTTTCCAGAAATAGTGTTTTTTCCCAGGGACCCGAGAAAGTCACGAATTGGAGGTCCACCCTGGGAGGTAACTGCGCAAGGAGTCCGTTAGACTGCAGTAAATATACTGTCAGTGAAAAAAGAAACAGGGAAAGGCCCTTCAATCTGTCATTCATAGAAAAAAGCTATGTTTTAAAGTAACTACCATTTATTGAAATATCAAAGTCTAAACTGCTCAAAAACATTAACATGACTTCGTTATTCAATAGGAATGCATGGAACGGACAAAGTGATTCCAAAAAAACATAGTATATCCGGGATTATGCTTATTTTTAAGGACCGCCAATTGGCAGGTGATCAGAATATCTGGTTTTTTACCATACGGGAATTATGAATCAACTGACGACTCTCTGGCATAAAGTCTCCGGAATAGGAGTTGCCACCCTTGAGGATGAGAAGAACGCCCGCCAGCTAATACTGGTTAACAGGCTCAGCTTTGTCCTTTTCCTGATGGTAATTGTGATCATAATTACGGATATTCTTCAATTTCCTGAGGATTACAGGCACTTCAGGGTTCCCGCCCAGCATTTAGTTTTCACCTTACTTTCTGCTTTGTTCCCACTTGTTCTTAACGCACTCGGGAAGCATACACTGGCTAAAATCTGGTTTTCCATTGTCCCACCCTTTATTTTTCTGCTGTACCCGGTACTGTTCGGCTTTGTAAAGGAAGAATTCTATTTCTGGGTTCCGTATACTGCGATTGCCCTGTCTATCATTCCGCATTTCATTTTTTCGTGGAAACGGGACCGGGTATACTATTTAATACCACTCATATTCTGTTTATTTATTTCATTATTTACTGAAGAAATCTTTGGCTATTTCAGTAAAAGCGAGTTGCCCATCGAGTCGATCATTGCCCAGTCAATCGTTTTTCAGAAACTGGGCCGCATTTTTATTTTTCTCTTCCTCAACATTTCCCTGGCTTATTTTATCATGTTTGCGTTTAGGGAGGAAGAACTGCTCAAAAATGCAAACCTGGAACTTCAGCGAACAAATGAACTTGTTCTGCAACAATCTGATGAACTGGCAGGAAAGAATTACCAGTTAAAGGAACAGCATGAAGAGATCCATGCGCAGAATGAAGAGCTGCACGAACAACAGGATGAACTGAATGTACAGAATGAAGAACTCAGTGCCACGCTGGAACAGTTGCGATACATGCAGCAACAGTTAATCCAGTCGGAAAAGATGGCTTCCGTTGGAGTGCTGACAGCCGGGATAGCACACGAGATAAACAATCCTATCAACTTCATCAGTTCCGGAGTGGATGCATTAAAAGTGCTGCTGTCCGACTTTCAGAAGATTCTTCTGCAATTCGAAGAACTCAACGCAGATAATATCAGCGAAAAATTATCCGGCATCCGGGCAATGCAGGAAGAACTGGGATATCATGAGATGGTAGGAAATATCGATCGTTTAACCGGGAACATCTCAACAGGTGTCGGCCGCGTTACTGAAATAATCCGCAGCCTGCGAATTTTTTCCCGACTCGACCAGCATGAACTTGCAGAATGCAACTTGAATGAATTCCTGGAATCGGCGCTGGTACTACTTTTTCATCAATACAAGAACAGAATTGACATCCAGCGCAACTTTGGTGAAATTCCGGTAATACAATGCAACCCGGTTCAGATCAACCAGGTATTTGTGAACATCCTCATCAATGCCATCGATGCCATCGAGCGCAACGGGATGATCAGTATTGCAACGCGATATCTTCAAAAAGAAGAACGGGTCGAGATCCGTATCAGGGATACAGGGGCCGGGATTCCTCAGGATGTCCTGCCGCGTATTTTCGAACCATTCTTCACAACCAAGGATGTCGGAAAGGGAACCGGATTGGGTCTGGCGATTACCTACAGCATTATTGAGAATCACAAAGGATCTATCCTGGCTGAGTCAAAACCCGGGGAAGGAACTGAATTCATCATTTCGCTTCCGATTAAACAGGAAAAATAATTCTTCATTTATGATATTTATATGAAAGGCCCCATCCTGTATATCGATGACGAACAGGCCAACCTGGACGGGTTACGCTTGTCACTGCGTAAGGAATATGATATTATCACAGCCGATTCCGCAGAAAAAGGGTTGGCAATCCTGGACACACAGGTCATAAAGGTCATTCTTTGTGATCAGCGAATGCCTGGCATTACAGGAGTAGAATTTCTCGAACAAGCCATGAAGAAGTATCCCCAGCTGCCCCGGATTCTTGTAACGGGATACAGTGATCCCGATGCAGTAATCATGGCTATAAACACAGCAAAGATTTTTCATTACATATCCAAACCCTGGCAGTTACACGATTTGCGCATTGTACTTGATAATGCCCTGGTGCAATACGACCTGAAGAAGGAGAATGAGAGTCTTATTCAGAATCTGCTCACCACCAACCAGGAACTTTCAGTTGCCAAGGCCAGGGCAGAGGAGAGCGATCATCTTAAAACAGCCTTCCTGGCCAACATGTCGCATGAGATACGGACTCCCATGAACGGGATCCTGGGATTTGCCAGCTTATTGGGAGACCAGGAACTGGAAGAGGAAAAGAAGAAAATGTTTCTGAATGAAATCACCGGAAATTGCCATGAACTGCTCTTCACCATGGAAAACATTTATAACATTGCCATGATTGAAACAAAGCAGGTAAAGGTGAGACCGATGAGGTTTCAATTAAACAATTTACTGGATGAACTGGAGCAGGAGTTTTTACCCGCCTGTAATAAGAAAAATCTGTTTCTCAGCGTATTGAAGAATCTGCCCGATCGTGATTGTCACCTGTCCTCCGACCCTCAGATAATCAAGCAGGTGTTATTGCAACTGCTGCATAACGCGGTGAAATTTACCGATGCAGGGCAACTTGAAATGGGCTACCTGATTGTACCTGATGAATGGATCTTTTTTGTGAAAGATACCGGTCCCGGAATCGATCCTCCGACGCAGGAAGTTATTTTTGAGCGATTTAAAAAAGTTGAGCACGACCCGGACAGGCTCTATGCCGGGACAGGTCTTGGGCTGGCCATCAGCAAGGCTTTTGTGGAGCTCCTGGGGGGAAAGATATGGCTGGAATCGGAAAAAGGAAAAGGGACACATTTTTACTTTTCCATTCCCAAATAAGACTGAGTTGCTGAACTCACCAGAGAATCCTGCTTTGCCTGTGGCCTGAAATTTTACCCTGCCATTTTTTGCCGGGAAAACTTCAAGTACAGGTTCCACTAATTCCAACCAATCCCATTATTGAACAATCAGTTTTTTTACCAGTACAAATGATTCATCTCCTTCGGCCCGTAAAAAATAAACTCCTCCGGCCAGTTTATCCAGATCCAGCCTGATATCGAGATTCTCCTGAGTGACTCCTCTGAATACCTGCATTATTTCACGTCCTGTATAATCAAATAGCTTTATCGTCACCAGCAAATCCGGAGCCAGGCCAGACAGTCTTACCTGACAGTTTTCGTCGGCGGGATTCGGGAAGACAATCATAGCGGTGTTCAAAGAAGCAGACGGACTTTTCGAACTGGTTAAAAGTCCCGGTCGTCCACCGGATGGCCAACTGGCGGCTGATCTGTAAATGCCGTTGTAGGCAAATATTCTGTAAAAATAAAGATGGTTGGTATCTACGCTGTTATCGTGGTAGAAGGTTGTAGAAACAGGTAACCGAATCAGTTCCATGTAATGATCCTTACCATCAATTGACCGCTCAATTACATATCCGGTTGCATCCGTAGACCTTGTCCATTCAAGCACAATACGTGTATAAGGCGCAGCTCCGGAATTACCGGCAATAAAATTGGATGGAACTGCAGGCATTCCGAACTTCGTAAATATTACCTCCGTCGAATAATCCGGAATAGCATGCTGGCCTATGAATGCTGCAAGTATGACTGAGGAGGATAACGTAAATTCGATATCCTGCAGTGCAACTGCTGTCTCCCGGAAATTTCCGGATTTTTTTATAAGAATTTTCGCAGAAAACCCCCAGTCTCCACCGGCAGTATACAAGGTGTCGTGGCTTATTTTAAATTCATATCCACCTCGTCCCTGAAGGTCGGGTAATCCAGTTGAGGAATTATTATCAGTATCCAGAAATACCATTACATTTTCACCCGATGGACCAATAATACTGATGTAAAGTGAATCTCCGAAATTCACTGCCCTCAGCATCGAGGTGATCCCGGAAAATCCTGTTGCCAGAGGTTTAACAATACTCCAGTCCAGGGAGTCTCCATCGACCTTCACCTGAAGAAATTCAGGAACCATTCCTCTGGCATATACGGATTGCGTCTCGGTTGCTTCAGAAAAACAGGATCCATCCGTTTGATAAATCCGATACCTGTACTGAATTGTCGAATCCAGGTTATTATCCAGGTAGGTGATTTCCTGAGCCGGCATTATGGCAATATTTTCAAAATCCGAACTCCCTCCGGCTCGTTGCAATACCGTATAAAGATTGTTTTCTGCAAGGCCCTGCCAGTATAACCGGTTATTTCCCTGCCAGCTTACCAGACCGGGGGATGGCACCGGATCAAGCAACATTTTCACCTTACAGAAGGAGGCGTTTTGCAGAGGCAGGTAGGATGATTGGACTATCCCCTGTTGATCATTCACAAATGCCATTCTGAATCCTCTCCCTGGAATTACCGCATTCAGTGCAGCCAATGGAAATGCAAATTCAATTACCGAATCAGATTGGATCACTGAAACCACCCCCAACTCAGACCAGCCCCAGGCATGATCAATACCTGTGTACTTGTACAGAATCCCATTTTCAATCAGGTAATCGCTGCCGTTTGGCTGCCATTGCCATGCATTGTAGCCGGAGGTTATATTTTCGTCGGCATCGATAAAAAGCTGAAAGGAAGATTGGAGATTTTTTCCGGAAACCATAAAAAACAGGGAGTCGCTCTGATTTTTCACCCTGATATTCCTGGCCGGGTCTGACAGGCTGGCAGAGCAATCCGGGATCCCCTTCCAGTCAGTGGTAAATCCGTCGACAACTATTCTGGAGCGTAACAAAATCACTGGTGTCCTTGTTGTGAAATACTGTGAACCAGTGTAATCCGGCAGCAAATCGTTATCATCCACCTGGAGCTGAAACTGCAAATCGTTGAGACCGGTTTCTTTTTCCCATACCTGGTTATTGGCAAAGCGGATAGCATATTCAGGGCGGCGGTAAAGTGAGAATTCAGGATCAGGCATGGATAGGAAGAGCCTGTATTGCCCGGCACCGATGGCCTGGGGGAGTCCAAATTCCTTATGCAAATGAATGGTATCATTCAGGGGCCAGAAGCGCGGATCATCTTCCAGATCAACCATGAATTCTTCCCCGGAGGAGGTGTTACGTAGAACGAGTTCCACTTTTCGCGGATTAACCGGGTTGGAAAACCCGGTGTTTATCAGCCGGAGATCCAGGCTGAATGCTCCGCCCGGTTTTGCAGCCTGCTGAAAACTTCCTTCAATGAGGTGATAGCGGTAACCCAGCTTATTTACCACCGTCTCAAAACAGCCCTGGGTTCTCCAACCACTCAGTACGCCGGGGTGGTAATCTATATTAAGCGTTGTCCAGTGAAAGCGTGCCATTTCAGCCAGTGCATTGGGGCAATCTGAACAAGGGGTACAGGTGTTGCAGGTCTCTCCTCCCACCATCAGGTATTTCGAATCACGTTCCAGGTAATATTTTTCCTTTGGAATATTGTCATAGGTACCATAATCATCAGTACTGGCGACAAAGCAATCGTTGTGATGAGCCAGACGTGCTTTCGGCAAGCTTGTATACGCCTGATCCGCCTGCAGGGGAACAGTGTCCCCGTCAAGAAGTTTATACTTGTACCCGGGAGTCCTTAGTTGAACCATCCGGTCTTCCGGTAGGGCTTCCAGCAAGGCATCCACCAGTGCTTTTCTTTTGGCCCAGTGTTCCGGAAAAATAACTCCCGGTGACAAGGCATAATTGCTGGTATAATACCATTCGCCCCAGGCTCCAATAAATCCAGCCTGCAGGACCAGGATTACATCGGCATGCTTCTGCAGCAAGGGTTTAAGTTGCTCTATATGCCGCAAGGCAATTTCAATCGGAGCATCACCATAAGGTTTCACCATACTTTCGCTATACGCAAACCTGATCACTGCCTTCATCCCGGCTTTCCGGAGGGTATTAAAATCTTCTTCCATCCCTGCAAGGTATGCACCGGATATTTCAGTTGCAGAAAAATTCTCCAGGTAGAAATACCGGAACAACACACTTATTCCCTGGTCCCTGTATCCCAGAAGTGTATTCAGGTTGATTGTATTATAGGCTGTTTTGGAAGATACTGAAGAAAAACGATAAAAGCCCCGTTCCGGATTGGTAAGTACTGAATCATTGGAAACATAGGTAATCCGGCTGGCAGACTGGCCCGAAAGGACTCCGGACAACCCAAGAAATATCAGGCAAATGGACAGGATGCGTTGCATAGCAGGGAATAGTTTAATCGAGTCAAAGAAATCAACTGAAGTAAAAACATATACGCAGGCCGTAATAGCAGCCTGCGTATATGAAATAGTTAGATCAATAATCAGGGCATCTCATAAATAAAGGCAGGAGATCCGCTCACCGGGAAAAATCCTGCCGGTTCCCAGTCGTAATAATGGTTTATTATTACAGTCAGTTTATTACCCATGGAAAGTCCTTTCTTGGGAGCAGTCATTTTGCTTCTTCTCAGGGCAAATTCTGTTTTTACAACTGCCCCATCCTGGACATGCGTGCCAAATACCACTGCGTCAGTTACTGCAACTTCAGCCCAGGGCCATCCCGGATCAAGGGCAGGATCAACTTCGAAGACACTCACCCAGGCACCTGTGGTGAAAGCACCCTCCAGGTACAAATCGGTACCAATATTGGTATTGGTCCAGGGATCAAAACCTGTGGTGGAGTCATTGTCCAGGTCCAGGTGAATACCAGTGGGTAACGAGTCAGAAAGCTGATCCTGAACTTCCATGTAGAAATACAGAAATTCACCATCATAGTCGAGTTTCACCCGTTTCATAAGGCCGCCGTTGTTGTCTACAGCAACAAAAACATCGCTGATCGCAGCCCAGTCAGCCAGGCTGGCATCATCCATTTTCACCACACTGGCTTTTGTGACAGTAAGCTCATACGTAAAAGTATTCTCTCCTCCCGGCCCGGTCGCTGTAAGGGTTATAGTATATTTCCCAAGCTCGGGGAATGTATGTACCGGGTTGGCCTCGGTGGAAGTTTCACCATCACCAAAATCCCAGGCAAAGCTGGTGGCATCGGTGGACTCGTTGGTGAAGGTAATGGTACGTCCGTCACCGCCTGCAGCATATGAGAACAGGGCCTCAGGGACCTTCTTTTCTTCATCTTTTGAACAGGAATTAAAAACGGAAACGAACACGGATAGTCCCAGCAGGACTATTGCATAACGAAGGTACGTTTTCATAAACAACATTTTAGTGAGTAAAGTAAATTATGGATTTTGCTTGCACAGTGTATTAATTCTGGTCTCGTATTCCGGGATGTAATAGATATTCCTCGGATCGCTCCAGCTTACTATATTTTCAGGAGCAGGTTTTGTATAATCAACATCACTCTCCTTGAGTCCCGGAAGGTGATATCCCCAGTAAGAGCGGTTCAGATCGAGTTTATGTCGGTACAGGTCAAAGGTACGGTGCCCCTCGAAAGCAAGTTCAAGCCTGCGCTCCTTCAGCACTGTTTCCAGCAGGGTCATCCCACCGGGGACGACTCCGTCATATAGAGCAGCACCGGACAGGCCCCTCTTTTCCCGGATGGCATCCAGGTCATCCAGGGCCAAGGCATTATTACCTTTCAATGCATTCGCCTCTGCCCTGTTGAGGTAGATCTCGGAGATGCGCAACATGGCAGGAGAGGAAAGTGTAGGCGATCCATCCTGGAAGGAAAACTTGCTGACATAATAAATTTTAATGCCGGTACCTGTTTTTTGCTGAACACCTCCCATTCCGTCTGACAAGGGCACCACGTACTGATTTCGGGTATCTTCCAAAAATTCCTCCACGAGTTCCCGGTATGAATCCGAAGCATATTCCTCCCCCCATCCTGAGTTACCATCGGAATAATACATGGAGGCAATCGATCCGAATTTCTTGAGGTCGTCGGCAATGGTGTATTGTACACACCAGATCGTTTCGAGAGAGGTTGGTGCATTCCGGAAGTAATTGGGGTAGTCTGCTTCGATGGAATAAGGGCCATTTTCGATCACTTCGCCAGCATATTTGAGTACTGAATCAGGTTCGTTCATGTATAAATACACCCTTGAAAGGAGCGCCTTGGCTGCCCAGTTGGAAGCATAGGCTTTTCCCCTCATGGTGCCAGGAGCCATGAGTGAGGATGCTTTTTTAAGGTCGTCGAGAATAAAATTATATA
This sequence comes from Bacteroidales bacterium, assembly GCA_046329925.1. Lineage (GTDB taxonomy): Bacteria > Bacteroidota > Bacteroidia > Bacteroidales > JAAYUG01 > JAXLTS01. The sequence continues at coordinate 55,216 of JAXLTS010000011.1, forward strand.
CTTCCTTCACCGAAGACCGGGCTTTCAATGTTGGCTCCTCATCAGAGGACCGGATTACGATCCCGTCTGCATCCGGATCCACTGCATATTGCTTCGCAAAAAGATTCAACAGATTGAAATGTGCGAATGCCCGCATGAAATAATTTTCTCCCACCAGTTGAAGGTTGGCAGGAGTTTTTTGTGCCAACTCTCCCCGTTCATAAACATTAATAATTGTATTGGTTGCCGAGATGATCTTATAGCTTACGTACCAGAAGTAGGAAGTATTCTCCTGCGATGGGGTAAGCTGACGGGAGAAACTGAGATAAAATGGATCCGTGGTTACCTGTCCGCAAGTCACATTATCGCTGGCAAATTCCGTTAGAAAGAAGTATTGCCGCATATAAGAATAATTCTGGTTCTGTACCCCATTGAAGGTAAGGACATCCTTTAGCATGGAATAATTCCCATTGGCAATATTTTGCAGACCTCCTGGCATGTTAACCAGTTTTTCCGGGGTTATCTGGTCCGTTGGATCATATTCCAGCTCACAGGATTGGAGTCCAACCAGCGCAGTGAAAATCAGAATATATGGATAAATGAACTTCTTCATGACATTTAAGTATTGAAGATTAGAAATTGAGTTTTACACTGATGTTATACTGGTGATTTAGCGGGTATTTCAGGTCATTTACCCCGGCCAGTGACCAATCAGTCATACGCATGGTAGCTTCCGGATCAAAGCCGGTATATTTGGTGAATGTATGAATGTTGTCTCCGCTGAATGTCAGGGTAAGACCGGTAATCTTCTGGTTGAACCAACCGGAAGGCAGGCGGTAGCTCAGTGCAAAATTCCTGAACTTGATGTAACTCCCGTCCTCCAGGAACCGGGTCGATGGATAATAAGAGAGAGAATTTGCCCCCAGTCTTGGATGGGTTGCATTATCTCCAGGCTTTTCCCAACGCAACTCATCGGCCAGGGGTTTCACAAAGTTCATACGGGGCTCTGCACCATCTGTATCGAACTGGGAGCGGTCGTTGTTATAAACTTTGTTTCCTCCCAGGTAGCTGAAGTTTACAGAAAAAGTAAAATTCTTAAATGTCCAGACTGAGTTCAGCCCCCCATAATACTTCGGTATCGGAGATCCTGCATATTGGGGTTCTGCAGCTGAATAATCCGTGGTACTTGTCCGGCTCACCACATTCCCGTCTGCGTCACGTATAACTTTCTCCCACAGAGGATTTCCATTCCTGGAATCCACGCCAACCCATTTTGGCAGGTAGATGGCGAATAAGGGTTTTCCGTCCTCCACGCGCTCCTCAATCCCCCCAATAATTCTTGGTAAGGCCGATTCGTTCCCTGCAGCCACATTATTATTGAAACTGAAGTTGACATCAGCATTCCAGGCGAAATTATTCGTTTTAATAATTTCAGCAGAGATGCCCAGTTCAACACCTGAGTTGATTACGTTACCTAAATTTTCATACCGGCTTTCATACCCGATCGACAAAGCCTGCTGAGACCTGAATAAAAGATTGTCTGTTTTATTATTATACAAATCGACGCTTATTTCAATCCGATCATTCAGACCGAGGTCTACTCCAAGGTCAATCTGCCTGGCCGTCTCCCAGGTAAGTTTCAGGTTGGGGAGCTGGTAAGGGTAGGCTCCTGTCTGGCTGTTATAATTGCTATTGAGGGAATAAAGCGCATTGTACTTACCAGGATCGATGGCCTCGTTTCCGGTATAACCATAACTCAACCTAAGCTTGAGCATATCGATAGCTGAGACCGAACTCATAAAATCCTCCTTGCTCAGGAGCCAGGATCCGCTGATGGTTGGGAAAACAGCAGTCTTGAGTCCGGGTGCAAATTTTGAATTGGCATCGAGCCTGTAGGAAGCTGTTAGAAAGTAAGTCTCCTTATAATTATAGTTTACCTGGCTCAGGAATGATTCCAGCGCTGATTCGCCATATGCGCCGTTAACCTTGAAATTTTTCGATGTAGTGTTAAAGACTTTATACCCGAGCATTAATCCTTCAGCGGAGGCTCCCCAACTGTCAGAATACCCGTAACTGAATTCCCCGCCTACGAGTCCGCTGAAGTTATGCTGTCCATAGGACTTACTGAACTTAAGCAGATTGGTGCTGAGGGTTCCATACCCGTAATCATTGGTCCTTGAAAGACTTCCGCTTCCATGGAGTGGCCCGGCAATGAGTGAACTGATAGTGCTGGTTGAAAGACTGTTCCAATAACTCAATCCAAGTGTCGAGGAGAATGAAAGCCAGTTCGTGATCTTAACATTCAAGCCCAGGTTCAGATTCATGGATGCACTGCTGTATCCGTAATCGGAGTTTTCGATGGAGTGGATGGGATTGATTTTGTCTCTTGAATACCATCCGGTAGTTGTCTGATCCACATACCTGGTTTCCCCGTCAGGAGTGTAGGCACTGTCCCAGGGCGAAGAGAGGTAGGTATAGTACATATCCATATAATCATAACTCTTCCCTTTCCCTACACTCAGATCGATATTTCCTGTCAGATTCACCCGGTCAGAAAAGATATAACTGTTGTTTGAACGCAGGCTCAGTCGTTGAAAACGGGTATTCATAAAGGTCCCGTCTTCATCGAAGTAGCTTGCACCCAGGAAGTACTTGTATTTCTCTGATCCTCCACTGGCTGAGAAAAAATAATTCTGGACAAATGAAGGTTTAAAAATTGTGTTCACCCAGTCGAAATTGCGATCCTTCAGCGCCTTTGGGTAGTTATTCAGGAACCGGACCTTGTCAATATAACCGGTTGTATCGATGAACAGACCCTGGTGTGCATTGTAGTATTCGAGTCCATTCATCATCTGTACCTTGCCAAAATCCGGAGTTCTCCTCCCCAGGGTGGCTGTAAATTCATATTTTGGAACAGAACTTCCACGCTTGGTTGTGAGGATAATTACGCCGCCATTGGCACGGGAACCATATAAACCGGTTGCCCCGGCATCCCGGAGGATGGTTACTGATTCGATAAGACCCGGATCGACACCCGGATCCCCGTTTCCGGCTATGATGCCGTCTACCACATAGAGTGGTTCAGAACTTCCACTGATGGTACTGGTACCGCGGATCCGTATTTCAGCTCCTGATCCCGGAAAACCACTGCTGTTGATTACCTGGACTCCGGCAGATTTCCCCTGCAACATGGTGCCCAGGTTCGGACTAACCACATCCATTAGTTTCTCATTGTTCAATACAGTTACAGCGCTGGATATCTCCGTTTTTTTCTTCTCGCTATAGCCCATCACGACAATCTCCTGCAGACTCTTTACATCCGGTGTGAGCATTACACTGAGGCTTGTCTGTTCACCAACGGGAACTTCTTCTGTCAGATATCCCATAAAACTGAAGACGAGAACATCGTTGGGTCCTGACCGGGCAATCCTGAATTCGCCTGATATACCTGTTATAGTTCCGGTTTTGGTTCCTTTGAGCAAAACATTTACACCGGGTAGGAATTCTTTGGTATCAGAGCTTGTTACCACACCCTGGACAAATTCCTGGCCGTTGAGTACTCCCGGAACAATGCAGAGTGACAGAAAAACCAATATGATTGTGCGATTTATTCCGACAAAAAGCCGGTTGAGAGGTTTCATAAGTATACTGGTTAGATTTAGTTATAGCAATGTTTGGTTTTCCGATTAGTTGAGAAACTTATTTTTCTCAATAAATTCTAACAGGAATATTCAGACCTGTCACAAATGAATTCATTTACACCAAAATGACATTTGCCTGTTATCCGGTACCCCACACCAGGGTTTGATACAATGTAATGAAATGTTTCGGGAGGACTAATTCCAGGCCACTTATAGCTCGTCTGCTCAGTTGCAGAACAAATATAACTATATTACACCATAATTGAATCCTGCGATATATGGGACATTGGCTGAAGCCTGCCAGTCAGGCACGCACCCATACTGCCAATAAAGGGAAAATCAGGGATATTATTTTCTGCCCCGGAGCAAGAGGAATTCAATGATATGCTGTACAACATCATGAAAGCCCTTCATGAGATCCATCTTGTAAGATTTTCTGCAATTTGAATTCAGGGACAATAACAGGACATCTGAAAAACCCACTGTTACTCCAGCAGGCTGTCAAAGCCATCTTCCGGTCCAAGGGGCTGATCCCTGATGAAGTCAAAAAGGGTCAGGCGCCGGATGTTGTAGAGAAAACTCCAGTAATTGCGCACGGCTTCCACATACCTTCTCCGGGCTTCATCTTTCTCTGTGAGGGCCACATTGAGATCCAGCACATCTATTTTCCCGATGAGGAAACGCTGCTTGGTCACTTCATAACGCAGGGTGCCTATCGTATCTGCCTTCATGGCAATTTTCAGCTGGTCGTCCTGGAGATTGAACTGCATTACCTGGAGAAACACGTTTTGCTGAAAATCGGTGCGGTTTTGCTCCACCTGGGTCCGGATTACCTCCTGGCTGCTTTTGGCCATTTTCACCCTACCGTGACCCTGGCCCCAGTCAAGAAGCGGGATTGTTAAACCCAGTGTGAAAAGTTGCATATCATGCTTCTCGACAGGATTGTTGTAAACCTCCGGGAAGGTGGCAGACCGCTGGTTAATCCCGTAGCGGGCGAAGATCGATGTATTCAGCCCCCGCTCCGCCTTTGCCTGTGCCACGTCACTCTCTGCCTCGATAAGTTCCCGCTCCATGGTGATAATCTGCGGGTTGTTTTTCATGGCTGTCTCCAGTGTCCTGTTGTAGTCAAGCTGAAGATCCGGTATATCATGCGGTATGATAAGCCGCAGGCTAACATTTTCGTTGAAACCAAGGAATGAACGAAGCTTTGATTTTCTGAACTCCAGGTCGATATTTGCCTGGTTAAGTTGTGTACCCGCATTTAGAAAACCCAGTTCCATCTGTAAAAGTTCATTCTCGGCGATGGTTCCGATGTTATACCTCCCAAGGGCTATCTTATACAGGGTGTCATTGTTGCTGTAGTTCGTTTTTGCAATCTCGAGGTTGATCTGCGCTGAAGCCAGATCGAAGAAATATTCAATGGCCTGGATGGAAACCTGTTCCATGGAACTCACAAAGTTTTTCTTGGCCTCTTCATATTTCAGGGGTTCAATTTTTCTGGACCATCCAATTTGGTTATAGGAAAAAAGCGGCTGTGAGAATAAGATACTTACCGGAGTGGCCAGATAAGAAGTTCCTTTCCCCTCACCCTGCAACTGGTCGATGCGTTCCATTTCGGATTCAACAGAAATAGTCCCGCCGGTGAAGGGAATCTTTTGAGCAAAGGAGAGACTACCCAGCGAATTAATTTTATTAAAAGGCGTGAGCTTCTCGGTTCCATCAGATTGTACCACCTTACCAATGGATTTATTGTATTCAGGCAGTGTGGTACTCAGCTTAAGTGAAGGAAGCATACTGGCCAGGTAAGTCCGGTGCTGCCAGTAGCTTGCACGAAAACGGTGACGTGCCAGCATGGAGGCGGGTGACTGGTCGCAGGCAAGTTTCACAACTTCATCCAGCGTAAGAACCTTTTCGGTTGGCTGGGCTTCCAGTGAAAGAAGAGTGCAGAGTGATGCCAGGAGGAGAAGAGCAGTTCGATGAAGGATCATAATTTTTATTTATTCGTAACGCAATGATTCAATGGGATCTTTCTGTGCTGCACGTTTGGCCGGGGAATATCCGAAGATGATGCCCACAGAGGCAGAAACCAGGAAGGATAACAAAACCGAAAAGGGTGATACAATGGTTAGTATTCCTGCGAAGTAGGTTATCGATTTACTCAGAACAATCCCCAGGATCACCCCGATGATTCCGCCTGTAACACTAATCAGAACAGCCTCGGCCAGGAACTGAACCACAATGTCCTTTCGCCGGGCCCCGATAGCCATGCGGATACCAATCTCCCGGATGCGTTCCAGAACACTTGCAAACATGATATTCATAATACCAATCCCGCCAACAACGAGCGAAATACCTGCAATAGCCCCGAGCACAATATTGAAAATATCCTTTGTGCGCTGCTGTTGTTTAAGCAGCAGTTCAGGCACCGTGATCTCAAAATCCTTTACCCCGGCATGCCTGCGTTCAAACATACGCGAAAGGATTTCAACCGATGTATTCAGTTGTCCCGTTTCCTGCACCTGCACTACAATCTTATCCAGCTGGTGGTAGTTCTTCGAGCTTTTCTTTGCAGGCTCGGAGGAAAAAATGATATAATATCCATTGCCTTCCATTGCGGCCTCCTCAAGTTTACGTGCGCTAATGAGCGACCTGTTTTCAAACCGGAGCAACATGGCTTTAACGGGGATAAAAATATTGTCGTTCTGGACATTTACGCCCACCTGTTCCATCCCTGTGACTGAAACAATGGAACGTCTTAATACACCGATAATCTTGAACCAAACATTTCCACATTTAATATATTTCCCGATGGGATCGGTATCAGGAAACATTTTTGCACGGATATTCGCCCCGATCACACATACTGTAATGCCATTAGTTTCCTGGGGTTCATTGAATATGGTTCCCGATTCGAGGGGAATATTATACAGATCGAAGTACTCATGGGTTACCCCTATTATTTTTGCATTTTCACGTTTCCCATTCTGCACTACATACGAGTTGATTGTAATCTCAGGACACACAGCTTTTACAGATGGAAGAACTTCACGTATGGCTTCCGCATCCTGCAGGGTAAGGCCCGGTGAAAACTTTCGCTTCTTTTTTTCCCCGGAATTCTCCTGTCCTTCAGTACCACTCTCCTCAGCTTCTTCTGTAGGTATTACCGGGTCGATGACGATGTTGTTTACACCCACCATCTTGATCTGGTCGAGGATTTCCTTCTGTGCACCGTTACCGATGGCCAGCATACTTATAACTGCTGCAACGCCGAAGATAATACCAAGGGCGGTAAGCATTGAACGCAACTTGTTCGACACAAGCGATTCAAAGGCTATATTGATATCGAAAAAATATTTCTTCATAAAAGGTGCCCAGCTGGTGGAGGTAATTATTATTTGTGAAAAGGATTGGGAATGACACTATTTCTTGATTTCCTGCGCATCACCACCGGCCGTAAATATCATCCCTCCTTCCAGCATCTTTTTCTCATTCTGTTTCCGGATTTCCTCCTCTCGTGCTTTCTTTTCGAGGGCTTTTTGTTTGATAACAGCTATATACTCCTCTCCCTCCAGCTTCATTTCTGCCGCACCTTCGGGCACTGAGAGGTAAACTTTTTCACCTTCCTTCAATCCTTTCTCGATTATTACCTCGTTTTCATTGAATTCTCCCAACACCACCACCTGTTTGGTTCCGTTTTTCTTATATACATAGGTCATGCTGTCATCACCGTGCACACATTCGAGTGGTATGGAGAGTACACTATCCATGCGCGCGATAAGTATCCCATTGCTGGTTGTCATGGAAGGCCGGAGAATAGGATCGGACCGGTCCAGTTTGATGATTACCTCAAAGACCTTGGCGTCGGTATTGGGGAGTTGTTCACCTATATTGGCAACATCCGTAACAACCCCTGTGAATTTCTTGTCCGGAAATGCATCCACCCCTATTTTGACGGTCTGTCCAACCTTCACTTTACTTATATCAATTTCGTTCACATAGGTTTTGGTAATCATGGAGGTCAGGTCGGGAAGGGTTGCTACCGTTAGATCCCAGGGGCTGATGTCGGATCCCACCTTACGCTTTTGCCCTCCCCATTCACGCTGATAGATCACCATTCCCGGCCCGGGTGCTTTGATGATAAATTTATTCAGGATTTTATTCATCTCATCCCTTCTTCTCAGGGCCTTGTTTAATTCTACCTGTGAAAGGCTCATATCTTCAATGGCCCGTTGTACTTTGAGTTCATAATTCTTTTTCGCCTGGTCATAGGCACGTCGTGTTTTGTCGAGCTCTATCTGGGCCTGCCGGATGGTTGCCGGAGGTTCGAATTTACTCTGTTCCAGTTTTATCTCGGCTTCTTCCGTTGCAAATTTCAGGTTAATCAGTTCATCGCGGAGATCCCGCAGATTCATGGTGGTATCGAGCTGTGTCTTGGTAAACTGCGAATTGGCTTTTTCTACCTCGATCATGATATCCTTAAGCTGGTTATCCGCTTCAGTCCTGTCAAGGGTAGCTACATAATCGCCCTCCTTAACGATGGTACCTTCAGGGATGAGATCCTGTATCTTAATATTATTGAAACGCAGAATACGACTCTGCAGTTCCTCGGGACCCCGTATTTCCTTATATCGTTCCGCCTTAAGTTCGCCGGTTACATTCACGAGTATCTCAAAGGTTCCCAGCTTTACCTCGGTATCTAGTTTGATATCCTTGTCGCCCGGATCGCCTGAGAGGGAAAGCAGAACAACGATAACAACAACTGTGCTGATTGCTATAATCCAGATATTGCGTTTTTTCATGTGGAGTGGATGGTGTAACTGGTTTACTTATTATTTGGTTACAGATTGAACGAAGTGTCAATCACTTTATTATGGTAAGCGACTATTTTAAATGAAGCATAACCTGGCTAGCCAGATCCCTCGCCCGCTCTTCCGAAGCTCCCTCGGCAATGATGCGGATAACTGGCTCCGTGTTTGATTTCCGGAGGTGTACCCACCCATCAGGAAAATCAATACGTACACCGTCTGCCTCATTTACCGGAAAGTTGCTGTATGCCTTTTTCACCTTTTGCAGGATGGCCTCCAGGTCAATTCCTGCCTGTAATTCTACTTTATTCTTGGAGATAACATAGTCGGGCAGGGTCTTTCTCCATTGGCTCACTTTGCCGCCCCGTTTGGCCAGTGCCGTAAGGAACAGTGCGATACCAATGAGGGCATCCCGGCCATAGTGCAGGTCGGGTACAATAATACCTCCGTTTCCTTCGCCGCCGAGAACCGCATTTGTTCTCTTCATGGCTTCCACCACATTCACCTCTCCAACTGCTGAGGCTGTATAGCTTCCCTTGTATTTTTCGGTAACATCCTTCAGGGCCCTGGAAGAGGAAAGGTTTGAAACGGTATTGCCGGGGCGTTTCTGAAGAAAATAATCGGCAATGGCAACGAGGGTATATTCCTCGCCGAACATACTGCCATCCTCACAAATAATGGCCAGCCTGTCCACATCGGGGTCGACCACAAAGCCAACATCTGCTCCTTTTTCCCTTACCAGCCGGGAGATATCTGTCAGATGTTCGGGCAAGGGTTCCGGGTTATGCGGAAATATGCCGTTGGGATCACAATAAAGAGGATGGATCGTCTTAACACCAAGAGCCCGGAGTAAGTCAGGGATTACAATGCCCCCCACTGAGTTTACCGCATCGATAGCCACACAGAAACCAGCCTTTCTGATGGCTTCGGCATCCACAAGAGGGTATTCCAGCACTTTAGAAATATGATAACTGGCAAAATCCGGTTCGGGGGTAAGTTTCCCGAGATCGTTCACAGGGGCATAACTCACCACTCCTGATTCTATAATTTGCAGGAGTTGTTCACCATTGGCAGCCGAAAGAAATTCGCCCCTGCTGTTCAGTAATTTAAGGGCATTCCATTGTCCAGGGTTATGACTTGCCGTGAGAATAATTCCTCCATCGGCCTTCGAAGCAGTTACAGCCATCTCAACCGTAGGGGTGGTTGCGAGGCCAATGTCAATTACATCTGCACCACATCCCATCAGCGTACCAGCCACCAGCCGGCTTACCATTTCACCCGACAGCCTGGCATCCCTGCCCAGCACAATACGTATTCTTTTTTTACCCTGAATGCCGACGATAAAACTGCTGTATGCGGATACGAACTTCACAATATCCAAAGGAGTGAGGCCTTCTCCGGCCATCCCGCCAATGGTTCCACGTATCCCTGAAATCGATTTAATCAGTGTCATGATCAGAATTTTTCATTTTGGGGTTTAAAGGTAGAAATAATCTGCTTGCCTTCTATGAATCCGTAGCCTGATTAAAGCGATAAAAATGCTATGCCTGAAAAATCTCCGGTTCTGCGCAAATTGTAATCTGCCACGGGAGGAACCGGTGACCCCGGCAGTAAAATCCGTGTCAACGCTTGTAAATCAACCGGCTTTCATCATTTTTTTATAATTTGCACCCTCAATAAGTTCGGCACTACTATATGGCTACACCAAAAAAAAGCACCCGTAAACCGGCCAAAACAATTAAAAAGGCAAGGAAGAGCAAGGCTGTGAAAAAGCCTAAATCACCTAAAAAGGCCAAGCCGGTAAAAAAGGTCAAGGCAAAACCTGTAAAAAAAGCCAAGGCCGGGCGGATTGAGTTGCCCAATAAAAACACACCCATCCTGATTCAGTTAAAACCTGAAGAGCCCCTTGGTATTGGAATACGGAGGTTACTCACTGACGAATTGTACAAGGTAAGTTGTTTTACAGATCAGCCTGTAGAAGGGTTGCACACCAGCATTCACGAGATACGCCGTATACTGAAGCGGGTGCGTGCGGTGATATGGCTGATGGAACCGGATATCGGGAGTTACAACTGTCAACGTGAATCGGCGGTATACAGGGATATTGGCAGGAGGATATCCGGCTTGCGCAGCCTGTATGTAAACCAGATGACCCTGCAGAAGTTAAGCGCTGAATTCCCAAAAAAACTGGTCGAAGGTCCTCTTAAACGAACCGGGCAACTGCTGGAAGAGAAATATAAGACGGAACTGAAAAAAGCATTGGAGGAACAGAACCTTATTCATTATCTCAAACAGGACATTGACCAGGCGCTGGCCGGCACAGAAGAAATGCAGGTTCTGCACGATGATCTCAGCATTCCTGAACATGCCCTGCGAATGGCTTTCAAGACTGGTCGTAAACGCTGGAGAAAAGTAGCCAGGAAGGCGAATTCCATTAACATACATGAGCTCCGCAAGGAAGTTAAGAACCTGCAATTCCAGCTACAGTTACTTGAGTTATACGATCCGAAAGGAATTCATCGCCGTATTGAACCATTGCACAGGCTTGCCCAACTGGCAGGGCTCGAGCATGATCATTATGAACTGGCAGTCTTTATCCGCAAATACCTGCCCCAGGAGGAATTGAAAAAAGAATTGTTGTTCAGGATGAACAGGAAGATGGTTGCCATTCGTAAACAGATACTGCCCCTGGCGCGCAAGGTATATGGCATGAAGAGCAAGAAATTCATTGCCGGTATCAAACTCAGCACTCCGGGTGGTGAACAAATACAGCCTGTTGAACAGCCCCAATAAAAAATTTCCAATCCGGCAGTCCTGATTTTTTTGAGATCCGGAGATCAGGATTTTTTACTCATGGCCTGAGCGATGGTTGATCCTGCCAGCAGTTGAAGCGCATGATACATCATAAGCGGCAACAGGATCACTCCCAGTATGACAGGGTCGGGGAACAAAACACGTCCCATCACGGCGCCCTGCACCAGTGATTTTTTCGAACCGCAAAATAGCAGGGTAATCCTGTCGGGACGGGAAAATCCGGCAAAGCGCGCAAGCAGATACATCAGCCCGAACATAAAGGCAAAAAAGGTGAGCATCAGGAATCCAAGAAGGAACAGTTCACTCCCCGGGTGAGTATCAAACATTTTCCCAGCAAAGGATTCGCAAAAGGCTGTATAAACAATCATCAGGATGATGAACTGGTCGAGATTTCTTAAACCTGTTTTGTATTTCTCGGCCCATGCTCCAAACTTCCGGTGCAGCAGTATTCCCAGTACCACTGGTAATAGTATCTCCAGCATCAGTTTCAGGATCACCCGGGTGAGATCGAAGTCGGCTGTTGTTTTTTGAATAAAAATGCTCATCCACACCGGGGTGATGAAGATACCGATAATACTTGAGATGCTTGCGTTAAAGATAGCCGCCGGAAGGTTTCCTCCGGCAATGGAGACCAGCACTACCGAAGAGGAAACAGTGGATGGCAGAGCGGCCAGGTAAAAGGCGCCGAGCCAGAGGAGGCTGTTCTCGCCATGGTTAAATAAAGCATTGGCCAGAAGCAGGAGTAAAGGAAAAAGAATGAAAGTGCTGGATTGTATGATCAGGTGAAGTTTCCAGTTGCTGAGGCCGGCTTTCAATTTTTCAGGACTAAGCCTTAAACCGTAAAAGAAGAAAATGACTGAGACCCCGTATTCTGCGATAAGATGAACAGGCACAGGGCTGGAACGCAATCCGAACCGGGGAAATAGCCAGGCCAGCAAAATCATGGAGAGCAGGGCCAGAAAGAAAAAATTCAGCCCAACCCTGGCCAGCAGGGATACAAACCTGTTTATCATGCGTGATCCGTCGTTTTAATTGTCAGGATTTTTTGCTCATCTGCCATTCGCCAGACAATAGGTACTCGGTGGTACCCTTGTACGATTCTTCCACATCAGCTACTATTTCCCAGATTCCCTTAAAGGAACCATCTTCCGGGTTGTAATCGCCGTTGTACATTACTTCGTGCGAATAGCGACTCTCGTCCTTATAAAACGTCCCATCCTCGTTGTAGGCAAAAAAACAAGGGTAGCGTTTTACAAAGCTGATCATAGCCTCCTCCAGGAATCCTTCCACACCGGCAGGTTTGCCGAATATTTTGAGTGTTTCAGCATCTTCCCACCGGCCGTCGATATCACCATCCTGCATTTTCAGATGCAGGGTGAAGGGAATCACTTTTTCGCGCAGGTGTTCGGGATATGCTTCACCGTAGGTGAGGGTGCCCTGCCAGGTACCGGAGAGATCGGGGATGTTCATATGTCAAATCCTATTTGCATTTATTGAAATGGAATTCTATCCAACTATTGTAAAAATGGACTAAACTATAAATCGGTTATCAGATAGAATTTGGCAGGCAAAGATATCGTTTACAAATTAATAACGCTAATCCGTTATACTTACCTCGCCAACCTTTACCATGCTTGAATATCGGTATTGATTGTGCTGGTAATCCCATACAGGCTCTTCGTATGCATTATGAAAGTAAATGGAAATGAAATAAGTAGTCCCGGATGGGTAGCTTAACCCATCAAGATAAATGTATATATCAAATTCTCCTCTACCGCCTCCATATAGAGTTTCATGCACTGACTTTACATCGTAATGCTCATTGGTGGGGTCAATGCTATCATTCATAAAAGCCCATATACTAAAAGTCCTGTAAGGGGTCATTTTGCCGGTCATGTGAATGTACCCATTTTCCTTGACACATGTAACACTACTTATCTGGATATCAGGTACCTGAAACATATTCACGTATTCTATCAGGCCAGGTTTTTCATCACCAATAAAACGAAGTCTGGGAGTAATCTGCAGACCAAAATCATCCTTTTCAAACTCAAACGTATACTCCTCTCCTGCCTTCAATCCCTGAATAAAGAAGCGACCATTTTCATCCGTATGAACTTCCTTATTTGTATTCCTTGCATGAACTTTCACTCCTGCCTTAATAGGAGTAAGAAAACCAATTGTGTCATAAAGCCGGACAAAGCCAACTACAGAAACATCCATCCCGGATTCCTCGGTTTTGCATGAATAAAATAAACCTGAAATGATTAACAGAAAAACAAAACCTTTCATATTTCGAAATTTATTTGCTGGTGGCTGTAGATTCAGTTATTACAAATGATTTCACCCGGGGAACCCAGGCAGTACTTACAGGATAAATATACTTTCCTGTTTTTGTATCCAGGTAAGCAGTTTTAGATATACTCATTGTTGGACATAAAATTATGTACAGAAGTTTATCTTTCGGAAGTCTTGATATCATAATATCTGAAAAACCAATATCCAGATGACCATTGGTGCAGTATGAACTGGCAGTAAAAAGATAGTCATTAGGGGAAACCTGTTCTTTGTCGCTAATAAAATATCGTATCCATATTTCATCTGTGTTAAAACTTGCATATAGGCTCACATATGGACGTCCTGATAAATAATTACCCGTTTCAACAAAAAACCCGAACATCTCAACAACGGGAAGTTTACCTAAATTTACAGTAGGCATCTGAAAAGGATATTCCCCCCCTGTAAACTGAAAACTCACCACTTTATTGGTTGCAAAACTATCCTTCTCAAAAACAAGATCATAGAGGCCGGTTTCCAGATCATTGAAAACAAATTTTCCTTCAGAATCAGTGAGAGTTTCTTTCAACGAGGTTTTGCCTTCCACTCTGACACGGACCCCGCCTCCTGGAATGGGAGTCCCATTGTAATTATTCAATTGAACTTTTCCTACCAAATCACCTTTTGGCCATTCATATATTATTTCCTTGGTACAGGCCACGACAAATAATACGAAAAAAAACATCAAAAGAATGAGACCAAATCTAAAACTTTTCATAAAGATAAATTATGGCAGAACAATTGACTTAATTTTAGATGGAACACCCAAAGCGGGATCATAGTAAACATCTGAGACCGGGTCATATTCCTGCAGGTTATCCGAATTCCTTCCGTAAATCACAACATATACCGTACTTCCTGACTTAAAGGATAAAGTATTCTCACGAAAAGTAAAGTTATTCTTTGATTCCTGAGATGCATAGAACAGGGCATAGGTTTTAAAATTTAAAAAAGAAACTTCCGGAGAATTAGACAGAAAAGCGACCAACCTCGGCCATCCATAAGGGTAAGCAGATTGATTCGAAGAATAATTATGTTCAAGGGTTCCTGAACCGTACAGATAACCATTGGAAATATACAATGTATCTATCTCCGCCCTGGTGGTGGATTTCTCAATCATATACAAGCTGTATTTTAAATTTTCTTCAGCTCCCCAGAAACCTTTGATTGTTGCAGTTCTTGAACTGTACCCGGATTTAGAAAAAAGAAAACGATAGTTCCCGATCTTCATATCTTTGAAAATACCTGTACCCGAAGTATCAGTTACAACGGAAACAACCGGATCACTTCCTTCGAGGGAAATCAGAATACCTTCTTTCTCGGAATTCCGTTGAATGAACTCATTTAAAGTTGTTATCTTAAACTCAATATTGCCGGTCAGATTTGCTGGACGTATTTCCTCTTTGGTGCAGGAGGTAATACAAAGTAGAAGTGACAGAGGGATGGCCCCCATAAAGAATGAAACAAAAGGTCTGATCATATCAGGGTAACTTTAAAATCACAGGTAATGCTAAAACAGATATCAATTCCACAATTATCATTACTTAATCTTCAGGCAATTGTAAAGAATAAAGCAAGATATACAAAATTCTCATTCCTGATACTTGCAGAAAAAAATAAAACATTTCAGATTCAATCTCAGCCAGCCGGGTATTCCTGTAAATTTCGGCTAGCTGGAATCAACCTGGCAAGGATATGTTATGAAAGCAAATCACAACTGTGGCAAACGGATTAGTTACATTGATAGCGCTGGAATCATTATGTCAAAGATACGTCTTGAAAGCAAATACAAATTCCCTTTTAAACCCGGTTGCGTTATGATTCGCAGAATTTATAAAAATCTTCAGCAGTGGAACCAATGGTTCGAAGTGCATTTCTTACAATGAATTCTGGAATTGGACTAATATGTGTCTGAAGGACAACAGGTCGGAGCAAATCCTTTCGGCTCCAAATCTCATGCCCACCATGGGTTCTGATTTTTTTCAGTCCCTGCTCTATAAGAAAATCGCGGAATAATTTTAAAGGAATATTTTTAAGCGATTTACGCTTCATCATAATGCCGGAATGGAAATTTTGCGATCAAACTTTTTAAAGGAATGATCATTAAAAATTCTGCTAAAATTTTCATTTTCATCCAATAATTTGCTCAATGACGGAGGAATGAACGGTTTGGATTTGCTTTTTATCTGCCATCCCATTTTTCTAAGTGCATCAAAAAAAGTTTTTTTGTTTGTAGTATAAAGCAAAAACTCACTTAACACCACCTGAAATGATTCCAATGCTTCCTTTTCATCTGCACCATATCCACTCAGATCCAATGCTGGGCAATAAATAATATGCACATTATCTTCCACAAAAGAGATGAGAGAGAGTTTTACGTCAACTTTCTCAACCCCACTTATCCAACTTCCGGCAAATATGCTTTCCATAGCTTAATCACAAATTACTGCAAATGTACAATAAAGGGGAAGAAAATGCACCATTACTAAACTTGTAACAAAAAAGTTAAAAAAAACTTTTTGCGATAACATCCTGTAAGTCATCTACATACCACAATAGTCTGCCACATTTACACCACCACCTGTAGGTGGCCGGTTTATGCAATGATTAATTTCACTTGTAAGTGATCATTGAAAGCTACCTCAGCCTCTTCTTCTGCCATCCCCATCGCTGGGCAGCTGCCTCCATACACAGGTCATAGGCCGCATTGGTTTTCAGGAAGGAGAAGTTTTGTTCAGCTACTTTGGGTGCAAATTTCTCATGTTCGATAAGTTCGGATAATAATAGTCTGCAGCGGTTGGTAGCCAGGGTGGAAAGACCGGACATATAGTCAACTGAAAGGGTCATGTCAATGCCATAGCTTGCTGCCCAGTCGTCCAGCTTCTCATCATTCAGCACGGCCTGGATGAGCAGAGCCCAAAGAAGATCCTTGGCCTGGTGAACAAAGAAATACTTATTCACCCCCTTGTCTTTGATCTCTTCGGCAAACTTATTTAGCCGGAAACTTATTTTATATGCAAGGATGATATGCCGTGCATCCGCCTTGAGACGGGCATCGCTGAACACCTGCTCGTAATATTTGTCTTCCTCGAAAACAAGGCTCAGATTTTGCATGCGCTGTACCTGTCCGTCTGAGGCCAGGAATGTTTTTGCCAGCTGCACCATCTTTACCGGGCGCTCCTGGGCAGAGCCTGCCCCATCTTCCGCCTCCTGGTTCTCGAATGCCCGCTCCTGCCGTTCATATTTAATATTCACTTCATCCAGAAATTTATCCGACAGACTGAGCTGGATCAAATCGTGTGCATGCAGGTTCCAGGCCTTCACCGGATTCTGTCTGTTATTATTTATCGTTACACTGGTTACAAATGCAGGGGCCGCTCCTGTGATAATTTTGCACAGTATGTGAATTTTCTTAAGCCGTTCAATCACCTGATTGTTGTCAACTTTTGGCCCAAGGTTTTGAACGAAATTACTCAGTGTGGTAACTGTCTGTGCTCCATTGAGCAGCCTGGGTGCTACCAGTCTGAACTGGCCCTGGCCTGCATCGCTCAGGCTTTCAGCAGCCAGCGTGATCCCATTGTGATTGAATGCAAACACCTGGGGCAGGTCTATTTCATCCAGGGCGATACTTTTAAAGGCATTATTGATAGCCCTGTTGACATATTCGTCGGGATCGAGGCCGTACCGGATATTCTTTTCAAAAAACATATTTCCAAGGTCCTGATGAATCACATAAAGATCATAAAGCCTCATCAGCGCGATATGCATTAATTCATAGCCTGGCCCATCCACGGAAAAACTTTTAGCC
This sequence comes from Bacteroidales bacterium, assembly GCA_046329925.1. Classification (GTDB taxonomy): domain Bacteria; phylum Bacteroidota; class Bacteroidia; order Bacteroidales; family JAAYUG01; genus JAXLTS01. The sequence goes on from JAXLTS010000011.1 coordinate 72,600, forward strand.
AGGGGCACCTGGTAAACACTTGATTTGCGCTGATCACTTGTAGTACCCACCTGCCCGTCGAAGGAGCGAAAATCGGCTACCAGCGTAATGGAATCGTCTCCCAGGAACTGGTCAATGATGTATTTTTTATTTCCAAGGTCTTCGCGGAGACTTACCAGTACCTGACTTTTATCAGCCTCATCGGGATCACCCGTAAAAACAAAGCGAACGCATACCTGGCGTATTACTGCCCTGTTTTCGATGAGTGTGCTGCGCAACTGATTAATCAGTTTGTCTTTATTCTTGTCGAAGGGAAGATTCCCGAATACCACATCTATCCCACGATCGATGAGTTTCAGAAAACCCGGCTGAAATTGCCGGGGTGAATCGGAGTATATAAACTGGTAGATGTATAGGTTTTTACGTTCCAGATCAAAATGAAATCCTCCGACCCCATAATCATTTTCCCCGAAGGCTACCTGCTTGAGAGCCTTCTCCCTGCTTACCTGCAATTCCTTTTCGAGGTATACCAATCCCAGATAATCTGCTTTGTTTCCCCCAAACCTGGGTTTTAATTCAGTATAGGCCCTGTTTAACAGCCTGTCAACTTCACTCATATTATTTAGTATTACAAATCACATAATGAACTTATAGCCTGATTAATAAATAATCAAAAGCGGTACAGCTAAATATATCAAAAATACCTGATCCGGTGAGTCTGCCGGGATAGAAATTATTCCCCGGCTAATGCACTGAGTCCGTGGCGGGCGACAGGAGTGGTTAATAAGAAAAAGTGGTTTTTTAAGGGCAAACTTACGGGATTACAGTTACCGGAGTGAAATTACTGCATTCATGAAGACATTTTCCTTTGCCGGGTTCAGTACAAACTCCAGTTTCAGGGGCATGCTTAACCCGTTTCTCCAGCGGTATGTTCGTGAAAATCCAATGCCTGCATTCACAAGAGCGGCCCTATCAGCATAAAATCCCTTCCAGGGTGTGGCTCCTATGAAGGGATATACAGTTACCGGTCCGGCTTTCTTCTCCAGCCTTAATTCGCAATAGCTTGAATACAAGGGCTCCCGGGTAATACGATCCCGGTCACCCCCCCAGAACCAGGTAGACCACATGAATGAGACCGGGATAGAAGGCAATGGTTTCAGAACCAGGTAAAGATCAGCCACATGGCGCGTAGTCTTTGGATTGGTATTAAAAAATTTCTGGCTGGTATTCAGGGTATCGGTAAAACCGAAGTAGTCGGTAAAACCCAGTTTGAACCATTTGGTGAAATTATATTCAGCAATAAAATCAAACTCGGCATATTCCCTGCGCCCCAGTGGATACGAAACCCATACAAGCCCTGTAAATCCTGAATCCTGGTAGCCCAGTGAACTCTGCAGCACCGGGGTCTCGGAATAGCTCACACCGCGCCAAATCCAGCGACTGGCCAGGTCGAACTGCACGAAGAGGGAACTGTCTGATCTCTGAGCTCCAAGGCTTAACGGGGTGAGCAGTAGAATGCAAAAACAAAAAAAATGCTTCATAATTTACCTCAATGATATATGTAAGAGGAAATACAACTGATTCCGGTCCTGCCCCCGTGTTGGATGAACTTTTATTATCCGCTCAATTGCCGTATCTTTGCAATTCACAAATAATTAAGCATATGGAAAAACGTTCGACACCCGGGAGGGCCTCGGCGGATAAACGGACCGGAAGGTCTGACAGACAGGATTCAGACAGACCCTATCGCAGGAATCAGGATCGTCTTGAAAAAGGACAGGGGTATTCCTCACGCCCTGCACGCAAATCAAGTGAGAAACGAGGAGAATCTTCCGAGGAACGATCAAGTTCCGGAACCGGTAATTCCCGGTATGGCAGACCTTCCCGCCCGGCGTCAAAAACCGGTAGTGGGAAATCGTCCTATGGCAGATCTGAGTCCCCGTATCCCCGCAAAACAAGGGAATCCAGGGAGAGCAGGGATTCTGACGACAGGGACAAAAGAGACAACAGTTCATCCCCCCGCCCCTGGTCAAAAACCAGCAGGTCTGGTTCAACCAAAGGGCGTTCGGCCTCTTCATTTCCTAAAAAGTCAAGGGATTCAAGAGAAAACAGGGCAGATGACGAATCCGGAAAAAGAAATTTCAGACCAGGACCCCGCACAAATTCCAAAACGCGAGGATTCGGTAAGCGGGAGGAACAATCAGGATCATCCTACCCGGGAAAAAGAAGGGATTCCGGCTTTGGCCGGGATATGGATGAATACAGGAATACCCGGAACAGCCGTTTTACCAGCGAAGATTCTGCTGATGGCACCGGGCAGGAGCATACTGAACAGACGGGGTACAGATCAAAACGCACAAACAATCCCAATTACGGAAAACCTTATGTAAAAAGAGCATCCAGGGACCGGGACAGTGATTCAAAACGTCCGGGGAGATTTTCCTCTGAAAAAGTGCCGAAGAGAGCATTCCGCGGATCGGAAGGCAGATCTTCCTCGCCGGCAAAGAGAACAACTTCACGCGAGAACAAACCTAAAACCAGCGACGAAGGAGGTTTCCGCCTGAATAAATATGTAGCCTCCACAGGACTGTGCTCCCGCAGAGAGGCCGATGAAATGATCAAACAAGGCCTGATCTCGGTAAACGGAAACATAGTTACCGAATTGGGTGTTAAAATTGGTCCGGATGATGAGGTGCGATTCAATGGTGCGATCCTGAAAGAAGAGCGGAAGGTGTATATCCTCCTGAACAAACCAAAGGATGTTACCACCACCACTGAGGATCCCCATGCCAAACTAACGGTGCTCGACCTGGTGCGCAATGCCTGCAAGGAACGAATCTTCCCGGTAGGGAGACTCGACCGCTCCACCACAGGAGTTCTGCTGCTCACCAACGACGGTGAACTGGCCAAAAAACTCACCCATCCGAAGTATAACAAGAGAAAGGTATATCATGTTTTTCTCGACAAGAAGCTGAAGAATGAAGATTTCAGGAAGATCACGGATGGGGTGATGCTGGAAGACGGTTTTGTAAAGCCCGATGAAATGCATTTTGTGGAAGAAGACGATCATACCCAGGTTGGAATAGAGATTCATTCAGGGCGAAACAGGATTGTACGAAGAATATTCGAACACTTCGATTACCGGATTAAAAAGCTTGACCGGGTTTATTTTGCCGGGCTCACGAAAAAAGGTGTGGAACGTGGTCATTGGCGCTTCCTTACTGAACGGGAAATCAAGATGCTCAAGACAGGAGCTTACGAATAAACTGCTGATTTACAGCTCCACGAAACACTTTTTTCATAACGGTCCGGATCTATCCCACAGGGAGGGTCCGGACTTCTTTTTTTATTATCTTTAATACCTTAATCATTTATACCACGAACCCATGACTACCGATCTCAGCAGTTGGTGGGAAGGCTTGTCGGCGATTGCCCGTATTTACTGGATAATTGCACTTCCCTTCACCATCATTTTTATCATCCAGCTTATTCTCACCTTCGTCGGTGGGGATCTGCACAGCGATGTGGCCGACGGGCATGCCGATACCTCAGTTGGTGATGACAGCGGCATCCATTTTCAATTTATCTCCATTAAGAACCTGATTGCCTTCTTCACCGTATTCGGATGGAGTGGATTGGGTTGTATCAGCAGCGGGATGGGCGTCCTGGCCATCATACTCATCTCAACTCTCAGCGGACTGCTTATGATGGTCATCATGGCCAGTCTCTTCTTTTTCATTGCCAGGCTGGCATACAGCGGCAATCTGAACATCAATAAGGCTGTTGGACGAACAGCATCCGTTTACCTGCGGATTCCTCCCAAAAGAAGTTCCAGCGGTAAGATTCAGATCAACCTCCAGGGATTTCGTACGCTGGATGTACTTACCGATGATCCCGAAGAGATTCCTACCGGTGCGATAGTGCAGGTTACACAGGTTCTGGGAGAAGACCTGCTACTGGTTAAGCGCATGTAATCATACCCGCATCCGCAATTCTTACTAAACCACATAACAAATTTTAAGCATATGAATGCCTATTTTGCGATTATTGTCGTTGTAGCGATTGTCTTTGTCTTTATTCTCATTGTTTCACTGTTCAAGCGTTACAAACGGTGTCCTTCCGACAGAATCCTGGTTGTATACGGTAAAATTGGCCGTAGTGCACAGGACGAAAGACGTTCAGCCAAATGTATCCATGGGGGTGCAGCCTTTATATGGCCTATCATCCAGGACTACTCCTTTCTCGATCTTACACCCTTTTCGATCGAGATTAACCTCACCAATGCCCTGAGTAAACAAAACATTCGCGTAAATGTACCCTCCAGGTTCACCGTGGGTGTATCCACTGAACCTGGTGTTATGGATAATGCCGCTGAGCGGCTTCTGGGTCTTACCCAGGAAAATGTTTCCGACCTTGCCAAGGACATCATCTTCGGGCAACTTCGTCTGGTGGTGGCTACCATGGATATTGAGGAAATCAACAGCAATCGCGACAAGTTCCTTGCTGCTGTGTCTTCGAACGTGGAGGCTGAATTGAAAAAGATCGGTCTGAAGCTGATTAACGTAAACGTCACTGATATCAAGGACGAATCGGGCTATATTGAGGCCCTGGGAAAAGAAGCTGCAGCGAAGGCTATCAATGATGCAAAGAAAACAGTAGCAGAAAAGAACAGGGATGGAGCGATCGGGGAGGCCGTTGCTTTGCAGGATCAGCGTATCCAGGTATCACAGGCAAATGCAGCAGCAGTTGAAGGGGAGAACCAGGCCAAGATCACCATTGCCAATTCAAATGCCGAACGAAGAACACGGGAGGCCGATGCAGAACGTAAAGCTATTGCTGCCGAAAAAGTGAATGCAGCCAAAGCGCTCCAGGAGGCATACGATGCCGAGAAAAATGCAGAAATGGTACGTGCCGAACGTGACAAGAGTTCTCAGGTTGCGGACATCATCGTACCTGCACAAATCGACAAACAGCGAATCGAAATAGCCGCGGAGGCAGATGCCGAAAGAATCCGCCGCACTGCCAAAGGGGATGCCGATGCCATTTTTGTGAAAATGGAAGCCGAAGCACGCGGTAACCTGGAGATCCTCACCAAACAGGCAACAGGATTTAAAGAACTGGTGGAGGCTGCCGGAGATAACTCACGCGATGCCGTTCTGCTCCTCATTGCCGATAAACTGCCCGAGATCGTCAAGACCCAGGTTGAAGCCATCAAGAACCTGAAAATCGACAAGGTTACGGTCTGGGACAACATGTCCTCCGGGAAAGACGGAAAATCATCATCCACCGCCTCATTCCTCTCCAGTCTTCTGGGTTCACTGCCTCCGCTGGATGCAGTTTTCCGGTCTGCAGGACTGGAACTCCCAACCTATCTGAAAGGGCAGACCGTCAATGAGGATACACCGGATAAGGAATCTGACAAGAAGGAATAGCCGGGTATTAATTATCCCAAGGAAGCCGGGAAAATCCCGGCTTTTTTTATTATTTACTGACGCCGAAGGGTTTCCATGGATCCGATGCAAGGGTAATTCAGGATTTCTTTGTAATTTTGCATCCTCCTTAAACATCCTATGGAACACAAGGCCGGATTTGTCAATATCATCGGGAATCCCAATGTAGGGAAATCCACCCTCATGAATACCATGCTGGGTGAGAAACTTTCCATCGTTACTCCCAAGAACCAGACCACGCGCCATCGTATCATGGGAATTGCAAGCACTCCTGAATACCAGATCGTATTCAGCGATACCCCCGGCATCCTGAAGCCTCACTACAAGTTACAGGAAAGCATGATGAAGACCATCGGGGTAGCCCTCACGGATGCTGACATCATTTTGTACATCACTGACGTAGTAGAGACCTGGGATAAGAACAACCACACCATTGAACGTCTCAAAAAATCGGAAGTCCCGGTCCTGGTCCTTCTGAACAAGATCGATCTTTCCAACCAGGAGAAAGTGACAGAACTGATCAGCCATTGGCAGGAAGTATTACCAACTGCAGAAGTCTATCCCATCTCGGCCCTGCTGGGAGCCAATGTGGAACTGGTGCGGGAACGGATACTCTCCCTCCTGCCTGTTCACCCGCCATACTTTCCACCGGATGAGATAACCGACCGCTCCGAACGATTCTTCGTTTCCGAAATAATCCGGGAGAAGATATTTTTCAATTATAAGGAAGAAATCCCCTACAGTACCCAGGTGGAAATCGAATCGTTTATCGAAGAAAAAGACATTACCCGTATCTCTGCCGTGATTTATGTTATGCGTGATTCACAGAAGGGAATCCTGATCGGTAAAAAAGGTGATCAGCTCAAAAGGACTGCCACCGCTGCCCGGAAGGAAATGGAACATTTCCTTGGCCGGAAAGTTTTCCTGGAGATATTTGTGAAGGTGAATGAGAACTGGCGGGATAATCCGCAGTCGCTGCAGAAATTTGGTTACGAATCCTGAAAGAATCCATGAATAGAATCGTCGCAATTGTTGGTCGTCCAAATGTGGGCAAATCAACCCTTTTTAACCGGCTTACCGAGACCCAGCAAGCTATAGTGGATGAACAAGCCGGAGTTACCCGCGACCGTCTGTACGGCAAATGCATCTGGAACGGCGTGGAATTTTCCGTAATTGATACGGGAGGATATATCCACGGATCGGAAGATGTTTTCGAGGAAGAAATCCGCAAGCAGGTGGTACTTGCGCTGGAAGAGTCGGACGTAGTGCTGTTTCTCACCGATGCCATGGAAGGGATTACTCACATGGATGAAGCAGTGGCTGATCTCCTCCGGCAGAGCGGCAAACCCGTGTTACTTATCGTTAACAAAGTCGATAATCATGACCTCAGGCACAATGCCCATGAGTTTTACAGTCTCGGGCTGGGTGATCCAAACTGCATATCTTCCATCAACGGAAGCGGAACCGGCGATCTTCTTGATGCACTGGTAAACAGTTTCAAAAAAGCTGAACCGGGAGAACAGACAGAAAACTTTGACGAACTCCCGAAAATTGCCATCGTCGGGCGACCCAACGTTGGAAAATCATCCCTCACTAATGCATTTCTGGGTGAGGAACGGAATATTGTAACACCCATCGCAGGAACCACACGCGATTCAATCTATACCCGGTATAATAAATTCGGTCATGAATTTTTTCTGATCGACACAGCCGGACTTCGGAAGAAAGCCAAAGTAACCGAGGACCTTGAATTTTATTCTGTGCTGCGTTCCATCCGCGCCATCGAAAATGCAGATGTATGCCTGCTGCTCCTCGATGCCACACAGGGGCTGGAGTCGCAGGACATGAATATCTTCAGTCTCATCAAAAAAAACAATAAGGGGTTGGTGATTCTCGTGAACAAGTGGGATCTGATCGAGAAAGACAATAAAACCACCGACCAGTGGAAAAAAATGCTCGAATCCAGGATTGCACCATTCAATGATGTTCCCATCATTTTCACCTCGGTAGTTTCCAAACAGCGTATCCACAAAGCACTGGAATCCGCCATTGAAGTATTCGAAAACCGCCGGCAACGCATTTCCACTTCCAAATTGAATGAATTCCTGGAAGAGGTAGTGGATAACTACCCGCCGCCTGCGAACAAAGGAAAATATATTAAGATAAAATACGTTACACAATTACCCACACCCACTCCTATGTTTGCCTTTTTCTGCAACCTGCCGCAGTACATCAAGGAACCCTACAAGAGGTACCTGGAAAATAAAATGAGGGAAAAATTTAACTTTACAGGCGTTCCAATCCAGATTTTTTTCCGGAAAAAATGAAAAGGCTGATTGTAAATAATTACCTCCGATATGTTTTCTCGCCACTCGGGAAAGGAATTCTTGTTGTTGCAGGAATACTCCTGGTGAATGCCTGCATGGACATAAAGAGCTACCCGGAAGAGCCGATTATCAAATACAAGGAATTCAGATACGATGATACCACCCTGGTCTTCACCTTTACTGACGGAGATGGAAATTTCGGGATTCCTTCCTGGGACAGTTTTTACCCGTTCAACGAGGGGGGACCGTACTATCATAACTTAATAGTATCATTTGAAGAGAAAGCTGATACCGGATTCAGACCGGTAAATCTGCCCTATCCTGGTTTATCAAATATGCGTATCATGGATGTACCCCAGCCAACCGGGCAGAACAAGACGCAGCGGGGAACCATTGAGTATAACTTCGGAAGGGTAATGGTTTTTGAGTTCTCCTTCCCGGACACTTTCCGGTTTACCTTCTTTATTTATGATTACACGAAGAACAAGAGTAATATAGTCTCCACCCCTCCCCTGAGCTATATTGGCTGGGACAGTGCCAGTATAAAGTAGTGCTTTAAGAGAGCTTAATCCACCAGTTTTTTTACCAGGTCCGCAGCTTCCTGCAGTGTAATTGCCGAAAAAACCTTTAGTCCTGACTCATCAATCAGTTTTTTAGCTTCTACCGCATTGGTTCCCTGCAGCCTCACAATTACGGGAACAGGAATATTCCCGATAGATTTATAGGCATCCACCACACCCTGGGCCACCCGGTCACAGCGCACGATTCCCCCAAATATATTGATTAGGATTGCCTTTACGAGGGGATCTTTGAGAATGATGCGAAAACCTGCTTCCACAGTCTGTGCATTGGCGTTACCTCCCACATCCAGGAAGTTGGCAGGCCTGCCACCGCTCAGTTTAATGATATCCATTGTAGCCATGGCGAGTCCGGCACCATTTACCATGCAGCCTACATTTCCGTCCAGTTTGATAAAATTCAAACCGAAGGCTGAGGCTTCCACCTCCGTAGGATCTTCTTCATGAAGGTCGCGCATTTCCATGTATTCAGGATGCCTGTAAAGGGCATTGTCATCGAGATTTACCTTGCTGTCGGCAGCATAAATAAGATCATCGGAAGTTTTAAGGACAGGGTTGATCTCAAACAGGGTTGCATCACAGCTCAGGTATGCCTTGTACAAAGCCTGTACAAACCGGATCATTTCCTTAAAGGCTTTTCCGGTTAATCCCAGGTTGAAAGCAATTTTGCGTGCCTGGAAGTCGGCCAGTCCAACGGCAGGATCCACCTCTTCCTTAAAAATGAGCTGAGGAGTTTTTTCGGCTACGGTTTCGATATCCATTCCCCCTTCGGTGGAATACATGATGATATTCCTGCCGGTAGCCCTGTTGAGCAGGATACTCATATAGAATTCCCTTACAGGAGAAGGACCGGGGTAATAAATTCCCTGTTCAATAAGGAGTTTACGAACCAGCTTCCCTTCGGCACCCGTTTGATGGGTTACCAGTGTCATTCCCAGGATAGCGGATGCATGCTGCTGCACCTCCTCCAGGGATCTGGCAATTTTAACCCCTCCTCCCTTTCCGCGTCCGCCGGCATGTATCTGTGCCTTAACGGCCCAGGTGGTGGTACCTGTTTTTTCCTGTACCTGCCTTGCAGCATCCAATGCTGCATCAGCATGCTCAATAATTCTGCCTTCGGGAACTGCTACACCGGCTTTGCGGAGTATTTCCTTGCCCTGGAATTCATGAATATTCATAATAATTGGACATTTAACAGTCCGGCTAAAATACCCATTTTTTTATCATTTTCATGTAATCATCCCGCCTGTTCGGTAGCATTCCCGGCTGAAAAAGGGTAGTCTGACAGAGAATCAGATTCAGGGGCAGGACACATCCCGCTCCGCCGGGAATGCCTATCTTCGCACCGGAAATTTCCGTGTTACGAAGCACCTGTTAACCGAGATGAAAAAATTAAAAAACAGCGAACTTCAGCGTAAATCGATTGCCGAGTTCAAAACAGCCGAAAAAATTCCGCTTGTGGTTGTCCTGGATAATATACGCAGCCAGAATAATATCGGCTCGATATTCCGAACCAGTGATGCTTTCCTGGTGGAAGAGGTCATTTTATGTGGGATTACGGCAGTACCGCCGCACCCGGAGATTCATAAAACTGCGCTGGGTTCAACCGATTCGGTAAACTGGAGATATATGAACAGTACACTGGAGGCAGTGACATTCCTGCGGGCAAGGGGTTACCGTATCCTGGCTATCGAACAGGCGGAAGGAAGTATTATGCTGGGAGACTATCAGCCCGAGGCAGGGGTAGGACAGGCAGTAATATTCGGACATGAAATACACGGGGTTGCCCAGGACGTGATGGACTCATGCGATCATTGCCTGGAGATTCCCCAATACGGCACCAAGCACTCCCTCAATATCAGCGTATGCGCGGGGATGGTGATCTGGGAGTTCTTTAAAAAATTAAGCTAAAAAAAAGAGAGGCTGACCAGTGGTCAGCCTCTCCTGTTTTATGCAAGTGTATGTTTATTCAACAATAGCCTTGAATGCTTCGTTGGCAACATATTTCCTGAATTCGAGATCAGTTTTGGCTTTTGCCTTCAGGCTGGCATCTTTGCCAACTGCAGTACGCAGGTTGGTAAAGAGAACTTCGGTGTTGTCACCACGGGCGCCAATGACAGCTTTCAGGTAGTAAACCTTGGCATCATCGCTCTTCACATTGCTCAGAGTAGACATGGCACCGTCGGTATCCTTGTTGAGGAATTTGGCCAGGGCGGTATTGAATTCGGGAGTATTTCCGAAATACTTCACAGCAACATCGTAGTTTCCTTTGATGATCTGGATAATACCGTTGTTATAGTTGGCAACATCCACATTCTGTGCAACAGCTGTAAACAGATTGCCTGATGTTTCGAGGTCACCCTGCATGAGAGCTACTACACCCAGGTTGTTTTTCACGATGTCAAGATCCTTGATAGCCTGTGCTTTTTCGAAGGCAACTTTTGCTTCAGCAGGTTTGTTCATGAGAACATAAATGAACCCAACATTATTCTGAGCTCTAACGCAGCCAGGGAACTTGTCGGCAGCCTTCTGGTAGATAGCCAGTTTCTGTTCGTTGCTGGTAGCGAGTTTACCGCCGGCATAGAGCAGTTCTTCCAACTGGAGGCTATCGGGATTGCTTGCGAAGAGCGCCAGGATTTCCTCATCGGAATGTCCTACAACGTCAACCTTGGCAGTAATTTTGGAACGGCGCAGCTGAGGAAGAATCTGTTCAGCGATTTCTTCAAAGGTAGCAGCCATGTTCTTGATTTCTTTCTCACGAACAACCGGATCCTGGTACATGGACAGTACGCGCAGAACGAGTTCCTTGTCCTTGATGGTTGATGCTTCCAGAAGAGCCTTGAAGCCGTCCCAGTCCTCAGGTGTATTGAGGAGGGTCCAGAGCTCGTTCTTTTCAGCATCGGTCATTTTAGCTTTTTTGAGTTCTTTCTTGAGATAATCGGCAGCGGTTTTCTGACGATCCTTAGAAAGATCGGTATTCAGGTCGAGCGGACCATCGGGTGAAGCATAGGCAGAAACTTCAATTCCCTTAAGCTGTTTTGCAGGATTGGCCTGGGTAGCCTTAATGTAATCCTGAAGTTTCTTGATACCATCTTTTTTGGTTTCGGCAGCACGAACATCAGCTTTGTTGATCATGTAAAGGATCTCTGACTGATAGGAATCGGAGGTGGTGCGTACAAACTTATCGCCCATGCTGATCGGTTTGGGATCGATCATAACGAGTTTCTGGCTGTTAAGAACCCCTGCACCAACGGTTACGTCAGGAAGAGCAATTTTCTTGGTTTCCTTACCGGCAAACCATGCTTCAGCTTTAATTACTAAAGTCGAGGTTGCCATGTCATCCGTGTATGCAATGGGTTTGAAGGTATTAGCTGTATAGGGGCCTCCCTCAAGGTATTTAATCTTGGGATTGTTACCTTCTACGCTTTCACCTTGCACTGTAAAGGATTCCAGAGCAATTTCCTTACCCCCATACTGGAGCACGGGAGTCATCTGCATAACAGCCTTTTTCTGGAAGAATTTACCAGGATAGGAAACTTTTACCGAAGCTAGGGAAACATCGTTACCTTTTAATTCAAGTGGATTAGGTGATGCTTCATACTTGATAAGACTGGCAGCTTTTTTCATTTTGTCGAGGCTGCCACAGCTGCTGAGCAGGAGGATACCTGCGAGGAACAAAGCAAAATAGCTGATGCTGTGTTTTTTCATGATTTCAGAATTATTGGTTTTCAAAAAAGTTCAGTATTAGCAAAGGATTGCATATCGTAAACACAAATTTAGTATACTTTTTATAAAAAAAAAATTCTATTTGATTATTTAATTCATATTGAGGCCAGAAAAAACAGCTGTTTGACCGGGTTTATGCCATAAAAAGCCAGTAAAAGTAAATATTACAGCAGTACGCTGGTATAAAAGCAAGGTCAGGACTGCATTTCAGGTGAGGGTGTTATAACAAAACCCATCCAGCCGGGTATACGACCAGAGGGGTTATCAATTCTACCGGAGGCTGCCCGGAAAGGTTCAGAGAGACTTTCCCTATCTGAACAATGGGAGGGCATGCTGCTTGTCTGCACAGGAGGGCCATACATCCCATCAGGCAGGCCACTGGTCAATATTAATCGCCTGGCTGCCTAGGGCTGTAAACTTTTCATCCCCAGGTTCCAGAAGGTAAAGGCATATATGTCTGCTGTTTCTTCGATTGCTACCGAGGTAGGTTTACCTGCGCCATGACCGGCCTGCGTCTGGATCCTGATCATCACCGGGTTATCGCCTTTATAGTTTTCCTGCAGGCTCGCGATGTATTTGAAGGAATGAGCCGGAACCACCCGGTCGTCATGATCGGCAGTAGTAACCAGCACAGCCGGATAAGGAAGCCCTTTGCGAATATTATGAATAGGCGAATATTTCAGCAGGTAATTGAACTGTACCGAATCATCGCTGGACCCATAATCGGCTACCCATGCTGCCCCGATGGTGAATTTCTGGAAACGGAGCATGTCCATCACTCCGACAGCAGGCAAGGCCACCCGGAATAGTTCCGGACGCTGGTTGGTTACTGCTCCCACCAGCAAACCACCATTGGATCCTCCCTGGATAACGAGCCGGGAGGAGGAGGTAAAGCCCTCCTTTACCAGGTATTCGGCAGCTGCGATAAAATCATCAAATACATTCTGTTTTTTCAGTTTGGTGCCTGCCTCATGCCACTCTTCACCATATTCGCCACCTCCACGAATGCAGGCAACGGCAAATACGCCCCCCTGTTCAAGCCACAACAGCCTGGAAATTCTGAATGCGGGAGACTGAGTAATATTGAAACCACCGTACCCATATAACCATGCCGGGTTGCTGCCATCCTTTTTAAGTCCTTTCCTGTACACCATGAACATGGGAATTTTTGTTCCGTCCTTGCCAGGATAAAAGGCTTGTTCTATCTCGTATTTGGAGGGATCAAAATCCACTTTGGGAGCAAACCATACCTCCGATTTTCCGCTTTTCAGATCGTATTTATATATTGTTGAAGGAAAGGTAAAGGAGGTGAAGGAGTAGAAGGCAATCTGATCTGTCATGTCTCCGCTCACCCCTTCCACCGTTCCGATAGCGGGCAGTTCCAGGGGGCCCTGCAGCACACCATCCAGATTGTAAATACCGAGTGTGCTTTTCACATCGTGGAGGTACTCGGCAATGATTTTTCCACCTGCAAATACACAATTTTGCAGTACATCACCTGTTTGGGGAAGGATTTCTTTTTCAACCGGTGCATCCAGATTGGAAAGGTCTATGCGTAAAAGTTTTTTACGGGGGGCATCCTGGTTTGTAATCAGAAAAAGCTGGTTCTTAAAAATCCCGGCAACTGCGTTGTCAAACTCAAAACCTTTCCGCACACAAACCAGGTCGCTTCCAGGTTTGCGCAAATCCTGCACCCAGATTGCACTTCCCTTGCTACTCCATTCACTCTCATATATTACCAACCAGTTTTCATCTTCGCTCACCCAGGCACCATACATCCTGGACGGTTCAGAGGGATTCTGATAAACCAACACATCTGTCTTTTGCTCTGTTCCCAAACGATGATAATAGATCTTCTGGAACGCATTCTGATTTGTCAGTTCAGCTCCCTTACCAGGTTCGTCGTACCGGGAATAATAGAATCCGTCATGAAACCAGGAGACACCGGAGAACTTCACCCATTGCAGGTGATCGGCAAGGTCCTGACCGGAGGCAAGATCTTTGATAAAAATCTCCACCCAGTCGGAGCCTCCGCGTGATATTCCGTAGGCACCATACTTCCCGTCTCTTGATGCTGAAAACAGGGAAACAGCCACCGTTCCATCCCTGGAGAGTTTATTGGGGTCGAGCAGAACTGCCGGCTCGGAATTCAGGTCCCTGGCCATGTATAGCACATTCTGGTTTTGCAGTCCGTCATTCTTCCAGAAGAAATAATTTCCTCCCTCCCTGTAGGGGGTAGAAAGACGCTCATAATTCCACATGGCAGTAAGACGGTTGCGGATCGAATCGCGGTATGGAATAGTATTCAGGTATCCAAAAGTAAGTTCATTCTGGGCCTCCACCCATTTTTTCACATCGGCAGCAGTATCATTTTCCAGCCAGCGGTAAGGATCCTGGATAGTTTTTCCAAAGTAATTATCGGACACATCCACCTTTCGGGTTTCAGGATATTGAAATGGGGAATTACTGCATGCATTCATAAAAAGCAGGATGATGGGAAGGAATAGTATTCTTTTCATGCGGATAAAATTTTGGAGTAAGCGAATACTCTAAGATAGTGGAAGCATTCGGAATTATTATCGCCATTTGGAAAGTGAAAATTATCTTATACAACATGACAGGATTAAAATGGTTCAGACAGAGAGTGCGGGTTTTAGCGAATCCACTCCGATTCTACGCTAAAAAAAAAGGCGCAACGGAAATCCGTATGCGCCCTTCTCACATTCTAACAGCTTTATTTATTCTCTTTGGGAGGTCTTGGCAGGAGAACCTTGCGGGAGAGTTTCATTTTTCCCGTTTTAGGATCCACATCGAGTAATTTCACCTCCACCTGTTCACCTTCCTTGAGGACTTCGGTAACGGTTTCGAGCCGTCTCCAGTCGATTTCGGAAATATGAAGCAGACCTTCCTTGCCGGGCATAATTTCCACGAAGGCACCGAAGGGGGTGATTGATTTGATGGTTCCCTTGTATATTTCACCAACTTCGGGAACGGCGGTGATAGCATTGACCCGTGCGAGGGCTGCATCGATAGAATCTTTGTTATCGGAGAAAATATCCACATATCCTCTACCCTCTTTCTCCTCAATTACGATGGTGGCACCGGTAACTGCCTGTATCTCCTGGACGATCTTTCCACCCGGGCCAATGAGGGCGCCGATCATTTCTTTGGGGATGGTGATCTGGATGATGCGCGGTGCATGGGGTTTCAGGTCAGGACGCGGTTCAGACAGCACTTCGGTAATCTTCGACAAGATATGCATACGCCCGGCATTGGCCTGGCTCAGCGCCTTTGTAAGCACCTCGTATGGGAGTCCGTCGATCTTGATGTCCATCTGGGTTGCGGTAATACCATCACGGGTACCAGCCACCTTGAAGTCCATATCACCCAGGTGATCCTCATCGCCAAGGATATCGCTCAATACGGCAAAACGTTTGGTTTCGGAATCAGAGATGAGACCCATCGCGATTCCTGAAACAGGTTTTTTCAGTTTCACGCCGGCATCCATCAGGGCCAGCGTACCGGCACAGACAGTGGCCATGGAGGAGGAACCATTCGATTCCAGGATATCGGAAACCACGCGGATCGCATAGGGATTCTCATTGTTTGCGGGCATCATCGGCTTAAGGGCTCGGTGAGCCAGGTTGCCATGACCAATCTCACGGCGGCTCAGACTCCTTGCAGGACGAGCCTCACCGGTGGAGAAGGGAGGAAAGTTATAATGCAGGGTGAATTTCTCGGTACCTTTCATCATCACCTCGTCGATGATCTTCATATCCAGTTTATTACCCAGTGTAACCGAGGTGAGTGACTGTGTTTCTCCACGGGTAAAGATTGCTGAACCATGTGCTGCAGGGAGGTAATCCACCTCACACCAGATGGGACGAATCTCATCGGGTTTACGGCCATCCACGCGCAGGCTTTCATCGAGGATCAGGTTACGAAGCGCCTTTTTCTGCACGTCGTGATAATATCTTTTGATCATCACCTTGCGGGCACCATCTTCCTCTTCTCCGAGAAGTTCTGCAAGCAGTTCTTCCTGGATGGCTTCAAATCCTGCACTACGTTCATGTTTTGGAACGCCTGACTTGCCAATGGCATAAGTACGGTCGTAAGTCTTATCCCAAACCAGTTTACGAACTTCTTCGTTATTCAGTTCATGCGAATAGCTCCTTTTGGGTTTTGCACCCATCTCCTTATATAAATCGAGCTGAGCCTGGCACATGGGCTTGATGGCTTCGTGGGCAAACTTCAGTGCTTCAAGCATATCCTGTTCCGAAACCTCTTTCATTTCGCCTTCCACCATGAGAATATTATCAAGGGTGGCAGCTACCATCATGTCGATATCGGACTGAGCCAGCTGTTCATGGTTGGGGTTCAACACAAACTTACCATTGATACGGGCTACGCGGGCTTCAGCAATGGGACCTCCGAAGGGAATGTCAGAAATGGTAAGAGCCGCAGAGGCAGCCAGGCCGGCAAGGGCATCAGGCAATATATCAGGTTCTGCGGAGATCAGGTTAACAGTAACAAAGGTCTCGGCATGATAATCATCCGGGAACAGCGGCCGAAGTGCGCGGTCAACAAGGCGCGAAACCAGGATCTCATAATCCGAAGGACGGGCCTCCCGCTTCATGAAACCTCCCGGGAAACGGCCAACAGCAGCAAATTTCTCTTTGTATTCCACCGACAAAGGCATGAAATCGACCTCAGCGGAAGCATCTTTTGCGGAAACAACCGTGGCCAGCAACATCGTCTTTCCCATCTTCACAACCACTGAACCGTCGGCCTGTTTGGCCAGTTTGCCGGTCTCAATGGTAATTTTGCGGCCATCTGCTAATGTGATAACCTTTTCGAATAACTTATACATATCGAGTTGATATTATTTAAACCGAATAAAAAGCAGGCACTCAGATAAGAAAAAAGGCAATTGGGGAATTGCCTTTTACTTACGCAGGTTAAGGTCTTTAACAATCTTCCTGTACCTGTCGATGTCCCGCTCATGGAGGTAATCCAGAAGCCTTCTGCGTTTACCAACCAGCTTGAGCAGTGCCCGCTGGGTGCTAAAATCCTTTTTATGTTCTTTCAGGTGCCCGGTAAGATAATTGATCCGCTCACTGAAAAGTGCAATCTGTCCTTCGGAAGAACCCGTATCAGTTGCTGATTTTCCGAATTTTGCAAACAATTCCTTCTTTGATTCTGCAGTAAGATGCATGTATTCCTATCGTTTATAGTTAATTATTCAAATAAGACCCGCAAAAGTATGTAATTTTTTCGATAAAACACAATATCTTGTATCAGAAATACATGAATCCCTCTCTGGATTATTATCTGATTGATTTTCTTCAATTTAGAATACTCTGTAGGCCGAAAAGGCAGGGTCAGGCAAGGCTGTTGTCCATTTGAGGATAACGGATTCATTTCCCTGTGTGTAGGGCCATGCCATGGCATGGCCCTACACACAGGGAAATGAATCCGGCCCTTATATATCCAATTTAAAACGTGGTTCCGCCAACTGGGCTTTCACAATGCTGAACCCATCGGGAAGTGAATGGGGCCGGTATCCAGTTCCTCCCATGCCTTCGAAATATCCAGCCCTCCCCGGAGAGGCCTTTGCCCTTTTCCTTCAACCAGCGGAGCTTACCGGATCAATCAGGAAGCATCAAGTTCAAAAACCCGTGCAACCTCCTCTGCTACCTGTAATACACTCAGGTAATCACCCTCCGGCCAGGTGGTAGATACCCTGTTTGTCTCCTTCTGCCAGCAACCTGATTCCTTCAGCCATCCTCGGCAAGGGTCGAGTGCGAAACCGGTCACATTTCACTTTTCACTTTTGCTTCACCCAGGGCATACCGAAGCCACAGGAGTATGTTGGGACGCGCAGTATCCGGATTCACCGTATACCAGGCTGGTTCTTATTATATCCTATGATTTAGCCTGATTCACGTACTCTTCTTCTTCTCGGCTTCCATCTTCGAAATGCCATAATAGTTTACAGCAGCGACCGCGTCAGATTCCTTATACCCGCCAGTGGTTCCATTAAACACAAAGTCCTGAACTCAGCTGTATGAATGGGCATCCTGTTTATTGCAAGCTGCAGCAAGGTATTCCACTGCCTCCACATTCACCTTCCAGCAATCTTCCTTATGTTCCTCACAGGTATCCACCTGGGTCATGGCGGCTGTATTGATTACCAGCGAAGGCTGATAGCGGTCGAATATATAATCCACCTTAATTTCGTTTGAAATATCCATTAGTTCAAATGCATATCCTTCCGGCAGAAATTTTATCGTTACCGGAACGAAGTTGCCACGACCTTCCAGCCGGGGCTGCAAACCCGGCCACCAGTTTCTGACCCAGCAGGCCATTGCTACCCGTAATCACAGTCTTCGCGTTTTATTTTTCAAGTTTCAAGTTTCAATTTTCAATTTTACATCAGGGCTTCGTGTAACGATTTTTGTTCCAATGGCACACTGCAGGCAATAACGCGGAACACAATAGTTATTCCTCAGCGAAGAGCGCTCGCAATTAAAGGCATGCCGGGCTTCCAGGCCTCGCTCAGCCCAGTGCCTGATGATGGTGTTATCCTCGGCCGGAATTTGTTCCAGCTGGGCAAGTGCATAGTCGACCACCTCCTGTTTCTTTCGATCGGATCCCCAGGCAAAGAGGACCGGGATCATTGCATTGATAAGGATGATGGAAGCTGCTTCAGTACCAATCTTTTTCAGCGACTTTTTACTTTCCTTGTGAAACTGGAAGTGTGTTTCCCAGTATTCGGAAGCTGCAAGCCCGGTTACCGATCCGGCCAGCTGCGTGGTATTGCATGTCACGAGGTAAGAAAAATCCATAATCCCGGACCGGATAAGAGCTGCCGCCTGTGCAATCCGGATGGTAGGAAAATTTCCGGGGCGCAGTCGCATGAACTTCCACTGATGAACATCCATGGGCCTGAGGGAATACTTCTTTTGCAGAAATTCATATTCGAGGCGCAGCTTTGTAAAGTATTCATCTTCGAATAACTCTTTTGCCAGGAATCCGGATTGCCCGAAGAGAAGCGCTTCCAATTGCAGCTGGTTGTCGCGGTGTTTCAGCAACAATTTATATGGCAGCATTCGCCCCAGTATTTCAAAGGGTGAACTGTTTACTTTCATTCCAAGGGCAAGCAGGGTCATGCGGTAAAAGACCTCCTGCCAGTCACCCCCGGCTTCCTCCAACAGTTGTTTAATTGATCCGGACCGTTTCTCCAGTCGTTCAACCATCATCCTTGCCAGCCACTGCCGTACCAGGAAAGGATCAAGAGACTTAAGTTTTTCTTCGCAGGGAGCCCAGGACTGATTGTTGCGCAGTGCATGATAATTCTGCATCAGTTGTTCGTCGCAGCGCAAGATGCAGGTGGATACCTCCCGGCCGGAGGAATTCAGTACCTCAACATCATGCAATTGCACCAGGTGTAGCACCACATTATCATAGGATTTATCGTGCTGATGCCGATGCCGGTTCCAGTCGGACGAACGAAGGTGTATCTCCGCATTGCCAGCCCATACGGTATTGTTCACCCTGATCCGGCAGTTAAGGAAGTCGGGGCCTGCATCGGTATTGGGATCTCCCGGACGCAGGACTTCCACCAGGTCCCCGTTGCCGTTGCGCAGTGATTGAGGATCGTAGAGCCTGTATTTCCAGATGAAATGCAGGAATTCTTCATTCATGGTATAAGGGTTCAGATAATCCGGTGTGCAGCGAGGAGCGCCTGCATCTCCTGCTGTACCTCCCGGGCTTTCTGTCCGGCCACTGTATCAAAATCATTGGTACAGTCGGCATAGATGATAGCCCTCGATGAGTTTACCAGCAGGCCGCAATGCTTGTTAAATCCAGCTTCTGAAACTGCTTTCAGGTCTCCCCCCTGTGCCCCGATGCCAGGCACCAGCAAAAAATGATCCGGGAGCAGTTTTCTTATTTGCCTGAAAACTTCAGGCCGGGTGGCCCCTGCCACGTACATCATATTCTCAGCCGTTCCCCAGTTACGGGAGGTAGTGATCACCTGTTCCCAGAGTTTCTGTTTTCCATTATCGACGGGCAAAAGCTGAAAATCATCTGCTCCCTTGTTTGATGTCACTGCCAACAGGATCACAAATTTTCCCTCCACCGATAAAAAGGGAGCAACGGAGTCTTCTCCCATATACGGAGCCACGGTAACCGCATCAAAACCCATATTCTTCAGAAAGGTGAGGGCATACATCTTGGAGGTATTGCCTATATCACCCCGTTTGGCATCTGCAATTAAAAAAACATTCGGATAACTTTTCCGGATGTAATCGACAGTCATTTCGAGATTGATCCAGCCGGCAGCACCCAGGGTCTCGTAAAAAGCCAGGTTGGGTTTATAGGCCACGGCATAAGGGGCTGTGGCATCAACAATTTTTTTGTTGAATTCGAAAACTGCATATTCCTTCTCCAGAATGAAACGCGGAATCTGGTTAATGTCGGTGTCGAGGCCAACGCAGAGGTAGCTCTTCTTTTTCCTTATTTGTTCCACGAGATCCCGGTAAGTCATGGCAGCTGGTATTTGTTATATCTCTTCGACTTTAAGACGTTCCGCATTTTCAGCAACCTGCAACTGGTCGATGATATCCTGTATGTCGCCGTCGAGGATTGCAGAAAGGTTGTACAGGGTGAGATTTATCCGGTGATCGGTAACCCGGCCCTGCGGATAATTATAGGTACGTATCTTGGCTGAGCGGTCTCCCGTTGAAACCATGGTACGTCGTTTTGAACTGATTTCATCCAGGTACTTCTGATACTCCAGATTATAGATGCGTGTGCGTAGTTCGTTGAGGGCCTTATCATAATTTTTGATCTGGGACTTCTCATCCTGGCAACTTACCACGATTCCGGTTGGAATATGTGTTAATCGCACCGCAGAATAAGTGGTATTTACGCTCTGGCCGCCTGGTCCGGATGAACAGAAGGTATCTTTGCGGATATCTTCATTCCGGACGTCCACCTCGAATTCTTCGGCTTCCGGCAATACGGCAACAGTGGCTGCGGAGGTATGAATACGTCCCTGTGTCTCGGTTTGAGGTACCCGCTGCACCCTGTGCACTCCCGATTCGTATTTCAGGATACCATATACTCCGTTACCTTTTACATTGGCTACCACTTCCTTATACCCGCCCATAGTTCCTTCGGAGGAACTGGTTACTTCCATCTTCCAGCCACGGCGTTCGAAAAATTTGGAATACATCCTGAACAGGTCTCCAGCAAAGATGCTGGCTTCATCACCTCCTGTACCGGCCCTTATTTCGATAATGGCATTCTTATCATCCTCAGGATCTGCAGGAACCAGGAGAAGCCTTATTTTTTCCTCCATCGGCCCTACCCTGCTGCTCATATCATCCATTTCGGACCGGGCCAGTTCGCGGAGTTCTTCGTCCTTTTCGGTGGCGAGGATTTCCTGAGCAGCCTTCAGGTTTTCCTGGATGTTCTTATATTCCTTGTATGCCTCAACGAGAGGTTCCAGTTCCCTGTACTCTTTATTGAGTTTCACGAACTTCCGCATATCGGCAATTATTGCAGGATCGGTGATCATTTGCTCCACCTCCTCAAATCGGGCCCTGATTCCTGCCAACCGGTCTAAAAATAAATTATCACTCATGTAATCAAAATGAACCCGCAAAGTTAATAAAATCGCCCGTAACTTGCTTTTTTCCGGGGAAAGTGCCTGATACCGCCAAAAAACAAAGGTGAGATGCCCAATTCGCCTGGCATCTCACCTTTTATTTTACAAGAGAGGTCTATTTAACCCCGCTCAGCTCATTTACAAGTCGCTTGGCTTTGTAAACATGCTTCATGGCAGCGATCATGGCAGCCGAATTCACACCTACAGCCCTGTTTTTGATATCTTCATAAATAAATCCGCCAGAGAGGCTTTCGATATTTCCGTCGAACACCAGACCAATAACCTCACGATTTTTGTTGATCATTGCACTTCCGGAGTTTCCACCTATAATATCGTTTGTTGATACGAAGTCCATTCCCACTTTCAGCATTTCGGGAGGCAGGTTTTTCCACCGCTCAGGTAACTGGAAGGGGTATTTTCCATCGAATGAATAGTACCTGTCAAGCAATCCATAGAACGTAGTTTTATAGGGAGCAATGGTACCGTTGTACTCATAGCCTTTTACCAAACCATCATTGATACGAAGTGTAAAGGTGGCATCCGGGGGTATCTTGGTTCCGTACAGGTCGAACACCATGGTACCCAGTTGGGAACGGCTGGTGGCAAGTTTATCCTGCACTACTGAATATTTTGCACTGATTTCGAGATACCTGGGAACTGCCAGCCGGGCAATCGCGATCATGGGATCATTCGTACCTGCATAAACAGTGGAATCCGCAAGAAGTTGTTCCCTGAAGGCTGCATCGTTCAACTTTGTGTTTTTAAGTAAATATGCAGCTGCATCTGCCGGGTTTCTGTCGCCCAGTGCAGCAACAACCACCGGATCGTTTTTCCCAAGCCGGGCCTGCAGGGTTTGCAGGTACAAGGCCAGAACTTTTTCTTCAGCTTCCGGTATCTGGGGAGGAGTAAAGGTGGCCAGACGACCTTTCATCATCGCGGCACGCCGCTGATCCCTGGCTTTCAAACTCTGATAATTGGCTATACCCAGTGCATAACCGTAATACGCACCGCTCAGGATTCCATTGGGGTTCAGGATAAAAATCTCATTGAAATTAGCACGGAGAATTTTATTTCCTTCCTCGATCTCCTCCCAAACCTTCATCCGGTTGGACATCTCAGGGCGGGCTGAAGCGTCTTTTTTGAATTTTTTCTCAAAAGCAGCTTTGCGGGCCATCAGGTAAGGATCCTGAAGACCAACGAGGTCTCCATTGATTGATTTCCAGCTGTTTTCCAGACCAAAAACCAGGTTGGTAAGGCTATCGCGTTTCAGTTTGGCATTTACCTCATGAAGGATATTGGCGACACCGCGCAGGAGGGCAAGCTGGGCCGGGTCGGTCATATCGCGACGGAACTCCAGGTCTGACATGGTAAATAACCGACGGGTGCTGCCGGGGTTCCCAACCACGAAAATCGGTTCGTTCTCAGTTACACCGGTAAGATTGAATTTAAAATAATTAGCGGTCTTAAGCGGTTTCCCATCTTCTCCATAAACACGGAAGAAGCTGCAATCCAGATCATAACGCGGATAAGTGAAATTATCATAATCTCCGCCATAGAAACCCAGTTGCAGTTCAGGGGCAAACACCAGGCGAACATCAGTATATCGTTTATACCCGTAAAGTGAATACTTCCCGCCGTTATAGAAGGTGACAGGTTGTAATTCCAGGCCCTTCCATTCTTCTTTCTGGGCATATTCGGCACGTATGGCTTCAAATTCCTTGCTACGGAGGGCCATTTTGCCCGAAGGTGTGGAATCTTTGGAAATGGCATTCTGCACGCGGGCGGTGATATCTTCAATCTTAACGAGCTGATCTACATACAGTTTATCGACTTTACGTTCATCTGTCAGTTTCTCAGCATAAAACCCGTTGTCGAGAAAATTCTCCCCTTCTTTCTGCACCTGAACAACAGATCCACGGCCACAATGGTGATTGGTCATCACCAGCCCGTCGCCCGATACGAAGGAAGCTGTACAGCCCCCGCCAAACCGCAGGGCAGACATGCGGACTCCATCAAACCACTGATCATCAGCATTAAAATTGTAGGTCTTCGAGAAATACTCCTTAGGAGCAAAATCAAAGGTCCACATCTTACCCATATCAAAGGTGCCGGCCTGCACCGTATCCGGGTCAAAGGTCCCCTGTCCGGCCAACGGCATCGTGAATCCGGCAGAAACCATCAGGAGAGCGGCAAAGGCTACTCCGGTAAAGAATTTCTTCATTTGCGTTTGTGTTTGAGGTTTGCTTTTGGGTCAGCGCGTAAATGTAATCAAGTCCATATACTTGAAATATGATCTTTAACAGGAAAATGAGCCGAATGTTCAGTGGGTAGGAAAGTGGAAGTGGCAGGGGCAGGGGCAGGGGCAGTGGCAGTGGCAGGAGCAGGGGAAGGGGCAGTGGCAGGAGCAGGGGAAGGGGCGGCCTGGTCTCACTATCAGTAATAAAACTCCCCGTTTTCGGACATAATGGTTAGTTTCTTCCCGCTGAATGGTTCGCAGTGTCCAACAATCCTTGCATCCAGATTAAAAGAGGAGGCAACGGCAATTATTTCCCGGGCTACCGGGGAGGGGCAGTAAATCTCAAAGCGATGGCCCATATTGAATACCTTGTACATCTCGGGCCAGGAGGTACCTGATTGTTCCTGGATGATGCGGAAAAGGGGTGGAACCGGGAAAAGATTATCCTTGATAATGTGGAGGTTATCCACAAAATGAAGCACTTTGGTCTGTGCTCCCCCCGAGCAGTGCACCATTCCGTGTATATGACTGCGCATTTCTTTCAACAGGCGTAAAACTACCGGAACGTAGGTACGTGTGGGGGACAACACCAGCTTGCCGGCATCGATTCCCAAATCGGCAATCTGGTCTGTCAATTTGTATTTCCCGCTGTAAACAAGTCCCGGGGGAATTTCCGGATCGTAACTTTCGGGGTACTTTTTAGCCAGGTAATTGGCAAAAACATCATGACGGGCAGAGGTAAGGCCGTTGCTGCCCATACCCCCGTTGTAAGAACTCTCGTAGCTTGTTTTTCCGCTGGACGAGAAACCCACAATTACATCATCCGCCTGTATGCGGTCGTTGCTGATTACCTCTTTACGGAGAAGCCGGGCCACCACCGTGGAATCCACGATAAGCGTACGTACCAGGTCGCCCACATCGGCAGTCTCACCTCCCGTGGAATAGATTTCCATTCCAAAACTCCTCAGTTGTTCCAGTATTTCTTCCGTTCCCTGTATCAGGGCAGTGATTACCTCTCCGGGGACTTTATTTTTGTTGCGGCCGATGGTACTTGAAAGCAGGACAGGACCCGTTGCCCCTGCACAGATAATGTCATCGGTGTTCATCACGATGGCATCCTGGGCTATCCCCTTCCACACCTGCATATCACCTGTTTCCTTCCAGTAAAGCCAGGCCAGTGCGGATTTGGTACCGGCCCCGTCGGCATGCATGATGGTGCAATACTCCGGGTCGGCTCCAAGGATGTCGGGTACCACCTTGCAGAAGGCTTTTGGAAACAGTCCCTTATCAATATTTGTCAAAGCTGCGTGCACATCCTCCTTCGAAGATGAGACCCCCCTTTGGGTATACCGGTTTGTATCTGCCATGTTAACGGGATAAAGTGCAAAAGTACAAAATGCCGGTGCATCCAGCAACCGGGCTGCATAATATCTTCAGCAACAGCGTAAAGGTACTGGCAGCCGGCCAGCACGATGGGATTATTCATGTAAACATCATTTGGCTAACAAATAGCCATGATTATCCAATTAACCCGATATCCTGGATTGCAAAAGTATCCGTTTATCCCCAAACCCTTGCTATTGGCTGAAAAATTAAAACCCTGAAGCGGAAATAACGTATATATTAGCAAACCCTAACCTACCCCATATGAAAACCAAGGCAAAGCAGGCTGAAGTATTAAGCCTTGCCGGAGAAAAAGTGCAGGTGATCAACGATTGTAAAAACATGGACCTGTCGAAACTTTGCAGGGACATTTATATCATCCGCTATATCGACAAGAGCGGGAATGTGATCGGACAGGAGAAGATTGTGAAAGAATAGAATATAAAAAACAGAAATCAGACTTCCCAAATCCAAAGGATTTGGGAAGTCTGATTTCTGTTTTTTAATTAAATCTGCACTCCCATAAACAATACATCATCCACCTGGTTGTAATCCATTTTCCAGAGGTTGAAGTTACTCATGACGAAATTGCGTTGTTCGGTCATGGGCATCTGGTGAATATGGGTGAGCAGGTTGCGCAGGCGAACCATCTTGTACTTGCGGCCCATGGGACCTCCGAACTGGTCGGTGTATCCGTCGGAGAACATGTAAAGAATGTCGCCCTTGGTAAGCTGGAAGCCTTTTTCCTCAAAGATTTTCTCTTCTTTTGATTCGATGTTTCCACCGATGGAACTGCGGCTGCCCTGTACATAGATCTGTTCTCCGTTCTGGTAGAGGATATAGGGGCGCATGGCAGAAGCGATACGGACATAATAGGTTTCAAGATTCACCTCACAGATGAGGATGTCCATTCCGTCGTTCGACTGCTCCCCTTCGAGGTTCTGGTTGAGCCGGGCACCAATTTCACGGTCGAGCACGGCAAGCATCTCCGATGGGGATTCCAGTTCGGAACGATAACAGATATCTTTCACCAGGGTGGTACCCATCATGGACATGAATGCTCCCGGAACACCGTGACCGGTGGAGTCGGCGCAAACAATGATAAAGCGATCGCGACCCACCTTGTCGAACCAGTAAAAGTCACCGCTCACTGTTGCTTTAGGCTGATAATAGATGAATGACCCGGAGAAAATACCCTGCAATTTGCTGGCCGAAGGAAGGACACTCTCCTGAATACGTTTTGCATATTCAATGCTGTCCATGATGTCACGGTTCTGCAATTCGATCACCTCTTTCTGCTCGACCACCTGTTTTGTACGCCGTTCAACCTCTTCCTCCAGTCTCTTCTTTTCCTCAATGAGTCGTCGTTCGCGGTATTTAATGAATGCCCAGATTAATGCTGCGATTGCGAGCACAAAAAGCAAATCCACCCACCATATTTTCCAGAATGGAGGGCTTACATGCAACTTAAGCATCACTGTTTCGCTGGTGCACTGGCCGTCTTCGTTGCAGGCTTTCAGCATGAAGGTGAAGTCGCCATCGGGCAGAACCGGTAACGAGAAAACTCCTTCGCTGCTTGGTTCGCTCCACTGATCATATCCCTTGAGTCCTTCGAACTTATACTGATAGGTAACCCGATCGGGTGAACGATAGTTGAGTCCCTTGAATTCAATTCTTAGTTTATAATCTCCATAGCGCAACCGGATGGTTTCGTTTGGCTCATGCAGTTCGTCGTTGATACGCACCGAAACCAGGTTGAGGGCAGGAGGCACGCCGGTGTTCTGATCAAGCCGGGCATCATATACGATCAGTCCGTCGGTGGTCCCCACCATCAGGGCTCCCTCGGCAGTTACAGCCATTGCATTCGGGTTGCAGTCGGCGCTGATACCTGAACTACGTTCGAAGACAGCCACAGTAAAGCCCGTGGAACTGATACGGCTCAACGCGAGCCTGTGACCGGCCCACACCATTCCGAACTTATCGCACTGGATGCTATATACATAATTGGAGGCCAGTCCGTTCCTGGTGGTAAACTGGATAACCGTATCGGCCATGAAACAGAGTACACCGCTTCCATTGGTGGCAGCCCAGAAATTACCCTGTGGGTCCTCGGTGATGGCATTGAATTCGATTTCTCCCCTTATCCCCGCTTCGAGGGTACGGTTGGAATTAATATCATAGAGACCGCTGGTCTTGGTGGCGATCATCACGCGTCCTTTATGCGATACAAATACCTGGTGGATGATGTTATGAGGCAGAAGATCCGACATGGTACGTGATCCCAGTTCCCTTCCCTGCATATCAAGAAAAACCAGGCCTTCCGTAGTGGCAACAAATATAGTGTCTGTATGAAAAAGAATATGATTGATATTGTTTTTCAGGGAATTGGCTGATGAATAAACACGTGAAAAAGAACCGCCACCTTTTGCCAGCCGGAATACCCCGGAAAGTCGGGTACCGGCCCAGGTATTTCCCTGTGAATCGGTGGCCAAACAGGTTATTTCATCGAGCAAGGGGATGGATCCTAACCTAAAAGTTTTCTGGACAGCTGTTTTCCCAAAATTTACCTGCAGGATCGTCTGTTTCCCGGCCACCCACCAGGAAGAACCTTCAGCTGCAACCGCCTTTACATCTTTTCCGATTTCTTTTTCCCATACATAGAACTGAAGTGCTGAACCGGTAAGTGCATCCAGGCCGTTTCCATATGATCCAATCCACAAAATTCCTTCGCGGTCCTGAAAAATACTTCGTGAATAATTGTTAGCCAGGCCATTCTTTTCTACAAACTGATTCTTCTGTACCCACTTTTCTTCCTTTTCTGACCAAAGCAATTCATATACTCCTTCACCCTGGGTAGTTATCCAGAGATTCTTGCCGGCATCCTGAAGAATGGAAGTGACACCAGTATATTCCAAACCCCAGGAAGCACCAAAATCGGATATGGTATATGCTCCAGGGTTGTCACCTCTACCCTGTAATTGGACAATCCCCATGTCTTCAGTCCCTACCAGAAATTTATTTTCCAGTTTGAAAGAGGTAATGGAAGTAACGCGTGTCATGGGGAAAGCATCCATTTTAACCGGGCTTCCCGGGATACCATCAGTTCCGACAGAACAGATATATAATCCGCTTCCTGTTCCGACCAGCAACTCACCGGAGGGTCCCATGGCAAGGGAGTAAAGTAATTCCCCGGGAAAAAGACTATCGAGCAGAACAATATCCCGTTTTAGTGTGATAACAAGTATTCCATTATTCTGCGAAGCGGCATAAATGATCCCCTCATCGTTCCCTGTAATGCTGTTGAGGGTACTGTTAACCTGCTCCGGCAACTGGTAATGCATTACGTTCATCCCATCCCAGGATGTAACAGAACCATCGTTATGACCAAACCAGAGAGTCCCGTCTTTATCCCGGTAACTGGTGGCAACATAGGATGAAGATATGCTGTCACCAAGGAAAGGCTGACTGAAACTGATACCATCAAACCGGCACAGACCTATCCCAGTACCAATCCATAAATACCCATTCTTATCCTGATTGATGGTATAAACAAATGAATGGCAGATTCCTTCATCTACTCCGAAATGACGGAATTTCAGTGATTGGGACAACAGGGCTACCGGTAAAATTAAAAGTATAATCAGTGCCCGGTTTCTGGTAGAAATATTTGCCATCATTTTAAGGTACTTGGATTTGTATCCTACTTTTTAGGTGGGGTAATCGTTGTCGTCTTAATTCCTTTCTCCGGATTGGGAACTCCGCCGATCGGGGATGCATAAAACTGCAGTAGTTCACCATACTGGTTCTGAATATAGATCACTACGTTGTTATTCCTGATTGCCGGAGAAGGTCTTTTAATAATACGGATGTCGAGTGAAGAATTCTCCTCACCTTTTTCAATTTTGAATTCACTTGAAATTGTATTATCCTCACCGGAAACTGTAAATTTCTGACTTACCCTTTTCTTGGAAACCATAACAATATTGCCGTCAAAGTCCCAGTCGAAATTGGTTTGTTTCACAGCCGTGGTGCGATCGTCCACATAGGGATACACATGTGACATCTGTTTGGGATCGTCCCACATACGGAAGGAATAGGAATATGCAAAAGCATTTGCACCTTCAATGGGTTTGTTTGTATTGGCATCGGTAGACAGGTAATACCGGTACATATTTCCGTCATTTCCTGATACACCTTCAGTAATGACCTTGAATACACGTGCATCTGCAAACTGTGCAACCTTTTCACCCTCGGTGGGATTAAACGGCCCAAATGTATACCAGTTATTATCATAGCGGGGAGTTACGCCAAAAGCCTTGTTGGCCAGCATAGTCCCGCTTTTGTAATTCCCGGTGGGATGTATCTGTTTGGCATCGTCATTGGACCAGCATCCGGTTCCCCCATATATATTAAACTGGGTTTGTGTATCAAATACCCCGTTCAATTCATCGATTGCCCCTCCACAGTCAGGATCAAAAACCCTGATAAAAAATGGCTGGGTATACTCCTTGGGGATCACAAAGAAAAATGTCTGGCTATAATCATCATCACCCCAGGACGTTTCTGCTTCCTTTCCAAAAGTCATCAGATAAGGGATGTTTTCAACTTCACTGGGCACCGCCTGGCCAAAAACAAATTGACTGGCAGTAATCCAGATAAAACCGATAAGGAGTAGTATTTTCTTCATGCACAACATCATTCTGCAGTTTTCTCCATGGGTGAATGCAAATCCCATGCAAATTTTATCATTCTGTATTCCAATTGAATAGAAAAGATATTTCCTCAAAAGTACTAAAAAACAAACAACGGTGTACAGTGAATTGTTTAGTGTTAACAGGGTGTGCTCGACAGTTTATATCAAATGCTAAATTGTAAGTATCACCGGACCACTACAATCTCCCTGTAGGACGCCAACCGGTCAGTATAGGAAGGATCCACAGGTACTCCTTTAATTCCGAGCAGGATACGGTACTTCCCAGGGCTTTTGAAGCGGTATAAAACATCTTCACCGGAATCTACAACAGCATCTTTCTCTTTCACGTCATCTGTTTTTCTGAACTTCCAGTAAAAATTCCTGGTTAGCAGGTTTGGGGTATAAGAGGGAGCTCCTGAAAAACTAACCACCTCATTTACACGAATGGTGTCACTGCAACTAAAATAGGGTTGTTCAATGGAATCAATACGGAGTGTATATGTAGTTTGATTTCCTGTTATTGTTTTGGTAAGTTTATCATAGATGTTCAGTTTAACCGAATACTCTCCCACACCCGGGAAACAGTGCACGGCGGTAAGGGCACGTACTTTTTCCATATCGTCAAACTCCCATTGCCACATGGTCAGATTTGTATCGATCTGTATTCCTTCACTCTCCTCGAAGAGAAAGCAGAGGCTTAATTCTTCCACCGGTTTTTCCTCGGGGAATTCGGGGAAATTTACCCGGAATGCGAAAATGTCCGATTTCTTTCTTGTCTCCCTGTCGGAACAGAAATACCCGCTGTTAAAGCTGGCATCGGTAAGTATAAGATGAAAATCATCAAATCGTTGAGTGTTGAATGGGGTCCCCAGCCTAACCGGGACAATCCAGTTACCATTGATAATTTCCGTATAAAAAATGTCAAGTTTTCTATTATTAACACCTGTCCTTGCGGAGTTATTGGAAGAAAAATACAAACGGCCATCGGGGTTTACAACCGGGTAGGCTTCATCATTTTCAGTGTTGACGGGTGCTCCCATGTTTACCGGGGCCTGCCACTGTCCTCCCTTACTGTCCGAATACCAGATATCATATCCTCCCAATCCGCCCTGTCGGTTGGAGCTGAAATAAATTCTGCGCCCATCCTGGGAAAGGGCCGGATGACTGGTATTGGAATTAGCTGACTTCTGGTCGGCCAGGGCTGCAATTTCGACGGGATCGGACCACCTGCCATTCTGTAAAACCGATTCAAAAATTCCGTACCCGGTTTCATTTGGCCTCCTGGCATTCTCGATCCTGCTCTTCCCCAGGTACATCCTGGTTCCCTGTTTATTAAAGCAGAGGCCATTCCGGTCGGATGCGGTGGCAAGTTCAGGTGCATAATCATACTCCCTGCCCTCCAGTTTTCCGTCTTTTTTATCGACTGCATACAATATGTTCACCGCACGCTCCATCTCACGCGAAGAATTCCTGCGGATACTTTTTTTACCTGTGTTATTCCGATCAACAAGGTATACGATACGATCCTTGAGTAAAGCCGGGGTGATCTCCGAGTAGGCTGCGCTCCTCCATCCGGGTGTGGATACCTGGTACAATGAAAGCGAGTCCTGTGCAGCTATCATAAATGATATGCCAGTAAGCAAAAAGACAGCAATATAAATGAATCTGCGGCGCATCAGAAAAACATTGGTCGACCTGTATAAATCTTATTATCAAAATCCTTTCTCATGAAGTATTCCGGCGATCCCCAGTTGTTTATCCCACGCATACCCAACGGGAAATCCCAGGACAGGCCCACTTTAAACTGGTGAACCTGGAATTCCATAATTGCAATTACTGAATTGCTGGAACGGTAACTGGCTCCAATCCAAACATCATCATCCTCACCCAGCACCAGGCTGCAGTTGATATCAAAGGAAACCCCGCTTGCCTGCTGATATGAAACAAGGAATGATGGTTTCAGGTGGGCCTTCTCATTAAGTTTAAAGTATGCTCCCCCGGTAATGAGGTAATTATAATTATAAAAACCGGTTTTAGTAATCGTATCTCCCAATGCCACCTGCAGCTTTCTTCCAACTTCCAATAGCCTGGGTACAGAAACTCCGAAGTACAATTTATTGGTATAATAGAAGATTCCTGCTCCAAGATTGAATTCATTCAGGGGCTCCAGTCCCTCTGCAAAACCCGGATCGAGACTATTCTGCAATTCCCCGGTGAATGTATTTCTGTAACTGCCAAAGGTGGTACGTATCCCCAGCGACACTTTTCCCTTATCCGAAAGGTTGATCCTGCCGTTGAAATCTGCAGAACCCTCTGTGGTGGAAAGATCCGGACTCTGTTCGTGCCTTGCCAGAAAACCAACGCCGAAGTTGTTTTTGAACAAGGGGAAGTTCGCACCGGCCGAGATATCCCAGGGTGCTCCCTCCACTCCTATCCATTGTTTGCGTCCGGTAAAGGCAATGCTCAGCACCTCACGGCTACCACTGTAGGCCGGGTTGATGAGCTGACCGCTGAACATGTACTGGCTGGTCTGGGGTGCAAGGGAACGCTGTGCAAGCAGAACGTCACCGCAGCAAAGAAGTATAATCCATATGGCCAGCCGGGTTTTCACGCTTTCCTCCTCAGCACCACATAGTGGGCAATTTTGTTATTCTTCTTATAATACACACCGTTCACCTTCAGAATATAATAATAGGTACCTTCAGGAAGTACTTTCCCGTCGTTGTTATTCCCATCCCAGATTGCTTCTGGCTCATCGGGAAAGGGCTTGTCCTCCCTGTTTGTTCTGGACCAGGAATAAACTTTTTCTCCGAGCCGGTTCACAATCGAAATTTCATACCGGTCGATATTGCTGATCCCTTCGCAGACCAGGTATTGATTATAAGCATCCCAGTTAGGGGAGAAGCCATCATAGACCAGGATATTGTAGTAGGAATGATATGCAGTATCCACCCTGGTAGGGCAAACACCGTTGTCTACTGTCCAGGCAAACTTATAATCTCCGAAGTTCTTTTTCTCGAGGCTGAAGTACAAGCCGGAAGTATCTTCCCTGGTAATCTGAGGGACCGCCTGATCCTGCAAGGGCATTATGGTCCATCGTCCGGCTTCGTACTTCGGATCAAATGGCACAACGAGTATGGTGTCTCTCTCGGGATAAAACAAGGTATCGTCGGGTGAAATAACAGCATTCACAGGATAGTGACGCAATAAGCGGACGAAGGAAGTATTGCTTTCTTTACAAACATTATTGACTACGCTCCATGTAACCTCTGCACTGTCGCAGGCGGTTGCATCGCTAATCCTTACAAGTTTTGCCCGTTTTTTCAGATTATTATCAATGGTTGCCCAGAAGGGTACTGCTGCACCGGAAAAATTCCATTCACCCTGCCCTACATCATTGTCTGCAAACAATACCAGGGAATCAGCGCAAACCGTTGTATCCGGGATAAAACTGGTTATAGTCGGGACTTTAATTACCAGTACCTTGTTCAAATCCTGATTTCCTGTAAGTTCAAAGGAGTCAATTCTGGCAATACACCCTCTGTCGTCGACCAGTTCAGTAGGTGTATAGATAAAGCTTGCAATAGAATCTCCCAGGAGTGGTATCGGAATATTTGAGAAAAGCTCATTCATCGAAGAAATCTCCTGGTGCATTGCTGCGTTCCCGGCGGGATTGGGTCCGGAGGGTCCTGAATAATCCCACATATATGATAATTTGAATGGCGGAAGTCCGGTGGATGCAGTGAATTTGAGATCTATCGGCAATCCACTGCACGTATCTTTAACTGCGGCAGGGAACAAGAGACTTGCCGAAGGCCGGGGCCAGACAGCAATGGCAGTTGTTGTTTCGTTTTTACAAACCCGTTTATTGGAAGGGGAATAAACAATCCTTTTAAAAATGATCGTTTCGCCAACATCTGTTGAATCGGGCACGTAACTAACAGTATTCTCGCCAATGTTCTCCCATCCTGCTGTTCTTTTCCACCACCATTCATACTCATAGGTACCCTCACCACCCGTGGGGGCCCCTGCATTCAATTGTCCGGGGGAGGTGTAAATACACACGGTATCCGGGTCAATAAGCAAATTGTTGCCGATGGCAGGATAAACCTTAATTGAAATTACACTTGAAGTATCTGAACATACTCCGGAATTAACCAGGCGATGCACAAGATAATCGCCTGCGGTTAGCGGGAGCGGATACTGGTAAGACTGAAGGGTATCTTTGGCGGTGAGTCCGCCCATCGAATTCATCCAGGAGTAATGATAAACCAGTCCATCGCCGCCCGATGGAGTATTCCCGGGTTTTGAAATGAGTCTGGGCAGGGTATCCCCAAAGCACAGGGTATCTTTTCCGGCTATTTCCAGGGCAATAATATTACCGGTAATCTTTGGCTGGACAAAAATGGGAATTACATTACTTGTATTCTTGCAGGTGTTATTGGGACCGGACCAGGCTTTTCTCCTGAAGAACCATGTAATATCTGAACCGGTAAACGGCACAGGTGTGAAGTTGGTCTCAGATTGTATATACCGTGTATCCACCAGTGTCCATGCCGTGGTTGTATCGCTTGTCTTTTCCCAGAAGTAGGTAAAATTCCCCTGCTGACCTCCACCAGGGTTGAGTCCGTTTATCGGTTTAACAGGAGCATCCTGACAGGCCAGAAAATCGGGGTGATCGATGATGTTACTGTTTATGCGCGGCAGAACTATAATTCTCTTCGGATTGGAAATGGAACTGCAAACGGTATCCAATCCCGCCATAAAATATACCTTTCTGCGAACCGTGAACTCAGTGGTGAGGTCCGGACTCTGGTAGTTTTCAAGCGTACTCCCGGGTATGGGCACATATCCGTTCATCCAGGTATACTTGTTGAAGGATCCATTCCCACCCTGGGGATGAGTACCGAGCACCTGGGCTTGCAAATCCTGGCAAACCGTTGTATCGACAGCTCCCGGCAGGCTGTTGCCCGAAATGACAGGAAAGAAGGTCAGGCTAACCGTATTTGACACTGAATTGCATAAACTGGGGTTATACACCCCGGAGATTTCGTTGTAGCTGATTCTTCTGTATTGATAAATTTTAATTATTGATTCAGTTTTACTTACAGCCAATGATCTGGTTACATTAGTATTCTTAAATCCAGAACTATCACATTGCCATATATACTTGATTTCTTTTCCCGGATCCCCGCCTGAAGAAATACTGCCAATCAGGTTCCTGGTATTGCCTGAACAAGTGGAATCGGTCCCCGAAATGGAATTCGTAATTGCAGGGTAAACGACAACTGTGTATTCTGCTCCTATCGATGAATCAGCCAGTTCGTCGTATATATCATATGGATTTGTTGAAAAAACATATCTTTTATAAGATGTGGTACGATTTAAAGCTGGCGGTTGAAAAATAGAATCATTACCAGGAACGGGTATGAAATTAGGCAGTGTGGTGGCGTCTTTCATAACCCATTCGTACCGGTAGGTACCTGCCCCAAATCCACCTGATGGTGTGGATGGAGTGATTAATTTGGGGATATTGTTATCGCATATGGTATCCCATTCAGGTTCATAGAAGTTATTCAACAAGCCCCTGCCCTGCAATTGAAAATTAGTATCAAATTTTCCTCCTGATCCCGATGAGGCCAGGGCGCCACCTGAGATGCTCGAATTACCCGCAGTTCCGGCGCCCAAAACCGGACTGATCTTACTACTTACGGATGCATAGGTGCCAATATAGCCTCCGCCTCCAGGTCCACCACCCCGTCCACCGTTTCCGCCATTTCCACCCTTTACGGAGGCGGTTATATTTGATTTGATGGCTGACACACTGATCAGGATGGTACCACCTGCACCTCCGCCACCTGCACCCCCGGTACAATCGGGAGCAGGAGCCAAACCGTTACTCCTCACTTCAAAATTGTTTCCATACAACTGCCTGCCAATGATAATAACAATTCCTCCTCCGTTGCCTCCGGTTGAGCTTGCCCGGTCGCTGCTATGTGTGCCACCTCCGCCTCCGCCTCCCATAAAAATTCTAAAATATTCTCTGATGGAAGAATAAACAGATGACTGTGGATAGCCTCCCTGAGGCTTTAGATTGACATTACAAACCTGGGATGCAGCATCTCCGCCACCACCATAGTTGGCACCACCACCGCCCCCGGCATTGGCTCCGGCTCCTCCACCGGCAAAGGCAAGCGGCCCGCCAACCCCCCGGAAATAATACCAACCTTCTGTTTGATATAAAAAACTTTCACCGAGCAAACCCAGTGAATCAGCATCGTCCACATCATACTGCAACACCTCCCAGGTATTGTTCCCGTTGGAGCATTTATCCCACTGGGTTGGCCCGGCACCCCTGAATCCTTTCCCGGAAACATCAATATTTGCATTCAAAACCAGTGAATCCGACATGATTGCCAGTACTCCGCCTGTTGCTCCATCCCAGGGTTTACAACTGAGGGTGCTTGTCACAACGGCTTTCTTGTACTTTGGAACGGTGATAAGCTGCACACTTCCCGGAAGGGAATATGAGTACCTTACACCATTGTAGGTATAGGAAGACAAGGTTGTTGAAAAAACAACAATATCACTTCCGACGAGTTTTGCAACCCTTAATATCTCATATCTTCCGGCATAAGTAACGAGAATCTTCTGCTGTACTGCCGTATCCGGTGATTGCATCTGCATAATCACAATATATGATCCTGCTGTAATCCCGGTATTATTATCAACCCTTACTGAATCAACATTTGTTGAATCCAGGTTGAATATCTCTGTTACTTTAAAATAAGTGTTGATAGTATCTGATCCAATATTTTTACCCTGCGCCAACATATCCCTGCTATGGCAAGCAAACAGCAGCATAAAAAACAACACAAAGCAGGAAGAAAACTTCATGGGCAAAATAAGGTAAGGGCTCAGCGAATATACAAATTATTATTTTATACGGACAACATTAACAGGGGGAGGGTTATTAACAGGGGATTGGCGATTTGCGATTTGCGATTTGCGATTTGCGATTTGCGATTTGCGATTTGCGATTGGCGATTGACAATTGGGGATTGACAATTGGGGATTGGGAGATTCCGGGCCGGATATCGCGAACCGTATCCCGGTCTCAGGCAGCGGGAATTTCAATAAAGAAGCTGGTTCCCAGACCCGTATGGGTTTCAAACCAGATACGTCCCCCGGCACTTTCGGCGATACGCTTTACGATCGCCAGACCCAATCCCATGCCTGCACTCTTGGTGGTGAAATTCGGCTGGAACATTTTGTCCCTCAACTCCTCCGGGATCCCGGCGCCATTATCCTCCACACTCAGCACATACCCGTTTCCGCGTGCGGTAAGCCCAATCCGGATAATGCCGGGCTTTCCTTCCGGAATAGCCTGCATCCCATTCTTTACCAGGTTTA
This sequence comes from Bacteroidales bacterium, assembly GCA_046329925.1. Taxonomy (GTDB): domain Bacteria; phylum Bacteroidota; class Bacteroidia; order Bacteroidales; family JAAYUG01; genus JAXLTS01. Next base: position 110,061 of record JAXLTS010000011.1, read on the forward strand.
TAAGTGCACGGCCCAGTTGTTCACGGTCGCTGTTAACCCAGGCTTCCGCCAGTCCGTTTGTATTGAGGGTAATGGACAGGTTATCGCTCTGTTCGAAGAGGCTGAGGGCATGTCGTGCAATCTCCACCAGGTTGATCCTTTCCATCGTTCCCCTGGGAAGGGTGGCAAAACCGGAAAACTCCGAGGCGATATGTGAAAGGGTGTCAATCTGCTCTGTGAGCGTACGTGTGAGCTTTCGCAGCAGTTCATCAAACTGCGGAGCCTTGTCGTCCCAGGCACGAAGCAGGTGCTGCACACTCAGCTTCATGGGAGTGAGGGGATTCTTGATCTCATGAGCGATCTGACGTGCCATCTCCCTCCAGGCTGTCTCACGCTCCGAACGGGCCAGCTTCTCGGCGCTGATCTCCAGCTCCTCCAGCATCCGGTTGTATTCTTCAACCAGTCCAGCCAACTCATCCTTTGCCCGGTATTGGATCTTTTCATAACTACGCCCGAGCTTCACCCGGCCAATCTTTTCCTGGATAAGCCGTAACGGCTGAGTGATACGCCTGGAGATGATCACTGCCAGACTTATGGATAACAACACTAAAATGAGGTACACATTCACAAATGCCACTACGAGGTTGGATATTTCACCGGCCAGTACATTCTGCCGTGTAAAATAAGGGAGATTGAGGTAGGCCAGCACCTGGCCCCGGGAATTCATAAAGGGCACATAGGCGGAAAGATAAGTAAGATTCCCGATCTGTTCCGGGTGGATAAACTCCGCTTTCTGGAGGGATTTCATCTCGTAAAAAGCCTGACGGTTCATGCGTGTGCCAGTGAGCTGGTTGATGAAAACCTCGGGCCGTGAGGTTGCCAGCAACTGCCCGTTGAGATCATAGATGTTGATATCGCTGTAAAATACATTGGAGAACTTCCGCAGCAAATCCTCCAGCGATTCATTACCACTGCCACTCCAGCCTGGTGCAAGTCGTGTCTCGTGCTGCAGACGCTGGGAGAGCTCCACGTATACACTCTGCATCTTTTCACTCAGAATCTCCTTATGTTTATCCTTGTACTGCCTTATACTGAAGTACACAGAACCACCACCTACCATGAACAGGGAAAGCATAAGCAGGGCTATCATCGAATACTGAATGCGGTTGCGGAAACTCACCGAGAAGCCGGAAATGATCACCTGCGGCCTGCTCAGCAGGAGCATCAGTGTGGTAAGAATAAAAAAGAATACAAAAATGTAGGAAAAGGCTATCACCCGGTCATAAGAGGTGATAAGCGGTTTACTCAGTACTACTTTATTGAGTGCATCAGGATGATAAATCAGATGCCTGTAACCACCTGAGATGACTTCGGTAAATTCCTCCTTTCCACCAAATTCCGCTCCGCTCCTGCTGTACTGGTAATCTCCGCCCTGTGTAATAAGCTCCTCCTTATAATACTTCGCATACGAAAACCCTTTAAGCACAGGGCTTTGCAAAAGCTTCTGATCCAGGAGTAATTCCGGGTATCCCAATTCGTTACTTACCGGTTTCGAGTCGACCTGAAGGTTCAGCATCAGCCGGTGTGAGTTACTTTTAAACTCGAACCGTCCAAAGTAACTGATCCTCCCGTTACGGTTGTCCAGGTAATAAAAACCCGAATCGGCAAGAGCCAGACCATTGTTTCTCAGAAGTTCATCAAAGAAGGTAAGGCAATGGATATTTTTATTATCCGGCTGCACCAGGAGGCTATCCGTAAAATCGCAGATGGTGACCTGCAGGTCATATTTTCCCCAATAACCCGGGAAATAAGTACTTCGAATATAATCGTAAACCGGATCAATGGAGAATGGAAAGGCAAAAAGTCGGTCTTTCAATATCCTGTCCGATCTTATCCTGCCTGCCATTCCATCAAGCAGAAGTTCTGCAATGGGATCGTGTTCAGTGGAAAGGCTCATCGCCAGGACCTCTCCGCGTTCACGTTCTTTTCGTTCATTCACCCTGTCCACCAGGTAAACAGAGAATACGGAAAAGAGTAAAACCAATCCTATGAAGACTGTATAATTAAAGTGCAGCCTCCTTTCATTACGGACGTGGAACAAAACAGCAAAGAGAACAGCCGGGAAAATCAACATAGGAGCATGACCCGGATCCTTCCTGAACAGGAAAAAGAGCAGGCAAAGCAAAGCAGAAATCGCCAGGGGCAGGTAGAATGATTTGTACTTTCCCTGCTCGTGCGACATCCAGAGAAGTTTATCAGCAATCAGGCTGAATGCGGCAAACAGGAACCCGATCGACAAAAGTCCGGCAAAACTATAAACGCTGAGTTCAAGCACACTCCGGGCTTCGAAAGAGATATCGGAATCGAGAACGAGACTTGCAAATAATTGCTCAATAAGCATGAACAACACAAAGAGGAGCAACAGGATGAGCGTACGGAGGATTCCCCCCCTGAATCCGGCGCGCCAACGTTCTGCCAGGAGGATAAACTGATCACGCGCAAAAATATACACCAGAACATATCCACCCAGGGCATTAAACAAGAGGTCCCCGAGGGAAGGCAGTATCCTCGAAGCAGCATAATGTGCAGGATCGAAAATGTCGAGCGCATACAGGGAAGCCGGCCAATGAAAATGTATCATAAGGCCCCTGAAAATGATAAAGCCCATGGCAAACAAGGCCAGGAAAACCATTCTCGCCCTTACCCCGGAGATAATCCTCAAGCTGAGTCTTACCCATACCAGCAAACAGAATAAAGCCAGGAGAAACAGAATTACCGGGTAGTTCACCTTCCACTCATCAAAGCGCAAGTCATCCTTATAATTAAGAACGAACAGCGGCGCGCCCTCATGGCCCGAAACAATATAGTTCCGGTAGGATTTCATTTTGTCGGGGCTTACGAGGACCTCATCAGGCAATCTGAAACCAGTGGCAAAGTTGTTATGGAGAAACTTGTTCGTATAGGGATATTCATATTTGATCCGTATCAGTCCCACCAGCATCCAATCACCCGATTGCCTTACCTGCGTTGTATACCATGCACTTCCCAGCATTACCAGTTTGCGGTTGAAACGGGAAGAATGAAACTCCGGGGAAAAGTTCAGGCTATTATCGGACCAGTAGCGGATTGTATCGGCCTGGTAAACCAGTATCACCATGCCGTTACGGGAGAGTCGCCCGGCAAATGGATTCAGGATGCTCACAAGCTGTGAGGCCGGTACCCGGGATGATAGTTTATTCCCCGCCTTGGTAAGTTCCCGGTCAAGGTACTGCTCCTTTTCCGAAAGCTTTATCTGAAAATCCTGTAAATAACGATTGGTGCCGTTTCTGGTAAGAGCTGTCTTTTCGAGCACTACCTCAGAAGCAAGCAGAAGCAGTGCAAACAACAGGATGAGCCAGTGATAGGCGGAGTTTTTCAAAATATACAAGCAATTGATAATGTAAACATAACAAAAGGCCCTAAACCAACCTTATTATTCAGATACTTGTTTGGAAAGTAAAGGTAAGCAGCAAAAACCATGCTAACGGTGATGATATGGCTCTCCCCTGATGATCGTAAAGGCCCGGTAAAGCTGTTCCAGAAAAATCACACGAACCAGCTCATGATTAAAGGTCATGGCTGAAAGTGCCATTTTTCGACCCGCCCGGGCATAGACCGCTTCGCTGAAACCCCAGGCTCCGCCAATCACAAAAACCACTTTCTTAACAGACTGATTCCCCAATGACTGTATAAGTGCGGCAAAATCTTCCGAGCTGCCGGCCTTACCATTTTCATCAAGCAGAATAAGAAGATCTGTTACCTCCACCCGTTTCAGAATCAATTCACCCTCAAGTATCTTAACCTGTTCCTGCCTCATTTTCCCGGCATTTTTTATGTCGGGCAGTTCAGTTACCTGCAGATCGGTATAATGCCTGAGCCGGCCAAGATACTGCGCCATTCCCTCCCTTACCCAGGAACTATCTGTTTTCCCAATAGTTAACAATTCTATCTTCATATATACTGTCGAATTTTTAAAATTACATTTTTCCTTTTCAGAGGCCAAGTCCCGCGTGCTGGAATAAGGCTAAAAACTTACAGGACAATCTCAGAGGCCTGTTTGTCAGCATATTAAAGAATATCACTACTGACTTCCGATAAGGCTTGCCAGTGTTTACGGGCTATTAAATAAACCCCGGGCTTCTGCAAAGATGGTTCGATTTTTGTTGTCAGGTAGGGAGTCTTCTGAATAGGAGGAAGTGCAATTGTATTATTGCGGGAAGCTATTCAGGAAAACGAAAGAAATAAATATTTGTACTTTTACCTGTCAAACCAGCAGCAATGACATTAACTATCTTCATAACGCATCTTCTGAGCCTTTTCCTGAGCGGTAGTCCGGCTGAGGGTTTCACCGCGGAAAAAGTGCCACAGGCCATAGTAACCGCCATGAAAACCGGCAACTACCGGGAACTTGGAAGGTATTTCAACAGTAGTGTGGAACTCGTGGTGCTCGAGAATGAAAATGTATACAGCAAATCACAGGCAGAATTAATTATACGTGATTTCTTTGCCAAATATACTCCCACCGGATTTGTGGTCCGGCATGAGGAAGCACGTGAAGGGCTCTGTTATGCCATCGGTAAACTCAGCACAAAAAACGGGGAGTTCCGGGTAGTCATCCTGCTCAAAACCAAAGACGGGAATTCCCTGATCCATCAACTAAGGATTGAGAAAGATTCCGGCAATGATTAAGGCAGAGGAGCTCGAACGGTTTATCCGTCAGGCCATCGAAGAAGACCTGGGTGATGGAGATCATACAAGTATGGCCTGTATCCCGGAGGATGCCATGGGTCGGGCCAGGCTGCTGGTTAAACAGGCAGGGGTACTTGCCGGAATGAAGGTTGCCCCGGTAGTCTTTCAACTCATCGATGAAGAAATTCGTTTCCTCCCATTGTTAAAGGATGGTGATCGCATCAATCCGGGTGATATTGCCTTTACCGTGGAAGGTCGCTCCCGCTCCATTCTGCAGGCTGAACGACTTTGCCTTAATATACTGCAGCGCATGAGTGGCATCGCCAGCAGGACAAGGCTATATGCAGATAAACTTACCGGAATTAAGACGAAGGTACTCGATACCCGGAAGACAACACCGGGGATGCGTTTTCTTGAAAAGGAGGCCGTATCCATCGGTGGAGGCTGTAACCACAGGATGGGCTTATATGATATGATCATGATCAAGGATAATCATATCGACTATGCCGGAGGCATTGAAAAAGCCATTGCACGCACTGTTCAATATCTTCATGAAAAGGGGAAGGACCTTAAAATTGAAATTGAAGCCCGCTCCCTGGCAGATGTGGACAGAATTCTGCAAACAGGAAATATTCATCGCATCATGCTGGATAATTTCAGTATTCCGGATACCCGGAAGGCGGTGGTGATGATCGGGAGTGCATACGAAACCGAATCATCGGGTATGATAAACCTGGAAAATATCAGGGAATATGCCGAATGCGGGGTGGATTATATTTCAGTGGGAGCACTCACCCACCAGATATCCTCGCTGGATCTGAGTCTGAAGGCATACTAAGAAACCGACATACCCAAAACTTTCCCGACCTAAGGAATTACTCCTCGAAATTATTCACCTTCACCACCCAGGCGGCATTACGAGCCAGTGAAACAGGCAAGCTTGCAGGCAAGTTCAGTTTCAATGCGCCTCCACTGACAGTAGCTTTTACACCTGCCCCACCAATCATTTCTGCATTTCCTGCACTTTTCACGCCGGCTATCTTCACCGGTCCACTTGGCCATTTTGTAAAAATCACATACAATTCATTCCCCTTCCGGGTGAAATAAACACCTTCCTTCTGAAGTTCCACCGGTCTCTTTTTCCAGGTACCCGTGCCATAAATGGCTTCGCCATTCACATCAAGCCATTTGCCCATATCCAGCAAGCGTTCCTGCATCACTACAGGAATAAGACCATCGGCAGTGGGACCTATGTCCAGCAGGAGATTACTTCCGTTTGCCACCTTCTCAATCAACAGGTGTATCAGGGCCTCCGAACTCATATAATGCTTCAGCGTTTCGATGCGGTTGTAACCGAAGGAGGTTCCGATACCGCGGCATTCTTCAACCGGGTGGGGTATCTCGCCTTCCATCTCCTTATCATTGATCAGGTTATACTCAGTTGTATAGATACCACCGTGTTTGCTTCGTGTTTCGGATCCCCAGCGGTCATTGACCACCACCTTTTCCTTGACTGATGATTCATTGTACAGCCAGGCCAGAAATTCTTCGCTCCTCCAGTCTGTGCTCGGATGCTCCCATTCGCCGTCGGTCCAGAGCAGATCCGGCTGGTAGCGGGTCACCAGGTCTTTCATCTGCGGAATCATATGTTCATCCACATACTTTCCAAGATTTTCAAGATACAATGGATTGAACCATTCATACAGGGAATAATAGAATCCCATGTGTAAACCGGCCTTTTTCACAGCTGCGGACAAATCTCCTGCCAGGTCACGATGCGGACCTATATCCACTGCGTTCCAGTTCCAGCTTTCCCGGCTGGGCCAGAGTGTAAAACCTTCATGATGTTTGGAGGTAAGCACGATGTACCTGGCACCTGATTTTTTAAACACATCGGCCCATTCATCCGGATTGAAAAACTCTGCCCTGAACATCGGGGCAAAATCCTGATACTTAAAATCAGTTCCATACATCTTCTCATGATGTTCCCTGAAATACTTATGGGCATTGCCGTCATCCACCACCAGCCGGTTCCAGTACCATTCGGCATACCTGGCGTACACGCCGATGTCGGCATCGGCCGGAGCCCAGGCAGGTACGGAATAAACACCCCAATGGATGAATATTCCGAATTTGGCATCGGTAAACCAGGCAGGAACCGGTCGTTTGTCAAGCGACTCCCAGTTTGCCTGGTAGGGCTGTGCCCACAGAGACAGGTATGACAAGCTTAGGATCAGAGTAAATGCAATCCGGGAAATGATTTTCATGGAGCTGGAATTTATTTTTGAAAGCTAAACTATTTCTATGATGACTTGTTAATTGAAGAGTGTAAAATACAAATTTTTAATCAGGTGCAAAAAACGCTGAAAAAGAATAATTACAAGTTGTACAATCATCATGAACAAGCCTGATTCTCTTTCAGATATTCGCAGGAATTATTCCCTTGGGCGCCTGGAGGAATCGGAGGTACCATCCTCCCCCTTCCTGCTTTTTAATGCCTGGCTGAGCGAGGCCCTGAAAAGTGTAGAAAAGGATCCGACCGCCATGATCCTGTCAACCGCCACTCCTGAGGGAGCGCCTTCCTCCCGTGTGGTACTGCTAAAAGATGCAGGAGAAAAAGGATTCACCTTTTTCACCAATTACGACAGCCGTAAAGGAAGGGAACTGCATGTGAATCCCTCGGCAGCACTTTTATTTTTCTGGCCATCTCTTGAGCGCCAGGTGCGCATTGAAGGACAGGTCGAAAGGCTTGAGGAATCTGATTCGGATGCCTATTATCACTCCCGTCCCCTCGAAAACAGGCTGGCAGCCTGGGCTTCCCCGCAGAGCAGGGTCATTCCGGGTCGAAAAACACTGGAAGACCGGGTGGTTCATACCCAGCTGCGATTCAGCAGTCAACAGGTACCGCGGCCTCCTCACTGGGGAGGGTATGTTCTGAATCCATTCCGGATTGAATTCTGGCAGGGGCGCGAATCACGGCTGCACGACCGTCTGCTTTACACCCGCGAAGGCAATTCCTGGAAGATTGCCCGCCTGGCACCCTGAAAGAGAAAAAAGTGTAAATTGCCGTATGCTTAGCAGCCTATGGCAGTCCTTACAGTAGTTCTTGGTATCTCCCTGCTCCTCCTGCTCATTCTGGTGTTCAGACTGAATGCCTTCCTGGCTTTTGTGATTGTTTCGCTTTCCGTAGGTCTGGCAGTAGGAATGAACCTGGAGCAGGCCGTGCTTTCAATCGAAAAAGGAATCGGGAACACCCTTGGATTCCTGGTCATCATCCTGGGATTCGGTGCCATGCTGGGAAAACTGGTTGCCGAAAGCGGGGCCGCACAAAGAATTACCTCGCGTCTCATCCGGGCCTTTGGATTGAAAAATATACAGTGGGCTTTGATGCTCACTGGCTTCATCGTGGGAGTACCCCTTTTTTATGATGTTGGGTTCGTGATCCTGGTACCACTGGTTTTCACGGTGGCAGCCTCCACCGGGCTTCCCTTGCTGTATGTGGGTTTGCCCATGCTGGCCTCCTTATCGGTGACCCATGGATACCTGCCCCCTCATCCGGCTCCCACAGCCATCGCAACAACATTTGGTGCAGATATCGGATTGACTCTGGTATATGGTACCCTGGTCGCCATCCCCGCCATCATCATTTCCGGGCCTCTCTTCGGCCGGCTGGTAAAAAAGGTAAACGCCAGTCCGATGAGCGGATTCGTCAGCGAAAAACCATTGCCGGAGGACCAGTTGCCGGGCCTCTGGACCAGCATATTCTCCGCATTGTTACCAGTAATCCTCATCGGAGGCTCCACCATCCTGGGGCGGTTTGTGCAGGAGGGACCGGTATATGATGTCATTAAAGCCTTCGGGAATCCGGTGGTGGCAATCCTGATATCCTTGCTGGTGGCGATTTATTCCCTGGGAATTGCACGGGGGAGGAAAATGAAAGAGATGATGGCTTCCATGACCCGGTCGGTTGAGAGTCTCACCATGGTTATGCTCATCATCGCCGGGGCCGGGGCACTCAAGCAGGTACTGGTAGACGGTGGAGTAAGTGAAACCATTGGTCACCTGCTGGCCGGATCCGGAATCTCTCCTCTGATCCTGGGCTGGCTGATTGCCACCATCCTGCGTGTATGTTTGGGATCCGCAACCGTTGCCGGGATCACCACGGCGGGCATCGTCTTTCCCCTGGTCGCTGGCACAGGAGTTTCACCTGAGCTCATGGTGCTTGCCATCGGATCAGGCAGCCTCATGTTGGCCCATGTAAACGACGGAGGCTTCTGGCTCTTTAAGGAATATTTTAACCTGAGCATTAAGGATACCTGGAGAACCTGGACGGTGATGGAAACTTCGATAGGGCTCTGCGGACTGGCGGGGGTGCTGGTATTGGATATGGTTGTTTGAATGTTACGGGTTACGGGTTACGGGTTCCGAGTTCCGAGTTCCGAGTTCCGAGTTCCGGGTTCCGGGTTCCGGGCCTGCCCGACCCTTTTTCCGGGGCGGGTTGCGGGTTACGGGTTGCAAGCATGGCCCGGGGATTAGAATTAGGTTGAATTAAATCCATAAACACAAAAATATATGTCAGCAGAAGCCCGACTGAAAGAACTAAAATTAAAACTTCCCCCGGCACCCAAACCGGGTGGTGTATATAAGCCGGTGCTGGTTGTTGGAAACTTTCTGTATGTATCAGGACAGGGACCCGTAAAAAACGATGGAAAGGTAATTACCGGCAAGGTAGGAGAAGATCTGAATGTTGAAGCGGGAAAACTTGCTGCCCAGCAGGTTGGACTCACCATGCTCTCGACAATCAAAACACATTTCGGATCGCTCGATAAAATAAAAAGGGTGGTAAAAGTTTTAGGGATGGTGAACTCCGTACCCAGCTTTGGCCAGCAGCCGGCAGTGATCAATGGTTTCAGCGAACTGATGGCGGAGGTGTTCGGTCCTGAGGATGGGATAGGTGTTAGGAGCGCAGTGGGGATGATCCTGCCCTCGAATATTGCTGTTGAGGTGGAGGCGGTGTTTGAGTTGAAGGAAGAAGTTGGTTAACCACGATGGTAAAGGTTAAGGTTGTCCACAAATTACACAAATTTACACCAATAAGAGGAGGATGATTGTGAACGAATATCGCAGGCGATGCACGAATAAAAGAAAATGCCTGTTGAGAAAATAGGGGAACATCGAATTACACGAATTACACGAATTACACGAATTATAACAATTAAAAGAACTAAAAGAATTAAAGAAAAAGAAATAATTAAAACTAAGGCGCTGAGATTGGTTCGAATTGAAGAAAATGCCGGTGGATTTAGAGGAATGCCGGTGGCTGAGTGATACACTGAGGTTCTCGAAGTGCGGAGTCGAAGCTAACGGAAAAGATAAAAAATAAAAGATAAAAGTAAAAAGGAAAAATAGTTTTACCACAAAGGTAAATAAGGATAAAAGAAGGTACGCGAAGGAGGGAAAAGAAAAAAAGACAAAAGAGAAAAGGAAAAAGTTAACCTGCCGATGAAAAACAAGAAAAGAATCGTCGGGTAGGAGGATGATGACAAAAGTTTATGGAATGCCTGTGGCTGAGTGAACCACTGAGGTTCTCGAAGTGCGGAGTCGAAGAACCGGAAAGAAATTTACCGCGAAGGCGCTCCGCGTGTCGCTGAAGCTTTAGCGGAGGCGCTCCGCGTGTCGCTGAAGCTTTAGCGGAGGCGCAAAGGCGCGAAGAAAAATTGCTAAAGAAAATAGGTTGCAACAGGGTCAAATCCTGAAACTTTCTGAAACTAAAAATTCAATATTTTCTGAAATGAATAAGGATCAGAGCTGGTATAAAGTATCAAACGAAAACGAGATTCCTTCTCCGGCCCTGCTGGTATACCCGGAACGGATTGAAGAGAATTCCCGCAGGATGATTGCAATGGCGGGGGGTGCAGATCGTCTGCGGCTGCATGTAAAGACCCATAAAATGCCGGAGATTGTGAGAAGGCAATCTGCACTCGGCATAAAAAATTTCAAATGCGCCACCATTGCTGAGGCTGAGATGGCTGCCGGTGCAGGAGCGGAGGATGTGCTGCTGGCCATGCAGCCGGTGGGACCTGCCATCAGCCGTTTCGTCAAACTGGCTATCCAGGCCGCAGGATGCCGGTTCTCCTGCATCGTCGATTCGGAAAAAATAATCCACGAAATCGCTGCGGAAGCAAAACCATACAACTGGCTTCTTGAAACGGAGTTATGGCTCGACATCAACGTGGGAATGAACCGCACCGGTATTGCACCTGGAGCGGAAGCACTTCGTTTGTATAAGCTCATACCTACTCTTCCCGGTATAAAAATACGCGGACTGCATGTGTACGATGGGCATGTTCACGACAGCGATCCTGAAACACGTAGAAAAAAATGCATGGATGGATTCAACCCTGTATGGAAAATGGCAGATGAAATCGTAGCAGCAGGCCTTCCCTACCCGGAGATCGTGGCAGGTGGCACTCCCTCCTTCCCGGTGCATGCTGCAGAGAAAGGAGTAAACCTTAGCCCCGGCACGACCTCCCTCTGGGATGAACGTTCTGCGAGCAGTTACCCCGATCTGGACTTCCTGTATGCAGCAATCATCCTTACCCGGGTAGTGAGCAAACCCGCACCCGGCCTGCTGTGCCTCGACTGCGGAACTAAAGCAATGGCCAGCGAAATGCCCCATCCACGTATTAAAATTCTCGGACTGGAATCCTATGAGGTGAAATCGCAGAACGAGGAACACCTGGTGATTGAAACACAAGAAGCCGACAAATTTGAACCGGGTGATTGTTTCTATGGCATCCCCACCCACATCTGCCCTACTGTGGAGCATTACGATGAGGCCTTTGTGATTACCGAAGGACAGTGCACCGGCAGATGGGAGGTTGAGGCCAGGGGCAGAAGAATCAGTATTTAGTTAGTTTTTTTCAATGTAATTTTTCCCATTTTAAAAAAATTCCGCATGGAAGCGAGAGACTGCTTCGTGCCTCGCAGTGACTATTCTAATGTTCTGGAGCAGGATCAGGCTTCGCCTGATCCTGCTCCCAATTTACCAGGACCTCACTGCGAGGTACGAAGCAGTCTTTCAATTCAACATTTAATCCTGTTTAGAAACGACGACTATCTGAGTCCTGCTATCTTTGAAAGCAAGATGCAATACCCAGGGAAGAAAATCTCCTGCTGTAGTTTCGATATCAATTCAAAACTTGTTTTTAATAATCCGGATGAATTAATTTCATTCCCATTTTATAATTTCAATCATTTCCAAACTCCAATTAGCCCAGACAATTCATGTAATTCGTGTAATTCGATGTTTCTTCCTTTTAAATTATCTCTGCTATGAATCTCATCTTCGACTCTCACCTCGACCTTGCCATGAACGCCATGGAATGGAATCGCGACCTGCGGCTTCCGGTGCAGGATATACGTGAACGGGAATCGGGCTTAACAGACCTGCCCGACCGGAGCAGAGGCACTGTTTCCTTTCCTGCCATGCGCCAGGGGAAGGTGAACCTTTGCGTAGGTACGCTTATTTCGCGTTATGTAAAAAAAGGAAATCCCCTCCCCGGCTGGAATTCTCCCGAGCAGGCCTGGGCGCATATGCAGGGACAACTAGCCTGGTACCGTACCATGGAAGAGTGCGGGGAACTGCGTGCAATCACGAACCTGCAGGAATTGGAAAATCATCTCGATGACCTGGAGGTTGAGAAGGAGAATCAATCCATCGGCTACATTCTGAGCATGGAGGGAGCTGACAGCATTCTCAGCATGACCCATCTGCACGAGTTGTGGGAAGAAGGATTGCGGGCGATTGGTCTCTCCCACTTCGGTCCGGGAACCTATGCCTGGGGAACCGGGGTGGATGGCAGCATTACCCCAAAGGGAAAGGAACTGCTTAGGGAGATGGAACGGTTGAATATTATCATGGATGTTACTCATTTATCGGAAAAAAGTTTTCAGGAGGCCATGGATATTTTCAATGGAAAGGTTTGGGCAAGCCACAACAACTGTCGGAAATTCGTGGATCATCCACGGCAGTTTACCGATGAACAGATCAGGGAACTGATACAACGCGATGCTGTGATCGGCGTGGTGTTCGATGCCTGGATGCTTCTGCCCGACTGGGAGAAAACTAGCAAAAACCCACTGAAAGAAAATGTGAGCCTCGAACAGGTGGTGAACAACATCGATCACATCTGCCAGCTGGCAGGTGATTCCAGGCATGTGGGCATCGGCTCCGACCTGGATGGTGGTTACGGAACAGAGCAGGGGTCGGTGGAGGTGGATACGATTGCCGATCTGCAGAAAATACCAGGAATCCTGGCAACAAGCGGCTACTCACAACAGGACATTGCGCAGATCATGCATGGGAATTTTATTGATTTTCTGAGAAGGGTGTGGGAGTAGTGAAAAAAAATAGTATCGCTACTTCTACATTTAGGGCTTTGCGAAAGATTTATTCAATAAAACCAGATTTATCGTTTTTTTAAACAGATTGCTTCGCAAGGCTCGCAATGACCTTCAAATGAAGAGAGCGAAACAGCGAAGCTGTTTCGCTCTCAGTACCCATAAAAAGTCATTGCGAGCCTTGCGAAGCAATCTGTCACCCCTCTGACAAATGCAAAATAAAAATCAGTCGCGAATTTCTGAATGCAACTCCCTTCCTCTATTTCGTATGAATATGCCTCAGCACCAACTCCCTTATTTCCTCGTCTTTGCCGAACAACCGTTCACTCAGGTTCTGATCCTCGTAGCTCTTTAGTTTTTTGATAATGCTGTCGATCATCCCTTTGGGGAAGATCCCGTCTTTCTCGAAGAATGACCGTTGTTTTTCCAGGCAGTCGGCCGAATCGTGGCAGGAAGAAGGCAGGTGGCGGAGGGCTTTCACCTTTTCGTTTTCCGGGTTTTTGAAGATATCGCGATCCACAAAAAGTTCTTCTGCAATTTTCTGTGCATCCTTCATCTGCAGGCCATGCCCCGCTCCCACCACCAGCCCGGCGATCAAAGCATACAGGTCGGCCGAACCATCGGGAGCGCGGAACTCCACGGTCTGGCGGCTGTCGCCGTTACTTACAGTGGCTGGTTGTTGAGGGTTGGCATCACTGATCATGTCTGATGAACTTGTCCAGCCCAGGGGCACGCGCACCAGCACGCTGCGGTTGCGACTGCCCCAGCAGATGCGAGTGGGGGCTTCCTGGTGCGGTACCAGGCGCAGGTACGAGGTGGGGATGGTATTGCCGAAGGCGGTCAAAGCTTCCGAGAGACTCAGGATTCCGGCGATCATAGCTTTTGCTTCCTTCGAGAGTTCCCCCTTTTCGATCATGCAGTTGCATCCATCTTTCTCCAGCATCATGTGGATGTGCAGGCCTGATCCGGCCTTACCCACGGTAATCTTGGGGGCAAAGCTGATTTCCACACCCTGCTTCTGTCCCAGCATGCGCAGGATCCACTTGGAAATAATGAGTTGTTCCACGGCTTCTTCCACCTCGCAGGGAAGAAATTCGATCTCATGCTGTTCGAACAGTTCATTGCCCTTGATGAAACTGCCCACCTCGGCATGACCGTATTTGATCTTTCCCCCGCAACGGGCGATGTGCCGCATGGCCTCCAGCCGCAGTTCCTCCCACTTGGCAAAGGGCTGCGAGGAATGATAGCCGTGCTGGTCCTCGGGATCATATTTTCCCGGGTTGGGACTGTTCACATAGTATTCCAGTTCGCCGAAGACCTTCATGTTCATCCCCGTTTTTTCGCGGAAGGTCTGGATGGCCTTGCGCAGCACATAGTCGGGGGCATTCTCGAGCGGCTTCCCCTCGTTGTTGTAGAAGGAACAGAGGATATCGAGGGTGGGGACGGAAGCGAAGGGATTCAGAAAAGCCTGCGGTAGCGGGGGATCAGGTAGAGGTCGCTGGATCCGGCATCCACAAAGGAAAAGAGGGAGGAGCCGTCGACCCGTTCGCCATAGGTAAGGATGGATTCAAGATGGTCGCGGCCATGCAATACAAAACTCAGCGTTTTCAGTTTGCCGTCTTCGGCCACATAGCGGAAGTTGAGCATTTCGATGCCGTTACCCTCGATGTAACGCACCAGGTCGGTACGGGTAAAGGCAGCGGGATCCTTGCGTATAAAATGAACCAGGGGATTAGGGTTCAGGAAAATATCCTCGTCTTGCATATCCAAACATGTTGATATGCCTCAAATGTAGGGGTTTAAACGGTGTAAGGATGCGGGGAAGGGCTGTTTGAAAACAGTGCTGGGGAAGCATAATCTGTTTTGTAATCGATTACAATTTTACCCCTAGGTTTTATGTAATGAATTACAAAAAATAAGGTTTATTGAACTTACGAAAGACACCAGTATGCACAAAGCGTAACCGTCCTTGTGAATTCCGAAAAACCACTGCAAATTCTCATAAACGCTATTCCTCATTTATGAACTGAATTACCTAATGAGAAAGAGTTGTTTGATGACAGTGCTGATTTTTGTGCAATATTTTATAAAAATGTAATTACCTATTGCATCCCCTCTTATAATCTATTATATTAGATTTCAATATTCTATAAAAACGCAAAGAAGTGGACACGTACACTAGCAGTCTGCTTTTCATCTACTTAAATTTGTCAATATGATTCTAATACACTTCCTATGAAAAAGACATACATCCTGTTTTCTGTTGCCATCGTATTATTTTACTTGGAAATGAACGGGCAAATCTCTCAAGATTGCAATGGAAATGTCGGAATTGGGGGTGTGCCTAATGCTGATACGCGACTTACCCTGCAGGCTGGTAACAGCCTCCTGCGATTTGTGAATGGTAATAACCACCAATTCGTCATCGGCAACAGGGTTACTTCCTTGTATGGGGCCTCCAACACCTTCGATATTTATGATCAAACCAGCGACCGGTACTTAATGGAGTTTCGGCAAGACGCAAGCTACATTCATACCAGACTTGTAATTGGAGTTGGGTATGGGAATATGCACAGAAATTATTTTGGTTGTTCAGGCGGGGCCGTTTCTTATGATTTTAACCCAAACACTCCTAATACGCTCAATGGGTATAAGGGATTTCTCATGGAAAACAGTGCCTATGAAAGCTCCGGCTTTTATTGTGATGGAGATTTTGGAGTAATATGGACCCCTGGTGATAATAACTATCTGCTCAAAGTACTGGATGAGGATGGTATGATTTTAAAATGGTACCTGGATGCTAATGGAGTTGCTTATTCCAATAGTGATAAAACCAGAAAGGAGCAGATTGAAGCCATTACCAGACCATTGGACAAAATTACTCAATTAAACGGAATCACCTATCAATTCATTCAGCGCGAGGAGGAAAAGCTTAAGAATGACTCTATCCTTAGCGGGCTTAAAGACTATACCAGCAATTTAGATTTATTTAAAGCAAATGCAGAAAAGAAAAAATCCGGATTCATTGCACAGGATCTGGAAAAAATCATTCCCGAAGTTGTACAGACAGACGAAAACGGAGAGAAATATGTGAATTATGACGGGATCATCCCATACCTGGTTGAGAGTATAAAGGAACAACAGCAATTAATACAGAACCTTCAATTGGAAATTTCAACCTTAAAATCGGGAGAGAATACCCTTAAAAGCATGGGAACTTTATATACTCCCGAAGTGCATCCTACGCCTGAATCCCAGAATAATCAACTATTCCAGAATATCCCTAATCCTTTTTCAAGCAACACCATCATTGAATACACGCTGGCTGACAATGCAACGAATGCCATGATTTGTATTTATGATCTGAATGGCACCCAACTGAAATGTGTCCTAATTGATATTAAATCAGGCGGGAAGATTACGATTAGTGCAAATGAATTTAAAGCCGGGATATATTTGTATTCACTCCTTGTGGACGGTAATATGATCGACACAAAGCGAATGGTTCTTACAGATTTTTAAGTTATAGAAAAGTTTTTCCACTGGTGTGATCTATTGGTTATTTAAAATAGAATCCAATTTATGAAATCAATGAGGAGTTCTAAAAATATTATGAGTTTCAATAAATATATTTATGTTTTAATCCTTTCCCTTGCAATAGGGATTTCGGTTAATTCACAGGATATAGTAATCTGGCCATCCGAAATAAGTTTTAATTATGAATCAGGTAATGCAATCGATGCAATTACTATAAGAGAAAATTACTCAACAGCCATAATAGTGCCTGAATATAAGCCAGAATCGAACCGGAATGCAAAATTTGCATATATAAAGGGACAATCCGGAATCAAAATAAAGGTAAAATTTAAAAGTAATGTTAATAATGTAAATTTTGTTGTAAAGGCAACTGTAATAGAAGGTTATGGAATTGGTGATATATGTGATATTTTCGTTTCAAATTGTGATTTAGATAATACAATATTCACTATTAGTCTTAACACTACAATTCAGGAATTTATTGGACTAAATACATTTAAGTGGAAATGGGAAGCACTTGCACTTCCAATTAATTCGCCCTATTGCATGATTCAGTGCGAAGATGTAATTACTCAGCATACTTATTATTCATTGTTTGCTCAACCAGTTTACCCAATGAATATTCCATGGACAAAGGTTTTGGATTATGCTTGTGAGTGGGCACAGGGAAAATCAACTGAAAGTGACTTGGTCAAATATGTCACTATTGGAGCTTTCAATAATATTGGTAAACATTACAATCCTAATCATTCATATGCTTACCTTCCCAACTTTGATCTTACAAATTTTCTCGCAGATACCTCAGCAGATTGCCAAGATATGTCTGCTGTTGTTCAAGTTTTCTCGAATGCTTTAGGGAGTGCCAATATTAAGGTCCGAAGTATAGATATGGAAGATTATGTTGGTTTTTTTTATAAACCAGTACATCCAATTGGCTGGACACCACCAGTTGAATGGACTGATGATGACGATATTGTTGATTATTGGCATTTCCATCAATTTGGTTATATGAATGGAGTATATGATGCATGTATTGAATTGGTAAAAACAAACCACAGAATTGCAGTTGATGAGGAAATTAATGGATCCTACAAAAACGATTTATTAGATTGTTGTACATGGCAAATTGATGATATTACCTTTTATAAATATGTTCGTTAATTAACTGCGTATGAGTCACAGAGAAATAATTCCACACTTAATTAAATTGTTAATTTCATGCATATTTGCTTTAACTATAAATAATGCTTGTTTTACTCAAGTAATTGATTCATCAGATTTTCTGAACTTCAAATCCACCTTAATATATCAAAGCACAACCTTTTGGCCAATCGATAAAGGTAAATCCATTTATGGCGCAAAAATTCGTAAATGGCGATCAGATTCAAATGAAATTTTTACCATAATATCGTTTAAGTTTGATAACGAAATTGCTGCTTTAAAGAGTATAGCATATAGTGCAAATTCAAATGAATTTCCTTGTTCTTTTGGCTCAAATATTGGGAGAATTTTTGGAGATAATTCATGGACCTCAATTGATGGAAGAGCAATACATTTTCAATTAGGCTGTTATGGTGTGAAAATCTTTTACCCATTTCAAGGACCAAAAGAAAATAATCTTCTTCAAATAGCTGATACAAT
>JAXLTS010000012.1:0-126381 GCA_046329925.1 Bacteroidales bacterium
TCCAGGTCATATTCAATTGCCAGTTTTTTTTCCAGTTCCGCTATACGCGGATCACAGCTGCCACAGCCCATATGACAACCAAGATGACTTACCCAGGGAATGTCTCTTTTTATACGCTCAATTTGCGCCCGAAACTCCTTTTCAATTTCTTCAATTTTCCAGTTGGCATCATGCAGGGCTGTTCCTTTCGGGAAATCATCGCGCTGCCAGATCATTGGATAGAAATACCCGTTCGAGTCTACCAGACTGGGACAGCAGGTGAGAGGGCGCCACTTATATTCGTTCCATTCGCTGGTAATGGTAAGGTGAATCCCGACATCCAATCCGGGATTTTCCTTCAATAGCCGGACTGCCTCGGGATACCAGGCACATGGTGCCATAATTTCAACTGATTGCATGATTCCCTCCTTGTAGGACCTTATGCAGGCTTCGTTGGAAGCGTGGCTGGAACCAATATCATCTCCCCTGATGAGCAGGTAAATTGTTTTGCTCTCCTGTGCATTCAAACTTCCAATGAAAAGTACAACCAGCAGTAAATTCAGGATTTTATTCATATCAGGTTTTGTTTTTTATTCCAGGTAATATTGATTGTCAGTAGTTTTTGCCAAATCTATCAGCAATTCAGAAACTTTTTTGATGGCATCAAACAGGTAGTTTCTGCCTTTTTCGAGACTTGCTTTTTTTGGATTGCCAATGCCGGTATCTTTGCTCACAACCGACCAGGGACGTGGTGTCCACATCCAGCCTTCAGAACGGGCTGTGAATCTAAGCCGTTTATTTTTCCCGTCACCGGCTTCTGAAAGAGGCCTTAACAGTTCCGGGGCAATAACCATCATGGCACTGGTTTCAGCCTCCCCGGCATGTTCTCCTGTATCCTCAAAATATTTTTCCAATGGAACAGCTGCATACCAGTTAAGCTGGCAAATGAAGGCCTCAGGAAAACGGGGTTGCAATTCCCGTATCATCTGGCGAAAATCATTTCCGCCATGGGCATTCAGTATAACAAATTTTCTGAATCCCTGACCATGCAGGCAGTCGAGGATGTCACGGAGGACCAGAAGTTGTGTGGATGGATTCAGGTTTATTGTAAGGGTCAGGTCAAGCTGGCCGGTATTTACTCCGAATGGAATCACCGGGAGCACTCCTGCCTTAGCTCCCGAATGCCATGCGATTTCTGCAGCCCTGTCGGCTACATACGAACCCAGGTAATTATCAGTTCCGTATGGAAGATGGTAGTTGTGTGCTTCCGTTGCTCCCCAGGGAATAACAATTACTTCATACTTTGTCTCACAAACACTTTTCCAGTTTGTTTCCTTAATTAACCATGGCTTTTTCATACTATGATAAATTGAAGAATCACTTGCTCTGCATTTCCCTATCTTTAGCCAAAACGGGAACTTATTTAAGTACAATTCGAACTGTTTTACCTTCAAGGTGACGCACCCCAACTGTTACTCCTTCATCCAGCGGGGTGCACTTCCAGCTACTCTTGTCCGAAGTACTGTCATTTGGAATCAATATACTCCCGTTATAAATGGCTGAAGGCTTTTGTTTTAATCGGAATATTTCTTCTGAGTTTTCATCAAATGTAACATAGGCAATTTCATTATCTGTGTACGAAATGTCAGTAATTACGGAAGTTGAATATAGAAGTTTGTTTTTGTTTGGTGGTGCCAGTTCAGGCATGGCAGCCATTGCACGCAGGTAATGACGGATGTAATCTCCATAGCCGTCTGTAAGCCAGATATCATCACGTATATACCTGTTACGGCCATCATGAGCAACAGTATAGGTTGCCCAGTTGAGTGTACGTAATGCATTTTCCAGAAAACTTGTATCTCCGGATAATTTGCTGTACCAGATCTCCATGGAAGCCTGGCGCGAAGAATGACTGTTGCCGGGAACCCGGTACACGGTCTGTTCATTCATTACAGTAACCCCGTACTTTTGATATTCACGGTTGGCAAGTTCTTTGTAGGTCCAGTCAAAGATCTCTTTCACGTCTGTCTGCCAGGAAGGAAATAATTCGCGGTGCTGCATGATAAACATTGCAAAACTAACTGCATTGGTCTGGGTATCGCTCCAGCCTGGAATATCCTCGAAAAACGGACCCCATTTATTCGTGCGCAGCGGAAATTTTTTCATCCAGTGAAGAATTTTGGCAAATGCTGCCTGGTATTGTTCCTTTTCTTCCGGATAAAGTGCCGAGAGGCATTCAAACAGGAGCATGGTCCCCGTCCAATTGAGGTAACTCGCTAGCGCATCCATTTTTCCCGAGCCGGTATTGCTCAATAGCCTGCTTGGTCTTCCCGGTCCTTGCATTTACCCGGAAGGGAAGAGGTGAACAAACGGAGTCACCTTTCAATGGTATACGAGGCAAGTGTTCTGGCAATCTTTAAAGCCGCATCCAGGTATTTGTGATCACCGGTGATTTTGTACAGGGCAACCAGGTCATTACCGAAATTTCCGGCCTTATCAGGCTGGGTACTACCCTTCCCGTCACGCATATCCCCATCGTAACGGCCTGAATGAACGGAAGTATTATAGGGATAAGGAATATCAGGCCAGGCATCACTTGCTCCTGATAGCGATCGTGCCAGGTATTCATCGGCTATATAGCGCATTTCGGTTATAATCGATTGGTCGCCTGTATATTGGTATAAAAGAATAAAGGATGAAAGTGCCATGCTCATCTGATCGCCACCCAATCCGCGAACATCATGTTCAGGCCGCCATACCTGGTGGTTCATATAATACTTCAATCCGTTGGAATCGACCGGCATATTTTTCCAGAAATTCCACACCAG
This sequence comes from Bacteroidales bacterium, assembly GCA_046329925.1. Lineage (GTDB taxonomy): Bacteria > Bacteroidota > Bacteroidia > Bacteroidales > JAAYUG01 > JAXLTS01. Next base: position 2,808 of record JAXLTS010000012.1, read on the forward strand.
CATCAGGCAGGTATCGTAGGAGGTGCCCCGATCGGATGAATACCAGGGAAGGATGGCTCCCCGACAGTCAACACGCACCGGGTGGTATTGTATGGTGTCTGTCAGCAGAGAATCAGGACAGCCGGCCACCGGTGCAGAAGGGTTCCGGCAGGAGCTGATAAACAGGATTATGACCAGAAGGACAAGGTTATATTTCATATGGTTCAGAATTGAACAGGTTATTCCATTGAATAAAAATACAAATAAAGCAGGAGGGACCCGGTGGATGCACCTGCTAATTTTGAAATTAAATACCACAAAGAAAGGATCTATTTGAATCAGTATTGGAAAGTGAACGAAGCGGTAAATTACCAGAACAGAATCAACCTTCAGTTCATGGACAATTGACAGATCAGTCAATAAAAAATCATTTCATTACTTTTTTCCGCGAAATGTTTACTTTCGCTGGATCACTAAAAAGGGATCCCGTATGTGTTTAGCAGTGCCCGGCCAGATTACCTCTATTGATGCAAGTAATCCGGAATTACGTATGGCGAAAGTCAATTTTGCCGGAATTCAGAAAGATATCTGTGTCCAATGGCTTCCCGAAGTGAAGGAGGGGGATTATATTATTGCGCATGTAGGGCTTGCCCTCAATAAAGTAGATGAGGAGGAAGCGCTTGAAACGCTTGCCCTGTTGCGCGAAATGGGTGAAAAGACAGAAGAGGATGAAGTACGTTAGTGAATTCCGTGATGCCACGCTGGTGAAAAACCTGGCGAATGCAATCAGGGCAAAAGTTACCAGGCCCTGGACCATTATGGAGATTTGCGGCGGTCAGACTCATTCCATCGTGAAGTATGCCCTGGAGGATTTGCTTCCTGAGGAAATAAGCCTGGTGCATGGACCCGGGTGTCCTGTATGCGTAACTCCTTTGGAAACAATTGATAAGGCTATTGCAATCGCCTCCACCCCAGGTGTTATCCTGACCTCCTTTGGAGATATGCTCCGGGTGCCGGGTTCAGAAACAGACCTGTTACGGGTTAAGGCTGCCGGAGGGGATGTGCGAATAGTTTATTCTCCCCTGGATGCGGTGAAACTTGCCGAAGAAAACAAGGACCGGCAGGTCGTTTTCTTCTCGGTTGGTTTTGAAACTACAGCCCCGGCCAATGCCCTGGCAGTTTTTGAGGCTAAGCGGAGAGAACTCGGAAATTTCAGTATGCTCTGCGCCAATGTGCTGGTTCCACCGGCCATGGAGGCTATTTTATCCTCCACGCAGAGCCGGATACAGGGATTCCTCGCTGCCGGCCATGTGTGCACTGTGATGGGCTATATCGATTACGAACCTATCGCTGAGCGGTATAAGATACCAATCACGGTTACCGGTTTCGAACCTGTGGATATCCTGCAAGGTATACTTATGACTGTTGAGGAACTTGAAAACGGAACTTACAACCTGAAAAATCAATATTCCCGTGTGGTTAACAGGGAAGGAAATCTGGCTGCAAAAAAGCTGGTTCAGGAGGTGTACAGGGTTATCGACCGCAAGTGGAGGGGAATCGGGATGATTCCGGCCAGCGGGTGGGATCTGAATGAAAAATATTACGGCTTTAATGCAGACCTTATATATAAGACCACTTCCATAGTCCGCGACGAATCCCCCTTATGTATAGCCGGCGAGGTATTGCAGGGACTTAAGAAACCCTCTGTCTGTCCCGCATTTGGGAAGGAATGTACCCCTGAATCTCCCCTGGGTGCCCCAATGGTTTCATCCGAAGGTGCCTGTGCAGCTTACTTCAGGTACAAAAAAAATGAATCCTATGCCTGAATCATTTGAACTGAATTGTCCTGTACCCTATTCAGATTCCGACCGGATTCTTATGTCTCATGGAGGAGGCGGCTCCATGTCTAATCGCCTTTTGCATGATATGTTTTTTAAAATCCTGGGCAACCCCTATTTAAATAAGGAGCACGACGGAGCGATACTCGACATGGACGGAGTCAGAATTGCATTCTCAACAGATTCCTATGTAATTGATCCGGTTTTTTTTCCAGGAGGAAATATCGGTGAACTGGCTGTGAATGGAACCGTGAATGATCTGGCCTGTTGCGGTGCAGTACCTCTTTACCTTTCACTCGGACTAATCCTGGAGGAGGGATTTCCCATGGAGGATCTCCGTCGGATTACTGAATCAATCCGTGAAGCTGCCGACAAGGCTGGGGTATTGGTGGTTGCGGGAGATACCAAGGTGGTTGGAAAAGGAAAAGGTGATAAGATCTTTATAAACACCTCCGGAATAGGGAAAGTTAAGGAAGGTGTAAACATTTCTCCTGACAATGCCAGGCCGGGTGATGTGGTTGTCCTCTCCGGAACCCTGGCTGATCATGGCGTGGCGATAATGGCTGCCAGAAATAACCTCGATTTTCAGACTTCTGTAAAAGCGATACAGCCCCATTAAACCATATGATACTCAAGGTGCTGGAAGCTGTAAGATCCGTTCATGTTCTGCGTGATCCCACTCGGGGAGGCCTGGCAAGCACACTCAATGAAATTGCCCGGGCATCAGAAACCGGGATTGTTATCAATGAGTCTGAAGTGCCGGTGCGCGATGAAGTATATGGAATCTGCGAAATTCTCGGTCTGGATCCCATGTATATTGCCAATGAAGGGAAACTGGTTGTGATTCTCCCGGAGGAAGATGCCGCAAAAGCACTGGAAATAATGAAATCCTTCCCTGAAGGGAAAGACGCAGCCATTATAGGACGGGTGGTTACCGAACATCCCCGCCTCGTTCGACTTAAGACTCCCCTTGGTACAAGCCGGGTCCTGGATATGATCTCAGGAGAGCAACTCCCAAGAATCTGTTAAAGTCATTTGTAAGTTTTCCTTTCTAAGCATTAGTTTTCTTATATGATGCCAGGGATAGCTGTTAGCTGTTGGCTATTAGCTATTAGATGTTTGCAGTTTGCAGCAGTTATCAATTAACTGTATACTATTTATACCCAATTGAAAATATACAGGGTTTCACTACATCAATAAATAAGCAAATAAGTACAGAGAATATTTAAATCTTTTATTGATAAGCCTTTGATGCTAGAAAACATACAGAGGGCATATGACAAAAATCATGCTTTCCATATTTTTAGTAATCCGCTACTAATTTACTTCGAATGCAATTTCGACACACAAATAATTACCTCGCACTTCCCTCTGGATACACTGTAATTATTGGGAATATCAACCATCAACTAACTAAATAAAGGAGGTTTTTATGGATCGTAAGCCTGCAACTGTCTATGATGAGTTTGTTGCAAAAGGCTATTCCCGCAGGGATTTTCTGAAATACTGCGGAATGGTTTCTGCTTTGCTCGGACTCGAACAAACTGGGGTAGCCCAGGTAGTAAAGGCACTGGAAACAAAAGCCAGGCCGCCGGTTGTCTGGTTGCATTTTCAGGAATGCACCTGCTGCAGTGAATCATTTATCCGTTCTTCACACCCAATTGTGGCTGATGTATTACTGGATAAGATTTCGCTGGATTATACCGAAACCCTTATGGCCGCTGCAGGACATCAGGCAGAGAAATCGTTGCAGGATACAATGGAAAAATACAAGGGAGAATACATTCTGCTTATCGAAGGGTCCATTCCTACAAAAGATGACGGAATTTATTGCTGCATAGGTGGCAAGTCGGCCGAGCAGATAATGGAAGAAGCGGCAGCGGGTGCCAAGGCTGTAATTGCCTGGGGCAACTGTGCTTCAGCAGGATGCGTACAGGCAGCCAGCCCCAATCCAACCGGCGCAAAACCGGTGAACAAGGTTATCAGCGGAAAGCCTGTCATCAATGTGCAGGGTTGTCCTCCCATCGCCGAGGTAATGACAGGTGTGATTGTTCATATTCTGGCCTTCGACAGGATACCACAGCTCGATGGGCTTGGGAGACCAAAAGCCTTTTATTCAAGGAGAGTTCACGATACCTGCTACCGTCGCCCGAACTATGACGCCGGTCTCTTTGTGGAATCATGGGATGATGAAAATGCAAAACGCGGATACTGCCTGTATAAGATGGGTTGTCGCGGACCCAATACCTATAATGCCTGTGGCGTTATGCGCTGGAACAACGGAGTCAGTTTCCCGATCCAGAGCGGGCATGGTTGTATCGGCTGCAGTGAGGCCAACTTCTGGGATAACGGTCCGTTCTATGAACACCTTCAAACCTTCCCCGGCTTCGGAATCGAAACCACAGCCGATAAAATTGGGGTTGCCCTTGGTGCTGTTACAGTTGCTGGTATTGCCGTGCATGCTGTGAGTACAAACGTGCGTAAGCGCAGGTTACTTGAAAAAGGAAATGGTATTGAAGAATCACATGAATCCTAAAACATCCGAAAATTATGGCTAACAGAATAGTTATCGACCCTATCACCCGTATTGAGGGCCATCTTCGCGTGGAGGTGGAAGTGAAGGATGGAAAAATAACAGATGCATGGAGTTCCGGTACCATGGTCCGTGGCCTGGAAATCATCCTTAAAGGAAGAGATCCGCGCGATGCATGGGCATTTACCGAGCGTGTCTGCGGTGTTTGCACTACAGTCCATGCACTGGCATCTGTCCGGTCAGTCGAAGATGCGCTGGGTATCGTTATTCCTCCCAATGCTGAACTGATCCGCAACCTGATGTTCTGCGCGCAATACCTGCAGGATCACGTAGTACATTTCTATCATCTCCATGCCATGGACTGGGTGGATGTGGTAAACGCCCTGAAAGCTGATCCTGAAGCTACTTCCAAACTGGCGCAGAGTATTTCAAACTGGCCAAAAAGTTCGGTGGGTTATTTTAAAGACCTTCAGAAAAGGCTAACCACCTTTGTGGAAAGTGGTCAGCTCGGTATCTTCAACAACGGTTACTGGGGCCATTCAGCCTATAAACTGCCGGCTGAAGTAAACCTGATCGGTGTGGCCCATTACCTTGAAGCACTCGAATGGCAGAAGGAAATTGTTAAGGTGCATACCATTTTTGGCGGGAAAAATCCGCATCCGAATTACCTGGTTGGCGGGGTACCCGTAGCAATTAACCTCGATGAGTCCAATGCGCTGAATGCTGAACGCATTGCCTATGTAGGTAAACTTTTTGAAGATGCCCGTACCTTTGTAGAACAGGTTTATATTCCTGACTTGCTTGCAGTGGCCTCCTTTTATAAGGACTGGGGAGCCATTGGTGGTGGTCTGCCGAACTACCTGGCTTATGGAGATCTTCCCACAAATGGTTACGCCGATGTTTCCAAGTTCAAATTTCCACGTGGGGCTATCCTGAACAGAAACCTGAATGAGGTTCTTCCTGTGGATGGAAAGAATCCGGATGAAATTCAGGAATTCATTGATAATTCCTGGTACGAGTACAGTTCAGAAGGTGGAAAACACCCCTGGCAGGGAGAGACCAAACTCAACTATACCGGGCCTAAACCTCCCTACGAATACCTGGATGTTGAGAAACAATACAGTTGGTTGAAAACACCTCGTTGGAAAGGTAATCCGATGGAGGTAGGTCCGCTTGCACGCGTACTTGTAGGCTATGCTTCCGGTAGAGATGACTTTAAGGAAGTTGTCAATAAAGCCCTCGCGACCCTGAATGTACCGGTTGAAGCATTGTTCTCTACTCTCGGCCGCACTGCAGCCAGAGGGCTGGAAACCCAATTGGTGGCTGGCTGGTCGAAAGAGTTTTATGATCAATTCCTGGCTAATATAAAGAACGGTGACTCCCGTACAGCAAATACAGCAAACTGGGATCCCGCCACCTGGCCGGCTGAAGCAAAAGGTGTAGGTCTCGAAGAAGCTCCCCGTGGTGCGCTTGCACATTGGATCGTAATCAAAGATCGGAAAATAGACAACTACCAACTGGTAGTTCCAAGTACCTGGAATGCATCACCGCGTGATTCCAAAGGACAGCGTTCCGCCTATGAGGCATCACTTATCGGCACCCCTATCGCTAATCCTGAGCTGCCACTGGAAGTGCTGCGTACCATTCACTCCTTCGACCCCTGTCTGGCCTGTGCAGTCCACGTTTATGATGAAAAGGGTACCTATGTACATCAGTTGAACACCTTCTAAACCTGCAGGGTATGGAACAACCAGTAGTAGCCAGAATCAAGGAACCGATACGGGAAGTATACGTATGGCAGCTCCCCGTTAGATTTTACCACTGGATCAATGCACTCTGCATTGTTGTCCTCTCTGTGACCGGATACCTGATAGGCGCCCCCCTGGCCATTGCCAGCGGGGGAGAGGCCTCCTTCGGGTATTGGTTTGGAACAATTCGTTTTATCCACTTTGTTGCCGCATTTGTTTTTTTCTTCAACTTCCTCTTCCGGTTATATTGGGGTTTCGTTGGAAACCAATTCGCCCGGTGGGATAATTTCATTCAGTTAAGGAAAAAACAATGGAGTGAAATTGTTCAGGTATTGAAGATTGATATTCTCCAGTTAAAGGACAAACCAATTCCTTCTATCGGACACAATGCACTGGCAAGCCTTACTTACTTTATTACCTTCCTGGCATTTGCCCTGCAAAGTCTTACCGGTTTTGGACTGTATGCAGCCATGAGCCATTCATGGTTCCCTAAGCTCTTTGCATGGATTGTCCCTTTGCTGGGTGGTGACCTGCAGACACGTAATATCCATCATATCCTGATGTGGGTGTTTATCCTGTTTGCTGTAATTCATATATACCTGGTTTTTTACCATGATTATGTGGAACGGCGCGGGGTTACATCCTCCATGATTGGTGGATGGAAATTCATTGAAGAAAGTGATTTGAAGGAAACAGAAGAGTAAACTTGATGTACTTTGCTGAATTGCCGGGGTTCAGGACCTGAATACGAATTATCCTGTACTCCGGCAATTTTCATGAATCTGAACAAAATGACTAATCCAAAAAGTATTCTTGTCCTGGGCCTTGGAAATGTGCTCATGCATGATGAGGGTGCAGGAATTGAAGTGATTAACTGGCTCGAAGGACAGGCACTTCCCCCGGAGGTTGATTTGGTTGACGGGGGGACGGGAGGCTTTCATCTCCTTGGTATGCTCACCGGATATGATCAGGTAATACTGATTGATGCTGCCCTGACGGATGATGAAGCCGGGGTGGTAAAACTTATTCAACCCCGGTTCGCCAGCGATTTTCCAAGAGTATTGAGTACGCACGATATTGGCTTGCGTGACCTCATTGAATCGGCTTACCTCCTGGAGAAAGTCCCGGACATCTGGTTGATTACTATCAGTGTGAAGGATTTTCAGGAGATGGGTTTGGGCCTCAGTGAGACTATCCTCGCGGCAGTGCCAAAGGCAGGAAATGAAGTTCTGAAATTGCTCGAAAAGTTATAATTGAATAAGGCTGCGGCTGAATAAGAAACGGAGGCAGGATCTAAATCTGCCTCCGTTTTTTATTGGTTGAGCCAACGCGCCAGATAAAAGGCCGGAGCTTATGTATCAGGCTTTCCTGTTCTTTTTGGGTAACCAGGACAAAACAAGCATAATCCCACCAAATACAAGCATGCACAGGCCGCTCCACAGGTTGATGTTAATACCCAGTGAACGCGCATACATAGGATCTCCGTTTGTTACCAGCCCGTATACTGAGAGAATCACTCCCAGGATGGTGAACATCAATCCGATTGGTATTTTAATATCTACACCCATAACGTTTTTTTTACCAGAATAATACTGTGAGAACAATTGCAATCAGCATAACAAAAACTGCCAGATTAACAGGCCGGTTGTACCATTTGGCATCCTCCTTCATACTGTGAGGGGTAAGGGAGTAAACAAGTCCAACCAGTTCCTGCTCCGATTTTTTCTGTTTTGTAAGCAGGGATAGAACAACTGTAATGATCGTACTGGCACTGCATGCATAAATCGCAGTCCAGAAATTCTGCGCCATTTCCACCGGATATTCGTGTATTACCCCAATCCAGCCTCCTTTGAACATGGTTGCAGCCCCTGTAGGTATGGTTAATCCATGATGAAGCAATGCAATTAAAAATCCACCTAAAAGACCCATAAAGGCGGCATGACCGGTGGAACGTTTCCAGAACATTCCCAGGAAAATCACAGCGAAGAGCGGAGCATTGATCATGGAAAATACTGTTTGCAGGAAATCCATAATATTCCCGAACTTACTTGCTATATAAGCCGAGGCAATACTTACCAGGATGCCGAAAATGGTAGCATATCTGCCTACTTTAAGATAATGCTGATCGTCGGTTTCCTTGTTACCCGTTTGCGGACGTATGTAACTCTGGTAAATATCATAAGTCCACACGGTATTGAATGCTGAAACATTTCCTGCCATACCCGACATAAAAGATGCAAGCAGTGCTGTGATTCCAAGTCCAAGCACACCGGCAGGCAGGTATTGTTTCAGGAGCATGATGATGGTATAATCATAGATCGGCTGTCCCTGGGCATTCAGAGGAAGAGAAAAACCTTTTTCAGGCATATTCATGAGTACAAGTGCCGCAATACCGGGAACAATAATCAGAAAGGGAATAAACATTTTCGGAATCGCCCCGATAAGTGGTGTGTTACGGGCAGCGAGTTTTGATTCCGCTGCCATTGCACGTTGAACGATGAGGAAGTTGGTACACCAATAACCAAAGGAAAGTACAAATCCCAGACCCACAAAAATTCCGTACCATTCTACTCCCATGGGATTGCCCTGCGCTGAGCCGGTGTATTTCCAGGTTGTTGTAAAGGTGTCTGTTGCAAATCCCTTTGCTGAAACGATGGGTGCAAGCCCTTCCTGCAGGCCTGACCACCCGCCAAGATCCTTCAGACTGAGAAACACAAGCGGGAAAAGTCCTATCACAATAATGAAGAACTGAAGCACCTCATTGTAAATGGCCGAAGATAGCCCCCCCAGGTAGGTGTAGGCGAGCACAATCGCTGCCGAAAGAATCAGGCTGAGGTGAAAATTCCAACCCAGGACATTCTCCATCAGAATGGCTAGTGCATACATGGAAATCCCGGACGCCAGGATGGTCATCACAGCGAACAGGATAGCATTCAATCCCCGGGTCTTTTCATCAAAACGTAATTTGAGATATTCAGGAACTGAACGGGCTTTGCTGCCATAATAAAAAGGCATCATGAAGAGCGCCAGGAAAATCATCGCCGGGATTGCACCTATCCAGTAGAAATGGGTTGTAAGCATGCCATACTTGGCACCCGATCCGGTCATACCCATTACTTCGAGGGCTCCCAGGTTTGTTGAAATGAAAGCCAGACCTGTTACCCAGGCTGGCAATGACCTTCCTGCCTCCAGGAAGGCGGAGGCAGATTTCATATACCGCTTCAATGCCCATCCAATTCCAAGAACAAACAGGAAGTAAATGACCATGATTGCTTTGTCTATGAAACTCAAACTGTAAGTTTCCATAAAGAATGTTGGTTTGTAGTTTAGGCGTAATATTGTTAAGAACAAAAATAGAAATTTATCTGGCATTCTGCCTACCTGAGTATCTTGCTTCAAATTTGTGTATTTTTATCCCAGCCGGAGTTCTTTGTGATCCCCGCTCTTTGAATTAAGACAAATAAGTGTTACATTTACACTTCGTAACTAACCAATTACAAGCTAAACTATGCAAACACTCGACTGGATTGTTCTGGGACTGTTTTTTCTGGTTCTCATCGGGGTCATACTTTGGGTGCTACGCCAGAAGGAAGCAAATACGGTAGACTACTTCCTTGCAGGGAAGGATGCAGGATGGCTTTCGATCGGTTCTTCCATTTTCGCTTCGAATATTGGTTCTGAACACCTTGTGGGGCTGGCAGGGGCTGGTTTTATCAGCGGTATGGCTATGGCACACTGGGAAATGCACGCCTGGCTTATTCTGGTTCTGGGCTGGGTCTTTGTTCCATTCTATGACCGTATTAAGGTATTCACCATGCCCGAATTCCTTGAGCGAAGGTTTTCTGCGGGCTCACGTTCAATACTGTCCATTATTTCACTTGTAAGTTATGTGCTTACAAAAGTTGCTGTAACTGTATATGCCGGAGGTGTGGTTTTTAAAACCGTTTTCGGTATTGAGTCGATATATGGGATTGATTTCTTCTGGATAAGTGCGGTAGGACTAGTGCTTATAACAGGTATTTATACGGTTCTGGGAGGAATGCGTGCAGTTATGTATACTTCCGTAATCCAGACACCGGTTCTTCTCATTGGCTCAATTGTAATTCTGGTGGTAGGACTTATCAAAGTCGGGGGATGGGCTGAAGTGGAGCGTATTGCCGGACCAAACCTTCATCTGATCCGCTCTTCTGCTGACCCCGAATTTCCATGGACAGGGGTATTACTTGGATCAGCTATCATTGGCTTTTGGTATTGGTGTACCGACCAGTATATTGTGCAACGTGTCTTGTCAGGCCGCGATCAACGGCAGGCGCGCCGTGGTTCAATACTTGCCGGGTATTTTAAATTGCTGCCTGTTTTTATTTTCCTTATTCCTGGTGTAATTGCATTTGCTCTCAATCAAAAAGGGTTGCTCGAGATATCCAGCAGTGACTCTGCATTTGCAGCGATGGTTGCAAAACTCCTGCCACAGGGGATAACAGGCGTTGTTGTGTGTGGTTTGCTTGCCGCCCTGATGAGTTCTCTGGCCTCACTCTTCAATTCATCAGCTATGCTGTTTGTAGAGGATTTTTATAAAAAAATGAAGCCTTCCGAGGATCAGAAACATTATGTGAAAATCGGGCGATATGCCACCGCTGCAGTTGTAGTACTGGGTATTGTATGGATTCCGGTTATGCTCGGATTGGGAAAGGTACTCTATGAATACCTGCAGGGCGTACAGGGCTTGCTTGCACCTGCAATTGCCTCAGTTTTTCTGCTGGGTGTATTCTGGAAAAGAACAACTGCCAGGGGTGCTTTCTGGGGGATGATCGCTGGATTCTCCATCGGAATGTTCAGGCTGATCCTGAATATCGCTTTCAGTACAAAGGTTGCATTGGTAGCCGAAACTGAGCGGTATTACCAAAAACTAAGCATCCTGACAGATACTTTAAAGGGCCAGGTGGTTCAGGGGATGCAGGGACTAAGCGACAAAATAACTGACGTGCTTGGCTCGACGGGCGATCAGTATAAATCGATGATCGATCAGGCTGCCACCGCTCTTTCTGCGGGCTCAACGGATCAGGCATCAACATTACTGGCGACTGCAAAAACAGGGATGAGTCAAATGTTTACCGATCAGTATGGAGTTTTTTATCAGATTGCTGCCATTAACTGGCTTCACTTCTGTGTACTCCTGTTTTTCTTCTGCATTGCGACAATCGTTGTTATCAGCCTCTTTACCAAGGCTCCAACCAGTGAACAATTGCACTATGTATTCTCTGCTTCAACACCGGAGCAGCGCGCAGCAACCCGTAAGAGCTGGAATGGCTGGGATATTTTCCATACCGTTGTAATCCTGGCTATCGTTATCTCTTTTTACTATTATTTCTGGTAACTTATGAAAAAAGGAAGCCACTATTCTTCACATGATCAATTTTATCTTGCAGTTGATTGCATTATTTTCGGGTTTGACAACGAAAATCTGAATATCCTCCTGATTCGACGTAATTTCGAACCCATGAAGAATAAGTGGTCGCTGATGGGGGGATTTCTGAATGAAAGAGAATCAGTTGACCAGGCAGCATCGAGAGTACTCCACCAGCTTACCGGATTAAAGGATGTTTATCTTGAGCAGCTGTATACATATGGTGATCTTAAAAGGGATACTGAACAACGGGTGGTTTCTGTTGCCTATTATGCGCTTATCCGGACCCTGGATTATGATACCAAACTCGGATTAAAACACCAGGCCAAATGGTTTGATATCCGCGAGATTCCCGAATTGATCTTTGATCATAATGAGATGGTGGATAAAGGGTTGAGGCGATTAAGAAGAAAAGCAAGGGCCAGCCTATCGGTTTTGAATTGCTGCCTGAAAAATTCACTATTCCCATGCTGCAGCGATTATACGAATCAATTTACCAGACACAGTTTGATAAAAGGAACTTCCGGAAAAAGATCATTTCGATGGATATCCTTGTAAAACTTGATGAGAAGGAAAAATCAGGTTCAAAAAAAGGAGCCTGGTTGTATAAGTTTGATGAAGGGAAATACCTTGAAAAGCAAAACAGCGGTTTTCTTTTTGAAATTTGATATACCATTGTAATCATCAATATCCTCCCTCGTTTTCTTTGGAGAATGCCTGCCCGCAGAAATAACGAAGATTGGCTGACAGTATGCCCGGCACACAGGCAAATGGTTTTTAGGGTTGAATATTCAGAGGGGAGCCGGAGCGGGTATTATAATGGTTTTTTGGAAGGTCCTTTCGATTTTGAAAACACTTAAAGTAAATGGCGGTTAATAATATGAATTTAATATAGGATCCTATGCTTGAAACCTTGAAAAGCCAGGTTTATGCAGCCAACATGGAACTCATGCGAAGGAATCTTGTGATCTATACCTGGGGTAATGCAAGTGCCATAGATGAAAACCGCGAACTTGTTGTGATTAAGCCCAGCGGAGTATCCTACTCCGAATTAAGACCCGAGATGATGGTGATTGTCGATTTGGAGGGAAATGTGGTTTCAGGACACCTGAAACCAAGTTCCGACACTGCCACCCATCTGGTGTTGTACAAAAAGTTCGGGCAGGCTGGTGCTGTGGTTCATACCCATTCAACCTGGGCAACCATCTGGTCACAGTCGGGAATGGGAATTCCAGCCCTGGGAACCACGCATGCCGATTATTTTTATGGTGAGGTCCCATGTACAAGAGAAATGAAGGAGAAGGAAGTAATTACCGATTATGAAAAAAATACGGGTCTGGTAATTGCAGAAACCTTCAAGGGAAAAGACCCCATGGCTATCCCGGCCGTGCTGGTGAAAAACCATGGACCCTTTACCTGGGGACGTAATGCCGATGAGGCAGTCCATAACTCGGTTGTTCTGGAGGAGGTTGCGCGCATGGCATTTCATACAATAATGCTGGGAAATGGTGATCCTATGCCTGCTTATCTTCTGGATAAACATTATTTGCGAAAACACGGTAAAAAGGCCTATTACGGGCAATAAAAGTTCAAAACTACTTGTTCACTCTTTAACAATAAAGTATTATTCATGGATCAGTTTGTTATTGGTGTTGATTATGGTACCGATTCAGTAAGGGCCCTGATCGTAAATGCACAAACAGGAGAGGAATGTGCTTCCTCCGTATTTGCTTACCCACGTTGGAAGAAAGGATTGTTCTGTGATCCGGCAACGAATCGTTTCAGGCAGCACCCGCTCGACTATACGGAAGGTCTGCTGGAAACCGTGAGGGAAGCGCTGGCGAAATGTCCGGCTGGCACAGCTGAGAAAGTTATGGCCCTCTCGGTTGACACCACCGGCTCAACCCCGGTAGCTGTTAACAGGGCCGGGATACCTCTTTCACTCCTGCCGGAATTTGAAAACAACCCTGACGCAATGTTTGTCCTGTGGAAAGACCATACGGCTATCAAAGAGGCTGAGCAGATTAATGAACTTTCAAGAAGTTGGGGTGGAGTGGATTATACCCGGTATGAAGGCGGTATTTATTCATCTGAATGGTTTTGGGCCAAAGTGCTGCATGTTATCCGTCAGGATGCAAAAGTCGCATCTGCAGCATTTTCCTGGGTAGAACATTGCGACTGGATACCTGCCCTTCTCACAGGGAATCAGGATCCCCTGCAGTTGAAAAGGAGCCGCTGCGCTGCCGGGCACAAAGCAATGTGGCATCCCGACTGGAATGGACTTCCTTCGGAAGATTTTCTAAGCAGGCTCGACCCGCTCCTGAAAGGCCTGCGCGAACGTTTGTATGAAAAGACATATACCAGCGATGTTGCCGCAGGGAACTTATCGAAGGAATGGGCTGATAAACTGGGCCTCTCAGAAAAAGTGGTGATTGGGGTGGGAGCATTCGATGCTCACCTGGGTGCTGTGGGTGGTGAAATTAAACCTTATTATCTGAGCAAGGTAATGGGTACATCTACCTGTGATATGCTTATCGCCCCGGCAGAGGCTGTTGGTAACACCCTGGTAAGGGGTATCTGTGGTCAGGTTGACGGTTCAATCACTCCGGGTTTCGTTGGTCTTGAAGCCGGGCAATCTGCCTTCGGTGATGTGTATGCCTGGTTCAGCAAACTGATGCTGTGGCCCGTGAACGAGGTTATTGCCAAGAGCAAGCTGCTGAATGATCAACAAAAAGAAAAACTGATCGAAGAAACTACAAAAAATATTTTGCAGGAACTATCAGATGCTGCAGCCTTAATCCCACCGGGAGAATCAGGTGTACTCGCACTCGACTGGCTGAATGGACGAAGGACACCCGATGCAAACCAGAAACTCAAAGGAGCTATCACCGGACTCACTCTGGGTACCGATGCTCCACGAATCTTTAAAGCCCTGGTGGAGGCAACTGCCTTTGGAGCACGTGCCATTAATGAACGGTTCATCGCTGAAGGTGTGCGGATTGATGGTGTGATTGCGCTTGGCGGGGTTGCAAAGAAATCATCCTTCGTAATGCAGACCGTTTGCAATGTGTTGAACAAGCCCATTCTGGTTGCACGTTCAGAACAAGCATGTGCGCTAGGAACTGCCATGGCAGCCTCGGTAGCAGCAGGCATACATCCCGGCATCCCTGAGGCACAGGTAAAAATGGGGAATGGTTTTGAAATGGAGTATACCCCGGAAAGGGACAAAGCCGCCATCTATGATGAGCTCTATGCAGACTATTGCAGGTTGGGAGCCTTCGTGGAGGAACAGGCATGAAGATTGTCCTGCTGGATGCCAGTACACTTGGAAATGTTAGCCTGGATCCCATCAGGGCGCTGGGAGACCTGACTGTTTACCCGCTGACAACCCCCTCTGAACGAATTCCGCGAATCAGAGGAATGGATGTGGTAATCACCAACAAGGTGATAATCGACAGGGAAGTTATGGACCAATGCCCGGAACTGAAACTCATCTGTGTTTCCGCAACGGGAATGAATAACATCGACCTGATTGCTGCGAAGGAAAAAGGAATTCAAGCAAAGAATGTCGCTGCATACTCCACCGATAGTGTAACCCAGCTCACTTTCGCTGTTCTTTTCCACCTGATGATGAATCCACCCTATTTTGACAATTTCGTAAAATCAGGGCAATACAGCCGGGGAAACATCTTTACTCATCTCGATCTTGAATTCAGACAGCTTGGTTCACACAATATGGGAATCATCGGGATGGGGAATATAGGGAAGAGAGTAGCCCGGGTTGCTGAAGCATTTGGTGCCCGGGTTTTGTACTATTCAACTACTGGTAAGAATAATCAGAATCCCTGGCCTTCTGTGTCGCTCGATGATCTGCTGTCCAGCTGTGATATCGTAAGTATTCACGCACCGCTCAACGATCACACACGAAACCTGCTGCGGTTTTCCCGGCTTTCCATGATGAAGCCATCGGCAATCCTGCTTAACATGGGCCGGGGTGGAATTGTGAATGAAGCTGATCTGGCAAGGGCCCTGGATGAAGGTATCATCAGGGCTGCAGCTGTTGATGTATTCGAACAGGAACCTTTGCCTGCCAATCATCCATTTCTTCAAATGAATCACCCTGAGCGGATTATCCTGACTCCCCATATCGCCTGGGCCAGCATGGAAGCACGCGAAGCCCTCATCCGCGGAATCGCCCATAATATTGAAACCAGCACCGGATCCTGAGAAAAGAAGAATTATTCTCCGTATCCTTCATCCACCACCAGGCTGGAATCAGCTGTGTTGCCTTGCAAGGCCTCCAGGCGTTTTTCCAGATCGGGAATAAAGACCGAGTTGTCGGTTGGGAGATTTTGCAGAAAGTCTGCTATCTTCTGTTTTTCACTTCGCTGATCCTGTTTTTTCATCTCCTTCCGAAATAGTACCGCAACCAGGATATCATTTTCAATCTCCGTGAAATTTCCCGCAGGAATCCATCCTTTGTACTTTTTCTGTTCACTTGTAAATTCAGCCCAGCCCTCCTTAACGTTGGTTATGGCAACAATTTCCATGGGCTCCAGTTTTTTGGCTGTTACGGCAAGTTGATCAGGCCGGTCATATATGACCGACGGGATTGTTATAACTGCCGGTTTTGAGTATAGCATCAGGCCATAGGAAAGTGCCCAGCCCTCTGTTCCATCCGAGAGTTGCACATGAAAGTATTCCCGGGCCTTTTTTGTCGTATCGGTTACAGTCTCACCCAGATAAGTCAGAACTTCTCCCAGTTTTACGGATGTGAGCCAGTTACCTTGCTGAATCGGATCTGGTTTGCGATACACCGGAACTCCGTCGCTGACACAAGTGATCATTTTCTCTTTCACCCAGTAAAGGGATTCATCGGGAGTTTGCCCGTTCTCAGTTTTGCTTGTTGTACACCCCGTTGCCATTGCGATACAGACAATGATCAGGCATAATAAAATAGATTTCAGGTTCATGGTTCAAAGAAATTTGGTTACTGCTATTAATACCTTTGAAGCTCATATCCAAATAGCCTGAACAGGAAAAATAATTTGTGCCTTTCAGGCGCTGCCTGCAGGGCACCGCAAGGGAGAAAATAAATTGGTTCATATATCATTCCTGAATGGGAGGATATACGAAAAAAAAATCCCGGATGCCCGGGATTTTCAGAGGTATATTGTGTTTATTCCATTTCTCCACCACCACCAAAATCGCCTTCACCCATCTCCTGTCCCGACCTGCGGTCCTGCTTGAAATTGTTAAACCTGTAGCTCAGTGTCAGAGTTAGCGCCTGACCTTTTCTGCGGAATTCCATTTTGGAATTCCAGCCTGGACCATAGGAACTTCCGGTACGACCCATGGTATTGAACATATCCCTGAATTGTAAGGTGGCATTGAGTTTGTTTTTGAAGAAATCCTGGCGAACACCCAGGTTGGCCATGAACATCCCGTTTTCCCGTTCCTGTGGTTCCACATTTGGAGCTGAATAGAAGGCCATCAGCTGAATTTTGGTTCCGGTTTTCAGGCTGAAATTTGAATTCATCCGGATATTGCCTGTAAAGGTCGAAGCCGCAATATCCTGTTCACCAACATTCCCGAATAGTTGATAGTGGTATCCTGTGGTTGTAAGATTCAGTTGCCACCATTTAAACAATTGCAGGTTGGCCATCAGTTCGATTCCGATTGAAAGATCCTTGTCGACATTGGCAAAGGTATGCCGCATCACATTGTTGTCCTCGATGATCTGAATCCTTTCTATCAGATTATTGGTCTGGCGGGCATATGCTTCGACTGAGTAGAAAGATCCCTTAATTCTTTTCTGGTAGTTGACTTCGAATGAATTCGTAAACTCGGGCTGTAGGGATGGATTTCCCACCATGTAGTTAAGGGAGTCCATGAACCGGGGAAAGGGGTCTATATCATGCCCATTTGGTCTTTCCACTCTTCTGCTGTAGCTTACCTGTATCTGCTGTTGATTCTTCAGTTGTTTGGAAAGATGAAGAGTGGGAAAAAGGTCAAATCTGTTTACCCCGATGCTGGAGTCAGCAAGCAAAGCCTTTACAAGATTCCTGTTGTAATATTCGGCACGGAGACCAAGCTGATAATCAAAAAAGGAAAGGGTGTTGGAGTAGGTTCCGTATACAGCCTGGATATTATCCGAGAAACGTGTTACATCATAGGATGCATCTTCATTGATCCAACGTTGAAGATCGGGATCATAATTCCTGACAGCCAGGGTGTCGGTAGAAGTCGCATACCTTCCCTGATAGCCAGCCTCCAGTTTTGATTTTCCACTGAAGGGTTTTACATAATCCAGCTTTGTCCGGAGTTCGTTATTGTTACTGTTCTGCACCTGGCGGCGTATGGTATATGACTCGCCCGGATTTAACAATTCCCAGGAAGAATTGACAGCTGCCTCATGATAATCGGAAGTGTTTTCACCGGTACCTGATGAAAAGTATACAGATGAGGTTAACTCATGTCCCTGATCTTCAAAAGTATGCCGAAAATCACTGTTCAGGTTGTAGTACTTGTTGATACCTTCCCCGTTGCTATATTTCATCAGGTAGCTTTCCTCTCCGGCTGGTGACCAGTATTCATGGGAACGGGTGTCACTGTATCTGCCGAAATTTCGCAAGCCATAGTTTACGGAACCCGAGAGGGAGTTATGATCATTAATGGTATAATCGAGTCCGCCCTTCAATCCCATGCCTGTTCGTTTCATATTATTATCGCTATAATTCATCAGGAAGAGGCTGGTATCCTGACCGATGAAATTCTCTCGTTCATTATTCATGGTCCCGAAATACTGGTGATCCAGCCAGTCTCCTCCTCCATAAATATTCAGTTTGTTGGTTCTGTAATTTAGCAGGACATTCGAACTGTACTGCGGCTGGGTTGCACCCGAAACCGTGATTAACCCGCTAAAACCCTGGAAACGCTGCTTCTTCATTACAACATTGATAATACCTGCAACTCCGTCGGGATCATACTTGGCAGATGGATTGGTAATGATCTCAATTGTTTGTATTGAGCTGGCCGGGATTTGCTGAAGGGCTTCACTTCCCTGAAGAACACTGGGTTTTCCATTGATCAGCACGGTAAAGTTGGAACTTCCGCGTAATTGCACATTCCCTTCAATATCTGTTTGAACCGATGGTGTATTTTCAAGGATATCAACAGCAGTACCACCACTTGAAACCAGGTCAGAACTCACATTGATCACTTTTTTATCGAGTTTGTACTCGATGTGATCGCTCGTACCTTTAACGGTAACCTCATTCAGGATTGTTGCTTCTGCTTCAACCTTTATTTCTCCAAGATCCGCTATCCTTGATTCCGGAGACAATACAATATTTCCAAAACTGGATTTTTTATACCCCACATAAGTGAACTCTGCATAATATTGTCCAAAAGGGATGGATTTAAGCAGGAAATAACCCTGCTCATCAGTGATGGTACCTCCTACAAGAGATGAATCTTTTTGTTTATACAAGGCAACGCTGGTGAACTCAACCGGTTGATTGTCATTCCCATGCACTACTCTTCCCTTGATTGTTCCTGCTGCAGCAATTGGTTCAACTCCATTATTCCTGTTGGAAGGGCCTGAGGTTTGGGCAGGCAATTGCAGCACCGCCATTAAAAAGATAAGAATTACAACTTGTTTCAACATTCGCTCGTTTTTTGTAAGTATAGACAACATAATCCTTCCTTTGTTTGCGGCAGGTAATTGTCTTAAAGGGGGGCAAATGTATCAGAATCCGCGACTGGCAAGGCAGGCAGATTGAAATTTTAACAAATATTTAGCATTTGGATCCCGGGATTCCCTTCTAATTAGTTTTTTCCCGTTTTTTCATTAAGAAATTCAATCTCCGCGGAGATTTCCCGGCTTCCGTGGTATGGCAGAAGTTCCCATTCTTCAGATTCTGACAGCTGTTCTCCCGGTTGAAGTTCTTTATATGGACCGTGGTGCTCCAGTTCCAGCACGCATTCTCCGGGGTCTGTACTCATGCAGTTGTACAATTCCACCAGGGCCTGTTCCGGGTGGATGGAGGCTTCCGGGTGGGAGTGGAACCTTTTAATGAAAAGGTGATTTTTAGTGAAAGCTGCTATCCAGGGGGCCTCCGGGTACAGGTATAATTTAGTAAACCGGTTTTTTTTGTCAGGGCCTGGGAATTGCGGGACAAAGCTTATATATCCGTCCTTACTGATATAGGAAATCGCCTGGCTGTTCTTACCCTGACCAGCTGAAACCCTTTTTATATTCTGAATTCCGGCAACCGGGACATAGACACGGGCCTTGCCGTCAAGCCTGGTGTTCATCCAGATGTCCCAGGAAACAGGCTCCTCCCTGATGTTCCGGATGGTAGCAATAAATCGCAATTTGCCGGGGGCTGAGATCATGATCTCCTTGGTCATTTGAACACCGGAGAAGGGGCTCCGGGGGCTTTGAAGACAAACGGAGCTGTCAGATGATGCAACAATTGTGTACCGGCCAAATGCCAGGTAAGGATCCGGTGGCCATTGGGCCCGGGTACGGGTGAGCGATGGATCCACATTTTGCTGAGCCCACCAGGCTGTCTGCGGTCCGAGCCAAACGGTATGACCATTGTATAACCTTGGATTGTAATGCGATCCCATCCGGGGCAAGCGGTCAGCCTCTTCAAACCAGAGGGAAGAATCACTCAGCAGCATATTCTCACCTGTTTCATCGGCCAGGTAAACAACAAGCCCGCCTACCGACGGAAGAATTCCTACTGTGATATTTTCGTGCTGCAAATAGTAGGGAGCCCCGTATGTCTCCTGCTTTTCTTTCACCACTGAAAGACATGACGAAAGAAGAATGGGAAAGGCAAATACAGATATTATCAGGGAGACAGAAAGCCGTGAGTGTTTAATTTGTGCCATGGTTTCACTTTTCCATTGAAATGAGTGATAAAAAAACAAGGCTGATTCGCCATGATGGCAAAACAGCCTTGTTGTTCTTTAAATGAAGGTTACTGGAGGGGTTTGATCTTGATATTTCTGAACCAGACGTCGTTTCCATGATCCTGCAGGCAGATAACACCGGCACGGATCTTACCGAATTCGGGGAAGGTGGAGAACTTACTGGCTTTGATCATCTTTTCCCAGTCGGGTGTTCCAAGGTGATACTCAAGGGCAGTTTCACCGTTCAGTTTGTGAACGACAGTTCCCTGGTATACCATAACCTCAGCCTTGTTCCAGGTCCCAGCTGTATCTTCAGCAACCTTGGATGGGATCAGATCATAAAGTGCACCGGCTTTGCGATTACCATCTTTACCCATATTGGCATCAGGATGTTTAGCATCATCCAGGATCTGCATTTCGGGTGCGGATTTCCAGATAGGTTCACCCGGGATTTCTTCTCCCAGGTAGAAGATACCGCTGTTCCCGCCGGGGGAGATCTTCCATTCCAGGCTCAGGAGGAAGTTGGTGAACTTCTGATCAAAGATGATATCGCCACCCTTACCACCAGCTTCACCCTGACCGGATCCGATGCAACGAAGTGTTCCGTCTTCAACCACCCAGCCTGAATCGGGGAAGGCAGGCTTGTTGTAACCACGCCATCCGGTAGTTGTTTTGCCATCGAACATGAGAATCCAGCCCTCGGCTTTTTCCTGTGCGGTAAGATAATTCAATGTTGTATCGACTGCTGCTACTGTGTCAGCAGCCTTGGGAGTTGTTTTGCATGCATTAAAAGTTGTCAGGCCGATAAGAAGCCCGACAACCACAACAATACTTACTATTTTTTTCATTTCTATTTTGTTTTAAGATTGAACCAAATTCAATTAATAAACATTAACCCGGAATCCAAACATTAAACGGGCATCTCGGGCAGGCTCCAGCCCTGGCGGTAGGTATGTTTAATATACTCTTCCGCAGCAGCCTTCGCATTAATTGAAGCCGTCTTTGTGTCGAAGGTCGGATGCCCGTTATGAACAGTAAACTTATCGGATGTAACCACTCGGATTTCATCATTGTCACCGATGTTGGTAAACCTCATATTGGCACCGTCCCATAGCAGTTCGCGTTTCAGGTCCTGCAACCTTACACCCAGAACACCCATCACAACCATCTCGTTAAGAGGTCCTGAATACTCGAAGTTGGAACTGGTCTGTACCCTGCTTTCAGGGCTTTCCTTGCAGGCCCTTACCCAGTCGGCTTCATGACCGCCGTTTTCAGCTTTTTCAATGCGGCGTAAGACCTGGGGAGCAGCGGGGGCATCTTCTTTGCCGATTATGAAAGGATTTGCACCATAACATCCGCACATAATTTTTCCTTTTGAACCAATAAACAGGTTTCCACCGCTCCAGTCACCCATGATCTGTCCATCCTTGAGCTCAGCCGGGCGTGGAGGTAGCAGCCCGCCATCATACCAGGTAACTTTCACTTCGGGCATGTTCACCTTCATGAATTTCTCACGTGCAGGGAATGTATATTGAACCATCTGTGCACGGGGGGCACATTCGGTATTCAGCTGGGTGGAACTACCCTGAACCTTGGTGGGGTATTTCAGTTTAAGGCCCATGAATACCGGATCAAGAATGTGGCAGGCCATATCACCAAGGGCGCCTGTTCCAAAATCCCACCATCCGCGCCAGTTCCAGGGATGATAAATGGAATGATACGGACGCATGGGTGCTGAACCGATGAAAGATCCCAATTAAGTGTTTCAGGGGGCCATTCTCCCTTCTCGGGACGCTCAAGACCCTGCGGCCATGGGGCGGTTGGTCCAGGCATGCACCTCTTTTATTTCACCAATATCACCATTCCAGATCCATTCGCAGATCTTGCGAACACCTTCACCGGAATTTCCCTGGTTACCCATCTGCGTGGCTACCTTATGCTTGCGTGCCAGGTTGGTGAGCAGTCGTGATTCATAAACCGAGTGGGTAAGCGGTTTCTGAACATATACGTGTTTTCAAGGGTCATGGCATGACTTGCGACGATTGCATGAGTATGGTCGGGTGTAGCAACCACAACAGCATCGATGGAGTTCTTCATCTCGTCGAGCATTTTGCGCCAGTCCCAGAATTTTTTTGCATCCGGAAAGTCCTTGAAGCAGCCATCTGCATAAGACCAGTCGACATCACAAAGAGCAACGATATTTTCACTCTTCAGGTTATTCAGGTTGGAGTGACCCATTCCACCGACTCCGACACCTGCGATATTGAGTTTATCACTCGGAGCCCTGTGCCCCAGGCCGCTTACCACATTGCTGGGTACAATGGTGAATGCGGCAGTGGCAGCTACGGTACTTCCGAGGAATTTACGACGTGACATGCTGTTACTCATAGTGTTAGTGTATTTTAGTTAAAAATTGGTTTAGTTCTGCAATTTAAATAAATATTTCATTGGCTGTTCCTGTCCCGGGCTTCAAATTGTGTCGCACTGTGAATCTGAAAGATAGCCGATGAGGCTCTTAAACACAGAACATCGCGGCAGGCAGAAGGCAATGAAGAGGGGATTACTGCAAGAGAATTCAGAATTAGTGGTTGGCAAATTGATTCACAACCTGGTCCTGAAATAATTGGTTACTCCACCCCGGGCATCAGTTTCCACCTTAAAAATTCCGCCACTTAAAGGCCGTGCCTCCAGTTCAGTTTCAGAATTTCCTGTTCTTGCAGTAGTGATAAACAGGCATTTCTGGTTTTCACCTGCGAATGCACAGGATGTCACGTTTTTGGCAGCAACAGATACTTTAAGAAGCAGTTGGCCGGTTTCGGGGTCCCAATTATAAACACCGGATCCACCCCAGTGCGCAATCCAAAGCTTTCCATCCGAATCTATGCACATCCCATCAGGATATCCTATTCCCCTTGGAATTTTCACACAAACCTTGGGCGAACTGATCGTATCATGGATTTCGTCATATGCATATTCCATCACCCTGGCGGTAGGTGTATCGATATAATACATTTTGGAATGATCAGGACTCCATACAATACCATTGGAGGTTCCAACCGAATCGATCATTTTTACAAATTCGCCGTTGGATCTTACCCTGTACAGCCCACCGGCATACCTGGAGCCGGTCAGGCTCATGCTCCCGACCCAGAAACTACCGGCAGGAGAACATTTCCCATCGTTGAACCTGTTTCCAGAAATATTTTTTTCAGGAGAACAAATCATCCGCAATTCTTTGGTGGCTGTATTGAATAAATAGATTCCATCCTCCAGGGCAACAGCCACCATTTCTTTTATATCACAGGGAACCACAGTTCCAATTTTTTTCCCGAATGCAAACGAAAAGCAATTTTCTGCATGAATGTCGCACCAGTAGAGAACTCCTTTTTCAATATCAACCCAGTAAAAAACCTGGTTCATACGATCGAACAGGGCTCCTTCGCCCAGTGTGGCTTTGGCATCCAGGTGCAGACCCGCCTCAATTGTCAATGGCTCCTGGATGTTTTGAGCCTGTAAAATGGAGATCGGCAGACAACAGATAATCACGCAAAAGAGAATTCTTAATTGTGTCATTTTATATGGATTTGGTAGCGAAAACAAAGTTAAGTATTTTCGATTGTGATTTTCTTTTTTACAATCTGCGCATTGAATTGAATTGGAATTTCTAGCTTGCAGCCTTTTAAAAAATTCTCAAAACGATACTCTATGAACAGACTACTTTTCTTTATGATGGCTGGATTATGCAGCCTGAATCTGATGGGTCAGAAAGATCCTGTAACCACTGAGTTGTGGGAACCGGTTCCTCCAGTGGTAACCCCTGGTGAAGGCACTTCTGCTCCTTCGGATGCCATAGTCCTTTTCAACGGGAAAGACCTTGGCGAATGGGTTGATAGCAAAGGAGCTCCGGCTGCATGGGAAGTTAAGGACGGAGCAATGACAGTTGCTCCCGGGAAAGGTACTATTTCAACCAAAAGGACATTTGCTGACTGCCAGTTGCATATCGAATGGAGGACTCCTGCCGAGGTAAAGGGTGAAAGTCAGGGCCGCGGAAACAGTGGCATTTTCCTCATGGGATTATATGAGGTGCAGGTACTCGATTGTTACAACAACATCACTTATCCCAACGGGCAGGCCGGTTCAATCTATAAACAGTTTATCCCCCTGGTAAATGTTTGTAAGAAGCCTGGTGAATGGCAGGTTTACGACATTATTTTCACTGCACCCAGGTTCGGGGAGAGCGGTCGGATTGTCGTTCCGGGTACAGTTACTGTACTGCAAAACGGAGTTCTCGTGCAAAATCATGTAAATCTTTTGGGCACTACTGAATATATCGGACTTCCAAGGGTTACTAAGCATGAGCCAAAACTCCCGATTATTCTTCAGGATCATGGAAATCCGGTTAGTTTCCGGAATATCTGGATAAGGGAACTTTAAAAAAAAATGCGGCCGAAGCCGCATTTTTTTTTGCTAAAAACCTTTAGCCATCAGGTAATACATATCATTCCATCTTAGTCTGTCCTTGAAATCCGGCAGATTGGTGTTCTTATCGATCACCATCAATTCCAGGCCTGCCATCTCTGCAAAATCAGCAATATAGGCAGTTGAAAGACTCTGACTGTAACAGGTATGATGAGCGCCTCCTGCATAAATCCAGGCAGCGGCTGCAGTTTTCAGATCAGGCATGGGATTCCACAGTACCCTTGCCACTGGTAGCTTGGGCAGTGGGGCAGGAGGGTTAACAGCCTCCACCTCATTCACCAGAATACGGAAACGATTGCCCATATCGAGTACGCTTACGTTGAGTGCAGGACCTTCGGCCACATCGAATACCAGTCGTACCGGTGCTTCTTTGCCTCCGATTCCAAGCGGATGAAATTCTCATTTGGGTTTTCCCTTGGCAAGTGAAGAGCATATCTCAAGCATATGGGCTCCAAGCACACGCATGCATTTTGGATCGAAATGATAGGTATAATCTTCCATAAAGGAGGTTCCACCTTTCAATCCCCTGGACATGGTTTTCATCGTCCGCAGCATGGCTGCCATCTTCCAGTCACCCTCTGCACCAAAGCCATAGCCATCCTGCATGAGTCGCTGCACAGCTATGCCCGGCAACTGGACCAATCCATGAAGGTTTTCGAAGGTATCGGTAAAACCTTTGAAATTGCCTTCGACGAGGAAAGCCCTCATACCGGCTTCGATACGAGCTGCCTCATAAAGTGAATTATAATTTTTACTGTCTTTTGCGAAATCACCCTGAATGTTATAACTTGACAGGTATTCTTCTACCAGTGCTTTTACCTGAGTATCGGTAACGGCATCGATATATTTCACAAGGTCACCCATGCCAAAACCATTTACTGACCAACCAAGGCGAAGTTGTGCCTCAACCTTGTCGCCTTCGGTAACGGCTACCTCACGCATATTATCACCCAGGCGGGCAATTTTCATACCCTGGCAATCAGCCCAGCCGGCAGCGGCACGCATCCAAACCGACAACTGATTTACGACATCAGGGTCCTGCCAGTGTCCAACAATGACCTTACGTTCCTTTCGCATCCTTGAAACCATGAACCCGAACTCACGATCGCCGTGGGCTGCCTGGTTGAGATTCATGAAATCCATGTCGATTTCACTCCAGGGAATATCCCTGTTGAACTGGGTATGGAGGTGGGCCATTGGCTTGTTCAGTGCCTTTAATCCGGCAATCCACATCTTTGCAGGAGAGAATGTATGCATCCAGCAGATCACTCCAATACAGTTTGATTCGGTGTTTGCAGCAATGATGGTCTGAAGGATTTCTTCAGGGGTTTTCACAACCGGCTTAAATACTACCTGAACCGGCACTTCGCTGCTGCCATTGAAGGCCTTTACTATCTGTTCAGAGTTGGCGGCAACCTGTTTCAGGGTTTCAGGACCGTATAAATGCTGACTGCCGGTTATAAACCAGACTTCCATCGGAGAGAATACTTTCATACTGATTTTTTAATAGTGTTTAAATTACACTTAATTGAATAATCAAAGATATATAATCCTTTAATATGGACAAAATGAAAGATAAAAGATAAAAGGAAAAAGATAAAAGTGTTGGGAAGCATCCAAATGCAGCCATTAGTCTAATCCCCTGGAGTCTAATCTATTGCAGTTTAATCCCCTACAAGTTTGTTCTCTAAACAACCACTTGTTTATCAGCATCCCAAAAGACTTTCCGGTTTTCACGCAGAGCCTTGGTAGCCATGTGGGCGGCTATGGCTTCCTGGAAACCCTGATCGATGTTACAACTGGTTGTCTGCCCCGATCGGATGCAGTCGACCCATTCACGTATATGCAGGTGGGTAGTATCGAACCGGCGGCCATTGCGATAGGTATAAAGCAGACCTCTTTTTGCAAAATACTTTTCGGTTGCCGTGGCAACGGCATCTACGTTTTTCCGCCCGGGTATGTATGAATACATCGATTTTTCGGCGTTCATGGTACCCTCATCCAGGAGTTTCCTGTACCGGGTAGATTCTGCATCGGGATAAATATCAATGGAATCGCCGATTTCCATCCAACCATCATGGCCCATGATCACTTTACCGCGCTGCTTGTCGCTCGACAGCGATGCGCTGTACATGAAGGTGAAATCGCGCTGGGGATATTCAAGTACTGCCTGGAAAACATCGGGGACTTCCCTGCCATCCTTGTAAAAGTAAACACCGCCCGAAGCCATGGCCGAGGAAGGGATACCAAGCCCCAGTATCTGATTCATCGCATCAAACTCATGAGTAAGAAGGTCACCACCGAGTCCGGTGCCATAATCCCACCAGCATCTCCACCGGAAAAACCGTTCCAGACTAAACGGCACTTTTGGTGCTGAACCAAGAAACTGGTCCCAGTCAATTGTGCTGGGACTCCCTTCGGGATGGATGTCATAAACCCATGCTCCGTTGGGACTGTTCCGGTTCGTACATACCTCTATGAGGGATATCTTACCGAGAATATTCTTATCGATGGCCTCCTTTGCTTTCAGGTAGCTTTCGGTTTGACGGCCCTGGTGCCCCAACTGAAATACCACACCCGTTTCTTTAATCACCCGTGTGAGTTCAAAGGCTTCTTCGATAGTCCTGGTCATTCCTTTTTCCACATACACATGCTTTCCGGCTTTGGCTGCATCCATGGCAATCTGTGCATGCCAGTGGTCCGGTGTGGCTATGATGACTCCGTCGATATCCGGAGCAGCCAGCAATTCCTGGTAATGTTTATAAGCTTTGGCAGGAGTGCCCATTTTCCCGTCTGAGCCTTCCCTGTGTATGTTGGCTGCGGCAGCTAGAGCATTTTTTTCTCTAACTGTAAACAAATCACATACTCCATTTATCACCACATTCAGGTCATCCTGTTCGAGAAAATTTCTGTAACGCTGGTCATTCTTATTTTCCAGGGCTCCCTTTTTCCATTCATCGATGAGTCCCGGCATGGCAAATCCGGCACCCCGCATCAGTTGCTCACCACGAATTCCGTATCCGATTATCCCAAGGCGGACTTGCCGGCTGTCTTTGGCTGACTGCAAGGGTTTAAGGGTGGAAGGTGAATAGCTGAGTTGCAACTCATCCTGAATCAGCTTATTGAGCAGATCATCCTGCCGTTCTTTCTTCAGGGTTCCGTAGGCTACAGCGCCCAGTACCGGCAAGGTCGCAAGCCCCTTGAGCACATCCCTGCGACCAATTTTTTTTCCTTTTTGCTTGTTATTATCTGATGATTCCATGTTAATGCCTGCCTTACTTGTTCAACTTAATTTTCGGTCTGTTCACGCGTTCCCCTTCCGAAGATCAACCGATCTCCACCTATGATCCTTCCTGTCGGGAAGAAGAAAAGCACCAGCAAGGTGAACAGTTCAATAAGGGTTTTATTGACCCAAAGGTAACTGCCTTCGGGAGGAAGTGCATATTCAATGCCAATGAGCGGGGGATGCGAGAGATAATAAAAGGCAAGCAACACAATACCGGCAATGGTAGCGACTTGTGTGAATACACCCAGTATAAGCCCCGCACCGATTGCAATCAATCCGTACATATTCAGAAAATCAACTATCCCCAGGATCGTGGAATTGGATGCCAAAAGATGAAAGAAGCCTGCCATAAAGCCGTGTGAATCCATTAGAAAACCCATGGATGACCAGTTAGGGCTCACCAGTTTGGCTAATCCTTCGTATAGAAAATGCCAGCCAATCAGCACGCGCAGAAGAACCAGAAAAGTCAGTTGCGGGTTGGAGTAGTTTTGAATAGCTTTTGATTTCACGTGAGAGTCAGATGTTTAGTTATTAAATTCAGCCTGTAATTAAAAACTTAAAAATAGCAGGCTTTTACAAATAGCATTCGTTGCAAGTGTAAAAAACTCTTAACCGGGGAAAAAATTGCAGGAATGACAGGGATTCCGGAAATTTTTAAATGCCACTTACTGCCTGTTAAATGAAAATGGCCGGCAGTGCCGGCCATTCCTGTTCGAAGCGGATTAGTGTTTAATAAATCCGGTTTTTGCATGTACTTGTCCTGCCTGCACCCTGAGCAGGTAATTGCCGGGCCGGAGGTTTTTCAGATCAAGTCGGAAAGCCTGATCAGGCTGAATACGGGAGAAATTCTCCTTTAAAACCAGCCTGCCTTCGGCGCTGTATACCGAGATAACAGTGCTTCCAGGGGGAATAGTACCGGCCAGCTTAAACTGAAGGGAACTACCTGCCGGATTTGGCCAGACCTGGATGGCATCCTTTTCCGAAAGTTTGGTTATTCCGGATGGAATGAAACTTACCTCGAAACTGGTTGATACAGAGACCCTGCCATCATTAGCAGTTATTGTAACAATAGCCGGTCCCATGAAAGGCTCGTGCGCAACAATACTCAACTCGCTATTCCCGGTAATCAGAACCTCCAGACCTGCACTGTCACAACTGGAGGTAAAAATCAGGCTGTCACCATCCGAATCCGCAAACTGTGATTTAACATTCGTAGTGATTTGCTTTGAAGTATTGTAGTCAGTCAAGTCCTCGTCCACGAATTCCGAAACAACTGTGGGTACATGGTTTCCGGTAAGGATCAGTTTTCCAAAGTCCAGTGCATTCATCCAGTGGTCGTTGTACCGGGCTTCGGGAACATAAACCGAACCAAAGAAATTGTCGCGCCCGGTAGCGGCACTGGTATCATTATCACAATAGGCGAGCGATAGCCCGAGGATTTTGTCACCAGCCAGGTTCACACGGCTGCTTTCATTGGGTGCAGCAGGGTTGTAAGTGTCGTTGTATACTTTCAGACTGAACTCATGATAGTAGTGATGTGCAGACTCCCTGTACATGCGGTATGCAGGAAAGTGGGAAGCATAGTTCGGATTTGACATGCTGCTCCAGCTTGTTCCTGCAATATCGAGTACAACGAAATCAGTTGTAACAAATCCGGTTTCAGGCTGATTGGCTGCAATATGGTAGGAGAATGCATTTTCTGCATTTGTGCCCCAGTCGGTGCCGGTCTGTCCTGTACCATCGAATACATGTTTCCCCTTGGAATTATTTTCATCGATGAATACTTCAACTATGTCATAATCCGGATAGTTTCCCTGTGGGTAGGTATATCCATCCACAATGGAGTCATCAGTAATTTCAACAAGGAAATAAAGCAGATTTTCAGTGGATGACCAGCATACTTTATACCTCCCGTTAAAATCGGAGGAGTCCACCGTTCCGCCCCAGGGAATCCAGGTCTGGTCGATCAGGTTCCAGCCACAGTCCTCCCAGATAGCGTCGTCGGGTACACCATCCACATCCGGAGGTATAAGAGCTTCCGGTGCATATACAGTGGCTGTGTTGTATGCCTCAAGCAGGTAACGGGTTGTATCCTGCCCGTCGGAAGCCAACACTTCAAGTTCGGAAGGCCCTGTATAGGTGCTGCCTGCAACCAGTTTAAGTGAATTTCCGTTTACGATGGATGGGGTGAGTTTTGCATCCATGGATATTGCAGTGAAAACAAGCTGGTCTCCGTCGGGATCAGTGAAAATCTGATTCAGATCATTCACTGCGATGATACTTGCATTTGGTCCAGGAATGCGTATTTTACCTATAGTACCGACCAGGACCGGTACATTATTCACCAGTTTTGAAGAGGAGAGGGCAACCAGTTCAATACCGATTCCCCTTCCCAGGTTATGTGAATATTGCTTTTTGGTTGAATTATTCCAGTGTTCATGGATACCCATCGATGGCATGGCAGTTCCATCACCTTCCGGATCATAGGTGAAACCGGCAGGCCAGTTTTTACTGTCGGCTGCCTGATGCAGATGATCATCCACACCCGGGAAAAAGGGTCGGTCACGGAAGTTGGTGTTTACATTTGCTTCGGCACGGAGGAAATCCAGGCAGACAGATTCGATGGCCACTCCGTCCTGTGAGACAAACAAGGAGCTGGGCCAATCGTTGTTGAAAGGAGCGGTCTGCCATTTCACAGCCATATCAGTGGCTTCTATTCCACCCCAGAGGCCATCGACGACAAATAAAACGGTATTACCACCCAGTTTTTCATGCCCCATCAAATCGGTGAGTACACGGTACATCTTATATCTTGTTCGGGCATAGGCATCGGCAGGTTTATCGTTGTCTGTTACCGACACAAGCCCGGCATGCAAGTGTGAAGACCCGTATCCTCCAACAGGATGATTGCCGTGCGATCCGAAATGCAATTTGGCTCCGAATGTGACCCCGGCCCGTGCGTGTGCCTTAAGAGCTGCAAAGTTGATCAGATAATCTGCATTATACATCTCATTCATCAATCCATCCGACACGGCATCCGGCATGGTATTCCCCTTGTCAGAATATTTTATTACGTTGGATGTCCAGCCACTTGAGGTTGTTCGGCCAAGACTTGTGTTTTTGCTCTCCTTATCGAGAATCTTCACATCAGGGTATCTGGCATGAATAACATCGTACATACTTTTATATACATGCGTCATCGGCTCGGCTATGTAGATTTTGTCCTGCGGGATATTGCAACTGTCCACCAACTGCCGGACATATGCAAGTACAGCCGAAGGAGTGGTATTGGACATGGCAGCCTTCTTTACTCCGGTGACCGGTGAATCATTTCCTGTCTCTGCCAGGGTGGTTGAATTTATCGCCCATCCTGCCTGCCCGTTGTTGATTTTGATAAAGATCGTCTGCCCCGCGGTATAGCCAGTGGCAGTTCCTGTTTTTTTCAGATTGAAATTTTTGAATATTGCGTCCCAGGAATCCTGCACGCTTGCCTGACCTCCGATAGCCCTGATGGTTTTGTCAGCCAGCATATCAATCGTATCCTGGTTGTTGTTCTGAGGCATGAAATAGCCATCGGTAATGACGTTTGTGCAGTTTTCATTTGTTGCAGCGGGGTTCCAGGCCCACGCTACGCGGCCGGGGTAGATACCAAGCGGGGTACCCATGGGATTATTACTGCCATCTGGCAGCACTCCTCTTGTCCAGCTGATTTCCTTTGGTGAGGAGTACATCCGCCTTATATCTCCCAGGTTAAATAATACAACGAAAGCAATACAACCTATAAAAGCAGCTCCTGCAGCAATATATCGGGATTGTTTAGCCTTTCTCCAGGCGGTACGGAAAAACAGGAATGATCCTGTGAGTGAAACCAGGTATATTACAAATCCTGACATTACCGGAGCCGCGGCCCGCATGCAGGGATAGGAAGCTCTGCTTGGTTTTGGGATCACCCTTAAGAGAAACCAGAGTGTAGAGGCAAGACCAGTTCCAAGGAACAGGAGATGTGGAATGGATTTTTTCAATCCCCCGATTTTTTTCAGGAGGGAACCTATGTGTGCATTCATCAGTATGAAATTTGTGAGATTTGACCGGAAAGATGTACTTATTGCAATAAAAGTACAAATAAGACCAGATGGTCCCTGCTCCCCGCTGCTAATTTAGAAAGGAATTAAATTGTATATTATCGCTGGATTCAGCGCCAGTGAAGAGAAACTCGTAATCAACAACGAAATTTGACAGGCCTGGAAAAAATGGCTTATAGCAGGTTAGTCATCCATCCCGGGGTTTGTGACCGAGTGGAGTTGAAAAAGGGTGGGATCAACAGGTATTTTTCCCTTTGGCGAAAATACAATTTCCTTTGTTTGGCCGGCAGCAAGATCAAATGCGTTATCAGAGAAGGTACCCGGTTCGGTATGGGAGAGAAAAACTCCACGGGCATGTAACTCTGTTTTCAGAAGGAGTATATAAACATTCCCCTTTTCTTTCACCTGCACCGAAAGGCCGGGGACCGGCAGCGCCAGTTTTTTATCGGAGCGGAAGTAATAAAATATCTCGGAATGCACCCGTTTTTTTTCCTGCAGTCTGATCCGAAGAACAACTGCCGCCGGATCAATATCTCTCATCCAGTCGAGCATTTTTTCCGAAAAGATTTCAGTTGCTGAATCTGGTGCAATCTCAATTTTTTTCTCCTTCCTCCTTTTTTGCACTCCCGAAAAATCCAACAATTCAATGATAAGATCTGCCTTGAAAGATTCCAGCAGATCGGAAACTACAAATATCCGGAGGTGCTTTTTATCCGGCTGTACAACCAGCAACACTGGGGCAAAGGAGTTTACGAGCTGATAATGAAGGGCTTTTCTCCGGCCATAGTAATCGATAGCCGACCAGGAAGCGGCCGGCCAGCAATCGTTGAATTGCCATACCAGGCTTCCCATACAGGTAGGTTTTGCCAACCGGTGGGATTCGATGGCCAGTCGGATCGCTTTTGCCTGAAGGATCTGGCTGTACCTGCTGAATTCTTCAAAGTTGCCTGGTACCGGCATCTCCTTTTGCATGATTCTTTCAACCATTTCAGCTCCTCCGGGCCAACCCTGGTGCGCCTCCATGACCTCCCCTTTAAGTTGGTGATCTGAGGGAAGGGTGAATGCATTCAGACTGGCAGGCTCCGGATATCCCTTGAACCCATATTCACTCACAAAACGACCTGCAGAGGATTGATATGCAGTTAGGGGTAAATCGCTTTTTATCGGATCCCAGTAATGAAAATCACCCTTTGTTTTCCCCGGAGGTTCTGTATTTCCGGCGGAAGGAGAGGAGGAATGATAGGCCCTTCCAGGGTCAAATGTATGCACAAGCCTTGGAAGTAATTCATGAAATAATTTACGGTAATCATCGAATGCTCTTTCTGCGTGAAGTGATCCCAGTTTTTCCTTCCAGCCCCAAAGATGGAAGCCCTCCAGCACTTCATTATTGCCGCACCAAAGCGCAAGGCAGCTGTGGTTTCTCAAACGTTTGATCTGAAAAACTGCTTCCTCTGTTACCAAATTAAGAAAGGCCGGATGAGCAGGGTACATCGAACAGGCAAACATAAAATCCTGCCAGACCAGTATACCCTGTTCATCACATAAATCATACAGAATATCCTGTTCATAGAATCCACCGCCCCACACACGCAACATATTGAAATGGGCTTGACTGGCAGCCAGAATGAGTTCTTTGTACTGCCCCTCTGTGGCCCGATGTGGAAAATAATCCAGAGGTACCAGGTTGGCACCTTTCATGAAAACAGGTATCCCGTTTAGCTTGAAATAGAATGACTGGCCCGTTTCATCATCTTCCTGAACAAGTTCCAACGTTCTGATTCCCGTTCTTACCTCCCTGGTATCCAGGTGAACGTCTTCATTCTCCAAGGTAACGCGCAACTGATACAGGTTTGCCTTCCCGAGTCCGTTTGGCCACCACAGCCTTGGTTCCTGAATTTCAAGAACAGTGTCAACGTTCTGAATCCCTTTTTTCAGTTTGGTTTCAAGTCCTCCCAGCAGTGTTTGGTCCTGCCAGACCGCAATAAAACCTCTGCCCCTGAAGTTCGATTTTATCTCAACCTGTACAGAAAGCCTGGCAGATTCACCAGTCACTTCGATGGTGCGCAGATGAACCGATTCGATAATTGCGGTATTCCAGGTTCGCAGGTAAACCTTTTTCCAGATTCCACAGCCGACCATGCGCGGGCACCAATCCCATCCAAATGTATAAGGAGAACGCCGGATGTGGGGACTTACCTTTTTCTTACCCGTATCGTTGTTGGCCGGGTATTCAAAACCGGCAGATTGATAATTCTCTTCAGCCACAACCGTACAGGGTGAAAATTGAACCTGAAGTATATTTTTCCCAATCACCAGGGAGTTCTTTACTTCCCTTATCCAGGGATGAAACATGTTATTGCTGCGTAAGATAAACTCCCCGTTCAACCGGATATCCGCATAGGTATCCAGGCCCTCGAACACCAACTCAATATTCTCTGATTCCAGTTGATCTTCACTTATATGGAACTCCGTTTCATATTCCCATCCGGATTCTTCAATCCATTGATTATCCATGAAGTTTATACGATAGAACGGATCCTGAATCATACCATTGGCCATCAGATCGGTATGTACCGAACCAGGAATGGTCGCAGGCATCCAATCTGAATCACCCTGCTTCCTGAATTTCCAGGATCCGGTAATTGGAATTTGCGTTTTATTGGACATCCGGAAATTTAATACGCTGTTACGTCAACACCCACTTTTAACTGTGATACCCTCACTGCCTAATACTTCCCCTTTACCTTTCACCCTTTACCTTTCACCTTTTACCTTTTACCTTTTACCACTCACCACTCACCACTTTTTAAACCTCCACGCCCATCCAGCTCTTAATTCCCCAGGCCAGCAGAAAGGAGAGGGCTGAAACTCCCAGACTCACAAGGGTCATCTCGATGAATCTCTTGCGAAACGGAAGATCTTTTGCAACGGAGATATAATAGTTGAATACAAAAATAATGAGGACGGCAATGCAGAGTGTGCATGCCAGGGAGGCGAGGGGATCCGAAAAGATGAAATACGGGAAAATGAGAAGAAAAACAGTCAGGATATAGGCAAGGCCTGTATAAAGGGAGGCCCTCGATGCTTTTTCTCCTGCGTTCTCAGCTTTGTTCGACAGGTATTCCGAGGATGCCATGGAGAAGGCCGCTGCTACACCTGTAATGAGTCCTGCCATGGCAATTACCTTATTCTGCTGCAGCGCAAGAGTAAATCCCGCCAGTGCACCGGTCAACTCAACAAGCGCATCATTAAGACCGAGGACAATAGAACCTATGTACTCCAGTTTTTCTTCCTGTAGCAGGGCAATGAGTTCCTTTTCATGGGCCTCCTCATCAGCAGCGATCTGCTTTGCTTCCGGGATATACTGTGCGATGTACTGGTAGTTTTGTTCTGCTTTTGATTCGGATTTTTCGAGGAGTTTCAGACCGAAGGTAATGCCGAAAATCTTTGCAATCCAAAAGAACCAGAATATTTTGAATTTTTTTGGTACAGCTTTTTCATCAAGATGTTTTTCCCAGAAGCTGGCGTGACGTTTTTCATCCCCGGCGATTTTTGCAAGGATGGCCGCATTGTGAGGATCCCTTATTCTGGAAGCAAGACGTGAATAAATGTGATACTCTGTGATTTCGTTATCCATGGCAAGTCTGATCATCCAACGGGTGGATACAGGTAGCGGGCTTTGCATAGAAAAATTATTTTTGAACTATAAAGGTACATAAATTCCGGTCTTTTCAAGTCCTTGCCGCCTGCCGGAAGACGAGGCTATTTCACAGGCATTTAGTGAAAGACTTTAGCAGGAAAATGATTTATTTTTTCCGGAGGAGTTCTATAAGGGCTTCACGAAGGTCTGGATATTTAAACCGGAATCCTGTTTCCAGGAATCTTGTTGGACTTACGCGCCGGCCTTTTATCAATATATCTGCCATCTCGCCAAAAATAAGTTGAAGTATAAAAGGAAGGTACCCGGGGCAGTAAAATCCTTCTTCGCAGTACATCTGCCAGGATACGTGTGAACTCTTTGTTAGTGACTGTGGAAGGTGCAACTGCATTGTACGGCCCCGTCATGGCAGTATTTTCTATTGCGTTCAGATAAATGCTGCAAAGGTCATCCATATGAATCCAGGGCATGAATTGTTTCCCTGTTCCAAGCGGAGAACCAAGTCCGGCCCTAATTGGTTTTAACAGACGGGGAAGGGCACCTCCCTCAGTTGCCAGGACAAGTCCTGTGCGAACAAGGACCGTACGAATGCCTGCCTGCTCAAACAACATAGCAGATTCCTCCCATACTCTGCAGGTCCCTGCAAGAAAATCTCCTGCCGGGAGATCCGATTCAATGGCAGGGGGAGCATTTGTATTGTTTCCGTATATTCCTATTGCGCTGGATGAAATAAATGCTTTCAGAGGAGTTTTTAAACGGGAAACAGTATCGAAAAGTAATTTGGTTGTAAGTGTTCTGCTCTCAATTATTTCCTTTTTTCTGACTGCTGTCCATTGTTTATCACCAATCCCTGCACCGGCAAGATGAATGATGTAATGGGTCTGTGATATGGCCTCCTCTTCAAGAAATCGCTTCCTGTAATCCCATTGATAAACAGGCGGATCTGCAAGGTGATCCGGTGTCCTTCCAAGCAGCAGAACCCTGTACCCCTTCTCCCTTAGAAGCTTTGCCAGTTGTTGCCCTATCAGGCCGGTTCCACCGGTAATTAGAACAGTTTCTACCTGCATGGCGGATGATTATTTTTTAAGCGCAATTGTTGGGTGAAGTAATTATATGCGATCTGAAGGAAATTTCTTTAGCATGGCAACTTCCCGGTATGCAAAAATCGCATCCAGTTTATTCCGTATCAACAGGAAGTTTACGATACTTCCAAGGAACCAGAAAGGAGGCTGATAAGAAACAAGATCGGTCATAAGTACTCCATCTTCATGCGGTTCGATGTGATGCTGATGATGCCAGAAGGCATAGGGTCCAATCCGTTGCTCATCAATAAAAAATTGTTTTTCCTTAACCTGTGTGATCTCAGTTACCCAGGTCACCGGGATACCTGCAATCGGTTTAACACGATAGGCGATTATCATCCCGGCATACATTTTTCCCGGAAGGTTTTCGGACTGCACAATAAATCCCATCTCAGGAGGAGTAATCTCCTTTAAATTGGCAGGTGATGAAATGAAATCCCAGACCTGGTCTAAGGATGCCTTTATTAATTGTTTTTTTTCGAACTGATAAAATCCCATGGATCCTTATGCTTAAATAGTAGTTAACCAATAATTTAATACGGACGAAAAGAAAATGATGTTTAATTTTTTATTCAAAACTATAAACAAGAAGAAGGGAGTATGGTTCAGTTTTGCCTAAGGTTTTCACCAATCCAGTACTTGGCAGCAATACACAATCGCAGATAAAATTTACTATTAGGATTCAGGGAACAATTTATTTGAAGTCATTACTTGTTTCGATCAAATTCTTCAACTCTGTTAAATGCTTTTCATAAACACCTCTTGGCCCGGTATCGTATTTCACTGCAAGGGATGCCGCATAACCCACTGCTGCACCCATTTGTCCGGTTGTATTCATTACCCGCGGACCACCCAGGCCTACGTGCGTGCAGCTGAAACATCGGCCGGCCATGAAAAGGTTTTTAATATTCTTTGAATAGAGGCTTCTATACGGAACGTAATAGTGATCCACATGATAGTAAAGGGCTTCAGAAAGAAAGTCAGGTTTTTCCTTATCCGGGATGTTCTGCTGGTAATGCACATCGATTTCACGTTTTTCCATAACCACCGCATCCGGAAATTCTATCATTTGCCTGGCGTCCTGAAAAGTATAAATATAATCCCCAACCAGCCTGCGTGATTCCCGTTTTCCCAAGAGATACGAAACCCACTCCAGTTCCATGGAATCGTTGGATGCCAGTTTCTTTGCATTATAAAAGGAGCCAAAGATGGCTTTGAGCATATGGTCACGAATCTTCTCAGCGTCATCAACCTGGTGGTAATCGTTGTTTGAATATTCCCAATACCACTCCCCGTTGATTGCAGCGAAGTCCTTTGCTATTTCAAGCGCCCAGGGAACTTCGGGAAATGCAACTTGTTTTCCGGCATTTCGCGTTCTCCAGAGAACGGAGGAACCCATCACCCGGTTATCTGCCTTGCCCGGGCTCCAGAGTTCACCGTTCAATGACCATGTTTCATTATGCTTTGAGGAATCCTCGCGTCCATACATATATTCGGCGCCTGCCCAGAAACCAATCCATCCGTCTCCTGTACAATCTATGTAAAGGGGAGCGGTAAAACGCATTCGCCCGTTACCATCCACCTGTCTGGCGTCTACTGAGGTAATTGAGTCATCTTCAGCTTTTACACCATATGCCCGCCAATTAAGGAAAAGTGATATGTTTTTGTACCTGCGTATATTTTCCATCCGCTTATTATCCTCCAAAACAGCTTCCGGTGAACCATTTGGATAATGGGCTGTATTTAACATTTTTAGTATACGATCATAGTGCCAGGTAATACCCAGTGTGTGTACACGTATTTCGCTGCTGGCATTTCCTCCCAGTACAGGGCGGTCATGGATAAGGGCAACCTGCAACCCTTGCTCTGCTGCAGCGATGGCAGCTGCACACCCTGCAATGCCCCCGCCGACAATCACAAGATCAAAATTCTGCGTTTTCTCCGGATCAATCCCTTCCTGCATTTGAGCCGTACGCCATTTCTTTAATTCAGAAGGTTCATTGGGAGGAGCTTGTTTGACCGTTGAAAAAAAGATTGCATCGCACCTTCCATTGAATCCGGTAATATCCTTTAATTCTATTTTACAATCAACTGTATCTACCTGCACCCTGCCGGCGTATTGCCATGTCCAACCTGCTATAGTTCCCAGAACAGTATTCATTTCTTTTCCGTTCACCAGCAATGAAAATCGTCCCGGTGCATCCCAGTTCCCGGGAGCCCAATTCATGGTTCGCACCCACACATGGTATTTACCGGGCGAAGGGAATCTTAGTTTTGTATAAGCATTTGCAACCGGTATTCCCAAGCCGTGCGCCATCAGATAAGGTGAGCCCATTTGTTCTGCGAATTGGGCATCTACCACCCATCCTCCTTTTTCTGTGAAGTTCTCAGCCTCAATAAAAACGACCTCCTTTTTACTTGTACATGAATAAAGGAGCAATGAAATCAAAAGTTGCAGGCCTAAAAAACTATGCATTAAGTGCGACAGATAATTTTTTGAAATGGCGGCCTCATTCATATTTATTCGGGTTGTTGGTCAATTGGTGACATTAATATT
This sequence comes from Bacteroidales bacterium, assembly GCA_046329925.1. Lineage (GTDB taxonomy): Bacteria > Bacteroidota > Bacteroidia > Bacteroidales > JAAYUG01 > JAXLTS01. The sequence continues at coordinate 42,379 of JAXLTS010000012.1, forward strand.
AAACTCTGATAACTTTAATATTGCCAATATCCTGATTCACTACCGGATCTTCACATGTTTCGTTTCATTATTCGCACTAAAGGTTGGAAAATACATTAATTCCACCCGGGCAGGATTTAGGGTATAACTGCCCGAAAATCTTGGCAGAATATTTATTTCGAAGCTGTGTTGGCCTTTTGGCAGGGAACTACAAAACAAAGCCACTTCATTCCTGAAATATTCCCGATGTTCTTCATACCGGCTTTTTGAGTTTTTCTCGCCATAGGAGCATCCTCCAGGCACCGGAATATTGATCATTACATATTTTACATCCTTTTTCAGGTTCACCTTTACGATAAGTTTTGTTTCCTTTCCTGCAGTCAGTATGCCGTCAGGCTCGTTCTGAAAGGCTGAAACAATTTCGAACTGATTCTTCCTGGCAACCGGATTGCTGTTCCAACTCCGCTGATAATGAGTCAGAAATACCGGATATTCACCTGTTTTTGTGATTGTTATGGAATCATCCCCATTCAATTCATATTCAAACGGGAATTTGGTTACTGTTTGATTATAGGTTCCCCTGATTTCGAGTTTTGACTTGGTAAGTTCACTCCCGCCATTCTTCAAAATATCCGGGAGAATAGTCTCAATTATTTGTGCAGATTCGAATGTATTCCTCCAGTATCCCTCACAACGGTTTTCAAAGAAGAAGGTCCGTATTTTCCGGAGCACATCATCGTGGTTAACTGAGTCATTCCTCAGGAGTTTATATGCAAGCAATGTGTTTTGAACATCATTTGAAAGAATATCAAGTTCTTCCGGATTATCAGAAAAATAAATGCTTCCGAAAAGCGTGTTTTTCTTATAGTAATTAAGGGTATCCAGTGACAGGGGCATGTGGAAAAGCTGTTTAATTTCCATCTGTCGGAGGGTACTGTTAAAGGATAATTGCTGGTATGAATAGAGCCGGTCAAAGTACTTTTTAAAATCTACCTGGGCCTTCATGAGGTATAAAATTCTCAGGCTCCTGAGTTGAGTATCAAAATCAATTTTGTGCTCCAATTCCCAGATAAGCGAAGCGATAATTTCGTTTTTATTCAGACCGGAAGCATATCCTTTGTTTTCCGCTTCCAGTAATGCTTCCAATACATGGACACTAATCCAGAGGTTGGGATCGGAGTCTTTCCACCAGCCCCACAATCCGTTCTCTTTTTTGTTTTTCACAAGCAGGTTTATCAACTTTTTGACTTCTCTGTCTGATTTAAAATCTTTTTTCCTGTATTCGGCGATACTCTTTTCTGCAAGCAGAGCTTTTAGTTTGGAGGCAAGTTGTTCATTGCAGCCATATAGATAGTGGATCAGATGGCTGATTTCCGATTCAATAACAAGCAAAACATCTGCGGTCGCATATAGCTTAACTTTCCCAAGTGCGGAATCGAATTGAGGAATGAATGTGGTATCCTTGTCCAGCACATGGAATGCTCCCCGGGTTTCTTCCAAACCACTTGGAAATACAGGAATATATCTGAGCTCCCCATCAAAATATCCGGTTGTATCTTCCAGGTAATATTTTACCGGGAAAGAGTCTTTTCCGGCAATAAGTTCCAGGGTATCAATTACTGCATTAATGCAGTAAGACTCCCTTGATAAAACGGGTTGATTGTTCACCTCAAAATGCGTTTTTACCAAAACCGTATCAGGAGTGTAATTGAGGGTTTTACCAATGACCTTTGAGGTATCTGATTCAACCAAAAACCTGGGAATTGCCAACTGGGCCATCAGAGGTTTATACGATTTTATGAGACCATCAGTCTGACCGGTTTGTAAATCCTCATTCATGGCCAGGTAATAGGTCTTCCAACTTGTAATATCATCCGGGAAGGTGACATCAAAGGAGGCTTTCCCCTCCTTATCCGTAATTAGCCTGGGTTTCCAGAAGGCATAATCGGAGAAATTCTCACGAATCGAACTTGACTGGGAGGCAGCTTCCAGGAAGGCAGCATCGAATTCAGCGCCTTTATTTGAGTTTGGTTTACTCTGTTTGAAACCCAAATTCTTTGTGGTAATGAGAATCACACCATTTGCACCTTTGCTGCCATAGATGGAAGTGCTTTGGTTATCTTTCAGCAATTCAATATTTTCTATGATATCTTGATTAATATCTTCCAGTTTTCCATTATAAATAACACCGTCCAATACGATGAGTGGGGATTTTCCTGACTCTATTGCTGAGATTCCACGAATCCGGATTTCCTTCCCTGATCCCGGATCACCACTGATAGAGATTCCAGATACTCTTCCCTGTAGCATATCTTCAACGGGGATAGTCCCGGCACTATGCATATCCTTTAATTCAATTCTGGTTGTTGCAGTAGCCCTGTCTCTTGGGCGAATACCATAACCCATTACAACCACTTCATTCAATGCCAGTGTACTTTCCTTAAGCTGTACACTATACCAATCGGAATTACCAATTACAATTCTTTGTGTTTCATATCCTATAAACGAGACTGTAAGGAACTCTGTGTTCCCTGGTATCTTTAGCGAAAAGCGCCCATCAAGGTTGGATACAGTGCCTGTTGTGATTCTCGCTTTTTCCATACATAAAACATTTGCACCGATAACAGGCTCACCATTCTCATCAGTTATGATCCCTTCAATCAGCCTTCCCTCGCCATTAAAAACAGGCCGCTCCGTTAAAAGATTGTTTACATAATTGAGTCCATTTTCGGGCATTTGTGAGTAAGACCTGGATAAGAGGATTTTTTCAACCAGTTGCATTATATAAACACTCATGGTATCCTTTCTCAAAAAATCGGGTACTTCAATCTCCAGGTAATTTAAGCCTCCCGGCCGGATCTCTACAGAATCCACCTGGTAATAGCTTCCCCCTTTATAAATAAGAAAGAATTTGTACCAGCCTGCCTTGATATCCTGTAAATTTCCAATATTTCCCGGGTAAACACGATGCCGGATGTTGTCATCGTAACTGAACAACAGGAAATGAATCATCTTATCTGAATTGACTCCCTTGTCCGGGAGAAAATTCAGACAGATCCGGCTGTTCCTGCCGGTTGTTGTGCCAGGATTACTATAGCGAAAAGATTGCATCCGTTTATTTTCCTTGTATTCATTCCATTGCCAGTGCAGTGCTTTTAATGACAGGATGGAGTCATTCAACCGGTAATCAGATCTGGATCGCCACAAGGTTTTGGGTATGTCATATGATTTTGTACTCCGCATTTTAAGCAGATTGGGTGCAAATTCATACTCGAAGCCTGCCTCATGATTAAAACTCAGGTTGTATTGGTCCATCATGGAAAAATTGACAGGCCCGGACACCGGACCGGCTTTAAAATTACCATACCAGGAACCTTTTCCCGGGTTGAGCAATTCGATTACTCCATTGTGTTCAATATACGCGAAGGATTCCCCAAAATTTTCACGGTAGGGGAAGACATACTGTTGCAGGTTCCCTCGCTCAAAGGAACTAAGTTCCATTTTGGCCGGAATTATTTTTCCCTGGTTCGAACTGTAATATTGTTCATCTATACTGAAAATCAGTTTTTCACCAGGCTTAAAATACAGGGTATCTATGGTGATGGTTTTATCCGTTGTACGCAACCGGATATAATGGTATCCTCAGAAATTCTAAAGGAATATGGTCTTTGATTATTGGACCAACTGAAATATACCGGACTGTTATCTACATAAATGATATGAATGGGTTGAAATGACCCATTTCTTCATGACAAATGGAGCAAACTGAGTTGTTGATTCTGCAGTTTTACAGAAACCGATACAGGCCCGCCGCCGGGTACAAAATCTGAAATACTCATTTTTATCAAGACCGGCAATTTTTGTTCCATGTTTCATAATCCAAATCATAACTGGCAGATTTGGGAGTGGTATTCTTATTCAACTGAAAATTATTAATCAATTTTTTTGACCTTCAGGTTTTACCCAGGTAGGGAAGATCAGCGCGCTGAATAATCGAATTTTTTTGGTATTGAAAAGCCAGTAGATCGGTTCCTTCAACCGGTTTACCTTCTGATCGGTTACAAGTAATCCGGTGTAACTTTTGTCCCGGAAGACAAGCCTGGGCTGGGTTACTGCTATATTAAGTTTTTTATCCAGAAGTGGAATCTGATAATTCTCCACACTTGTTTTTCCGCCCCAGATATACTGGAGGGATATATAATAATTTTCTTTCGACCTTGATCTGATCCGGGTATTCAGTGAGACCCCGGAGCCTGATTGAACCTGTCTGTTTTTCCTGAATATCTGGTAGGTGAACTGAAGTTTCCCTGGATTATCAATAACAATGTTTAGACCTGTATTGTTGCGTTCGGCTGTGCAACTGAGTTGTGAAGATTCTGATGCAAGCTCAAAGTATTCATTTTTGGAAACTGATTTAACCAAATACCTCGAATAAAATGGGTTCAGTTTAATTGTACAGGGTGATATACCCGTAAAAACCAGAGTTCCGTTTCCAAAATTATCAAATGCATAAATTTTCACTGACCCTTCGTTCGGTTTGCCATCCCGGGTAATGTGCACGGTTACCGAATCACCTTCAGTATTAAAATGAACTTTTTCTTCCCTGAAACGGTATTTGACACTTTTATCTGCATTAATCTTCTCATTGTCAGACGTAAAAAGGCTGACGAATATTTTGTAATCCAGGTTGGCGTGAGGAAAGATAGAATCCGGGACTATCACTTCAGTCGGTTCTGAAGGATTCAGTTTTTTTTCCAGTCTGAACAGGGTATCCGGAACAAATACCTGTTTGTTAAAGAATGCCTCCACTCTTTCTGTCACCAGGGTCACGGAGATTCTGGCATCCTGAAGGAAGAGATCATTTTCATCGGTTCCACTAACATGGAAGACCAGGTCCTGCCCCTTGTACTGCTCCGTTTGATCCAACTGCAAATTCAATTCATTCTTTTTCAACTCATAGTCTTCATATTTAAATTTGCTTTGGATATAAGTTTTGCGCTTATTTTTCACCAGTTGAACTGTATAATACTGGTCAAGCCTGAGTTTTAAGGTATCATGAAGGTAAAATTGATATTCATATCCGCCTTTGCCATAAGGAGATAACTTTGTTAAAATAGTTTCTTTGCCATAATTGTACAGAACAACTTTCATTTCTCTGTTTACTGGTTTTCCTTTGGAGGACACCAGATATGCTTTGAATTTGACCGTGTCATCCGGCATATACCTGGGTTTGTTGAAGACCATGTAGCCTTTGTATTTTCTGCTGAAATGATCATTTGGATAACTTTCACAATAAAAATCATCAAAGATGCAGGCAACTTTTTCAAAGGACTGGCGCATGAAAAACCCTGTCCTTCTTATTGTTCCGGTTGGGGTAAGATATACAATTGATCTGACTGCATCCAGCGGAAGACGTAAAACATAATTTAAAGGCCTCCAGGCATAGGCCAGGGGAGTTCCATATAAAAGGTTCACAGAACCGCGTTTGACAAGCGGATTGAATTGGTCTCTTTCCAGGTCGTAAAAACAGGTCAAACCCTGGCAGGTTACTTTTAACCAACCATTCCTGTTGGATTTTTTGTCGACATAGGTTTGGGTTTTCTTATGGTATCTTAATTTCTTGCATCCGGCATATACATCGGCATCGCAAATAATATTTCCCTCCAGGTCGGTAAGCTGCACGCAAAGGTCAGTATTGTTATTCAGGATAAAGACATCGAAATTTTGTATGGTGGTAATGGCGAAGTTTAAATTGTTTTTATCTACATGTACTTTAAGGTAATGGCCGGGAGATAGGTTTTTCCTGTATCCGCTGTCTGTGGGAAATGAATCAACCAAGGTATGCAGGAATTCGGGGGTAGCCTTCCAGTTTTTGCGCTTGTAAATGCTTTCGGCTTCCCGGTTGGTGATATGATAAATATACGAATAATAGCTTGTCTGCCGGCTGGTAAGCAGATTCTGGGCTTTATTGCTGTTGTTTGAAATGAAAAATGACAGGAGCAGAATTACAACAATTCTCTTTATAGAAAGGTATTGGAATGGTAGATTCCATGCATGCTCTGATTGACCAGTACCAGTTGATTTCATTGGATGGTTTACTAGTAGTTAAATCCAAAACTATCGTTCAATTTTGGAAACAAGTTACTGATAAATCAATTAATTGTGAAATTTAAGTTGATCATTTCAAGGATTCCCATGGGAAACCTGTGATTTTTTTTTGGCTTTAAAACTGAAGAGAAATGATTCTGTTAATTAATGTCTGATTAATTGAAACAGGCATCATTTTCAGGATTGTACTACAGTTACCTCCCTGCCTTCATCCAAACTCGTTTTAAATGCTTCACGAATCAGTTTCCGGTAGCGTATTTCTTCCATTCCATTAACAGCCGGTCTGAGTCCTTTTATCCGGCTTATGAAATCCTCGATCTGCAGGCGTGTTCCGAGCATCGGATCATATTGCTGAGCTTTCACAGGCCAGCTCTTTCCTTCCGAAGGATCGAAAATCTCCAGTGTGCCATCTTCCAGCAAGGTAGCCTGCCCTTTTTGTGCACTTATGCGGACGGACCATCCGCTTTCCTTCCCAAAGTAATCCGGGAGGGTCGTCCCCTGGGCCTTGTAGGCGGAGCTGCTCACTGTGAAAAAGAATGAATGGGGGTATCTGGCCAGCAATTTTTCACCGGGTCGCTGTATACCAATACTCTCAGGCCAGCCGCCTGAGAGTTGGTGTAATAGGCAAATTAAACGTACCAATTGCGTGATATCTTCCTCTTCTCCTGAACTCCCCGGCTTGTTATACTGCAGGCGGATACTCTGAATTTTGCCCAGTTTGTCTGATTCAAGATATTCCTTCAACTTCAGTACATGTCGCTCATAATACAGCGATTCAAACGGAATAAGAATGGGATTACCGGGATAGACATGCTCAGTGATCTTTTCAAGCCTGGCCGCAGGAATCCCTGGTGGAATCTGCCATAAGACGGCCACACCTTGTTCCAGGAGCACTTCAATTGTTCTGGCAGGTCGCCGGGCGAGTGGAGATACAAGAACTGCAGGGATTTCCTTTTTTCGTACTTCCCGCAGATTGGTTCTTTCGGGTACTACGGAAATCAACCCTTTCATTTTCTCAGCAAACTCAAGGTACTCGCCGGATCTTCCAATATAACCCAACCGGAATCCGGGTGCGGGTCCGTTTTTTTTATGGATGCCTGTTGCCCTGTAAGAGGCAGATTGTGCCTCAGCAGGAATCATGAATACCGCACCGAGGGCAAAACCCGCCTGCAAAAATTTTCGTCTGTCCATTCCCGGGTATAAATAAAAATAAGTACTGTTCCGTAATGCAGATTATTTCACTTCAAAAATGTAAACGCCTGCCCTGGCTGTCAGGGTAATTTTTCCTTTGCCAGCCTCTTCGATGGTTATACCCGCTGGCAGTTCCAGTTCCTTATTATCCCCGAAAAAGTTTTCCACCCTCACTTATTGTGAATGAACCCTGTGGTACGGGTAACACCACGGTTGCACTGGTATTTGCCGGAATTCTAACCTGCAGACTGAATGAACCGGCATCTTTCTTCCAGTTGGAGGAAAGTTCTCCATAGCCCGTCTGCAGGCTGGCCGATGCACTGGTCAGGTCACCGGCAGGCATGGGTGCGATAATAGATTTTTTAAAACCCGGTCCGCTCATATCCGGGCGTATTCCTGCCAGGTACTGATAAAACCACTCGCCAACACTTCCATAAGCAAAGTGGTTGCGGGAGTTCATCTGGTCCGGGCGTTCCTTATCGCTGTTCCAGAGTTCCCACATGGTAGTTGCACCCTGTTCAACCATATATCCCCAGGAGGGATATGTTGTTTGTGTTGCGAGGCGGTATGCGAGTTCATGTTGACCATATTCGCTCAGCAGGGGCAGGATCCAGGCGGTTCCCATGAAGCCAGTTGTGAGGTGGGTATCACGTTTCACCACATCTTCAACAACTTTTTTCATTATCTCCCCGCGCATTTTTTCGGGTGTAATACCGAAACCCACCGGAAGCAGGTTCATGGTTTGCGTATTGGCAATATAATGGCCCGAGTCGGGCAGATAATATTTTGCCTGGTATGCTTCTGCAATTTTCGGTAGCAAGGTGTTAAGTCGATCTGCATCTGCTTTCTTCCCAAGTATTGCAGCCATTTCGGCCAGTAATTTTGTACTGTAATAATAATAAAGAGCCCCGGTAGGTTTGGTCGGGCTTCGCACAACAGCTACCCAGTCGCCATAACCACCCCAGTCGCCACTTCCCCATTCATAGATATAATCTTTGCTGCTCTTTTCCATAAAAGTTACCCAGTTCATCATGGCATCATAACTCTCTTCGAGGAGCCTCTTGTCGCCATAGAACCGGTATAACTGGTACGGGATCGCAACCACGGCATCCCCCCAGCCTGGCTTTGAGGTGTCAGTTACCACTATGGGAGGATTCACATCGGTAACAGCCCCGGTGGAGTCTTGTCCATCGATGATATCTTTTTCCCATTTGGCGAAGAAACGGTTCATGTTCATATTGAAATTGGCAGTGGGTGCGAAAAGTTGTGCATCACCCATCCAGCCGAGACGTTCATCACGCTGGGGACAGTCCGTAGGAACACTCATCATATTGGATATCTGTCCCCACCGGATGTTCTTATAAATCGTATTGATCATGCTGTTGGAACATTCGAAATTACCGGAATTCGGGGCGTTGCTGTAAAATACCAACCCGGTTACGGCATCTGCCGTTGGTTTGCTCCGCATCCCTTTCACCTGAACATAGCGGAATCCATGGTAGGTAAATGTAGTTGTATAGTGTTCTTCCGCTCCACTTTTCAGGGTATAAAAATCCGTAACCCTGGCTGAACGCAGGTTTTCCTGGGCAACCGTACCATCGGGATGCAGCAGTTCTGCATAGCGGATCTCTAGCTGATCACCCTCTTTACCGGTTACTTTGATCCGGCTGGTACCCACCATGTTCTGCCCCAGATCGAATACATAAATGCCAGGTTTGGGTTCAGTAACCGAAACAGGTATTAATTCCTTTGACACACGAATTGGTTCTTCCTGTTGTGCAACTCGTTTCAGACGGATTGATTCGTTGATCTGCATATTTTTCCAGGACTCATCATTCAGCCCGGGTTCATTCCAGCCGGCAATTTCCATGCGGGCATCATAATGTTCTCCGTCGTAAATATGATTGAAGGTGATGGGTGAAAAGGTATATTTCCAATCCGGACCGGTGACGAATGTTTCATGGCTGCCATCGGCATACCCTACTTCAATTTGTGCGAGCACCGACAGGGGTCCCCGGCTGTAGGCAGCACCTCCATTCCAGCCGAGTCCGCTGCTCCACCACATATTGCCAAGAAGCGCCCCGGCTGCATTATTCCCCTTATCAAGGAGCTCAGTAATATCGTAAACCTGGTACTGTATCTTCTGAAAATAATCAGTCCAGCCGGGGCTCAGCAGATCCTCACCCACCCGCTTTCCGTTCAGATAGAAAATATAATTTCCCAGGCCGGTGCAATAAATACGTGCATTTACAGGCTTTTCCCTTAGTTCAAATTCTTTTCGTACATATACTGAAATGGGAGGTTTCTGATTTGCTGGTTCCTGTGTACTTATCCAGGGAGCCTTCCAGTCTGATTCCTGCAGCAGTGCAGTTTCGAACCATTGTTCTGCACTCCATTCCGACACCTGCTTTTCACCATTCCAGCATCTTACTTTCCAGAAATAGCGGTTGGCTGATTTTAATGCTTCTCCCTGGTAGGCAATGAACTGGCAATCGGATGATTTAATTTTTCCCGAATTCCACTGGTCCCCCTCGTCCCTGGCAAGAATCTCCTGACTGCTGGCAACGAGAACCTGGTAGGCTGTCTGATGAGCCTCGCGGGAACTATCGTTGAGTGCCCAGGAAAAACGGGGTTGCGGAGTATCCAGCCCGAGTGGATTCACTGAATACTCTGTCTTAAGCAGGAGGGGCGCTGCGGTTTTTTCATTACTGCATGAACCTAGCAGCAGGAGAATGAACAGAGACGACAGGATTGTTAAACGTTTTGACATATCTGGAAATTTAGTGGTTAATCAGTTGATTCCGGTGTGATATCAAATGTAGCATTTTTGGACTAAAAGGAACGATCGTTTCATCATGTACTTTGAAAGAAAGAAGAAATTAGTAATTTGCATTTTGTAATCCGGTTTTAGTTTTTTTGGCATTCTGTACCTGATGACTAGGTTTACAGCCTGTTAACGTGAATAGATGTAGCACCGTTCCTAAAAGTTTAAATTCAAATACCGGGGTTTAGAAAAAGATACAATTGACTACCAATAAACCATTAATCAAACCATCACATGAAAAGAAAAATTCGCATGGGTATGATCGGAGGCGGCAAAGGTGCCTTCATCGGGGCAGTGCATCATATGGCTGCCGTTCTGGACAACCAGATCGAAATGGTTTGCGGAGCCTTCAGCAGCGACCCGGCTAATTCACTGGAGACCGGGAGGAGTTATTTTCTGCCCGATGCCCGTTGTTATGCCAGCTGGGAAGAAATGATACGTACCGAAAAGACGCTACCTGCAGACCTGCGCATGGATTTTGTTTGCATTGTCACCCCGAACAGCCTGCACTTCCCCAATGCAAAAATGGCCCTGGAAAACGGTTTTCATGTAATGTGCGATAAACCTGTAACTTTTTCTTTGGCTGAAGCACGTGAACTGCAGTCGCTTGTGAGAAAAACCGGACTTGTTTTCGGGCTCACTCATACTTACACCGGGTATCCGATGGTAAGGGAAGCACGTGAAATTGTAAAAACCGGTCGATTGGGAAAAATCTGGCGTGTAATGGTGGAGTATCCCCAGGGATGGCTGGCCTCCCGACCGGAACATTCCGGCAACCGGCAGGCAGGCTGGCGGCTCGATCCGGCCCGGGCAGGTGTCAGTTGTACCCAGGGTGATGTAGGAGTGCATGCTGCAAACCTTGCAGAGTTCATCACCGGCCTGGAGATCACACATCTGTGCGCAGACCTCTATGCAACCTTTCCTGATCGTAAAATTGACGACGACGGCAGTGCGCTCCTGCGTTTTAACAACGGGGCACGCGGAACACTTACAGCCAGCCAGGTATGCTCCGGTGAGGAAAATGGTTTGAAAATCCGGATATATGGAGAAAAGGGAGGATTGGAATGGCATCAGATGGAGCCCAATACCCTCCTTTATAAACCGCTGGCAGGCCACCAGGAGATCATCCGGACGGGTGTTGAACCACTCTCCGGGGCATGCCGCGCTCATACACGTGTGCCTGCCGGCCATCCCGAAGGTTATATTGAAGCCTTCGCTAACCTGTACCGTAATTTTGCCAGAGCCCTGGATGCCAGGATGGAGGGAAAATCACCTGATCCGCTGTACGACTTCCCGGGTATTGACGATGGTGTGCGCGGTATGCGTTTTATCGAAGGTGCAGTAAAATCTTCTGCCATGAAAGAGAAATGGCTCGATCTTTCAACTCTTTAGCCATTGCGGTATTTCTTTAAGTTTATAAAAAATTAACTGATGAAAAAGTTCTATCCCGTTTTTCTTGGTCTTATTCTGCTTATATCATGCGGTAAGTCACACGATCCGGCTGCACCAGTTAACGATTTCAGTCAATTGAAAGCTTTCTTTGCGGAGCCGCCCTCAGCATACAGGACACAGCCTTTCTGGGTCTGGAATGACAGCATTACCCGCGAAATGATCGATGAGCAGTTGGCAGATTATAAAAAAATGGGATTTGGCGGTGTCTTTATTCATCCCCGCTATGGTTTGATAACCGAATATCTCGGGAAAGACTGGCATGAATTGTATAAATATGCCAGCGACAAGGCCGCTTCACTTGGACTGGAGGTTTGGATCTACGATGAGAATTCTTTTCCAAGTGGTTTTGCCGGAGGACTTGTACCTGCTGAAATGCCTGAATCATATAATCAGGGACAGTCGGTTATCCTTCGCCGGCAGGAAAAATTACAGTTGGATTCTGCAAAAAAATATTTTCGGGTGTACCTGGTTAAGAATGGAAAGTTCGCGGATATTACTGCTGATACGGCTAAGTTTAGTGGGAAGAAAGGAGATTTTACCCTCCTTGAACTGGGATTTTTCGGCCGCTCCAAATGGTATGCAGGCTATTCATATGTCGATTTACTGAAGCCCGGTGTTACTGAAAAATTCATTGAAATAACCATGTCAGGTTATGAAAGGAATCTTTCACCATTGTTTAAACAGACCGTTAAGGGGGTGTTCACCGATGAACCGAATACCAATCCCCAGGATGATAATGCCATACGATGGACCCCGGACCTCTTTGAACAGTTTGAAAAGACCTGGGGTTATTCCCTTGATTCACAACTGATCTCATTGTTTGAAGAAACCGGCAACTGGAGAAAGGTGCGGCATGATTATTACAGTACCATCCTCCAATTATTCATCGATCGCTGGTCCTTGCCCTGGAAACGCTATGCCGATTCAACAGGATTGATCTGGACGGGCCATTACTGGGAACATGGCTGGCCGGGACTGGCCGATGGTCCTGATAATATGGCCATGTATGAGTACCACCAGATGCCAGGGATCGATATGCTCTTCAATACCATGGAACAATCAGCCTACCCGGAACAATTTGGCAATATAAGGGCTGTGAAGGAGCTTGCCAGCGCTGCCAATCAGACCGGCAAACGCAGAACACTCAGCGAAACCTACGGGGCTGCAGGCTGGGAACTCACTTTTGCAGATATGAAACGCCTGGGAGATTGGGAATATGTGCTGGGCGTTAACTTCATGAACCAGCATCTCTCGTATATGAGCCTGAAGGGAGACAGGAAGCATGATTTTCCGCAGTCCTTCTCATATCACGAACCCTGGTGGAAGGAATACAAGATGATGGTGGATTATTTCGGACGTTTATCCCTGGCCCTTTCATCTGGCAGGCAGGTGAACAGAATACTGGTGCTTGAACCAACAACCACTGCATGGATGTATAATTCTCCCCTGATGCGTCACCCGGCTGTTGACGGTCTCCGGACTTCTTTCCATGATTTTCTGAAGAGTCTTGAAAAGAACCAGGTGGAGTATGATCTCGGTTGTGAAAATATCATTCGTAACAGGGGTAGTATCGATTCCGGCCGATTCGTTGTAGGTGAACGTGCATACGATTTGGTTGTCCTGCCACCCAATATGGAGAACTTCAGCAAATCAACAATCGACTTGCTGCATGAATATCTTGGGGCAGGAGGAAAGGTAATCGCAGTGAACGCAAGACCCGGTTATATTGATGGTAATGCAGACACGTCTGCCTCAAATATGCCGGTTCGATTCCTTAAAGATTGGATTTCGGTCCCGGTCTTTCCTGAAGAAGGCATTCTGCAACTCATGCACACGGATGGATTAACTTTCGATGACCCGTCGCACGCGGGGGGCCAGTTATTACATGCGCGGCGGATGCTGGAGGACGGGCAATTGATTTTCCTAGTCAATTCTTCTCCAGCGGATGCTTCCATGGGATCTTTTCATGCTGAGGGCACCCGGATCATGAAACTGGACTTGTTTACTGGAACAATCCTTCCTTATGAATGCACTGTGCAGGATGGCCAGGTAAAGGCCTCATTCGATCTGGCTCCGGGAAATTCCATGCTCCTGTTCATTGCAAAGGAAGGAAAAAATAAAAAGTCACCATCTGTTCAGCGTGAGTTTGTAAATGTTCCCGCTGATGGTCACAGCCAGGTACATCCGCTCACGGAGAATGTTCTTATGATCGACTATTGCCGCTTATCGATGGAAGGAATGCCGGATACTACCACGTTCTTTTATAATGCCGGCTTCATGGTCTGGTCAAAATACGGAAATGGTGAAAATCCATGGGTAAGTTCCTCACAGTTCAGGACAGAACTGGTGGATCGCGATACCTTTTCAACGGGCACAGGCTTCAGCCTGAATTATTCCTTTCTGATTTCCGAGGGGATGACTTACGAAGGGATGAAAGCGGTGGCTGAACAACCCAGGATATTCAAATTTCTGATCAACGGGGAACCGCTGCCTCCTGAACCTGGCAAATGGTGGCTTGATAGGGTTTTCCGGTCTATGACATCAGCAGATATGTTCATCCGGGCGAAAATACCATCACCCTCACGGTCTCCCCTATGAATATTTTGCAGAAGTGGAACCTGTTTTTGTATTGGGAAATTTTGGTGTAGGCAGTGGATAAAGGATTTAAATTGGTTCTCCCAATGAGCTTCTCCTTGGTTCGTGGAAGCAACAGGGATATCCGTTCTATGGAAATGCAGTGCAATATACCCGCACTTTCAGCCTGGAACATACCCCTGCAGAGGGGAATGTGTCTCTTAATTCATGGAATGGAGTACTTGCCACGGTTGATGTTAACAGGAAACGCGCAGGTCAGATTTTTGAGAAACCCTATGAGACTGATGTAACCGGACACCTGCGGAAGGGAAAAAACATTGTAACAGTTACCGTCTACGGTTCACTGAAGAACCTCCTTGGACCTGCAATGTCCGGCAAAGAGGGAATTGTTACGCCCTGGAGTTTCAAGTATGCCGAACCGGTGCAGCCGTAGGAAAAAGATTACGACCTGCTTGATTACGGATTAGTTGATGATGTGGAGTTGCGGGTGAGTTATTGATTCTGGCTGCTCGCCCGAATGCGAGCAGGCGGGTTGGGTATTGGCCGTTGGCTATTGGGTATTGGGTATTGGCTAAAAACCGTAGACCCAAAAGCTCAGGATGGGCCTATAGTATATGACAAATTGTTTATTCAGACGTTCTCATTCCAGTAGAGTTTGTTCATTCAGCACATATCTTTTATGAAAAAATTCAGCATTCTGATAGTTTTACTTATGGCCCTCAGCCAGTTACATGCACAGCAGGGGTTTACCAATCCTGTTATTCCGGGATTTCATCGGATCCTCTGTGTGCAGGGTGGGTGAGAGGACTATTATCTGGTGAACAGTTCTTTTGAGTTTTTCCTGGTGTACCGGTATATCATAGCAAGGATATGGTTCATTGGTCCCTCATCAGGCATTGTCTTGCCCGGAAAAGCCAGTTGAAGCTCGGCCGGGCACAAGGCATCCGGTGGAATCTATGCACCGACCATCCGCTATAGCAATGGAATCTTCTACATGACCACTACCAATGTGAGTGACCGCGGAAATTTCATCATTTGGACAAAGGACCCTGCCGGAGAATTGGTCGGATCCAATATGGATCGAACAGGGTGGAATTGATCCCGCACTCTTCTTCGACGAGTTGGGGAAGGTTTACTACACCGGGAATAATCCGGAAACGGCCCCGAAGGGATATACCAGTTTGAAATAGACATAAAGACCAGGAAGAAGCTTTCCCCTGTAAGGTACATCTGGACTGGTACGGGGGGACGTTATCCGGAAGGTCCGCATCTTTACAAAATCAATGGAATATACTACCTGGTGATTGCAGAAGGCGGCACCGAATATGGTCATATGGAAACCATAGCCCGAAGTAAATCACCCTGGGGCCCGCTGAATCCTGTCCGCATAATCCCATCCTTACCCATCGCGGCGTTCGCAGTCAGTCCAACGCCATCCAGGGTACGGGCTGCCGATCTGGTGCAGGATCATAAGGGCGGCTGGTGGCTTTGGTATTCCTGGGATTCAGACCGGTGGGAAACCTTTGGCATCATCTTGGCAGGGAAACCTTCCTGAGCCCGGTGTACTGGAAAGACGGATGGCCTGTAGTGGGAGATTCAGGCATTGTTCATACCTACATGGCAGTGAACACACTGCCTTCCATACCGGCAACTGCAGCACCTGAACGCGATGAATTCAAGGAGCCCGCGCCTGGACCTGCAATGGAATTACCTGAGAAATCCTGAAATGTCACACTATTCGTTAACAGAGAAACCTGATTGGCTAATCGCAGGAGCTCTGCAACACTCGACTCCATAGCATCACCCGGGTTCATCGGGCGAAGGCAGGAGCAGTTCAATTCGGAATTATAACAGCCCAATGGATTTCAGTCCTTCCCAAACAGGTCTCAGCGCCGGCATCACCGCCCTGATGAGCAACAACTACCATTATGATTTGCTTGCCGAAAAAGATGCTTCAGGCAAAACCAGTCTCAGATTGTATGCCCGCCTTGGGCTGCCCAAAACCATTGTAAAGGAAGTTTCAGTTCCAGGAAGGAACTCTCTACCTGAAAATGGTAACCACCCCCTGGAAGCTATGCATTTGGTTTTTCTACCGATGGAACAACTTTCACGGAAATGGGGCAACTGGATGCCCGCTTTCTGTCATCCGAGGTGGCCGGTGGTTTTTACGAGGTGTTTATCTCGGGCTGATTGTCACGGGCAACGGCAGCGCAGCGGCTTCGACTGGGCTCATTATGAGAAAGCAAGAAATAGATACCTTTGATTGACCTGGCCTGAAATGGCTCTCGAATACCTGGCTTAACCTGAAAATCCATTGCCTTCCTTTCGACATAAAACAATAGCTACATTCCATGAAAAAATCAATCCTGCTGTTTATGTTGCTGGCGCTTGCATTTTCCTCCTGTACAAGGAAACCCTGGAGAAAGACCGACAACGGAGTGATCATCAATAACGGGGAAAAGGCAATTGCCCTGGAAGTGATCAGACCCTGGATAATACACGTATTTGCCTCAGAAGATCTGGTGGTACCTGAAAAAGAGTCTTATTATTCAGGACAGATACAAGCCTGAAGGTTCCTGGAACATTATAGATGCAGGTGATGCAGTAAGGCTGGAAACAGACTCTCTTACGGTGATTGTGGATAAAGTTAGTCTCGGGCTAAAGTTTTTGGATGCATCCGGTAATTTAGTACTGGCAGAACCTGTCGGAGGTGGAAAATCATTTACCCGCGACAGCATCGACGGTGAACCAGTGCTGACTGTACAACAGGTTTTCGCGGCCGGGGATGAAGAAGCATTTTTTGGATTGGGGCAGCACCAGGACCGCCGCCTCAATCTCCGGGGTGGAACTTTAAGTTTCAACCAACGAAACAGGGAGATTTTGTTCCTTTCCTGGTATCATCCGGTGGATATGGTATACTCTGGGATAATTATTCATGGACCCGTTTTGGCTCCCTGGAGCCCTCGCAAAAAGCGAATCCCTCTTCTTCGACAAATCCGGGACTTTCGGGGGATTGAGTACGGAATTCTTTTCCGATCCTGAGATGAAAAAGAATTGCAATAGGCATCACTCGAAATCTGTCCCCTTTGAATTTCCGGGCGAACTATCGGATGCAATCATGGCAGCGCGTTACCAGGAGAGGTTGAAATACCTGAATCGGGTGTGTACATTTGAAAACGAAGGGGAAGCAATACTTCCGCATGTGGCTGGATGGACAACTGGTGCGTGATTACTGGAGCAGCTTTGTGCTGGCTACCGATTATACCCGGCTGGAACTTGAAAAGGGGGAAACGTACGCTGAAAATTGAATGGAGCAGGAGTGCTGCCGTGGAAACAATGGAACTGTACTGGCGAACCCCGGCTATGAAGGATGACAGCATCTCGCTCTGGTCCCAGGCAGGCAAGGGTATCGACTACTACTTCGTATTCGGTCCCGCGCTTGATGGTGTGGTGGCTGGCTACCGGGAACTTACAGGCAGATCGCCCATGCTGCCCAAATGGGCATATGGCTTCTGGCAAAGCAGGGAACGCTATCAAACTCAGGAGGAGTTGGTTTCCACAGTGCGAGAATTCAGGAAAAGAAAGGTTCCTATGGATGTCATTGTCCAGGACTGGCAATACTGGCAATCCGGCAGCTGGGGCTCGCATGAGTTCGACCCGGCCCGTTTCCCTGATCCGAAAGCCGCATTCGACAACATACATGCCCTGAACGCCCGGGTAATGATCTCGGTATGGCCGAAGTTCCTATTCCACCGTCGAACTTCAGGGAACTCAACGACAAGGGATTTTATCTACCCACAGCAGCCTCCGGGACAGTACACGCGACTGGCTCGGCTATGTTTCTGTATATTATGATGCTTACAATCCGGCAGCACGCGAACTTTGCTGGAGCCAGATCAATAAGACCCTGGTCCCTGCCGGTGTTGATGCCTGGTGGATGGATGCTTCCGAACCGGAGGTGATCAGTGATGCCAGCCCTGCAGAAATGGCCGGGAGAATGACACCGGGTATTTCCGGTACAGGACTTGAATTTCTGAATGCCTACAGCCTGTTCAACAGCAAGGAGATTTACGAAAATCAGCGTAAGGTAAGGCCCGAAGACAGGGTATGCATTCTCACCCGTTCGGGCTTCGCAGGTCAGCAGAAGTATGCAGCCGTTTCCTGGTCAGGGGATATTACCTCACGCTGGGATGTTCTGAAAGCCCAGATTCCGGCAGGACTCAGTTTCAGCATTTCCGGCATCCCATACTGGACAACTGACATTGGCGCCTTCTCGGTAGATTTTCCCGGGGGAAATACCAACGCGCAGTACCGCGAACTCTTCGTCAGGTGGTATCAGTTTGGAACATTCTGCCCCGTTTTCCGCGTTCATGGATCAGATACCCCCCGCGAGATATGGTATTTTGGTGATGAGAACGACCCGGAGTATTCCATCCAATTGAAATTTAGCCGCCTCCGCTATCGGCTACTGCCCTACATTTATGCTCTGGCCGGGAAAGTGAACCTGGAACATTATACCCTGATGCGTCCCCTGGTAATGGATTTTCCCCTGGATCCCATAGGTTGGAATACTGATGATCAATATATGTTCGGCACTGCATTCATGGTGTGCCCTGTTACAGAAAAGGGATCTGTTGACAGGCCTGTCTATCTCCCCGACGGCGGGTGGTATGATTTCTGGTATGGGCATTATCTGGAAGGAGGTCATTCGATCAGCGCATCAGCACCAATTACCACCATGCCTCTTTTTGTTAGGGAGGGCTCTGTGGTTCCTCTCGGACCGGACCTGCAGTACACCAATGAAAAATTACCTGATACAATCCGCCTGCTAATATACACCGGGAAATCAGGTTCATTCGACTTATATGAGGATGATGGGATTTCGAACGCCTGTGAGGACGGAGCTTACACCGTCATCCCCATCCGATGGGATGAGGAGAAAAGGAGTCTCCAGATTGGTAAGCAGGAAGGAGATTATAAGGACAAGATAAAAAAGAGGGTTTTCGAAATCAGCTGGATCACAAGGGAAAAGCCCGTAGGTTACAATGAACTCCCCGATCCCGATGAACGCGTTGTATATAATGGGAGCGGGGTACGTATTACCATGAAATAATCATAGATTGGAAATGGTCCGTACAGATCATCAATTATTGGAGGAGGGGAAAGGGTACAGGCTGGTGCTTGAAATTAAGCATGCCGAGATTCTTGATTTCATTACACAGCACCTCCGTCCTGTGAGCTTTCCACTCCTGTTTTTCTATATTTTCAACGGATTCATCCTGTTAGGATTTACAGTACAGATAGTCCTTTCAATAGCGGATGGAACAGGCAGCATCTCGGCCTACCTGGGTGCTTTCCTGGCAGGGACAATTTTTTTTATGCTTGTTATCATCCCTGTTCATGAACTTATCCACCTGCTCACATTTAAATTGATGGGGGCAAAACAAACCCGTGTTTTTGCACAATGGGAGAAATTCCTCTTTTATGCAGTGGCTGATAAATTTGTGATGAACCATAGGGAATTTATATGGCTTGCATTGCCTCCGTTTGTTCTGCTGAATAGTCTTCTGCTTATTGCCCTGCTCCTGATTGATGGACCTGCCCAATTTGCTGTTTGGTCCGCCCTTATATTTCACTCAACCGGCTGCGTTGGCGATTTCGTTCTAATCGCTTACCTCTCGGAAAAAAACAGGCGTAACTACCTCAGTTTCGATGACCTGAAAAAAGGTGTCACCTTGTTTTATGTTCCGATTGAAGAGAGTGGCAGTGGCAGCAGCAGTAGCAGCCTGCCCGAATGCGAAGCAGGCGGGTAGCAATGGCTGATCATTCGTGCAAAACTTAATCTATCTGCCCCAAACCTGTGTTTTGGATTTCGCTCTCAACTCTCAACTCTCAACTCCCAACTGCCACTGCTCCTGCCACTCACCACTCACCACTCACCACTTACCACTTACCACTTACCTCTCACCCCTTCCCCTTTAAAAACCCCCTTTGTCTCTGCGCTTCATAAATCAGGATAGCCGATGAGATACTCACGTTAAGGGAGTCATTGCCACCCAGCATGGGTATTTTCACCATACCATCTGCCTGTTCCAGCCAGAAGGAAGATAGTCCTGTGGCCTCTGTTCCCATTATAAAAGCTGTTCCCTGCCGGTAGTCTTCTTCATGATAGAATTTCCTGGCCGGAAGTGCGGCAGCCAGGCTCCGGATCCCTCTCTCCTTAAAAAACGAAAGGGCCTCTGTACCGGTGCACATTGCTGTTTGAACAGTAAAAAGGCATCCCACGCTGGAGCGGATCACATTGGGATTGTACAAATCGGTATGAGGATCCGCAATAATCACCGCATCAATGCCGGCTCCGTCCGCACTGCGGAGTATGGCGCCAAGATTTCCGGGTTTTTCAACCGCTTCCAGTACCAGGATCAATGGAGCTTTTCCAAGCTGTAGATCACCGGGCCGGCGAAAAACAGGAACGGCCAGTGCGCAGATGCCACCGGTACCACCCCGGTAGGATATTTTTTCGAATACGGGTTGTGTTACTTCATAGATTGGTGGTTGGGCAAGGCAGCCTGATACCAGTGTCCTGAATTCGGGTTCCGGAAGTATCTCCGGGCACCAGAATACACTGTTTATTGAGTATCCGGCCTGACAGGCATGTTTGAATTCATGGATACCTTCAAGAACGAAAAGGTTCTGCGCTTTGCGTTCCGATGGCTTGTCCAGTTTCAAAATATTCTTGATACGCGGATTCTGGAGGGAGCTGATGAGTTCGGACATAGACCAATTTACCGGTTGAAATGCAAGTTTACGGAAGAATTCCCGGAATGACAAGTATGGACTCTATTTCAACTTTTTCCCTATTTTTGCGCGGTTAGCCCCCGGCTTTATGATTGAACTTCTGGCTCCGGCAAAGAATGCAGACATTGGCATCACGGCAGTAAAGTCCGGGGCAGATGCTGTTTATATTGGTGCCTCGCGGTTCGGAGCCCGTAAGGAAGCCGGAAATCCTGTTTCAGAAATTGCGCGGCTGACAAAATTTGCACACCTGTACAGGGCCAAAGTATACCTGGCCTTGAATACCATCCTGTATGATCATGAGTTTGACCAGGCTCTGTCTCTTATCCGAGAAGCCTGGAATGCGGGGATAGACGGACTGATCATCCAGGATATGGGATTACTCGAGTGTTCCCTGCCTCCCGTACCGCTTATTGCAAGCACTCAAACAGATAACCGCAGCCCTGAAAAGGTGAAATTTCTGCAGGATTGTGGATTCAGCCGTGTCATTCTGGCCCGCGAGTTGAATTTGAATGAAATTAAAACTATCCGTGCTGCAAGCGATGTTGAACTGGAGTTTTTTGTGCATGGGGCCCTGTGCGTAAGTTACAGCGGCCAGTGTTATATCAGTGAGGCCATCGCAGGCCGGAGTGCCAACCGGGGCGAATGTGCCCAGATCTGCCGCAACCGCTTTACTCTCTCTGACAAGGACGGGCAGCTGCTCAAACAGGATCAGTATTTGTTGTCACTGCGCGACCTGAACCTTTCGGGCATGCTGAAGGAATTGCTCGATGCGGGAATAAGTTCATTCAAAATTGAAGGACGTCTCAAGGATGAATATTATGTAAAGAACATTACCGCTTTTTACAGAAAACAACTCGATGATATTCTCGAATCGGATAACCGCTGGAAACGGGCATCCTCCGGGATATCTGCATACTCCTTTCTGCCTGATCCCGAAAAAACCTTTAACAGGGGTTATACCGATTATTTTGCAAAAGGCACTCCCGGAACGATGTCCACCCTGTGGACTTCCAAATCGCTGGGCAAATCGCTCGGCCAGGTAAAGGACACAGGAACAGACTGGTTTACTCTCGACAGAAACGTTGATCTGAACAATGGCGACGGGCTCTGCTTCTTCGATGACCAGTACAGGCTCACTGGATTCCTGGTGAATTCATTCCGGAATGGACGCATATTCCCATCGGAGATGAAATCCATAGCAAAGGGGCTCCAGGTCTACAGAAATCAGGATGCAGGCTTCGAACGTGAACTCGCAGCTGAAACCTCACGCAAAATAAGATGCCGGGTGCATGTCACTGAATCAGCTGAAGGATTTATCGTCAGTATAAAGGATGAAGACGGCCTGGAAGTGAGCAAATCCTTTTCCTGTGCCAGGGAACCTGCAAAGAATGCAGAGAGGGCTGCCAGCATGATGAAAGAACAACTTTCCAAGATGGGGAATTCTCCTTTCAGTCCTGTTTCTGTAACACTTGACCTTGAAGGAGCCTGGTTTATTCCTGTGTCAGAAATCAACAGATGGAGGAGGGAACTAACTGCCGGACTGGAATCCCTCAGAGCCGAAAGCTACCGGCGAACGCTTTCAAGAATTGAACCGAATTCCGTTTCTTTTCCTTCGAAGCTCCTTGATTACCGCGGAAATGTATTGAATCAGAAGGCAGTAAGCTTTTACAGGCGACACGGAGTGGAAGAGATCCGGCAAGCCTTTGAAGAATCACATGATAAAAACGCAGCACTGATGACCATGCGTTTTTGCATAAAGCGGGAACATGGCCTGTGCCCAAGGGAGGACAGGTTAGTGAATGAAAATGTCAAAGGCCCGTTCTACCTCAGTTCAGGTAACAAGCGTTTCCGGCTTGTATTTGATTGTTCGGCTTGCGAAATGAGAGTACATTTGGACAAGGCAGAAACTACAATAAATCCTGAGAACGATTGAAAACCTTACCCCTTATCGGATTGTATCCTCCTCTGACTTTTGAGGAATACCAACTGATCGATTCCGGCGATCAGGAGAAACTGGAACGATTTGGCAGTCTGGTCCTGTGTCGCCCTGAGCCCCAGGCAATCTGGAAAAAGCAACTAAGTACCGGAGAGTGGGACCGGCAGGCACAGGCGAGTTTTCGGAGGCTGCGGGAAGCCCGCCAGGGAAGTTTTGAAGGAGAAAGGGGCGAGTGGAAAAAAAAGCCATCGGTGCCCGAACAGTGGACTGTTACCCACAGAGGCACCAGTGTATCTTTCCGAATGCGGCTTGGTTTTACTGCCTTTGGTCACATTGGCATTTTCCCGGAACAGGCGCCCAACTGGGAGTACATTGCGAACCGGGTATCACAGATTAAACAGCCTGCAAAAGTACTCAACCTGTTCGCATACACAGGTGCTGCCTCTCTGGCTGCAGCCCGGGCCGGAGCCGAAGTCTGGCATGTCGACTCAGTGAAACCCGTAATCAGCTGGGCAAAGGAAAATGCTGATATGAACGGAATAGATAATATCCATTGGGTACTGGAAGATGCCATGAAATTTGTACGCCGTGAGGTGAAGAGAGGCAACAGATACCATGGCATTATCCTCGATCCTCCTGCCTATGGAAGGGGACCCGATGGTGAAAAATGGATACTTGAAGACCAGGTCGGGGAGATGATGGATGCTTGTCATTCCATCCTGCATGACAGCCCTGGTAGTTTTATCCTCCTGAACCTTTATTCACTGGGCCACTCTTCCCTTATAGCCAGAAATCTTTTCAGGGAGGATTTCTTTCGGGACGAAACAATCGAAACCGGCGAACTGGTAATTCCCTCAGCTGATAACAAATTTCTGCCTTTGGGGATATTTGCCAGGGGGCATCGATGATGAGCAGGCCGGTAGAGAAAGAGGAGAGCCAGTAATTAATTCAGCGAACAACAAACAGCTAACAGCTAACTGCCAATAGCTAATAGCTCTTCTTACTGCACCATGTAAATACTTATCTGCGAATTCCCTATGGTATTGTCACGGAACTTAACCGTGATATCATAGAAGGTGGTCTTACTACACAGGAACATGAACTGTTCAAAATACTTGGTCTGGAAAACATTGGATACCAATGTTTTATCCGGAACTTCCGAGTCGAATACATGGACTACCGCCTCCCCGATTGATCCGTTTATATGATTGGTAACAACAAATTTGTATTTTGTGCTCTTGTTCAGCTGCAGGGTCAGAGAAAACTCATTATCATACGGGTTTGGGCTGATCTTCGTAAGTTCAAAATCTATCTTACGCAAAAAGATTTCTTTCTGAGCCTGGGCAAAACGGACCGGAATTATCAGGAGAAATGCAAAAAAAATCAAGAAAATCAATTCCTTCCTCATGGTCGGTAGTAAGTTTGCTTTCCGATTAACAAAGACAAAGATAAAACGTTCAAAACAAATTCAAAACTGAAGGGTTAAATTGCAAAAATCGGGCCTAACTCGCATCAGGCATGATTTGTAATGGGAAGAAAGGAGTACCGCCCGGAATAGGAGAGCATTTGTTTACAAAAGTCATCCGGGTAAACAATCTCAATATCAATTATTTCGCCATCTTTTTGTACGGGCTTTAGTTCCGGGTTGATAAATCCGCTGTAGGGGGCCAGGTTCAGTTTCCGGTAACGGTGAAGTACTTCCCTGTGCAGGTCCGGATCGACCTGTACACCGTAATTTTCCACAAGGTTTTTGGCTGCCGCATAATCACCTTCCGAATTGATCCGCTGAACCTCAGCAAGCAAACTGCCAATCAGGGACCGTAACATTTCATAATCGTTAACCCGGAAATATGTTTTCCCCTCTCTGCTGATTTTTTCGATTACGGACTTATCCTTCCCTTGTTCATAACACCATCGGGCAATGAGTGCCCGGTTGCGCATATGTGCTTCTTCAATATTTTTGCCTTCTTCCACGCGAACAAGCTGGGTAAACAACCCATTCCGCATGTAGGCGGTATATTCATACCGGGCTGCATCCAGGTGCGGCAGCAAGCCAAGACTGATCATGCGCTCATCCATCAGGAAGTACAGAGCATATAAATCAGCCCTTGCTTCCTCCAGGGTGGAATGGTAATTGCTGAGTGCTTCCGGATTTACTCCGGGGAGAAGCTGCCCGGAGCCGTGTCCAAGGCATTCGTGCAAATCCGTATGCAGGTTGTCTGATATAAAACCATATTTTTTATTCCATTCGATCTCCTCATCGCTTGAAGCAAACTCTTCAATAAATCCATTTCCATCGGCAGCCTGGTCATAAGCAAAGGTAATATTCTGCAGGGTTACCGATTTGGATCCATGTTTTGCTTCTTATCCAGTCTGCATTGGGCAGATTGATCCCTATAGGGGTGGCCGGGTAACAATCACCGCCAAGCATGACTGCATTGATAACTTTGGCACTGACTCCTTTTACTTCTTTCTTCCTGAAGCGCGGATCCACCGGCGAATGATCCTCAAACCACTGCGCGTTTGAACTGATTATTTCAGTCCTCCTGGTGGCTTCCAGGTCCTTGAAGTTCACAAGCGCTTCCCAACTTGCCTTGATCCCGAGGGGATCATTATAAACCTCAATAAAACCATTTACAAAATCTGTAAGGCAACTGGTTTCCTTAACCCAGGCAATGGAATATTCATCAAATGTCCTTAGATCGCCTGTACGGTAAAACTCGCACAGTAGATCGATCACCCTGGCCTGTTCCCTGGTTTCGGCCAGCTCGACGGCCTTTTCCAGCCATTGAATGATGGATTTGATAGCCTCCCCATAAAGACCATCCATCTTCCAGGTCATTTCCTTGATCTGTCCGTTGTCCTTGACCAGTTTGGAATTCAGTCCGTAAGAAGGAGGGTTTTCTCCGGCAGTATCCTGCAGTGATCTGTAAAAGGAATGCGCTTCCTCCATACTGACTCCTTCATAAAAATTTACTGCGGATCCGGAAAGCAAGTCTGTACCCTCCTCCTGGGAGATTTTCCGGGGTAAATAGGAAGGGTCGAACAGGATAGGCTCCAGCCTTGCTGCCAGCTCATCCGGTTTTTCATTTGCATGAAGAGGCAGCAGCCTGGGATCGGAATTACAAAGCAGTTCCTGGAAGTATTGCATGCTGAATCCGGGCAAAAACTTATCGTTCGAATAGTGGTGATAGATACCGTTCGAAAACCAGATACGCTTGGTATATGTCAAAAATTCAGCAAACTGTGGTATGTTTCTGTCTCCGGTATAACTCAGCACAACGGCTTCCAGTGCTTTTCTTACAAGAAGATTGTACCGCCCGTTCTGATCAAAAATTATATCCCGCCCGCAGAGTGCTGCCTCCGAAAGATAGTAAAGCAGTTTTTTCTGTTGTAAACTCAGCTTGTCAAATCCGGGTACCTGGTATCTGATAATTTTTATATCGGCAAATTGCTCAATTATCCATTTAAATTTCTCTTCAGGCATTTTTTCCGGATGTTTACACGTAATTGTGGCTATTTGCAAAACAGATTGCAGCCTTTTTTTGTTTGCGAACATACAGGAAATCTTCGGGATCAGAAACAAAAAATTTTGTCTATCTTGGTCCGGGTATTGGAAAAACCCTGCAGGATCATGCAAAACCAGCAAGCGGATCAAGTATGGCTGAACGGGAAGGTAGTCCCGAAGAAGGAAGCATTCATTTCCCCCGATGATCGTGGATTTCTCTTTGCCGATGGGGTCTATGAGGTGGTTCGCTGGTATGGGAATTTTTTCCTGGGAATGGAAAGTCATCAAAAACGACTCAAAAGAAGCCTTGCTGAGATGAAGATTGAAGGATTTGACGCCTCTGAATTCAATTCGATCTGTCAGCAATTAATTGATGTAAACAATCTTCAGAATGATGAGGCTCTCGTTTACCTGGAGATAACAAGAGGTGCAGCACCCCGGACACATCATTTTCCTGTACAGCCTGTTACACCAACCACATATGGTTTTGCACGAAAATTTACTCCGGATAAATCCGCTGCCGAAAAAGGGGTTGCCATTGCCCTGCTCCCTGACATACGCTGGTTACGTTGTGACATAAAATCAGTATCCCTGCTTGGGAATGTCCTCTCGTTCCAACAGGCAAAGGATAAAGGGCTATATGAATGTATCTTTCACAGGGAGGAGTAATTACCGAAGCCAGCCATTCAAATATATTTTTTGTAAGGGGGAAGGTATAGTATACACCCATCCTGAGTCAGCTTTGATTCTTTCCGGCATCACCGCGAATCGTGTTGCAACTTGCGTCTGGTCTTGGAATCCGGGTATCGCCCGAGCCAGTTAAGCTCAATGAGTTGTATTCCTGCGACGAAGCATTTCTGGCCAGTACTTCTGCCGAAGTGTTGCCTGTAGTGGAGATTGAAGGCCGGCAGATAGGGAATGGGTCACCTGGAGCAACCGCCGGTTGCAGGGGCTTTTAAACTATTTTTTGGAGGAGAAGGGTAAATAAATCTGCCCGGGGTATGAAGCAGGTAATCCGGAATGTGAATGATAGCATTACGAAACTAAAAAAACTTTATTTATGGGAAAGCAATCTAAAATGCTCCTCTTGTTACTTACTCTTTTCAGTTTCACACCGATGATGAATGCCCAGGATTCCATCCTGCTGTGGCCAAAAGGAGCACCAGGGGCTTTGGGAACATCCCCTGATGACAAGCCTTGTATCTTTTATTACCCGGCCCCAAAATAAAGCCCATGGCACAGCGGTAGTAATCTGTCCCGGTGGTGCTTATGCCCATCTCGCAATGGACCATGAAGGAAAACAGGTGGCTGAATGGTTTAACAAACTGGGTGTGGATACCTTCATCCTGAAATACAGATTGAACACCTGGGATAATAAAAAATACAAATATCCGGCTCAGTTCGACGATGCGACGCGTGCTGTAAGGCTGGTAAGGGAGTCTGGCTCCCAGATATGGATACGATCCTTTTCGTATCAGGATTATGGGATTCTCGGCAGGTGGCCATCTGGTATCCACTGTGGCAACTCATTTTGATGCCGGGACAAAAGAGAGTTCCGATGAGGTGGAACGTCAGTCCTCACGGCCTGATTTTCTGTCTGGGCTATCCGGTTATATCGCTTACAACGGAATATACCCACCGGTTCAGCAGGGAAATGGTGCTCGGGAAGGAACTTGATCCGGAACTCGCCGGGTATCTTTCCAAGCGAGTTGCAGGTCATAAACCTCACTCCCCCAACCTTTATGTTCCATACCAATGCAGACGACAGGGTTCCTCCTGAAAACTCCATCCTTTTTATCTGGCACTTCGAAAGGCAAAAAGTACGGCAGAACTGCATATTTACCAAAACAGGAACAAAATTTAGGACTCCTTCCTTCCGATCCGGTGCTGGCCACCTGGGCAGATCGACTGCACGACTGGCTTAAAGTAAACAACTGGGTTAAAGAATAAAAGAACCTCTTTTTTTTGGTTGGTTCAACAGAATAATTACATTTGCACTGAAAGCATTCAGCAAATGGCTCTGAAACATCACATGAATGTAGCTTATTGGTGGCTCTGGCGTATGATCCCGATGGTGGTTGTAAGCAGAAAGCCCATGGTATAAAACGAAAAAATCGATTAATCATACAGGAGGCAGGTTGTTTACAACCTGCCTCTTTTTTGTCTAATAATAACCTTTTTGCAGTTATGAGTAGCTATCGGAAGATTATCCTGGGAGAAAAAGACATGCCCACAAACTGGTACAACATCATGGCCGACATACCCAACAAACCCCAGCCCATGCTTCATCCAGGCACCAAACAGCCCATCAGGCTGGAAGACATGACCCCTCTGTTCCCCGTGGGATTGCTAAAACAGGAAATGAGCACCGACCGATGGATTGAAATCCCGGAGAGTTCAGGATATATACAAAGTGTGGCGTCCTCCTGGTACGTGCTTGCATCTGGAAAAATACCTGGATACTCCTGCTAAAATTTACTTTAAAAATGAAGGTGTAAGCCCTGCTGGTTCGCACAAACCAAATACTGCTGTGCCTGAGCTTATTACAATGCAAAAGAAGGTGTGAAAAAACTCACCACCGAAACGGGTGCAGGGCAGTGGGGGAGCGCCTTGAGCTATGCCTGTAATATATTCGGTATAGAGTTGCAGGTCTATATGGTTCGTATAAGCTATGAGCAGAAGCCCTACCGGAAAATGATGATGAATACCTGGAATGCAACGGTTATTCCCTCACCATCAAAATTTACAGAGGCAGGCAGGGCAATACTTGCCGAAGACCCGGAATCGCCTGGATCACTTGGTATTGCAATTTCTGAAGCGGTCGAAATGGCTGCTAAAAATGAAGATACCAAGTATTCGCTGGGCTCCGTTCTTAATCATGTACTGCTGCATCAGACCATCATCGGCCAGGAGGCCATCAAGCAGATGGAAATCGCCGGAGATATGCCCGATATTGTGATTGGTTGTTTCGGTGGCGGCTCTAACTTCGCCGGAATCTCCTTTCCCTTCCTCCGTCAAAATTTCACCGAAGGGAAGAAAACCAGGGTCATGGCCGTGGAACCAGCTTCCTGTCCGAAGCTTACCCGTGGCACCTTTACCTACGACTTTGGGGATACCATCGGGATGACCCCTCTGATTCCTATGTATACCCTGGGCCATCGGTTTATCCCTGCCAGTATACATGCAGGGGGCTTAAGGTACCATGGAGCTGGAGCTATAGTTAGTCAACTGCTTAAGGATAAACTCATCGAGGCAATTAGCATCCCCCAGTTGGAAACCTTCGAAGCCGGTGTACTTTTCGCCCGTACCGAGGGCATTATTCCTGCCCCTGAAAGTACACACGCCATTGCAGCTGCCATCAGAGAAGCCAAACAGGCCAAAATTGAAGGAAAAGCCAAGACCATCCTCTTTAACCTTTCAGGCAATGGAGTGATCGACCTGGCCGCTTACGACCGGTATTTCGCAGGCGAACTGAATAATTTCAGCGTTTCCGATGATGAAATTGCTTCCAGTATTAAGCAGCTTAACCTCATGTAGTATAGTAATTCAAAAAGAAAAGAGGCGGACGCAGTCCGCCTCTTTTGCTACCAACAAACTAAACCAACTAACTAACTAACCAACTAACTACACTAACTAAACAACTAAAATAACTAACTGCACTAACAAACATTACTAACTAAAACCCTTGGTATAAAAAGCTTTTGACGTTTAGCTATTAGCTCTTGGCCAATAGACCATTGCCTCAGTCAACTGTTTTCAATTAAACATCTTCCCGCATTCTCATCTTACAAATTGTGGCCCCGTGACAAGTTTGACAGGCACTTCGACAGGCTCAGGGCACCACTGTAGCCACCGACTTTTCCAAACTTTTTCATCTTCTCCCAGTCTCTCAGTCTCTCAGTCTCTTTGTCTCCGTGTCTCCGTGTCTTCTTGTCACTTCATCTCTCCTTCTCTAAAAACTCACTCCCACCACCAAATTTACCTGCTCCTTGTCAGGATTCAGAATAAGAGAACCGTAGACCGGAATAGAAAAACTCTCTGTTACTTTAATTTCCTTGGTCATTTTAAGCCCGACATTACATATATTGAATTTCCCGTCAAGGGTATATGCTTCATTACCGGCACCGGCAAATACACTCAGGTTTTTATAGGTGTACCCGGCTTCAAAATATAGGTCGTTCGTCTTTGCAGGTGTAGACAAAATTGCATTGGCTGAGAATGAAAATCCACCCCCGGTAAAACCCAGGTTGGCTTCGGCATAGTGCCCTTTGGAAAAATAGGTTGAATCATTATTCCCGATGGGAAAGTAATAGTCCGTCAAACCTACCGATAGTCCAAACGGTAATGTATAGGAGGCAAAAAGATCGGCTTCCTGGTAGTTGCCCAGCAGACTGTATGAGCCCCACGCCCCAGCTGTGAATCCCCCGGTAGCAAACTTCACTGTTGGCTGCACCTGGGGCGCATTGCCAAAATCAGTTCCACGCCAGAGGTACCGGCTTACCAGGTCCATATTAACAAAAAAGGGAGAGGCTTTTTCGCTCTCTCCCTGTCCTGCCAGCTTATTTGTAATAAGCCCCGGCACGATCATAAGGATCACCATCATGGTTCGAAGCGTTCTTTTCATAACATTCGTTTTTAAGTGATTCATTTATCAATTTCCTTTTGCAAATATATATAATAATATTTTAACCCCCTATAAAAAATACAATAAAAATTAAAAATAGTATAAATAAATTTATGACCCCCCTTTAAATAGAATATCATGATCTAAATAAAGTATTTTTTACAGTTTGATGATATAAACATGAAAAAATAGCATTTTCAATTAATTTTTGTACGAACGGGTAATAATATACACGAAAAATTCCCTGCAGATTTGAGATTTCTAATGACCTGGTGCCGGATAAAGAAAAACTCAGGGTGCAACCCTGAAAAGAAAATACTTCCGGCCTGCCGAATTTCCTGCACCAATCCCCTCTGTCATAATCTGATAAGTGCCCGCTGCGTCTGGAACGGTAAAATGAATCATGGCTTTCCCGCCTGCTCCTGTATGAATGGAAGAGTTCCAGTACCGCAGCGGCCGGAAGTCGGGGTAGTTTTCGGGAACTGCGGCTGGCCGCCAAAATAGGGCAGGGGCCATGGCGAATTTAATCCATTTGCCAGCCGAGAAATTTGTATATTTTGCTGAATTGCGGGCCCCTCCATGGGTTGCAATAGATATTATTCCGTCGAAGACTGCGGTTCCGAGATAGTACGGTCTGGCTACTACTTGAATTCTGCTAACCTGGGCTGGAACCAGTTCCAGTATGTCGGATGTACTGAACACCGGAACTCCATCAAGCAAATACAGGATGTGGTCCCCAAGCGTACGGTTCGTTTCCCGGTCGATCACTGCCAGACTGGTTTCCTTTTTCCTTTTAAGTACCATCACCTGCTTTACCAGTTCAAAGAATACTTCCTCCATACTGGGCAGTTCCGCATATTCCTTCAGGTTGAGATCCACGTCAGCTTTGCCGAAGAATTGAAAGGTCTCTTTCAAGGGTATGAACACGGTATCGTTTCGCAGTCCGTAGTTCCGCCTGATCTGCCATTCCAGAAATGCTGAATTAAGAGAAGCAGGGATAATTGAATCAATGCATGGCGAAAAATTATCCCGTCCGCTGAAACGGGGATCAAATTCTTCGTCAAGGCTAAGAAGGAGCCCTTTCGAACTATCGGAAATACTCAGCAGTATCTCTTGTTCTCCCTCCAGCCTGGAAACAGGAAAGTTGAATTTGCCGTTATCAGAGGTTCTTAACACCATTACCATATTGTTTTCACCGGGTACCGAAAAGTATAAATCCTGATTGGAAAAACCCTTTCCATTGTGCTCGAGAAATCCCGATATATAGTCTGTTTCGTACTCCTTGGAAAGAAAGTTAGAATCAGTTGAGCTTACAGTTTCTGCCGATTGCGAAAATGAGGCTGTTATTCCCGGATTCAGAGGGCAGTTGCTCAGTTGTAAGGCCACCGAAACAGATAATTCAGCACTTACCGGTTTGTTCCCGGCAAGCGTCAGGATTTCCAAATCTACAGTTTGTCCCGGACGGAAGATCATACCTTTACCTGTTATCTGGAATTCCAGATTTTGTGTGGTACTCTCATTTCCAACCTGATCCAATGTCGTTGGGGAACTATTAATCGATCCGGCCTGAAAGACAGGGGTTGGATATCCTGGATTAATTACTATAATATGTTTGGCAAAGAAACTTTCCGGTCCCTGGTTTCTGTTCACATTTGTATAGGCCCTTAAAATATAATTTCCTGAAACAGTCGCGGGAGGAATCGTGAAACAGCCCGCACCGCCTGATTTCCATAAATCAGCCTTTTGCTGTACAATTGGCGCATTATTTTGGTTCAGCAGTTCCAAATAAACAATCCGGCTCGTGAGCCCATGCGCAGCAATCCCGGTTGGAAGGATCCAGGGGCGGTACCACAGGATATCGCCCGAAAAATAGATTTCCCGGTCGGTTGAAATATGCACCTTTTCCTGTCCTGACACGACCATCCCAGCTCCTGAAAGGAGAAGCAAAACCAGGAGCAGGATTGGAATTTTTTTTGTCATCCGGACTTCGTTTAAAACCTGAAATTATACGTAACAGAAACAATGGGCCGGGCAAATATGGACAGTTTGTAGCCCTGTGTTCTGGTACCCTTGCTGATAAAATAGATGGAGTAGACATTGTCCCTTCCGGTGATGTTGTAAACTGAAAGACTCCAGAAACTATGGGCGAATTGGGTAATCCGCAGGTTCCCGTCCAGGTTTATACTGGCGTCCCAGCGGAAATAATCGGGGATACGGAATTCATTGCGGTTCGAATAATGTACAAAGGTGTTGCCCCGGAAGGTATACCTGGCAACGGGATAGGTAATCGGGCGACCGGTGGAATACACTACATCGGTGGAAATACTTACTCTCCTCGAGAACTGGTAATTCAGTACCAGGCTTGCAGAGTGAGGCTTGTCATACGATGCCGGGAACCAGTTATTGTTATTGATTTGTTCTTCGGTGAAGGAACTGTTTGTTTTTTCAAGTATTCTGGAATAGGTATAACTGCCCCAGCCGTTCAATTTGCCCGTTGATTTACGTGCCATGAACTCTATACCATATGATTTACCCCTGCAATTTAGAATTTCAGTTTCAATCTGTTCATTCATCGAAATATCGGCAGCAACTTTATAATCCTTGAGCCCCTCCAGTTTCTTATAATAAAGTTCCAGGGAAAGTTCAAATATCCCGTGTTTCAGGTTCTGATAAAAGCCCAGGGAAACCTGATCAGATACCTGGGGTGGCAGGTTGGGATCACTCAGCTTCCAGGTATCGGTGGGGGATATGGAAAATGAGTTGGACAAAATATTGATGTACTGCTTCATTCTGGAGTATCCTGCCTTGACAGAAAAATTACTCCCTGCCATATATCGCATGGAAATTCGGGGTTCGATGCCTGAGTACCTTTTTGATATTTCCCCTCGTTTGTAAAGGATGGTGTCTGTGATTGTGGATAATTCGTAAGGGAGACCTTCCCGGTATGTATAGGAAGTCCCTGGACCCAGCGAGAGATAGTTACTCACCCGTATTCCTGCATTGACAAGGAGTTTATCGATTCCTCCAAATTCTTCATTTATGTAAAATGCACTTTCCAGCGCCTGTTCTTTTTCCATTCTTTGCCCGCTTACGAGGGAGTTTTTCCCTGCAGGCCGGTACGATCCCGGTTGAAGTGAATACACTATGTTGGAGATGCCATAGGCAAGCCGGTGATCATTGTTCAGAAAGTAGGTGAAATCGGTGCGCTGTTGATAATATTGCAGCTCATAATCCATTTTATAGGCCTGCTGCGGAACCCCTGAGTCCTGGAGCGAATTGTAGTACCTGCTGTATATTAAATTATTGGACATGTTGAAACGGGGACTTATCTTCCATTTCCAGTCAGCTGATACAATACTGTTGGTATAGTAGAATAAGGTATCCTTTTTGTTTTTTGAAAAGGCATCCCGGCTATGGTATGCAGAAAGACTGATTGAATTCCGGTTTTTCATTTCCAGATGGATCTTGCCGTTGAGGTCGGAAAAGGACGCCTGGCTCCTGTTTATCTCCGGATTCCTGATCTGCTGAAGCAGCCAATTCGAATAGGTATTGCGACCGCTCAGCAGAAAAGAGCATTTATCCTTCACAATTGGTCCCTCCAACTCCAGTTTCCCGGTGAGAAAACTGATACCTCCATTACCGGAAAAACCTGACTTATTTCCATTTTTCACTGCGAGGTCAAGTACGGAGGCTAACCGGCCTCCATAAGAAGGAGGTATCACACTCTTATGCAACTCGAATTCCCGGATGATGTCGGCGTTGAGGGCCGAGAAAAAACCCATGAAATGTGAAGGATTGAACACCGGGGCATTGTCCAGGAGAATCAGGTTCTGGTCAGCGTTGCCGCCTCTCACATTGAAACCCGTGGTACCTTCACCTACAGACTGTACTCCGGGAAGGAGCAGGGACACTTTCAGTACATCCGATTCACCTATTACCGGGATGCGGGAAATAGTTCTGGAATCAATCCGGTTAAATCCCATCTGGGCGCCTTCAATATTGTGAAATCGTTTTGAACTTACAACAACCGGGTTTAGTTCCACAAGGTGCTCTTCCATGCTGATATTTAAAAACCCGTCGGAATGCAGCTGGATGGTAAGAAATACCTCTTTCATGCCAATGCATCGTACCGAAATACTATGTGTTCCCCGGCTGAGTTTGAGGTAGAAAATTCCGGAGCCATTAGTAACATTTCCTTTTTTGGCATCTTCTGCATAAACAGTAGCTCCGATCACCGGTTCCCCGGATCCTCGTGTAATTACAGACCCACTGAAAATAGCTTCTGATTGACCGGATTTCCCGTCCGGTTTTCCAACGTCGATGAGTTGATTATCTGCAGCACCTGGCAGATGATCTTGCGGCAGCAATGATTCCGGTTCGCTGAAGCCGGAATTTACCGATGCGCTGTCAATGAAACCTTCAAAACTTCCCAGCTGTAATTCCTCCCGGAGAGCATATCCCTTGCTGAGAATAATATATTTTTCAGAAACTATTGCAGAGAAAAGCCCCTTTTCATTGATGCTGAGAGCCAGTACTTTTTGCAAAGGATAACCGTCTGCAGGTACCTTGACCTTAATTTCCCTGGTCCATTCCGGTTTATAAAACACTCTGATACCTGCATTCTGGTAAAGGCTGTCCGCGAATGGTCCAAAGGAAAGACCATTCCAGGCAGCAGGGATGGGGGTTTCACTTTTTTGAGCGATTCCGGAAATGGAAGTAAGCAGAAATATGAGCAGGAGCAGGGTCCTCATGCGGGGTATGGAGTTAGGGGAGTTGATCAATAAAAAATCCCAGTGCTTTCCAGTTATCGTTCCCGGCGGTACGGGGATGAATTCCATGGGCAGAGCAATATCCGCTGATGTCCTTTACATGATCAGGGAAGCAATTTAAAATGCTTATGCGTCTTCTTACAGGTACCAGTTTGTTTTCATGCAGGATGAAGATTCGTTGCTCTGTTCTGAAACAGCTTCCATTTATCACATTCTCATCGATGATCTTTTTCTTCCATTTCCGCAGGATCTGGATTTTGCCGTTGTAAATCACCTCATAAAAGCCCCCGGTGGTTTTGTTCCCCGTATCCCTGATATTCCTGAAATGGTAACCGGACAACCAGAAGTCATGAATAAAAAGTGGGTTCAGTGCAACTATACATGGCTTACCATCAATATTTTGCTGGATTACCAGAACATCCTGGAAAATATCATAATTCATCATCAGGTTTCCGAATGTTCCGGCATCACAAAACAGTTTTCCGGTTTTCCATTCATTGGATTGGAGGAAGGGTGTTCCGGAGGTCGCAGTTTTTATCCGGTACTCCCATCCGTTTACAAAGGAGTAATCGTCCTCAGGGGAATGGGCAGAAACCCTTTCGTTAACCTGATTCTGGCCCTGCAAAGCTATAGGAAAGCTTTCCAGAATCAGGAAGAAAAGGATCAGTCGGATATGGTAGCGGGGTATCACTTATTTAACTTTATCAATCCAGAAGTCGGGTCGTGCGGAAGAAGAAATCTTTGAACAGTCATAGCAGAATTCCTTGTTTACCAGTACAACCATGGTATCGTTCAAACGGGAATTGAAATACATTTCAACAAAATTCCAGTTTATCAATACACCCCTTCTGTAATCACCCAGGGATATTTCAGTCATCTCACATTGCTCGTAACCGGTTGTAATTTCGCTGATATAAAGATCGGAGCGGTCAATAAAAATGCGTTTGGAACTGTGCTCAGAGGCTTCAAAGATGCCAAGCACCGGGATGTTTGGATCCGCGGTATTTTTGATATTCCCGGTTAGCGCTGCAGGGATTGGATCAAAAAATCCTCCGGCCGATTCATTGAGTTCTTTTAACTTGGTGAGATAGACAAAGTTTTCATGTGTGATGGCATATTGCTTCACCAGGGTACTATAGCGCTGGGAGAGCTTGTTTGAGGTTGTCCCAAGGAAATAGAGTTTTTGTTTTTTCACGATATTCTCCTCAAATTGTGCAGTAGATCCAATGAACACTCCTCTGGACAGGTCGTAACTCCAGCAGATATTCGGCGCTCCGGGTTTAAAGAATGGACTGATTACCAGCCAGCATTCTTCCCATTCCCACCTGTAGTATCGGGATGCCTGCTCCTCACCCCTGGCATCCAGAAACAAGCTTACACCTTCAGTCTGATCAGTACCTCTGCTTACTTCATAATAAACACTGTCGATGGGAGGTGCAGGTAAATACTGCTGCGGAAAGGAGCGGTATTGTTTGCCGTCACTTGTAGTGATATGCAGGGTATAACTTCCACCCGGCAAGGGCGTAAGAGTTGATCCGGAAACATATTTTCCTGCACTTTGCTCATTGAGCAGGTAAAGGTTCCCGGATTCGTCCACAATGCTTACTTCTGCTCCTTTCTCCTTGATACTGTTACTTGAGTTGTAAGGAAAACTCCGGGAGAGATAAACCACTGCGGCAGGTTCATCATTGGTGAGCAAACCGTCAACCACCAGCAGGTTTTCATAGTTTTTAATCTCCGGGTCAAATACTTCAATGCATGAAGAAAATAAGCCTGCCTGCACAAGAAAAATAACTAGCATTTTACAACTGAAACTGAAAAAACAATTGATTCCAGAATAGCCGTATTTACTACCGTTCCACATGGAAAAAAAGCAGGTCAAGCTTTGAATGTTATGCATGCAATGTAGGAATATTAAACCGCAAATGCCTCGCAGAAAGCATACTTTAAATTTCCTTTTTGCATAAGGGGACCTGCAGGTTTGTTTGTAATGCCGGTGGTAAATAGTCCGTTTTTTTCATGAATGCCAGCCAGCGATGTACGAAGGAGGAAATTGCTTTTATTTTATACTTTCTTTGTGAACTGCTTTGGGATGCCCTTTGTGTCTTTATGGTTTCATTCTTACTTACCACGAAGGTTTAAAAAGGTTATTTCACAAACTGCCGAAGGAGGATGCTATTCTTAGGTGGTTTTGGTTGTGTTCTCCGGTGTCCCAAATTTCCTTTTTATAAGGTTAACGTTGGAAGGTGCTATCCATTTGTAAATTCCTTTGTGACTTCCTTTGTGACTTCCTCTGAGTACTTTGTGGTTTAACATACCACACCGAAGTTTTCCGGAGGTCCTTTGTATTTAACTTTTTTTCTTATAAAAATTGATTTCTGATTAAATTTTGTAGCAGAACCACTACAGAACTTAGATATTTTTCTTCTGATGTAAGAGCCCAAACTATAATCAGTTTCAAACAAAATAGTTCTGATTCGATGATTATTTGCGCATAATCTCCTTTTCCAGGTCTGGATATTTTTTGCCGGCAAGTTGTTCCGCCTTTCGGAGATCTGCAACTGCAGCGGAATCATGCCCGGATTGTTTATGGGCATAGGCCCTCAGAGCAAACAGATTCGGGTTTTTCTGTTCAATTTTCATTACCTCATTCAGGTCGGGAATGGAAAGCCGGTATTCACCCGCATCCATATAAAGCCGGGCGCGTTTCAGTAACAGGGGGTTTCGCTCATTACCCGCCTTGAGCTGTTCATCTATACTGCTGAGTTGCTGAACCAGGTATTTGAATTTTGGAAAACCATCGTATGGTTTGATGGAATGCGTCTTTACAAGTCGCTCATATCTTTCAAGATGCATCCGGCAGCGGGCCAGGTTATTCTTGTGAAACTCGGCGAAAGCCAGATTATATAGCGCATCCGGGTTATCAGAGTTAAATCTCAGGCCTTGATTGAGGTCCCATTCTGCTGCAGCATTTTCTGAGATCATGTAAAACAGTTTGCCCCGTGCCGTGTAATATTCCGGGGATGCAGGAAAACTACTTAGCAGTCCGTTTATAGTATTAACAGAATCGATTATTAATCCGAATGTCATTTTTTCTCTAGTATTCACTTCCTTGTAGTACTTTATAAACAGTGGGTCACTGAGAGGATTGAGATAGTTTTTTGCAAGTATTCCCCAATACAGGTCTGCATACTGAGGCTTCCCATTTTCTTTGCTCACAAGGATCCGGCATTCTTTAAGAGCACGCGAATGATAGCCTGCATTAACCAGTTGCATGCAATATTCCTGCATCAATCCGGCATTATCTTTGTCAAGTTGCACCGCTGTTCCCTGCAGAGTAAGTATCCGATCCCAGGCGCGGGAATCCTCCTTCATTACTTTTTTAAGTTGAGTCCTGATCCGGTTGTTCTCATTGCAGGAACTGCATGCGAGAATGAGGACCAGGATTATTCCGGCACTTCGTATCATGTCAGAGAATATATTTAGTAAGGTATGAGGCTACCAACTGATGCCCCGCTTCCGACCAGTGATTATCATTGGGGATATAGTACTTTTTAATTACAATCTCGGGGTTTTCCCCGTTTATGAAAAGAGGAAACAGGTTTATAAAATCAATGTTTTCCTTTTCGCAGAATGAACGCCATGAATTTACATAATAGTCAGAGGTGTCATGTGCTGAAACCTGTGGTTGCCAGGGGTGAACACTGATTTTAAGTTTTATTTGGTTCTCGCGGCACAGGTCAGCCAGCTTCTTCATGTTCTCCTGACCCAGCCTGATACCTTTTTCTGCCAGGTCAAAAGTGGCCGAATCACTATACCAGAGACCAACGCCATGGAAAGCAGGATTACGTATCATGTCCTTATCATTGAAATCTTTAAAAAAGGTAGAATAAAGTTCGATTATGTTATCCGATTTCTTCTGCTGATTCATCTCATCAAAGGCCCTCATGGATTCATAGAAGGCATCCACCCGCTTTTTATCTGCTATACGGAAAAAAGTAGAATAAAGGAATGAATGAGCGATAAGAAATTTTTTGGTACCGTTTGAAAGCCTCCACCATACCGTTTCGGGTTGGGGTTCGAAGGCTTCGTATGCCAGTTCATTCTGGAGATCAGAGAGATCCAGGAATACCCAAAGTTCATTAAACTTAAGTTCTGCTTCTTCAAGCAGGTATTTGGTTTTCAGGTAATGGATCTTTGGGCTGTAACTCACAACGGCCCCGTTAAGCATATCGATGTTCTTTACCCGGGCGGCAGCCGAGAGAATACCGAAAAAACTGTCTTCAAAGTTAATACCTACAGCCTCCGTGTGCGAATCACCAAGTACCAGGATCCTTTTATTATGAATAGTTGGGGGCACTTTACGTACCTTTTCGTCCCTGAACCCAAGGGAATTTGTTGTGAAGGGATACACAAGAGGACCCCAGGCGGCAAGGGTTTCCTTGTTCTTCAATAGTCCATGGTGGTAAACCGGGTGCAGGGTACGGAATGATGAATAGCTTCTCGGGATAAGGAAAATACCGGTAAGGAGGTCAATAACAATTACAAGTCCCAGCACATACAGGATGTACCAAAGGAGGTGAAATTTTTTGGCATCTTGATTCATTGGAGTAACTGATCTGCACCGGTGAAGATATGAAAAAGTTGGAAATGAAAAAAAGGCTGTGCAACGCTCGCACAGCCCTTTTCCATGAAGCACTAACTGAACATACTACTGTTTAAATACTTTAAATGCACTTGGATAGTTGTTCAAACGAACAAGATAAATCCCGGTTTTTAGGTCACGAAGGTTGAGTTCATTCACACTTCTGCCCGATTTAACAAGCTGGCCAAGTGTACTGTATACCTGTACATCGGCATTGTTAATTCCTTTCAGTCGAAGTACATCTCCGGACATATATACACCGATATTGGCATTGTGTTTATCAACACCTTCAATGATTATCTTTTCAGACCCGAATGTGATATATCCATTGTAATAAATGGCTTCGAATCCATCATTTTTATCAGCGTTCCAGAAGAATTCATTCTTCTTCATAGTCCCGGTTCCGGCAGAATCGATCTGTGCATTAGACTTAACGTCGAAGGATATCTTGTTCTTCACAGCAGGGTTGAATGTCACCCGGTTGGTAATTGTATCTCCGCCAAATTCCTTGTCCAGATAGTACATATGGGTTTCAAAGTTGTACTGAACCGTACACCATATCGTGTTTTCAGCATCCACATCCCAGATAACGACGGGAGCCGGATCCAATACATTGGGATTGCCTTCCCAAACACCCGAGTTCCAGCCTGTAACCTTGGTTCCGTTGCTACTCGCGAATTCGGTGACTCCGCCTTCTGTAACCAGCGATTTACCACCCCCAAGCACCAGGAATCTTGCATACTGTTGGTTTTTATAGAGTGTAGTTTCGCAGGTAGTCCAGCCGGGTTCATAACGATCGGCATATTTGGTCTGGTACATTACCTCCCAGGCACGAGAATCGGTAGAACCACTGGTAGCTTTCAGTTCCTTATCATAGTATTTCATACAAACATAGAGGTTCTCTGCATCATAGAATGCCTTCCAGCTTGAACCAAAGTTATTTGCAGAGTATTCCACACCTCCTGATTGATCAGTGAATTTTTTTATTTCATTATCTGATCCAATTGCATCCCAAAGGTCCTTGAGGTTGAAGGTAGATTCATCGAATGTCCAACCCTCGGGTGCCTGCTTGATTGTTACATTCAATTTTTCGAAAGGAGTGGTGGCCCAATCTACATCGGCCGGGTAGGTGATCCAGCCAACGGCACGCAGTGAGTCATTGGAAGGAGGTTCCACTTCCGGACGCCAGGTATTGTCAGTAAAGGTGAGGTAACCACTGTAATAGACGGCTTCAAATCCATCGTTTTTAGTTGAATTCCAGAAAAACTCATTCTTTTTGAGAGTACCTGTTCCGGCAGAATCTATTGTTGCATTCGATTTCACATCAAAGGAAATCTTGTTCTTGACAGTCGGATCGAAGCTTACCCTGTTTGTAATGGTATCGCCTCCCCAGATATTATCCAAATAGTACATGTGGTTGGCAAAATTGTACTGAACCACACACCAAACCGTATTATTGGCGTCAACATCCCACAGAACAAGCGGAGCGGGATCGAGTATGTTGGGATTTCCTTCCCAAACACCGCTGTTCCAGCCAGTTACCTTGGTGCCATTGCTTCCGGCAAATTCGGTTACCCCCTCAGGTTTAACGAGGGACTTGCCGCCACCAAGTACCAGGAACCGACCATATTGCTGGTTCTTGTACTGGGTGGTCTGACAGGTAGTCCAACCCTGATCATACCGGTCTGCATATTTGGTCTGGTACATTATTTCCCAGGACCTGGAATCTGTTGCACTGGCAGTTGCAAGCATGTCCTTGTCATAATACTTCAGACATACATACAGGTTTTCAGCATCATAAAATGCCTTCCATTCACTGCCGAATTCGCCGGAAGCATAGGGTACCTCGCCACCCTGATCGGTCCAGTTCTTCACTTCATTTGCAGTTCCCAGGGAGTCCCAAAGTTCGGAAAGGTCGAATGTTGATTCATCAAAGGTCCAGCCTGCAGGGGCTTTCATAATGTCAACATTCATTTTTTCATGGGTCGTAGTGGACCAGTCCACATCAGTGGGGTAAGTAATCCAACCCACGGCCCGTAGTGAATCCTGCGCATTTACTGAAAAAGCAATGCTAAGGAATGCCAACAGGGCGTAAATTTTTCTCATAGTTTTTCGGTTTAGTTAATAATATCGGAAATATTAAATGTGTTAGGTATATACAAATGGGTTTCCATAATCCCTATTTTTTTAATAAGCCACTGGTAAAGGCAGGACCGCTGCTATCCTTTTTAATACCTGCATTTGAGCGAAATGTATTGTACAACATATAAAAAATAAATTTTCAGAATAAGGGAGGTTAAGTCATCACTTGTATTAATTTTAATATACTGTTCAGTTATTCTGTTGAATAATTTATTTCGATAAGGGATTCGTACAGGATAATTGTACATATGAATGGCAGGAGTTTTTCCTGAGATGATCATAGCTAACTAACCTAAACTAACATGAGAAGAATTGTCCCCCTCTATTGGACAGGACGGCTGATTTTTATTCTGAGCCTGTTTATCTCAACAGCCGCCTACTCCCAGCGAACCGTAACCGGAGTAGTTATTGACGATGTCACAGGCGATCCCATGATTGGTGCAACCATACTTATTAAAGGGACCACCCTGGGTACCACCACCGATCTGGATGGGAAGTATTCCATTGAAGTTGCTGGTTCCGATGCGATCCTGGTATTCTCTTTCGTAGGTTCCGAAACCCAGGAAATTGTTGTGGGAGATCAGCAGGTGATCAATGTACGTCTGCTTCTTTCGA
Organism: Bacteroidales bacterium; assembly: GCA_046329925.1. GTDB lineage: Bacteria > Bacteroidota > Bacteroidia > Bacteroidales > JAAYUG01 > JAXLTS01. Next base: position 85,565 of record JAXLTS010000012.1, read on the forward strand.
CAAAACTACTCGATGAACTGGTGGTGATCGGCTATGGCACGGTAAAGAAAAGCGACCTCACCGGATCGGTGGCGGTGGTTACTTCGGAGAATCTTAACAGGACGCCCACCTCCACCTTCGATAAAGCCCTGCAGGGAAAGGCTGCGGGAGTAATGGTTTCACAGACCTCAGGCAAGCCTGGTGAAGGTGTTGCAATCCGTATCCGCGGTCTCGGATCCATAAACAAGAGTTCTGATCCAATTTATGTGGTGGATGGGGTAATAACGGGAAGTATCAATTCAATCAATCCGCAGGATATTGAAAGTATGCAGATACTCAAGGATGCCTCTGCTGCAGCTATCTATGGTGCCGATGGTGCAAACGGGGTTATCATCCTAACCACCAAACGCGGCAGATCAGGGAAAACGAATGTTTCCTATTCCAGTTATGCCAGCATTAACCGGGTTCCCAAAAAACTGGATGTAATGAATGCTGATGAATATGCAGCTTTCTACAACAAGATACTTGAAGAAAACAACCAGACACAATTTGCATATTCAGATGCTTTCAGGGAATATTACTATGGGCCGGGCTGGGAAAAAGGAACGGACTGGCAGGATGCCATTGTACAGACCGGGATTGCTCAGAACCATTATATAAATGTTTCCGGTGGCAACGAAAACAGTAATTTCAGTATATCAGGAGGCTACTTCAATGAAAAAGGAATCCTGCGGAAAACCGGTGCCGACCGCTATAATGTCAGGGCTAATTCAGATTTCAAAATTGGAAAATACGTCAAGGTTGGTGAAACAGTTAATATCAGCCGGATGTCTTATCAGGATATTGGTTCCCAACAAGGTAACGCCTGGCAGGTGGCAACCATCGCATCTCCCCTGATGAAAATTTTCAACCCAAACAACATTGGCGGGTATGAGGGCCCTCAGGTTTCTTTTGTATTCCCGGGTGATACTGTTGGTACAAACAACACGGGTGGCAATGACAAACCTAATCCACGCGGAGAACTTGATTTGCCAGATTACCAGCGCTTCTCTAATAATGTAATGGCCAGTGCTTACATTGAAGTTAAGCCTGCCGACTGGATTACATTTAAAGTCACCCCTTCAGTTGAATTATACACTGGGAGAACAAGCAACTGGTTACCTAAGTATGATTTGGGTGTAAGAAGTGTAAACCGGGCAAGTTTACATGAGTCATATTATGATGGTCAGACATACTCCCTCGAAAACCAGCTGACTTTTTCCAAATCGTTCGGAGACCATACAATCACCGGAACTGGGGTATATCATGTGAGGGGCTCAAATTCAACTTCCCTCTCTGTTGATGGTTTGGGGTATAATTACCCTCAGCTACGGGTGATGAGCCAGGCCAGCGAATGGCAGAATGAATTAGGCAGTATAGGCGAGTATCGGTCCTTATCCTCCCTGGGTAGGGTAATCTATGATTACAAGGGAAAATATCTATTTACGGGAAGTATCCGGAGAGATGGTGTTGCACCTGTTTTTGGTGAAAAGAACCTCTTTGGAGTTTTTCCCTCCCTCTCATTTGCCTGGAAACTGAATGAGGACCTCCTTCAGAATGTGGAGCAGATTAACCTGCTGAAAGTTAGATTTGGTTGGGGAAAAACCGGAAATTCACGCATCGACTATTTTGGGTATGATGATTTTATCGATGGTACCCAGAATTTTTCGCCTGTTTTTGGCGAAGTTCAGAAACTGGTTCCGGGGGTAAATATCTTTTATTCCTTTGCTAATCCGTTTATCAAGTGGGAATCTGCCGCAATGACGAATATTGGTTTTGATATGAATGCCTTCAACAATAAGTTGCAGGTTAGTGCAGAGTATTACATAAAGAACCAGGATGACCTGCTTGTTAGAAATGGAGTTCCAAGTATATTCGGTCGTTCCGGTGATGGTTCTGAGCCATGGGTAAACCTGGCCAGGGTTCAGAATAGGGGTTTTGAAATAGCCACCTCTTACAAAAAGATGGAAGGGACCTTTAATTACTCAGTTAATCTCTCCTTAACAACAATCAAAAATGAAGTTAAATATGTCCCTAAGGATATTCCTGCCGGAAATAATATTACAATGGAGATGCATTCTATCGGAAGTCTTTATGGGTTTATCGCCGAACGCATACTAACCCCGGCAGATTTTGACACCTCTGGCAATTACCTCTGGGCTGCACCTACCAAGGCACCTTCTCCCGGGGATATTAAGTTTAAGGACCTGAATAATGATGGATTTATTAATGACCGGGACAAGACCATCATCGGCAAACCGCTGCCTGACATGTTGCTCGGATTGGGTTTTGAAGGTTATTTCAAGGGATTCGATTTTTCGATCTTCCTGAACGGGATGTTTAATTACCAGGTGTTTAATGCCCAGCGTGCCGGCTTGTGTTCTTTTAACGTGCAGGATCTGGATCATAATAAGCTGAAGGAATACGTGAATAATTATTACACATCCGAAAATCCATCCACCGAATTTGTGAGGGTTGATCCTAACAATGAAAATATAAATGACCGGATTTCAACCTGGTGGATAGAAGATGCCTCATTCCTTCGAGTTAAGGACCTTCAGCTGGGTTACTCGTTGCCATCACAAATCAGCAGCGCCTTGGGTATTACGAAAGGACGAATTTACGTAAGCGCAGCGAACTCACTGGTCTTCACCAAATATAAGGGCCGTGATCCGGAGGGAGCGGTTTCATCCAGTCCAATAAATTCCGGGACTGACAATGGAACTTACCCGACGCCTCGTTCCGTTACTTTTGGAATCCAGGTTGAGTTTTAACCGATAAAATTAGACAACTATGAATACTATCCGAAAATATTTCATTTTACTTTTCCTGGGTTTCCTTATCCCGGGATGTGGTGATGACTATCTGGCACTTGAGAACAAGAACAGTTTGAATCTCAGCTCATTTTACAAAACCAAAAATGATGCCTGGATGGCGCTGAATACCTGTTATAACGGTCTTGCATTCGGGGGAATGTTCGGGAACAATTATTTCTTCCTCTTCAATTCTTTCGATGACAGGATTCTTTTCGAATCGACCGGAATGGACAACTTCAACATCACTACAGGATCGGGTCAGGTTAAAAGTATGTTTCAGGCATTGTACGTTGGTGTCTGGAGAACCAGCAGTTTGATGGCCAATCTTCGTACAAAGGAAATTCCGGATCTTACCAGCGCCGAGGAGGAACAGTATGTTGCCCAGGCTAAAGCCCTGCGTGCGATGTATTATTTTTACCTGGTGGTACTGTTTAATGAGCCTTATTTCTATGATGACTATACTATGCCGGAAGATTACAATATCGGGTATGGAAATTCCGACCCGGCATTGTTCTGGAATAAGATCCGGGCTGATCTGGAAGATGCACTTGCCGTGCTCCCTGAAAAATACACAGGAGATGATGTAGGTCGCATAACCGCCGGAGCGGCAGAATCATTGCTCGGGAAGGCCATGCTGTTTAAGCATTATTATTATTATATGAAAAAAGGCCTGGGCGGTTCTGCAGAAGACCTCGCAGATCTGCGACTTGGTAAAACCCACCTCAACAATGTGATACAGTCAGGCACCTATAAGTTGATCCAGCCGCTGGCACCTTATACAAAGAGGGATTACATCAATGCCTACCAGTGCAATTTCTCATATATTCCTTTGCCAAGCAGCAGTTCTGCTTTTTATCCAGCTGAAAACAATGAAGAGGCAATATGGGAAATTCAGTATTGTGATGAGCGAATCCAGGGTGGCTGGCTTCCGGGCTGGCAATGGACAGGTGCTCTTAATGAACAGTATTTCTCGGCACACGAATCGAGTTATCGAAACCATGAGATTAACCCTTCCTTATTCCAGCAGTTTGAAACAACCGGAACCCCGGCTGGTTTCGACAGGGATCCAAGAGCCTATGGAACCTGTTATCTGGACGGTGATACAATGGATTTCAGGACTGGTTTCTATTATAACAAGCCCTTTAAATCCGGCGTTAATAACAAGGCAATTGCAAAAGGGAGAAATATGACTTATGCGGGGCAACCCTCGGTTGGTTTTGGTTTGAAGAAATACTCTTATCCCGTATACAATGAAAAGGATGCTCCTAAGAATGATCCATACGACATCCGGGTGATTCGTTTTTCGGATGTAAAATTAATGTATGCCGAATTGACCTTTTTACTGGATGAAGATACCGACCTGGGACTTGTTCAGTTGAATGATGTCCGTGCAAGGGTAGGGATGGCTCCTGTCGCTGCATTGACCAGGGCTGCTATTATCCATGAGCGGGATGTCGAATTGGCAACTGAAGGACACCGGTTCCTGGACCTGGTGCGCTGGAGTTTCGATCCGGCCTGGAACATCAACTGGTATGAACTGCTTGGAAATTCATCCTTTATCAAGAACAAGAATGAATATCTTCCTTTTCCTATCGATGAAATTAATATCAATAACGGGGTCTTAAAACAGAATCCTGGTTGGTAATACCTTGTACCGAAAAGCTAAGGATTTCAAATTAATCAGCTATGAAAACAGAAATTAGAATATTTGCATTTCTTGCGATACTGGCGGTTATGGGATCTGCCTGTACCAGGGAAGAAGCCGTGACACCCTCAGCCAACTTCAAACTGACTGCTGCCAACAACAACGTTTATGCCGGGGAAAACTTTACTATTATCCTCAAAGGTGTGAAAGGTGATTTTGTTACGCTTTATGCCGGGGATAAAGCTTCAAATTCCTACGATCCATTCAATCCGAAAGGAAAAGGTACTGTGCTGGAACCCGGGCAGGACTCCATGTCCATGGCCTATCTTAATGCCGGGAAATACCCGCTTACTATTGTGGCTTCCTCGGTTGGCAACTGGGGTGAGGACTACCTCTCAGCTGTAAAAACCGATACTGTTTATGTGAACGATCGCCGTGCCGATTTTCTGCGTATTTCAATCGACAAAGTGGAAGGAAAATTCAATGAGGACCGCACGGAGATTTACTTTTATGCCACCAGGAATCTTGACCTTACCGCCAAAGCCCCGATGTTTTTCACCACCTCCTCTGCTGCTACTGTATTTATTGGTGACTCCCAACAGGTTTCCGGAACTTCACTGGTTGATTTCTCAGCCATAACTCCGGGTGACCCTGAGGGCCGTCCCGTGGTTTATACCATTAAGGCAATGAATGGTGATACAAGAACTTATACAGTTAAGTACATTCTTCGCGATCCCTACACCGAAAAAGTACTGAATTCGGTTACTTTCTCAACCCTGGGAACTACTGTTTATCCGGATGAAGCTGCAAAAACAGTGGAAGTGATATACCTTCAGGATACGAAAATCACTGCAGTAAAAACCAAAGCCACTGCATCCATAGGAGCAGCTGTGACTATCGGGACAAAAAATATCAGTGACAAGGAAAACTCGGTGGATCTGGGTTCAGCCAGTAAAATTACAGTTACCGCGGAAGACGGCACAGTACAGGATTATGCCCTGATCAAAACCGTAGTGGAGAAAATCGCGACCTTCAATCTCACCAAGGCCAATGGAACCGCACTGTACCCAAAACTTGCAGGAACCATCGATTATACCACCAAAACCATCCGGGTAAAAACACTACTAGTACCGGCACTCAAAACCAAGTTGGTGGCGGAATTTACCGGACTAACCTTATATTCGGTCAAGGTTGGAACTACCTCCGTTACCAGCGGGGTAACAGAGATTAACTGCTCCGCACCTGTTACACTCGACCTGTATAAGGCTGGCAGAAAGCTGGATTCCTATACACTAATTGTAGAATAGGAATATTTACTTTTGGAAAACACGCAAGGCATGCCTGGAATTCATTTTCCGGGCATGCATTTGTTTTAGTTGGGCCGGATAAAATAAAATGATAAACACTCATCAGTTTAAACCGAAAAGATGAAAAAAACACTACTCTCACTTTTGGCAGCCTGCATGCTCTCCCTAAACGGATTTTCCCAGGATATGCAAGCTTTTTACGCGGATTCGGCTGTTTACCTGGTAACAGGGTCAGGCATGAACCAGTTGCTTATCGCCAATATACATGACGGTGATGAATTATATGAAACAATTATAATTACAGCCGTACCGGAAGATACCAGCCTGCTGAAGGTTGCCTCGGTTACGATGGAGGAAAATGATCATTTTGCTGTGATAAACCTGGTGGAACAGGGTGTTCCGGGTACAGTAAACTTATTCGTCTCTGTAACGGATGATGATGGGACCTCAACAGATACAGTGGTGGTGAACATGGGGCCTTACAAACAAACGGGAATGTTTTTTGAAATTCACGATGCAGTATTCTGGCAGGAGGTCGTACCTGTAAACGGAACACCAATTTACACCCAATTAATACAATCTGGCGCAGGACCATATACTGCATTGGATTACAGTAATATACCTTTGACTGTTAGCGCCGATTGTGGCCCCCCAGCTCCCTGTACAGGACACGATTTTTACACAGCATTCTACCGGGGATACATTGTGCCTGCTGTATCAGGGGATTACCGGTTTACTGTGCGTTCACAGGATGCTCATGGATTTTGGCTTAGTACTGACAGTGATCCAGCACATGCTACCAAAATATCTTTCAGAAGCACAAAAGAAGGAGTTTTACCTGTTGGCACAAACAGTGGTCAGGAAACCGAATCTGCACCTGTAAATCTTGTGGCCGGCAAGGTTTATGCCTTTTACGCAACCCAGTGGATCATCCATACTACTTTGGGTGGGATACTGATGTCGGGGCCGGGAATTACCAAGGATTATATTCCGGGAACACTTACCCTGCCTGTTTATGATGCAGTAAGGCCGGTGGCTCCATCTTCGGTCAGTCTGGCAGGGCTTTCTTCAACCGGTGTTGTGGTTAAATGGAACAATGGAACCGATAATGTGAAGGTTCTTGGGTACAATATTTACCTCGACGGGAAAAAACTGAATTCGGATTTACTTTCCGAAAATACCTTTACTATTTCTGATCTCACTCCGGATTCGACTTATGCAGTATCCATCACATCAGTGGATAAGATGGGGAATGAGTCTCTTCTTGGCCCCAGCACGTACATTGAAACATACCCCCTTGATGCAGTTGCACCCCAACCACCTGTTACGGTTGAAACAATCCTTGCAACCGGACAGGCACTGAAAATCAGATGGTCTGGTGCATCCGACCAGGAAACGGCAGTTGTTGGCTACAAATTATTTCTGGATGGGGTATTGCAAAATCCCGGGCAGCTCATTTTCGAAGACAGCCTGATTATTTCTGGTCTGACCCCTGAAACCACCTATGGAATCAGCCTGGTGGCAGTGGATGCAGGTATGAATGAGTCAGTTCACAGTGATACCTTCGAAGTACAAACACTGAACTTTGATCCGCTTGGACCTTCGCTGGGAGAGAAACGTGCCAGGGTAAAGGTTGAATTGAAAAATATATCATGGAACGAGGGGATCGGCCTTAACGGGCCTTTTGAAGATGGAACCATGGTGAATAATGCACAGGTAAGACAACTGATTCGCGATTTTAAACCCGGGGCCATACGCTGGGGTGGAATTGGTGCAAACAGTATGTCTCTTGCAGGTTCCAGCGGTACAGGGAAACAGAATACCTATGCCCGTATGCTCAATTTTGCAAATGAAATGAATGTTTATTTTGCACTCACGGTTGGTGTACACGATGGGCTCGACTTTCGCACCGATCCGAATACCTTTGCCAATCTGCTGGAGTACCTTGCCGGTCCATCCACCTCAACCTGGGGAGCCAAACGTGCCGCCGAGGGATATCCGGAGCCCCTCCTTCAAAAAGGGAAAGGCATACTCCTGGAATTTGGAAATGAAGTGTGGGGTGCTGCTGCACATCAGGCGGAAATAGGCTCAAATTATACAACTTATGGTGCCTGGTGCCGCACAGCCGCAGAAGTTGTTCGTAACTCACCTTACTATGATCCCGAAAAGATTATCATGGTATACAGTGGACGAAATCCAAGGCCGGATGAATCGTACAGTCTGAATACAACAGTATTGACAGGAGACACCGGGCAGATTAACTGCCTGGCTGTTTCAGGCTACCTGGGCGGAAATCTGAACTATGACCCGGATATTCCGGCAGGAAAGACTGAATCAGAATACTACAAATTCCGCATAGCACAAGCTGCTGCAAATATTGAAGGACTTCGCCTTACCATGCTTGATATGCTCGGTATTACGGGTTCAATGAAAACTTTTTACCTCTATGAAGCGAATGCAACCAATCCTTCTTATAATGGCAGGCTGGGGCAGGCGATTGTGATGACTGATTACCTGGTAACCTCCATGAGATACGGTTCCATCGTACCAAGTATTTTCCATCTCACCGGCGGTGAATGGAGGATAACCGTTCCATCGGAGGATTATAAACCACTGCCGTTGTATGAGGCCGCCAAATTGTTCAACCACTTCAGCAAGGGAAATGTTATGCCTGTCCTGGTTCAGACCAACGATTTCATCACAGATGGTTATGGAAAAAAGATGAGTTGGAGTCCAGTTGGTAGTTTCGCTTCAAACAGGGACACGGTTTTCTCAATTGTCCTTTTCAGCAGGGACTTTGAGGCGGATTATACCGTACAGCTTGATCTTCCGGATGGTATCACTGTCCGGAACGGAATGAAATATGTGCTTTCCGGCAGCGATTTCAGCACGAGGGATTTTCTTATCGACTCCGCCTCGATTGACCTAACAGATAGTATGCTGGTAACTGTGCCCAAATATTCAATGGTCCTGATTACTTTCCGTGGAGACGATCCGGGATTTGAAGCCAAACCCCTGGGTAACTTCGACCGGATAAGGCCCACAAGCGTAACAATCGTTCCGGAAACGGACGAGCATATTACTATTAACAGGCAAAAGCTTACCTACCTGGTAAATGTACTCCCCGAAAATGCCTTCTACAGGGGAATTGGATGGAAAATAGAACCAAATACACTGAAGTCCATTATTACTACCTCTTCAACCAGGATTATTGTAAAAGGATCGGGTTCATGCACCGGCAATGGTACTCTGAATTTTGCAGCTTATGCACTTGATAACAAAGATGCACATGCGAGCTATGCATTGGGTATTTCCAACCAGGGATTGAATTGTGGCGTTGGAGTTGAAGATCTGGCCGGAGGAGGAGGCTTGTTCTACCCAAACCCGGCAAACGATGTCCTGTACCTGAACCTGAAAGCAGGTCAGGAAATGTCAATTATGGATATGACCGGACGAATTGTAAAGACGGTGCCCGGAGATAATGTTGCTTCTGTGAGTTTGAAAGATCTGTACGAAGGAGTATATCTTATCCGGTTCTCGGGTAATGGAAACATTGAAACCGGAAAACTGATTATTTCAAGGTAGAATTCTCTTTAAACAGGATTATGCATGTCTGCAGCGCGATATAGTTATACTGTATCGCGCATTTTTCATACTGCAGGGAAACATTACAGAACTTGAATTATAACTGTTCAGTATTCCTTATCGATGATCCGGGCTTTTCGTGATAAAATATTATATTTGAATTGTTACTAACCCGTTTTTTTATGTTAGCCATAACCGGAGTCTTGTTAATAATGTTCGGAGGCCTTGCTTCCGGCGCCTTTTACCTCCCGCTGAAATATGTAAAACAGTGGTCCTGGGAAACAGGATGGATGGTGCAGGGGCTCTCTGCCTGGATACTTGCGCCATGGATCATGGCCATATTGACGATTCCTTCTCTGTTTTCAATAATCTCCGATTCTCCTTCGGACAGCATCTGGTTGCCGGTGATGTTTGGATTTGGGTGGGGAATCGGTGGACTTACCTGGGGTCTGTCAATCCGGTACCTGGGCATTGGCCTTTGAAATGCGCTGCCGCTTGGTTTGACGAGCGCCCTGTCAACCATCATATCTCCTTTGGTGCCTATCCTTACCGGACAGGTTAAAAGTGATGGCGGAGTTTGAGCGCAGCAGGTGAAAAACTGGCTTCCGCCATGTTTTCAGGCACCGGAGGCAGTTATATGCTGGGTAGTATAATCCTTTCACTTGTAGGCATTGGCGTTTGCGGATGGGCAGCCTCCCTGAAGGAAAAAGACCTGAGCAACCAGGCCACGGGAAGTGATTTTAATTTGAAAAAGGGACTGCTGGTTGCAATTGTCGCAGGAGTGATGAGTGCCTGCTTTTCATTTGGTGAGTCGACCGGCAAAGCCATGGCTGAACTCACTGTTGCCGCCAATCCAGGAACGATATGGAAATTCAATGGAGTATACGCTGTTCTCCTTATTGGTGGCTTTGCATTCAATGCCCTGTACTGTATCATCCTTGCCATTAAAAACGGTAGCTGGAAGGATTATGCATCAAAAGAGAGCCCCTTGCTCAGAAACTACATCTTTGGATTACTGGCCGGGGCCATTTGGTTCACGCAGTTTGTTTTCAAGGGCATTGGAACAACGAAGATCCCGGCCTCATTGGATTTTATTGCTTGGACAATCCTGTTCAGCAGTGTTATTGTTTTCTCCAACCTTATTGGGTTACTTACCGGTGAATGGAAAGGGGTGAGCCTTCGTACCAGGCTAACCCTTCTGGCTGGCCTGCTTTTCCTGATTCTGTCCGTGGCACTTGTGGGTATAGCGAGCAAATCAGCCGGAGTGTAGTTTCTGATCAGCAGCTTTGTCATATCTTTGCCACCCCGGAAAGATAAACTTCCAGTGGAATGAATTCGGTTAATCGCTTTGCCTCCGCCTATTTCAGCCTGATCCTGCTGGCTTCCTGCCTGCTCGCCTTTTTCATTCCTTCTCCCGGAGCATCCATTGCATGGATCATCCTCCTCGCCCTGTTCACCATTATTTTTGCCACTTTCTTCAGGTTTGAACTGGACCTGGAACAGATGAAACCTAATCTGCTGACAGCGGGTAAATATGTGTTTCTGAGGTTCCTGTTGCTTCCGGTTGCCGGGTATTTCCTTGTGTTTTTTGTTTCCCCGTTCTTTGCCTTTACAACCCTGTTTCTGCTGCTGATGCCGGCTGCAGTATCCTCACCTGCCTTTACAAGCCTTTTCGGGGCAAGGATCAACCTCTCCATGTTGATATTGATACTCAGCAGTTTCTTCAGTATACTCACCATCTCCTTTCTCACGCCCTTGTTCTATAGCGAAGCTGCCCGTATCGGGATAGGTCGTTTTCTGATTTCCTTGCTTGTGAGTATTCCCCTCCCTTTCCTGATCCATTTGCCGCTCCGGAAATACAGGGCTTTTTCAAGGGCGATGGCAAATAACATTCCTGTTATAACGGTACTGGCACTTTCGGTAATTTTCTTGCTGGCCATCGCCGGGAACAGGCATGCCATAATGGATCATCCTGCGAGAATACTGGTTTACCTTGCTGTTTCAACTGTTTTGTACCTTGCAATGTATGGTCTGGGATGGGTATTTGGCGTAGGCGGGGGACTTGATGAAAAACTGACTTTCTCTGTTAGTTCAGGCATGAACAACATAGGCCTGGCTGTATCCCTGGCAACGCTGTATCTTCCCGGTGATGTCTGCATATTCCTTATCACTGCCGAGTTTGCCTGGGTAGGAATTCTCCTGCCGCTCCGGCTCCTGTGGAAGAAAATTCCCTCAAAATTGGAAATGCTAAAAAGCAACAGCTAAAGGCAGGGAATCCGTTCATTTCTTGTAATTTATGGAAATCACTGCTGGGATTTACCAAACTATTGCTATTTTCGCGCGTTAAAATTTTTTATTGATGGCGCTTATTGAAGAATTCAGAAAACAGGGCAATTACCTTTTCCGTTACCGGAGTTTTTTCCCTGTTCCCGTTTTGATTGTTGGAATCCTTGTATACGTGCTTCCACGGGCACGCGGATATGAACCTTATAGCCCGGAATGGCTCGAACCTATTTATTTTCTGGTCGGTATTGCTGGTCTCATTGTACGGTCACTCGTGGTGGGATTTACCCCCCGTGGAACTTCCGGGAGAAACAGGGAACAACAGATCGCCGATAGTCTGAACACCAGGGGAATGTACAATATGGTAAGGCATCCTTTGTATGTGGGCAATTTTCTGATGTGGTTCTCTTGTGCCTTACTTACAGAAAATTTCTGGTTCATCATCAGTTTTGTCTTTTTCTTCTGGGTCTATTATGAACGGATCATGTTTGCCGAGGAATTTTTTCTCCGCGAGAAATTCGGGGATGTATACCTGAGCTGGTCCGAAAAAGTGCCCGCCTTTATCCCTGCAAAAATTCAATGGATCAAACCCGATGCTGTTTTTTCCTTCCGGAATGTTATACGTCGGGAATATTATGGAGTATTCTCTCTCATAACGGTATTTACCTTTTTTGATGTAATTGAACAGGCCTTTTCGCGCCGCGAAATCAACTGGTTCTCTCCCTGGATGCTTGCCTTTATCGTATCGCTTTTACTCACTCTGGTAATCAGGACCCTGATAAAAAATACCAGATTATTTTCTGTTGAGGGACGGTAATGAATGGAGTAAGTGGTAAGTGGTAAGTAGTAAACAGTGTAAGGTAGAGGCCAATTACCATTTACTGTATACTACTTACCACTTACCACTTACCTTTACATTTTCTTTTTCAGAAATCTATCATCGCCTTCATCACCCCGTCCTGATAGCCTGCCACCATTTCAAAAGCCTCTTTCCCTTTTTCAAACGGGAAGCGGTGAGTGACCATCGGACTTACATCAATGCTGCCCATTTTCATATGCAGAGCATCTTCCACGCAATCCGTACCTGCCGGCGTATTCTGGATGCAGATTTCCTTATGGCGTGCCTTATCAACGGGGATGGACCAGCGATCAAATTCCGGGATCACAATCATTAATTTTCCGCCGGAGTTTAAGGAGTTCGAAGGCCTGATCTAAAGCCTCCTGCTTTCCACAGCATTCAAAAACGGCATCGAGCAGCAAGGGCTCCATTAACCGTTTCCTGCACTACATCCATTTTGTCAACATTTCCGGCCCAGGTAGCCCCAGCTTTCTTAGCAATGGCAAGCCGTCCGTCAATTTTGTCAGTTACATAAACACTGGCTGCTCCCTGTGCCAGTGCCAGGTATAACGCTCATCCCGATCGGTCCGAAGCCCAGGATACCAATCTTCATTCCGGTCATGGGAATTGATTTCTTCACTGCATATACCCCAATTGCCAGGGGCTCTGAAATGGCTGCCTGGTCAAAACTGAGATTTTCTGACAGGGGAAAGCAACTGGATTCGGGCATAACGATAAATTCGGTAAGACAGCCGTTAGCCTGACCCGGGCAACCCAGAAAACGAAGTTTACGACAGGTATGATGCCTCCCGGCTTTGCATTGGTCACATTCCCGGCAGGGCATAGCCGGCTCGATGGCAATCCGGTCACCCACCTGTACCCGGGTAACGGCTGCTCCGGTTTCAACAACCACCCCGGCTCCCTCGTGTCCCACGGGGAATGGATATTTAACCACCTGGCTGCCAATCTTTCCGTTAACGTAATAATGGATATCGGACCCGCAGACACCTACAACAGTCATTTTGATTTTTACATCACCGGAATTAATAATCTGAGGCTCGGGAAGTTCACCAACTACCATCTGCCGGATTCCTTGTAATAACAGGGCTTTCACGTTTAATGTATTATTTCTGCAAATTTAGCATTCTGTGCCGGCTGACATGGCGGTTTCTGTGCTAATTTTCTGTTTATGCAGATTGAATAAAACAGGAAAAAGGATGATGTAAATCACCAGTTATTGATAATTAAAATTAAAAGGAGAGGGTTGATTTTAAATTCCTTCCGCTTATTTTTGTAAAAACTTCAAATCTAGCGTGCATGAAAAAATTAACGATTAGTGTTCTGTTTCTTCTGGGACTCCTTGCCGGTAACCTGCAGGTGATGAATGCCCAGGAAGAAGAAACCACCGGGAATACAAGCCTGGACGTAAATGTTGACCTGGTAAGCAGGTATCTTTGGCGTGGTCTCCTCCTGAATCCGGCCCCCAATGTGCAGCCGTATGCCACACTTAATGTTGGCAATTTTTCATTCGGTGGATGGGGATCCTATTCCCTTACTGATTACTATGCTGAAGCAGACTTGTTTGTGTCATACTCTGCCGGCAATGTTACTCTAACAGTCACTGATTATTTTACTACGCAGGATACCACTTCCGATTATGGTTATTTTGTCTGGGGAAAGGATACGACTCTGCATACCCTGGAAGGGATGATCAGTTGGACAGTATCTGAAGATTTTCCCCTCAGCCTTACCGCAGGTACCATGTTTTACGGGTATGATATGGATGATAATGGTAAGCAGTTATATTCAACATACCTGGAGGCAGCCTACCCTCTGACAATAGGGGAAAGCACCCTTGGATTCTTTGCCGGGGCAACTCCAGCCAAAGGCTACTATCATGATAAAGCTGCACTGGTGCATCTGGGATGCAAAGCCAGCAGGGATATCAAGATAACAGATAACTTCAGCATGCCTCTCAGCCTTTCTTTTTCAGTGAACCCTGCTGCGAAAAGAGCATTTTTTGTTGCTGCGATTACATTCTGATAGAATCATTTCCGGTAATCCCGGCATATTAAGACTTTGAAAGCCCGGTCCGACACTGACCGGGCTTTTACTTTGCTGTTAAGTCCTCACAAGGTTATTTTTAGTTATTTTGTGAAAGAATAAAATCAAAGGATATGCGCATACTTCGTAATGAGACCATCGCCCTGGTCATAGATGTGCAGGAGCGACTTTTTCCGCATATGGATGATGGTGAAGGATTGAAAAAGAATCTGCTGGTATTTATTGAAGGTCTCAAAATACTGGAAATCCCGATGCTTCTGACCCAGCAGTATACCAAAGGACTTGGGCCAAGCCTGCAGGAGATAAGGGAAGCCTTACCTGTACCTTCGCTCGAGAAAATGACATTCAGTTGTTGTGATGAGCCGGTAATCCTCCAAAAAATTCAGACTGCCCAACGAAAAACGGTTTTGCTCACAGGCATTGAAACTCATGTCTGTGTGCTTCAGACTGCACTGGATCTGCTGGCTATGGGCTTTCAACCCGTATTAATCCGGGACTGTGTTTCATCCCGTAAACTGAGAGACAAAGAAACAGCCCTGGTGCGCATGCAGCAGGAAGGAGTGCTGTTCAGTTCTGCAGAATCTGTACTTTTCGAGCTCACACGTGAAGCCGGCACTGAAACATTCAAAGCAATCTCAAAACTCGTGAAATGAAAAAAAGGAATATCGTTGCTATCGGTGAGACCCTCCTGGATATAATTTTTCGTGAGCATATCCCTGTTGCGGCAAAACCCGGGGGAAGCACACTGAATACATCTGTTTCGCTGGGAAGACTGGGATTACCCGTTGAATTTATCAGTGAGTGGGGCGAGGACGAGGTAGGGGAGATGATTGAAAAATTTCTGAATGAAAACGGTGTCGGAACCGGCGCTTCAAACAAATATCCCGGTGTAAAAACCACACTGGCACTGGCTTTTCTCGATGAGAACAACAATGCAAGCTATTCGTTTTATAAACAGTATCCTGCAAATCGTCTGGTTAAGCAATTTCCTTCCTTCGCAAGTAATGATTTCTTTTTATTTGGTTCTTTCTTTGCCTTATCCCGTGAAATTAGGCAAAGGCTGCTCGAACTACTGAACAGCGCAAAACAGGCAGGTGCTATCATCCTGTATGACCCGAATTTCAGAAAAGCACACCTGCATGAGTTGAATGAACTGAAACCGGTACTGGAGGAAAACTTTCGCTTTGCCAACCTGGTGAAAGGATCCGATGAAGATTTCGAATGCATTTTTGGTGCACGAAATGTTAATGAAACATATGATGCCATCCGGAAAGAGTCAATGGTCCTGGTTTATACAGCCGGGGCAAAGCAGGTGCATGTAAAGACTCCTAAATTCGAATTGAGTTATACAGTTCCATCCATAATACCTGTAAGTACAATTGGTGCAGGAGATACTTTCACAGCAGGTTTGGTTTATGGCCTTTATCAGGCCGGGGTGACAAATGAACAATTGCCAGCGGTAGAAAGGGAAACCTGGGATATTATTATTCTCCAGGCCATTACTTTTGCCAGGGAAGTCTGCATGAGCCTGGATAATTATCTTCCAGGGGATTTTATTAAGGATTTCCTTTCAACAAAGTGATAATTTTCAACTGTTATTCGGGCTGCAGTTTTTAACGCTGACTTCCGTAAACAATCAATACGATTCCTGCCAGGATACCCAGGAGAATTAGCAACTTGCGGGTTACATTCCTGTCCCTGAACAACAGTGCGCCTCCCAGGAAGGAGACAAGCACGCTGCTACGGCGCAGAGTGGAAATAATTGCAATAAGGGCTCCTGGCATAGCAATCGCATAGAAATAGAGGAAGTCCGCCACTGAAAGGGTGAGTCCGATCAGGGGAATCGTCCAGGCCCATCGCTTCGGGAAAAAACTGCTCTGTCCGTTCAGGAAGGAGACCAATAATACCGGGAGCATCACCAGGACCAGGTACTGCGAATACCAGGCCTGTACGGCCATCCGGCCGATTTTCAGTACCAGGTATTTATCATACAGGGCGCTGATGGAACCCAGGATGGTTGCCAGGACAATGTATAACACCCATTTGTTTTCCCGGAAGTTTATGCCTTCCTTTTTGCCGGCCAGGGAAAAGAGGTAATAGAATCCAATGGTGAGTACTACACCGGTCCATTGCAGAATATTCATCTTCTCGCCAAAAATAAGCAGGGCTCCTGCCAGAGTCCACAAGGGTCCCGAGGCACGGATGGGCGATGCGATGGTAATAGGGAGATGTTTGAAGGCAAAATAGGCCAGTATCCAGGAAGAGGCCACCAGGGCGGATTTCAGCAGGATTAACAAATGTGAACTCCAGTTGATGGCTGGTACATACAACAGTTTTACCTCAGAAAATGAAGGCAGAAAGTGGGAGAGGAGCAGCATGGGCAAAAATACCAGAGCCCCGGTCACACAAGCCATAAAAAGCACCGGGAGCACATAGTTCCCGCGCAGGGAAGACTTTTTCAGGATATCATTTAGACCCAGGAGAATAGCGGAGAGGACTCCGAGGATGGACCACACAGGAATCGGAATTAAGGAATCGGCAAATATAGAAATTGTGAACTAACGTGACAAGTGTATGTTGCAAGGTTATTGGCAAATAAAATTTGTATGATTACTGTGTCATTTTCCACCGTAATGATATGCAAGCCAGTTTGCGAAAAACACATCGTAAACATACCACTGCTTTCCAGTGAATACAATCATTTCTTTCTCCTCAAGGGCTTTGAGAGAACCCTTTACTGAACTGGCACTTGTCAAATTATACCTGTGAATAAAACTACCTGAGGTGGGTTTTTCTATTCCATTTTCAACTGCAATGGCCTGCAGTAATTTATACTGGTGAGCCGGGAGAAGTTTACGATAGCCTGCAAATAAGGGCTCATACGAGTTCAGAATATATTCAAAGGTCTGATTGATCAGTTGAATGTTTATCTCGTCAGATGCTGATTCATAAAGCAAATTACAGGTATGTTGAACGTAGAAGGTATGACTTCGGGTCCATTTCAATATAGTGGAAATAGCGTCTTCACTAACTTTTTTGTTGCCCGAAGTGAATTTTTGAGAAATAAATTCACTGTATTCTGCCTCTGGTATGGTATCAAGGTACATCAGCTCGGCACTTTGATAGAAAGGCCTGCCGGTGGCGCTGAACATGGTTTCGAGCATGTGTTTATTACTCCCTGAAAAGATGAATGATATGGAGGGATAGCTTTGAATGATAGTTCGCAGCAATTGCTCCATATTCTTTTCGGGGTACCATGTAATCTGCTGGAATTCATCAATCAGGAAAAGTATATCGCGTTTAAAACCTGAAATGAATTCCAACAAATGTCCCATTCCTAATTTGATATCTGCTGGTGATTGTATCTGCAATTCAAGAGAAGGTTGGCCAGAAAACTGGTCGTACCCAAGTTTTGGTCTCAGTGAGGCTAAAAGGCCCATCAATTTCTCAAAAACACTTTTATCATGTTGTTTCGCACGTAGTAGCGCCGAGGCCATTGCATTGAGCATATCATTCCCATTCATGGTAGGCAAAAGATCAATATAGATTACCTCTATTGATCTTTTTTCCTGGTCCAGCAAGTGTTTTATATGCTTAAGAAGTCCGGTTTTACCCATCCTGCGCAACGAAATGAGTGTTACATTTCGTTTAGAACGTATCGCTTTAATCAGGTGCTGAGTCTCTGACTGCCTGTCGCAGAAAAATTCAGGTCCAGAGTATCCTCCTGTAACAAAGGGATTTGTATATATGGCTTTCATATTACGTAGATTACGTAACGCAATTTACGTAAAAAATATTGCCACAACAAATAAATTCTATAAAATAGGTCCGGAAATGGAGGAACGACAACATAACAAGTTTTTAGTTGAGCCGGATTAGCAACCGTTATACCGGTCTTATTTCGTGAAGCTGCAAAGGTTTTAATTCACTGAATGATAAGTATAAAATAGGGGAGAACCAGGCAGGGCAGGAAGAGGAGTGCGCCGGTATCTGTGGCCATGAATAGGACCGTAATTGCATAGACCGGGTAACATACAACCTAATAATTAAATATATTTGTTTTCCATCCAACATTTTTAAAATACCACGTAATCCACCTCTTATGAATAAAAAAATCAACCGTCGAAAATTCATCGGAAACACTGCCCTTGCAGCTACTGCATTCACTGTTATCCCCCGTCATGTCCTGGGTGGAAATGGTTTTGTTGCTGCAAATGACCGGATCAATATCGGGTACATTGGAGTCGGGAAACAGTCATATACCCTGCTCGGAAGCATTAACGGGTGTAAAGAGGCTATTACTGTAGCATCCTGCGATGTAGATCAGAAGAAACTCAACAGGTTTACCGAAACTGCAAATGCACAGAACTTAGCTAAAAATGTCGCAGCAAAAGTTACTCCCTACAAATATTACCGGGAGTTGCTGGAACGGAAAGATATAGATGCTGTTGTAATTGCCAGTCCGGATCACTGGCATGCCCAGATGGCAGTGGATGCCGCGAAAGCCGGTAAAGATATCTATTGCGAAAAACCAATGGCCTTAACAATTGCCGAAGGCCGGGCCATGGTTGATGCTACCCGGAAATACGAGCGCGTCTTTCAGACCGGGAACATGCAGCGCTCCTGGAGAGATTTTCGCCATGCCGTTGAACTGGTGCGCAATGGTTACATTGGAGAAATCAAAGAAATAAATGTTCATGTGGGCGAACCTGTTAAACAGTGCAGCCTGCCCGTTAAGACACCCCCGGCAGAACTCGATTGGAACGAATGGGTTGGCCCTTCTCTCTACCGCGGGTGGCATCCAGAACTTGCCCCTGTTTTCGGAGATGACAAGTGGGCCTGGTGGAGAGGGTATCGTGATTTTGGTGGTGGTTATGTTACCGACTGGGGAGCTCATATGTTCGACATCGCCCAGTGGGCAATGGATATGGATAACTCAGGCCCCGTTCAGTTTACACCTCCCCTTGAACCGGCCACCCATGGGCTTTCCTTCCGATATGCGAATGGAATTGTAGTAAACCACAAAGATTGGGGTGAACACAATGCGGTGCAGTTTATCGGAACTGGAGGTCGGATCGAGGTCAGCCGAGAATTTCTGCGTACATTCCCCAATAAGGACCTGGCACAGGCAGAACTGAAACCTACTGACAAGCGGGTTTACAAGAGTACCAACCATTACCAGGACTGGATTGATGCCATTAAGAAACGTACCCGCCCGGTATCTGATGTGGAAACAGGACACCGGACCGCATCAGTATGCAACATTGTCAATATTGCTTACGAATTACAGCGCCCCCTGCAATGGGATCCTGTAAAGGAAGAATTCATCAACGATGATTTTGCCAATATGATGCGTACCCGTGCCTTCCGCGGGAAATGGGATTTTACGAAATTCTGATATATTCCTTTGATGTCATATCCCTGGACTGGGCTGCCTGTCCGGGGATATTATTTTTACCGATCGGGCTGGCGGTTATTTCCTGGAATAAATAATGGAATAACATAACCGCTACGCGGTAAATTGCTCAACGTGGTGTTTGAGCTACAGGAATTGAACCGCTACGCGGTAAAGGGGCTGTTGGTTAGGAATTCTCCTGCCACCCGCCTTCGCTGCGCTGTGGACGGGCAGGCTGCTACTGCCACTGCTACTGCCACTTTTATCTTTTTCCTTTTTTCTTTTTTCTTCAGATCTTCTCTCCATTCTTCAGCAGGTACTCCTCTGCCTCTTGCGACCAGATCCCCTTTGTTTTGGCAACAATCCTGTGCAGTTCGGCAAACAGGGGATTCTCTTTCCCCAGTTTTTCAAAATCATCAATAGCTGTCAGCGGCAGGCTGATGTGCGTATAGATCAGTTTCTTTCCGCCAGGTATATGCGGGAGGTTTTTAGTAGTCTCAGCTACGGCATCCAGTCCGCCCACATGGGTAATCATCACTGCCGGATCGATCTTCCCGGCCGACATCAGTTCAAGTGCCTCACGCATATCATCTGTGTTACCACCACTGGTACCAACGATATGGGTCTGGGCATAATGTACATTGTAAAAATTGAACTCAGCATGGAAATGAGGATCGGATGGACCTGCAAAGAAATTCAGGCAACCATCATAGGCAAGGATCTTATCTGCCATTTCGACAACCGGCTTCACCGGTGCAAAGACAAACACATCATCAAACCCGTTTCCACCGGAGACAGTTCTGAGTTCTTCTGCTGTGCTGCCCGACTGACCAGTGTTCAGATAGATCAGTTCTATTCCATTCCTGAGGGCTTCTTCGGGAGTATATATGGACTTTGCACGATTCAGCCTTTGTTCATCTATATCTGTTACAACAAGCAGGGAGGGTTTTATTTCACGGTGCAGGGCATAGTCGATGGCTCCCAGACCCATAGGGCCAACCCCGGCCAGGATAGCCATCTTACCGCCCGGCTTAATATCCATTTCGTGTTTATATACACCGTATTTGCTGTGGTACTGGGCATGAAAGGCCCCAATGATGCAGGACATAGGCTCAGCCAGGCTGCCTGTGAAATAGGAAGAACCATTGTAATCCAGCAAGCAGTTCACTTCCATCACTTCCGGCGGAAGGATCACATAGGTGGCATCTCCACCGATGTACCGGTATGAATACCCGGGCGCATCCAGGGAACCCTTGTATCCCAGTGCCGGCTGAATAGCAAATTTCTGACCTTTTTTAAATTTCTTACTCCACTTGCTACCCACTTCAACAAGTTCTCCGCAGAATTCATGACCTATGATCACAGGATTTTCAGCTACATTGTCAGGCACCCGTTTATGTTCTGCACCCTGTTTGGTAGCTTTGTAGGAAGACATACAGATGCTGTCCGAAACTACTTTTGCCAGGATTTCATCTTCGCGGATAGCAGGCAACTCGAATTCCTCCAGCCGCAGATCGTCTTTCCCGTATAAGCGTACCGCTTTTGTTTTCATGCATCAATCGATGTTAACTTCAATTTTTATAATCTCATATCCTTTCCATGTTTCAAGAGCTGCGAAAATTACACCCGTTAG
The DNA here is from genome assembly GCA_046329925.1 of Bacteroidales bacterium. Lineage (GTDB taxonomy): Bacteria > Bacteroidota > Bacteroidia > Bacteroidales > JAAYUG01 > JAXLTS01. Next base: position 107,149 of record JAXLTS010000012.1, read on the forward strand.
CACAGCAACCATCCCCCCAAGAAACATAACAAGGGCAAGCGATGCGAAGATACCTTTGTCAAGTATCAACTGCATCCCGATCGACAAACAACTGAGGACGAACAGGGCAACAGCAATGGAATAAAACAATACTGCATTGCGGACCAGCCTCACCCGGAAGGTGAGTTTAGCGATCTGCATCTGAATATTCTCTAACCGGAACCCTTCATAACTTTTCAGTTCAGTTTCCTTCTTTTTGATTTTCAGTTTGCGTTCCTCGTCGTCCAGTAATCGTATTCTGTTAACGACCAATGAATACTTGTTGTTCATTCCAAGGAGCAACAATCCGCAGGCTGAGATCATAAGACCCGGTGCCAGCATGGCCTGAATTATTTGTACAATTGTGTCTATCATATGAAAATGTTTATTAGTGTTCCGGGTTCCGGGTTCCGGGTTCAATGTTCGATGTTTGATGTTTTATATTCCGTGAACCGTGTTCAAAGTTCGTTGTTTAACGTTAAAGGATCAAGTCTTTGGCAGTCAGCAACCCCTAACCCGGAACCCGGAACCTTGAACCCGGAACTAATTTAACATCACCTGCCCTCCGGTAACAGGAAGGGCCTGTCCCGTTTCGTATTCCTGTTCCACGAGATAATAAATAGCTTTCATTACATCTTCCACCTGGCAGCCTCTCTTTGCGGGAACCTGGTCCTCGTAGAACTTCTTCACCTCTACAATATTCCTGGCACCCGGAACCTTCCCGGTTCGAAGATATTGCATGAAAAGGCCGTTCTTTGGATCGCTCCAGAGAGGGCCTTCAAAGAAGTTTCCTGGACAAATGGAATTCACTTTTATGCGATGCGGGATCAGTTCAAGAGCAAAGGACTGCGTAAGTCCTATTCCACCAAATTTTCCCCCTGCATAGGCAAAGTTCTTATTGCTGCCGCGCAGGCCCGATTTACTATTAATCTGAATGATATCCGAAAATATTTTTTCATGGAACTGACTTTGCAGTTTCATCACTGCGGATACATATTTGGTACAGATAAAATATCCTTCATAATTTACCCGTGTAACGCGTTCGAACGTCTCAATGCTCATCTCTTCCAGAGATCCGGCCTGCAGGATTCCTGCGTTGCTGATAAGCAGGTCGATACCTCCAAAAACCGATACGGTTTGATGAACCAGTTCCTGGACAGACTTTTCACTGGTTACATCAGCAGGAATGAATATGGCCCTGTTTTTTCCCCCACTTGTATTTAGTTTTTGCGCGAGTTCCTCACCTGCGGCCGGGTTGATGTCTGCCAGCACTACATTTGCTTTTTCCCTGAAAAGGCTCTCGGCAATACCTGCCCCGAATCCCAGGGCACCACCCGTGACAATTGCGGTTTTACCTTCCAAACGCCCGCCTTTTTGCCCGGCAGCGACCTTCCTGCGGTAGTTCTCGACCTCCCAATGGTCTATGAAAGAAATTTCCTCGGGTGTCAGAAACCTTTGTCCTCCAAAATTTTCGGAATAATGACTGATCTTCATCTGGTCTTCATACACATCCAGAACAGTCTGTGCCTGGGCAAAGCTGTCTTCTACTGCTATTAGTCCGATATCCTTAATCAGGATAACTTTGGGGTCATATCCGTATTCGGAACGGAAGCGATCCAGGGTGTGACGGAAGAATTCAATCATGCTCTCCGGCGAACCGGCATGATCCATATAAATGTACTTCGCCTTACAATATACGATCTGATCGGGAATGAAAGGCGATGCCACTTTTCGTGCCTCACCTGCAGATTGTCCGAAATGGTGAATGAGAGTATTATTTCTCAAACAGACCGTTTTCAACTTATCTGTTGACAGGAGCATGCGCAGGGCTGGAAGAAGTGCAGTTACTTTATCGCTCACGGGCAGGTCTTCGATTGTCATAAAGCGCTCAATACCCGACCGAAGCCTGTTCAGCACTGATTCATATATGCCTTCAATTTCGGCGGTGGTATCTGCCGAAACGAAAATCCCATGATTCTCCAGGAAAATAATCTTAGGGTCTTTTGCATGACTTGCCCTGTATTCCCTGATCTGAACATGCATCTTTTCGAATAATACATGTCCGGGGTCAGTATAGGGTACATAAACTGACTCTGCACCAAACAATTCCTGGGCATGCTTCCGTGAGTTACGCCCGCATAGCATGGCATTCACCAGCCAGGGGTGCAGGTGTACAACAAACCTGTAAGCAAGGAGATTATGCAGGGATGTTTCTACCGAGGGCCTCAGGGGATTTTCCTTATCCACCAGGGCTTTGTACAAATCGTCCTTGACTTCCCTCTCGCGCAGAACAGAGTCTTCCGGGTAGGCTTTGTTTTCAATTTCTTTCAGGATTTCGCGTGAGAGACAGGCAAATCCATTCACATCGATTGTTGACAGACTTGTTCCGCTTGCTTTTACCCAAAGGAATTGATCATTCTTATAGGAGGTATTTCCCCCGCCGGCAATGACAAAGTCCTTGTTACCTCCATATAACCGGGAGATGCGAACAAGTTCCTGCAATTCTTTTTCCATTTTGGTTTATTATTTGAAAAGAATATTTCTTATGCTACAAAGACAAAGACCCCAGGATTCTCCATAAGAACATCGCTTAACCACTTTAAGAATCCGAATCCCGCCATTCAAATATTGTTTTGATTATTAATGAATTATACACATGCCCACCTTGGTGATCCTCCGTGTAATCCTTTGTGATCCTTTGTGAAAAACCCTTTTAGCCACGGAGGACACGAAGGATTTCACAACGGTTCTCACGAAGGATGGTAGTGAAATTCCTTGAGATCAAACTTGCAATTTTTTTGATTTCTGTCATTTAAATCTGTTAAGCATTTTTACCTTCCACCAGAAAGTAGTTTATTACAGCCTTCCCAAGTGAAGCAAACTCTTCCTTCCTGTCAATTGCCCAGGTTCCGCATTTATAAATATACCCCTGGTGGCCTTTAGCCCGAAGATACTGATGTGCAGCCACAACACAGGCACCTTCAACACCAATGGCTTCCACATCAGCAGAAAGTTCTTTTTTCCCACGCGCAGTCACTGTTAGAGGAATCATATCAGGAGCATTGTGTTCCGTTCCGAAACTAATTATGAAATCCTGCGAATGGAAATACCTGACAAATTTCTCCAGAATACTATTGTCATTGCGCCCGGGGATGAGTTCGATACAGTGAACATTCATCATCTGAAGGCTTTTACAAAGTTTCTCCGCATCTTGTTCAAACTCGGTATACGTTCCGTTTTTATCATCCAGAAGAACAGGATAACATGGAATACCTCCTGCATCGCGAATGATTGAGATGATTTTGTCAAGCGGAAGGAAAGCATCCGGATTTTCTTCAACAAAAGCCCGCCCACCGCTTTTAAGAAGTGCTCCGCGGAGTTCATTCTCCAAAGCGGCATTGTCTGAAGGATCAACTTTGCTTGCTTTTCCTCCGTATAATTCGGTAAGAAATGCTGATTGCTGTTCCTGCGTCGTATAGTGTTTATGCATCAGGATGCGCAAGGCCTTGGCAATATGGCGTTCCCGCACCAGTTCGCGGGCCAGTTCCTTGCGGATATCTTCATAGGTGAGTGACAGTGATGGATTGAGAGCTTTTAACAAGGCATCCGTTTTTTGTATCATCTGTTTAACCTGGTTCTGACTTTCCTTACGCAGTTTCCTTACAGCTCTTCTTTTGAAAAAACTCTGGTGGAAGGGGTAATCGAGACCCTTACCGGAAAAATAGGTTCTGCCAGGATTGTTCGGGTCATTGATTCGTATATTGTTTTTTTGTTCTTCCTGCAGCAGACCGATGAATTCAATATTGAATAAAGGAAAACAACTGTATTTCAAGGCAAGTTTCCAGAATTCATCATACCCGTCAGCGACAAAAAAATCATTAAGTCCGAGTACCTGTATCTTTTGCCTGGCTGCCATTTCAAATGCTTCCTGAAGACTATTAAAGGCACTGAAGGAATAGGGGCTGTGAATATGATTATTAACCAGGAGTTTACCGGTGGTATTTTGATTTCTGTACCATTCCAGAAGGATTTCTTTTTCTGGCAGATCGGCCAGGGAACGAAGCGGATTTGCCATCAGATCTCCAGTTTGAGTTTGTTTAATTCAATATTGATTAGTGTTATTTCTCCCTGGCTGAGCTGGAAGGACATGGCCCCTGCATTTTCTTCCACCTGCCTGGGATTGCGTGCCCCGGCCAGGACACAGGCAACAGCAGGTTGCAGAAGTGTCCAGTTCAAAACAAGCTGGGACAGGCTTATGTTCCTGCCTTGGGCGATAGTTCGGATGGTATCAAGGAATGTGATTATCCGGCTGAGATTTGGTTCTTTGTAGTAAGGAGTACCCGGACGTGTATCTCCCTCATTGAACGAATGACCGGGCTTTATTTGCCGGTAAGAAGTCCTCTCTGGAGCGGACTGTATGCAAGAATACCGGTCTGGTGGGCAAGACACCATGGTACCAGTTCCTTCTCGATGACCCTGTTTACCATACTGTACGGAACCTGCACAGAAGCAACCGGAACAGTTTTTGCTTCTGCAGTCTCGGCAGCCGTATAGTTACAAACTCCGGCAACGCACCTTCCCTTGCTTTATCAGCTTGTCAACTGCCTCCATTGTTTCACCTATGGGGGTGGTCGGGTCTGACCAATGGATCTGGTACAAATCAATATAATCTGTTTTTAGCCGGCGAAGACTTTGTTCACATTCGTATACTATACCATCTGCTCCTGAATACCTGTGCATATCCACAGCTTCCCCTTTGGGGCCGGTAGTTGGAAAGAAAAACTGACCTTTTTTAATGTCCCAGCGAAGACCAAATTTGGTGAAGATCTGCACCTTGTCTCTTTTTCCCTGTATCTCCTCACCAATCAATTCCTCACTTAATCCAAATCCATAGGCAGGCGCTGTATCGAGGCTCGTCATGCCCAGTTCAAGTGCCCGCCGGATGGCTTTTCGGGCATCCTCACGGTCGGCGCCACCCCACATCCAGCCACCAATGGCCCAGGCACCAAACGCTATCGGAGTTACTCTCAGGTCACTTGTACCAAGTTGTTTGTATTCCATATTAATCCTGATTTACCAGTTTATTGAATTCTCAGGGGCTTCAGCCAGTGTTTTGCAGGTCCAATTTGCTGCTCCAAGTTTTTCGGGAGGGAAACTGGTCTGCAAGGCCAAACAGCGACATCCTGCCGCCAGGGCAGCCTCAATACCACTAAGTGCATCTTCCACCACCAGGCATTCCTGCGGTCGAAGACCCAGTCGCTTCGCGGCTTCCAGGTAAATATCCGGAAAAGGTTTCTTCCGGTCCACCTCCAGGCCGTTCACCGTGCAATCAAAGGTACCGGAGGGCAGGTTCAAGGACCGGAGGTTGATATCCAATTTTATTTTATCAGCACTGGTAGCCACTGCAAGTTTCAGCTGACGTTCTTTACAACGCCTGATGAATTCATAGACCCCGGGGAGTGGGACCAGCCTGCCATGCGTAATCTCTTCATAAATTGCATAAGTCCGGGCCTTATGCTTCTCCAGAATGAATGGAAACTTATACTTTTCAGCCACTCCTCCCAGGTATCTGTTTTCACCCATACCGACAAAGGGTAGAAAATCACCTGGATTTACACTCAGTCCCTCCTCAGCGAACATCTTTATGGCCGCTTCACAAATGAATTCTTCCGAATCCACCAGCACACCGTCCATATCAAAAAGTACACCTCTGATCATTGTAAATTATTGCTATGGAATAGGAAAAATGGCTTATGGCTTTTGGCTGTTAGCCTTTAGCTTTTGGCTGTTGACTCCATTCCCGTAAAAAAAACTTTCTTCAATAATTTCGCTGTTATTAACCCTACACCCTACACCCTACACCCTACCTTACACCTTACACCTTTTACCTTCCACCTTCCACCTTTTACCTTCCACCTTTTACCCCTTACCCCTTACCCCTTACCACTTACCACTTACCACTTACCATTTACCACCCACCACTCACCTTCATCTACGCCAACCCAAGTATCTGCATATTGAAGTCCCTGGCTTTCCTGTATAAATTACCAAAGATTTCTTCGTCGAATCCGCAAACTTCGCGCAGGATTGGTTCCAGCCGGTGCTGGTAGCGCCTATGGAACATCTCGTCACTTCCAAGAAGATTCCCCTCCTCGGAGGTGGCGCGGAAATAAATACCCGCTACAAGTACGAATAAAATCTTATCAACGGGAAATCCAAGCTCCAGTCCTGAACGAATGGTTCCTGATATTCTTTCCGATGGGCCCAGTTTCCTGAACAGATCACATCCAACGCGGTACAGGGTATCGCCGAGAAATCTGTTTCTGAACCGGTGTAATAATGAATCAATATATTCCTCAAGGCCAGGCATATCGAATTCATCAGAATACATATGCTCGAGGATAAGAGCTGCCTGGACCATGGTTATCCTTATCTCATTGTAAAGTGTCTTAATCTCCAATACTTCCCAGGTATATTTGAGTGCCGGGTTATACAGGTACCCCAGGTAGGCAGTAGCAGCATGCCCCAGGTTATGGATGAACGATTTACGGTCAATCCATGCCTTTATATTGTCCTGGTAGGAAAACCCACTTATAACAGGCTTTTCATTTCGGAATGCAGTACCGTCCAGCACAAGGGTGTTGAATTCTTCTGCATAAACCCGGAGGGGATTCTGCTTCAATTCTTCCTCACTCATTAACGGGACCATTTTTTCGATGCATGTTTCGACCAGGCCCACCAGTTGGTTTAGAGGATAGTTTACAGGAAGAAATGAATACAACTCTTCCTTGAAGGATTCTGCGGCATTCTTAATATTTTCTGCAATGATGATATCTTTTTTGCAGTCGGGATCTTTGTTATACCGTGCAATCAGCCCTGCCGCAATAGCCTCCATGGCGGCCCTGAGGCCGCTTTGGCCAACTGCAACAGCCAGCAGGTCAGCCTCCAGTATTTCACGGGTCACTGCATCCTGTTCGGTAAGATGAAGCGCCCGCACGTGGTTCACCTCAAGAACGGTGTCCTTTGGAGCCCGGATAATTACCTGGTATTTACCCTGTTTGTTGATCTCCTCAACGATTGCTGCCTGCAGATCAATAAACACCACTTCCCATCCGGCCTGGCTGAACAGTTGTGCTACAAATGACCTGCCGATCTTGCCTGCGCCAAATAAAACCAGTTTCTTCATTTGATCCTTTCTTCCTTCTTTCGAGGGAGGCCGGAAAATTGCCCGCCCGTTTTTTATCCTGTATTGGACTTGCTAATTTAGCAATGTTTCCAGATTATGCCCGGCTGGTTTACCTGATGAGTTTTGAAAACTGGTAAACAGGCCAGAATCGCGAAACACGTAGTAATGACTAAACTCCCAGCTTATTACGCCGGATTTGTTCCTGGACCGAGAAATTGCCCTCAGGCTGGTGATCGTGCAAGGGAAGAATCCTTTCATGAATCGCATCGATAATCCAGGATTCCTGGGGGAAAAAGAACTCCTCCAGTTCATGTGCCGGCGTTATCCAGTTCCTTGAACCCACCACAACCGGAGGTGCATCGAGGCTGTCGAAGGCCAGTTCGCTTATGGTATGTGCCATTTCCTTGAGGAATGACCCTCTCGAACAGGCATCACTCACCAGCAATATACGCCCTGTTTTTTCAACGGATCTGATCACCGGCTCATAATTAAATGGTACCAGGGAACGGGCATCGATTACTTCAGCAGATACCCCGAAGTTTTTTTTGAAGAATGTCTGCCGCAGCGATAGCCTTATAGAGCGTTGCACCAATACTCAGAATGGTAAGATCATTTCCTCCTTTATATCGGGCTCTCCAATAGGTATTTCATAATCCTCAGGGACACCACCCTGGTGGAACTGTTCTCCTGTGTCATAAATTCGCTGACTCTCAAAAATAAATCACCGGATCGGTTCCTTTGCAAAGCCGCATTCATTATCCCCTTGGCATCATAGGGAGTGGCCGGAAAAACTACCTTCAACTCCGGGAATATGTCCTACCAGCGACGACCAAGGTCCTGCGAGTGCTGTGCACCATATTTCGATCCAACCGAAACACGTATCACCACCGGCATGCCGATCAGATTGCCGCTCATACTTTGCCATTTGGGCAACTGGTTGAAGACCTCATCCCCGATCGTCCCAGAAAATCACAGTACATGATTTCAGCAATGACACGCCCGCCGCACATCCCATAGCCAATGGCTGTTCCCACAATGGCACCTTCAGAAATGGGAGAATTAAACAAACGGTGATAGGGGAGGGCCCGGTGAGTCCGCGGTATACCGCAAAGGCGCCACCCCAGTCACGGTTTTCCCCTCTCCATAGGCAACCAGGGTCGGATCTTTGTAAAACCGGTCTATAACTGCTTCGAATATTCCATCGCGCAATTGGTATAACCTGGCCTTGGAAATAGCTTTCCCCTCCTTGTCAAAAAGCAAATCGTTCCTTTTTCTTTAAGGATTGTACACGCGGGTTCTCCCCAATCGCGGGATGAAATAATTCTCCCACAGGACGGGAATCGAAGCGATCAACCGAGCCATTCGAAACATCATTTCTCCGATGGCATCCGGCGAACTGTGCAGATTCATTCTGGCGAGACATGACTATCAATAGTTAATTTAAGATTTCCTCAGTCATCCCTTCAATTTCCTTTCCGAGGCTCTGCAAGGCATTGTTATCGCAAACGCCTGCTTTTACCAGTTCATGTCCAAACCATTGAATAGAATCTTCGCCTGCTAGGCTCGACCTCCTCTTTGGAACGGTAGGAGGAAGCATCACTGCGAATGGCCACTCGATCCGGTAGGTAAGCGTATCGAGCAACACGGGTCCCTTTTCTCTTCGAGGATTTTCTTTTTCGTTTGAAAGCATCTATCACAGCCAGTGGATTTATCCAATCACCGCTCCGCGTGCATCATCTCGGGATTAACACCGGCACCGATGCGGGCCAGGATATCGTACCCCATTGTCTCACCCTGGGTCTGACCACCCATTCCATAACAGTTATTCATTATGTTGAACAGGATGGGTAAACCTCCCTTGTGTTCTCCTTCCCACAAGGTCTTGTACTGGTCCATAGTCGCAAACCATATACCTTCCCATACGGGTCCGCATCCCACAGAGGCATCACCGATGTTGCAGACTACAATTCCGGGTTTTTGATTCACTTTTTTATACAAGGCGGCTCCAACGGAAATATCTCCTGAACCGCCAACAATTGCATTATTAGGATAAACACCAAAAGGAGTGAAGAATGCATGCATCGAGCCTCCCAGTCCACGGTTAAATCCGTTTTCACGCGCGAATATTTCTGCCAGGGTACCATACAACAGGAAACGAATCCCCAACTCCCTGGTATCCCCCTTAAAACCCTTTTCCACCACCCGCAAGGTATTCCCGCCAAAATATTGCTGCATGATTGTCTGAAGTCTGTTTTCGTCCAGCTTACTGATGGCTGACAATCCTTTGGCCAGGATTTCCCCGTGACTGCGGTGGGATCCGAATATATAGTCATCCACACTCAGGTTGTATGCCATTCCTACAGCTGCGGCTTCCTGTCCTATGGAGAGGTGGGCAGGTCCCGGATGGTTATAGGGTATCCCGTGGTATTCATTTTTTATTTTGATCTGATTCAGCATGTTCTCGAATTCCCGGATAATGAGCATATCCCTGTAGATCCTCATGAAATCCCCATTGGAGAAATTCTTCTTTTCATCCTGAATACTTTTCTGGTAGCTGTTTACAGGGATGGTACCAAAACTGATCTGCGAAGGTTTACGTATCTTCTTCGGGTCAATGAATAGGCTCTTGGTCATGACAGATGTTATTAATCGATTTTAAAGTCAATGTTCTCGATCTGCTGTTTTATTTCCCGCAGAAATGCACTGGCAGGGGCTCCATCGATGGCCCGGTGATCATAGGTGAGGGACAAACCAATGAATGGAATGAATCCCAGGGTTCCTCCGCCAATATCGGCAGGACGGTGCAGGATAGTATTCACACCTAATATACCGACCTGGGGAAGGTTGAGTACAGGCGTAAACATCTCCACACCATATGCACCCAGGTTCGAAACAGTGAAGGTTCCGGAGGTACCTGCCAGAAGTTCCGGAGAAACGTTTCCTTTTTTACATAATTCGGCCAGTTCCTTAAGCCTTAACGACAAACCCTGGAGCGTATATTCGTCAGCATTCCTGAGCACAGGAACCATTAATCCACGTTCAGTATCCACTGCCATTCCGAGATGAACCTGCTGAAACTGCCTGATTTGATCACCGAGATAATGAATATTCATTGTAGGGGTCTTTTTTAGAGCCCGGATAACGGCAAAACAAACCATATCGTTGATGGTTACATTTGTCACCTTCCCTTCCTGTAGCCGTTTTTTCACCTCCTCGCGTAAACTAAGCATACGCCGGGCATCAGCGCTCATATGATGAGTAAGTTGAGCACTCTGATGCAGGGAGGTTTGCATATTAGCTGCAATGATTCTTCGTACATTACTTATTTTCCTCAGTTCTCCCTGTTCAGGAAAACTGTATATCCAAGGGGATGTCTTAGCATCCTCTCTATTCCCCGGAGCTGCGAAAAAGCCTCCTGAAGCCTGGTTTTCAGATGCAAGCCGGACATCACGCTCAATCACCCTGCCCATTGGGCCGCTTCCCTGAAGGTTTGCCGGATCAATTCCCAGGATCTCCGCTGTTTTCCGGGCCCTGGGAGAAATACGTTTTCTGGTATCAGTACTGCGATTTTCATGGTCCTGTTCCCTGGCGGTTAACGCTGGCTTCCCTTGCAGACTGGGAGCCTGCTCATCTCTTTTCCCGGTGAGTGGCTGAAAGGGGCCCACATCTTCCCCGGACTTTCCGATAACAGCAACATTGGCCAAAACAGGAACTTCATCTCCTTCATTATAAAATACCGCAAGGAGAACCCCGTTCTCATGACTTTCCTCTTCAAATGCGGCCTTGTCGGTTTCATAGGAGAAAAGAATGTCACCTTCCTTTACAGGATCCCCGGGCTTTTTTAACCACCTGGTTATGATACAGGACTCAACACTCTGGCCCTGCCTTGGCATTATTACTGGTTTTGCCATATCTTTAGTTGTGTAGAAACAGGTAAAATACTTGTATTTACATGTATTGAAGTAACGGATGTTAAACCCATATAAAACAAGTGATACAAAAATACTTAATTTAACTTGTATTTACAAGTAAAATAATTTATTTTTACCTCAGATATGAACAACACACTGCCCCAATACAGGAAACTCTATGAGCTTCTCAGGAAGCATATAGAGGAAGGAATCTATAAGGAGGGTGACCTGCTTCCTTCTGAAAATGAGCTATGCCAGCTGTACGGAATGACCCGTCCGACAGCCCGACAGGCACTTGCAGCCCTGGCATCTGAGGGATATATCCGTAAACAACAGGGGAAGGGTAGCATCGTCAGATCCATTCCCCGTGAAATTGGGATCCTTTCGGTGGCCGGTACCACCTCGGCTGTTGGCAGCCAGAACCTCAAAACCCACCTGGTAGTTCCCCCCGTCATTCAGCCCTGGGATACTGTTTTCATGTTTGAACTTACTCCGCTGGAAAGGGAATCAGGCTGTATATACCTGGAGCGACTGCGTCTTTTGGATGAAGTCCCTGTTTTTTATGATATTAATTATATTCCCAATATAAATATGCCCCGTTTCACTTCGAGACAATTTGAAAACAAGTCCCTGTTTGAGATGCTCAGGCAGCATTATCAGGTCGAGATTATCGGAGGGGAGCAACGGTTAAAAGCCATTCCGGCCGGCAAACTCATTGCTGCCCATCTGAAAATAGGCCAGCGGGCACCTGTTTTACATCTCGAACGCAAACTCGAAACCAACCGTCCAGGGTTCTACATTTACTCTTCCATTTATTGCAATACCTCCGAGCATTCCATTTTTGGAACATTTTAAATTAAGAGGTATTTCTCAATGTAAAATTGTAACTTGCAATATAAATCCGCTTAATTATTTTAATAATGGAAAATAACCGCAGAAGCTTTCTTCAGAAATTATCTGTTGGCGGTGCAGCCCTTGCAATGGGTTCACCCCTCCTTCAATCCTGTGTGACAAATGCAGGTGATAAACCATCAGTTGAGCCACTCAACCTCAATCTTTCCTGCCAGGAAAATGTTGCACCCGGAGAATCACTCAGTGAAAAACTTGATTTTCTCGAAGCCAATGGTTTTAGTGGATTCGAGCAGGGTTGCGGAGGAATTCTGGACCGCTGCGAAGAAATTGGAAAGGCCCTTAAGGGAAGAAAGATCAGGATAAGTGTCGCCTGTGCCGGTTTCGAAGGAGTTCTTATCTCCGAAAAGCCTGAAATACAGAAGCAGGCTATGGATTCTATCAAACAGGCCCTCACCAATGCCGGACAGCTCGGTGCCCTTGGATTGATTGTGGTTCCTGCATTTAATGGCCAGACAACTATGCCCTTTGTCGAAGCACGTGCACTGCTGGTTGAACAACTTAAGGAACTGGGTGATCATGCGGTTAAACAAAATACCCGGATCATCCTCGAACCACTTAACAGGAAAGAAGCCTGGTTCCTGCGAATGGTAGCCGATGCCGCTTCGATTTGCCGCGATGTGAATAGCGAGGGCGTTGGTTGTATGGGCGATTTCTGGCATATGACCTGGGAAGAAACCAACGATATGGGGGCCTTCCTCTCTGCCGGAAAATACCTTACCCATGTGCATTGCGCCAGCCGTGAAACACGCAACATGCCCGGAGAAGACAGCAACGATCAGTACATCGATGGTTTCCGCGGTCTTAAAATGATCGGATATAAAAATTACGTAAGCCTCGAATGCGGCTCAAAGGGAGATAAAAAAATCACCATTCCTGCAGCTGTAAAACTGCTTAATGAGCAGTGGGCTAAAGCTGTTTAAATAATTGTTCCGCGTTCCGGGTTGTCATTAATCCTGGCTTTGAACCCGGAACCCGGAACATTCAACCCCTAAACAACATTGACTATGCCCCGTCCAGTAACTCTCTTCACCGGCCAGTGGGCCGATCTTCCTCTCGATCAGTTATGCGAAAAGGCTGCAGGTTTTGGGTATGACGGCCTTGAACTTGCCTGCTGGGGTGATCATTTCGAAGTAAACAAAGCCACAGAAGCATACTGCAAACAACGCAGGAAGTTGCTCGAAGCACATGACCTGGAAGTGTACACCATTTCCACTCACCTCGTGGGTCAGGCTGTCTGTGATCTGATTGATGAAAGGCATAAATCCATTCTGCCACCGCATGTCTGGGGAGATGGCAAGGCCGAGGGAGTGAGGAAACGGGCCGCAGCGGAGATAATTGAAACAGGAAAAGCAGCAAAAAGGCTGGGAATTAAGACTGTTGCCGGATTTACCGGCAGTTCCATCTGGCATCTTTTGTATTCCTTTCCACCGGTTTCAGAAAAGATGATAGAGGACGGTTTCCATGATTTCCGCAAACGCTGGCTCCCCATCCTGGATGAGTACCTGAAACTTGGAATCCGGTTTGCCCTGGAAGTTCATCCTACTGAAATTGCCTTCGATATCGTATCAGCCGAGCGCGCTCTCCGGGTTCTGGATCATCACCCGGCCTTCGGTTTTAACTACGACCCCAGTCACCTGGCATACCAGGGTGTTGACTATGTAGAGTTCATTCACCGTTTCAGTGATCGTATTTTCCATGTTCACATGAAAGATGTTTTTTGGCGCGAAACTCCCGGTACCATTGGTGTTTTCGGAGGCCATGTTCCTTTCGGCGATCCTCGCCGCTATTGGAATTTCCGAAGTCCGGGAAGGGGGTATGTGAATTTTGAAGAGATCATACGCGCACTTAATCACATTAATTACCAGGGACCTCTTTCTGTGGAATGGGAAGATTCCGGCATGGACCGTGAACAGGGCGCCAGGGAAGCCTGTGAGTTTGTAAGGAGTACTGATTTTACTCCTTCGGGAACGGCATTTGATAAGGCGTTTGAGAATAAATAACTTATTCCTTTAAGATCAGTCCCTGATACATCTAACTGAGAATCCGGATTCCTTTAAGCCGCTCCATCTGATCACCCCGGTACTGCCGCTGTATACTTCCCATATCAAGGCACCATTGGGGAAAACCTCTGTAGATGACCACCAGTTGGCACAATCACAGGAGGCCTTATCGGCGTAAATGCCCATATAATAACGATACCCGGAAGAAATGGCTGTAAAACCGCTTTCATTTGTAGCACCTGTATTATTGAATACCCAATGGTTTTGCCCTGTTTCCTTCATTTTTCCTCCGGCTATTCCGATGCCGCCAAGAAAATCTACCAGGGTTTGCCATTCAGCGTCACTGGGAACATGCCAGCCCTTTGGTGCTATCTGCCTGCTGTCGTTAACAGCGTACCAGTTATAGAGTCTTCCGGCTGTATCTGCATAGGCCTCCTCATTCCTGAAGTTGCACCTGGCGCCGGAATTAAGAGTTTCCCAGTCTGTGTTTTCAGTAACAAGAGGAATAGCCTCCCCATTGCGGTAGTGAGTGACCTTCAGATTTTCAAGCATCCAGCTCTGATCACCGATTTCTAATACATGGTATGCATTACCGTCATAATCTTTCACCAGGTTTGAGGGCTCCGGATCCTTCTCCTTGCAACCAGGAAAGAATACCAATATGGATATAAGAAGACTGGCAATGGGAAGAATTTTATGCATGGCGCTGTAATTATAATACCCCCATGAAAATTTTCCGGCAACCTGGTAATCCCTTAGTCTTTCGCTTTCTCAACCATTACTTTCCTGCCATTGAAAGTAGCACCATTCAGCCATTTTATCAATTTGTCGGCCTGGCTGGTTTCAACTTCGAAAAAGGAGAATTTTTTGGAAAGATCGATCTTCCCCAGAGGAATCTTTTTCCCTTTGGTATTTCTGTTTACAAGATCTATCAGCTGTTCGGGGTAGAATTTGTCCAGTTTTCCCAAATTGATGAATAGCCTGGTATAGTGACCATCATCCTGCAGGTTTCTGTCTGGTCTGTAACCTTTCTCACGCGATTCATTCCTCTCGCTGTACGCTCCACGCTCTCTGCGTTCGCGATGTTCACCCCGTTCATTGCGGGTAGTACGATCACCCCGGTCTTTGCGTTCCGGACGTTCCATGCTAAGAGTCTGTACATCCCGGGTATCATGATAATAATCCAGGAAGTGTGTAAATTCAAGGGTTACCAGTTTTCGTATCAGGCTTTCACGGTCAACATCACCCAACCGGTCCATGATATCCGGAAGAAGCGCATCAATCTGTGAACTGCTTTCCTCCACCTTTTTCAACTTATCAATCCAATG
Source organism: Bacteroidales bacterium (assembly GCA_046329925.1). Taxonomy (GTDB): domain Bacteria; phylum Bacteroidota; class Bacteroidia; order Bacteroidales; family JAAYUG01; genus JAXLTS01. The sequence continues at coordinate 122,504 of JAXLTS010000012.1, forward strand.
TATCAACTGCCGGCTGCATATCTCCTGGCCTGTTGGAACTTTTCCAGGGTGGATGGGTTTCTTGAGCTTCTTCTCTATCTGATGCAGAACGTGCTTCTCCTTCAGATTAGCCAGAGAAATGGATATCCCGCTTTTCCCGGCTCTTCCGGTTCGACCGCTCCGGTGGTTGTATATCGATGGTGATTCCGGCAGGCTAAAATGAATTACATGGGTGAGATCGTCCACATCGAGTCCGCGGGCTGCAACGTCGGTAGCAACCAGTATTTGCAAATTACGTATTCTGAATCGTTGCATCACATTATCGCGCTGAGCTTGCGAGAGATCTCCATGGAGGGCATCCGCATTATATCCATCCTCGATAAGCTTGCTCGCGATCTCCTGCGTTTCTTTACGGGTGCGACAAAACACGATCCCGTATATCTCCGGTTCAAAATCTGCAATGCGTTTTAAGGCAAGATATTTGTCTTTTGCGTGAATGAGGTAGTAAAAATGTTCCACATTTTCAGCTCCGGAATTGGCAGTACCGATGGTTACCTCCGCCGGATCATTCATGTATTTTGCAGCTATGGACGCGATTTCCGGAGGCATGGTGGCTGAGAAGAGCATGGTCTGTCTTCCGGGCGGAATTGTTTCGAGAATAGTATTAATGCTGTCGAGAAATCCCATGTTCAGCATCTCGTCTGCCTCATCCAACACCAGAGTGGTTACCTTACCCAATTTGGCAGCGCGCCTTTCAATCAGGTCAATCAACCTGCCGGGAGTAGCAACAATAATTTGCACACCACGCTTGAGTTGACGAATCTGGTTTTCAATGCTTGATCCTCCGTATACAGCCAGTATCTTCACTTCCGGCATGTATTTGGCATAATTGCTTATATCAGAGGTGATCTGAAGGCAGAGTTCACGGGTAGGACAAAGGACTACTGCCTGTGTGGCCGGGTCTTCCGGATCGGTTAATTCGAGCAGCGGAATTCCGTAAGCCGCTGTTTTTCCTGTCCCGGTCTGTGCCAGGGCTATGATGTCCAAACGGTCTGATAATAAAAGGGGAATGACTTCTTCCTGCACGGGCATGGGCTTCTCAAATCCCAATTCGGCAATGGCCTAGAGAATCTCCGCAGAGATTCCCATCGATTTAAATGTTCTCATTGTTTTTTAAGTTGATAGCGCCCTGCGAAACGGAATGGAGTCCATTACTCCATGACAGAATAAAAAGGAAATTGGCAAACTGATTCGTGTAGACCGCATAATTAATCAGGAGGCAAAGGTAAACAAATCAGTGGATTAATCACTACATTTGATGGAATTAACCTGCCATGAAGTACAGACTCCCCGGACCTGCCTCCAAACCCAAGTACCTGCGCCTGGAAGAATTTATCCTGCAGGCGATCACCCGGGGCGACTACCCCTTGCATTCCCGCCTGCCATCCATCAATGAACTTTGCCGTGATTCCGGACTCTCACGCGATACGGTACTGGCAGCATATGGGAAACTCCAGGAAAGAGGGATCATACGGGCTATCCATGGATCAGGCTTTTTTGTTGCTAAAAATTCATTCGATCATAAACTGCCTCTTTTTCTCCTTTTCGATGTGATGAACGGATACAAGGAAGTCCTTTTCAGATCATTCATGGAAAACATCAGCAAGCATTATGCGGTTGACATTTATTTCCACTATTACAATACACAGGTGCTGAAAAACCTGGTACGATTAAATGCCGGTCATTATGAAAAATATGTCGTAATGCCGCACTTCCACGAGAATATAGCATCCTTTCTTGACAAAATTCCACCAGACAAGCTTTTCTTCCTCGACAATATTGTAATAGGAATGAATGTTCCTGCCGTCTTTCAGAATTTTGAACAGGACATGTATCAGGCACTCTCCGAAGCTGCCCCCTTGCTGAACAGGTACAAAAAACTGGTGTTTCTGGATAATACCCTTTTTCAGTTTATACCGGAAGGAATGAAAACCGGTTTTCTGAGCTATTGCCGCGTGAACAGGTTCCCTCACCGGATGGCTCCTGAATTCAGAGAGAATGAAATGGAGAAGGGTGATGTTTATATCGCTGTTTCCGATGCAGACCTGATCAATATTATCAAAAGTGCCGGCAGGAAAGGATTGAAACCTGGCATGGACTTCGGCTTGATCTCTTACGATGAGACCCCGCTTAAAGAAGTGCTGGCCGGGGGTATAACCGTAATATCGACCAATTTCGAGAAAATGGGGCAGCTTGCTGCAGATTGCATCCTGCATGAGCGGCATGAAATCATTGCAAATGAGTGCAGGCTAATATTGCGCAACTCACTGTAAATGGATGGTCTGTTTACTGACATATTTCTTTTCCAATGCAATTGAAGTAATTTTGGTAACCAACTCAAATCATTACCTTTCAACTGACCGGCAATATGGAAACCTTTAAGAAAGTTAGTTTTACTGTTCTACTCCTCGTTTTTCTGATAGTAACCATCGGATTCCTCCTTCCCAGAAAAATCCATGTAAGCCGCTCTAAAGTGATGAAGGCAGATGCGGCAATTCTCTTCGAACAGGTGAATACCATCAGAAACTGGAAGAACTGGTCGCCCTGGGATAAGTTGGATACCTCCATGAGGATTGAATATTATGGAACATCCGGTAAGGGTGCAGGGTACAGTTGGAAAAGCACCAACTCCAAAATTGGCAATGGCAATGTTGAAATCTTAAACAGTAATCAGGAAGATACCATTCAGGTATTGCTGAGCTTCATGCCCGAAGTACCTGCCTGGTCAACCTTCGCTTTTTTGCAGGATGACCGTGGCCTGGTTATAAATTGGACCATTGATTTTGAAATGAATAAGAATCCCTTTTTGCGATACCTCGGCTTGTTTATGGATAAATGGATAGGCAGGGATTTTGAGCAGGGATTGATTCAACTGGATTCCGCTGCAATGGACGAGGCAGCACTGCATCCTCCTCTGCGCATCGAACTGAAAGAGGTGCCGCCGTTTGCATATATTTACCTTGAACGAAAAACCACAAGGAATGAAGTGTCGGAAAACCTGGAACAGGCATATGCCTTGCTGTTGAAACAAATTACAAACCCTGGAATTCAGATGGCCGGAGCTCCCTTTGCTCGATATACAATGATTGATTCATTAAACACCATTGTTCGGGCTGGAATTCCGGTTCAACCCTGGTTCCGGCCCGGACCAAAGGTTAAACTCGATACCTCAAATAAAGTGAAAGCACTGGTAGGATATTACTACGGCCCTTATTCAGGAATTTCCTCTGCCAGCGAAAAATTGATAAAATACAGCCGCACTCACCATTATAATCTGGAAGACTATTCATGGGAATCTTATGTAACAGATCCCACCACAGAGCCTGACAGCTCCAAATGGCTAACGGAGTTATTCTTCCCTGTCAAAGAATAGAAGATTCCCATAATTTAAGAGTGGGCCTTTTCATTTCAAAACATGCCTGGCTGAAATCTGATATTTGTTAAAGAGTTATAAGACAAAAGATTAGAGCTTAGGTTCGGCGATTTATTAAAAATACTTTACTGATTTTAGCCCCGCGGATTGTTTCCTATTGATTTATTTGTAAATTTGACCATAACAGTACATAACACTTTATATTTAAATTACAAATAATCAAATATTTATAAAAATGGTTATCGTATCGAACTACACTGTTGCAATTCTGTTGTGTATCCTGGCCATGATCGGCTGGGGGTCCTGGCAGAACACGCGGAACCTCGGTAGCAGGGGGTGGCGTTTTGAGCTTTATTATTGGGATTTTGTACTGGGAATCCTGTTCTTTTCACTTCTTGCTGCCTTTACGATCGGTTCATTTGGTAACTCGGGCAGAAATTTTGCAGATGATCTCGCACAGGCTGAT
>JAXLTS010000013.1:0-120297 GCA_046329925.1 Bacteroidales bacterium
ATAAGTATGGCTCAGTGAGGCACACGAAGTGGTATCGGTAGCCCCGTCACCGAAGGTCCAGGAGTAACTTGCAATGGGACTTCCGGAAGTTGAAGTATTGGTTATGGAAACAAGGTGCGGGGAACAGCCCTCATCGGGCCCTGCTGTGAAATTGGCTTTAACCTGCGGCCTGATCGTAAAATTCCTGGTGATGGAGTCAGAACAATAATATGGTGAAACAGCAACCAGCTTCACCGTTCTGACGCTATCAGTCACTCCTGAATTATAAAAAGTATGTACTGGTGAAGTGAGAGCCGAACTACCCTTGTCACCAAAGTCCCAACGATACTTGTTTGCATTGATCGTACTATTGGTAAAGGTTACAGTGAAGGGTTGACAGCCGGTTAACCCCGGAGATTGTGTAAATCCGGGGACAACTTTCGGGTATATAGTGAGTGTCCGATCCAGGGTATCCCGGCAAAGGAATGTATTTTCGACTATAAGCCTTACCTGTTTTGTTTGGAGCAGATTGGTAGGATTGGTATACGAATGATTCAGGATGCTGTCATTTACATGGGTCTCGGTAGTGAAATGAGTAAAACTTGTAGCATCGCCAAAATCCCACTGGTATTTTTTCACTCCGATGGATCGGTCCCTGATCTTTACACTCATGGGGGAACAGCCAAAGGCTGTATCAAAATTAAATCTGGCTTCCATGGGAAGAGCCACATTAATTCTGAATCGTACCGTATCGGAAATGCCACAGGCTCCGTTAACGGTGGCAATATAGGTGGTATTTACCTCCGGTTTGGCGACAGGAACGGGTGAATACCTGTCCGACAGATACTCTGCAGGTAGCCAGGAAAAATAACTCCCTCCATGTGCCACTAACTGAACCGTATCACCATAACAGATATTTTTATCCAGGCTGCCGGAAGGTGACATAAATCCCTCCACAACGGGTGTTGAGTAATTAGTCGGCACCGAAAACCTCGCACCACTGGTGGAGGCTGCAGATCCGTTGAGGACAAATACATGGAAAACATCTTTTGTATTTGTAAGAATCACAGGAGTTTGAACCGGTATGAGGGCTGTGGATACGGAAATATTGCGATAATATGACCAGGGAGTATTGGCAATTTCGATAAAACTGGATTTAGGAAACAAAGTACTGGTGGCATTATTTAACAAAAAACTGTCTAATGCAGAGGTTTGTACAAGTATCCCCAATTGGAAATTATTGCTCGGCATCCGTGTGAATCCTGCCTGTGTGGACCCGGCACAAATATCCGTGGGTGGCAGAATCTCGTCAGCCAATTCATTGCCAAATCCGGTTACCTGAAGGCAATAAAATTTCTGGTTGGGAGAAGATACCTTGGTGATATCTGCAGTGATGGGATGAACATATGTTTGCCCCGCATTAATGGTTGTAACAAAAACATCGTTAATATAGATGTCAGTATTATTAACTGTTCCAAGAATATAGAGTCGTTCCTGAACCACATTGGCAGGTCCTGGCGGAGCAGTATAGTAATCGGTAGTAAGATTTCCTGTAGTAAGCTGACCCCTTATTGCCAGATATTGTTTACCTATTAAGGAAAGAGGAATAATCTGATCTCCGAGCAGGTCATAATTTGAAGTTCCTACCAGCGACTTAACAGCATCGTCCTTCACACTCACTGCAATTTTCTGTCCACCCACCGTAGTGAGACGAACCCCAGCCAAATGATCATCCGCAGATCGCCCAAATACCTCCCCCGCAAGTTTTGCTTTTACCTCCAGGTTATTCACCCATGCCGGAATTCCGGAATAAGTCTGCCCCCTGTTGAAAGGGCCGATGGTAACTGTTCCGGTAAGTGGTGCACCTGCACCATTGTAAATTGACTTCCCCGGAGGGATTACCATTCGCAGGGAGGTGTTATTTTCAGTAAAGACTACATCGAAAGCAGAATACCCGGGAATCAGCCATCCGGCATTATTCATGTTCTGCATATCGGTCTGAAAGGGTGTGAAAAAATCAGACCCCAATGCATTCCGTCCCTTCATGGAGAAGGATTCGAAGTTTACTGTACGCGATGATTCAAACGTTACATTGATATAATTATCCGAAACGATATGCAGTCCTTTATTGTTTTTGCCAGGGATGCCGAGTGTGGAAATGAATGCATTTTCCATCGTCGGAATTCGTGATGTAATATCCACCACCTGTGTCTTAAATGCACCAACCACGACCGTGAAAGGAACAAAAGCTGGTTCTGCAGGCATCTCAATCAGCACTGTAGCCGGAAGATCGTGCGCTGTAATAGCCAGCTGAGATGAGGGGGATGTTCCAGTTACTTCGTTGGTAATTTGGGGGACTACAAACCAAAATTCCCGGTCAACCTGGGCGAAAGATTGCATGGTGAGTGCCAGGAATAAAAAGAGAACTATGGTTTTACGACAATTCATCTGTACTTAATCTTTCTTCTGTAAAAGGGTTACATCGCCTGCCTTGAGGAATTCAAGACCGTTCCAGAACACTCCTTTGGCCTTCCATACATATACATCCTGCTTACAGAGTTTCCCCTTATAATACCCGTTCCAGCCTTCCCAAACATCGTCAGTTTCGAAGAGTTTCTCACCCCAGCGTGTATAAATTTCCAGGTGATACTCCCTGACGCCTTCATGCTTCGGATAAAAAATATCATTTATAGATTCACCTGTAAGTGAAGCATAGTGACCATCAACCTCACCATCCATGTTCGGGGTAAAGGCATTGGGGAACTCGATCATCCCGGTGCCCTCAATGGAAACAATCTGCGGTTTAATCAACGAATCCACACAACCATATTCGGAATAGACAACCAGCTTTACCGGATATTTACCAAGTTTATCATACAAGTGTTCCGGATCCTTTTCGGTGGTTTTGAAACCATCACCAAAATCCCAGACATAGGTCTCTGCCAACTGGGACTTATTAAATCCTTTCACCCGCTGATCCGGCAGATAGGCTGTGCGGGGAGCAATATCAAAGTCTGCGATCGGTGTCTGATGTACCTTCACAGTCTTATAGGCATAGTTCCTGCCACCGTCACCTGATACTGTTAGCTTCACGTTGTATATCCCGTAGCGGGAGAAGGTATGTACGGGCTCCTTTTCCCTGGAATAGGTTCCGTCATCAAATTCCCAGTAGAAGGAATCCGTATAGGCATATGCGAAGGTTACGGTAAAATTGACCGTAAAGGGCTCACAGCCATTCGGGTTACTGTTGTTAATGGTAATCTCAGGAACAGGTGGTACTATCTTGATGCTGCGCTGTACGGTATCACCACACTGCAAATGCAGCGGATTTAATGCCTGGAGTGTGATTGTGTACTGATTCCCGTTCTGGTTGGGTCCCCAGGTAGTATAGGTCTTGTTGAACTGTGCATCAGTGTTACTGCTCCTGGTACCATCACCGAAATCCCAGTTATAATTCCACTCTGGTTGATTATTGGAGAAATTTTCAATTTGTACCACCGGCTGTGGTTTGAATACCTGGTATGGCGGAGTTGGTGTAAACTCGGCATAGGGCTGTCCAAAAACTGTTACCTGATGGTATACCGTATCCCTGCAATCGTATGCCGAGGTTGATACCAGCCGCACCTGGAAGGACTGATCATCCGAGCCAAGATTGACAAAACGGTTTGTTGGTTCGGAGAGAATAGAGATTTTCCCGTCGTTGAAATCCCAGTGATAATCGATCGCATTTCTTGAATTATTCCGGAAGTTTGAAATGAAGGGTGAACAACCGGCAGAATCGTATGTGAAAATAGCTTTAACCTCGGGGTAAACACTTATTGTCATCGATGTCTGATCAGTACACCCATGATCTGTCTCATTCAGCAGACCTATGGTGTAAAATTTGATCCCGGGGTCAGGATTCCCATAGGTATATGTAAAAGGATCCCTGTTACTGACAGTGGCTGATTTACCATCACCATAATTCCATGTAAAACTGGCATTGGATGTCACAGAATTGTTAGTAACCGCAATATCGAAAGGAGGACATCCAATGGTCTTATCTACCGAAAATTTGGCTTTTGGCTTGTGCCATACATGAATGATATGTTGCACGGAATCCCTGCACTGGAATGGTGATTCAACTATTAGCCTTACAGTTTTTGTCTCATCCTGATCGGTATAGTTAACGAATTGTTTCTGCGGGTCGGGAGCACCGGAGGTTCCATCATCCCCGAAATACCAATCATAATCCCCTGATGATCCCAGCAGCGCGTCGCCATTCAGGCTGGTGTTGGTAAACTGAACATCAAAGGGATGGCATCCGGCGGTATCGGCAGTAAAACCAGCAGTAATTTTGGGGAACACCCTTACCTGACGTGTAATGCTGTCATAGCATTCATGGGTATTTTTAACCCTAAGCAATACGTCATATAATAGCGGATCCGGTGTGAAGTTTGTATAGTTCCTGGTTAGAAATGCTGCTCCGCTGTTGGATTCAAAGCTGCCATCTTCATTAAAATCCCAGGCATATCCATCTATTCCTCCGGTGGATGTATTCCGGAATCCCACATCATAATGTGAACAGATTTCGGGGTTATCCACTTTAAAATCTGCATGAATGTAAGCATATGCCTTTACATTGATCACGGTGTCATCAAAACAACCATGCAACGATTCGGCATAGAGTCTCACCGTGTGGATACTGTCAGCGATGCCCAAATTGGAAAAAGTGAAGGGTACCACTTCGTCAGTACTTCCGGAACTGCCTTTCTTTCCAAATGTCCACTGATAGGAGGATGCCACAGGCTCGTTCGACTCATTGGTGAAGTTTACCAGGAAGGGTTGGCACCCTTCAGACTCATCCGGCCGGAAGGAGGCTCTCACTTCCGGGTAGATATAAACTTTCCGGATCAGCGTATCTGTACATCCACGGCTGTTACGCACCACCAGCCGCAGATCGCGCTCCTGGTCAGCCAGAGTCTGGTTTCGGTAGGTATGCGCCGGGGAGGCGGTTATACTCGTCGATCCATCGCCAAAAGTCCATGAATAACTACTGATTCCTCCCCTTGAAAAATTGGAGGGGTTAACAACAAAGGGTGAACACTGACTGGCTTTGGCCAGGGTAAAATCAGCATCAATAAAGGAATACACAGTAATATTTACATCCTGGGTATCAGCGCACATATATTGAGACCTGGAGATCAGCCTTACACGAAGGGTAGTATCCTTACTGAGCGGATTAGCGAAAACATGGCTTGTATCTCTGGCTGAGGAGGAAATCCCGTCCCCGAAATCCCAGTTAAAGGTGGTAGGCACCGGGAAATTGGATGTATTGGTAAATTTTACTGTAAGCGGATTGCATCCTTCAGTCTTGTCCTGTGTGAAACTGGTAAGTATCCTTGGAAATACACGAATAGTCTGCAGGAATGTATCCCGGCATCCACCGCTGTTACGCACGATGAGCCGGAGATTATAACTTTTTTCTGTGCTGGTGTTGTTCGAATAAATGTGTTTGTATTGCCCCGATGCAAGGGTGGTTGTATCCCCATCTCCAAAGTTCCATGAATAGTTGCTGATGCCCGGGTATTTTCCAAAGGAAGTGTTGGTGATATTTACGATGAGCGGTGCACAACCTTGCCCTGTATTCACCGTGAATGCCGCATCGATGTTGGGACGAACCACTACCGGTCTGGTAAAGGTGTCAGCACAGAAAGCATTGGAGGTAACAATAAGTCTGGCGGTAAAGGTAGTATCGAAGCCCCTTGGACTGTTATTGCTGTAAAGATGATCCGGGTTGGAAAGACTGGGAAGTCCCGTCCCCGAAATCCCAGGTATAGCTTACCGGCACCAGGTTCACCGGAGGTGTGAAGAGTACTTTCAGAGGATGACATCCAACCGAATCCACCCGTGTATACATCGCATTCAGATCCGGGTATACCCTTATTTCCCGCTGCATTACATCAGTGCAATTATTTCCATTCCGGACGGTGAGCTTCAGTGTAAAAATTTTAAGTGCATTTGTCTTATTCTGGTAGGTATAGGTCGGGCTTGTAAGGGTGGTGGTGGTAATTGGTGTTGATCCGTCACCAAAATCCCAGGTAAAGGATTTTATCCCTGCCCCTCCCAAAGAACTGTTGGTGGTTTTTATTGTAAAGGGAGCACATCCCTCGGTCCTGTCAACTGCAAAGGCGGCTTTCAGATAAGGGTACACAAGTACATTGCGAGTAACCGTATCGGCACAATAATACTTCGACCTTGCTATCAGCCGCGTAACATATGTTTTATTCGCATTATTGAAATTAAGATAGGTATGAGCAGGCAAAGTTTCAGAGGAGGATGAGCCATCACCAAACTCCCACTGGTAATAATCAGCATTCGTAGACCCGTTGGTGTAGCCTGCCGTTAGCGGGTGACAACCGGTATCGGGGTCTGCTGTCATGGAGGCTGTGACCTCAGGAAATACCACGATGGGGCGATCAAGTGTATCGCGACACTGGTTGGAGTTTTGCACTACCATACGCAGGTTGCGTATTACAGAGGGAGTGGTATTCAGGCTGTATGTATGGTAGAAGGTTGTGTCAACAGTACGGTCCCCCGGGTAATTGAAAGCCAGTTTCTGACCGTCTCCGAAATCCCAGTAGGTTTTTTTAATGCCGAAACTCTGATTCCGTATTTTTACTTTAAAGGGAGCACAACCAAAGGTTGTATCAACATTATAGCGTGCTTCCAGGGGTGGAGACACCTGGATGCTGATTACCGTGGAATCGAACTGGTCGCAGGCTCCGGTTACAAATGCCTTATAAGCCTGGTTTGTGGGTGGAGAAGCCACCGGGTAAGGGCTATAGGGATCGGATAAGTAAGTTGTCGGTTCCCATCGGTAAAATGTTCCCCCGCGGGCCACAATCTGTGCGCTGTTGCCATAGCAAAGCCGGATATCGCTTGATCCGGATTCGGAAATAAATGCCTGTACCGTGAGCGGATTGTAATCGGAGAAATACCCGTACCGGGTTCCATTGGACGCTCCCCCGTTGATAACTCCGAGATGGAAAACATCCGTGTCATTCGTAACCATAATGGCAGCGCCCACACTGATGAGTGTTGAAACTGTTAACCGGGCAGCAGCCCACTGGGATCCGGGAATGTCAGTAAAGGTGGCCGGATTATTAAGCAGGGCTGTAAGGGGGGCATTTAATACATTATTTGAGTATGCTTTAAATCCGTCCTTTGCTTTTTTACGGACCATTACATTTATGAAACAAGGATCATTGGTGGCCCGGGTAAATCCTACCTGAACCGATCCAGTGCAAACACTAACCGTTGGAAGTATGGCACCTCCATATTCGCAACCGGTTCCGGTAATCTGCCATACATAAACACCCGAATCGGCTGAGGTAACCCGGGTAAAAGGGTTTACAATTTCATGCACATAGGTTTCTCCGGCCTGCAATGTTGCCTTAAATACTCCATCGATAAATACACTTGTATTATTATCGGTGGCAAGTACATAAATGGTCTCCTGAGTCACAGGACTTGCAGGAGGAGGATTGTAGTAGGTTGAATTCAGGGTACCGGTAGACAATTGACCCTTCATCACAATGTATTCGTTGCCTGTTAGACGAACAGGAATTGTCTGATCACCTCCGAGGTTGTAACACCCACCCACCAGAGCCTTCATGGAATCGTCCTTGAGGGTTATGGCAATCTTCTTCCCGTTGGTTGTGATTTTCGTGCCTGCCAGGTGATCAGGTGCCGAACGTCCAAAACGATCATTTGCATACTTACCGGTTTTTGGATTGGTAATCCATGCCGGAGCTCCCTGGTAGGTCTCCCCGCGGTTAAACGGGCCAATGGTCACAGTGCCGGTCAGCGGTGCACCGGCCCCGTTATATATGGCTTTCCCGGCAGGGATTTTCATTGTGAGAAAAGTATTATCCTCCGTAAAGACAACCTCGAAGGCTGAATAGGCAGGAAAGGTCCAGCCGGAGGTACTCATATTGATGGCCCTGGTCTGGAAACTGGTGAAGAATTCCGTCCCCAGTGCATTGTTCCCGAGGAGGGCGAAAATGTCAGGGTTATAAACATCCCCGACTTCGTAATAACAATTGATCAGGTTATTGGAGGTAATATGAATACCCTTGATATTCTTGCCGGGTATACCATCCCGGGTGGTATACTGGTCTTCGATGACATTAATCTGGGAAGTTACATCCAGCTTATAAACAGTAAATGCAGGCAGATCAAATTCATACGGCTTAAAACCGGTGGGATTGGTAATACTCCACACATTTACCGGCATCTCCACCTTGATATGTGCAGGAAGGTTGGTGGTAATAAAGGTGAAATTGATCGGCCGGTCCTCATGGTCTTTGGAAATTTCGGGCGCAATGAACCAGAACTCCTTATCGGTTTGTGCATAGCCATTGAGGCCGGAGATAAGAAAGCAACATATGATCGCCCAAAACAGGTTCCTTTTCATTCCAAAAACAGACAAGACAGAGAAAATAAATAAACAGGCAACAGGGCGGAAACATCTCAAACACCCGAAAAAACAAACCTACTCAATTTTTCTTAAGTATTTTTACGTAGAAATTAACTTTAGGTTGCTATACAACCTTCTTTTTGACCAAACGTATAATTAAGAGGCTGATATCTTTTTATATTGGTATCAACCCGGTTCATCAGGTCCTCTAAAGGCCCGGAAACGGCTAGCAATGTTTTGTCTTTTATGTACCTTCGTAAATCATGATACTAAGATACGATTAAAACACCGGTGATATGAAAAAGCGGGTTGTCTTCATAATAGTGTTTTCCCTGGGGATATTAACGGGCAAAATTACAGCCCAGGTATTTCAGGAAACATTTGAATCAGGAATTAAACCATCCGGGTGGACTGAAGAAAAGGTCAGGGGTGGCAGCCTTATCTCCTGGATCTATCAGGGAGGTGGAGGTATTGGTGATGAACGATGGGGGGTGTATCCTGATACGGCAGCCTTCGGAAATTATAATGCCGTTTTCGGTTACCAGAGTGCCAACAGCGAGGCAACCAAACTGATTACTCCCCGCATAAATCTTTTTGGGAGGTCAAAGCCTGAACTTCGCTTCTGGCATGTTCAGCAGGCCTGGACCTGGTATGACCAATCCTATGTGGATCAACTCAGGGTATATTACAAACTGGGCAAAGATAAACCCTGGAACCTGATGGAATCATACACGGTTGCAGTGGAAGCATGGACAGAGCGTGTTCTTCAGATTCCTGCAATAGCAACACAAGGGGATACGGTTTTTTTCGGATTTGAAGGCACCACCAAGTATGGTAACGGTACTTGTATTGATAATGTAAAGGTAGTTGAAACACAGGTTACCCCGCGGACGGTTTCTACACTCTCAGTTAAACAGGCTTCCACACGTTTTGTGGCGAGTGGTCTGCAAAATAACGCCATCCTGCGTATCGACGTGAATGTGGTTGGAAATGAGGGTACCTGCCTGCTTGAATCACTCACCGTGAAAACCAATAATACAAGTAATGATGATATAGCAGCCTCCGGAGTGAAACTCTACTATACTCCTGATACCTTTTTCAATGCAACAGAACCTTTGTCAGCCGGGCAAAACATTTCAGGTAATCAGGCAGTTTTCAGCGGTATTGGCAAAGATCTTTCCTTTGGACATAATTCAATCTGGCTTACGTATGACATCGCGGAAACAGCAGCCGAGGGACATACGGTTGACATGTATTTCGCTGCAAACGGAATCCGTATTGACGGCGCCAATTATCCTTCCTCGACGACCGATCCCTCCGGAAGCCGACCTGTTTTCAATAAAATATATTATGATGGATTTGAATCAGGCCTCGCCTGGACCCTGCAGGGAGATTTTCAATGGGACTCACCCAAGGGGTTGGGAGGCTTGCTTGAGTTTTCAGGAACCACCGGGGGTACACCCGACCCTGACCAAGCCTTCAATGGTGCTAAAATCATCGGTAACGACCTGAACGGGCTTGGAGATTATCACGGGAATTATGAAATCAATGTTTCCGAAGCCCTCACAAATTATGCGACATCACCATCCCTTGACCTGCGGTTTTACAAGGATGTGAACCTAAGCTTCCAGCGCTGGCTGAATGTGTACCAGTATGATTTTGCCTCCATCGATGTTTCTCTCAATGATGGGCTCAGCTGGGATCCAATCTGGACCAACATCAATGTAGGTACTATTAACGACTCAAAATGGGAAACTATTGAGAGTAACATTTCTTCCTATGTGCAACGGAAAAATCATGTCAAACTGCGTTACCGGCTGGGACCAACCTCTGATATCCGTAGCTATTGCGGATGGAATATTGATGACATCCTGCTGGTAGGAGACTTCATCACCCGTGATGTGGGGGTTACACGCATCATGACCCCATCCGACGGTTGCGGGCTTTCATCTTCCGAACCTGTCAAAATTGTAGTGAAAAACTTCGGGTACACCCAGTTGACGGATGCTATTCCTGTTCGCTACTCATTCAATGGCGGTACCAGTTGGGTAGATGAGACTATCACCCACGCTCCCATGAATACCGGCGACAGCATCGTCTATACCTTTACCCAGACCATGAACCTCGCCACCCCGAATGTTTATGACCAGGTCCTGGCCCGGACGAATCTGTCCGGCGACGAGGAATCGGGAAATAACCAGGTCGATACCATGATATATTCCCTCCCCTACTCCACCCTGCCCTATCATGATGATTTCGAACAAAACATAAGTTTCTGGAAAGCTTATGGAAAAAATTCCACCTGGGCTCATGGAAAACCTAACAGCATCAAACTCACATCTGCATTTGCAGGTCAGAAAGCATGGAAAACAAATCTGACCAACTATCATCTCGATGAGGATTCCTCCTATGTAGAAAGTCCCTGTTTCAATCTTACCGGTATTGAAAAACCGATTTTTGAGTTTAAGATGTGGCATGAGACCGAGAAAGGAGCTGATGGAGCCAGACTGGAATATAGTCTTAACAACGGGAGCAGCTGGAATATAGTTCCCAAACATACACAGCCCTACACCAACTGGAACTGGTACAATAATACCAATATTACTGCTTTGAATTCAGCCGGCTGGGATTCAGCAAGCGTTACCTGGTTAACGGCTAAACAGTTTCTTCCTCCTGCCCTGGCCAACCAGGCAAACGTGAAATTCAGGTTCCATTTTGAGAGCGATACGATTACTACCTTCGAAGGCTTTGCCTTTGATGAAGTGAAAGTATATGAAGCTCCGGTGGATATTGGAGCCACCTCTTTTAAAAACCTGATAAATAATTGCCAATACCTGAATTCAAACCTGATTGGTTTCTACTTCCGAAATTTCGGACATGTGAAAGTGAATTCAGGAAGCAAGACTATTGCAGGTCTCAAGGTGTAACAATAATCCTGTAATCATTGATACCATTACACTTGCTTCAAATCTTGCGGTAAGTGATTCAGCCCTGTTCCAGTTCACAAAAGCAACCAACCTGAACAATCCTGGAATTTACTCGGTGAAGGTATGGACCATGAATGAACCTGATCCGCTCTTTTATCATGCACAGCCCAATGACACTGCTACTAAGCAGATTGAGGTTTTCCCGCTGCCGACCATCGGACTGAGAGATACCATTCGTTCTTCACGACCTGATACACTCACCCTGACCGCTCATCCCGATGTGAACTATAATTATTACTGGCTCTTCAACGGATCTACGAGTAACAGCCTCCATATCCCTGGAAAGGGCAAGTTCATTATCCGGGTTACCGACACCCGCGGACTTGGCTGCCAGACCTACGATACCACCCTTGTGGAAAAACTGGTTCTGGATGTGGGAGTCGATTCAGTTCTGAATCCCAACAATGCCTGTGAACTGGGCTCTGCCGTTCACCCGGCTCTGAGAATACGTAATTACGGGTCCGATACCCTGGCCGTTGGTGATACCATCCCGGTCTCCTTTAAACTGGATGCAGGACCTCTGGTAAAAAGAAATTACAAACTCAGCCAGCGACTCTTCCCGCAAGCAACAACAATCTTTACCTTTGCGGATACCACGGTGGATATGTCCGGAATAAAAACCTACAGTCTGAGCTTCGCCACCTATTTTAAATATGACAGCACAGCTGCCAACAACAGCCTGGGAAAAACTGTGGAGGTCTATGGATATCCCTCGGTTTATATCGGCCCGGATACGCTCATAGCAGGACTAACCTATCTGCTGGATCCAGGTCCCGGATACAAATCCTATCTCTGGAACAATGGAGATACCACCCAGACTTATCTGGCACGCTTTATTGGTAATCACTGGGTTACCATCACCGATGAGCATGACTGCCCGGCAAGCGATACAGCCTTTATCCACCTGGTAATCCACGATATTGGAATAGCGGAAGTTATCCAGCCACTCTCGGCATGCAATCCTGCCGGGATGCAGAGAATAACCGTTGTGGTGGAAAACATGGGAACTGATACCCTTACCGCAGGACTGGAAGTCCCCATAGGCTACTCACTCAAAGGCAATGCCTGGGTAAGGGACACTGTAATACTCCCCGGAGACCTGTACCCTAATGCCCAGGTGCTGAACACCTTCGATGCAATTGAAGATTTTTCCACCCTGGGAGATTATGACCTGGAAGTTTTTGCGCATATTCTGGCTGATATCAACCCTGCCAACGATACCCTTGCTGATACTGTAAGTTACTGGGGAAATCCGTTTGTAAACCTTGGCACCGATGGAGTATATAAGAAGATATCTCATACACTCGATGCCGGTGCAGGTGAAAACCTCACATACAATTGGAGTACAGGAGATACCGCACAGACCATCACAATATCCAATACCGGAAACTACTGGGTTACTATCACCGATACTCTGCACGGATGCACTGACCGGGATACAATCCTCATCACCCTGCTGATAGATGACATGGGTGTGCTGGCACATGCTCCGGATACGGTTTTCTGCAAGGATGCCTTCACAGGAATCGGACTTACCCTGAAGAATTTCGGCAACCTCAACTATACAGTAAATAAAAAAATACCGGTGATGTACCGTTTGAACGGTGGTTCGCTGAGAGGAGACACTGCTGTTGTTGGAAGTTTACTTGTACCCGGTGGTACACTGAACTTTACCATCGATAATTTCCTGTCAGTTCCACCCGTTGGTGAAAATACGCTTGTCACTTATACAAAACTTACCGGGGACCTGCGTTCAGAGAACGACACACTCACCATCCGCTTTTTTGTAAACGAAAATCCAACAATCGATCTGGGTGGAGGGCTGGATACCATCCATTATGCCACCATACCTTACCAGTTGGATGCAGGTGCAGGTTATAGCGCTTACTCCTGGAATACTGGTTCAAACGGTCAGTTTGTCAATATATCCTCCGACGGCTGGTATCGGGTAACTGTTACAGATGGCGGCGGGTGTACTGCCAGCGACAGTGTCTTCATGTACTTCTTCAACAGTATCGGGTACAAGGAAGGAGCTATGGGAAAATATAAGTTTTTCCCGAATCCTGCAGGTGATTTCCTCCGGATGCAAGTGGAAACAAAAGAGGGAGAGATAACAATTCTGGAAATGGTTAATCCCCTCGGACAGGTTGTATTCAACAGGTCCATTACGGGCGGGCAACGGTATGATGGTGTTGTTGATACCCGGCAGTTCTCAAGAGGCATCTACCTTATGCGCCTGCGCAACAGCCAGGGAAGCAGAATGGAAAAGATTATACTTGAATAGGATATATCTGCTCTTTCAAAGACCGGCTCCATAAAAGGCAGCCGGTCTTTTTTTCACCACCCCACGCGTTTTCCAAAACCAGAACTATTATCCGGACAATCATCCCTGCTATAAATCATTCTTCCAACTGATAAAGGTCATATTTCTGCCGCTCCGGAATTATCTAACTTGCCTGCTGATTATCAGAAGGTAAATTTTATTAAAACTCCCGGAGGCTAACATCATGATCAAGAAATTTATTGCCTGGCTTCTTCCCTATATGCCAAAAAAACTGGTATGGATTTTTTCCAAGCGGTATATAGCAGGTGAGAATCTGGAAGATGCCATCAGGATATCCAAAGATCTCAACAGCCAGGGAATCAGAGTCACAATCGACCTCCTGGGCGAATTTATCACCAGGCTCGATGAAGCCGAAGAAAACAAAAAAGCATATCTGTCCATTATCGAAACAGTAACTGCCACAGGCGTCGATGGGAATTTTTCTGTTAAACCAACTATGTTCGGACTGCTTCTTGATAAGGAAGTATGTTACCAGAATATCCGGGAAATCGTAAAAAAGGCTGCCGAGAAAAATACCTTTATACGTATAGATATGGAGGACTCGCAGTGTGTGGATATGGAAATTGAACTGCTCCGCAAACTCAAAGCCGAGTTCCCTGCTCATGTGGGGCTTGTTGTACAGGCCTACCTTCGCAGAACACTCAGTGATCTGCAGGCAATGATGGATTTGCATACTCAACAGACCCCTTTGAGTTACCGACTCTGTAAAGGGATTTATGTTGAACCTGCATCGGTAGCATTTAAAGGATATCAGGAAGTGCGTGACCATTTTGTGGAAGACCTGGACTTCATGTTGCAGAAAGGCATCTACCCCGGCATCGCAACCCATGACAAATATCTGGTGGAGGAAGCTTACAAGCTTATTGAAAAGCATAAAAGTCCTAAAACTGCCTACGAGTTCCAGATGCTCTATGGTGTCACTCCCGATCTTCGTAAATCGATTGTGGAAAAGGGACATCACATGCGCGTTTATGTTCCCTTCGGAACTCACTGGTTCGGCTACAGCACACGCCGTCTGAAGGAAAACCCCAATATGGTCTGGCTGATCCTTAAAGCTCTGGCATTCAGAGGCTGACAGTGCCAGGCATCTTGAAAATACAGGAGCCCTGACCTTCGTTTGGTCAGGGCCTTTTTTATTTAATGCAACTGGTCCCGGTATTTCCTGCCTGCTGAACTTTTCCGGTAACGGTTTGTTAATATTAAAACTTTATTCCATGAACAAAAGAACCTTTCTTAAAACAACTGTTCTTTCAGGAGCCGGCATCCTGCTGGGTGCGGACATCCTTCACGCCGCAGGGAAAAACCTTACACTGCCAGCTGCTGGTGCAGGAACTGAAGGAT
Source organism: Bacteroidales bacterium (assembly GCA_046329925.1). Taxonomy (GTDB): domain Bacteria; phylum Bacteroidota; class Bacteroidia; order Bacteroidales; family JAAYUG01; genus JAXLTS01. The sequence continues at coordinate 15,113 of JAXLTS010000013.1, forward strand.
TTGTTCAGCCTGCCCTGGGATATGCATACAACGCACTGGAACCCTGGATTGATGCACAGACGATGGAAATCCACTACTCGAAGCATCATGCTGCCTATACAAAGAATCTGAATGCTGCATTAACAGAATTGAATATTTCAGAGGTCAGGATCGAAAGCCTGCTTGCAGAGATTTCAAAATATCCCCTTTCTGTAAGAAATAATGGAGGGGGATTTTACAATCATAACCTGTACTGGAAGGTAATGACCCCGGGTGGTAGTCAGGCTCCTCAGGCTGACCTGCTTGAAAAAATAAACAAATCTTTTGTATCCTTTGACGCCTTCAAAGAAGAGTTTTCGAAGAAAGCAATGTCGGTGTTCGGATCAGGCTGGACATGGCTCATTGAGGCAGAGGGAAAATTGAAAATCGTAAATACTGCTAACCAGGATAATCCCCTGATGGATGTAGCTGCTGAAAAAGGAAATCCCCTGCTGTGCATAGATATATGGGAACATGCCTATTATCTCAAGTATCAGAACAGGCGAAAGGAATACGTGGATAATTTCTGGAAGGTAATTAACTGGGATATGGTCAATGCCCTGTTGTCGTTACCTGCCTGAGCAGATTCTTTTACATTTCAATAATCAGATCCCTGAGACTCCTCTTGGGGACGTGATGAACCTTATTTGAATCGCGCCAGTATTTGATATCACCATTAGCAGCCAATGGTTCCACCACAACCTTCTCAACCGGTTTTCCCAGGGCAATTACCTGGATGATCTCGTATTTTTCATGAATAGAGAGAACCTGTCTCAACTGTTCTTTTTTTACAGAAGCGATGATGCATCCTCCCAGTCCCTTTTCAACTGCTCCCAGCAGTATGCTTTGCACAGCAATGCCATGGTCCCAGAAATAGTTTGTTGAAATTTCCGTATCGTTGAGCATCACCAGGTAGGCAGTTGGTCGTTCGTGGGGATCAGGTCCCGGCCAATCCTTCAGATATCCGGCCCAGGCCAGACAGGGGAAAATAAGTTCATTTCGTTCTACTGTATACGAGAGGATGTATCGCAATGACTGCATATTCCGGCCTGATGCACTCAATCGTGCCAGGTCGACCAGTTCCAGCAGCGTTTCATGTTGTATCTGAAAACCGTTATCAAACCGACGATACGAGCGGTTCCGTAAAACAAGATCATGAAGGTTCATAAAAATATATTTTCGTTTTCAGGCTTCTATCTTTTGTCTTTTTCCTTTTATCTTTTGTCTTTATCCACTTTCATCTTTTAATTTCAAGTTAAATTTACAAATTCCTTTATTTTTGTAAAAAATATTAATGATTCGCTCCCGACATCACAGGGCACCTATATTCCGGTTGATACTCTGGATAGTTCTATTGATTGTCGTTCTATGGGTTTATATGCACTTCGACAAGGTAACCAGTTTTTTTCTGAATCTCCCGGGTAACAACTGATCGCTACCGGATTGTGTTTTTCGCCCCTTCATGCAGGTTGTCTTACAATTCCGGCTATTTGAAACGTCGTTTAACGGGACGAGGAACATTTCCCGGGTTTATCTGTTTTTACCACAACGAATACTTCATTCTCCAAACTTTTAAATTATGGATCTGCAATTGGGTGGTAAACGATTTGTTGTCACCGGGGCCGGGAGTGGCTTTGGTAAGGCGGTTACGATGCAGCTATTAAACGAAGGCGCAAATGTACTAGCTATCACCCGTACGGCCTCAAAACTGGATGAACTTAAGGATAAAAATCCCGGCAGCCTTGATGTGATTGAAAAGGATGTGATAATAGGAGATTATCCTGAACAACTCTCCCAGTTTTTCATGAATGGAAGAGTGGACGGTCTGGTAGTAAATGCAGGAGGTCCGCCGGCTGTGGCTGCACGGGAAACCAGCATGCAGCAATGGGATGAAGCCTACCAGTTGTTGCTTCGCTGGAAAGTTAAATTTGTGCGCGACCTGCTTCCCGTTTTCGAAAAGCAAGCCTATGGGAGGATCCTGTTTATCGAGAGTGCCTCAGTGAAACAGCCCATGGATAACCTGGTACTCAGTACCGCTTTCCGGCTGGCGGTAGTGGGATTCGCCAAAAGCCTCGCCACCGAAGTAGCAGCACATGGTATTACTGTAAATGTGATGGCGCCGGGATTTCACGATACAGCTGCGGTGGAACGGATTTTTAAGAAACAGGCAATGCAACAGGAAATCAGTATTGAGCAAGCCCGTGAAAAGCTGATCCGGAATATTCCCGTTCAGCGCATGGGGGATCCGGATGAATTTGCGAGCCTGGCTGCCTGGTTGCTTTCTCCACATTCGGGTTTTATTACCGGACAGACGATTTCTGTGGATGGCGGACAGGGAAAATATATTTTCGGGTGAAGTCCCAAAAAAAAATAACCGCGGAGAACGCGGAGAATTTGCTCAAAGTTTACAGAGACAATTAAAATTAGAAGCACCTTCCGGGCGATCCTGTCTTTTTGCGGCAGGTAGGTTGCCCATCGTGGGTGCATTGGTAACATATCTCGTTTTTCAGTTCCCTGCCATCGATGTAATCCGCAATATTCTGCAGGGTGGCCTCCGAAATGTTGGCAAGTGCTTCGCGGGTAAAAAATGCCTGGTGCGACGTAATGATCACGTTGTTAAAAGTGAGCAGCCTGGCCAGCACATCATCCGACAGGATCATGTCACTGTAATCCTCAAAAAAATATTCTGATTCTTCCTCGTATACATCCAATCCGGCCGAACCAACCTTACCTGATTTCAGCCCTTCAATGAGATCAGCGGTACGGATCAGCTTGCCTCTCCCTGTGTTGATGATCATTACCTCATCACGCATTTTTGCTATAGACTCCGAGTTGATCAGGTAGGTGGTTTCTTTGGTGAGCGGACAGTTGAGTGAGATCACATGCGACTCTGCATAAATGGTGTCCAGGTCCACATAATGGATGCCCCGGCTTTCTTCAAAAGTTTTATCGGGGTAAAGATCATAGGCAAGCACTTTCATTTTAAAGCCAAGCAGAATATCAATCAATTCTTTACCGATTTTACCGGTGCCGATAACACCGGCTGTTTTTCCGAACAAATCGAAACCAAGCAGTCCCTGCAGGGTGAAGTTTGCTTCCCGGGTCCGGGCAAATGCACGGTGTATCTTCCTGTTGAGGGTAAGCATCAATGCAACTGTATGTTCGGCAACGGCATGGGGTGAGTAGGCAGGTACCCTGACCACATGGATTTTCCCGAATGCTGCCTTAAAATCCACGTTATTGTAGCCGGCACTGCGAAGTGCCAGGAGTCGCACGCCTCCCTGGTAGAGTAGTTCGATCACTTCGGCGGACAGATCATCATTTACGAAAGCACATACCACCTCGTAGCCCTGGGCCAGGGCGGCTGTCTCGGCCGAGAGATGGTACTTCAGGAATTTTATTTCGAAGCCAAATGATTTGTTTCCAAGATTAAATGCCTCTTTATCATAGGGTTTTGCGTCGAAGAATGCAATGCGTACTGACATTTGTATGAATTTTAGGATGCTACAAAGATAAACGCATTCGATTATCCTTATTCCTTAATTTTGTAATTTTCAGGAAATAGGCTGGTAGTATCCATCCCCCGGTCAACTGAAAAAAACAACTGGTAATTAATTAACCAACTAAAAACATCAATCTTAATAATTGATATTCTGATATTTAAAATATTTTAACATAAAATGATCCTTTTATCTGAACAATGCCGGAGTGTCCTTGTTTCTATAACAAACGATTTTAAGAAATAATACAATGGCATTCGAATTACCCAAACTGGCATACGACTACAAGGCTCTGGAGCCACATATCGATGCAATGACAATGGAGATCCATCACACCAAGCATCATGCTGCGTACATCAACAATCTAAATACTGCAATTGCAGGCACTGACCTGGAAAAGAAGAGCATTGAAGAATTGATGGCCGGTGTTTCCAAACTGGCTCCGGTTGTGCGCAACAACGGTGGTGGATACTGGAATCACAATCTTTTCTGGACTGTGATGGGCCCCAATGGTGGTGGAATTCCCAATGGCGATCTGCTGGACGCAATAAACAAATATTTCGGTTCATTCGATAAATTCAAGGAGGAATTTTCGAAGGCGGGTGCTACACGTTTTGGTTCAGGCTGGGCCTGGCTGGTAAAAGATGCTTCCGGGAAACTGGTGATCGGATCCACTCCCAACCAGGACAATCCGCTCATGGACGTTTCTGATCTGAAAGGCACTCCTCTCCTTGCTCTCGATGTTTGGGAACATGCATACTACCTCAAGTATCAGAACCGGAGACCCGATTATATTTCTGCTTTCTGGAATGTGATCAACTGGGAGGAAGTAACCCGGAGATTCAAAAAATAATTTTTATAGCAAACGGTTTTAGGTAAAAGTTTTTGGTTAGTGGTTAATTGGTTATGTGGTTGGAAGGGGTCGGGTGTAATGCCCGGCCTCTTCTTTTTTCAGTAAAAACGGAAGGGAGAAATAGCAGACCTATTTCTCCCTTCCGTTTTTAGCGTTAATCGATATTCCCTGGATTTTGACCGCCAGGTAATTCCCATCAATTATTTTTTAGCAGCAAACCAGTTCCTTCCCTTAAAAATCCGGTTCATTAAATCATTACTGGATGTAAAATAACTTCCAGGGTTCATGCCGGAGGTCAGCACATATTCTCCATCAACTGCAGTGGTATAAGCTTCCAATACCATTGGAGGTCCTGCGATTTGCTGAACGGTAACTACAAATATCGGTTTTACGCCTGCAGGAAGTTCCGGTGCGAAGCTGATGCCGTTGAGCCGCATCAGGTTATTCAGGTATTCCTCTGTTTTCGCAGAATCCGCCATGCTTCCGTTCAGGTTCCATTTTCCCTGAACATTCACCAGGTTGAAAGAGCTGTCAGGGTAATTGAACTGCACACCGGTAACTGCCTCCTTCTCAAACTTCAGCATGGTACGGTCGCGGTACACCGAGGGGTCGGTGCTGACAATGGTTTGGAGAAACCCGTTTACTGTGTATGTTTCTTCTTCCCCGGCCTGCCGTACATAGGAATTGATGATCCCCTGCTGGTTGTAAGGGTTGTTGGATGGTTTCCAGCTGAACTTTCCGAGCACCAGATGAGCCAGTGTTTTGTTTCCTTTTTTTACAAGAATAAAGGTACCGGCAGAATCTGTGACCTGGAAATCCTTCCAGCGGTCACGGCTTTTAGCCACGATATTTTCTATTTTCATCCCCGACAGTTGGTCGATGAGTGATAGAACCTGCGCCTCGTTTGTTCTGTATGATTTTTGATCCTGCTTCACCTCCCAGCCTGTACTTTTGCGCTCCAGACTAAGAATTTTCGGTGTACCCGTTCCCTGACTGATCACCACGGAACTGATGCCAGCCGTGTCGAATCCCAGCAGGTCGGTACGGAATGAACTGTCGCCTTTTCGCGACTCTACTGTTTTTGCGACTATAACAACAGCCAGGAGAACTACCAGCACTCCCAGCAGGATGCGGAGATTGAATTTTCTAAACATAATCTTCCCACTCTCTTTTAGTACGGATAATACGATTGCGCTGTGCCCTGAATATTCCATAACCGATGATGAGCAAAACAGGGAATAAAACGTTGAAGAGTTTCCATCCCAGTTTGCCGGCATCATCGATTTCCTTCAATGGACGGGAACTGATCCCTTTTGTGCGGAGCTCCATCAGACCTGAATCATCCGACAGATAATCGATGGAATTCACCAGCAGGTTCACATTATCAGCCGGCAGTTTCATGGCACGTTCACCCTCCCCGTTTACGGCAAAGGTTCCATTGCCAATCACAATTATCCTGCCTTGCCCGGGATCCTTGCGTTCCACCATGGCTGCCACGGTAATGCCTTTTTCAGGAAAATCCGATTCCTGCCATTTGTAGTTGATATCGAAATATACGGGCGCGCTCCTTCGTCCTGATTTCTCGGAGGTTTTTGCCAGCGGGGTGAAGATGAAACCTGAATCAGCCGTAGGTCCAAGTTCACATGCAAAGGGCAGAAACACCGATTCCAGTCCGGTGGTGGCAGGTGTTTTGGCAAAATCCGTGATATTGGGGAAATACGGAAAGGCGATCGGAGTAACCATCGTAAAACCACCCATCTGCTGCTGCACCTGTATCTGGTTGCAGCGCGCATCGATCACGAAGTTGTCAAAAACCTTCACCCCCTTTGTAAGAAGCCAGGACTCAAGTCCTGTATTCAAGGCATTACCGGAGGGCATACCCGAATTCAGATCACCGTTGGCATGCTCCAGGGCAATTACCAGGTTTCCGCCTCTTGCAATAAAGGCCTCGAGTTGACGCAGGGCTGATGCACTGAAACTGTCTTTTGGTGCAATAATGGTAAGGGTATGTATCTGTTCCGGCACCGGCATGGTGTCTCCCAATGTCACCGGTTCGGGGTTATAGAGGATGGCAAGTGACTGCATCACCTGGGGAAGTGATTGGAGTGTGGCCTCGCCCTGTCCCTGGAGGAATCCTATTGATTTCTTCTCCTGCATAACCATTTTTTTGATTGCCATGGTGAGCTCATACTCCATGGCTGTACCGGGTTGCACCAGCGGTAGTACTTCTGACTTGTCACCGCATTTTACAACAGCACCCAGGTAGGCCTTTTTCTGTGTGCTCTGATCCTTTTCGCTGCTCCCGATGATGAGAGGCTGAATACCGTCCTGCATGGCTTCCTGCTCGAGCTCTGGTTTCTCATTCGGATTGGTAAAATTGAAATCTACCAGTCCGCGCGCGGCTGTCTTGTATTCAGTGAGCATATCTTTGAACTCCGAGCGTACCATATCGATGTTGGGAGGCAGTCCTTCGGTAAAATAAGCCTTTACGGTTACAGGTTCCGTGAGGTTCTTCAACATGTCACGGGTGGGCTTGCTGAGGGTATACCGCTTATCCGCAGTAAAATCGAGCCGTAAGAAAAGCGAAGAAGAAAGTACATTGACGAGGAGCAGGATACCTGCTACCACTGCCAGAAACACATATAAAGATTTTTTTGTTCTCATAGTCGAAGGATTTACTGGTCTGCCACATTTCTCCTGGCCAGCACTGATTCTGAAGCAATCAATCCTGCAAAGATGATCGTGATAAAATAAACAAGGTCTTTCGTATCGATCACACCACGCGAAATCGACTCGAAGTGGTATTGCATGCTCAGGTAATTCAGCATCTTACCTGGCACTCCGGGAAAAACCTGTGCCAGGAGCCCCAGCACCAGGTGAAAGAATATTCCGATGAAAAGCGTGAGCAGGAAAGCAACGATCTGGTTGCTGGTGATGCTGCTGGCAAAGATCCCGATGCTGATATAGGCAGCACTCATCAGTACCAGTCCCAGGTAGCCTGCCAGTACGGCTCCGTGATCTACTTTGCCCAAATGCCATACAGTGAAGTAATACGGTAGTGTAAGCAGGAGTGCAAAACAAACGAGGATCAGGGCCGAAATAAATTTCCCGCTTACAAATTGCCAGTCAGATACCGGTTTGGTGAGCAGCAGTTCGATGGTCCCGCTGCGTTTTTCTTCGGCAATCATGCGCATGGTGATGGCCGGGATAAAGATAAACAGGGTCCAGTAGGCCCACTGGAAGAAGACCCCGAGGTTGGCCTGTCCTGATTCGAAAACACCGCTACCCGGGAATAACCAGGTAAAAAATCCGCTCATCCCCAGAAAAAGCACCAGTATGATGTACGCCATGAGGGAATCGAAAAACACCGATAGTTCCCTTTTGGCAACAATCCAACTTTGTTTCATATTAGAAGAATTTTAATGGTCAAGTTAAGATTAGAAAACAAGTACACTCTGTCTATGCTTCCGTCCCGCTTGCCCCGGCCGGGCTGAGGGTAAGCTCGCGGAACACATCCTCGAGCCTTGTTTCCACAGGACTAAGTTGTGTGAGGTACCATCCTTTTTCCACGCAAAGCGAAAAAATATTTTTGGCGGAAGTTTGTCCCTCGCGGCTTTGTACCTCAAAATGATTTTCATTCCCGGGAAAGGGATCCACCAGGGCAATAGTGGGGATTTTCTGCAGGGCCTGGAACACCTGGTTCTTCTCTCCTCCTTCTATTTTGAGCCGGATAACCTCCCGGCCCTGGGCTTTATGACGGAGATCCTGTGCCGTGCCGTCGGCCACGATTTTTCCTTTGTTGATGATGAGTATCCTGTCGCAGGTGGCTTCAACCTCGGCCAAAATGTGGGAACTCAGGATCACAGTTTTTTCTTTCCCGATGCGCCGTATGAGTTCGCGTATCTCGACGATCTGGTTGGGGTCCAGGCCCGAGGTAGGCTCATCAAGCACCAGTACGGCAGGATCGTGGATCAGGGCCTGGGCCAATCCTACGCGTTGCCGGTAACCCTTGGAGAGTTCGGCAATCTTTTTATGTTTCTCACCTTCCAGTCCGCAAATCCGTATCATCTCACGTATGCGACCCCTGATCTCTGCCTCGGGGATCTCATGGAGCTGTGCCACAAAGCGGAGGTAGTCGATCACGCCCATCTCGTGGTAGAGCGGGTTGGATTCCGGGAGGTAACCGATCATTTTCTTCACCTGGTCGGGATCCTCCAGCACCGAGATACCACCCACCAGGATGTTGCCCTGTTCGGGGGCAAAGTAGCCGCAGATAGCCTTCATGGTAGTTGTCTTCCCCGCCCCGTTGGGACCCAGGAAGCCGAGGATCTCCCCCTCCTTCACGGTGAAACTGATGTCGTCCACAGCCTTCTGACGGCCATAGCGCTTGCTGATGTTGTTTACCTGTATGTTCATATGCGTAAGAGCAGGATTGCACCCAAAAATAACCCGGACTGCATGATCCGGCGAGGGGCAAAAATAAGCGGAAGCGGCATTCCACGCGAGGGTTGGAGTGTTAATAAATCTTAAAAGACGCATGAGAGACTTAAATGACCAGGCAGGTTGGCCCCTACCCCTCCGGCTTTGGAATTACAAATGCTTATATTACTTTTGGATACATGGATGAGGGTCGACGAAATGACAACAATGCGCCTATCTGGTACGGACAAAATGTAAACTCTTACGTACAGTTTACATACTACGAATATGGGAACAGATTATACACTTCCAAATCCGATGAATGTTTGGGTATGCTGACAGATATAAGAACCCGAAACATTCAATACTTATACCGCACTGATTAGCTGTGGAACATGCAAACTCCAACTTTGCGTGCATAGAAACTCTAATTTCTCATAACTCGTAGAATCCATTCTTTTTGCTCGTTCATCAAGGTGAAATCAAAATCTATTTTGTAGTACCTAATAAGAAGATGAAAATAGTTAGGAGCCTTTTATCAGCATGGGATTATGTTTTTTACAGGACTGTAAGAGCGTATTGGAAGTTTGACAAAATGAATTATTCCAGAACACTTATGGCTATCTCATTGTCTCAAAGTCTGCTGTTATTGTTTATTACAATAATTTGCATAGAAGTAATTTTCGGGATTGAATTAAAAACCATAAAGGATGATCTCTCATCCATATTTATTTTTGTGCCCCTCATTTTTATTCCAATAAACTATTTCAGATTTAAAGACAAGATTAAGACTTTACATGATCGTTGGAAGGATGAAACTCTGAAAAGAAAAAAATGGAATGGATTTTATGTAGTGTTGTTTTATTTTAGTCCTATTATTATTATTGCTTTTTATTTATTTTTTCAAGCTCAATTAAAATAATCAATCATAGATTCTTTAAAACGTCCATTGAGATTCCCTGTTGAAAAGGTTAATTTTGAACAAATTCTTTACACATGAAACTCCATGATTTCATTTCAATTTTGTTATTACTCTCATCTTCTGCCATCTCCCAATCTTCCCCTAAAAAAATCACGAACACCCCGTCCTTTACTGATATCAAGCAAGTGTATTATCAGCAGAACGGACAGAAAAATGGTTCGTATACGCTGTATTACAGGGGTCAGATGCAAGCGGAAGGAGCATTCATAAGCGATCAGCGTACCGGCAGCTGGACCTTTTACGATATGAACGGAAATATCTGCATCCAGGGACATTACCGGGAAAACAAAAAAACAGGAGAGTGGCTTTACTTCCGGGATAAAACCCTGGTTTGCCGTGCGCAATATGATCCGGATTCAGGGAAGAGTGTTTTCAACGGGTTTTCCCCCGACGGGAAACTGGCAACCGTGCGCACCTTTGACTGGAAAAGTAAAAAGATATATGTGCGGCGGTATTATCCCGATGGACACCTGAAAGAAAAAATTCAAAGCCAGGAAAATCTGAACGACGGATTACAGGAACGTTTCAGCACAGCCGGAGACACCCTGCTTATAATGGAATTCCGTAATGGAAATCCCTACTGGCTAAAGAAAAGCAGCGAGAGCAGCTCATTCAATGAATATTACCTGGGCAGTCTGAAGGAAGGGAATGGTAAACTACTCATCAATGTCATCGATTCCCTTTCAGGAAAGTTTGTTCCCTTCCTGGAACTCAACTATAAAAACGGGGAACTTAACGGGATATACAGGAGATATTATCCCAGTTGCAAACTCTTCTGCCTGGGAAACTTTACAAACGGTTATCTCAACGGCACCTTTCGTTTTTATACCGAAGAGGGTGCAAATGATATATCGCTCCGGTATCAGTTGTCGGATAGTTTGAGAAATGATCCAAAAAATAAAATTTTTACCGAAGCACCTGATACAGATGCTGAAGGGAATCTGTTGCCCCGCTTCCAGGGAAAATCTTTTGATACTTTCAGGGAACACATTACACGAAATTTACGATACCCGTCAGAGGCACAGGAGAATGCAATACAGGGTCGTGTGCTTACAACATTCAATATTAATCCCCTGGGTGAAATCGAGGATTTGAAAATTGATAAAGGAGTACATCCCTTGCTGGATATGGAGGCCATCCGTGTTGTGAGGGCATCCCCTTTATGGGAGCCGGGATTCCGTCACTTCATCCCCTCCACAGAGTCCTTTACCTTTCCTATTATATTTGTGCTGCAGTGAGGATTTGCTATTGGAATGCCTGTTAATTAACGAAGTCCGGTGTAAAATTCATTCGAATTCGTCCAAATTCGTGTGCATTCGTGAACTCCTTTTTGTAATTTAGTTTCCCGGAAAATAACCCTAAAACCATTCATATGTCTTTTGAACTGCCTTCCCTTGCCTATGCGCAAAACGCGCTGGAACCGCATATTTCCTCACGCACCCTGGGTTTTCATCACGGAAAACACCACCAGGCTTATGTGAATAACCTGAACAGTCTGATCCCGGGAACTCCTTTTGAAAACCTCAGTCTGGAGGAGATCATTATGAAAGGAGACGGCCCCATATTCAACAATGCCGCCCAGGTGTGGAACCATACCTTTTATTTCGATTCCTTCACCCCGGAGGCTTTCCAGGAGCCGGAAGGTAAACTGGCCGATGCCATGAATGCGGCTTTTGAATCCTTCAGAGGTTTCCGCGAAGCCTTTGCAAAAGCTGCTGCCGGGCAGTTCGGCTCGGGCTGGGCCTGGCTCTCGGCAAAGCCCGATGGCAGCCTGGTGATCACCCAGGAAGCCAATGCAGGCAATCCCCTGCGTTCGGGACTAAAACCATTACTCACCTGCGATGTCTGGGAACATGCCTATTACCTCGATTACCAGAACCGCCGCCCGGATTATATTGCAGCTTTCTGGAAATTGGTGGACTGGTCGGTGGTAGGAAAACGCTATGAGAAATAATAAATCTTATTGAAGCATCTTCGTTTTAGTGTGTGGAAATTTTTACCTCTATACTTTCAAGTATTTTTTGCCACCAAGGCACCCCGCGTGTCGCCGCAGCTTTAGCGGTGGCACAAAGTCACTAAGTCTCAAGCAGAAAAATTACTACATATCAACGGAACCTTCGTGACTTTGTGTCTTTGTGGCATTTTTTATTTATTCCTTCACTAATTGCGTCTTTACAAACTCACCCTTGCACTGACAATGATGTTCCTCCCCGGGGCAGCAATGCCCGATGCAAAGGTTTTATAGAAACTGTTGAGCAGGTTTTCCATTCCCAGCGAGAGGCGTAATTTATCATTGGGGGAATAACTTAGCCGTGCATTCAGGGTATACCAGGAAGGAAAGCCATATTCGGTAGCTTCCGCCAGGTTGTCTTCACTGCCGGCCGACTGGTCCATATCTTCCAGTCGTTTCCAGCCGCTGTAGGCCAGCCAGCACTCTGCCTCGAATGCTTCACGGGTCCATCCCACACTCATTCTTCCATATACGGGTGGTATATGTCCCAGTGGCTCCCCGCTGCTGAGATCTTCCCCGAATGTATAATTCAGCGTTGAACGGAATTGCAGCGGTTTCCCCGGGTGGGATCGCAACTGTACCGAAACCCCATAGATGAGTGCCTGCGAGGTATTGGTATTCGACACCAACTGGTACCAGTCCCCCTGGTATTCGAGTGAATCCATTCCATTCAGGCGGAAACGGTCAGGAACGATGGCATTCTGTAAGAAGCTGGTGAAAAAATTAACCTCCAGCCCCGCAACACCGGCCTCCTCTTTTTTAATGCCCAGTTCCAGGTTCCAGGAGTATTCGGGCTTCAGGTCCGGGTTGGGAACGGTTACTTCCCCATTCTTTGCCCGTACTTTTCCCAGGTCATCCACATTGGGAGTGCGGAAGCCGGTGGAAGCCACCAGGTCTAAAGCCCAGCCGGGAGTCGGCTTATATAAAAGTCCCATGCTCCCCGTAAGCGCACCACGGTTTGTATTTACTTCCCGATAGGGCAACATGGAATAAAACTCACTGAACCTGACATTCAGAAAACTTCGGCTATACCTTGCACCCGCACGAAATCCCAATTGCTGACCCGGGGTGCTGGTGAAGTTCCAATAAGCAGCCGTGGTGCTGAAGGTACTGCCCTCATCCGGATATCGCGAATAATCGATATACCGCTCCCCCGTGAGAATATCTTCCCGGCTCCCCTCCGACCCCACCCTGTTCAGTTCGGCTATCAGTCCATAGGCCAGGCTGCCACCCTGAAGCAGCAGTTTGTTAAAATCGAGCGTTAGGGACCAGACCTTCACATCTTCCAGCTGATAATACCGGTCAGTGCTCCGAAAGTTGCGGGTGATGCGGTCCTCCGAAATCTGCTGAAAAGAGAACAGTGGTACAAAACTGGTGAAAAATTGATTAGGGTGGTTTACCCTGGCTCCCAGGGCCGCCATCATCCTGGTCTGCGGACCATAGTACCATTCGGCATATTTAGGTTGATCCCCCTTCATATCGTTGAGATAATCGAACCTGTTTATATCCGAAGAGGTTGAATATTGCAGGTTCAGGAATAATTCGGACCGGCTTCCAACCTTCATCTTTATTTTCTGAACGAGATCATATTGTTTGTATCCGCTTCCTTTCTGCACCCAGCTTTCGTGATTGGCAAAGGCAGAATCCCTACCCTGCACCTGACCAACATAAAACATGGTTTTCCCATAATCTCCCAGCCAGGGGCTGCGTTGCCGGCCCGCTGCCAGATCACCGAAATCGGACACGGTGATGCTGGTGGCCGAAGCCAGTTTAATCCCTGCCAGCGAAAAATCCAGGTGACTGGTGGTTCCCTGGTTTGCGGATGCCCAGGTAATACCCGCATGGAGATTAAAAGGCTTTTCCCCTTCCATCCTGAATTCAGGTTCACGGGTGAAATAGTGGACCACCCCTCCCAGGGCATCACTGCCGTACATCACGGAGGCCGGACCATAGAGGATTTCTACACGTTCCAGAAAACCTGCATCGAGTGTAAGTGAATTCTGCAGATGCCCGCTGCGATAGATGGCATTGTTCATGCGCACACCATCGACAACCAGCAGTACCCGGTTCGCCTCAAAGCCACGCAGTACAGGACTTCCGCCCCCTCCCTGACTCTTCTGCACCAGCACATTCCCCGAAAGGCTCAGCAGGTCGGAACTGTTGGTAACCTGCGATTGTTCGATAAGTTTACCCGGCAGCCGGTCTGTCATACCGGGCACATCACTGATGCGCTCAGGGTTCCGGCTGGCCGAGATGATCAGTTCATCCAGGCTGCGTGAGGCAGTCTGAAAATAAAGGGTAAAACCAGCAGCTTCAAGGCTGTCCTTGCGGTGTTGCTGTGTTCGGTACGACACATGCTGAAATACGAGTGTATCATCGGGAGCAAACCTGTCAATAGAAGCCTCGCCATGATTATCAGAAAGTGTTCGCAGGCGGTGATCCGCGGTAAAGATGGCCATGTTTTCAATGGGGGCTCCGGTCTCTGAATTAAGTAGCCTGAGGGTCTGGGAGTTCAGCTGTAGGGCATATAAGAATGCCAGCAGACAGGTAAGTAGGCGCAGGGATAACATTTCTGTAATGATTCCCCAAAAATAATATATTTTTAGGACGCTAATCAATGCGTATGCATTTAATAAGTCTACATCAGGGCAGGCGCCAACTGTTCAGGCATATTGCGGTTATGCTTGCCTTTGGCCTGCTTTCCCTCCTACTGGGCAGCATCCGTTTTTTTGTCCCTGGCATGGATGGCGGCGGGAGTGACATGCGCGAGATCGGGATGTTAATGAGTGTGATATTCCTGCCTCACTGGATCTATGTATTTGGTGTTGCCTTTGTTGGTTCACTCAGCATGCCTTTCCAGCAACTGGAAATCTCCACCCTGCTCATGCATACAGTAGCCGGACTGTTCGCCTGGTTTTTCTATCATTCCGTTCAAAACCGGGTGAAAAATGTATATGCACTGGGAGGTTTGTGGGCCATCATGGTCGTGACCTACTACCTGCTCTTCCTCATTCCAACCCTGGTCCTGGTTTATTACTTTTTTAGTTTGCTGAAGAGCACGGAACTGATTATACAGTATAAACTTGTCGTGCATTCGTACCGGTATGAACTCTTTACAACTTTAACAGTTACCTCTCTTTTCGTCATCCTGTATAAGATGAGAAAAATACTGGAGGTCCGGAACCTTGAACTTGAGAAAGCACTGCGAAAGGCTAAGGAAAGCGACCGTTTGAAAACCGAATTTCTCACCAACATCAGTCATGAGATCCGGACGCCTCTCAATGGGATTATTGGCTTCTCCAACCTGATGAGCGATCCGGTGCTTCAACCTGAAGAACGCGCCGCATACAGCCAGGTAATTTCTTCCTGCGGAGACCAGTTATTGTCGATCGTCTCGGGTATTCTTGACCTGAGTACAATCAAAGCCGGACAGGTGGAGGTAATCCTGAGCAAAGTTTCGGTTCGTGAACTTTTCGATACACTGGAAACTTTATATGCTACGCTTGCGCGTGAAAAAGGGCTTGTGTTTGAAGTAAGAAAGCCTTCACCGGACAAGGACTGCATTCTGCATACAGATAAAAATAAACTTAAGCAGATACTCGATAATCTTCTTACCAATGCATTCAAGTTCACCACCCGGGGTAAGGTGACTCTTTGGTTTGAAGAGAAGAACGGGTTTGTCGATTTCAGCGTGGAGGATACAGGGAGAGGAATCCCCTTGCAGGAATATGAGAAAGTATTTATGGAATTTACCAAGATTGAACCCGGAAGTGAACGTTTTCAGCCGGGAACCGGTATAGGATTATCTATCACCCGGGGATTGGTAGAACTGTTGGGCGGCAAGATTTCTCTTACTTCACAGCCGGGCGAAGGATCGGTATTTCTTGTTTCCCTGCCCAACGCTCAGATATAAAATTTTTTAAAAATGCCACAAAGACTCAAAGTCACAAAGGGTCTTAAAGAGTTACCTGCTATTAATATTTCTTTGTGAAAACTCCGTGCCTTTGTGCCTCCGCTAAAGATGCGGCGACACGCGGGGTGCCTGGTGGCAAATTTTCATTTATTTATTTTCCGGTAGGTCTTCGAATAATCGAAGCCATAATATAAATCTACTCCAACGAATTCTGATCTGAACTGCTTCCGTCTACGGTAATTGTAAAACTGCGGTTGCAGGTACCATCACCAAAATCAAGCACTACATTTTTGGAATTCTCAATTTTCACAACTACAGTTCCTTTGGATATCCAGGGACAGGTTGTCCTGAACATCAGCGGGGAAGTGATGGTGGCCTTGTAGCTCATGCCGTTTCTTCCCTTACCCTGACCGGTTCCGCTAATATACCAAACATCGTCCCAAATATTCAGAACGGTGGTTGCTCCTTCTTCCAGTGTGCGGGTATGGGTAAATGAACGTTCGATGGAGTAGTCCCCTTCAGGACTAGTTATTTTCCCACCTGAAAGACTCGCCTCAATCGTATATTTGCCAGCCACCAGTCCTTTGAAAGTAACTGTTTTGGTTCCTTCAACTTTATATCCGTTGATTGTGAGGTTTTCGAATGTAATAGTGCGAGTGGAACCGGCAGTCCACATTCGTTCTGAGATACTGATCAAAACAACTCCATTTTTCACCCGGCCATTAGCTGCAGTCCAGTTATCATAGGTAATTGTAATCAGCTTCGGAAAATTTGTTTTTTCCCCAGGCTTGTCGACTGTGATGGTCCGGGAATTGGTAAGTGCACCGGATTTCGAACTTGTGTAAGTGTAATCGCTTGACTCACCGGCTGCAACAATTTCTTCAGCTTCATTAATTATATCATCCGATAAATCGGAAGCAACAGCATCGTCCAGTGTGATCGAGATTGCATCCTTCTTGCTTACATCAACAGCATCGTCCTTTTTGCAGGATGAAACTAAAAGTCCGCCGGAAATGAATGCCAGCATTACTACTAAAGTGACCCGGTTCTTCATGATTTTTTATTATTAGGATTATGATTAATTTTTATCTGAATCTGAAGGGAGGTATATCCCGGTTTAATAATACGCATGACTTCCCAAAAAGTTCACAACATAATCTGCTATACCTTCCTCAAGGGTCCTGAATGGTGCAGTATAGCCTATAGATCTGAGTTTCATCATCGGAGCCTCAGTAAAATACTGGTACTTATCGCGGATATCCTCCGGGGTATCCACAAATGCGATATTTTCAGGAAGCTGCATCGCACGGAATGTAGCCCGGGCAAGGTCGAGGAAGGTTCTTGCCTGACCAGTTCCCAGGTTGTAAATACCTGAATTCTTCCTGTGATGTAACAAAAAATATAATACTTCGGTAACATCCTTCACGTACACGAAGTCGCGCATCTGACCTCCATCCGTGTATTCCGGTTTGTGCGACCTGAAAAGGTTCATCTTACCTGTAGCTTTTACCTGGTTGAAGGTATGAAATATCACGGAGGCCATTCGACCCTTATGATATTCATTCGGACCATAAACATTGAAAAATTTGAGACCGGCCCAGAAATAAGGTTTCATCTCCTGGGCAAGTGCCCATTTATCAAACTCATTTTTTGATTCCCCATAGGGATTTAACGGTTTAAGCAGGGAGATCAGTTCCTCATTGTCTTCATATCCATGTTCACCCAATCCATAGGTGGCAGCCGAAGAAGCATACACCAGCGGTAACCCAAACTCCACACAGGCTTTCCATACTTCTTTACTATAATTGAGGTTCAACTCGTCGAATACGGCCTTGCTGAACTCCGTGGTGTCGGTGCGGGCACCCAGGTGAAAAACAAACTGCACCAGCCTGTGGTTTTCTTTCAGGAAGGGGATCAACTCCTTCCTGTCGAGCAGGCTGCTGAATTTTTTTTCCTTATAATTGGACTCCTTAACCACCTTACTGAAATCGTCCACCAGTACCAGGTCGAAGAAACGTTCATCATTCAGCTTCCTGACGAGCACACTCCCTATAAATCCTGCAGCACCTGTAATTACTATCATTGCCTTGCTTTTAGTCCTTAACAAATATATCATGTCCTGCATGTGGCAGAATCCCGGCTTCAGCAGCTTTCCCGAGCAAAGTAAGTACAGCATTCTCTCCATCGGGACCCATCCTTACAGAAAACTCATTCACATAAAGGTTCACGTGTTTATAGATCACCTCCCCGGAAAGTTCCTGTGCATGCTGTTTCATATAGGAGAGCGGCTCATCGGGATGATCCAGGGCAAAACGGACACTCTCACTCAAAAGTTCCCCGAGTACTTTTTTTACTTCTGCCGGCAAACTTTTCCGCACCACAATTCCACCCAGGGGAACAGGCAGTCCGGTTTTCTTCTCCCATTCCTCTCCCAGGTCGACAATCTTTTTCAACCCCCTGCTTTCATAAGTAAAACGTGTTTCGTGAATAAGCAGGCCTGCATCGCATTCGTTATCGAGAACAACTTCTTCAATTGCAGAAAACAGATACTCATGTTTGTTGGATGCCTCCGGGAATAGTATTTTCAACAGGAGGTTTGCGGTGGTTTTCTCTCCCGGAATAGCAATCCGGACATCCTTCAGCTCATCCGGAAATATTTTACGTTTGCTTACCAGAAGTGGACCATTCCCGAAACCTATAGCTGCTCCGCTCCTTAAAAGTTCATATTCCCCCGCCACATTTGCCACTGCGGCAATACTCAACTTGGTGACATCCGGAATTCCCTGGCCAGCCCTTTGGTTCAGCTCTTCAATATCTGCCAGATGCACGATGAATTTTAAATCTCCCCGGTTGATTTTCCCATTAACCAGGGCATCGAACATGAAGGTGTCATTTGGACAGGTGGAGTATGAAAGATGAAGAGCCTTCAACTTATAAATGATTTAACGGTTTGATATTTTCAAGGAGAGAACTCACTGCCTGGTTAAGTTTGTTAATCGCTGTTTCCATGTCCCATTTTTGGCTGTCGGGTTCTGATGTGCGGTTCGATATAGTCCTTAACAAAACGCATGGGATAGCATATTGAGCGCAAAAAAGAGCTACGGCAGCACCTTCCATGGTTTCCAGATCTGGATCATAGGAATAGACTGTCAGCGATTTCTCAATGATGCCGGCATTCATCGCATTAACTGTTAGTCCTTTCAGTCTTTTGGAAGGTAAACAGGCATTAAGGGCCGAAGGAACCGGAATATCCAGCACACCCTTCCTGAAAGGGAATAAATCAGGGTCGCACAGCCGTTTAGCCTCCAGGCTGTGAAAAACCCCGTTGAGGAAGATCCCCAGGTCCCCGAATGCCTCCTGTACCACCAGTGCCGTAGTACCCGGAGGGTATTCACCGCTGAAACTGCCAGCCAACCCGGCATTGATAACCAGATCCGGATTCGAAACCCTGGCTGCCAGCCCAAGATGCAGCAGAGTCAGGGGGGTACCCACTCCGGTAACCAGAAAATCCAGGGTATGCCCGCCTAACGTTGCCTGCCGGCGGGTTCCGGCTTCGAAATTGCCCTGAAGACCGGCCTGCCTGAGTAAGGGCTGTACCTCATGGGCAGTGGCAGAAACTAGGAGGAGACGCATAATCTTGATTTTTTTACCAATCCGAAACCCGATTGTATTCAACAAAAATAAGCATACCTTTGAAATTCTGTTCAGAAATTTACAGGATGAACAACACTTGTCACCTGATTCATGAAACTTTTCAGGGAATGACCCTCCTCCTGTCTCTTGTGTCTTCATGCCCTGGTGGCAGTCTCTTTGTACCCTGCTCCTGGCTTGAATGACTCCTAATCGTTTATTTACAAATCATGATTTACATTACCCGCCGCGAACGATTCAATGCAGCACACCGATTGTACCGGGATGACTGGGACGACCAGAGGAACCTGAAGGTATTTGGAAAATGTTCCAATCCCAACTGGCACGGCCACAATTATGAGTTATTTGTTACTGTAAAAGGAGAGGTGGATCCACAGCTGGGTTATCTCATCGATCTGAAGAATCTCAGTGAACTCATCCGCGAGGTGATTGTTGACAAGCTGGATCATAAAAACGTAAATCTCGAAGTGGAGTTTATGCATGGCAGGATGGCATCGACCGAAAACCTGGCAATGGCCATCTGGGAACAACTTGAAAATCCTGTGCTCAATATGGGTGCTGCCCTGCACTGTGTTAAGCTCTGTGAAACGGAAAATAACTATGTTGAATACTTTGGCAAAGAATAAATTTTCTTTCCTAAAAAAATTTTTACCCATGGATGACAGAAAATACCTGCTCGATGCAGACTCAGAAAACGGATATCTGAAAACAGAAACTTACAGCGAGAAAAATACAAAAGAACTGTCCGAACTTTATAAAAGTGTATTGGAACTTATTGGTGAGGACCCCTGCCGGGAAGGATTGAAACATACACCAATACGGGTTGCCAAATCCATGCAATACCTCACACATGGCTATTCCCTTGATCCCCGGAAAATTCTGCTCTCGGCAAAATTCAAGGAAGACTATAAGGAAATGGTTATTGTGAAGGATATTGAATTGTTTTCGATGTGTGAACACCATATGATCCCCTTCTTTGGAAAAGCACATGTAGCTTACATCCCCAATGGATATATAACAGGCCTCAGCAAACTGGCCCGTGTGGTTGATGCCTATGCCCGCCGGCTCCAGGTGCAGGAACGATTGACCATGCAGATTCGTGACTGTATCCAGGAAACACTTGAACCACTTGGAGTGGCAGTGGTGATTGAAGCCAAGCATATGTGCATGGTAATGCGGGGAGTGCAGAAACAAAACTCTGTAACAACCACCTCCGCCTTCACAGGTGAATTTTTAAATAATCTGTCCACCCGCGAAGAGTTTATCCATATGATCGGTGTCAACCTGCACTGATAAGAATGGCTTTCATTCAGATAGCCGGGCAGGCCGCCTTATTTGCCTCATCAACTGATGATTATACCATAGTCATCGCATAATTTTTTACTTCATTTCCACGAACGACCATGGGGTTTAAAAAAAAACCTGTAGGTTTACGCCGTTTTTTTAATAACATATAAAGAAAAGTTGCCTGGTTTTAATAAATCAAAAACTGAATCTCGTACACAAGCAATAAAACCATAAATAAGCATATGATGAAAGCGTTTGTATTCCCCGGACAGGGAGCTCAGTTTGTTGGAATGGGAAAAGATCTTTACGATTCATCTTCCCAGGCGCATGATTTATTTGAACAGGCAAATGAGATCCTGGGATTCCGGATTACCGACCTTATGTTCTCGGGTACCGATGAAGATCTTAAGCAGACCAGGGTTACCCAGCCTGCCATTTTCCTTCATTCGGTGATCATGTCCCGCTGCATGGGTGATAAGTTTAAACCCGACATGGTTGCAGGGCATTCCCTGGGTGAATTTTCCGCTTTGGTTGCCAATGGCTCCCTTTCATTCGAGAACGGACTTATTCTTGTTTCAAAACGTGCACAGGCCATGCAAAAAGCCTGCGAACTACAACCGTCCACCATGGCCGCCGTGCTCAATTTGGATGACAGGAAGGTAGAGGAGATCTGCTCCTCCATCGATGATATCGTAGTACCCGCAAACTACAATTCACCCGGGCAGCTGGTTGTTTCGGGTACCATTTCCGGTATCGACAAAGCCATCGAACTCATGCTGGCCGCCGGAGCCAAGAGAGCCCTGAAACTGGCCGTTGGAGGCGCTTTCCACAGTCCGCTCATGGAGCCGGCACGCGAAGAACTGGCCAAGGCCATCAACGAAACTCCTTTCTCTCAGCCGGTATGCCCTGTCTACCAGAATGTAAATGCCCTTCCATCCACTGATCCCATCACCATTAAAGCCAACCTGATGGCACAACTAACCTCTCCGGTGCGCTGGACCCAGAGTGTGAAGAATATGGTAGCTGACGGAGCATCGGTTTTTGTGGAAGCCGGCCCTGGAAAAGTACTTCAGGGACTGATAAAAAAGATCGAAGCCTCTGTCACCGTTGAAAGCGCTCTTGTTTAGGCAGTTTTCTGCCTGTTGAAAATAAATATCTGAAAGGGATTGGTGAAACCGGTCCCTTTTTTCGTTGCTGTTATTCCCGGATTGGAAATCCCCTGTAACCTGCGTTTTGCTAAACTCTGCTCCGGTGAAAATATCCTTCCTGCTGTTTTCACGGAGGAATATCTGTTGTTTCCCTCCCGGAATTGAAGCGAATTGAGCAGTTTATATCAATGTTCTGCTGAAATACCTGATATTCACCTCGTGCAATTTGTATAATTGTGCTATAAAACATATTTTTGTAAAATAAGGGTATTTCCCCCTGAATTAAGTTTTTTATGAAAGTTCTAAAATTCGGCGGATCATCAGTTGGCACACCCGACCGTATTCGCGGTGTGAAAAAGATCGTAGAATCAGACAAAGAGGCCCGTATAGTTGTTGTATCGGCCTTCCGGGGTGTGACAGATCAGTTGCAGCAGATAAGTGAACTGGCCTCCCAGCGGAAGGAGGATTACAAGACTGAACTGGCCGAATTGAGAAGCCGCCATGTCGAGGCGATTCGTTTCCTTATACCTGCTGAATCGCAGGACCAAGTGCTTGCAACCATCAACGGGATGCTCGATGAACTGGAGATGACTCTCTCCGGGGTATTCCTCTTGCAGGAACTGAGCCGGAAAACGCTGGACCTGCTTATGAGCTACGGGGAACGACTCTCGGCCTATATTATCAGTTTCATCATCAGCGATGCACAGTATCTGGATGTACGTTATTTTATTAAAACCGATGACACATACGGGAATGCAAGCGTGCAGTTCGATCTAACCAATATCCTGCTGAAAAACGAACTGGCCACATTTCAAAAAATCGCTGTAATACCGGGGTTTATTGGCAGCAATAACCTCAACGAAACCACTACCCTCGGGCGAGGCGGATCGGACTATACCGCTGCCATTGTTGCTGCTGCACTCGATACGGATTCACTGGAGATTTGGACCGATGTGGATGGGTTTATGACTGCAGATCCGAAGAAGGTGGAAAAAGCATATCCTATCAGTCATCTTACCTATACGGAAGCGCTGGAGCTCTCCCATTTCGGGGCAAAGGTCGTTTACACACCTACACTGCGACCAGTTTATAAGAAAAACATCCCTGTATGGATCAAAAATACATTTAATCCCGAGGCAGCGGGTACCCTGATCAATAATCAGCCGGATGAAAATTTCCGTTCACCCATAAAAGGTATCTCCTCCATAGATCATGTGGACCTGATTTCTTTGCAGGGTACTGCCATGATGGGGGTAACGGGCACATCCATGCGGTTGTTCAGCGCCCTGGCAAAGGCAAAGGCAAATGTGATCCTGATTACACAGGCCTCATCGGAGTATTCCATTACTTTCGCCGTAAGCCCTTCCGAATCGAAAAGGGCAGAGAGGGCCATCCACTCCGAATTTCATCATGAAATAGAAGCCAACAAAGACCTCCGGCTGGTACTGGAAAAAGATCTGTCGGTTATTGCTATCGTGGGTGAGGGGATGAAAAACACTCCGGGAATCTCGGCTACCCTGTTTCGTTCTCTTGGTAAGAATGGTATCAATATAATCGCTACTGCGCAGGGATCTTCTGAATTGAATATCTCCGTGGTAATCCGAAACAGCAGCCTTAAAAAGGCACTGAATGTAATTCATGAAGGATTCTTTCTATCCGAATACAAGGAGATAAACCTCTTCATCGCCGGAACCGGAACTGTTGGACAGAGCCTTCTTCAGCAGATCCACAAACAGCAGACAAAACTGGCAGAGAGTCACCGGCTCAAGGTTAACCTCGTCGGGATTGCCAATTCGCGGAAGATGCTGATTGAAAAAAAACATCTCAACCCCCTTCGCGCCATCGAGATGCTCAGTTCCATCGGTGAAAAAACCGATTTATGTGAATTCCATCACCAGATTGTAAAACTGAATCTTCAGAATTCAGTTTTTATTGACTGCACCGGCAGCCAACAGGTATCCGACCTGTACTTCGACATGCTCAATTCCTTTGTTTCGGTTGTCACTGCCAATAAGATTGCCTGTTCATCCGAATACGAACATTATATAAAACTTAAAACCATCGCCAAGAAGAGGAATGTGCGTTTCCTTTATGAAACAAATGTAGGAGCAGGTTTACCTATCATCAACACGATCAACGATCTTATCCTGAGCGGTGACCGTATCCTGAAATTGCAGGCGGTGCTGAGTGGAACACTTAACTTTATCTTCAATGAACTGAGTGCGGAAGTCCCGATGAGTGAAACAATCCGGCGGGCGAAGGAAAAAGGATATTCCGAACCCGACCCGCGCATTGATCTGAGTGGTACCGATGTGGTGCGTAAGATACTTATCCTCTCCAGGGAAGCCGGTTACCCGCTGGAGAAAAACGACGTTAGCACAAAACCATTTTTGCCGGCAGATTGTTTTGCCGGAAGCCTGGATGATTTCTGGAATAAAGTCAAGGCGTATGATTCCGACTTTGAAGAGCGTCGTGCGGCACTTGCCTCCAAAGGAAAACGCTGGAGGTTCTTTGCTACCCTCAACGAGGGGAAAGCCAGTGTTGAACTGCTCGAGGTTGACCAGTCGCATCCTTCCTTTGCACTCGAAGGAAGTAATAATATCATTTTGATCACCACCGAACGTTACAAGGAACTTCCCATGGTGATCAAAGGATACGGAGCCGGAGCCGAGGTAACAGCTGCCGGTGTATTTGCTGATATAATCCGTGTGGCCAATGTCTGAGCGTATCCAATATTTTTCCACAAACAAAATATCACCCGCAGTAAGTTTTCCTGAAGCCTTGCTGAAAGGACTGGCTCCGGATAAAGGGCTGTACCTGCCTGATTCTTATCCAGCACTTACTGCAGATGAACTGACAGGGATGGGAGATATGAACTATGCCGGCATTGCAACACTCGTGCTAGGCAGGTTCCTGCAGGATTCCATAAGCCAGGAAGAACTCCGGTTGCTCTGTCATGATGCCTATAACTTCGATGTTCCCCTGCAACCTGTTGATGAACGCAAATATATCATGCGGCTCGATCAGGGACCTACAGCATCCTTCAAGGATTTTGCCGCACGCATGATGGCACGTCTGATGAACAATTTTCTCACCAGATCCCGGCAGCATCTCCTCATTCTTACAGCTACATCGGGTGATACAGGGAGTGCAGTTGCAAATGCTTTTTACGGGCTCGACCATATTGATGTGGTGGTATTGTATCCCCAAAGCGAGGTTACCGAAGTGCAGCGCCGGCAAATGACCACTCTCAGAAAGAATATACATGTTATCGCACTGGATGGCAAATTCGATGATTGCCAGAACCTGGTCAAACAAGCCTTTGTTGACCCGGAACTGCAACACCTTCCGCTGTCATCAGCAAATTCAATCAACATAGGCCGGCTTCTTCCTCAAAGTGTTTTTTATTTCTACGCCTGGTCGCGACTTAGAAATTATCCGGAAGAAAGGATTGTTTTCGCTGTTCCCTCCGGAAACTTCGGGAACCTGATGGGTGGACTCATAGCCAAACAGATGGGACTGCCGGTTGAACGATTTGTTATCGGCACCAACGAAAACAAAGAGGTTCCTGACTACCTTACCAATGGCACCTATAAACTGATCATTCCCTCCATTGCCTGTATTTCCAGTGCCATGAATGTAGGCCATCCCAGCAATATGGCACGCATTATTGCCCTATACGGCGGAGTAATGAATGAACAGGGCGATATCCTCACTGAACCCGATTTTGCCGGCATGCAGAAAGATCTCTGGGCTACCAGTGTCACAGATGAAGAAACTATACAGACCATGAAGGACTGCTGGCAGAAGAACCAGACACTGCTTGAACCGCATGGTTCTGTGGCCTGGACAGCCCTCGAACGCTATCTGGAAAAAAATCCGGGGATGGAATTACCTGCAGTGGCACTTGAAACCGCCCATCCTGCTAAATTTCCAGAGGAGATCAACAGGGTACTGGGCTTCAACCCCGCGCTTCCGCCATCACTTGCAGGACTGGAAGGAAAACAGGAAGAAATTTACCGCCTTGCGAACAATTATGCTGAATTCAAACGATATTTGAATACAACTTTCCCCTGAAAAACTGAATGTGCTATGTACCTTGTCTGCAGTGATCTTGAAGGTGTATTTGTCCCGGAAGTGTGGGTAAACGTGTCAAAACGAACCGGGATCGAGGAACTTAAACTTACTACCCGGGATATCAGTGATTATGATGTCTTGATGAAAAAAAGACTCGCCATCCTGGAAGAAAACAACCTTACCCTGCAGGATATTCAGCATGTCATTTCATCCATTGACCCCTTGCCCGGTGCAAAGGATTTTGTCAACTGGCTTCGTTCGGTTACACCGCTTATCGTCGTCTCTGATACCTTCACCGAATTTGCAGATCCTCTCATGGAAAAACTGGGACGCCCCGCATTGCTTTGCCACAACCTTACGGTGGATGCTTCCGGAAAAATCATGAATTACAACCTCCGGCAGAAAGATCCCAAGAAGAAAACGGTAGAAGCCCTGCAGAGCCTGAATTACAAAGTTATTGCGATCGGAGATTCTTACAACGATATCAGCATGCTCCAGCAGGCTGAAGCCGGGATACTTTATCGTCCGCCGCATAACGTAACGGACGACTATCCACAGTTTCCCGTTGCCACCTCCTACAGCGAACTGAAACATCTGATCATGAGTCAGATAAATAAGTAGAAGATAGCTGTTATCTTTTGGCTATTGGCAATTGGGTGTTGGGTGTTGGCTGATATTGGTGCAATGGGAACATAAGATACAAGCCAATGGCTAACGGCTAATACCCAACAGATCTCTTAAAAATTCAATCTTACAGTCTGTTTCAGATCGGGGTGAAGACTCTTTGCCACCGGGCACTCCTCAGCAGATTTACGGATGAGAATTTTTTGTTTTTCAGTGAAATCGGCATGAGGAAACTCAAAATCAATGATCACTTCAGCTACCCTTCGCGGATCTGATGCCATAATTTTGGTGGTTTTTATTCTCGTACCGTCGATCGAAAATCCATGGGTACGTGCAGCAATGCCCATGATGGTGAGCATACAACAGCCCAGGGATGTAGCCAATAAATCAGTAGGTGAGAAAGCCTCCCCTCTCCCCTGGTTGTCGGGAGGTGCATCTGTTATCAACTCCTCCCCGCTTGGCAGATGCCTTGAACTGGTGCGCAGATCGGTGAGATAAATCGTTTCAATGGTATGCATGGTATATTCATTTTAACATGAAAGTAATCCAAATATGCGTATTACGCGGGGAGTATGGCCGTAACTTCGATTTCCACCAGCAAATCGGGTGAAATCAACCGGGAAACCTCTACCATCGTTGCAGCAGGCCGCACTTCCCTGAACACCTCTTCGTGAGCCCTGGCTATCTCTTCCCACAGGTCTATATCGGTAACGTACATCCGGGTACGTACTACCTCGTTCAATGAGCCTCCGGCTTCCTTCAGCGCCTTTTCTATCTTCTGAAAAATAAACCGGGACTGAAGATATGCACTATTACCGCCAATCAAAACATCTCCGTCCATTGCCGTCGTACCCGACACTTCGATGATATTCCCCATCCGTACTGCCCGGGCATAACCTACCTTGGTTTCCCAGGATGTTCCGGAAAAAATGTTCATGCGCTGTTGCATAATTTTACCAGGTTTTCCTGCGAAGGTACATTCATTTGCCAGATTAACCATTCGCATCCTTTATCATTTGCATGCCGGAAGGTATATCTGACTCATGACCCCGGCTATCCTAATACCGATGAGCCAGAACAACATTTCACCCGAAGTCTGCCTGCTATAAATGATCACAGGCAATTAAGAATTCTGAAACCTTTTTGACTGAAATTTTGTAATTTAACCGCATTGAGATCATTTGTTTTAATAAATACTTCGGATTTCTCCATTCCATAATTATCCGCCATGTCACAAGCAGTTTATTCCGGACCGACCGCACTCATCCTCATCGACATACAGGATTTTTATTTCCCCGGGGGGCGGCTTCAGCTCACTGGAGCAGAAGATGCGGAGAAAAAGGCGGTTGCTTTGCTTTCCTGGTGCAGAGATCACAATTTCATCATTGTACATGTGATGCACAAGGGTGGTGGTGATATTCGCAAATCCCTCGCTCCGGGCCAGGGTGAAAAGTTGATTGTTAAATCGGAAATAAACTCCTTTAAAGGCACGGACCTGGCTGATTTCCTCCATGAGAAAGCTGTGAAAAAACTTGTTTTGGCCGGCATGCAGACCAATATGTGCCTCGAAGCGGCAACCAGGGCTGCTTCCGACCTTGGATTCTCCTGCACCGTAATACATGATGCCTGTGCAGCCAGGGACCTTGAATTCAATGGAACTATAGTAAAAGCAAAGGATGTGCATCTTGCGTCCCTTGTTACACTTAAAACCTATGCCCTTATTCAAAGCCTGGAGGAATTCACAGGCAACAACCATGAATAATCCAGTTGAATTCATTCGGTATCATGTAACTTTGTCAGCGTTCATCCGTCTCACTCTATAAAAAATCCGGTATGAAAATATCCTTATCCCTGGTCCTTGCAGTTTCACTGCTAAGCTCTACAGCCTGCGTATCCAGCCACAATGATAACCAGGCGGGCAGCAATTCTGAAGACAGTATCTCTGTACAATTTAATATGGATGAAGGGGACTCGCTGGATTTTAACGACCCCTCCTATACTACCGAACGCAGAAAAATCGGGCTGGGTGAAACTAAATCTGCCCGTATGGAAATAAGCGTTCCGGCGGGTATCCTGTCCGTTAAGGGAGGGTGTGAGGACCTGGCTCAGGTGGCTGTTCGTTACCGGGCCAGCCAGCGCGAATTCAATATTACACAGGATTTGCAGGGTGATCATATGAAGGCAAGAATCAGCATGCCTTATCAGGAAGGGATAAAAGAGCTCAAGGATGAAGGTTCAGCTTGCAGTGTACGGCTGAACGACAAAATACCAATGGACCTGGATCTTAACCTGGGAGCAGGCAAGGGGAAGTTCGAACTGGGTGGAATAAATGCCGGGCAAATAAAGATGGGCCTGGGAGCCGGGGAATTTCACATAAACCTGGCAGGATCGCCTGTGACCGATCTTAAAGTGGATGCCGGCGTAGGGGAGGCATTTATAGATCTTACCGGGCCGCGCACAAAGGACCTGGATGCAGTGCTTAACTGCGGTATTGGAAGCCTGAATCTTACCGTGCCCTCGGGATGTGGAGTGAAAATAAGCATCACCGGGCTCCTGGGAGATATCACTTCTGAAGACCTCACCCGTGAAGGTGATAGCTGGTACAATGAAGCATGGCAAAAGGACGGCCCCCGGATGAGGATACGCATCAATGGGGCAATAGGAGATATTAAGCTGAAGGTTCAATAATGCATTAAATGATGCCGGGAGCTCCTGCCGGACCTGGCTACTTTACCGGCAGGGAAATCCTTTCCCGGATAGCGATTACCGGGTATCTGCGGTACGTCCGCTCTGCCCAGGGTGAGTGTTCATAAATAAATGTGAGTTGAGCCCTGGCATTGCCTGCAAACTTTGCATCTGCAGACCTCTTTTCTTCAAAAAGTCGTTTCAGTTCCGGGTCGGACTTCAATAATGCGGCAGCGGTATCTTCAAAGAGATAATCCGAAAAATATTCCTTACGGGAGAGGATGCCATCAAAAAAATTCCAGGCAAAGAAAGCATCCGGTCCACGAGGATCCAGCGTTTGCACAATGTAGTTCAACCCGGGTTGACGCACATCGATTACCTTATCTCCCTTCCGGAATGTAATCCGCTGCTTTTCAGCCCGTGTCTGCACCTGTGAATGCAGGTACCTGCCATTATAAGGATTGCCCATGGTTTTGTACTCATCTATGTACATCACTTCCACCTCCATGGTGGTGTCCCTGTCCAACTTTTTCATTTCTATTCCCGAGTTCCTAAGCCTCTCGATGACCTCCTCCCAGGCATAAGGTACAATATAAAACTCGGGTATCTCTACCTCCAGGGAGGGAACAAAATGGTCGAAGTACTTTATCGTTTTTTCCCAGGGTGCCGATTGATCGTAGTAAAGCCGGGGCAGGCCCGTTACCTCGCTTATCTTGGTTTTTGCTTCGTATCCCTTAAACTGGATCTCTCTGTAGCGGCTGGTATCACGTTCCCACTTCAACACAGCCTTTTTCATAGCCATGGTCTCCCCAATGGCAGCCTGCCGAATCCTGAGAATCTCCGGGGCATTTTCAGAGCCAAATGCAAGCATGGTTTCCAGCAGTCGCAGTGTGGCCTCCACCTGCACCGAATAAGGTTTTAGCATATGAGCCTCCGACACGAACGCCAGGGTATTGAACAGGGTGGCGTAGCCTGAAAAGAACCTGGGCTGATCAGGAAATAGTTCTATACCGGATTCGGGAGTCTCTCCCCGGGTTTCGACATAGGGTATCATTTCTGATCCGGCTTCTTTCATCCGGTCAAAGAGTGCCGGTACCATTTTATCATGCAGATAGGTGGTAAGGGAGGGTCCGGTATTCTGCGGAAAGGGTGAAATAAGCGTCATGGCATACTGGTAATCGGCACCGTCACTCACATGGGTATCAACCAGGATATCCGGGTTCCACTCCTGGAATAACCCGATAAGGGAGCGGGAATTGCGGGAATCGGATTTCACAAAATCGCGGTTCAGATCCAGGTTACGGCCATTGGCTCTGAATCCTTGCTCCTCCGGTCCGTTCTGATTAGCCCGGTTGTATTTGCTCCGGTTCAGCATCCCATCGATGTTGTAAACCGGAACAATACAGACTACCACCCGGTCGAGCATGCCGGCAAGTTTACTTCCCGGTTTCAACAGGTCCATGGCCAGCTGAAGGGATGCATCGATTCCGCAACTTTCGCCTGGATGAATACCATTGTTGATGAACAGGACAAGTTTTCCCTGTTTTCGTATCAATTCGGGTTTAAACTGCCTGTCTTTATCAATTATCAAAAGGTGCAGCCGTTCTCCCGCATCCGTTTTACCCGCTTCCGTAAGGAGTGCCTGATCGTATAACCGGTCAAGTGTTTTATAGAAGCCTATCAGTTCCTGGTAATCAGGGGTCCTGTTGGATGAATATTTGAGTTCTATCTGTGCAGAAAGGCGGGCGATGCACAGTAATAAGAAAAAAGGAATAATTGCACGTTTCATAATTTCCGGGATGTTAAACGGGGCTGCATAAGGCAGCTAATTTAATCTTTTTCATTCGTGTGCATTCCGGAGGGATTAAAAACGTATATGAAGAAAACAAAAAAAGCAGGCAAGGCCTGCTTTCTGAAGAACACAGCTATCTGTCATTCTTAAGGCTTTCTGAAGTTCTGGTTCATTTCTTCACGTGGACGGGCAATCTTCACAACAATGGTCTTCCCTTCGAGATCTTTCCCATCCAGTTCGCGGATAGCAGCTTGGCCTTCTTCTTCAACAGGCATCTCTACAAACCCATACCCTTTTGAACGGCCTGTTTCACGGTCAGTGATAACTTTGGCAGAGGTAACAGTTCCATACTGTTCAAAGACTTTTTGAAGAAACTGACTCTGAATTTTGAAATTCAGATTGGCAACAAAAATGTTCATAGAAGAAAAATTTAAATTAAACTGAAATAATTCCACTCTGTTCAACCGGATCAGTCCAATTCTTTTGAAATTACCCTGACCCAATTTTTATTATAACGAACTGATTCCTGTAAAGATAACCAAAATAAACCCAACTGGGTTATCCACAAATCAAAAAGAAAAAGGCTTTGAAACTAAAAATGAGTCGGCTGGTCAAATAGCACATTATAAAAAAAAAGAGCTGCCGGGGTGGGCAGCTCTTAAATGTTTCAGACGGGATGATTATACGATCCCCTGTTCAAGCATGGCATTTGCCACCTTAAGGAAACCGGCTACGTTGGCTCCTTTCACGTAGTCAACGTACCCATCATCAGTTTTCCCGTATTTCTGGCAGGATGCATGAATATTCTTCATGATCTCGTGCAGGCGATGGTCAACCTCGTCACGGCCCCAGTTCAGTTTCATCGAGTTCTGTGACATTTCGAGTCCTGATGTGGCAACCCCGCCGGCATTCACAGCCTTACCGGGAGCAAAGAGTATTTTATTCTTATGGAAAACTTCCACGGCAGCAGGGGTGCAGGGCATATTGGCACCTTCGGCTACACAATAGCAACCATTCTTGAGAAGGTTTTCAGCATCATCCTTGTCGAGTTCATTCTGGGTTGCACAGGGAAGCGCTATATCGCATTTAACTTCCCAGGGACGTTTGCCCTGGAAAAATCTCGAATTCGGAAATTCAAGTGAATAAGGTCTGACGATGTCCTCATTGCTGGCACGCAATTCAAGCATATAATCGATCTTTTCACCCGAAATACCATCCGGATCATAAATATATCCGTCGGGACCGCTCAGGGTAACCACTTTGGCTCCCAGCTCGGATGCTTTCTTTACAGCACCCCATGCTACGTTCCCAAAACCTGAAACAGCAACAATTTTACCCTTGAAGGTCTCAGAACGGGTTGCAAGCATTTCACCTGCAAAGTAAACGGCCCCAAAACCAGTGGCTTCAGGCCTTACCAGGCTGCCGCCCCAATGAATACCTTTTCCGGTTAAAACACCCGTATGCTCATGGGTGAGTTTCTTATACATCCCATACAGGAATCCGATCTCACGTGTTCCAACACCAATATCGCCTGCAGGAACATCCGTTTCAGGTCCGATTATTTTCCATAATTCAAGCATGAACGACTGGCAAAAACGCATGATCTCCCCCGGAGATTTGCCCTTTGGATCAAAATCGGAACCTCCCTTGGCCCCACCCATCGGAAGGGTGGTGAGGCTGTTTTTGAAAATCTGTTCGAATCCCAGGAATTTCAAAATACTCAGATTCACACTGGGGTGAAAACGCAGCCCGCCTTTGTAGGGACCGATTGCATTATTGAACTGCACCCTGAATCCCCTGTTTACATGAACCTTTCCTTCATCGTCCACCCAGGGAACTTTAAACATCATTACCCGGTCGGGCTCAATAATCCGTTCAATAATGTTGGCTGATTCAAACTGCGGATTCTCATTGTAGACATCCTCAATCGATTCCAGAACCTCACGTACAGCCTGATGATACTCATTCTCACCCGGGTGTTTCTTCACAAGGTCCTGCATAATTTTATCGACATTCATACATCCTTATTTTAAATGGTTAATGCTTATGTTTCTTCTGGAGTATAAGGAGAATAACTGCTCCCGTTCAGGAATTAAAAGTACTCTGTTACATCCTTCCCTTCCAAATTAAAATTCATGATTTAACTCAATTCTGTAAAACATAATTAGCTACAACTATCTGATATAATGAGCTTTACAAATGCGTGGAAGATATGTTTAGCAACACATGCGCCTGAATACGGCTGTTTCAGGGCAAATCAGGCAGCAGGATAAGGCCGGCATTACGTCGTCCATCCACTCGGATTACAAGGGGGTGTTCGAAATGCACCTGCCGGATGTATTGATTTTCGAATACCGCTGGTTGGCTGTCAAGCAGGTCTACCCTGTATTCTCCGTCTTTCTTAAATGGATTGATCGTGAAATAGCCCACCCTGAAGGAGGTGAGATTCTGAAAGAAATGAGTTCCCTGGCTGGGATCGATCCGGTAATGATCGAGGCCGGATTCAATGATGATGCGTGCTTCGGAAATCTGGGGCCATTTGACAGGGATGCCCAGCCAGGGATCGCTTGATCCCCATCGTCCCGGACCAATGAGAACATAGTTCCGTTTTTCTGTCTTGAAAATCTCGTTCAGTTTTTCCACATCAGCTGCAATCACTTTACTGGCGGAAGAATCAAAACTATCGGGTTTTACGTATACCACGTCACAGATATTGTCGAAACTCCCATTTCCCAAGGCCGATTCGGAATACACCAGGCATTTCGACTTATCAAACTTATCAATGTTCACCTCACGGGATTGTTCATTCATTACAATGGGTCGTATCTGCAGCAAATTGAATATGCGTGGTTCACCGGCCGGAACCTCCATATTTACGGCAAACTCAATCTCGATAGGGTTGTTCATTTCGCGCTGGCCCAGATGCAGTATTTCAGCAAGGATATCGGCCAGTGGAAAGGTTCCATGATTAAGAATATTGGCGAATGTAACGACCCTTTTACCCGGGTAATTCAAACTATCGCGCACCATGTTATTCTCCATGTCGTAAGTCGATGCAATATGTCTCAGGGCAGCATCCTGCTCAGCATCCCGGATGGATATTTTCAGCAGGTTGATAGCATCATCGGTGGAAGGGGTGAAATCGGTTGAGGAAACATCAACTGCATAAAACATTTTCTGGGTTTCGCGCAGGATCATTTCCGGACTGGAAAGCTGGAGCACTTTTTTCGGGTAACGTGGAGAAAAACGTAGCGACATGCCACCATCCACAATGTACTTCCCGAGACCAAAGGCTATATTTGCAATTCCATCTTCTGATCGTTCCGGTTTTATTGGATAGAAATTAATGGACCGGGCAACCCCTGAAAATGTAGGATAGAACCGGTTCGCAAAGTGAGTTCCGCAAACCTCCTGAATAATAATACCCATTTTTTCCTCATCAATCACGTTGGAGGTAGCTGTCATATATGCCTTGCTGCTCTTATAATATACCGAGGCATAAACGCTTTTTATAGCATCAGAAAGCATGTGGATCATGGTAGTATTATCACTGACGCGGGGCACCATATAAGTTGAATAGATGCCGGCGAACGGCTGATAATGACTGTCTTCCAGCTTGCTTGACGATCTGATTGCAACAGGGTTTTTAATAAAGGTATTCAGTACATACAGATCCTGGTGCAATCTTCCCGGAAGTTTTGCCTCGACAAATCGTTGGAGAATCTGTTCATCGCTCATATCGGACAGTCCGACTTTATACAGATCGTTCGATTCCATGAATTCATCAAAGATATCCGTACCAATTACGATGGTACGCGGGATAGTGATTACAACATCCTGGTACTTGTTGAGCAGGTTATGTTTCTTCACCATATTATCAAGGAAGGCAAGCCCCCTTGCCTTGCCTCCGATAGATCCCTCCCCGATACGGCAGAATATAAGGTAGTCATCAAAATGTTCCTTATCAAATTCTGCGATAATACCTCTTCCTTTGCTTATGCGGAAATTGGAGATGGAATCGTACAGAAATTGCCTCAGTTCATCCAGGCTGTGAAAATCCTCAGGCCTGAGATATTTGAACATCTGGGCAATAGGGAAAAGGGCCCGGGCGTTCAACCATTTGGATATCTCATTCCGGCTTGCATGATATAGCAGCACTTCATCCGGTATCTTGAGCAGGTGGTGCTGCAGCGCCTGCAAATCAGCAGCTTTGGCAACTTCCTCCATTGTACGTGGATTCCGGAACACAAACTCTCCAAATCCAAAGTTTCGGATCACATAATTACGAAGTTCGATGGATAGTGTTTTTGCGCCCTTATAGATAAAACCGGCTCCCAGTTCCTTTGCAAATTTCTCATTAGCCGGATCGGATGACTGAAGCAGGAAAGGCATATGTAAGTCTTCCGTCTTCACCCTGCGGCACAACTCAATGCCTTCCATGGGTCCGACTTTGCGCGTCTTGCTCCTTTTGAAACTTACATCGGAGATGATGCCCAACAGATTGAATTTATATTTCTCGTAGAGTTCAAGGGCATCATCATAGGTATTTGCCAGGAGTATTTTTGGCCGACCCCGCATTCGCAACATCTTCTGATGCTCATTCAGGGCTTCTTTCATGAAATCCCTTGCCTGCTTCAGAATAATTTTATAAAGATTCGGCAAGTATGTCGAAATAAACCGTACGGAATCCTCCACCAGGATTATGGTTTGCACACCTACCACTTCCACGTCGTGTTCCACGTTCATACGGTCCTCGATAAGCTTAATGATGGCCACAAGCAGATCAGCATTCCCCAGCCAGCAGAAAACATAATCAATGGCCGACAAGTCCTCATTCTGCAATTGAAGTGAGACTTCCCTGCTGAAATGTGTAAGCACAACGATAGGTATCTTCGCGTACTTCTGCTTGATGAGCTTGGCAAGTTCGAACGTATCAATATCGCTGATACTAAGCATCTCGATAACCAGATCGATCTTGTCAGTTTCCAGTAATTCGAATGCCTGTTTTGCCGAGTCGGCATGTACAAAGATGGGTGGATACCGGAGATTCAGCGATACATACTCATTAAAAATCTGCTCATCAATCCGGCCATCTTCTTCGAGCATGTAGAAGTCGTAATTAGAACAGATTATCAGGATACGGTGTATCCGCTCCTGCATAAGCTGACTGAAGGAGGCTTGTGAGAAATCAATCAGGGGCATTCCCTGTGGGCCGCTCTTTACACTATTTTTCGACATGCTAAACCAAATGAATAATTGAAACTCTCTTTTTACCGTCCATCAGAACCTGCAGGGGGGTATTGAAACGGACATGTTTTACAAAGACGCCGTTCGATACGGTCTCCTGCTTCTCCAACAGATCCCAATTTATAAGATCAACCTTTGAGGTATGCTGCACGGAGAAATACCCTACGTTCATACTTGTGACATTATGAAAAAAATGAGAACCCAGTGATGCATCAAGGGGAAACCCTTCGAGGCTCATCTCAACAATCACACGTGCATTGCAAATCTGGGTCCAGTTAACGGGTATTCCAAGAAAACGATCACGTGTTCCCCAACGACCGGGTCCTATCAGAATATACCGGGTTCCTTCCTTCATCAGGCGGCTATTGATAGCTTCGATTTCCTTCACCATTTCGATGGTTTGGGTTCTGTCAAAACGATTACGGTCAATATAAATCACATCTCTGATATCATCAATCTTTCCATTCCCCATACTCTTTTCTGAACGCAGCAGCATACTCCCGGATTCCATCTGGCTTGCATCGAGAATAAAATCCTCTCCGCTGCCGTGAAGCGGCTTCATTTGCAACACATAAAATGAAGGGTTCTGCTTTTCAGAATTCTCCAGATCTACAGCAAATTCAATTTCAACAGGGCATCCCAGGGCTTCCTGCATTACATCAAGCATCAGGTCAATTGCCTTGGGCAATGGGGTATACCCATACTTTAAAATGCTTGAAAAATTCAGTATCCTCGGGCCAATGGCCGATAAGCCCGGTTCCATCCGGTCGTTTTGTATATCAAACACCCAAACGAGATGCTTTATCGTACCATCATTTTCAGCCACACTTATCGGCAATCTTGCAAGGCTGGCCTCCTCTCCTTCGTTGAGCATATCGAGATCTGCTCTTGTCATGTCCAGGGCAACAAATTCAGTTTGTGAATTTGTGAGCAGGGTGCGGGGAGGAAGAAATTCCACATCGGGGTACCTTGGAGAAAACCTGTATGCCTTCTCTCCTGACACAACATAATGTCCCAGTCCAAGGGCTACCACCGCAAACCCATCCTCAGGCTGCATATTTGCAACCGGATAATAATTATGTGACTGGGCAGTACCACTGATATGGGGGTAGAAATAATCGCCATATTTGTTTCCGGCAACCTCCTGGATAACAATGGCCATTTTCTCTTCTTCAATTTTATAATCTATGGCCCTGAAATAAGTCCTGGCCTTATCAGAATATGTAGAAGCATATACGAGTTTTATGGCATGGGTAAGCTGCCTGAATCTTACATCAAAATCCTCATGATTGTTTGGTAACAGAAAAGTGTCAAAAATCCCGGAGAATGGCTGGAATGTGGAATCCTCAAACAAACTGGATGAACGAATGGCAATAGGTCCCTTCATTACCTTTAGCAGAGCCTTGAGTCGTTTGTCAAGTCCGTGCGATAATTCACCATTCAGGAACAGCTCCTGCAAAGTGACATGGTCGATTCCGCTAAAAACAGCTTCATGCAGGTTATTCCGTTCCAGGAACAAATCAAACTCATCGGTACCAATGATGGAAGTACGGGGGGTTCGGACATTGATACCGGGTAAAATTTCATTAAAATTCAGATTGTAGATCAGTGTATTGATGAAAGCCAGTCCGCGCCCCTTCCCTCCGAGTGATCCGCTTCCAAGGCTCACAATGTTGGATTCATCAAGCAGTGCCTGCTCTTCAAAA
The DNA here is from genome assembly GCA_046329925.1 of Bacteroidales bacterium. Classification (GTDB taxonomy): domain Bacteria; phylum Bacteroidota; class Bacteroidia; order Bacteroidales; family JAAYUG01; genus JAXLTS01. Next base: position 53,026 of record JAXLTS010000013.1, read on the forward strand.
CCGATAACCTTACCGGCATGTGATTCATTCCTGTACTTGCGGATCGCGAATTTAAGGTAATTGCGGAATTCGTCGGATGAATTGAAATCAGATACCTTCACCGGATGAATCATCCGTGCAATCTTAATTTCCCCACGAGCCATCAGCCACAGCGAAAAATGATTCCTTTTCCCGTGATAGGTAAGGGATTCTGCCGGGATGGTATCAATAAGCTTCTCGAACTCCCGCAGTGAATTGGCCTCCCCAATCTTTCGGCCACTGGCATCGCGATATACGAAACTTCCAAAACCGAGGTAATGGCTGATGAAACCTTTTACATCCTGAAGCAGGCTTTCAGAATTCTTGTTTACAAAGATTGTTTTCAACTCATATGCCTGGCGGGCATTCTCCACATCGGATGACTGGATGATAATTGGCAGTTCATTTATCTGTTCGCGCACCTTCTCCACCAGTGCAAAGCCAGCACCCATATCATTCTTGCCATCCCGCTCGAAAATCACGTCCGTTATCATGCAAAGCAGACTCTCACTGTAATTTTCAAAGATGCGCACAGCTTCCTCAAAATTTGTGGCCAGTAATATCTTCGGCCGGGCACGGAGGCGCAGGACCTTGAACATTTCATCGGTGCTTACATCTTCAATGATCCTTTTCGTTTGCTCCATCACGCTCTGATAGAGCATAGGCAGATAACGGGAATAATACACCTCCGAATCCTCCACAAGCAATATCACTTTCACAAGACCAATCTGGGTGTCGTTTTCTACATTAACTTTATCTTCGAGATGCTTGACCATTGCGAAGAACACCTTGGAATCCCCGTTCCACACAAATATCCGGTCAATACCAGCTTTGTAGGGATTCAAGCTTTTAAAAAGAGGAACTTCCAGTTTATTGTTGAGAAGAATATAAATCGGGATGTAAGGAAATTCCTGTTTAACTTTCCGGCTGATCTCGAGTGGGGTCTTCTTATCGCTGCCCACCATCAGGATGAGAAGGTCGTAATGTTTACTCTTGAGCAAAAGCATGGCTTCTTCATAATTGGATACCCCGGTTACCCTCGGCATGCTTGTAAGGTTTAACTGGTGGTACTCTCCAAGTATATGCTCCGAAAATCTGCCTTCTTTTTCAATACTGAATGCATCGTAAAGGGTTGATACGAGCAAAATGTCCTTTACCTTGAAGGGCATCAGGTCAAAAAGAATATCCCTGTTGGCATTCTGTTTATTCAGAAACTTTTGAAGCAATTGCCGGCTGGTAAGTACAGGGGCCTGAAATTCAGAAATCTCAGGTTTTACAGGCGGCACCTGCCTGGATTGGTCGAGAATCTTACGTGCCTCGATGCTGTTGAGCCAGTTTACGATGTTGATGGCCAGGTTGTCGAGCAACTGGCGTTCTTCCTTCAGAAAAGGACCCTCATCAAAGGTATTAAACTGCCTAGTATAACAAATCTCAATTGTTCCGCTCTTCCCGTCGATGGTTTCAAATCCCTGTTCCTGTCTCCATTCCGTTCTGACAAAGGAGGGGGTGATAAATTCTTTCCCGGCAAAGAAAATACGGGCTACTGTATATTCAGGGAATTGCCATGCTGCCGGCAGAATGTGACAAATCTGCTGCAGGGTCTCATCCACGGATTTCTGTTCCTTGATGATCTGATTGGTGAGGTTGATACAGGTTAGTTCCTTCAACCGCTCCTCACCATCATGGATGAGCTGGCGAATGTCCTTATTTGATCGGAGTTGTTCCTCAGTCACGGCATGGGCATCTTCTTTCGGGCCCATGGTAAAGGTAACGCTTGCACTTTAAAAAACCAGCTAAATCATGTTTCTGTTATTCCCCTTTTATTGAAAAGGTAAACAGACAGCCATAATATTATGCTGAATACGATGAACCATGAGGTAGTAAATCAGGGAACCTCTATAAAACTCCACTGGGCTCCCTCTATGCCTGAGTGGAGAGGGCTGGGGTGAGTCATAAAAAAGGGATTTTTGGAGGTTCCCTTCATTTAATTGGATCTCAGCCAACAGGGGCTGAAGTGTCTCAGATGGTTTTTTTTCTTTTCAGACGCAACACCAGTGCATACAATCCCGTGAGCAGTGCAAACCAGCCCGCCAGCCGGGCAATGTAGTCTCCATGCCGTGTATAATAGGTAAGTTCTGTATTGGCATTCAATTCAGCCTTCAGTGAAGCGCCAACCCACCACCCGGCAGAATCGATAACATCACCCCGCTGGTTAATGAATCCGGAAATGCCGGTATTGGCAGAACGTGCCACACTCCTGCGGTTCTCAATTGCCCTTATTCGCGCAAATGAGAAATGCTGCCTGTATCCAGGGGTGTCGCCCCACCAGCCATCATTGGTGATAATGAAGATGAATCCAGCCCCCTTTTTAAGATAGCCTGTCACAAACTCGCCGAAGATTGATTCGTAGCAGATTACCGGGGCAACTCCCATGGAATCAGCCGGAGAACGAAGTACCGAACGGCTTTTCTGAATAGCATGACTCCGGAATGTACCCCCGAGACGGAGGGTGAGCTTCTTCAGAAATCCCAGGTACTGGGGATACGGCATTTTCTCGACTCCCACCACAAGTTTCGACTTGTGATAATACTGTATATGCGGTGTGGAATCGATCTGGATAGCCGAATTGAAACTGTCATAGTAAAACCCCGAATTCCCCAAGGGGCGCGCAGTGGGTGTAAGCTTATCTCCGGGACCATATTCCCTGAAACCGATAATTCCAACAACATACCTCGCACCCGGCCAGTTCTTCATGAATGCCACTACCGAGTCGATCGCCGAATTACCGCGCATATGATCAATCATTATGTCATTGTTCAGTGCAGTTTCGGGTGCAATAAAATAGTCAACCGAATCATCGGCCTGTTGCCCAGCCAGATCAAGCAAAATCCGTGTTTGTTCCTCACTCGGGATAGCAACGAATTTCTCATATGGGTCAATATTTGGCTGAATGACTACCATCCTGTATGGGTCATGCTTTTCATGATAATTGAAATACAGCAACAGGGAACAGATGACCGGTAAAATGATCCATGCTAATGTTATGCCGGCCAGGGAAAGTTTGCCTTTCCAGTTCCTGGTCTCTGCATAGTTTCTTACCAGGCTAAATATCAAAAGGTTGGATGCAAGAACCCATAAGGATCCCCCGAAAACGCCTGTATATTCATACCACTGGATGAGCCGGATATTGTTGGCAAAACCATTTCCCAGGATGAGCCAGGGAAAAGAAATTTCGCCGTTGAGGTAAAAATATTCCCAGAAAAGCCAGAAGACAATCAGGGAGAAAAAACCCGGCTTGTCACCTGCTGTGCATCTTACCAGGTGTGCCAACAGAAAAACCAGTGCCAGAAATGATGCGTTTATCATGATGGCCAGCACCATACCGATGGCGGATGCATTCCATATCCACCAGATATTGATACCATTCCAAATGGAAAAACTGAGCAATGCATACCAGAAAACCTGAATGGAAGAATACCGTTCCCTGTTTCTGAAAAAATACTCCTCAACAAATAGCAACGGAATCAGGGCTACCAGCAGTACCGGACCGGTTGACCACCTGAACCATCCAAAACTGAGAAGAACTCCGGAGAGGACTGCAAAAAACAAACGTTGTTTACGGCTCATCATGACTAGTTGTTTTATTATCACTTCTGTTTACCAGCCAGATCCCAAGCAGAATTATAAAAACAGCGAGGATCTCAGCCCAGCTGAGTTTCTCCCCGTCAAACAGGCCCCACAGGATGGCAAATACAGGAATTATATAGGTTACTGAAGATGCAAATACAGCGGTGGTATAATGAAGAAAATAATTGAAGAGTATTACAGCCAGTGCTGACCCGAAAACTGCCAAAGCCCCTATGGAGAATAAACTCCTCCAGAAGAGCGGATTTGCCCTGGCAACAGAAAAATCAGAGAAAAGGAGATAACAAATGGCTATCGGGGCAATTGTTAAGAAAGCAAGGGAGGTTACCTGGAGACCATTTAGGTTCCCCAACCTGTTTTTCACCTCGTTGACATTGATGCCGTAAAATGCGGTGGCAAGCATCACGAGCAGGGCATAGATGTTGATTGTTCCGAGTTTAAACCCGGTTGTGCTGAGGATAAGAGTACTTGCCCCGATAAATCCGATAAAAACTCCCAGAAGGTTGTAAAGACGGTAGGTATTCCTGTAAAGGGCCATGCCAAACACGAGTGTAAACAAGGGAGTAAGTGAATTGAGTACTCCGGCCAGGGAGCTGTCGATGTGTTTTTGAGCAGTGGAAAACAGGATGGCCGGGAATCCAATCCCCAGATATCCCGCGATGAGCAGGGAAAAGAGGTTCTCCCGGTTGAGCAACCTGAGGTACCTGAATGCCAGGGGGATACAACCACGAACGCAATGGTAATGCGCAGGGCAGCCAGTTGAAGCGGGGAGAATGTCTCCAGACCCCGCTTCATCAGTATGAAGGAGGTTCCCCATATGAATGACAACAATAGCAAAACCGCAAATTGCCATGCCTTCACACTCAGATCAACCGGGTTTTTCATAACTTTTGAAACGGCAAATATACATGAATCCCCTAAATGGATATGACAAGGCAGCCCAAACACCCATAAATTTAAGCGGAAAGGCTCAAGGGGATTATCGATGGGGTATCCCCTGGAAACTTTATCCGCTCCCGCAGGTATTCAGAAAAAATTTATCCGGGCTGTTCGTGGCACAGCTCTTGTAACAAAAACACCCGGATTAACAGACAACTCTTTTCACTTCCCGAATGATGACAGGTAGAGAAAAAAGGATTGTTAAAAGATAATCTCTTTGTATATTTGAAAATTATTCCGGCCGGTCCCCTGAAAGTCTCCGGGCACAATGAAGGAACTGGCAAGCTTTAATATCCCATGGAACTGGAGATACTGCTTAAAGGTTATATTATTGGTCTGATGGTGTCCATTCCCCTGGGCCCCATGGGAGTCATGGTAATTCAACGCAGTCTGAGCAAAGGCAGAAGGTCTGGATTCTTTTCCGGCTTGGGTGCTGCCACAGCCGACGTAATGTTTTCCCTTGTGGCTGTATTGGGCGTGAGTTTTGTTATTGACTTCGTGGAAAACCACCGTTTTATATTCCAACTGGTCGGAAGTTTGTTCATTCTATTCATTGGTGCAAAAATTTTCTATTCCGACCCTGTAAAACAATACAGACGTAGCAAAGGAAAAAGAACAAGCATCTGGAGTGATTTTCTCACCGTCTTCTTCATGACTCTCTCAAACCCCCTGGCCATTTTCGTGTTTATAGCTCTTTTCGCAGGTATCCACCTGGTAGGGGAGGAACATTTCTACCTTACCTCCTTTATGGTTCTCCTGGGAGTATTTGCAGGTGCCACAACCTGGTGGTTCCTCATCAGTTGGCTGGTAAGTCATTATCGTCAGCGGTTCAGGCTCAAACGGCTCTGGTGGTTAAATAAGATAACCGGTGGTGTAATCATTATCATTGGGGCCATCGCCCTGGTAAAGTCCTTTTTCCTGCCCTAAGCCACTCATTGGCAAACCCTTATTTTCAATTTTCAGGGCAATGGATTTTTTGCTAGTTTTACCCCGAATCCCAAAAGATAAAACAGCGGGCTCACGAGACATGAAATCCTCCGGAAAGATCATTATCTCCTGTTAACTTGTAAGTCCCCTGCTGTTTTCATCCTCCACCACAAAATGGTCATATGGCAAGAAAAGGAAAGAAGCTGATTGAGACAGACGACATTGTAAAGGCGGTAAAACTCAATAAACTGGGTGGAGAAAGCGCAGCAAAGATCCTCATGGTATTGCTGGGCTTGAATAAGCTAAACAGGGCATATGATGAACTTTCAGAGAAAGAAGGGATCGAGTTTGTACACTCCATCCTTGACAAACTGGAAATAAAGATCGAAATCAACGAGGAGGAACTCAACAGGATACCTGCGAATGGTGCATTTCTTACTGTTTCAAACCATCCCTTTGGGGGCCTGGATGGAGCCATCCTTCTTAACCTTATCCTTGCAAGGAGACCTGACTTTAAGATACTGGGTAATTTCCTGGTGCGCAGGGTCGAACAGATGCAGGAATTCATTCTGCCGGTAGACCCCTTCGAGTCAAAGAAGCAGTCGCAGGCAAGTGTAGCCGGTATTAAGTCTGCCCTGGCTCACCTGGAGAATGGAGCCCCCCTTGGTATCTTCCCTGCCGGTGAAGTTTCAACCTACTATCCGCATTCTTCCGGTATCACTGATAAAAAATGGCCATACCCGGTTCTGAAATTTATTAAGAAAACAAGGGTTCCTGTTGTGCCGGTTTATTTTGAAGGATCCAACAGCCGGTTGTTCCATTTGCTGGGACTTATCCATCCCTCTCTGCGCACTGCCAAGCTGCCGTCCGAACTGATGAATAAGAAGAACAAAGTGGTTCGGCTGAAAATCGGTAATCCGATTTCCGTAAAAGAACAGGATGAATTTCATGATATCTGGCGGTACGGGCGATATCTCCGGGCCAAAACCTATGCTCTTGGCGAAGGCCTCGAGGTGAAAAAATTCTTCACCCCGGGTGAAGCACGCTTGTCCATGGAAGAAGCGGTGATCGATCCGCAGCCCATGAACAGGATTCAGGAGGAAATCAGTTTCCTTAAAAAAGACCACCTGCTCTTCGATACTCAGAATTATAGCGTGATCTGCGCTCCTTCCGGGATTATGCCTACCCTGATGACTGAAATAGGCCGGTTGCGTGAATTAACCTTCAGGGCAATCGGTGAGGGGACAAATAAAAATATAGATATCGATGAGTTTGATATTTATTACAACCAGCTTTTTGTATGGGACAATGAAACCAGCCAAATCGTAGGTGCATACAGGGTTGGAAAGGGGAAGGAAATCATCACCAACTACGGAATTAACGGCTTCTACATCCAGACCCTATTCAAGGTTCATTCGAAATTCAAACATGTACTGGAACAATCGCTCGAATTGGGACGCTCGTTCATTGTTCAGGAATACCAGAGAAAACCAATGCCGTTATTTCTGTTGTGGAAAGGCATCCTGTATTTCCTTATCAAAAACCCCGATTACCGTTACCTGATCGGCCCGGTAAGCATTTCGAACCGGTTTTCCAATTTTTCCAAACAGGTTATCATCGATTTTATCAAACAACACTATTACAACGCTGAACTGGCCAAATATATCAAGCCCAGGAATAAATTCAGGGTGCCGGTTACACAGGTCGATACCGAGATTCTCTATGAACAACTGAACAACATCCAGAAACTCGACAAACTGATTGAAGATATCGAAACGAATTTCCGCATGCCGGTATTGTTGAAGAAATACCTGCAGCAAAACGGCAAAATTGTGGAATTCAACATCGATCCTCTTTTCAATGAGTGCCTCGACGGGCTTCTGGTCCTTGATCTTTTCGATGTACCCATGGAAACAATCTCCTCGCTTTCCAAAGAACTAAATGATGATACAATCATGGACCGGTTCTACTGCAACGATACCTACAAAACCACAACAGGTGCCAACAAATCCTGATTTTTTTCACACTTCTATATAAGTTATCATGATGCCGATTTTTAGCAGACAAATCCATATCAGGTTTTCAATCCTTCTGGTCAGCATACTTTTGATTTCCTGTAAACAATCCCGATCAGCGTATTCTGATTCCGACACCAGCAGGTATCGTGAAATCCATGAAAGTCTGTTTACAATCGATACGCATACCGACACTCCGATGAATTTTGTGGGCGACACCTTTGACATGTCTAAGGCACACGATCCCTACGCAACAGGGTCCAGGCTTGATCTCCCACGAATGAAAAAGGGTGGACTCGATGCGGTTTTCCTCGCTGTGTTTATCGGACAAGGTCCACGTACACCCGAAGGAAATGAGCAGGCCAGGCAGGAAGCTCTGAAAATTTTCAGTGCCATCGATACCATGCTTTACCGAAATACCCAACTGGCAGCACTCGCCCTGAATCCCGGTGACGCTGAAAAAATCGTGAAGACAGGCAAAAGAGCCCTGTTTATAGGACTCGAAAACGGGTACCCCATCGGTAATGACATTCATATGGTAGAGAAATTTTATCAGCTTGGTGCCCGATATATCACTCTCTGCCATACCCGTAACAATGATATCTGTGATTCGTCGAATGACACGACCAATTTCAATGGTCTCAGCCGATTTGGTGAGGATGTTGTATGCGAAATGAACCGGCTTGGAATGCTGATAGACGTCTCACACGTTTCCGACAGCTCATTTTTCGATGTCCTTCGCATCTCCAGAACCCCGGTTATCGCTTCGCATTCATCGTCAAGGGCCGTTTGCGATAATCCAAGGAACCTGACAGACTCCATGTTACTGGCCCTGGCTAAAAACGGCGGGGTGGCCCAGGTTTGCCTTTTGAGCGATTATGTAAAACCACATACAGCATTCCCCGAAAGAGATTCGGCACGTGCTTCCGTAAGAAAAAAATTCGGCGACTATTACAAACTTGATGAGGAGACACAGAAGCGTTTCAGAGCGGAATGGAGAGAAATTGACAGGGTATATCCTCCAAAACTGGCTACTGTGGCGGATCTATGCGATCATATCGATCACATGGTTGCCGTTGCCGGAATCGATCACGTCGGTATCGGCAGTGACTTTGACGGAGGAGGAGGACTGGCCGACTGTTTCGATGTCAGCCAGTTTCCGCTCATTACAAAAGAACTGATGCACCGTGGTTACAACCATGAACAACTTGAAAAAATATGGGGCGGTAACTTCCTGCGGGTATTCAATGATGTAATTGCAGCCGCGGGAAAAAACAAGATCAGTCGACAGAACTAGCCCTTTCGACCCGGGAACCATCATTCGTTATATCGGCTAATCCTTAACCCTGCTAAGCCCAAGAGCATTAATCATCCAGTCAGGAAGTGGTTTCAGGGGATCTCTTTTTTGCAGGTTGAGATAGATTCCCAACTTCTTCAATACAGGCACTCTAAGTGTTTCAACAAACTCGATGAGTGTTCCATCGGGGTCTTCGATATACGAAAAATGCCCTGCGGCCTCGCCCATGTCGAATTTATTGCCCAGGTTGGCAAAGCTGTCGACGGTAAACGGATATCCTTTCTTCCTGCAATCCTCACGCAGGGAATCCATCCCTGTAACGTCGAAACAAAGGTGAATAAATCCCAGGTCCCCCCAGTACCTGTTTTCAAAGATATTCCGTGGAGCCCGATCCAGGACCTGCACCAATTCGATCTGGCTGGGTCCAAACAGTTTGCTGAAACTTCCCTTACGTTCATTTTTATGTCGCAGCAATACCCGCCGGAATTTGTTCTTTCCTCCCGGCAATTCGCAGTAATCATCGAAGACTCCATTCCTGTCATAAACAGTATCGTCGTAACCGAGTATCGAACTGTAAAAATTCACTGACTTGTCAATATCCGAAACACCTACTATTACTCCATAGGTAGCACCTGTATGCTTTTTTTCATCCTTAAACCAGGAGGTAGATCCGGCCATCTGAAAAATATTGTTCAGCGGGTCCTTCATATAAAAAACATCCTGACCGGCAGGATCCTGAAATACCCCCTTCATACAAACACCATCAGGTGAATAAGCAGCATAGGCTTTTTGAATGTCACGAACCTTTATTTTTGCAGCAAATATCCCGAGGTCACCGAGTTTCACATCAAATGCGGGCGGTTGGGGGATACGGCCTGTATATTGCCATATCTCAAAGCCCCCGCCTCCCTGCATATTCACTGCCAGGGCTGCATGCCTCTCCCGGGGTTCCCCTCCTGTATATGGAAGCATGAAATTTGCAAATGCTTTCTCTTCAAAAATTCTCACATCTACTCCAAAATACCGGCGGTACCATTTCCAGGCTTCGGGAACATTGGGCACCCCGATGCCTATTTGCTGAATTCCACTGATGTTGATTTCCCTGCTCATGAGTTATGTATGTTATCCGATAATTGCTGTTTTTTCCTGAAGTTTATACGGACCAGCGTATTCTAAACTGGTTTGAAACGTGAAACAATCCTGAAAAACAACCAGGGAAAATACCTGCGGAGGTAAATCAGTATCTGTTCCCGGCCGATATATACTTCTCTCCTGTTTCGTTTGATTGAGCGCACAATAATTTTTGCGCATGCGGCTGCAGAAATGCCATTATTCTGCCGGTCATCCATTACACCATGTTCCTTCCCATTGCCTTCAAGGGCATGAAAGGAGATATTGGTGCGAACCATCCCCGGGCAAATCATGGTAACGCGGATACCCGCATCGTGATACTCGGCCCACAGTGTTTCAAAAAATCCATGCAGTGCATGCTTGGATGCTGAATATGCTGACCGCACAGGGAATCCGATTTTTCCAACAACGGAACTTAACACAACAATATGCCCATCCTCTTGTACAAGCATCCCGGGAAGTACTGCCTTGGTAAGCGCTACAGCTCCAAAGAAATTAACTTCCATGATCCTCCTGTCGACTTCAATGGCTGTTTCATGAACCAGACCACGTTGACTGATGCCTCCATTATTAACCAGCACATCTATTCTACCGAATTTTCCCAGAACATCAGTTGCGGCTTTTTGGATACTTTCCTGACTGCTCAGATCAAGTATAACAATTTCACTTTTACCCCCTGCCTCTGTGCATCTGTTCTGAACCCTTTGCAGTTGTTCAAGCGAGCGGGCCGACAGCACAACTGTTCCACCCTGTGCAGCGACAGAAACTGCAAGTTCTTCACCTATCCCCGAGGAGGCACCTGTGATCCAAACAATTTTTCCAGAGAAATACATAGAATTCTATTTCTTTTCAAGCATGATCCCATACATGGTATCGCGTACATTCTTCCACAATTCAAGCGCCCTGATCAATCCGGGATCACCTGTCCTCTTCAATTTCATAAAACGAAATACACCCATCGTTTTCCGCGCGAATACATAATATTGATAGGCTATCAATGCCAGGAACGGAAGTGAGAGCATGATGATCAGGCCTACATACCATACCGGGCTAAAAATAAAAACAGGGATGGCGAGTAGCAGGTAAAATATATTAAACAGAACAAAACCCAGAACAAAGGCAAAGGAACTGAAAAATTGAATGTCCTTCAGTTTTCTTCCTTCAACTATTTTTCCTGCGTACCAGAATGGCAAGAAATTAAGCAGGAAACCCACTGCAAACAAGGGTGCTGCAATCATGAGCAACAGGATTCTCCAAAGGAGCGCTAAGGGACCGGACGGTTTTCTGAGTAAAAGCCAGTACCTCAGTTTTTTTTCAGGCAGTATAGCGGCAAGTTCACGCACGGAAGCAGCCAGTTTTTCCATTCCGGCTGGTTCTCTTTCTTCATATATCTTCAGTTGATCGATAAAGGCTTTGTCCCTCTCAAACCGAGCCTTCAGCCTGCAGGATGCAGATCCGGCCTCCCGGGTGCTCCAATCGGTCTTATACTGGCGAAGCTCCTGGTAAACGTCGTAATACTGCTCACTTCCAATATGAATCATTTGTTTCTTCAGTTCCTCTGCCAGCTTGTCGCGCAGGGCATTCATACCCCTGGCCTTGTTCTCCCTGTACAGTTCCATGTAATCAGAGACCTCGATGGCAGGCCCGAAGTTTACAAACAGGTTTTTCCTGATGTGTTGATAATGTTCATAGTCTACCCCAACAGGAACGATCCTCACCTTCCGCGACTCGCCCAGTTCTTCCTGGGTCTGGAATGCAATGCGGAAGATCCCCTTTACCAGAGGTCTCAGTCTGCGCTTGTCTCCGTGATTCCCTTCGGGCATAAGACACAAAGGATGATTGTCCCTGAGCACCTGTAAGGCTGCATCGAAAGTCTCATCATTTTTACTCAGGTTCTCGGCACCATCACGGATGCGAAACACCGGCATGATTTTCAGCCTATGCAGGATTTTCTCCTGGGTCCGGTTTTTGAAAATATCTGCACGGGCCAGGAAGACTATACTTCCCGGTAATGAAAAAAGTATGGCCAGGGCATCCATCAGTGCATTCTGGTGATTTGCAGCCATGATCACCGGATCCCCCTTGGGGATATTATTTAAACCATCGGCTTCAAACCGGCGATAATACCATTTGAACCAACGCCCTACAACAAACTTGAGGAAATAATAAAACAGGCTGAAGTGATGAATTTTTTTTCTCTTTTCCAGATTCATACCAACCAGCTTAAGGGGCTACTTCAAGTTCAACTTTTTCAACTTTTGCAATATCCCGTTTGTAATACAAGGAACCTACCAGAAACAAAATACATGCGATAAGCAGAAATACAGGAAGCACTGACAGGGCTGTGAGCAGATTGTACTTATCGGAAATCTTACCAACCACCCAGGGGCCCAGACCAGCACCAAGACTATTCTGTATCATAACTGCAATAGCATAGGAAGTTGCCCTTAAACCCGGGTGAACGAGATCCTGGGTAACTGCTCCTGCAGCTGGGATAAAAGCTGTGATACTGATCCCCATAAGTAAAAGGCAATAGTATTGAATGTTTCCGGTAAAAATGGTAAATGAAAGGAACAACAGCAGGGTGGCTACCAAAGTCGAAAGGCCTGGAAAAACGAGCCGTGCATTTAATTTCCTTCGTCTCCAGCGATCTGCGATAAACCCGCCAAGGGGAGCGCCAATAATAGCAAGCAGCATTACTATTCCTGCTTTTGTGCTGGCTTTGGCCGGGTCGATTCCTTCAATGCGTTTATAGAATTCAGGGAGCCACCACATAACCGAACTGGTGACGAAAACAACAAATGTAATCCCGACATAGGTGAATATGAGGGATGGTTTACGAGTGAACTCCTGCACAATTTCCCGGACCGTAAGTCGCACCGGCTTGGCAGATTCCCTGGAAACTGCAGCATCAGGTTCCCGGTGTTTTTCCAGTTTAACGGTTTTGTAGTCTTTAACAAAGAAAAAGAGAACTGCTATGACGAGTCCGGGGATGGCAACCAGCCCCAGGGCATGCCTCCATCCCCAGTGGGCAGCTATAAATCCCCCGAGGGTAACGCCCAATGCGCTGCCCAGAGGTATACCCGCATTCCAGATACCCATTATCCACGACCGTCTGCGTTCAGGATATAAACCCGAAATCATGGCCGACCCGCCTGGGGCATACCCTGCTTCGCCCACCCCAATGAATACCCTGGCAAGAACCAGTTGGGGAAAAGTTTTTACCAGTGCCCCGGCTGCCGTAGCCAGACCCCAGAGAAAGGCCATCGCTCCAATTGTTCTTGTCCGGCTCCACCGGTCTACCAGCAACGAAATAGGAAAGGTGAGAGCTACTATGGTCCAAAGCACAGCCATATTGAGCAATCCCAGTTCAGAGTCGGTTAGCGACCATTCCACTTTGATATAACTCAACAGGGAGGCAATTACCATCCTGTCGAGATAATCAAACATGTATAACAGAAACAATAGTGTAAAGATGTACCTGGTGTATCTTTTTGAAAAAAGATACTTGTCATCATTCCCAATTGCTGGCATAAGGTTGGTTTTTGGTTAGTGTGACAGGCCTAAATTAAGAAAAAATCAGGTCGGACATCATTTTTTTCGTCGAAACACCTTGATTTTACAAAGAAGAAGTACTTTTGAACTAAGTATAAATACCTAGTAACCCCTATGGATAATTTCCGTTTAATCGACCCCAAATCTTTGCAGGATAATGTTTTTCGCCTTCTTGACGATGACTGGATGCTTGTAACTGCCGGAGAACCTGACTATTTTAATACGATGACCGCCAGTTGGGGCGGGTTTGGCATATTCTGGAATCGTCCGGTCGGTATTGCCATGGTGAGACCTCAGCGGTATACCCGCAAATTTATTGATTCCTACCCGTCTTACTCCATTTCGTTTTTCGATGAAAAATTTCGTAAAGCATTGGAAATTTGCGGTTCAAAATCAGGAAGGGTTTTCAATAAGGTAGAGGAATCAGGGCTTACACCAGCACTTACCGAAGAAGGGAATATGTATTTTATCGAGGCACGCCTGGTGCTCGAGTGCAGAAAATTGTATCAGGACGATTTTCACGAACACCTTTTCTCTTTACCAGAAATTCCCAAAAATTTTTATCCTTCAAAAGATTTTCACCGTTTTTATATTGGTGAAATCACCCATGCCTGGGAAAAGATCCCCGCGAAAAAATGACCACCCCCCTGAATCCGCTGGCAACAAAAATTTTTGAATCACCCGTTGGCAACATCTATCTCACGGGAGACAAATATCATCTGTACAAGTGTTCATTCAACAAGCCTGATTTACTGATCCCTGATGATAATTCACCCATACTTGAGACAGCTGCAACACAGTTGCGGGAATATTTTGCAGGCTCCCGGAGATCATTCGATTTACCTATTTCGATGAATGCCAGCGCTTTCTTCATGAAAGTATGGATGATACTCAGGCAAATTGAATATGCCAATACCACCACCTATAAGGAAATCTCCGAACTGCTCAGGCTAAAAAACGGTGCCCGTGCAGTTGGACGGGCTGCAAGCGAAAATCCACTTCTTATTATAATACCCTGCCATCGTGTATTGGGCGAAAACGGGAGCCTCACGGGTTATGCAGGCGGAAAGGATGTTAAACGTTTTTTATTGAATTTCGAGCGTGATCATTCAACCTTGAAGCCCGACAATTTGTTATTCTGATATGAATAACTCAGAACCTGCGGCTCCCTCTGAAGTCTATTACGATGATTCCTGCCCGCTGTGCATGCGTGCTGTAAAATTTATCGGCAATCATTCGGGCGCGGGTGAATTTCGTTTTATTTCATTGCAAACAGCCAGGGAAAACAGGGTGCCCGGCATCGCAGAGATGGAGGAGGACAGCCTTGTCGCTGTCCGGAACAATCAATTGCTTACCGGGTCGGAAGCAGCTTTGAGCATTGCCGGCAAATTAAAGTTTCCATGGAACCTCCTGCGGATTTTTCTTATTCTGCCTTCGAAATGGCGGAATGCCCTGTACAGGTTTGTTGCACGAAACAGGCATGCCCTGTACCGGAATTAATTATCCGGCAATCAGAAACTGCCGAAAAGAACCCTATCAAATCGGTTCAGCAGCTTAAATTTCATATTCACCTGCTTCATATTTCCGGAATGTATCGGCCAGGCATGCAATCATATTGCTGATGTTTTTCATCCCCTGGGCTGTTTGAACCGATATTTCGCGTTTTCCCAACCGAAGCATGAGAATCCCATACAAGCCTGTAAGACACGACTCAATTTCATTCATTTTCCGGGAACTGACCTTTTCGGAAAGTTCCTGGAGTGCGGGAGCCGCAGACTGGTACAATTCTTTGTAGCGGGATTCCCTGGGAGAACTTAAAAGACGGGTATGAAAATCGTGAAATTCGTCAACCAGGGTATTCAGGAAGCGGAGGTGCCCCTCCCGTGTAATCTGCTCATCGTGCATGGATTGAATCAATTGTTCATACCATGCCAGAATCTGTGCCTTTACCTCATCGGGTTGCTGATACTGCTGTACAATTTCTGCATTAATCCTTTGTGAAGAAAATCCAAATGCCCTTATCAGATCCTCAATCTGCCACATATAGAGTATATACTCTGCCAGGTTTTCCCGGCGCTTCTGCCGTGCTATTATCATGGATTGAATTATTTATTCGCCTTCAAAAAAACGGTCAATATCCCTGCGCTCCTTCTTTGTAGGCCGTCCCTCTCCTTTTTCACGCCCGACAAATCCTGCAAGCTTCACCATATCCAGTTTCCTGAGTTCTTCATCTGAGGTAAGGTTCTCAAGGTAATTGATTACCAGTTTAGCTGACACCCTGTTTTCTATAATTCCTTTTACCCGGTAGGTGAACAGCAGAGGTGGTTTTTTCACCACGAGCAGGTCGCCCGGATGAACAGTCCTGGAAGGCTTAACTTCAGTTCCATTTACCAGTACGCGCCCCTTTAGACATTCTGCAGTGGCTATGCTCCTTGTTTTAAAAATTCGCACCGCCCACAACCACTTGTCAATACGGATTTCTTCCATTGTTCCGGAATGGGTACCTTATTCAGGCTGTTTTACCTCGAGTTTAAATCCAACTTTATGGGCATTCACGATGGATACATTGGGATCGTCTGAGAGAAATTTCCGAAGTTTTGTAACATAAACATCCATGCTCCTCCCCATGAAATAGTCATCACTTCCCCAAACGGTCTTTAGTGCAAATTCTCTTCGCAGGACCCGGTTTTTATTTTGACAGAGAAGGAGGAGCAGTTCAGCCTCTTTCCTGGTAAGCCGGCGCTCCCCATCAGGAGACAACAGGATTTGATTTTCATAATCAAAAGTAAAAATCCCGATGGAATAATGCTCTGACCCGGAGCCCTGGTTTATCTGAAAGGAAGCCCTCTTTAGCAAGGCTTCGATACGGAGTTTGAGTTCCTCGGTACTGAAGGGTTTGGTAACATAATCATCTCCTCCGGCTTTGAACCCCCTTATCTTGTCTTCCTCCATGGACCGGGCTGTAAGAAAAATTATCGGTACCATGCGGTTTTTCTTCCTGATCTCCTGGGCAAGGGTAAACCCATCCTTCACCGGCATCATCACATCGAGAATGCAGAGGTCGTAAAAACCCTGCAGGAAAGTCTCAAGTGCTGACTGTCCATCCTCACATAATTCAACTGTATAGCCCGACAATTCAAGAAAATCTTTCAGGACAAAACCCAGATTCTTGTCATCCTCTGCAAGTAATATGTTTGCTTTGCCTTTCATCCGATATGAAGCCGGGTAGTCTTTTAATTTGTTGGATTGAGCAAGTTTCTGTACAAAAATCAGGCCAGTCTAATTACTTTCACGGGGGATAAATACAGTGAATCTGCTGCCACGGTGAGGTTCGCTGCTTACGCTAACCGTACCGTTGTGAGCTTCCACCATGGTCTTTACATAGTAGAGTCCCAGGCCAAACCCTTTTACATTATGGATATTTCCGGTAGGTACACGGTAAAACTTATCGAAGATATGCTTAACAGTATCCGTACTCATACCAATCCCGTTATCGATAAATTCCAGCAACATTCCATCACCTGAGTTGGCGGTGCGAATCTCCAGTTCCGGTTCATCCGATGAATATTTAATGGCATTCTCCAGGAGGTTGGTGATGATGTTCGTCATATGGAGAACATCCACCTGTAATATCTCGGGGTCCGCCATCAGATGGTACCGGACATGAACGGGTTTGGTACAATGCTCCAGACAAAGATTGTGTACCGTTTTCCTGAGCAGTTCATGCATCATGACATCCGTTTTGTTCAGGTGAAATTCACCCTTCTCCATCACAGCCATCTGGAGAACCCGCTCCACCTGCAGACGCATTCGCTGGTTCTCGTCATAAATAATTTGTGCATATTTTGAAATTCTTCCGATACTCGATTCCGGATGTGCATTGAGCAAAACCTCCGATGCCACCGATATTGTTGAAATAGGCGTTTTGAATTCATGCGTCATATTATTCATGAAGTCATCACGGATCTCGGCGATTTTTTTCTGTCTTATAAAAGTCAGTACCAGGTATGTGAATGAGAGAATTGCCACCAGCAAAAAAAGAACGGAGAACGAAAACCAGGCAGACAGGTCCAGAAAGATAAATCGGTTTTTGCCCGGGAAAACAAGGGCCAGGTGGTAAATATCCTGCTGACAGAGACAGGAGAGGCAAGCCTTATGGACATCGCGGGCCTGTTTAAAATCCAGTTCAGGATCGGAAGAATATACTACGGAGTCATTGGCAGTGCGCAGAATCCCGAATTCAAAACGTTTATCGAGGCGGTGATAATCGATATACTTGATGAGCAAGGTATTCAGGTAGGCCGTGTCGATCAACTCAAGTATGCATCTGTTGTGCGATTCCGGATAAGTATGTTCAGCAGCTCCCGTGCAGGATGTTCCGGGAGTTTCGAGCTTCCTCCTGAGATCCTCTATCACTTCATTGAGAGCCAGGTTCGCACGGTGATCAAACTGCATACTTGCAGTGAGATATGCCCTTCGTACCCAGAAAAGTTGGGTAACCAGCATCCCTGCAAGGCTGAGAGATGTTATCAGTATGATCAGTTTTATTTTTTTCTGCTTCACCCGGTAAAAGTATTGAATTAATATGGCTTTGTTTATGATTAACAAAACTTTAACAGGGATGTATGCTTCGACCAGGGTGATTTCTGGACAAGAAAAAAGAAAAAGTTTATCGTTTGTTGAAGCGGTTCATGGTAAACTGAATCCCGATAGTGGCGAAGCTCCGGATAATTTCAACACTCTGAGGAATGCGTTCTGCAAGAATTTTTTTCTCATCGGAAGACCATTCCCCCAGTACGTAATCCACCTGTGTTCCAAAGGGAAACTCATTACCAATTCCAAACCTTAACCGGGCATAATTGGGGGAACCGAGTATCTGTGTGATATGGCTCAGACCGTTGTGACCCCCGTCACCGCCTTTTGCTCTCAATCGAAGAGACCCCATAGGGATAGCCAGATCATCCACCAGCACCAGGAGGTTTTCATGCGGAATCTTCTCAGCCTGGAGCCAGTAATTCACTGCCTTGCCGGACAGGTTCATGAAAGTAGTAGGCTTCAGGATTATGAAAGTTCTGGATTTAAAGCTGGCCTGCGCTACGTATCCGTAACGTTTGTCCTGGAATCCGGAATTAAAAGACCCGGCAAAAGCATCGGCCATCAGATAGCCGACGTTATGCCGGGTGTTTTTGTATTCATCGCCCGGATTACCCAGTCCAACAACAAGGTATTTCATGGGTACCCGGGATTACTCGTTAATCGTTTACTTTTCTTTGGAAGGAGCAGCAGCGGGCGAGGCAGCACCTGCAGCAGGAGCAGCACCTTCAGCAGGTGCACCTGCCGGTGTGGGCTCTTCCATACCCTTGGCCACTACCCTGCTCGAGAGTACGGTTACCACCTGCAGTTTTTTACTTTCCACAAATTCAATATTGGGGAAACTGAGGTCACCTACCCGGATGGATTTTCCAACCTGCAGTTCGGTTACATCGACATTGAGCGCGTCAGGAAGATGTTTGGGCAGGGCTTTCACCTTAACCAGACGCTTGGTGAGTTTTAACTTACCACCGGCCTTTACACCTTCAGAGGAACCCTCCAGCAGAACAGGAATGTCGATTACCACCGGCTTATCATCGAATACCTCTACAAAATCGATGTGGGTTACGGCATCGGATACCGGGTGTAACTGCATCTCATGAAGGATTGCCTGATGCACATCCCCTTCGATATCAAGTTTTACAATGTATACATGAGGAGTATACAGAAGACCGCGAAAGTCGTTGTTAAAACCGTAAAAGTGGATTACTTCTTTACCGCCATACAGAACACATGGAATCTGTTCCTCCTTGCGGAGTTTTGCGGTTTCTTTTTTGCCAAGAACCTTCCTGGCTTTTACCTTAATTTCAAACGTTTTCATATATATGGATTAACAATTTTTTCCAGTTGTGCTACTCAGGACAGGCATTCGAAGCGAATCCCCCATGACACAATTGTTATCCTGAAAGAAGGCGCAAATATACAATTAAAATATAAAATTGGAACTGATGGACTGATAATTATATACTTTATTGATCACATCCGCGAAAATACTGGCGATGGAGATGACTTTGATTTTGGCACTCTCCTGTTTGAGCGGGATGCTATCGGTAACGATGACCTCGGTAAGGAGGCTGTTTTCTATTCTTTCATAGGCCGGCCCGGACAATACGGCATGGGTGGCCACCATCCTGACGCTGTTTGCGCCTTCATTCATCATCATCTCGGCGGCCAGGCAGGCGGTACCCGCAGTATCGATCATATCATCAACGATCACGATATTCTTCCCTTCCATGTCGCCGATGGCCTTTATTTCCTCAACGACATTGGCTTTTTTACGCAACTTATAACAGATTACCATTTCAGCTTTCAGGAATCGTGCATAGGCATTTGCCCGTTTTGTACCGCCCATGTCGGGGGCAGCAATTGCCAGGTTGGGTATATTGAGGTTCTGAATGTAAGGTACAAAAAGTGAGGAAGCGTAGAGGTGATCCACCGGCACGTCGAAGAATCCCTGGATGGGATCTGCATGCAGGTCCATGGTCATAACCCGGTCAACCCCGGCAGCAAGTAACAGGTTGGCCACAAGTTTGGCCCCGATAGAAGAGCGGGGCCGGTCTTTCCTGTCCTGCCGTGCAAAGCCAAAATACGGTATTACTGCCACTATCTGATCGGCCGAAGCGCGTTTCGCAGCGTCAATCAGCAGCAGCAACTCCATGAGGTGATCTGTGGGCGGGTAGGTCGACTGGATAATAAATACTGTGCATCCACGCACCGATTCGAGATAGGCTGGCTGGAACTCCCCATCGCTGAAACGCAACACATTGGTCTGCCCGAGCTGGGTCCCGAAATGACGGGCAATTTCCTCTGCAAGGTATCTGGATGCTTCACCTGAAAAGAACTTGATGGGAGAATTAGGCCTCATGAATGCAGGTTTCTATGGAAGGTTCACGGGGAGCAAAGGTAAAAAAAGATGTACAAAAACCGGGATTGTATGCTGAAAAAAAATCTCCTGCCCCTGTAAGCCGGAGGTGTACTGCAAAAGATTTTTATTTATATAGGATAAGGGAATCCTATTTCCAGTCTCTGGCAAGTTGAAGTATGAACGACAGTAATTCGTCCCTCCCAGATTTTGTTTTTGAAGAAGTGATAAAGAATTCGGGAATCCGCTCCCACTCCTGCTGCAGATCCGCGCTATACTTTTCAAGGCTTTTCTTTACCTGTATCCTGCTGAGCTTGTCGGCTTTTGTGAAAACAAGCACAAAGGGAATACCATTTTCTGCAAGCCATTCCATAAAGGCTTTGTCCGATTCCTGTCGTGGAATACGGATATCAATCAACAGAAATACTCCCTGCAGACGTTCACTTTTCAAAAGGTATCCATTCACCAGTTTACGAATTCGTTCTCTTTCTGTTTTGGATATACGGGCAAAGCCATAGCCGGGAAGATCGATGAGCACAAATTTATCGTCACACTGAAATGAGTTTATCAGCAGGGTCTTGCCGGGAGTTGATGAGGTTCGTGCAAGCTCTTTTACCCCGGTGAGCAGGTTGATGAGTGAGGATTTCCCTACATTCGACCGGCCAATGAATGCAAACTCAGGCAAATCCGTTACAGGGCAGGACGCCAGGTTGGGAAACGATCCCAGAAATTTGACATTTCGGATTACAGGGGCATCCATCCTGACGGGTTTTTAGCGTATATATACTTCCAGTAAACTTGTTTTTTCTTTGGGGATCAATTCGATATCCCTCAGATCAGCCGGTAGCAGAACCGTTTCACCTCGCAGCATCTCAACCGGATCCTGTTCTGGTGAATACTTAATCGAACATGCACCTTCGGTACAGATATAAATCACAAATGAATCGATCAGGTCATAATCGGGGGTATAGGGCTGATCAAAATCTATACGGTGGGTGGTAAAGTATGGACACTGCGCCAGCCGCACTGCTGAATTCATTGCCGGAGCATACGCTGTCTTCACATTTTTCACAAAATTGAAATCAATGGCATCAAGGGCCATATCTGTATGTAGCTGCCTGGAATTGCCCTGTGCATCCTTTCTGCCCCAGTCATAAATCCGGTAAGTGATGTCGGAGGTCTGCTGAATCTCTGCAAGGAGTATCCCTTTTCCTATGGAATGAACTCTGCCGGCGGGAATAAAAAACACATCCCCCGCCTTAACATCAACGGAATTCAACAAATCAGTCAATCTGTTGCCATTAAGATACTGCAAAAACTCATCGCGTGAAACATTCTTCGAAAAACCTGAGATCAGACTTGCTCCCGATGCAGCCTTGAGCACATACCACATTTCAGTCTTACCATATGCCTGATGCCGCATCCTGGCCAATTCATCATCAGGATGCACCTGCACCGACAAACTGTCGTTGGCATCAATAAATTTGATGAGCAGAGGAAACTCGATACCGAATCTTTCATATATTTTTTCCCCAACCAGGTCGCCCATATAAACCTCGATAAGTTCCTCGAGGGTATTCCCCTTTAGAAAACCATTGGAAACCACAGAAATATTTCCCTGAACTCCTGAAATTTCCCAACTTTCAGCCGTTTTACCATCGGGGATTTTTTTGCCCGGGAAGGATTCGAGACAGCGTCCGCCCCAAATATGAGATTTGTACTGAGGTTTAAATTTAAGTGGATAAAGCTGATTCATACTCTCGGGTTGTCGGCTGTTTCTGAAGGTCAAACTGAATTCTTTTTCTTGTACTTTTAACGGTCCAAAAGTGCTGCAAACTTAACAAATTATTTGGTGTGGTCGTAGTGGGAATATCCGGTGGTTCCGGTTCAGGGAAATCGATACTTGCTGAAAACCTGGCAAAGCATTTCTCCTGGCTCAGAACACTGGTCTTGTCGCAGGATTCGTATTACAGGGATAATTCTCACCTTCCCCTGGAGGCGAGAAAAACAATCAATTTTGATCACCCGGATGCAATCGATTATGATCTTATGATCCTTCATCTGGATGCACTCATACGGGGAGAACCGGTTGAGCGTCCCTGTTACTCCTTTCACCTGTGCACCCGTACAGGTGAAACTGAACTGATTCATCCACCTGAACTGCTTCTCATGGAAGGTATCCTCCTGTTTTGCAATCCATCACTTTTATCCGCCATGCATGTAAAAATATTCCTGGACACCCCGGCCGATCTGCGACTGAGGAGGATTCTGGAACGGGATGCACTCAACAGGGGCCGAACAGAGGAGGAAGTAACCCGGCGGTTTTTTTCCGTGGTACAGCCCATGCATGAAAAATTCGTTGAACCCTGCCGCAATCCGGCAGATATTATTCTGGACAACCAGGGCTCCCTGGATGAACTGACAAAAATGGCTGCCCTCACCATCACGGAAAAGGCCGGGCTTAACCCAGTCAGTTAATCCATGTACATTGGTGAAACTTCCGTTTTCTGCTGAACGGCTGCCTCAATCGGGTGCTGCCCTTCACAGTTTTTGGATTTTACAACAGTGTTTCTTACCTTTAAAATAAAAATATGTTATCAGAAATCAGCCTGGACCAGGTGCTCTTCCTGGATATAGAGACAGTCCCAGCCTATTCTGCCTGGTCCGTTGTCCCGGAATCCCTTCAAAAGCTTTGGGAGAAAAAATCAGCATCCTTCCGGAAAGAAAATGAATCGGGTATGGATGTCTACCAGCGTGCCGGCATATATGCTGAATTCGGAAAAATTATTTGCATTTCAGCTGGCTTTCTGAACAGAAAAAACAATGAAAGATGTTTGCGGCTTAAATCGTTTGCCGGTGACAGTGAGGGTGAACTGCTGGAGGAATTCAAAAGGATGATGATTAAGTTCTGCCGGGATCGTAAGGCCTTTCTCTGCGCACACAACGGGAAGGAGTTCGATTTCCCTTACATTGCACGCCGAATGCTCATCCATCAGATTCCACTACCCGAAATACTCGATGTGGCCGGTAAAAAACCATGGGAAGTAAATTTCCTCGACACCATGGAACTTTGGCGATTTGGCGATTACAAGAACTACACCTCGCTTGAATTGCTTACCACAGTATTCGGGATTCCAACGCCAAAAGATGACCTGGATGGCAGCATGGTAGCCTCAGCATACTGGGAGAAACACGAACTCGAACGCATTACAACCTATTGCGAAAAAGATGTCATTGCGATTGCGCAATTGATGCTGCGCTACCGGAATGAGCCTCTCCTTGCCGATAAAGAGATTGAACACGTATCATGAAGTTTCTTGAAGGAAACCAAGCAGTGTATCGAGGAATTCCTTCGGGGCCTCAGCATGAACCCAATGCCCTGCCCCCTGAATGGTAACTATTCCCGCATCCGGGAACAAGCTTCGGATTCGGCCCTCATCAGCAGGACTGATGTAATCAGAAAGTGCTCCCCGCACAAAAAGTGTCCTGGGGGATAACCAGGGAGTCATCGTCTGCCCGGCACTTCCCATAATGTGATTCAGCGATTTGAGCAACACTGGAACATTGCAGAGCCAGGAAAACTCATCCTGCTCATTTCTGCTTAGATTTTTAAGAATGAACTGTCGTATGCGCGGGGAGTGAATGGCCTCAGAAAGCCGATTTTCCGCTTCTGTGCGCGTTTTCACCAGGCTCAGGTCTATTCCCGCCATTGCATTCAGAATAATGCGGTGCTCCTGCCTTCCAGATCCTGTCCGGTCGAGGTAGGATACGGGAGCAATGTCGACCACAACCAATGAGGAAAGGGATTCAGGGTACTGTGCGGCAAAATGCATGGCTGCTTTTCCACCCATGGAATGCCCTACTAATATTGGTTTTTCGATCGAGTGCTGGTGCAAAAATAACTTCAGATCTTCCGCAAGGGCCTCATAGGTATGCTCCTCATGATGCGGGGAACGTCCGTGATTGCGCTGATCGGGTATCCAGACATTGTAATATTCCGCAAGGCTCCTGCCAATACTGATCCAGTTGTCAGACATACCCAGCAAACCATGCAGTATTACCAGGGGCCTGCCATGGCCCATTGTTCTGTGGAACAGTTTCATTGGCTAGCCTTCAACTGGCGCAAATAAAGTTGAATTGTGTTTTCGAGACCGAAATACAAGGCATCGCTGATGAGCGCATGCCCAATTGAAACTTCGAGCAATCGGGGAATATGCAAAGCAAAATATGCCAGGTTTTCAAGATTCAGATCATGACCCGCATTTAGCCCCAGACCTAACTCCCCGGCTTTTTTTGCAGCTTCTATAAAGGGTAAGACCGCAGCCTCGCGGTCGGTTGGATAACCTGATGCATAAGGCTCAGTGTAAAGTTCCACGCGATCAGTACCAGTTACCGCGGCGGCTGAAAGATGATCCAACTCTGTTCCTACAAAAAGAGATGTCCTGATCTTCAGAGCATGCATTCGTTTTACAATCTCAGTAAGAAAATCCTGGTGCTTTACGGTATCCCATCCGGCATTGGAAGTAATTGCATCATGTGCATCGGGAACAAAAGTTACCTGGTCGGGAATCACCTCCTCCACCAGCTGAAGGAATCCATCTGACGGGTACCCTTCTATGTTAAACTCCACCTGCAACAGTGGACGTAACGCTCTTACATCGGCATAGCGTATATGCCGTTCATCCGGACGGGGATGAACAGTAATACCCTGAGCTCCAAAGCGCACGCAGTCCAGGGCTACTTTGATCACATCAGGAACATTTCCACCCCGTGAATTCCTGATTGTTGCAATTTTATTTATATTTACGCTGAGACTTGTCATGGTATCTTTGTATCAGAAATTATTACTGCTGCAAAGGTAGTTGATTTGGAAGATTTAGAAAAGGGAGTATGCTGGCAAAAGAACTGATCTCTGACCTTGTTCCACCTTTGCGCACCTCGGATACAGGGTTTCGCGCCCTTTCACTCATGGAAGTATTCCGTATTTCCCATTTACCGATCGTTAACAATAAAGAGTTTCTGGGCCTCATCTCCGACACAGATATTTATGATCTCAACATGGCCGATGAACCAATAGGCAATCACAAACTTTCACTGTTCAGCCCCTTCGTAAAAAAAGATCAGCATATTTTTGAAGTCATAAGCCTGCTCTCTAAACTCAAACTTACGGTAGTACCTGTTTTGGACGAGAATAACAATTACCTCGGGCTTATCAGTATGAACGATCTGGTACACCGGTTTGCCGAGCTCGCAGCCCTGCAAAATCCGGGAGCCATCCTGCTTCTCGATATGAACATCAGCGACTATTCACTGAGTGAAATAGCCAATATCGTTGAAGGAAATGATGCAAAAGTACTTGGCATGTATATCTCGCAACCGGCGGATAGCATGAGAGTGGAGGTAATTTTGAAATTGAACCGCACGGATATCTCCGGTCTTCTGCAAACTTTTAACCGGTATAATTATAATGTCCGGTCCACCTTTATGAGCGACAATGAGATGGATAATTACCTTCAGGACCGGTACGATGAGTTCATGCGATACCTGAATATCTGACACCGAAGAAAAACCCCATGAGAATTGCCCTGTATGGAAAAACAATCCTGGACGATTGCACTCCGAGCATCCTGCAATTGATCAGCAGGTTACAAGCGAATGCCTGCGGGGTATTAATCTTCGAACCCTTCCTCAGGTACCTCAGGGATGAGAAGCATCTTTCTGTGGATATCAAGGAGGTTTTTGCAGATGAGTCTGAACTGATTCCCGGGAAAGTCGATTTCATGATGAGCATAGGAGGGGATGGTACCTTTCTGGAAACTGTATCCTTTGTGAGGGAAAAAGGCATTCCGGTCATTGGGTTGAACACCGGCAGGCTTGGGTTCCTGGCAAACATTGGACGTGAGGACATTGACCTGGCAGTGCGCGCTATCCTGAATGATGAATTCCAACTGGAGGAACGGTCGCTCATCCAACTGGAGGGCCCCCTCAGGGAACAATTTCGCTTCCCACTGGCACTCAATGAGTTTGTTGTGCAAAAAGCAGGTCTGCAAATGGTTACGGTACATGCCAGGGTGAACGGGGAACTCCTGAATTCCTACCTGGCTGATGGACTGATCATCTCAACACCCACCGGATCAACGGCTTATTCCATGAGCGCAGGGGGACCCATTGTGATGCCCAATGCGGGTTGTTTCATTATTTCCCCTATCGCACCGCATAACCTGACAATGCGGCCAATCATTGTTCCAGACAATTCGGTTCTCGAAATAAACACCGAATCACGAAACCCGGTAATCCTTGCCTCCCTCGATTATCAATCGTTAGAAATCCCTGCAAACAGCTCCATTCGTTTGTGCAAGGCACCCTACACCCTGCTTACAGTGAGGCTGAAAAACCATACCTATTTCGAAACCCTTCGCAATAAACTTATGTGGGGAGCCGACCGCAGAAAATAGACCGTACCATAAAAAATAATGATTCAGGCCCAAATTGCCAAATTCCTTCATTTCGCAATCAAAATCCAATCAGCCATTTAAAATGTTTTGCTATCTTTGTGGCTCTTAAAAAAACTGCCTATGCGGTATTTTATTCCTGCCCTTACACTGTGTTTGCTGCTGACCTCTTTCAACCTGGATGCCCAGCGTTGGAAAACCAAGAGGTATGAAGCCGGGGCAGGAATCGGAACGACTCATATTTTCGGTGACATAGGTGGTGGTGCCACAGAAAAGAACTGGATGGGATTGAAGGATCTCCGGCTCGATGCTACACGACCTTCCCTGGATTTATTATTCAGATACAGGATATCCAATTCCTTTGCCACCAAGTTTTCTTTATTCTATGGTTACGGGTTTGGCGCAGATGAAGGCTCCTTTCACAATGACAGCGATCCGCCCCGCGACCTGAGTTTTACCCGCCATATCATTGAACCCTCCCTGCAATTGGAATATTACATTTTAACTGAAGACAAACGCCTCAGTTCTTCTGCCATGTATTACCGCCGAGGGATGGGAGGCGCATTCACCCGCCTGGGTCTTTATCTGTTCACAGGAATTGGGTCATCCACCAACTTCGGAAAAGTAACAAAGAATAATCCCGCCTATCCGTTTAATCCTGAAAAGGAAACTATAAAGAATGCATCTTCCACACTCGTAATCCCGGGCGGTATAGGGGTGAAATATATGCTAAATACTGACATCACCCTGGGATTCGAACTGGGAGGCAGGTACACCTTCTCTGATTACATCGACGGGTATAACGCCTTCGGATATGCTGCAAACGAGGGAAGAGATATCTATTATTTTACCAGTTTTTCGGCTGTTTACAAGTTGAAAAACGACCGGAACAACATCCCCCTGTTCGTAAAGAGCCTGTTCACCCGAAGGCCCCGGTGATAGATTTATCCGCTGCTCCCCATCCAGGTGCTGTTCCCATATTCCATTCGGAATGAATAGAATCTGCCTGTTCCTATACTAAAATTCATTAATAAAAGTTAATAAATTCATTGGGTTCTATTGTTTTGTTAAATTTGCGCCCTATGAATTATCATTCCATTGCGAAAAATCCCGGTTTAATTGCTGAAATTCTTTAATAATCAGCGGTTTAATCAGGAGTTACCAATAAATTATTGAACACAAAAAAAGCCTTGCTTAATTTGCCAGTCCATATCAGCAATCAGCCTGTTGGTCCTTCAGGGTACCCTGACAGATCATCTTCTTACAAAAGAAAAAAAGGCGCCAGGCAAGGATGGAGGCCAATGTGCTGATGAATATCCGGATTTTCATAAACCGATCTTTCAGGATCATCGCACTCGTGATACTCACTGGCGTTATGCCAGTTATGGTTTCAGGTCAAAAGAAAGTCGAAATGGGACTTTTCGCCGGCACCAGTTCCTACCTGGGCGATCTGAATCCTGATATGCCTTTTCGCTCGCCCCAGCCGGCTGTTGGACTGCTGCACATTTACAACATGAACAAGCGTTTTGCCCTGAGGAGTCAACTGGCCTATGCCAGCCTGAGTGCCCCGGCAAAAGCTAACATCGGACCAGGATTTACCAGGCAGATGTTTGAAGGCTCCACCCGGTTCGAAATTAATTTCAAACCCTTCAAACTGGTAGACCGTAGACGGCCTGTAACCACCTACATCAATGGCGGGTTGGGAGCTGCCTTCTTCCCGGGCATGCCCGATGGATCCCCGGTGCAATTCATCATGCCATTCGGTGTTGGAGTAAAAGCAGGGATCAACCGCCGGACCTGCATAGGCATCGAATTCAGCGGAAGAAAAACATTCACTGATTACCTGGACGGTATACAAAACAGCATTTATACGGTTGGAAATCTTACCGAAGACAGTCCAAAACATCTCATAATCAATAATGACTGGTATACTGTTGCCGGTTTGTTCCTTACTTATAAACTCTTCGATAATCCCGGTGATTGCCCGGTTTATCCAGAATAACAGAATACATGTCGTACAAGGACCAGATAAATACGGACCGGTTACCACAGCATGTTGCTATCATCATGGACGGTAATGGACGATGGGCCCAGAAAAAGGGAAACCAGCGCATCTATGGGCACCGGAATGCCATACAGGCGGTACGCGACACTGTTGAAGCCTCGGCCGAACTGGGGATCAGGTACCTCACCCTCTATGCCTTTTCCACCGAAAACTGGAACAGGCCCCGCACCGAGATAGATGCCCTGATGGCATTGCTTGTGTCAACCATCCGCACCGAACTGCAAACCCTGCTCCAGAATAATGTCCGGCTGTTAACCATTGGCGACCGGTCGAGCCTGCCCGCCGGAGTACGGTCGGAACTTGAAAAGGCCATCGAAGCCACCCGCAATAATCAGGGTCTCAGCCTCATACTTGCACTCAGCTACAGTTCAAGATGGGAGATTATCGAAGCCGTTAAAAAATTGGGATCCGCCCTGGCCGAAGGAAAAATTAAGCCGGAAGAGATTGATACCTGCGCCTTTGAACAGTACCTGACAACTGCGGGAATCCCCGATCCCGATTTTCTTATTCGTACCAGCGGTGAATACCGGCTGAGCAATTTTCTGATGTACCAGGTTGCCTATTCCGAATTGTACTTCACCGATACACTTTGGCCCGATTTTCGCAGAGAAAATCTGTACAAGGCGATCTGTGATTACCAACAACGGGAAAGAAGATTCGGAAAAATTAGTGAACAGTGTAAATAATTTTTTATGACCAGATTCCTTTCATCCTTTCCAACTCTCCTCGTCACACTGCTGCTTGCAACCTCTGCCCCGGCCCATTCCCAGGTTGGCAAAGACACTGCCGATATTCCTGTAATGGACTACAGCCGACAGGAAGTATATACCATCGGAGGAATTACGGTTTCAGGTGTAAATTACCTCGATCATAACGTACTGATAAGCCTCTCCGGTCTCAGTACCGGCGACCGGATTACCATCCCGGGTGAGGAGATCACCAGGGTGGTTAAGAAATTCTGGGAACAGGGACTTTTCAGTGACGTCAAAATCACCGTTAAACAGATCGACGGAGACAAGGTATACCTGGATTATTACCTGCTGGAACGCCCCCGTTTGGGAAAATTATCCATTGTCGGACTTAAAAAAGCAGAAACTACCGATATCCAGGAGAAACTTAAACTCCGCACGGGAAGCCAGATTACGGAAGATGTTCTCAACAACATTTCAATCATCATCAAAAAACATTTCATCGATAAAGGATTTTTTAACACCCAGGTCAAGATATTTCAGCTCCCTGATACAGCCACTCCCAACCGCACAAACCTGAAAGTGCTTGTGGATAAAAACAGCCGGGTGAAAATTGCCGATATTATTTTTACCGGAGACAGTGCCATCTCGGAAGCCAAGCTGAGAAAAACCATGAAGAAGACCCATCGCAGGGACTGGAACATCTTCAAATCATCCAAATTCATCAAGGCCGATTATAAAGAAGACAAGGAAAAACTTCTGGCATTATACAATGAGAAAGGATACCGGGATGCAAAGATTCTGAAGGACTCATTCTCCATTCTTAATCCCAAGCGTGTAATCCTCTATATTGACCTGTATGAAGGCCCGCGGTATTACTTCCGCAATATTACCTGGGTTGGAAATACCATTTACCCGGCAGAATACCTGGCCGCAATGCTGGGCATCAAAAAAGGGGATGTGTATGATCAGACCCTGCTGAATAAACGGCTTATGGAAGATGAGGATGCCGTGAGCAACCTTTACCTCGATAACGGATACCTCTTTTTCAACCTTAGCCCCGAGGAAGTACTCATCCAGAATGATTCCATCGATGTGGAGATGCGCATGTCAGAAGGGAAACAGGCTACCATCAACAACATTATTATCAATGGTAATACAAAGACCAATGAACATGTAATCCGCCGTGAAATCCGTACGCTCCCGGGAGAACTCTTCAACCGGTCGGAGATTATCCGAACCGTTCGTGAATTAGCCCAGCTGGGGCATTTCGATCCCGAGAAGATCGAACCAAAACCCATTCCCAACCCGGCGGAAGGAACCGTGGATATTCAGTATAACCTGGAGGAACGCTCCAACGACCAGCTGGAAGTATCCGGTGGATGGGGAGCCGGCATGCTGGTGGGAACCATCGGCCTGCGATTCTCTAATTTCTCGGCCCGCAATGCCTTGAACCTGAAATCCTGGAGACCCATCCCCTCCGGCGACGGACAAACCCTCAGCATACGGGCCCAGTCGAATGGCAGCTACTACCGTAATTACAGTATCAGCTTCATTGAACCCTGGCTCGGTGGAAAAAAACCAAACTCCCTTTCAGTATCCATATACAACTCAAAGTATCGCAATGGCACATACGACTATTACAGCGGACGCATCAAAGTTGAAGATGACGGTTATATGGCCATTTCAGGAGCTTCTGTAGGGATTGGGCAGCGACTCACATGGCCTGATGACTTTTTTACCTTATACAATGAGTTTTCCATCCAGCGATATGACCTCCAAAATTATGAGCGAGGCAATTTTGCTACTGTGCTTGACTTTAAAACCGGTACTTCCAATAACTTCTCAATAACCAATACTCTTGGTCGGAATTCCATGGACCAAACCATCTATCCAAGGAAAGGATCGAATTTTGCCCTTACTCTCGCCCTCACACCACCCTATTCGCTCCTCAGTGGAAAAGATTTTTCCAATGCAACCACCCAGGAGAAATATAAATGGGTTGAGTACTATAAATGGTCCTTCAAGGCAGAATGGTACCTGAACCTGGTGGATAAACTGGTATTGTTCAGCAGAGGCCAGTTTGGATTCAAGGGCTATTACAACAAGGACATCGGACAATCACTATTTGAAGGATACTATGTAGGAGGTGACGGGATGGTGGGTTATAATTATTACGGTTACGAGGTAATCCCCCTGCGTGGTTACTCCAACAACGGTTATAAAGGATCCATCGGTGCTCTTACTCCTCCCAAGGGAGCAAATTACTATACCAGGTACACCACCGAATTACGCTATCCCATCAGTCTGAACCCTCAGGCCACGGTATTTGCATTAACTTTCCTTGAAGCAGGGAATGCCTGGACTACTGCACAGGAGATAAATCCCTTCTCGGTACGGCGGTCGGCGGGTGTGGGTGTTCGCGCCTTCCTGCCCATGTTCGGGATGCTGGGCATCGACTGGGGCTACGGATTCGATGATATACCCTGGTTACCCAATGAAGGAGGTGGCCAGTTCCATTTCACCATCGGTCAGCAATTCTGAAAACCTTAATACAAATCACTATGAAACGCATCGTCGCACTTTCGATTCTTCTTCTGGCAGGTATTGGCCTGCTCCAGGCACAGAAGTTTGCCTTTGTAGATACAGAGTACATTCTGAACAATATCCCGGCCTACAAGGCTGCACAGGACCAACTCGACAAATACTCGGCTGAGCTCCAGAAAGAAGTGGAGAACAAGTACACCGAGATCGATGAGATGTATAAGAAATTCCAGGCCGAAAAAGTTCTTCTCTCCGACGAGATGAAATCAAAGAGAGAAGAAGAGATTATTACCAAGGAAAAAGAGGTAAAAGACCTTCAGAAAAAGTATTTTGGAAATGACGGAACCCTCTTTAAAAAACGCGAGGAACTCGTAAAACCTATCCAGGATGAGATTTACAATGCTGTGAAGGAAATTGCTGCCGAGGGCGGTTTTGCAGCTATCTATGACACCTCGGCCGATGCATCCATCCTCTTTTCTGACCCGAAATACGATAAAAGTGATCAGGTTCTGGAAAAGCTAGGTTATAAAAATTAATTGTTTATTTTTGTGCAACTTACTTAAATTCAACAAATAGGAATCCTATGAGAAAATTTCTCTCCCTGGCAGCAATGCTGACCTTTGTTCTTGGCTTATCCTCTTTCGGACAGGCAAATCTAAAACTTGGACACATCAACAAACAGGATCTGATCATTTCTCTTCCTGAATATGACTCAGCCATGGTCACTCTTGATCGTTCAGCTAAACAACTTCAGGATGCACTCGAACAGATGCAGGTGGAGTTCAACAAGAAGTACGAAGAGTATATGAAGACGGCGAAAGATCTGAATGATCTTATCCGCAGTAACAAGGAAACTGAACTGCAGGAAATGAATCAGCGTATTCAGAATTTCCAGGCTAAGGCTGAAGAAGATATCCAGACCCAGCGTGGCAAACTGTTAAAACCTGTGCTCGACAAGGTAAACAATGCCATCAACGATGTAGCCAAGGAGAATAAATTCACCTACATTTTCGACACCACTCCCGGTTCAACTGTGGTTTTCCAGAGTGCCGACAGCCAGGATATCATGAGCCTTGTAAAGAAAAAACTGGGCGTACAGTAATTCCACGTCCATCCTGATAAAAAGGCTGTTGGTTCCATCAGAACCGCAGCCTCCTTTTTTTTATCAGGAGTGCAAAGGCAACTTCATGTTGCCAAAAATTCCCTGGTTCCTAATAAACTCTACCTATCGTGAATCCGAATTCTGCACAACCCATCGGCATCTTCGACTCAGGAGTGGGTGGTTTGACCGTAGCACATGCTATCAAACAGGTGATGCCCGAGGAACGGCTTATTTATTTTGGCGATACCTTCCACCTGCCCTACGGGGACAAATCTCCCGAATCAGTTAAATTTTATTCCACCCGGATTGCTGAATATCTGCTTGAACAGAATTGCAAACTGGTGTTGATTGCCTGCAATACTGCATCAGCACTGGCCTGGGAGGAAGTATGCAAGGTAGTGGAAGGAAAGGCCCTTGCCCTGAATGTAATCGATCCGGTAATCGATGAGGTAGCAAATCATCCTTCTTCAGATAAAATCGGCATCATCGGCACCAAGGGCACCATCAACAGCGGAACATACAAGGTAAAACTGATTCAGAGAAACAGTCGTCTTGAGGTAAAGTCATTGGCTACTCCCATGTTCGTTCCGATGATTGAGGAAGGATTTATTTATGATGATATCAGCAATGCCATCATCCGTACCTACCTGTCGCGTGAAGAACTGCAAGGCATAGACACCATGATACTGGGTTGCACCCATTATCCCATTATTAAAAATCAGATCGCCAAATATTATAACTTCCGGGTCAATGTAATTGACTCAGCCATTATCGTTGCTGCCTATGTAAAACAGGCGCTTCGTAATGCCAACCTGCTTCATAACGGTACACGAACCGGTGAAAACACCTTCCTCGTTTCCGACTATACTGAGTTTTTCGGAATAGTTTCCCGTATGTTTTTTGGTGAAGAAATAAAACTGAGGAAAATTGATTTGTGGCAGTAATGTTCCGGGTTCCGGGTTTTAAAACCAGTGAACACGGAACTTTGAACCCGGAACCCATAACATTTTTCAACTACTTTCCTTAAACCAGGCAGCGTATTTAACGTAGTTGTCGGCAATTCTTTCGATCATCCCGCTGGTTTGTTCCTCGTTAACCGATTTGATTCTGCGGGCCGGTATTCCTCCATAAATACTTCCGGGTTCAACGATGGTACCTTCCAGAACCAGCGCTCCGGCGGCAATTATCGAGTGGCGCCCGATGCGGGCATGATCCATAACTATGGCTCCCATCCCGATGAGTACGTCATCTTCAATGGTGGCTCCATGAATGATTACATGATGCCCGATCGATACATTGTTCCCGATTTCAATAACTGATTTCTGGTAGAGGGTATGCAGAATGCTCCCATCCTGGATATTGACCTTATTCCCGATACGGATGGAGTTCACATCCCCCCTGATGACAGTGTTGAACCAGACACTGCACTGGTCTCCCATAACTACATCGCCGATCACTGTCGCATTATCTGCCAGGTAACATTCTTTCCCAAAAACCGGAGTAAATCCCCGTACCGACTTAATTAGTGCCATCGTGCCGTATTTTCTCCAAAGATACGAAGACCGCACGGAGCAGACCTATTCCGGTTTTGAATTTTTCTCCGGCAAATCAGGATTTACCCTAAATGCGATCTATGTTTAATAAAACAAACATTTTCCCGGCTAAAACATTCAATTAATGTATTTTTATCCCCGATCTGAACCAAGGAAAAGAAGCGAGTGGATAACAAGACAATAGAAGAACATCCCGCAGAAACAGAGCCTCTCATGAATCGGGTACCTTGGGGGTTGTCATCTTTTTCCCCTGCTATCTCCAATCAGCCAGATGATCTTTACATCCCCCGGGCTGAAAGTGGTCAGACCTTCTTCAATCACTGTCAATCAAACGTTTAGATATGGCTGAAAAAACAAAAGTCGTTGAACGGGACGAAGTCGTAATCAAATTTGTAGGCGATTCCGGAGACGGCATGCAACTTACCGGGACCCTCTTCTCAGATACCGCCGCTCTTGCCGGCCTGGATCTGGCCACATTCCCTGATTACCCGGCCGAAATAAGAGCCCCGCACAACACCACCGCCGGAGTTTCAGGTTTTCAGGTGCATGTAGGCCGCAAAAAAATTGAAACCACCGGAGATTTATGCGATGTGCTGGTTGCCATGAATCCTGCCTCCCTGAAATCGAACCTGAAGTGGGTTCGTCCTGGAGCCACCATAATAGTGGATTCTGACGCTTTCGAAAAAGATCCCATCGAAAAAGCCGGATACAAATCCAATCCACTGGAAGATGGTTCGCTCGAAAAATACAATGTGGTGAAGGCCCCCATTACAACCCTCACCCGTGCAAGCCTAAAACCCCTCGGCCTGGATAATAAAACCATGGACCGGACCAAGAATATGTTCGCCCTGGGAATGACCTACCACCTGTTCAACTGGTCCATGGAATCCACCATTTCCTATTTTCACCAGAAATTCAAAAAGAAACCCGAACTGATCGAGGCCAACAAACTGGTGTTGGAATCGGGATACAACTATACGGAAACGATCGAAGCCCTGGCCTCTACCTACCATATTTCCAAGGCGCGCCTGGAACCCGGCCGTTACCGGAATATCACCGGGAATATAGCCACCGCATGGGGACTACTTGCAGCTTCTGAACGATCAGGAAGACCACTATACCTTGGTTCCTATCCTATCACTCCGGCAACGGAAATCCTCATTGAACTGGCAAAACATAAGTCACTGGGTGCCAAAGTAGTGCAAGCCGAGGACGAAATTGCCGGTATCTGTTCAGCCATCGGGGCCAGTTATACAGGTTCACTTGCTGTTACGAGCACCTCGGGACCCGGTTTGTCGCTTAAGAGTGAGGCGATCGGTCTGGCTGTAATGACTGAACTGCCTCTGGTGATCGTGGATGTTCAGCGCGGTGGCCCCTCTACCGGACTACC
This sequence comes from Bacteroidales bacterium, assembly GCA_046329925.1. GTDB lineage: Bacteria > Bacteroidota > Bacteroidia > Bacteroidales > JAAYUG01 > JAXLTS01. The sequence continues at coordinate 89,300 of JAXLTS010000013.1, forward strand.
CACCAAATCGGAACAATCCGACCTGATGCAGGCTCTTTTTGGCCGTAACGGTGAAGCCCCGGTGGTAGTACTGGCAGCCTCCTCCCCAGCCAATTGTTTCTACTATGCTTATGAGGCAGCCAGAATCGCCATGGAGCATATGACTCCGGTTATTCTGCTCACCGACGGATACCTGGGCAACGGCTCACAGTTGTTCCGCATACCCAAAACGGCCGACTTGCCGGAGATAAAACCTCCTATTGCACAGGCAAATGACCCGGAATATAAACCATACCGGAGAAATCCAGAAACACTGGTACGAAAATGGGCTATCCCCGGCACCGAAGGGTTAAGACACCGGGTGGGAGGACTTGAAAAAGAAAATATCACCGGAAATGTATCCATCGACCCGGCTAACCACCAGTTGATGGTGGACCTGCGTAACGAGAAGATACAAAAAGTAGCCAGCCGGATCCCCGACCAGGAGATCATTGGGAAAAAACACGGGAAAATGCTCGTGGTAAGCTGGGGCGGAACCCAGGGGACCGTACAGTCGGCTGTGGAAGAACTGCAGAATGAAGGCATGGAGGTGAGCATGGCACATTTTAACTATATCATGCCACTGCCTAAAAATACCCACAAGGTACTGGGAAACTTTGAGAAGATTCTGGTATGCGAACTCAACAGTGGGCAATTTGCCAATTACCTGCGGATGACCCTGCCCGATTTCAAATACCTCCAGTATAACAAAGTCCAGGGTCTCCCATTTACCGTTACTGAATTGAAATCAAAAATTACTGAAATCCTATAACCGGAACTGACTATGCCATTCAGAACAAACCTGACAGTAGAACGCTCCAATGTTGAACTGAGCAAGGAGGATTTTGTAAGTGACCAGATGGTGAAATGGTGCCCGGGTTGCGGGGCTCATGCCATCCTGGCTGCCGTATCGAACGTATTCCCAAAGATTGGTTACCGGAAAGAAAATTTCATGATGGTATCTGGTATTGGATGTTCTTCAAGGTTCCCTTATTATGTAAACACATACGGGATTCATGGTATCCATGGACGGGCGCTGGCAATTGCCACCGGTGTGAAGGTAGCCAGCCCGCATCTGAGTGTGTGGGTAGCCACGGGTGATGGTGACTCCATGGCCATCGGAGGAAATCATTTCATACATACCATACGCCGTAACCTCGACATTAATATTATCCTCTTCAATAACCAGATTTACGGCCTTACCAAGGGACAATTCTCCCCGACAACGCCCATGGGCAGTGTTACCAAAACATCACCCCAGGGAACCATCGAACATCCTTTTAATCCGGGTGAACTGGTGCTCGGGTCGCAGGGAACCTTTTTTGCCCGTGCTACCGACACCAATGTAAAACTCATGACCGAGGTGATGTTTGAGGCTGCCAGGCACGACGGCACATCCGTTATTGAGATCCTGCAAAACTGCATAATCTTTGCCGATAAAACCCACGAAAAAGTTACTTCCAAGGATTTACGTGATGACAACCAGATTTTTCTGAAGAATGGCGAGCCACTGATTTTCGGCAAGGATAAGAATAAGGGTATTCGTTTGAAGGGCACCCGGCTGGAAGTGGTTGAACTGGGCGTGAATTCCATAACCGAGGAGGATCTGCTGGTTCACGATCAATACCAGCAGGACCCGGGAATCCACCTGATGCTGGCCAAGATGGCCCCTCCGCATTACCCGGTCGCCATGGGGGTAATACGTTCTGCCATGTATCCAACCTACGACGATCTGATCATTGCCCAGTTGAATACAGCCAAATCAAGCTCCAACATCCGGACCATGGATGATCTGCTTAACAGCGGGGATACCTGGGAGATCAAATAACTAACTTTCCACCCGGAACTCCGGCATTACTGGTATTCCACCTTTTACGGAAAATGCATCCCCATAATCGGGCTGAATTTTCCATTTTTGGTATTATTTTTGTTCAACACAAACAGAATCTTATTATCATGGCAAAAAGGAACCTCCTTCTGATCCTTCCACTGCTGGCTCTTTCTTTTACCTCCTGTGAGCGTTACCGCTGTGTTGAGGGAAATGGCAACCGGACCACCGAAACCCGCAACCCGGGAATGTTTTACGGAGTTGTTTCCTTCAGCGACTGTGACGTATTCATTACAATCGACACCACCCTCACAGAACCCGAAGTAAGGATCGAAGCCGATGAAAATGTACTTCCCTACATTCAAACCACCTTGCGCTCCCAGGACCTTGAGATTACCACCCGGAACAACAAGTGCCTGGAAACCGACCTCCCCGTATATGTAGATATCTATATGCCTTCACTCGACTTCGTAAAACTGGCCGGATCGGGTGAGATACGCTGCGACGACCTTACTACCGAAAACCTGAGGATCGATCTTTCCGGGTCGGGAAAGATACTGATGCAGAGTGTTGACTGCAACTACATCGATGTGAATCATACGGGATCCGGAATGATTGAAATAACAGGATTAACCGATGAATCAAGCTTCCTGCTCTCCGGTTCGGGAACCATTATCGCCGACCAGTTAAGACAGTATACCTGTTATGTTGAATTCCCTGGATCCGGGACCATGTATGTAAAGGCCCTGGAGAAATTATCAGGTGAACTCTCAGGAAGCGGAGTAATTTATTATTACAGACCACACTATCTTGACATAGATATCACCGGCAGTGGTTATATTGAAGAACTTTAAACTCATTCCCATGCGTGCCCTGCTACTCACTCTCCTGCTTCCCTGCCTCAGCCTCTACTCTCAGGATTTTCCGGCGAAGAGCCTGGGGGTCCGGGGAGGGGAAATGTCTGGTATCACCTACCGGCATTTGAAAACTGATTACACCGGTTCCGAATTGTTGCTGAGTTTTCGTGACGATGGCCTGCAAGCCACTTTCCTGCGTCAGAAGCTGCGTCCCACCCTCGGAGAACTTGGCAAAAATTTCTGGTTTGTAAACGGGTATGGACTACATGCCGGATTTACTTACGAAAATGAATTCAATGTTCTTTTTTCCAGGTATATATATGAGGACAAGAAGCTATCCCCGCTTTTAGGAGTGGATGGTTACCTGGGACTTGAATACAGGTTCAGGGAAATTCCCTTAAGCATGGGCATAGACTATAAGCCCTATTTCGAATTCTCCGGTTATGATTTTTTCTCCATCCGTTTATGGGATACCGCCTTCATGATCAAATATAATTTCGATTAACCCATGAAAAAGATTCTGCTCACCACTCTTACCGCTCTTATTCTGATCATTCCTGCGATTGCACAGAATGAAAATGATGAAGTAAAAACCCTCTTCGGAAATAACAGGTCACAGGGTGGATATTTTGCTTTGTATGGAGGATACTCTGAGATTAACGGGATCGAAGGTGTTACGGTAGGTTCCCGTGCTGCCTGGGTTGCCGGTCATGGATTTGCCATCGGTGTGGTGGGGAACGGATTCATGAATAACTTCACACCCATTGGAAGTGAGCAAAGCAATCTTGCCGGTGGGTACGGAGGCTTACTCCTGGAACCAATCCTGTTTCCAAGGTCTCCTGTACACCTTGCATTTCCAATTGTTTTAGGCGGCGGAGGAATTGCCTATACTCTTTCTTCAGAAGATGCATATAATTCCGATTGGACCAGCTATGTGGAGGATATGGATGTTTTTCTGATAGCCGAACCCGGGGCCGAACTGGAATTTAATATTTCACGTTTCTTCCGCCTGGGGCTGGGGGCCTCCTATCGTCTTACAAGCCCTGTACATCTTGAAACGGTTAGTGCAACCGATAAGGTCAGTGAAGATGCACTCAGGGGCTTGTCCTTCGGACTGAGCCTTAAATTCGGGAAATTCTGATCAGGGCTGCTGCCTGGCTCTGAATTCGGCCAGGCCTTTATCGAGGAATTCCAGGTATTTCTCCACATCCAGTTCAACTCCAACCGGTGTAATGAGGCTTTTCCCATTGGCATCTGCAATGGCATACAAGGGTTGAGTATTGCTGTTGAACATCGTGATTTGCCGGTCTGCATTTACCTTACCCAGTGTCTTCTTTACTTTTCCGTCAAATGTTGAGGTGATCCATTCACTCTCCGGTAATTCCTCCCGGTCGTCAACGTACAGGGCAATGATCACGAAGTTATCACGCAATCGCTGTTGCACACGGGGATCAGACCACACCTCGTTTTCCATTTTCTTGCAGTTGCTGCAGGTATGCCCTTTGAAATCGAGGAAAACAGGTTTACCCTGGGCCTTTGCACAGGCAATTCCCTGTTTGAAATCGAAATACCCATTGAGACTATACGGAAGTTCCAGTTTGTCACCAAAACGGGGAGTTTCGCATCCGGTGGTTTGCTGCACAGGAGTTGCTGAATTCCCTCTGTTCTCCGAAATCAGCCGGATAAGATCGAATGAATGCCCTTTGGCCGGGGGAATGAGACTGCTTACACCTTTGAGCGGTGCGCCAAACATACCGGGAATGAGGTATACTACAAATGCAAAACTTGCAATGGCCAGCACCAGCCGGGGCACACTCACATATTTTACCTCACTGTCATGGGCAAACTTGATTTTCCCGAGCAGGTAAAATCCAAGCAGGGTAAACAGTACGATCCAGATGGCCAGGTACACTTCCCGGCCGATTATTCCCATATGGTACGCCTCGTTCATGTTGCTCAGAAATTTCAGGGAAAAAGCGAGCATGATAAATCCCAGCACCACCTTCACTGAATTAAGCCAGCCACCTGATTTCGGCAGGTTTTTGAGCAGGGAGGGAAAAATAGCAAACAGGGTGAATGGAAGGGCAAATGCCAGTGAAAAACCGAACATCCCGAGGATGGGTTTCAGTGCGAGCCCACCGGCAGCCTCCACCAGAAGTCCTCCCACGATGGGCCCCGTACACGAAAATGATACGATAACCAGGGTGAGTGCCATAAAAAATGCACCCAGTATCCCGCCCCTGTCAGCCATCTGATCAACCTTATTACTCATGGACGAAGGAAGTATCAGTTCAAACATCCCGAAGAAGGAGGCAGCGAAAACGATAAACAACAAAAAGAAGATGCTATTTGGTATCCAGTGTGAATTCAACTGGTTGGCAAAATCGGCTCCGGCACTGGTAAGCGAAACAATGACACCAAAAAGGGTGTAAATAAGAATGATGGACAATCCGAAAACTATTCCATTCAACATGGCCATGGCCCGGTTGTCCTGCCCCCGCATGAAAAATGAAACGGTCATGGGAATCATCGGGTATACGCAGGGAGTCAGAATACCTCCGAGGCCGGCAAGAAAGGCCAGCAGAAAATAGGTCCAGAGACCCCCGGAGGACTTCTCTTGTTCCTGAGTTTTTCCAGACAAAGCATCTTGTTCAGCGGCAGCACCTCGAGTTTCCACTGAAGCGGAGGAGTCACTGATCATTGGGTTAGCGTTGGATCCACTTGCAGTGCTTTCACCCGGAAGGATAAATGTAAATTCTTCATCCTGGTATTTGCACTGACTGTCATCGCAACTCTGCAGTTCGATACTGCCACGGACCGTATCTGAACCAGAAGAAAGAATTCGTACTTTCCGTACAAATACAGCCGAGGTTTCATAAAATTCAACATTCACATTGAAAAATGGATCCTTCTTTATAATCGGCTTTTTGCGTGTTTCCAATTTTCCTACAAATTCTACAGTCTTGTTCTCCTCAAACTTAAATGAGGTCGGAGTGGGTCCACTCGGTATATTCAACCCGTACATATGCCAACCTGGCTGAATGGTAGCTGTGAACGACAATTCATATTCACCCGGACCGGTTTTTTTCTGTTCGAATTTCCAGCTAACCGGATTTTCGATCTGGGCCATAAGGCTGCCTGCCAGGGCTAACAGGAGAAATAAAAAGGCTGTTTTTCTCATGGGTATTTCTTTGGCTGCAAAAATAAGAAATCCCGGCCAGAGTGACCGGGATTTCACAAGCTCTTTAACATTTATTAATTTATTGCTGGAGTTCTTCTTCGAGCGAGTTGAAGAATTTGTACTCCAGAAATTGATATGCAAAGACAGGTTCTACTGCAATTTTGCAACGGTACCGGAGGGCCCATTTTAAACGCAGGGAGAACAAGCCGGTGGTAAGGTAGGCTGCCACATAGGGGTGAACCCTGATCACAATTTTCTTGAGATTTTCCTTCTCAATAAAGAAACTCATTTTACTTTCGATCTGCTCGACGAGCAGGACTGCAGGTGTTATCTGACCAGTTCCGTTGCAGGAGGGACATTTTTCGATTGTATCGATTGTCATTTCCGGACGCACCCGCTGCCGGGTTATCTGCATCAGTCCGAATTTGCTTAAGGGAAGAATATTGTGTTTTGCACGGTCGCGTGACATAAACTCCTTCATCTTCTCATATACCATCTGACGGTGGTCGTTATTCTGCATATCGATGAAGTCGACCACTATGATGCCGCCCATATCGCGCAGCCTGAGCTGGCGTGCCACCTCTTCGGCCGCGGCCAGGTTCACATCCCTGGAGTTTGATTCCTGGTCTTTGGCGCTCTTCGCCCTGTTTCCGCTGTTTACGTCGATCACATGCAGTGCCTCGGTATGCTCGATGATGAGGTAGGCTCCGTTCTTGAAGGAAATGGTTTTCCCGAAAGACCCCTTGATCATCTTATCCACCCCGAAATGCTCGAAAATAGGAGTGCTTCCGGAATGATACTTCACGATTTTCTGCTTCTCCGGTGCAATTGTACCAATATAGTCACGGATGTCATGGTAGATATCCTCATCATTCACCACGATACTATTGAATGACATATTCAGGAGATCGCGGAGGATGGCTGAGGTACGCTTCAGCTCTGAGAGAATGAGTTTGGGGGGTGACAATCCGCGCAGGGAGTCGATGGCAGTTTCCCATTTTTTGAGGAGGCCTCCCAATTCGGTATCTAGCTCAGCCACCATCTTGGTTTCGGCCACGGTACGGACAATAATCCCATAATTACGCGGGCGGATACTCTGCAGCAGAGTTTTTAACCGGTTTCGCTCATCACTACTTTCAATCTTGGATGATACAGAAACCTTATCGGAAAAGGGAATCAAAACCAGGTTCCTGCCTGCGATTGAAATCTCGCAGGTAAGCCGTGGACCTTTGGTGGAAATTGGCTCCTTGGTAATCTGAACAACGATTAGCTGCCCGGGGGTTAGCACCTCGTTGATCTTGCCGTTTTTATTGATGTCCTGATCGTTCCTGAATTTCTGGATGATAGGCATCTTGCCTTTTCTCGACAGAGCCAGCTTAACATAGTTATTAAGCGACTGGAACTGAGGTCCCAGGTCGAGGTAATGGAGAAAGGCATCCTTTTCGTAGCCTATATCTATAAAGGCCGCATTAAGCCCGGGCATAACCTTCCGGACCCTGCCAAGATAAATATTACCTACCGCGTATTGATTGTCCGGTTTTTCCTTCTGGAGTTCGGCCAGTCTTTTATCTTCGAGCAGTGCCAGGGATACCTCCGCAGGAGATACATCGATGATTAAATCATTCGTCACAAGCACAAGGTATTGTAATGTATACCAAAAAAAACTTACAAAAACTTATATATAGAACAGACCTAAAAATCCTGACGGATTCTTAGGTCTGTCTATAATAAGTCCATGGCAATTACAGCCTACCGGTTTTTCTTTTTGTGCCTGTTCTTGCGCAAGCGTTTTTTCCGCTTGTGCGTTGCCATTTTATGTCTTTTTCTCTTTTTTCCGCTTGGCATACAAAAATTCTTTAATTCTTCCTGACTTGATTACTTCACATTCCCTTTAACCTTGAGCACAAATGATTTGGCAGGTTTGAAGGAAGGAATGAAATGCTCGGGAATAATAATGGTGGTATTCTTCGAAATATTCCGGGCGGTTTTTTTAGCCCTTTTCTTTACGATGAAACTACCAAATCCCCGCAGATAAACATTTTTATCCTTAACGAGGGATTCTTTCACAACTTCCATAAAGGCTTCAACTGATTTCTGAACAGTTACCTTTTCAATTCCGGTGTTCCTGGAAATTTCGTTAACAATATCAGCTTTCGTCATTGTTTAAAATCTTTAATTATCAATAATTTACATTCGTGCTCAAAATCGAGAGTGCAAATATAAAAGTTTTCTCCAGATAATTGAAATACCTTCCATTAAATTTCCATTGAACTTTTTTTTAATCTTCTGGTTTAAAGTTCTTAATACCCCGTATTCAGTGGTATTTTGCTTGTTTTTTGACCCTGCAATTGTTTTGATCAATAAAAAAACTACCTCTGTAGCCCGGATACAGCTTATTTAAATGGAAGAATTCCCGATTTCCCCGGCAAAGAAGGCCGGGCTGCAAAAAACCTTGCTTGAATGGTACTCTGTCCACCAAAGAGACCTTCCATGGAGGATCTCAGCCGATCCTTACCGGATTTGGCTCTCAGAGGTGATTCTGCAGCAAACCAGGGTTGACCAGGGACTGGAGTACTACCGGAAATTAACCGCACGTTACCCGGATGTACAGAGCCTGGCGGCTTCAACAGAGGATGAACTGCTGAAGCACTGGCAGGGGCTGGGTTATTATTCGCGTGCCCGTAATCTTCTGCGCGCTGCACGTATAATAAAAGATGAGCTGGGAGGGCGGTTTCCTCACAATCGGGAACAATTATTGCATCTGCCCGGAATAGGTCCCTACACCTCAGCTGCCATCGCCTCCATCGCATTCTCGGAACCTGTGGCAGCCGTTGACGGGAATGTGCAGCGCGTTATAAGCAGGCTGTTTGCAGTTAGCCTTCCCATAGACAGTCCCGCAGGCAAAAACAGAATCGGGAATCTGGCTGATGAACTGCTGGTAAGGTCCGATCCAGGTACTTTTAACCAGGCCCTGATGGAATTTGGGGCCCTTCAGTGCGTACCGGCCAGGCCCCTGTGTGCTGAATGCCCGGTAAGGGAATTTTGCATGGCCCGGCAGATGGACCTTACGGCTCATCTTCCGGTAAAATCAGGTAAAACCAAACAGCGTAAACGATTCTTCAATTACCTGTTCGTACGAACCCGGGAGGGAATTCTAATGCAAAAGCGCCTCGGCAAAGATATATGGGAAGGCCTTTACGAATTTCCCCTGATCGAAACAGCGCATAATGCTGATCTTAAGAACCTTATGGAAAGCGAAGCCTGGGAACAGCTCTTTGGCAATACGGAAATTCAACTCGCTGATATTCATGGACCTGTGATTCATCAGCTAAGCCATCAGCAAATCCATACTGTTTTTTATGAGCTTCAGGTGAAAAAAGTTCTTGAAACTGATTCGGATAACCTGCAATGTGTCCGGGAGGATCAACTAATAAATTACCCGGTGCCGGTACTCCTTGAAAGATACCTTACCCGGTGGAAGGAAAAACAGGATACAGGGATGGAGGAAGACTGAAATTGAACACCCGACTCAATAAGTGGAATATTTCGTACCTTTGAACCAATCTTATTAAAATACCCTATGAGTTCCCTCAATAAAGTTATGCTGATTGGAAATGTTGGCAAGGACCCTGAAATCCGTTACCTGGAAGGGAATGTCGGGTTATGCCGGTTTTCCATGGCAACCAGCGATTCGTACCGGAATAAAAACGGGGAAAATGTAACCCAAACAGAATGGCATAACATTGTTTGCTGGCGGGGGCTGGCAGAAGTTGCCCAGAAATTTGTGAAGAAAGGGTCCCAAATTTATATAGAAGGGAAAATTACGACCCGCTCCTATGATGACAAGGATGGGAACAAGCGTTATACCACCGATATTGTGGCATCCAATCTTGTTCTTTTAGGCAAACGCGCCGAGAATGCACCCGGCGAAGGTGAAGCAAGGTCCACGGGAACCAGTCAGCCTGACCCGGGCCAATATGCAGATCCAACTGCTGATCTTCCCGGCGGTGATGATCTTCCTTTTTGAATCCTAACCTAACCTGGAAATCCTGTTGAATTCTGCTTTTATCCTGCTATTCTTCATCGGGGAGGCCGAAATTCACCTGTATCCCTTTACACTCGGGGCAGGCCTTAGCCTCCTTCTTACCTTGTTGCTGCTCATCGCATCCGGTCTTCTTTCCGGTTCTGAAACGGCACTGTTTTCACTTACACCCTCAGAAATCAAGAAACTCGAGAACCAGAAGAATGCCCGTTCAGGAGCAACTGTAAAACTCCTTAAAACACCTGATATTCTGCTGGCAACGATCCTGATAGGGAATAATCTTATCAATATCAGCATAGTTATACTGTCAACCTTTGTAAGTAATTCACTTATTGATTTTTCGGCCGCCCCCCTCATCGGGTTTCTTTTTCAGGTGGTTGTAATTACCTTCCTACTCCTTATGGTTGGGGAGATTTTACCGAAGATCTATGCTACCCATTATGCCATGCAGTTATCGCTGTTCATGGCATATCCCCTGCTAATCCTTAACCGTTTGTTCAAGCCACTCTCCCTGTTTATGGTACGGTCCTCCCGCTTGTTCAAGCGCAGGATTGCACGGCCGCGTTCAAACCTCTCCATCGATGATCTCTCTCATGCACTCGAACTGACCTCCGGCTCCATGATGGAAGATAAAAACATCCTTAAGGGAATCGTAAAATTCGGTAATATTGATGTGCGCGATGTGATGCGTTCCCGGCTGGACGTGGTAGCTGCAGACATCCGCCTTCCTCTGGGTGAACTGGTAAAACTGATCGTGGAGTCGGGTTATTCACGCATACCGATTTTTTCCGAATCGCTCGACAACATCAAAGGTATTCTGTATATAAAAGATTTGCTTCCTCACTTTCACAAGAATGATTCCTTCCGCTGGCAAACCCTCATCAGGCCTCAATTTTATGTGCCGGAGTCGAAAAAAATAAGCGAACTGCTCAATGAATTCCAGCGTCATAAAATCCATATGGCCATCGTGATCGACGAATATGGAGGAACACAGGGGATTATTACTCTGGAAGATATTCTTGAGGAGATAATCGGGGAAATCAATGATGAATCGGATGATGCCGACGAAAAAACATGGGAAAAGATTGATGAACTGCATTATTTGTTTGAAGGTAAAACTCTTTTAAACGATTTATACAAAATTACCGGCGTGGAATCGCATAGTTTTGATGAGGTGAAAGGCGATGCCGATACCCTGGCAGGACTTTTGCTGGAAGTGAAGGGTGAGTTTCCCCAGGCTGGAGAAACCATTCGGCTGGGCCGGTTTGAATTCAGGATCGAATCCATTGATGGCCGCCGTATCAAATGGATCCGATTTACACAACATCCCAGGGCATGAAACGAGTCAATCCATTAGTTTCCGGTTTTCTTCTGCTGCTTATCCTGCTTCTTGCAGCCAGTGCCTGCAAAAAAAGTTATACTCCGCGACCAAGGGGTTATTACAGGATTGACCTGCCGGAAAAGGCCTATAAGGCCTACCGCTCGGCCTGCCCGTTTTCATTTGAATATCCCGTTTACAGTAAGGTCTTAACCGATTCTTCCCCACATGCCGAACCTTGCTGGCTTAATATAGACCTTAGTTCACTGAATGGCAGAATTCACCTTAGCTATAAGCCGGTAAGGGGCAACCTGGGAGATCTGATCGAAGACGCGAGGACCCTTGCATACAAGCATACTGCCAAAGCAGATGCTATCCAGGAATCCCTCTTTACACGAAAAGAAGATCATGTGTTTTGTATTCTGTATGATATCCGGGGGAATGCAGCCTCTTCCCTTCAGTTTTTTGCTACAGACAGTCTGCATCACTTCCTTCGCGGAGCGCTATACTTCGAATCTTCTCCCAATGCCGATTCAATGGCTCCTGTCATTGATTTTGTCAGGGAAGACATCCTGCACCTCATAAACAGCCTGCAATGGAACCGGTAACCTTTCATCTTCCGCACGCCTGCCCGCGAGCCTACCGGAATTCCCCGGTTCAGGGGAGCCCCTTATTGAATGAAAAGAAGGCATTCCTCCCTGCATGCCTGTTCCAGGGTAAAAATTCTGTAAGAACACTGCTGAATAATCTTCACTGGTTAAGTCCATGGGCCTGATATTGAAAAACTATCCGGAAGAAGATTGTATTCTGGGCATCTGGTCCATCAGCGAGGATATTGATGAACTCACCTCACTGGTATCGCTCGAAAAGGAAGAAATTGAAATACTTGATGGGTTCCGGAATAACCAGCGAAAAATCGAATGGCTCAGTGTCAGAGCCCTTACCAAGGAACTGACAGGCCAGGAATCCCGCATAATATACAACGGAAACCGCAAGCCATACCTGTACGACTGGTCATATAATATCAGCATCTCTCATTCGAGCAAACTCACCTCGGTAATGTTGTCCAGAAAACGTAAAATCGGCATCGACCTGGAACTGATGTCACATGAAATTGACAACCTGGCTCACAAGTTCATCAATCAGGAGGAGTTCATTACCACAGAGCCGGACCTGGCTACCTATCACCTTTATATCCATTGGTGCGCCAAGGAAGCCCTTTATAAAATATGCGACAAGCAGGATATCAACTTCAAATACAACCTTACCATTGCTCCTTTTTCACCCAGGGAGGAGGGAGTCATTGAAGGAAGAGTTACAAATAAATATGGGATGGAACTGATAAAAATGCATTATTTTCGGCTCCAGGGTTATGTAGTTGTGTGGTGCGTAAAATGATGGTTATGAGTTGGGAACAAATACTTGAGGCAAAGGGGAAAAAACAATTTGCCCTGCTTATTGATCCCGATAAGCATAACGACCAGAGTCTGGCCGAACTCCTGCAACTGGTGAATGAGCATCCGGTGGATTACCTTCTTATTGGTGGTAGCCTGGTCTCCGGCCACCCCGACCGGCTCATTGAGTTTATTAAGGCAGGTTGTGATCTCCCTGTTTTTCTCTTCCCGGGTAGTCTGCTGCAGATTGCAGGCAATGCAGATGCTATTTTCCTGCTTTCGCTCATTTCCGGCCGGAATCCGGAATTTCTGGTCGGGAACCATGTAGTGGCAGCACCCTTTCTGCGATCAAGCGGACTTGGCATCCTTCCGGTAGGTTATATTCTGGTTGAAAACGGTCATACCAGCTCGGTTGAATACATGAGCAATACCAAACCTTTACCAGCTGATAAACCGGATATTGCCGTTGCCACTGCCATGGCCGGAGAGATGCTGGGAATGAAACTAATCTACCTCGAAGGTGGCAGCGGGGCTGAGCATCCTATCAGCTCTGAGATTATAAGTCAGGTAAAAAGGAATATTTCCATTCCTCTTGTGGTGGGCGGAGGAATCAGGACCCGGGATGATGCCATTGCAGTGTACAAGGCCGGTGCAGACATTATCGTTGTGGGCAATGCCCTTGAAAACAACATGGAGAGAATTCGCGAATTATCAAAAGCCAAATCCGCGATTTAATTGTTACTAATCTGAAATTATTTACCTTTAAATACGCCTTCAGTATATCAAGTAGTTTTTGAAAAATCAGGAACCATGAAAAAGAAAAAGGACAATCGCCAGCCAACTGGCGAGGAAATGTTCCGTGGTCCCAGGAAGCCGGTTGAGAAAGCTCCGAAGAACCCGAAACGAAAAATTTTCGAAGAGATAGAGGAAGAGGAAGACATTGACCATCTGTTCCATCAACACCCTGAAGAGGATTATTTTGACGATCAGGTAGAGGAAGATGACGACATCCGGTAACCCTTACCGTATGTTCCGGAAATCACTGGCCGTTTGCATTCGCAGGCGGCCTTTTTTCTATTAGTAACCCCCCTATTGATCTACCAGCTCGCCGATAGGTGAAGCCATGCATCCGTTGGGAGACAATATTTCCAGGAAGCTTGCCAGGGTAGGTGCGATTACTGTCGGGTCCATGGCTGTATTGATGGTTCTACGCCCGATTTTCCATCCATACCACATCAGCGGAACATGCGCATCATAGGCATAGGAGGAGTTAGTACTTGTGGCATTTTCACTTTTCTCCATCCATCCGGGTTCCAGGTTCAGGAACACATCACCGGATCGTTTCTGGTTGTAATTATTCTGAATCATCAGCAGGATGCCACTGGTAAAGTTTGAACTTTGCAGGTCGCTTGCGGTAACGGCGTTGGCCACTCCGGTAAACTGCACCATGAAATTCGCAACGGTGGTTTGAAACTGCTCAAGCGGAAGTTTTGAATCCTCAATGAGCGTCTGGTTGAGATAAATCTGCTGGTTCTTGTACAATTTTATCCATTCCCCCTTGCCATAGAGAACGTTGAGGTACGAGGAAAGAAGGGCCATGGCCTGGTTCTGGTTAAATATTCCGGAGGGAATTTTAATCTCCTCCAGATAACCGGGCACATAAGCAGAACCATGATCGGCCGTGAGGTAAATAAGTACATTCTCCATACCCAGTTCCTGTTCGAGGAACCGCAGAAAAAATGCCAGTTCTAAATCGAGGCGCAGAAAAATATCTTCTACCTCAACCGATCGGGGACCATACAGGCTCCCTACCAATCCGGGGGTCGTAAAATTAAGAAGTAAAAGGTCAGTGCTGTCGTCTTTCCCCAACTGTTCCTGAACAATGGCATTTACAGCAAAATCGCGGGTATACATCATCCCCCCGGGAGTGTATGGAAGAAGGTCATATTCGCGTTTTTTCCCCTTCATACTCATCAGGTTGATGTCGTAAGGAAATGTTTTTTTTCCGCGGATACCTTTTTCATAGGGGTTGTCATCGGGCAGGCTTTCCTTATAAGCCGAAACAGGCAAAAGGGTATTCCATGATTCCTGCAGATAAATATCAGGGATCTTTTTATTATTGAAATCCTGTACCCAGGCAGGCAGATCTTTCAGATAATAGTTACTGGTCATCCACTGCCCGGTACCGCTGTCGTACCAATAAGCTGCATCAGCGGTATGCCCTGATGATAATACCGCCTGTACCGGATCAGTGGCAATACTGATGACCTTTGAGGCTGGCTGTGTAAGGTGCATTTCATCACCGATGGTACTGGTTATAAGCCGGAGCGGGGCATACTGTCCTGCTTCAAAGCTTCCACCCACAGCCTTGTAATTATCATCGAAAGCACATTTAACATTCTTGTTCTTTACCCGGTCGTACCACTCATCCGCTACAATGCCATGAAAGGAAGGATAGGCACCGGTTGCAATGGTTGCATTCCCTGAGGAAGAAAGCGTAAAAAGATTCCTGTACCGAACATTCTTGCAAAAGGTTCCCTGTCCAATGAGTTTCCTGAATCCATCTTCCGAGAACTTATCCCAGTACCGGAACAGGTAATCGTAACGCATCTGGCTGACAACAATGCCAACCACAAGCCTGGGCTTCTCAGGTGGAATCTTCTTGTTCGATTGGGCAAAAACCGATGGGATTAACTGGAGTAAAATCAGGGAGTAGATAATCAGACACTTCATACCGGATACAACTTAAATATCGATCTGCACATGGTTCTGCATTACAGCACATGCAGGGAACTGCAAAGATATTATTTGCCGGCAATTAAAAAAGTGATGCCTGCCTTAACAGGTTAGACTTCTATGGAGTTCGTAAAATAGTGAAACGGACTGCCTGGTACTTCCGGTTCCCGGCGACCAAATCCAGAACATAGTTACCATTGGATAACCCGGAAGTCTGCAGTAGCAGGTTGTTTACGCCCTGAACTCCTGTAAATTCCTGCCGGAGTTGTTCCCTCCCGCTGATATCCGTAATCCGTACCTTGCAGTTGTTGTTTCCACTAATCATAAACGATATTTGAAGCTTATCACCTGCAGGAACAGGCCAGAGCCTGATTTCCTCTCCGGTAGAAATCTCCGGCTTAATATGCTGGCTCTTCCCGTTACCCATCTTCACCTGGAGCCAGCTGGTGGTAAAATTCTGTACCTGTACATTCTGCAGCGTATCGTTCGGATAACCTGGCACTGAAAAACCAGGTCCCAGTTACCCGCAGCAATAAGCCTTGTAAACCGACCGGTAACGGAATCGGACCAGACCGATGAATTGGCAGAAGCCAGATCATGATTCAAAACTTCCACTGAGGCATGCAATGGCACACCGGTGGCGCTGTCCACAACATAGCCCTGTATGCCATACATCGCCTGTTCAAGATAATTGATAAGTGACCGGCGGTTGTAATCCCAATAGGCATGCAGGGAGGATGAGGGAATAAGTTTTATTCCGCTTATTTCGATCGTTATCTCTCTTCCTCTCAAGGCATATGTTGTAAAGTCCTGCCGGCCACCATAAACATCATACCAATCATACCCATTTGTTACTCCTGAGGGGTAGGTATCCTTGAAATACCCTTCAGGCCCGTAATACATAGATGTATCGGCAAATAAATGGCTGATGAATTCAAACCAGTCTGTATCAGGATGTCTTGTAACCCAGGTGTCCCATGGGTAATTCATTACCTCGGCACCTCCATGAAAATTCGCCGAGAGAACAAATCTTCTCTGCTGCATGAAATTTATCATGGCCCTCGTTTCGGGCTGCCAGACAGTATCATCCTGGTACCTGATATCCGGGAAGTTTCGGTTTAAATCATATCCATTGGCATTATACCTTGTAGCGCCTGTTACGGAGGCATTGCCTGAATAATAAGTCCCGTCAGGGTTTGCCAGCGGATTAATCCATATCTCAAGCGAATCAAGCATTCTGGTTAGCCGGGGTGAGGTACCATAGCTGGTTACCAGGGTGTCAATCAAATGCAGCAGTAGTCCATAGCCTGTTGTTTCATCGCCATGAATGGAGGAAGTATAGAATACCTCCGGTTCAGGCTGATCGGATTTAGCTGAATCTGAAAGCTTCAAAGCGAGCAGGTACCGGCCGTTCACGCTGGTGCCAATGGTATCCAACCTGCAAATATCAGGGAACGAAGCAGCATACCCGGCCATCAGTGCCAGGTATCCTTCGTAGGTGGGATAACTGTCCCAGGCAACAGCACCCTTGCCCGGAGCCTGCATCTTTTGTTTATAAACAAGTGACGGAGCTGTCAAAATGTTTGGCCTGATGCCCAGCGCCAGCAGGGCTTTATATTCCTCCGCGTTGGCATAGGCGAAAACGCTGTCTCCCTTCACCCGGTCAATGGAAATTATTTGGGTGAGCTGGTGTACAGACAGGTTGTGGGGACGGGAAAACCAGAAAAAGACCTCTCCCCGGTCACGCAGGACCTGTTCGGCATCCTGCCCGGAAACAATAGCCCACCCCCCGAGAAAAAATAAAACAGCAAGAATTTTTCTCATCCTGTAAATTTACCTTTTTCTTGTAAAATAGCCTGATAATTCAGACAACCGGATCATAGCAGTCAGCTACCCCGGTTATGTAATCGAAAAACAACTGGCGATATATAATAACAACCGGATGACAGGATAGTTCTGCTATTTCATCAATTGCCCGTAAAATCAGGCATTTCAGGATTTACAGCCTTGAGAAACTGAACAGATTCTTCCATGTCCTGATACATTACCTTGTCTTCGTTGATAAAACTAACCCTATCCCGGTATTGCTTCAGGAAATTCTCAAGCCAGGGAGAGGTATGGAGGGGACGTCTGAATTCCAACGCCTGGGCAGCAGTATATAATTCAATTGACAACACCTGCCGAAGGTTCTGTAAAACCTTGTAGCCCTTGGTGGCCGCATTGGCCCCCATGCTCACATGATCTTCCTGCCCTTTGGATGACTCGATGGAGTCCACCGAGGAAGGGGTACATAACTGTTTGTTATGGCTGACGATGGAAGCCGCTGTATATTGCGGAATCATAAAGCCTGAGTTCAGTCCCGGATTAGCCACCAGGAATGGGGGCAGACCTCTGCTTCCCGACAGCAGCTGGTAGGTGCGCCTTTCGGAGATATTACCAAGTTCCGCCATGGCAATGGCCAGGTTATCGTGGGCCAGTGCCAGGGGTTGACCATGAAAATTTCCTGCCGAAATAATAATATCCTCATCGGGAAAGATAGTCGGGTTGTCGGTTACTGAGTTGATTTCCCGTTCAAATACATAGGCCACATAATCGATAGAGTCTTTGGAGGCACCGTGTACCTGGGGAATACAGCGGAAAGAATACGGATCCTGAATATGCTTCTTGTACCGGCTGATCAATTCACTCCCTTCCAGTATCCAGCGGATCCGGCGGGCAGTAACTATCTGTCCGCGGTAAGGTCTTATCTGCTGGATAAGTTCGTGAAAAGGTTCGATCCGTCCATCGAAGGCATCCAAAGAAATGGCACCTATGGTATCCGCCAGCATGGAGAGTTTAAATACCTCCAGACAGGACTGCACACCATAAGCACTCATAAATTGTGTCCCATTAAGCAGGGCCAGACCTTCCTTGCTGGTAAGTTCGATGGGCGCCCATCCAAAATCGCGATATACCGTTGCTGTAGGCACTTTTTGTCCTTTAAACCACACCTCTCCCATCCCGATCAGGGGCAGGCACATATGTGCCAGCGGGGCCAGATCACCAGATGCCCCCAGCGACCCGTACTGGTATACTACCGGGAGAATATCCTCGTTGTAGAAATCTATCAGACGCTGAACCGTTGCTACCTGCACTCCTGAAAATCCGTAAGAAAGGGACTGGGCTTTCAGGAAGAGCATTAGTTTAACAATCTCACGCGGGACTTCCTCTCCGGTGCCACAGGCATGCGACATTACCAGGTTTTTCTGCAGTTTGCCCAGGTCTTCCTTCGAAATGGTACGATCATACAAGGCGCCAAAACCGGTATTAATGCCGTAAAGAGGCTCATCAGAATCTCTCAGTTTACGATCGAGGTAATCGCGGCATTTCTGGATGCGGTCGCGGGCTTCTCCGGAAAGAAGAAGGCGTGCATTCGAATTAATGATCTCTTCTATCTCCCGCAGACTTATCTTTGCGGAACTGATGGGATGAACAGCACTCATGCAATGAAATTAAGAATGCTGCGAAAATATGGAAAAAGAGCGGGCAAGCCTATGTTGACCCGTATGTTTAAAAACCAGGATAACCTTCTGTCACGCCATTCCCGGGATGTGGAACAGATGCTCAGGTCTTAAGCATTTCAGCCAGTTCGGAGGCAGAGGTTCTGGTTTGTTCTCCAGTATCCATTTTTTTCAGGGTAATGAATCCATTCTTCATTTCCTCCTCGCCGACCATTACCACAAAAGGAATGCCTTTTTTATTGGCATAATCCAGTTGTTTCTTCATTTTGGCAGCATCAGGATAGACCTCTGTCCTGATCCCGTTTTTCCGCAGCTGGGCAGCATGCTCCTGGCAACAGTTCGCTTCCTCCCTTCCGAAATTCACAAATAATACCTGGGTGCCGGCCACGGCCGAGGGCGGGAATTTCTGAGTCTGTAACAATACATCATAAATTCTGTCAGCCCCAAAGGACACGCCCACTCCGCTCACACCCTTCAATCCAAAGATTCCGGTGAGATTATCATATCGGCCTCCTCCGCAGATGCTGCCGATCTGCGCATCAAGCGATTTTACCTCGATGATGGTACCGGTGTAATATTCGAGCCCACGTGCCAGCGAAAGGTCGATCTCCACTGAACAGGTAAGTGGGAGATGGGACAGAAAATCCAATAGTTCCTTCATTTCGGATATACCCGCCATTCCCACTCCGGATACGCCCAGGGCTGAGCCAATAAGGTCGAGCTTATCATTATTCGTACCATGCGCGGTGAGTATAGGCTGCAACTTCTTTATTTCGTCCACCCCTATTCCGGCCAGGCCCAGTTCTTCGTTGACTTTATCGATGCCAATTTTGTCAATTTTATCGATGGCAACAGTAATCGGGATGATCTTATCAGAGGCGCCAATCATTTCGGCTATTCCTGACAGAATTTTGCGGTTATTGAGTTTCACCAACACATTCAACTGCAGGGAGGCAAATACCTCGCTGATCATCATCACCAGCTCTGCCTCGTTTCGCAGGGAATCACTCCCTATCACATCTGCATCGCACTGATAAAACTCCCGGTAACGACCTTTCTGGGGCCTGTCGGCTCTCCATACAGGCTGCACCTGGTAGCGCTTGAATGGAAAAACAAGTTCATTGTAATGCTGCACCACATAGCGGGCAAAAGGTACAGTAAGATCGTAACGCAGTCCTTTTTCTGAAATATGATTGGAGACTTGCAGGGAATCCTTACTGCTAAGAAGTTCTGCGGGGACTTCCCCCATAAAATCACCCGAATTCAACACCCGGAATAAAAGTTTGTCTCCCTCTTCCCCATATTTACCCAACAAAGTTGTAAGGTTTTCCATCGCCGGAGTCTCGATAGGTTCAAAACCATAATTCCGGAATATATTACGGATGGTATTAAAGATATAATTCCTTCTGCTTACTTCCAGCGGACCGAAGTCGCGTGTACCTTTAGGGATTGATGGTGCCTGGATTGCCATGCTTGGTTCTGATATAAGAATAATAACCTGGAGAAAAATCTACCTGGTGAGTTTTTTAAATTTCATCCGGTGAGGAGATGTATCACCCAACCGTTTTTTCTTGTTTTCTTCATATTCGGAATAAGACCCTTCGAAGAAGTATACCTGTGAGTCTCCTTCAAAGGCAAGGATATGAGTGGCTACCCGGTCAAGAAACCATCGGTCGTGTGAGATGATCACCGCACAGCCTGCAAAGCTTTCAAGACCCTCCTCGAGAGCCCGCAACGTGTTTACATCGATATCATTTGTCGGCTCGTCGAGCAGCAGCACATTCCCTTCCTCCTTCAGCGTCAGTGCGAGGTGTAACCTGTTGCGTTCCCCTCCCGAAAGCATGTTGACTCTTTTTTCCTGATCAGCTCCCGTGAAATTAAACCTGGCTACATAGGCACGTGCATTCATGTCCTTGCCCCCTACCCTGATCTGTTCACTGTCGCGGGAGATCACCTGGAATACTGTTTTATCAGGTTTGATATCCGCATGGCTCTGATCAACATATGCCAGTTTAACTGTTTCCCCAACATTGAATTCGCCTGCATCCGGCTTTTCATGCCCCATAATGAGCCGGAAGAGAGTTGTTTTTCCTGCTCCGTTTGGACCAATAATACCAACTATGCCGGCCGGCGGCAATGAGAAATTTAAATTCTCGAAGAGTATCTTGTCACCAAAAGCTTTGGAAACATTCTTCACCTCAATCACTTTTTCACCAAGCCTGGGACCATTGGGGATATATATCTCCAGACGGTCTTCCTTTGCTTTTGTATCCTCATTAAGCATGCGTTCATATGCATTGAGACGAGCCTTTGATTTTGCCTGGCGTGCCTTCGGGGCCATCCGCACCCAATCAAGTTCCCGTTCAAGGGTTTTCTTGCGCTTGCTCTCTGTTTTTTCTTCCTGCTCGAGTCGTTTTGATTTTTGATCCAGCCAGGAAGAATAATTTCCTTTCCAGGGAATTCCTTCGCCACGGTCGAGTTCGAGTATCCATCCGGCAACATTATCGAGAAAATAACGATCGTGAGTTACTGCGATTACCGTTCCGGAATATTGCTGTAGAAATAACTCAAGCCATTGCACCGATTCGGCATCGAGATGGTTGGTAGGTTCATCCAGCAGCAGAATATCCGGCTGCTGAAGTAATAGTCTGCAGAGAGCTACCCTGCGACGTTCCCCCCCGGATAAATTTTTAACCGGAGCATCCCCGTCAGGACAATTGAGTGCATCCATGGCCCGCTCCAGCTTATTATCAATTTCCCAGCCTCCGCAATGGTCTATTTTTTCAGTTAGTTCACCCTGCCGCTCCATCAGTTTGTTCATCTCGTCGTCGCTCATCGGCTCCATGAACCTGTTGTTCACTTCTTCATACTCCTTGAGTAACTGCATTACTCCCGAAACACCTTCCTCCACCACTTCACGCACTGTTTTCTCATCGTCGAGATGAGGTTCCTGCTCCAGGTACCCAACGGAGAATCCAGGCGAAAAAACCACTTCTCCTTCGAATGCTTTTTCCATGCCGGCAATGATCTTTAACAGGGTCGATTTTCCGGACCCGTTGAGACCAATCACCCCGATTTTGGCACCATAGAAGAATGAGAGATAAATATTATTAAGCACTTTCTTATGCGGGGGAAAGGTTTTGCTTACCCCCACCATGGAAAAAATTATCTTATTGTCATCAGCCATATTAGTGTGTATTTCATTTATTTAAATCTCCTCATCCCTGCTGTACCACACAAAAACTCCTGACTTCCCCGGGAACGCAGGATTCAGGAGCCTGTAACCGGTGTAAACTGGTGCATCACCACCGGTTGCAATGAGAAAAATTACTATTTCTTTCCCAGTTTTTTAAAATCACTTTCCAGGAATCCGTCGGGATTCTTTTCATTGATCATGTGATAATCGAAGTAATAAAACTTCGCATCGGCTGCACCAATCAATATTTTATAACAACGGGCTTTCAACTGGGTACCTTCAGGACCGACCTTGTGCAGAAATACTACATTATCATCTCCGTCCTCAATGGCTTTCTGTACCTCATCCTTTGTTACAATTTTGAACTTGTAGGGATATACAGCTTTGATTCTCTTTTCGCTATTTACTTCCGGTGCCAGCTCTTCCTCCACAACATACAGGGTCTTGCTTTTAACATCGCCCATGTTATCATTGTAATACTTGAATACGTTGTTGGAAATAATATCGGGCTTCTCATAGATGAGTTTGACATGGTTCTGAACAAACCGAACCAGGCTGCTCAGCTTAAAAATATACCCGAATTCATCCACCGCATTGTAGGCCAGGGGAACATTCACAAGCGAGGGCATTTCGTTTACCCGAATATATTTTCCCCCGAGAAGAAGCGTGAGAAACTTGTATACTGTCCCGGTCTTATCTTTTTCAAACCTTACATCCATCAACATCAGAAAGGAGTAATCGGGGTTTTTCCGTTTCGATTCAAACTCACTGTAGGGAATGACTTCGAAAGGAGTGACATTCCACTCTTTCTTCATTATTTCCTGGATGAGGAGATTGTACTCCATGAGTGGGTTATCTTCCAGAACCACCAGTGTTTTTGTCTTGAAGAATTTCTCCAGGTCGGCAGGTGTGGGGACATAATCCTGTGCTATCACCAGGTTGCATAAAAACAATGCAGGCAATACCATGCTAAAAAAGCGTCTCATCCGGGTAAAATTGCTTTTACCGGGTCGGTTGACCGTCTGAAAGAGGCATTCGGACAGGGAACCTGCATTTTGTTTCAGGGAGCCTGTGTTTAACTTTATACATGCTTGATTCATAGTGATCAGTTTTAGTTTATTCCGAGGGGTAAATATAAGGGATTTCTTTCGTTAAACTTTCTAATATACATGAACTTAAGCTGCTTTTTCTTCTTCTTGCTCAATGCCATATACTCATCATGAAGGACAGGATCGCGCATTAAAATCACTTCCATGTTCTTCACCTCGTAGTCATACACATTACCGGTGGAGAAATCGAGGATAAACTGTCTCATCTCCTTCGATTCATAATTGGATGGGGGGTAATTATAGGCACCATAAGGATAATAATAACGGTCGTATTGAAAGGGATCGGAATACCTTTGATTATAGGTAGATACATTGGCAACAAAATGACAGATGCTGCCAACCACCGTAATCCGGTAGAATTCACCCCCTACCCTTACATACAGATTCCCATTTCTGGAGAATCCCCATAGCTTCTTGGTCTCCACCTCCTTTTTTCCACCAAGATTATCAAAGAAAAAAATCTTCCTGGCTTCGAGTAGTTGATTGAAGAATTGCTCATCGTTATAATCCAGTTCTGTGAGAATTCGGGGTTTTGGGATGGGAGCATTCTCCTTTACCTGCGAAAAATCAAGGAAAATGCCATCCGTAAACCTGAATTCAGGGCTAAAACGAACCTTCCCGATTGTATCAGTCTGACAGTCAATATTATAATTAATTGCAAGGAGGAGGAATAGAAGGACTGATCTCATCAGAAGACGCGTAAATGATACAAATACAGCGATTTGAATATTTTTTGGAATTGAGGAATATTCAGCAAAAATAGTTTAAAGCCTGATTATATGAAATTGATTTTTGCATTCCGGAAGAAAAAGATGCAAGCTGGCAGCAGGATGAAACTCCAATCGAAAGGGGGAGTTATTAATGTCTTAGGCTTGTTACCGGTTAAAAAAAAGTTCTCCTGACAAAAATGTATGCATTTTCCCGCAGATTTTTCTAACTTTAAGACCTTCAATTCCCAGTAATTTCGCCAAAAAACATCGGCCTGATGCAGATACTATCACAAATCATTCACTTCTTCCGCTTTGGAATCAAAGGAATCGTGGATGATGCACAGTTAAACAGGATCATAATGATCAATGTGCTGAGTCTGGTCGGCTCCTTGCTTTGTTTTGTCTTTACCATTGTTTCAGCCCTGGATAAAGACATTACCATGGCTGTCATTCTGGGCATTTCGTTGATGCTGATTGTTGCAATTCATTTGTACCTCCGTAAAACGAGGGATACCGTTCTGGCATCCTGGGTGTTTATATCCCTGATGTCTGCGCTGATGTTGTATCTTGCCATTTACGGAGCTGAAGGAAAAACAGGTATCGTCTGGGCATTTGTATACCCCGTGGCTGCGATGTTTCTGCTGGGTACCCGCAATGGCAGTTTTATGGCAACCGGATTTCTGGGCCTTATCCTGCTCGTTACCCTGGGACCTGTACCTGAAATGCTGGGGTACTATTACGGGTTTTTCTTTATGTTGCGTTTTACCGGTGCTTACCTTACCATCTGGTTCCTTGTAATCATGTTCGATCATTTGCGTCTCGAACATTATATCAAGATGGAAGAAAATATGCTGAATGCAATAAACAGCAGCAATGTTAAAGATGAGTTTATCTCCAAACTATCACACCAGATCCGCACCCCCCTGAATAATATCATGGTGGTAAGCGATCTGATGAATGACCTCAACCTGGATGAGAACCAGAAGGACCTGGTGGAAACGATTGTTGCATCTACCAATAACCTGGTGGGTGTGGTAAATAACATAGTAAGGGTATCGAATATCGAAATTAGCGAGAAGAAGGATTACAATATTAAGTTCGACCTTTATTCCACTCTTAACAACACCATCCGCCTGTTCCAAAAGAATGAAAATCTTGAGATCAACCTGAACTTCCCCGGGCAGATAAGGCAATCCCTGATTGGTGATCCTATCAAGGTGAAACAGATCTTCATGAACCTTATCGATAACATTGGTAAATTTCACAGTCAGCGTAAGGCCTTTATCGATGTAAGGGTATGGATCAGCAAGGAGAATGATGAAATATTCACTACGGGCATTGAACTGAAAACCCCGCTTATCCCAATCCGTTTTATCTCTGATTCCACGGCCAAAACATCTGCCGGACAGATGATGATGGATGCATACGAAAATGAGGTGCTTGATTTCACTATCTCCCGGAAACTAATAGAACAGGCAAAGGGCAGAATGGAAGTTACAAACACCACCCAGTTTACCCTGTTTACCTTTGATCTTCAGTTTAAGAAACTGGATGTGGTTAAACCTGAACCACACACCGAGAAAAAAGCCGGTGGTGCCGCAACTATGAAGAAGCCGGCAGTTGAGCTGAAAAATTCAAATGTATTGCTGGTGGAAGACAACCTGATCAACCAGAAAATCGTTCTGCTCAGTTTGAAAAAGGTTGTTAAAAATATCGATGTGGCAAATAACGGGAAAGAAGCGCTGGATAAATTTGGTTCCTCCAAATACGATATCGTATTAATGGATATACAAATGCCAATAATGGATGGAATCCTGGCCACCAAGAAGATTCGTGAAATAGAGATTGGGACCAATGCTTTTACCCCTATCATTGCTATTACTGCCAATGCCTTGTCGGGTGACCGTGAAGTATGCCTGGCAGCCGGCATGAATGACTATATTGCCAAACCCTTTCAGATCGAAGTGCTCATTCAGAAAATGCGCGATCTGCTGGCAGGGAGTTAATACCGCGGAACATATTATCCGGATTCGTGCATTGCAGCAAGCCTGTAAACGCTACTGTTTTCTCCTTAAACTGGTCGTCTTTTCAATGGTTTGAAGCCCATTACAAGAATATCATCAACCTGGTCGTAGTTTCCCCTCCAGGTATCAAAGGCTTCTTCGAGAGTGGTTTTCTGTCGCTCCATTTCCATGCTGTGAATATTAAGCAGCAGAAAACGGAAGCGGCGGTATTTGAATTTTTTTCCATCTTCCCCGCCAAACTGGTCGGCAAAACCATCGGAAAATATATACAACACATCCTCCTCCAGCAATTCTGTTTCAGTATTAGTAAATGTTCGGGCAGTAGGACTATGCTCATCCAGCCCAAGGGAGAAACGATCGCCCTTGATTTCAATAACCTTATTGTCGCGTATCAGGTACAAGGGATTAATGGCTCCTGCAAAAATGAGTTTTCGTTTTAACGGATCGATGGTGCAGAATGCCAGGTCCATTCCATCCCTCAGGCTGTCGCTCTCCACATCAGCAAAAATCTCGGCAAACTGCTGGTTAATGGAACCCAGCAACCTGGCTGGATCACTCAGATCTTCCGTATTTACGAGTTTCCTGAATAGTTCGAAACCAATAATCGACATGAATGCTCCCGGCACACCATGGCCTGTGCAGTCAACTGCTGCAATACCAATCAATCCGTTTTTCTCTACAATCCAGTAAAAATCACCGCTTACAATATCCTTGGGTTTATAAAGAATAAAAGACTCAGGCAGGAGCCTCTTAAACAACTTCTCTGAGGGCATCAATGCTTCCTGGATGCGCTTGGCATAGATCAGACTATCAGTAATATTCCTGTTCTTCAGAATGAGTTCCTCCCTTTGTTTTTCAATCCGGAGAGCGGCAATTTGCTTTTCAGCCAGTACTTTGTTTGTAATGCGTAATTTTTTCATTCGTAACTGCAGGAAAATCCCAACGGCAGCCAATAAAATGAATGCATAAACACCGTAGGCATAACCCGAGAGCCAGAATGGGCCTTTCACAATAATCCGCAGGGAAGCACCTGTTTCATTCCATATATTATCGGAGTTAGATCCTTTTACACGGAAATCATAAACCCCCGGTGAAAGATTCAGGAATGATGCGGATGTCCGTCCCTTGGTATCAATCCATACTCCCTCATCACCCGCCTCGGTGAGCTGGTACAAGTATCTGTTCTTTACAGGATAGGTAAAATCCAGCGAGGCATAGTTTATGACAAAATTCCGTATACTCCAGGGGATTGTTATTTCAGTTACTGCACCAAAGGATGTTCTGTTAATCACATTATCTTCGTAAAATTCCACCGATGTGATGAGGACAGGTGGTACTGCATAATTCAGATGTATCGAATCACTGTAAAACGAATTTAGTCCGGAAAGACCACCAAAGAATAGTTCTCCGTCCAACCCCTTCCATGAACAATTGATATTGTACTCGTAGTTTTGCAATCCGTCCGACAGGTCGTAGCTTGTAATCTCTCCTGATTCAGGGTTTAGCTGCGCCAGTCCCTTGTTTGTGCTCACCCAGATCATTCCATGCTTGTCTTCTTCAATCGAATTTATCAGACTATTTGGTAATCCGTCTCTCATGGTGTAATAGGTGAAATGGCCTGTTTCTTTGTGAAATCTGTTCAGCCCGCATTCAGTACCTACCCAGATGGTGCCTTTGCTGTCATGCAGCATGCTGTATACTGAATTGGTAGTTAAGCTGCTATCGGCAGGATTATCGCTGTGTCTGTAATGGGTGAACAGCCCATTGGAATAGTCGTACATTAGAACTCCGAAATTACCGCCGATCCATATCCTTCCTGATGAATCCTCTGCCAGACTGTATACAAATTTCAGATCCAGATTCTGTGACTTTTGCCTGATCTGGGAAAAATTGATTAACAGGTTATCCTCCCGGTTGATACGGTATAGCCCAAATGCTGCGCCTATCCATATATTCCCTCTTCTATCCTCAATCATCCTGTAAATCCTGTTATTCTTAAATAAATTACAGTTGATATCGGGATATTTCTGACAAACAGAGCTGAATCGTTTCTCCCCCTGCGACATCACTTCCAATCCATTTTGAGTGCCCACAAATATGCTTCCGTCGCGGGTTCCCAGTATGGAAAATACCTGGTCATCACACAGCCGGAAATTCGGATCAGTACTTAATCTGGAATAAAGGAGAACTTTCCCGGTAGCTCTGTCAAAAACATTCAGACCATCATTCCAGGTACCCAGCCACAACCTCCCTGCCTGGTCCTGCCATACAGCAGAGAACAGATCGCTCGAGAACCTTGGCCCCCCATGCAACTTGTTCCGGTACAGATTGAATTTTTTCGGCTTGGTATCGACCTTGTAAAGGCCTTCGAGAGCCCCTATCCATATTATCCCGGAACGGTCGAGCACGAGAGAAGTAACGGTTGTTAAATCCAGTTGCTGGTTGTTGGCAATCACTTTCAGGATACCTGAACTTCGCCGGGTTGCCGGATCCAAAATCTGGACACCTTCTGCAGTACCCAGCCAAAGATTTCCCTTCAGATCCTCAATGATTGCATTGATTGTATTTCCGGCTTTGTGAGCATCACTGCCCACCGGGAAGAAATGCTCAAATTTTTTTGATTGCCTGTCGAAAAGGTTCAACCCATAGTTGGTTCCAATCCAAAGCCTTCCTGCCCGGTCTTCAAAAATTGCTTTTACAAAATTATCGCTGATGCTTCCAGGCTCATGCAAACTATTCGAATAAAGAATGAATTTCCCTGTTTTCTCATCAAACTGGTTCAGGCCATCCTTGGTTCCGATCCATAGAATATTATCCGAATCACGGTGTATGGGGTAATTCTCCAGTCCTGAAACAAAATTAAAGGGGTTTTTATAATGCGGATAATCCTGTACAGGTTGGTTTGCCGCGCGATATTTATAGAGCCTGTCGGCTGATTTAAGCCAGATATTCCCGTCAGGATCTGCGAGAACCCCGTATAGTTGATCACTTCCGGTTATGGGGACCCCTGATTTATCTATCCGAACCCGGGAGAAGTCACCGTTTACACGGTTGTACCTGTTCAACCCGTTGTCGGTGGCGATCCACAAATTTCCCTCCTTATCCTCACTGAGAGATCGCACATAATTACTGGACAGGGAACTGGTATCGAATGGAATATAGTGGTAATGTTGAAAAGTGATCCCGTCGTACCGGTTAAGCCCATCCTGGGTACCAATCCAAAGGTACCCATATGAATCCAGCATCACGCAGTTAACCTGTGACTGACTGAGTCCGTTCTGGACAGAGAAAAATTCTGCTTCAGGAATTTCCTGTCCCACCAGACACCAGTGAATACCGGCGAAGAGCAAAAATGATACTAATCGATGGTAACCGGCTTTCAAACCCTGTAAACTTAAATTAGTCAACAACTTCCGCACCTTTATTTCCAACCAGATACCTGAAGTGGCTGGAAGGGGATGGAATATAATCCCCCAGGCCCAATTCATGCCAGAATTCGTCAACAGTTCTTACGGTTTCCTCATCCGACACAATAACATTGGGCCAGTTTCTCTCAAAGTTATCCGATTTTTTTGATTTTCGGGTTCCATCCACGGTGATATAGACCACCTTTTCCAGACTGATCAGGTGGATATCCCTTACGGGATCGATATTGTTCAAAATGTACCACAGCAGCCTGTCTGGCTGGAGATTACCGAAAGAATGGTCGGTAAAAAGCAGTACCGCCTGCATCCCGTCAGGCATTGAACCTGCAAGTTCCCCGGCAGCCTTTTCTACAGTGTTTTCGCTCTTATCAATGACAACAACAAAAACATGCAGTTTTTTACCGGTTATGAGACTGCTGAGTTGGATTCCGGGAATATTTTGCGGTACCCAGGCAACAGGATGAGTAAGTACCGGTAAAACCTGTGAAATTTCTTCTTCAGACCATGCCGGGCTTGCATCAATACAGAGCTTTCCCCCATAGGAAAAACTCATGGATGAATGGTCCAGTACATCCACAGGTCCGCGTGTAAAAAAGAGCGCCCTGTTAAGGTCGATGTTGTCTGCCAGGTGCATAGCCAGTTCCCTGTAATTATGAATATCCTGGTTTTCACCGGTAATTACGAACAGTTTGGTGAACATCATCTGACCGGCACCCCAGAGTGCATTTGCTACTTTGATGGCCTGGCCGGGAAATGATTTGTGTATGCTCACCAGGGCAAGATTATGTGCTACCCCGAATGGGGGCAGGTTAAAATCAACCACCTCGGGAGCCAGTGTGAACTGGACGGGTTTGAGAAATATCCGTTCTGTAGCTTTTGCAATCCATTCATCTTCCTGGGGAGGGATACCGACAATGGTTGCAGGATACAAGGCATCCTTCCGCCAGCTGATGCAGGTAACATGAAACAGGGGATAATAATCGGGTAGGGAATAAAAGCCGGTATGATCGCCGAAGGGCCCCTCCAGCACCAGTGGTTCAGCCGGGTCCACATAGCCTTCAATTACTATATCCGCATCCGAAGGCACCTCAATGTTTTGGGTGAGACATTTTACCAGTTCTACCCTTTTCCCACGCAGGAACCCGGCAAGCAAGTATTCATCGATCCCTGCGGGCAGGGGTGCCGTTGCAGCAAAAGTATAGACCGGATCGCCCCCAAGGACCACAGCCACCGGCATTCGCTTCCCGGCAGTTTTCCAGGCTTCATAGTGTCGTGCCCCTGTTTTATGCCTGTGCCAGTGCATCCCTGTTGTATCCGGACCAAAAACCTGCATCCTGTACATTCCTGCATTCCGGCTTCCGGTTTCGGGATGATACGTATTTACAATGGGAAGTGTGATAAACCGACCTCCATCACCAGGCCAGCACTTTAAAATGGGTAACTTCCCCAGATCGGGCTTGTCCATCACAAATTCCTGGCAGATTCCCCTGCCAGAACTATGACGTGGAAAATAGGAGGAAACAGCTGCAAGTTCAGGAATAACGGATAACTTATCATACAGGGACTTCTTCGGACCCGCCAGCTTGCCCATGATATCCTCCATGCGCTGCCCAATCTCGTCCAGTTTACTTACTCCCAGTGCCAGGGCTATGCGCCGGGC
>JAXLTS010000014.1:0-114103 GCA_046329925.1 Bacteroidales bacterium
CACGTTGGGATATAGTTTATTCAAAGTTGGCGCATATCTTATTTTATTGTTTAGACCTCCCCAGGAAATACCGAAGAAGATACCATATTCTTTATATGGTGCTCCGTAATAATCTGCAATTAGTAAAGTAGGTTTCCCTTTCAGTTCTGTATTTGCATAATGAAAGGCTTCCATGTAATTTTCTTTCCGTTGCATATATCTGTCATGCACCGAAATATTTGTAAGCGTTTCCTGGTAAAATTTGAATATAAATAAACCTGAAAGGATGAATGTTATAGGTACTACTATATTCTTAAAGGGTGATCTTGCAAATATTTTGAATAAAAGGATTATGCCAGGAACTTCCAGCAAAATTGCTGTAATCATGTAATAGTATTTAAGTTGTTTTGATACAAGGAAGGTCATTATTGTCATACATATAACAATACCAGCCAATGCATAGTACTCCTTGTCAGATTCACGTTTAACCTTTATGGCAGGAATTTGGTAAACTAGGACTCCAATAAAAAGTATCAGAAAAATGTACCTAAAGGTTCCATCGTAGATTAAGACTGTTTTAAGATTTTTTGCGAACTGATATGGGTCAATAACTGTCGCAGCACCTGATCCATATTGTCCGGCATGAAGAAAATTCTGTACATGCCAATCCCAGAATGTGTGCCAGCTGAAGAATATTGGAAATGCGAACAAAGAGAATGCAAGAATTGAAAATATAAAATAATATATCTTATATCGATAACCTGGTAATATCATGAAGGGAATAATTGCAACAGGCAGGTACATGAGTTTAGTTGCTGCAATGAACCCTATGCAAATTGAAAAAATAACGGTATACAATCTGATCCGTTTCACACTTAAATCTTCTGTGTAAATAAAAAGAAAGAGAAATATAAATAACATTAACATGCCAGCAATAATCATATTCTCTACCATATACCTTCGCATTAGATCAAGAATTTGCCAGGAAGTGAATGGTATAATTTGAACGAATAAGCCAATGTAGATGTTCTTTGTTAGTTTGCTTAAAGTCAGACCAAGAATGAGAATAAGTATGGCTGTTATTGCAGTAAGACTGGCATGAAAGGCTGAAATGTAAACGTCAGGATTCTGCATCACATCTTCAATCAAGGTTCCCTGTTGGCGAAAAGCGTGCACCATTTCAATGAGAACTGCTGCAAAGAACTGGGAGGGTGTTCCGGGACCCTGAACCTGAGAAGGGGGACGAAAATTACAAATATTTAGTCCGTTTACAAGATATGCATACTCAGGATCCGTAGTGAAAAGGTGATAGTACCCCATCTCACTTTTAAGTAGCATGCTTAAAAGGAGGAAGATGCAGGGAAGTATTATAAATAGAATGATTCTTCCAGGTTTTGTAAGATACTTTTTCATCTTTTGATAGAATTGTAAAGTGTTTTAAAGTTTAATAGTTAGGTATAGATCCACCCGTTCCCCAGAAATATATCAAATAAATAGCTTACTAAGGTAGCCGACAGAAATATCCAACCCAGCGAGCCAATTATAATACCTGATTTCAGTTCCATTTTTCTATGCACTAACCAGATACCTACACAAATAATAAGCATTGGAAGGCTCAAATAGCCAAAACGAAAGGTGTTTGATGTATATGGCGCAGTTAGAAATATTATCAAGCCAAGGGCTGTGAAAAGGATAAAGAGTATAAAGTTTGTCCTGAAATGGTATTCCGATTCACGCATAAATATTAAGCAGATGAAGAAGAATGGGGTACACAGAATCCCTCTGAAGGTGCTATTTAAGATCCCACCCTGATATAAAAGTATGAATGCTATTGCAGCAATTGAATACCAACAAGATAACAGGGATAGAACGATTTTTTTGTGCGTTCGGGAATCCTGAATTTGCTGCTGATTGTGTTTTATCGATTGCCAGAGAAATAATCCCAAGTGGGCAATCACCAATGGGATAAAGATAAATAATACTCCTATATTCATTGGGAAACTATTGTGTGACCAATCGTATATCCCGGTCGGTAACCCAAGTTTTTGAGAAAAACTTCCAGTAACCCTTATAAACGAGAAAAAGGATCCGCTGCCAGCGAGATATTGAATAATAGAAATGCAGAATGTTCCTGCAAGAATAGGGAACACAAGAGTCAGCAGATCATATATAAGTAATCTACTGTTCCTATGTCTGATAAACATAATGATAACGGCAGCCAAAGAAGCTCCAATTAGCAGGAACGAGGCCCTGCGAGTCATGGTTGCAAACATAATTGAAGGGAAAAGTAACCAGACTTTATCCTTCATATAGGCCCAAATACCCAATGAAATAAGAAAGAAAAAAACAGCTTCGGAATAGGGAATCAGAAATACAACAGTTGATGGCAGGGAAATTAATAATAGAAAGAGGATTAATTGCTGAGATGAATTCAAATGTCTTAAAAAAACAGAGAACAATATTACAAGCCCTGATATATAAAGAAGATAGTTGAATAAGCAAATCCACCGTATATCTAGACCCAAAATCTTCCAAACTAATGGGAATCCAGGATAGAAGGCAAATAAGTAATTGCGATCCTCCTTCCCCATCCAGTATCCAGTATCTTTTATTCGTTCATAATGTGGAGCATCCCAATGACGCAGATTTTCAGGTGTAATATGCAAAAACGGAGCCTTAACAGTTTGGATATCTCCATTGGCCCTGCGTTCAGTTGAACTTATTTTTCCAAGAGTATTATTGTAAACGGATTCATTCTGTAGGATGGAAAAAATGCCAGCGACAACCAGGATATAAAGAATACCAGAAAGAAAAAGAAGTACAAATGGTGGGATATGCCTCATATGGTTCTTAGATGTGTTATAGAGCGCTATAAAGTTTTTCGCACAATATTGCAAATCTCGTCTACCTGAATATCTTCAAGCTCATAAAATAGTGGTAAACGAACAAGGCAATCACTATAATGATCGCTAAAAGGTAATTCTCGTCCATCATGTTTCTGTTCATAATAAGGCGATTTATGCAGGGAGAGGTAATGAAAGACAGCCAGTATTTCCTTTTCCCTGAGCGTAGCAATCACATTTTTACGTTTTGAAGGGGTGTTCATCACCAGGTAGAACATATGCGCATTATTGGTGGCAAAATCCGGGATCTCTGGGAGTTTAAGTTTTCCTTCCTTCTTCAGAGATACCAATCTCTCATAATACAGATTCCAAATCCTTTTTCGCCGTGCCTGGATCCGGTCCAGGTTTTCAAGCTGCGCATAGAGTACTGCCGCAATGATTTCGGAGGGAAGGAAGGAGGAACCAATGTCCACCCAGCCGTATTTGTTTACTTCACCTCGGAAGAATTCCGCCCTGTTGGTTCCTTTTT
Source organism: Bacteroidales bacterium (assembly GCA_046329925.1). Lineage (GTDB taxonomy): Bacteria > Bacteroidota > Bacteroidia > Bacteroidales > JAAYUG01 > JAXLTS01. The sequence goes on from JAXLTS010000014.1 coordinate 3,352, forward strand.
CCCAGATAATTTCGGAACGCCTTATAAAGCGCTCATCGTTTATAACCAGCATACCTCCTTCGCCTGACATGATATTTTTGGTCTCATGAAAGGAGAAAGCAGCCAGGTGGCCTATGCTTCCGAGAGGTTTGCCTTTGTAGGTAGAGTCGATGGCTTGCGCAGCATCTTCCACTACCATTAGATTGTTTTCTGCTGCAAGTTGCATGATCCGGTCCATGTCATTGGCGATGCCTGCATAATGCACTACCACAACAGCTTTTGTTTTGGGCGTTATCAGTGCAGGAATTAGATCTGCATCCATGTTTGGATTCTCAGAGCTACTGTCGGCAAAAACGATTTTTGCCCCCCGCAGCACAAAGGCATTCGCAGTGGAAACAAAGGTATAGGAGGGCATGATCACCTCATCGCCTGGCTGAATATCCAGTAAAATAGCTGCCATCTCAAGTGCATCTGTGCAGCTGGTGGTAAGCAGGCATTTATGGAATCCATATCGTTTCTGGAACCAGTCTTGGCATTTATGGGTAAACAGACCATTCCCTGATAGTTTACCCGAAGCTACAGCCTGAATGATGTATTCGGTTTCATTCCCGGTAAGATATGGCTTATTGAAGGGGATCATAGATATGAAATTATGCAAAACTATGTATAACTAGATATTGATAATAATAGTAAGCTCCTGATATAAAATGAGCTCCAAGAAGTATCCATCCAAGCATGAAAACTATTTTTGCCTGGATAATACGTTTGGAGATCACACAATAATTTTGAAAATGAATCAGGCTAAATACAAATAGTATAGCAAGGGAAAGGCTGTATCCAAATGTAAAGTTTCCCATTCCAAATTTTACTTTTTCAGCCAAAAAGGATGCTTCAGAATACGCTACCAAAGTATTTAACCATGCAAGAAGGAGGTAATGATCCTTGAAGGCTTTTTTGAAATCTGTAAATAAAACAAAGAGTGGAAATGCCAGTGCAAGAAGAAATGAAATAAAAACGTTTGGTGTGAATAGTTTTATTACTCCCCACCAAGTGAAAATAATAGTATCCCTAAGTCCGTCAGAGCCAGATTGATTTGATTGATAGGTTGCATAATATTGCCAGACAATCAGAAATAATGAAGGTAGAAAAGCCAGAAATGCCTGAGCATAGTGTTTAATAGGGTATTTAGTGATCCTAAAAAGATAATAGAAAAACAGTGAGGGAATAAAGGAAAATAGGAAACTGGGCTTTGCAAGGAGACTCATGAAAATCATAATTGAAAGGAAGACTAGTTCTGACTTCCTCTCCAATGATTGACTTCCTAGCCATTTGGCATAAATAAAAACAGTCAGGATAGCAAATGGCTTGACAATAAATATTGTTGGATTGTGCCAAATGTTTGGACTCCATTGTCCAAGGTATAACCTGTGATTAAACCATGGGGCATATATGGGTGTAACAATCAGCATGATCATAACAAAGAAGGCGATAATCATTGGAGATGTATTTCCATACAGAAGGCGTGTGAAAATTCGAAAAAGAATATAGGATAGAGTGCAAAACAAAAATGTTAAGAAATAGATTGACAGTTGAAGAAGCGGAACTGAAATATGAAATAAGCCAAGCGCTTTTTGAATGTAAAAAAGTGTAAAATGGAATAAGGGATGTGGAATATAATAATCACCCTTAACGATCAAGGGGATTAGATTTACATGAGTGGGAAGGTCTCCAGGTATACCTTTGTAGGCTTGATAGAAAAAAACAATGTAAGACAATAAAGCGGAAATGATGATGAGGAACAGTATCACATATTTATTTAAAAATTTACACATAGCTTGCATTGCATTGATTATGAGTATATATTGAATAGTTTGCTTTACCAGTAAGTGCCAACCAAAAGATATTTATAATAGTAATAAACCCCTGAAAATAAATGTCCAAACAGGAGCATCAATCCACATATGTTAATTAATTTTTTAACCAAGGTCCTTTTGTTTTTATTCCACGCCTGAAATAGGTGAATAACGCTAAAGATAAAGAGAATGGACAGGGACAGACTGTATCCGAAGGTGAAATTTCCTTGTGTAAATTTAACCTGCTCGGCTAAAAAGGATGCCTGAAGATATGCAAAGAAGGTGCAAAGCCATGCAAATATTAAAGATCTGTCTCTGGAAAAACCTCTGAGATCAGATAGCACGACAAACAAAGGAAAAGCTAGTGCGAGGATTAACGATATAAATACATGTGAAGTATATAATTTAGTAACTCCCCATAAAGTGAAAACAATTTCGTCTTTTAAACCGGGACTCCCATTATTTTGCAGAAAATATGTAGAAAAATATTGTAATAGAAGATAGCAAAAGGCTGGTAAGAAGGACAGAACCAGCATTTTATAAAAGGAGATATTGAATTTTTTTATGTAAATTAAAAGAAAAACGAATATGGCAGGTAAGAAAAAAAATACAAAACTAGGCTTTGCCGCCAGACTAAAAATGGTGGTAACAGATAGATAAACAGGTAATTTATAGCTATTTACATTATAATTTGATTCCCAATATAAAAAAAGAAATACAGCCAAAAATGCGAAGGGTTTAACCATAAACATTGTCGGATTATGCCAAATATTAGGACTCCATTGCCCCAGGTATAAGTTGTGATTAAAAGCAAAAGGATAAAAGGAGGTTACGAAGATTAACGCAACAGTTAGCAATGAGATATAGATCCTCGACATGGACCCACTGAGATAATAACAAAGTATACGAAAAATGGTATACGCTAAAACTCCCATCCAGAATGTAAGAAATAGAATGCCTGCCTGATTATATGAATGCGGGAGGTGCAGAAGTTCAAGGAATTTGCTAAGCCCGAAAACAATATAATGATACATAGGGTGGGGAACATTGTAGGTACCGTTAATGACACTATCAATGATATCGCTGTGTTGGGGTATATCACTGGCTACACCTGGTTGTATCTGAAAATGAAATGTAATATAGCCGGCAACTGGAGCAATTAGCAATATGACTGTCCAGGCAAACTTCTCAATAAATTTTTTCATTTAAATATTTTTGGGAGACAAAGAGTCAATTAATCCAGAAATGATATATATTAACTACCTTGAACAGAACAAATCCTGTTTTCTCGTAGAACCTGCAAGCTCCGGTATTTGCCATTTGCGTCACAACCTCAAGCTGTTGAACCCCTTTCCCGGAAATGAAGTCCTCGGAGGCATCGACCAGTTCACTTCCAATGTTCTTCCCGCGCTGTTCGGTATCCACTCCCAGCAGGCCAATAATTCCTGTATCCTGCTTTAGTGAAAGTGTGATCATGCCAAGGATGGATTGATTTTCCCGGTATACCAATACTTCGTTTGCTAATTGTTTGTTCAGAGAGTTTTCCATCCATTTTATATAGAGCCTGTCTGCTGATCCTGAGGGGAAGCAGGGATCAATCCTGAACCGTGACATATGACTTGTTTGGATCGCAAGGTTTTCCAGTTCCGGTATCAGTGGACCATTGTAGGTATTTATGCAGGGATTGGTCAACCTTTTCAGATCTGCAGGTACATTCTTTTTAAAGGTGACTTTTTTATCAGCCAGGAACCCGCCATATTTTACTGCAAGTGCATTTTTCTCCAGATCATCCGGTGGAAGAAAACAATAGGCCAGTCTGATGCCCTGGATTTTCAACGTAGTGAGTAATGGTTCAATATAGTCTGACGTAAACCCCTCGCTGGAGATGCTCGCGATCCCGAAGCCGAAAAACCTGCTATCCCACTCGAGCAACTGGTACATGTTCAGGGCAGGTTAATAGACTCATCAATAATAAAGACCGGTCTGTTCTTCGAGCTCTCAAAAGTTTTTCCAATGTACAGTCCAACAGTTCCGATCAGAAAAATGATGATTCCCGCGAGGAACCAGATCGATACAATTAAACTTGCCCAACCGGAAATAAGGATTTTCCCTTCGAGGTACCTTACGAGAAAATAGACGGCCATCAGCAGGGAAAGAAATGAGATGGTAAGTCCCAGTTTCACGGTAAGGCGGAGGGGCTTTTCAGAGAAAGAGAGGATCACATCGAGACCCAGGCGAAGCAACTTTCTGAACGAGTAGGAGGTACTGCCGGCTATTCGTGGTGCATGGGCCACAGGGATACTTGTCTGCCGAAACCCCACCCAACGAACCATAGCTGGGAAATACCGGATGGGATCTCCCATGGAAAGAATTGCCCTGATTACCTTCTGGTGATAGATACCGAAGTTGGCAATACTGCTGTCCTGCCTGGTGTCAGTAAGGTAACCAAGTACACGATAAAATGTTTTTGAAAAACTCCGTTTAAAAAATCCGTCCTGTCGTTCTTCGCGCTTGCCCTGCACTATATCGAACCCTTGCAGTGCCCTGGCGTACAGAGCAGGAATTTCTTCCGGCTGATCCTGCAGATCACAATCCATCACCACTACCCAGGTACCTTTTACATGTGCAAGACCGGCCGTGATTGCCTGATGCTGGCCGAAGTTACGACTCAGCCGGATTCCTTTAACACGCTTATCACGAACACAGTTTTCAGCAATTTTATTCCAACTGGCTTCGGTGCTGCCATCTTCCACAAGGACTATTTCGAAATTTAAGGCAAGTGGCTCAACAGCACTGATGATACGCCGCACCAACTCGTCAGTTAGTTTTTCTCCCCTGTATACTGGTGAAACAATGGAAAGTTCCGGAGTGCTCATCTTGGCGTAAGGGTAAGTTTCATGGCAAAATAATAAAAAAATACCGTGCGACTCACAGTTTCTCGGGATTATTTGCGACCAGGGCTGAGGAAGGCCTAAAACCGGAACTGCCTGTTATTCACGACCAGCGTGATAACAGGCAGCAGCACCGGGAAACGATCTCCCGCCAGGCTGATTAATATTTACGCAGCGGGAATCCCGCATCCGATGTTTGTTGATGACCGGGAATTGAATTATTCCCCTCCCGCAAAGCGGGATGCAGTGGTTTACCCTGCAGGCATCAGCACATATATGGAGTCGTTTAATTACTGACAACCTGACTAAAAAATACCCTATCTGAAGGGCAAAAAAAGGTTTCAAGGGTTTCCCTAACCGGAATAACCCCTGAAACCTTTTCAGGCAGGTTATAATAACAGTATTTATTTCACCAGGCTCTGCAGGGTGGACTTCAACGCTTCTCCACGAAGGTTTTTTGCCACAATAATTCCGTTTGCATCAATGAGCCAGTTGGCCGGGATGCCCTGAACACCATACTGGGCAGCACCGGCGGAACTCCAGTATTTCAGGTCGCTAACATGGCTGGGCCAGGCAAGTTTATCGTCCTGGATTCCTTTTACCCAGGATTCCTTGTCACGATCGAGCGATACACTGTAAATGGTAAAACCCTTGCCATATTTAAATTCCTTATCCTTGAACTGATGGTATGCAGCTACCACCACGGGATTTTCACGCCGGCATGGACCACACCAGGAGGCCCAGAAATCGATGAGCACCATCTTACCCTTCAGGGAGGAGAGGGCAATTTCTTTCCCGTTGGGGTCCTTGTACTTAAGTTCCGGAGCTTTGTTCCCAATTTCGGTTCCGGTTACCAGCATCTGGCTGTTTACCAGGCTGGTACTCACAAAAAGTCCGGCAATAAGCATAAAAAAATACTTCTTCATGTGGTTTATTTGTTTTTTGATCTGTTAAACGCAAAAATGAGCAAATTGTTCTTCCTTCAATCGATCCTTTCAATTTTCGCGCCAAGATTTCTGAGACGGGTATCGATTTGTTCATAGCCCCTGTCTATCTGTTCGATATTGTGGATCGTGCTCTTTCCCTGGGCTGAGAGGGCGGCTATGAGCAGGGCAACGCCGGCACGTATATCAGGGGAACTCATGGTGGTGCCGCGAAGGGCATGGTGGCGGTTGAGCCCGATTACGGTGGCACGATGGGGATCGCAGAGAATGATCTGGGCTCCCATGTCGATGAGCTTATCCACGAAGAAGAGACGACTCTCGAACATTTTCTGATGAATGAGTACGCTGCCCTTGGCCTGGGTGGCTACAACTAGCATTACACTCAGCAGGTCGGGTGTCAGACCCGGCCAGGGGGCATCGGCAATGGTAAGGATAGAGCCGTCGATAAAGGTATCTATCTCATATACCTCCTGGGCAGGCACCAGGATATCGTCGTTCCTTACTTCCATCCGGATCCCCAATCGCTGAAACCACCAGGGGATGATCCCCAGGTTATCATAGGAAACGTTTTTGATGGTGAGTTCGGAACTGGTCATTGCCGCCAGTCCGATAAAGGAGCCGATCTCGATCATGTCGGGCAGCAGGCGGTGGTTGCAGCCGTGGAGAACCGATACCCCTTCGATGGTGAGCAGGTTCGATCCTATACCGCTGATGCGTGCACCCATGGAATTGAGCATCTTACAGAGCTGCTGCACATAGGGTTCGCAGGCGGCGTTGTACAGGGTCGTCGTTCCCCTGGCCATTACGGCAGTCATCACGATATTGGCAGTTCCTGTAACCGAAGCCTCATCCATCAGGATGTAACAGCCTTTCAGGTTTCCGGCCTCGATGGTATAGAAATGGTCTCCCTGGTCAAAATGAAAGACTGCTCCGAGTTTCTGAAGGCCAAGGAAATGGGTGTCGAGGCGACGCCGTCCGATCTTGTCTCCCCCGGGCTTTGGAATGCTCCCCCTGCCAAAGCGGGCCAGCAGCGGGCCGATGATCATCACTGAACCGCGCAGGGCAGCTCCTTTCTGACGAAATTCCTTACTCTCAAGGTAATCGATATTCACCGTCCGGGCTTCAAAACTCCAGGTCCCGGGACCTTCCTGTTCCACCATCACACCGAGTGAACGGATAAGATCGATGAGCAGGTTGACATCGCGGATGTCGGGGATGTTGCTGATGGTAACCTTTTCGGAGGTAAGCAGTGTGGCACTGATTACCTGCAGTGCTTCATTCTTTGCACCCTGGGGAGTGATCTCACCCCGCAGGCTGTTACCTCCCTGTATTACAAAGGTGCTCATGAAAAGCAGGTTTTAACGTTGCTTTTTCTTGGGATTAAACTGCTTTTTATTCCTGTTCAGGATAATGGGTTTGGGTGTAACCAGGTCGCGGGCTTCAGAAAGCTTCATATCCTGTGGAAATTCAACTTCCTGCCCTGCAAGTTCTTTAAGGTCTTTGATGATTACCTCATCATTTACCTGCTCCCTGTTCCAGGTCAGGTACAGTTTCTTCATGTGATTGGCGATGTTTTTCATCACCTGTTTGCGGCGTTCAGGATCTTCTATCGTGAGCGCTTCGCGGAGAAGTATCTCTACCACCATGCCGTAATGGCGGGCCTTGATGTTATTGGAAGGATAACTTACACGGTTGGGTTTCTCGCGTAATTCTTCTGCCCTGGGTTTTTCGTATGGAGAATCAATTTCCAGCTGGAAATTCGACATGATCTGCAGATGGTCCCAGAGTTTATGTTTGAAGTCGGCCTGGTCGCGGAGATGCGGGTTCAGGTTACCCATCACGTTGATGAGGGTTTTTGCCGCCCTGTTGCGTTCTTCCACGTTTTCAATTGCCATGATATGATCTACCATGGATTGAACATTCCTTCCGTATTCGGGCAATTCAAGCTTTTTACGCTTGGTGTTGTAGTCAAATGGCATAAAGTGTATGAAATTTAGGCAAAGCTACACTTTTTTATCATTGAAGCCTCAACATCAGTGAGAATAGTTTAAATCAGACGATCCCGTTCTGTTTGCAGCTGAGTTGTTCAATCTGCAGGCGTAACACCAGCATGTGACCCATATATTGTTCTTTGTAGTTGTTTTTACCTACCCTGCCATGCTGGTGCATGATGACATCCAGTCCGGCCCGGATGGCTTCCGGATCTGACAAGAGTTCCACCTTTCCATACCCGATCACAGACCGATATTGAGTGGTGTAGTCACAGGCCTCAGGCCCCTCTGTAACCGATACCTCCGATTCAATCTCAAAACAAACCCTGTTGTTTCTTTTCAGAATATCGATTTTACGCCCTGCCGGAGCCGAATGGAAATAAAGAAAAGGGTCTTCATAGCCGAAGTTGAGCGGTACGATGTATGGTTCCCCTTCATCCATCAATGCCAGGCGGCAGATCAGGGCCTCAGTAAGGATTTTTCTTACAACTTCAGGATCGGTTATCTCGCGGTCTTTTCTGCGCATCAGTGACAAACTAAAAATATTCAGGAACACCGGCCGGAATTCCGGGCAATAATTACAAATGGCAAGATAATAAAACCGGATTAATTATTTATTCAAAATGATGTATAGTAAAAAATTAAAAAGAAAAGTAAAGAACCTTCCCTTTTATAATCAGAATGAAGGATAAGATTCGTAATTTAGGCATCGGTCTTACAGGTACACTGAAAATTAATTGCAGAAATCATGCGTTGGAAAGGGCAAAGGCAAAGTGACAATATCGAGGACATGCGCGGGAAAAGCAGCCGGCGGTCATTCGGATTAAAGGGCGGAACTATTGTGGTACTTGGTATTGCACTGGTGGTTTACCTGCTCGGAGGCAATCCCTCCCAGGTTCTGAATCTCTTAAGCGGTGGTGGTGAGGAGACTGCAACTGAAGCCCCGCTTTCGGCCCATGATAAGGAAATGACTGAATTTGTAGGAGTGGTGCTTGCTGAAACTGAAAGTGTCTGGAATAAGCTCTTTCAGGAGTCGGGACGCACATACCGTGAGCCAAAGCTCGTTCTTTTCCGCAGTGGTATTAATTCAGCATGTGGCTTCGCAGAATCAGCCACCGGGCCATTCTATTGTCCTGCCGATGAAAAGGTATACCTCGATCTGGATTATCTGGAGAAATTGCAGCAACAGTTGGGCGCGGAGGGAGATTTTGCTGCTGCCTATATTATTGCCCATGAGATCGGTCACCATGTGCAGAACCTGCTTGGAATAATCGACAAAGCAAACAGACTCCGGGCATCCGCGGGTGAAATGGAAGCAAATGCAGCCACTGTTAAGCTGGAACTTCAGGCTGATTTCCTTGCGGGTGTTTGGGTACATCACGGGCAAAAAATGCGGGATTTTCTGGAAACAGGTGATCTGGAGGAAGCGCTCAATGCGGCATCTGCCGTGGGTGACGACCGTATACAAACCCAGACACAAGGCTATGTGACCCCCGACTCCTTTACCCATGGTACCTCGGCACAGCGCAGATATTGGCTAAAAAAGGGGATTGATACAGGAGACCTGGAACAAGGGGATACGTTTTCAGCGGAGGTGGATTAGCGTAGCACCCTGCCGGATTCTCTGCATTTTAACTGGTTATCGCCTCAGAAATTTTCAATGCAAAAATAGTCATAGATAACTTTCACTAATACAACTAATATGGGATACATGGGAATTGGGCTTCAGAAATGGATCTACCAGGCAAAGCCCCGAAAATATTTTTCGCGCGACAGGAAAAACCAAGGGTCTGATACGGCTGACAATGCGCATTTTTATGCCGATAAATCGAAACACTTTGTTTCCCGGGATGCCTTGGATGAAGCAAAAAAAGAATACAGGCTTTTCCAGCGGAAATTACTGATATGGTTTTTCGTAGCCATTGCGCTGTTTTGCCTGTTCATGATCGCCAGAAATTTGTTCTGGCTGGAGCAATAAGGGAAAACGGAAATTTCATTTTTTTGGAAGATCTGTAAAATTCAGTATCTTCAAAATGTTTTTTCGTTGATTAATTTAACTTAATTTCTCATGGAAGTAAAAGGTACAGCTGTAATGACAACCAGGGATTTTGTCAAGGCAAAGTTTCCGGACAGGTACAACGCATGGATGGATTCCCTGCCGCCTGCCACAAAAAATCTCCTCTCCGGCTCAATCATGACAGCCGGTTGGTATCCGCTGAAGGATGGATATACTGTACCAATTGATAAGATCAGGATGATGTTTTATGCCGGTGATGCAAAGGCTTGCGGCGATGCTCTTGGCAAATACAGTGCAGACATTGTCCTGCACGGTATCTACAAGGCATTCCTGATGATTGCTTCCCCAAAATTCCTCATGCAACGTGCCTCATCTATCATGTCGAATTATTACAAGCCCAGTGAAATTAAAACTGTTGAGAACAACCCGAAGAATGTAACCTTGCTGGTGACGCAGTTTGAAGGGATTACCGAAACACTTGAATATCGCTTCGGCGGATGGGTGGTACGGGCTCTGGAACTGGCCAATTGCAAGAATGTTCATTATACCATTACCAAGGCGCTGTCACACCACCAGGATAAAACAGAGATTGTGTTTTCCTGGGATTGAACCCGGACAGCGAAACTGTTTCATCCGATGAAGCATTGCTATGATTACCCGCGTCCTGCGGTTACAGCCGATTGCCTGATCTTCAGGCAACAGAAGACAATCTGGGAGGTGCTCCTGATAGAAAGGTTGCATGAACCATTCAAGGGGTGTTGGGCATTCCCGGGTGGATTTATCAATATGGATGAAACCATTGAAGATGCCGCTGCCCGTGAGCTTTTCGAGGAAACAGGCTTGCAGCATGTCCGACTGGAGCAATTCCGGACTTTCAGCAAACCGGATCGGGATCCGCGTGGACGAACCATTTCAGTAGTCTTTACAGGGATAATAACCAGTGATGATATAGTAATAAAGGCTGGTGATGATGCTGCGAGTGCCAAATGGTTCCCTCTTTCTGCTATCCCCACCCTGGCCTTTGACCATGCCGAGATGTTCGATCTGGCAATTGCCCATCTGAAACAGAAAGGTGCATGGTAGTAGATTTTTTTATGCATTGGGAAGACCCGGCATTTTATGAAATACTCAATATATTGATAACCCACCTGCATCGCAGGGTTCGCAGGTCACTTAAATTTACCTAAATCCAGAATATATGTTTCGAATGATGAGCCGTTTTGGAGTTTTAATATTCCTGGCATTGACTGTGGCGACTGCCTGTACCCCTGGTACGTCGAAAAAAACTTCAATAATAGAAATTAAAAATGGTTGGTATTATATCGATGGCGAACGCTTTTTTATCAAGGCGATAGGATATGAGATCGGAGCACGACCCGGTCAGGATCCCTATAAGGATACCATTGCCGACCTGGAACGGATGCGGGCTGATCTTAAGATTCTGAAGGAAGGAGGATTCAATACCATCCGCACCTGGAGCCAGCTATCCGAAGACCAGCTTAAACTGGTGCAGGAATCCGGATTGAAAATCATTTTTGGGATTTGGCTTAAGCCGGACCAGAACTATGGTGACAGCATCTACTTAAAAACCTCCGAAGAACTGGTGCGTAAAGTCGTGGGCTATACAAAAAAATACGATTGTGTGATTTCCTATCTCATATTGAATGAACCAATGACGGGGCATGTTTTTGATGTTGGAGCATTGCAGACGGCACATATGCTTGCCACCATGAAAGGCATCCTGAATACGGAACATCCGGGTATACCCGTTGGGATATCCGGCAATGCAGCCACAGATGATTTTATAGATATGAACCTGCTCGATTTTTACGGGTACAACTGCTATGACTATGGCAACGGTCAGGCCGGTACCATGGGCTATGCCGGATTTCTTTCCTGGTGCAACGAGCTGAATAAAAAACAAAGGCCCATGCTCATAACCGAATTCGGGTATTCCGTTTCTGATAATGGATCGGGTTATTATGGAGGGAATACACTGGAGGCACAAAAGGAGGGTGTGATAAGAAATTACCGGGGGCTTCTCGATGCAAGTGCCGTGGGTGCCTGCCCCTTTTATTATGCCGACGGTTGGTGGAAAGGCGGTCATCCTGCCATCCACGACAATACTCCCGAAGAATGGTTTGGTTACTGGGGGTACAGCGATCTCAGCGATTCGGTGGGATCTCCGCGGCCTGTGTGGTATGCATTAGTGGATTATATGAAGGCACTCGTTATCTCACCAAAAAATGGGAAACAGTATGGAGCCGTAATTCCCCTCGACCTGTACCTGGACAAAAAGGTTCGAAGGCTGGTGGTGAAACTGCATGATAGTACCCTGTATGCTACCCAGGTCCTGAAAGAAGGGTTTCTCACAGATTCTATCTTCTACACTCCGAAAGGAATGGAGGATGCGGAGCTCGTATTTAGTTTCTTTGACGGGGAAGGCCAGTTACTTAAATCCGAGACCATCTACACCCTGCTATCAGAAAAGCCTGTGGAACTGCCTGTCCTGACTGTGGAAGTAAACCCGGGAAACGACCTTGCCGCATCTAAAAAGTGCGCCATGAAAGTCAGCATCATTAATCTGGGAAAATTTCAGCTTACCAGCGATCTGAAATATAATTTCAATTATCATATCTGGTGGGATTCAGGCGTGGAAGGGCAGATCAGCATGGCTGAAATGAAGGAGAAGTCCGTTATCTCAGTAAGCAGCGATATTCCCGCAAACAGCCAGGTGCTGGTTGCCTCGGCCGGTATGACGGTTAAGTATGGAAAATTCAGCATGCGGATTCACGACGGGAAGATGGTATACCGGGGGAAATGGTATGAGGGAATCGGCAGATAGAAAATCAGGTGCGCCAACCAGGTTTTTAGAAAATTAATCACTTCATACCCGCATGAGCCGGAGATCATTTTGGATTATCACTGCAGCAACAATCCTTTTAGAGTTGTTTCTGCATATGATAACAGCTGGTAATTACCAACTGCATCGCGATGAGATGTTGTATTTCGCCATGGGTAGCCACCCCGACTGGGGTTTTGCTTCCACGCCGCCCGCCATGTCATTTCTGGCATTTCTTATTAAAAGTGTTGCTGGCTATAATGAAGTGGCAGTAAAATTTTTTCCCGCTCTTGCCGGTGCTGTTATTCTGTTATTAATCGCACTCAGCATACGGGAACTCGGTGGAGGGCGAATGGCCCTGCTTACAGCCTGTCTGGCCTTCCTGTGCTCAACTGCCATGTTGCGCACCTGCTCGCTTTTCATGCCGGTAGTGTTTGAATTGTTGTTCTGGACCCTGTTTTTGTACAGTCTGCTCCTGCTCATTCACCGACAGGATCCAAAATTTTGGATCGCTGCAGGAATCAGTTTCGGCTTAGCATTCCTGAACAAGTATTCCATTCTTGTTCTGGGGTCATCCGTTATAATTTCCTTGCTCCTCACCAGGCAGCGACGGTTACTGTGGTCGGCCTATGTTCCGGTTGCTGCAGGCTGCGCTTTAATCATCATGTTGCCCAATATCCTGTGGCAGTTTAGACATAATTTTGCTGTATATACTCATATGCAGGAACTTTACCGGACACAGCTGGTAAATGTTGCAGTTGGAACATTTTTACTTGAACAGCTTCTGGGCAGTTTTTCCGCCCTTCCTGTCTGGCTGGCCGGAGTGGTTGGACTCCTGTTTATCCGGGCTGAAAGGCAGTACAGGCTTTTCAGTTTTCTTTTTCTGCTAGTTCTGGTATTTTTCCTGTTGCTGAAAGGGAAGCCATATTATACCCTTGGTATTTATCCTATGATGTTTGCTTTCGGAGGCTGGATATTGGAAAAATATTTTCGCAAAATGATCCCGTCAGTACTTGTATTTGTCCTGCTGTTCGGACTTCTCAACCTGCCCTTCGGATTAATGCTGCTGCCTCAGGGGCCAATGGAGAAATACTGCCAATTCACGGCAAAATACATTACTGCGGCACCCATGCGGGGTGAACAGAACCAATACTATCCCCTTCCACAGGATTACATGGACATGACCGGCTGGCAGGAGTTGGCCGGGTTGGTAAACAGCGTATATGGCAGCCTCAGCGAAAAGGAAAAGGGTAGTTGTACTATTTATGCAAACAATTACGGACAGGCTGCCGCCATCGACTTTTACGGTAAACAATACGGGTTGCCGCCTGCTGTTTGTCTCAACGACAGTTATGTGCTCTGGGCGCCGGATTCCATTGGATCTGAGAATTTTATTGTATCCGATCATCAGTTGGGGGACATTCCCCGGCTCTTCGGATCGTTCACAAAGGTAGGGGAGATCCATAACCCGTATTTCCGGGAGAATGGCTTGAAAGTTTACCTATGCAGGGATCCGAAGCCTGAATTAAACGATTTCTTTATTTCAAGGATCAGGGAAAAGAAAGCCATCTATGGTTTTTAGTTGGAGACCTGGGTACAGTTTTATTCAGCCTCAGCCACCACTTCCATACTGTTCCTGTACCCGGCCCTGACTGCAACAGCTCTTACCTTGTCTCCGATTTTTATCCGGACCGGGTGTGTAAATAAAAGCCAATGATCCTCAGCATACCCTTTTCCGTTTACCTGATATGCAACAGAGGTTCCAGGAGTGGAAACAGAAATCTCGAGCAGGTCACCGCGGAATCGTATCAACGGATTTCCGGTCTGCGGTTGCATACCCTGGGGCATGAAATACTCCTGCAGTTCTGTTTCCGGCATCTTCCACAGAGCATTGTATTTTTTGTCCCAGTCATCATAAGCCTTACTCAGCCTTTGAATGTCATTTGCGAACTCAGGGTTTCCGGCCAGGTTGTGAAGTTCAAATGGATCTGCCAAAACATCAAATAATTCCTCGGCCGGACGCGGGTAATCAAACCAGCGGCGCTGGATGCTGTCCAGTTTTCCGGCCTGGTACAATTCGAGTAAGCGCTGCATCAGAGGCATCTGTTTTCGGTACTGCACATCCATGTAATCTGCCGTTCCGGGGAAGTAATTTCGTACATAACGGAATCGTTTGTCACGGACATAACCTGCCTTATCAACGATCTCATCCATGCGGTTCCGTCCGCCAAAAACATATTTCCGCGGAGCAGTCTCAAAGGCTCCGAGAAATGCCTGTCCGTGCATGTATGCAGGAGTATGAATACCTGCCAGGGAGAGCACGGTGGCAGGGATATCCACAAAGCTGTGCAGGTTTTCATCCAGGGTACCGGCCATCCTTCCATCCGGGAAGCGGACAATCATGGGGACACGGGTCCCTGTCTCGTAAATTTCGCGTTTGCCACGTGGCAGCGGACCCCCATTATCCGAATACCAGATGATGATTGTGTTCTCGATTTCTCCTGCTGCCTTCAGTTCATCCAGGATAGACTGAACCTCGTCATCCATTTCCGAGATGTTGGAATACATGCGGGCCACATCCCGGCGCACGATACTGTCGTCGGGGTAGTAAGGCGGCAGAGGAACCTTTGCAGGATCAACCCGCAGGGGATGATCTGCACGCGCCCACACCTGCGACTCATGCGTGCTTCCCAGGTTGATAATGGAGAAGAAGGGCATCCCGGCTGGACGATTCTTCCGGTGCGCTTTCGCACTATTCTCATCCCAGGCAGTGAGCGGTGCTTCAAACTGGTAATCGGTTTTGCTGTTGTTGGTGCAGTAATAGCCTGCCGCACGCAGGTATTCCGTGTAGCACTTCACTCCTTCAGAAAGAACTACATTATAGGGATGAACACCTGCCGGCATATACTTTCCTTCTCCTGTATTACGCATGTTATTGGCTCCGATGGCTGTAGGGTACATCCCGGTGATGAGGGCGGCACGGCTGGGGGCGCTAACTCCTACCGGGGTATGCATCTGTGTATACCGGATTCCCTCCATCGCCAGCCGGTCAAGGGTTGGGGTTTTTGCCACCGGGTCGCCATAACAGCCCAGAAAAGGACTGATATCCTCACAAACGATGCAGAGGATGTTGGGCTTTGCTGGCAGGAATTGTTTCTGGCCGGAAAGGGTATTCTCCTCCGGACCCTGGGAAATCAAGCCGGAGAGCATGCCGCACAGAAGCTGATGGTACATGAGCAGGATTTTGGTATGATAGGCTGTGTTAAAAATACAAAATCAATCCTGTAATAAAAAAACAAGCTGTACCTGCCTGAATATGAGAATAAAATTGTAATTTGTGTCCTGTATCGGCAGGAGTAAGTATGAGTCATTTATTTTCCTGCTATAAGTTTTGAATAATAACCTGATAATTTGAATTATGGAGATGTTTCACTTTGGTTTTGCAGGTCTGCTGGTTATCCTTTTCTACCTGGTTTTTGTCGGGGGAATGATCACCCTCCTTATTTTATGGGCAGTTAAGTCCATCAAACTGCGGAAGGAGCAGAACGAACTTTTGCGCGAGATTATCAGGAAGATGGATAAGTAATGTGAGCAACGCAAATTTCCATTGAAGGAAGAATATTTCAGAAATAAGGAACACCACCCGGCTGCAGGAAGAGCAGAGCGTTGCTACCTGATAAAACTGAACTATGGAGCCTTCCATCATGAATTGGGGAAGGGATTAATCAACACCTTGCATCTGTCTAAAATGCATACAAATGAATGCACGGAATTTTATCCTGTCAATCTTGCTGCCATTTGCTTTTATTGCCTGTGAGGGTGATCCCGACAAGGAAAAAACTGGTGACACACTCAGGTATCTTAATGCCATCCCCGGTGGCTGCAATGTTTCAGAGGAGAATAACCGGAAGAGTGTTTCATATGGGGAATCTGATACACTTATCTTTTCTGGTAACCAGGACAGCCTGAATATTTTTGTTGGGGTAAATTATATTTGTTGCACACCCTTTGCAGGAGAAGTGTCCGTTTCAAACGATTCTATCCTGATCAGCCTGAACGATACCTGCAATAATGCTACATCGTCATGTTATTGCCATTGCATGTGTTATTACACCTGGGATTTTAAATTTGCAGGTATGGAAGATAAGGAATATTATTATCAGGTAACACTCTCGGGGGAATGGAATGGCGGAACAGAGCTAATTCAGGAGGGAATCTTCAATCCATCATTTGATAAACCTTAGCTTGTTTTTAATGATCCACCTGTAATAATGTTTCCTATGAAAAAGATTTTTTTCCTTTTCTGCAGCTTGCTCGGCCTCGTTCCAGGCCTCGAGTCCCAGATTGTTCTGCAGCACAGTTTTAATGACCAGGCCTCGGTCGGGATTCAACAGGTAAAGCTGGGTCCATCCGGGAAAAAATATTGTCTGATCAATAAATTGGACAGCATTACCTATGAGTGTGCTCTTTTTAATGCAGATTTCACTTCATTTAAAACTATCACGATCAACCTGGGTTCCCACTTCGCCAGCGCAAAATACAAGGATCCCCAACTGGAAATACGCTATATCTCCGAGCCCCTGTTCGATTCAGATCCTGATGTTGATTTACTGGCAGAACTCAGCTACCTGGATGATAACGATGATCTGTATGCCCAGGTACTCATCTTCCACGAAAACGGCAGTACGCTGTTTGCTTCCGATATCCAGAATACCAATGCCTGGCTTGTAAATCAGTCAGTGGCCAATGCCCCCATGGCAGCAGGCATGGTTACCACGGCTACCGGCACGGTATTGATACTGGATGCCTTTTATTTCGGTGAAGGTCTTTATAAATATGATGTTTATTCCATCCCCGGTGTGCTACCCAGTACCATAAACAGTCCCAAGTCGGGAGAGACTGATATTACAGGTGTTCTCGAAGCTTTTCCCAATCCGGCAAATGATATGCTGATGCTGCGTTACAGCATACCTGAAGGACAGACAACAGGAGTGGTTGAACTCACCGATAACCAGGGAAGGATACTCCGCACCATAGCGGTTGACGGGCGCCAGGGAACCCTGCGCATCAGCGTCTCCGACCTCGAAAGTGGCATATACTATTCCCGCATCAGTTCACGCCGCGGATTGCCGCGGGCGAAGATGCTGATGATCGCGCATTAAGACTGACCGGCCAACCCGGTTTTATTCCAATAGCCGTGAGTATCATATCTGATCATAGTTGAACTATCCCGGATTGCGCACCAGAGGTGCATCTCGAATCATCACAGCCCCGGAGGTGTTGAACAATATACACTACCATGGGCAGATGTCTTTTCATGAAAAAAGGGACAATTGGAGGGGCTAATTGGAGTTTAATTTTGAATTTCCTTATCTTTAACTCATATTTAATATTACTATTTTAAAATGCCATATGTATTGTATAAAATGGACCACTTTTCTTTGCTCTGATTTTTATTTATTGGCTGTGAATCTGAAAGTCCTGTCAGGAAAAAATCTTTGGTTGATATGTATACGTGCGAACCTCCAGTTCTAACTGCCCTACCGGAGGAGTGAGAATTGCATCTAGTTTGGATAGAATAGCAATGATATTCTGGATTCAGTTGAATTCCGGGACATAGAGTTTGTGTGTAATGGAACGGACGGTATCTACTCACTGGTGAATATCAAAAAAGAATTACCGGGAATGTTTTGCGAATTTGGTGGTTTGCAGATTCTTACAGGAAATGACAGTAATCGGAATAACACGTTGGATTCCTCAGAAATAAGTAAGATTGAATATGTCTGTAATGGGGCAAATGTCCCTGCCGACAAACTTATTTCCCTAAAAATATTCGATATGGTATCAAGTCCCAATGGAACATCTCCGACGCATATTTCAACTTATAAAGAAGGCTATGGTGGAATCACAAAATTTAATATTCAGGATTATGCCGATATTGATTCTGCAGTTCTAATTGTTTTCGATGTGACCATTCGGGATGGCTACATGGGCACAAAGGTTCCTGGTACCGCAACCATTGAATTGTATGACTGCCGCAACAATAAAGTGGTTACAAACAGTGCAATAACAGCATCCGAAATACCTGATGGTTCCTACCTGGTTTCGGGAAATTTCTTTGATCAATTGCCTGAAGAGGAAGTTGAATTGGGTATAAAAATCACCAAATCTGGGGATTTTTATCTTGGTACCGCTGATATTCTGCTTGTTCTGTTTCGGAGGAATCAGTGATTAACCGTTGGTTAAATCATATTGGTGTAACTGAAATGACAAGGGTATCTGTAGCCACCTTCCAATTTTAAAATTCCTTTAACCCAATCATTGCATTAGAAAAACTATAATGCAATGCGAAAAAGAAGAATCAACCATTTCAAGTCGTTGTCACTGAATTGAAAAGGTGATTCTTCCAATTCAGGTTTACTTTAATTGACAGGCAATGTTTTATTTTGTAAATTCGACGAGATTTTGCCGCAGTGATAGTTGAGTGATGGAAGGTGACCGGAAGCTGCAGCCACTCACCCTAGCCTGCAGCTCCCATGAAACGCACATCCTGCTTAACAAGCCTCCTGCTTCTCCTTCTTTTTCTTCTTCCTTTCTCATTGACATCCCAGAATCTGCTGCTACAGCGTTCATCTGTAAATGCAGGCGGGGGCACACAGCCTGCCCGGATGCAGGGGAAGCCTTTGCTGGTGCAGCAAAGCATCGGCCAACCAGGCCCTGTCGGACTTTCCTTCTCCGGCAACCACCTCCTGCGCCAGGGATTTCTCCAGCCCATGCAGGGGCTGAAAATAAAAAAATCCGGTCCGAACTCCCCGCTCCGGGTGTTTCCCAATCCCTTTCATAACGGCCTTTCCCTTTCCCTGCCTGATACACTAACGGGGGAACGATTGATCTCACTTTCCGATATGTACGGCCGAATGGTGTTTTCAAGCCAGGAGGCGGAATCGGTAATGCTCACTATCGATCTCTCTTCCCTGGCTCCCGGCTTGTATCTCCTTCGGGTAAGCGCCGGTACACAACGCTTTTCATCCTTGCTCATCAAAGAATAACAACCCCCTGCCAATGAAACGCCTTATTTTTCTGTTTCTGTTTTCGCTGGGCTTGCTCACAGCCCGGGGACGAGATATTTTCATCGAAACCGGCAAACTGCTGGGAAGTATAGATTATAAAAACAGCAAAGAGAGATCCAGCCACCTGGATAGCAGTATACGGAACAACCTTGGTATGGAATACCGTCAGCCACTCTTTTCAACTCCCCTGCATCTGTCGGTGGAGCCCTGTACAGCCCTATTTCATGCAGGGGAGCGATAAGCAACTGGGCAATTTTTTGAAGTACGATCTTAACTGCCTTGCCGCTTTTCATTTTATTCGACTATGAATTTCTAAAACCTTACTAGTACCAACGACCGGCAGGGCTTTTCTTTTTCTGTCATAGCCGGCGGGATGGCCGACTTCCTGGTAAAAGGAACCCAACGAATCAACGATGAGGTGTACGACCTGATTGGAAAGGAAGAGTTCGACAAACACTTGCTGTTTTCTCAAAACCGGTGCCACCGTCAATTATTACCTGTCGAAAAATTATATTGTTTTGCACATTTACCGCTTCGGAAGAAGTTTCCTTATCGGTAATTACAAGGACCAGGAACAATTACGATACACTACACATAATCTCAATGTTGGACTAACCATCAACCTCCAGTACAAACGTTAAACTTTCCCTTCGGAGCCTTAGCTATGGCAGACTTAGCCCGGTTAGGCAATTCCTGCAACCTGCAAAAAATCACCCATCAACAAGAAAAAACATACTATATGAAACTGTTTCAATATATGTTTCTGCACCTGATCACTCAGCCCGCTTTCGATAAACTATATGCTGGCAAAAGGCTATTGCCACTGCTCCTGCCACTGCTACTAACATTTCTCCTGCCCCTGCCACTCCTCTCCCAGTCCCAGGGTCTCAGCTACCAGGCGGTGATACTCGACCAGGATCCGCAGGAGGTGCCCGGCGTGGATGTTACCGGTAATATTCTTCCCAATCATGATCTGATGATCCGCTTCTCCATCCTCGACTCGATGGGAACTATCGACTACCAGGAAGAACAGCAGACCACCACCGATGCCTACGGGATGATCAACCTCTTTATCGGGCAGGGAACAACTACCCCCTCCAGTCCGGGAGGCTTTAAGGACATCGACTGGAGCGGCTCTCCCAAATCACTCAAGGTGGATATCAGCTTCAGCATTACCGAGGTTTTTTATTCCGACTTCAGCCTGCAGGAACTGGCTTTTGTTCCTTATGCATATCATAAAAACATCACCGCTACCGGCACACTCGATGTAAACGGATCATCCACCCTGCGCAGCCGGGTAACAGTAGCTGAAGGCAGTCCTACCTTCCTCACCGGCAACCTGAAGGTGGATGAATATACCACCCTCGAAAACGATCTCACCGTAAATGCTCCCAGCAGCCTCAAGGGACAGGTGACAATCAACACCGAAACCACAGGTGACAAGTCCAGCATGGATGCCTATCCGCTCCGGGTGCAGGGCAGTACGCAGGGTGTGGCCGTGAAAATTAACGGCTCACGAAGCAGCAGCAACAACTTCGTCGCCTTTTGGGACGATGAGAACCTGCAGGGACGCATAGAAGGACAAACCACTTCCGAACTGCTCACCGATCCCGAATACATTTTCGATAATATCATTTTCGCGAATGAGATATTGCGTTCCGGGGTGGATGTAGCCAAGGCAATTGCAGGGATCGCTTCGGCATCCACATCCTCCACCGTATGTGCTGGTTTGGGGGCCTGTGTCACAGCGCCGGTACCCTCACTCATCGCCGGTGCCATTGCAGAGGCAGCCATGGAAGCAGCCAACCTGGCACTGAGTGTGGCACAGCCGGTCCTGTACAATGTATCGAAACTTACTAATATTGGTGTTACCTACCAGTCGGGTGCAGGCGACTATGCCGAATGGCTGATCAAGTCCGATCCTGCCGTGAAATATTTTCCCGGCGACATTGTGGGGGTGAACGGAGGAAAGATCAGTAAGAATACCGATGGAGCAGCCAACTATATGGTAATATCTCTCAATCCCATCGTACTGGGTAACATGCCTGAAGCCGGAAAAGAAATGGTTTATGAAAAAGTGGCCTTCATGGGACAGGTACCGGTGAAGGTGCTGGGTAAGGTGAATGTGGGCGATTATATCATTCCTTCCGGGAGTAACAACGGAGCCGGTATTGCAGTATCACCCGGGAACATGCTGCCGGAGCAGTACAGGGAGATTGTGGGTATGGCCTGGTCTGCTTCGGAATCGGATGAATACAGTTATGTGAATGTGGCAGTGGGACTGCAGGGAAACAGCCTGGCACAACTAAGCCTGCAACAGGAGAAAAAAATCCAGGAACAGGCCGAAGAAATAAGCAGTCTGAAAAACCAACTGAATAAGATGAATGCTGCACTTTCGCAGTTGATGCCGGAATATGCAAAGATGATGGAAGATGAAGGAGAAGTGGCAGGAGCAGGGGCAATGGCAGGAGAGAAGAAGGTGGCAGGAGCAGTTGCAGTGGCAGAGGAGAAGACAGTGGCAGGGGCTTGGAATACTCCGGAACAGGCATTGGAGGAAGGACAGCGCACAGTGGTGTATTTTGAAGTTACCCGTGAGCAGATACTCGAAGGAATTGCCCTGGCCGAACAGACACTTATCAGCAAGGGCGTTGATGTGAGCAAAAATCCATTCTTCGTAAAACTAAAAACGGAACCCGGGTACCAGGAGAGTTACATCAACGATCTGCAGAAGGCGATAAAGAAAGAGCTGGATGCACAACAGGAAAAAGACGCGAAATCCGGCGCAAGAGTTTTAAGATTTTAGTTAGGTGGAACACTAATTAAACTAATTATACGAATTATACGAATTAAACGAATTAAACGAATTACAGGAGTAACTTAAAACATTAGTGTAATTAGTGTCATTCGTGGACAAAAAAACAAACTATGTACAATTTCCGCACAACGCTCAGCATTTTTCTCTGCCTGCTTACTTCCTACGCTTGTCAGAAGGAGGTAGATAAACAAGGTATACCCAGGGTGGAAACAGCTTCGGTGGATGAGGTGTTCAACACCTCCGCACGGGCGGGAGGAAGGGTTCTGGATGATGGAGGAGCGCCGGTTACCGAACGCGGATTTTTCTGGGGCAAGGATACCATGCCCGAGACTACCGGTACCAAACGCAGCCTGGGCGAAGGCGTGGGTGTATTTTATGATACCCTCAACAGCCTCACTCCCGGCACCAGGTATCATGTGAAGGCATATGCCATCAACAGTCTGGGCACGGGCTACGGGGCAGAGACTTTCTTCACCACCCAGATTCATCTCCCCACGGTAAGCACCTCACCCATCACCGCCTTCACGGCCACCACCGCAACAGTGGGAGGGAATGTGAGCGACGATGGAGGCTTCCGGGTGACCCAGCGAGGAATCTATTGGGGCAGCGATCCGAACCCCCGCCTCACCGGAATGAAAATACCACTTGATACCGGCATGGGGACCTTCACCACCTCGTTAACCGAACTGGAACGTGCAAAGACCTATTATGTGATCGCCTACGCCACCAACATTAAGGGGACCTCGTACGGGAATAAGATCAGTTTTAACACCGTACCAGAACTGCCGGTTGTATCAACCCTTCCGTTGAAACAGATGGGGGCGCACAGTGCCACCTTCGGCGGAAATGTAAGTTCCGACGGGGGCAATGCCATCACCGAACGGGGAGTGTATTACGGTACCTCAGCCGATGTGCAAACTACGGGCACTCCCCTGGTGCTGGGCAACGGCTCCGGTAATTTTTCCGGGAAGGTGGAAACCCTGTCGGCTGGAACGGCATACTACGTGATCGCCTATGCCACCAACAGCCAGGGAACTGCCTGGGGTGAGGTGCGGCATGATACCACCCTGGGGAAAACTCCCGTGATCAAACCTCTTGCATTCACCGGCCTGGGGACCTATGAAGTCACACTCCGGAGCGCAGTGAATCCTCATTATCTCGGTACTGAAGTCGTTTTTGAGTATGGCACAACCACCGTCTATGGAGAACAAAAAAGTTTTACAGTTCCTGCCGACACCAACCTGAATGATACCCTCGAAGTTTTGGTGGATGCACTTTTAAATAACACCATTTATCACTACCGGATTACTGCCACCAACGAACTGGGCAGCACACAAACGGCAGATTCTGTCTTTCATACTTACCGCACCGGAGTTACCGGTACCATGACAGCCGACGGAAAAAACTATGCAACAATAGGCATCGGCTACCAGGAGTGGATGGCGGAAAACCTGGCTGCCGAAAAATTTAACGATGGGAGCAGCATACCCAACATCGTTGCCGACAGCCTCTGGCAGGACCTCGACAGTGCCTCCCTGCCCGGGTTTTGCTGGTACCAGAATGATGTTGCCAACAAGGATATTTACGGGGTCTTGTACAACTGGCATGTGGTGAACAGCGGGAAACTCTGTCCCACGGGTTGGCGTGTGCCCACTGCAGCGGACTTTTCCGAGCTGGAAAACTACCTCGGAGGCACCGGCAAGGCCGGGGGAGCGCTGAAGGCAACAACACTATGGCTGGCACCCAACACCGGCGCCACCAACAGCTCGCAGTTTACCGCCCTCCCGGGAGGCAAACGCCTGCCCGATGGCACCTTCGACTTCCTCGGAGTAGAGGGTAACCTCTGGACCCAGGACTTTTACAGCACGCTAAACGCCAGCTATTTTTACCTCCAGCGCAACTATGGCTATTCCTTCCAGGGCTATGCAGGGAAGAATACGGGGATGGGAGTGAGGTGTGTGAGGGAGTGAGGGATGAAACAAATGAGATTCTAAAATATATCAGATTGAGATAAAATGAAACTTACTTCAACCTTATATGGGTATGACATTAATGCGGAAATGTAATTTTACCCGATTAATAATTCATTCCCCGAATAAGAAAAGAAACATTACAGCGGGATTGTTTGCATTATTTCTTTTCATCCTGAATACTTCTATCCCGGAAGTAGCTCAGGGTCTGCAGGCACACTGGCAAAAGGAGGATTATTCCCTGGACAAGGATGTAGTATTTCCAATATTCCAGGGTCATGTAGGATACTATGATACTGTTCCTCTAAAAAAGGCTTATGACAGGGAAATTTTCGATTCAAAGATAAAGCGGTATTGTGATAAAAATGATCTGGAGGTCGAATGGAATACACGACAGTCAAATTTTATTTTCGGTGAAGGAACAATCAAAAAACAGGTTGAAATGTATGCCGGGCAGATGGCGATTGTACATTTCAATGTCAGAGTATGGATTAAGGAGGACAATTATTTTTATCTTATTGAAGGAATTTACCTTGAGAAATACCCGCATTCAGGAGAATCTTATGTTTCCATCGAATCCTGGCTGGAGATGCGGATGGCTTTTAAAAGGCGAATCCAGGAGAATTACCGGATTGTCGACGACGGTATTAAATCGGTTATAACAGGGATAGGAAGAGCCCTCAGGTAGATACTATTTGTTTGTATTAGCCAGTTTGTTAGTTGCAGTCAATTCGGAATTAATTACTAGGGAATTTTTGCAGAGATTTCCTGGTGGTGTGGCATAACTGGGTATTCTACAATTCCCCCCGCTCAAACCGCTCAATCATTTCCCCCGCTATGCTTATGTTGTGGGGATGGCTTGGCAACTCTCCACGCTGAAACCAGGCTGCTTCGGTTATCTCGTTGGCATCAATCACAATTGGCTGCTTCTCATCCGCCTCAGCAACAAAACCGATCATTAGCGAACCGGAGAGGGGCCAGGGCTGACTTTTGTAATACCGGATGTTGTGTACATCCAGCCCCGCCTCTTCCTTTACCTCGCGGATCACGGTCTCTTCGAGCGATTCTCCCACATCTGCATATCCTGCCAGCAGGGAATACCAGCTGCCGGGGAAATTCGCATTGCGGGCGAGAAGGATCTTGTCACTGGAAATAATTGCCACGATTACGGCAGGAGAAATTTTCGGATAAGCAGTTGTGTTGCACTGCGGGCATAGGAGCGCTCGTTCATCCGGTTTCTGCTGTGTCCGGGCTCCGCATTTCCCGCAGAATTTATTTTGCGTGTACCAGTTAAACAGATGTAGTCCTGTGATACATACCCATGCTACCTCCTGTTGGCGGGTTTTTCGAAAGAAACTGATTTCAATAAATTGAAAAGTAGATTCAAGAGGTCCCGGATCATCCCATACCAGGAAACAGGGAATCTCATCCAGGGAAAACAGAAAAGTATTATTTTTTGAATTGGAAATTTCCGGGAAATCCTTAAACCTGGGAATTTCATGCCCATTTTCATTTGTTTTCAATAACACTGAGTTTCCCTTATAGTGAAGTAAAAAATCTTCTTTCTCAGGACCTCTGTTTGCAAGGAAGTGGTTATTGAATCGATGCGGGGAGATTTCGTGAAGCATTTGATGTGATTGTAAGTACAGGTATCCAGATTTTCCCCTTCTCTGGTGCGAGACCGGGCAGGCAGGTTTCGTGTTTAATTGCGAAAATAGCTAATCTGGGCAATAAAATACCTGTTGTACTCAGGTCTGTTTGTTGAGCCTGTATTCTTTTCGTACTTTTACCTAATGGGCAACTCTAAAAACTCCACTTAGCTCCCTCTCTGCCGGAGTAGAAAGCCCCTGCCCGACTGCGTCATGCAGGCGGGCGCCCGGATGACTCCCTGCCCGTCCGGTCAGGCGGGCGTTCGGACGGGGGCAGGGGTGAGTCGTAAAAAAGGCGTTTTTAGAGTTGCCATAATGATGTTCCTGAGTAAAATCATTTCTGTCTAGCCTTTTCAATTCATACCATTTTCCCCACGTTTGGTTAATGCAATTCCCTTGTTCGTTTAAGATATTTTGAATTCCTTTATGGAGAGCAGACTTTTGATACAGGTTTAATCAAATCACTATGTTATGAAAAAGTCATTAAAAATCAGTCTGCACCTCCTGTTTTGGACGATGTTCCCGTTGTTGCATGCTTTTTCCGGGTGGGCTGATGCCCACGATGTTCTCCCCGGGTTCGAATCCCTTCCCCAGCCCGGGTTTATGCACTTCCTGGCTGAAACAGTCAGGATATTGTTTGTTCCGGTTGATGTTGGCCGGCCCATTACCGACCTTTCAAATGTTATGGGCATACTGTTTACTCTCTTCATCTACCTCGCGATTCCAATAGGTATGTTCTATCTGTTTTATAGCCGGCTGGTTCCCGCAATTATTAAAAGGAAGGGAACCAAAAGATGGATATGGCCCTTGTTGGTACTTGTCATTGGACCACTTGTACTGGTTATGTTCTTCAGATTTTTCACTATTGCAGTCGCATGGAAGATGACCTACTGTCTTACGATTGCTTATATGAGCAGCATCCTTTTTGCCCTGGCCGGCACCTTTTTCAGGATTGCGGAGAACTGGATTGTGGCCGAGAAAACTGCAAGACAAAACCTTCAGAGCGAGCTCTCCCTGCTCCGGAATCAGATCAATCCTCATTTTCTCTTCAATACCCTGAACAGCATCGACAGCCTTATCCAAAGCAATAAGGACAAAGCCTCCGAGGTTCTCCTCCGACTGTCCGGTATTCTCCGGTATATGATATATGAGAGTAATGAAACGCGTGTGCCTCTGTCGAAAGAGATTGATCATATGAGGAGTTATATTGAACTGCAGCGGATACAGTCCTCCAATCCGGAACTTGTAAATTTCAGCCTTAACGGTTCTCCCGAGGGTATCCGCGTTGCACCGATGCTGTTTATTCCCTTTGTTGAAAATGCCTTCAAGCATTGCACGGATAAAGACATGCCAGGTGCCATTTGCATTACATTTCAACTGGATGAAAAAGGGATCAGGTTTGAATGTATTAACAGTTACAGGGCAGAGCATACAACCGGCAAGGATCCGACAGCAGGAATCGGTTTGCCTGTGGTCCGGCGCAGGCTGGAATTGATTTATCCTTCGAGGCATCATTTGGAAATCCGTGAAGAAAGGACTACCTTTCATGTATTGCTGACCCTTGACACCCATGACAATTAATTGTATCGTTGTGGACGACAACCCCCTGGCAGTTGAAAAGCTGGAGGGCTTTATCAGGCAGATGCCGCTGCTGAACCTGCTCGGTAGTTTCAGCAGCGGTATCGAAGCCCTGACTTTCCTCAAAAGTCAGCCCGTGGACCTTGTATTTCTGGATATCCAGATGGATCAGTTCACAGGGCTCCAATTCCTGGAGTCATTGCAAAACCGCCCGAAAATAATCATTGTTTCCGCTTATGGAGAGTATGCTGTCCAGGGCTTCGAATATGCTGTTTCCGATTACCTGTTAAAGCCCTATTCCTTCGAACGATTTCTCAGGGCAATAGATAAGGTGCAGCATGAAACAGGCAATAATTCCCGGAAAGATTACATGTTTGTAAAGACCGAGTACCGGATGGAACGTATTGATTTTTCCGATATTCTGTACATCGAAGGACAAGGTGCCTACCTGCGCATCATCACACAGGGGGTTAAGATTATGACCCTGATGAGTTTTCAAGCCATGGAGACACTCCTTCCCCCCGATCGTTTTATGCGGGTGCACAAGTCCTACCTGGTAGCCCTTGATAAAATCGAATCCATTGAGCGGAACATCATCCGGATTGGGGAAGAACGAATCCCGGTTGGTAACAGCTATCGTGAAAAATTACGAAAGGAAACCGGAATCTTATGAAGCGGATGATACTTTTCTGCAGTTATTTACTACTGATGACAGTTCTCTCAGCCCAGGAACGGATGGTCAGGGTCGACGAACATAATTTCCGCATTAAAACCCTGGGCGAAGGTACAATTTCCGTTCTCTTCGAAAGCGGTATGTCGGACAGCCTGGAGGTCTGGGGATCTATACCGGACTCGGTAGCGCTGCATGCGCGTGTTTTTTTGTACGACCGGCTCGATATTGCCAAATCGGACACCTCCCACACTCCGCGTACCCTCCCCAACGTAGTGGGTGAACTGCGAAGTATTCTGCAGGACCAGCAAATCAATCCGCCTTACATCCTCGTAGGGCATTCCCTGGGAGGATTGATAACCCGGTATTTTGCCGCTAACTACCCGGAAGAAGTGAAGGGCCTGCTGCTTCTCGATCCTGCTCCCGAGGCCTATTGGAAAAAGATGAGTCCGAAGGAGCTGGAAGAATACCGTACCGGAGGGACGGAATGGTACAACACCCGTTTCCCGGCCCGTTACCGGAAGGAATGGCATGCCTTCCTTACCAATCTTGGGTATATGGATAGTATCTCCCTGAATAAAAATTTACCAGTCATCCTGGTTTCCGCAACTGCCTGGAACTGGTATAAGTTTCAAAAGCCCATCATTAAAGGAATCAACAATGCCCGGCAGGTTGAACTGGAAGGGCAGCATCACATCTACAAGGACCATCCGGAAAAGGTGGTCGGATATATAGAAGAACTTATCAGGCATACTGATAAACAGAAATAACCAAAATGAATAGGATTATATCCAGTTGTTTATCTTTTCTATTTGCCGGAATCCGAACACTGGATTAGGCTCTTTTTAATTAAAATGCATGTTATTACTCAGAATACCAGTGAATTGAATATTTGTGAAATGATCTATTTTTAACAAGCTTTGATTCAAAATTGACAAGTAATTTTTACTTCTCCGGCTATTTTTACTCCACATACAGGTTCAATTTTCCGGGCAATTAAATATTGCTCCCAGGGGGTTGAAATCCTGAGTGCATACAATTGAGTTTTTCAAACGGAGTTGGATCCTCCCGGGCGATTCCCGGCTGATTTAGTCGCCAGAGCGGGAGTTACGGAGGAAAAAGGCCTGTCTGGTAAGTCTGGTTTCCCGGACGGGCCTCACTCCGTTTTTTTATTGGATACAGTCGGAGCAGTCGTCAGGGCGATCCCCAACCACTCATTTTTGGCAGGAGAGAACTGGCAATTGGGTAATGAGAAACAATTCAGACAATAAAATCTTCAACCATGAAACGCATTTTTACTTCTTTACTGTTTAGCTGCATTGTTCTGATGCTTAACGGTCAGGGCTTTGTGGGGCATGCACCACAGGGATTTGACATTCCCCGGGCGGACATCAAAAAAGGGATGATCGATACTATCGTGTACAAATCTAAAACGGTGGGAACCAGCCGAAAGGCCCTGGTATATACACCGCCGGGTTATACTAAGGAGATGAAATATCCGGTTTTATACCTTCTACATGGTATCGGAGGGGATGAGAAGGAATGGCTCAACGGTGCGCAGCCCCAGGTGATACTCGATAACCTTTATGCAGACAGCAAACTGGAACCGATGATCGTGGTAATGCCCAACGGGCGTGCCATGGCTGATGACCGTGCCACAGGAAATATCATGGCTCCCGACAAGGTGCAGGCTTTTGCCACCTTTGAGCAGGACCTGCTGAATGACCTGATACCATTTGTTGAGAAAAAATACCCCGTGTTTAAGGATGCTGAACATCGCGCTATCGCAGGACTGTCGATGGGAGGAGGTCAGTCGCTGAATTTCGGGCTGGGCAACCTGGACCGCTTTGCCTGGGTGGGAGGATTCTCATCAGCTCCCAACACGAAGGCGCCGGAACAACTGCTGCCCGATCCCGGAGAGGGAAAGAAGAAACTGAAACTGCTCTGGATATCCTGTGGCGACCGCGACAACCTCATCACCTTCAGCAAGCGTACACATGATTATATGGTTAAAAACCAGGTGGATCATATTTATTATGTTGAACCCGGGTATCATGATTTCAATGTTTGGAAAAATGACCTGTACATGTTTTCGCAGTTGCTTTTTAAGCCGGTGGATGTGTCAGGCTTTTACAGGTATAGTGAAGTGGGAGTGCCTGCCCCCTCGAATGTGCGAAGTGCAAAATACCCCCAGCTGCGACCGGACGGTCGTGCAATATTTCGTGTGAAAGCCCCGGATGCACAGAAGGTACAACTCGACCTGGTAAAGAAGTACGACATGGTCAGGAACAGTGATGGAGTCTGGGAAGTAACAACCGATTCATTGAGTGAAGGCTTTCATTACTACTCGCTCCTTATTGACGGGCTGGCCGTAGCCGACCCTGCCAGCGAGACTTATTATGGGATGGGACGCATGGCCAGCGGGCTGGAGGTACCATTCAAAGGTGACGGCTATTATACCTTGCGGAATGTGCCGCATGGCGATATCCGGATTAAACAGTATTATTCCAATGTATTGAAGTCCTGGCGTCGGATGTATATTTATGCTCCGCCGGGGTATGATGTGAATACTGCCGAAAAATATCCTGTTCTGTACCTGTTGCATGGTGGAGGAGAGGATGAACGGGGCTGGGCAACCCAGGGCAAAACAGATATTATTCTTGACAACCTAATCGCCGGTAAGAAAGCAGTGCCCATGCTGGTTGTGATGATGGACGGGAATATGCCATCGGGAGCCTTCGGGGAAGATGTGTTAAAACTCTTTGAGAGTGAGTTGAAACAAGCTGTGATTCCGTTCATAGAGCAAAACTTCCGGGTGAAGACCGAAGCCTCAAGCCGTGCACTGGCCGGACTGTCCATGGGAGGAATACAAACCCTGTACGCAGGTATCAACAACACACAGCTCTTTGCCTACCTCGGAGTTTTCAGTTCAGGATGGATACAGCCCATGCAGGCCGATTTGGCTAACAGGCAATATGAGTTTATGCGGAATAATAAGGATATGATCAACAGCAACCTGAAGGAATTATGGATCGCTATGGGCGGCAAGGAAGATATAGCCTGGAATAACTGCCAGCAAATGATTTCAGCCTTTGACGGGATGAAGATCAAATATACCTATAGTGAGTATCCGGGAGGACATGCCTGGCCGGTATGGCGGAACAACCTGTACAAATTCGCACCACTTCTTTTTAAATAAAAAACAGATTGTGGAAACAGCACAGGATCATCAATAATTGAATTTAACACTCAAATATGCAAACCAGATCTATAGGAATATTGATCATTTCCGCGGTAATTGGCATTTTCGCACAGGGTCTCCTGGCACAAAATCCCATCATCAGCCACCTGTTTACAGCCGATCCGGCACCGCTGGTATATAACGACACAGTCTATTTGTACACGGGCCATGACACAGCCTCTGTAACTGCTCCCAACTACAGGATGCCTGACTGGTATGTGTTTTCCTCCACCGACATGGTAAACTGGAAGGATCATGGTTCCTGCCTCTCACCTCATACTTTTTCATGGGCTACCGGAGATGCCTATGCTGCGCAATGTGTTTCCCGGGACGGTAAGTTTTACTGGTACGTGTCTACATTTCACAAAAGCGATGAAAACAGCAAAGGCGGGGCTGCCATCGGGGTGGCAGTGGCAGACCGGCCAACAGGACCCTTCAGGGATGCAATAGGAAAGGCGCTTGTAGTCAACGAGATGACAACCGACATGAAACACGGTTGGGACGACATCGATCCCACCGTGTTTATCGATGAGGATGGAAAGGTATATATGTTCTGGGGGAATGGAAGCTGCAAATGGGTGAAACTGAAAGACAATATGACTGAATTGGATGGTCCAATCACAGTTTTCAAACCTGAGCATTATATCGAAGGACCCTGGGTTTACAAGCGAAATGGACTGTATTATTTAGTATATGCCAGTGCAGGCACAAAGCCCGAAATGATCGAATATTGTACTGCGGAAAATATTGCCGGGCCATGGACCTACAGGGGTATCATCCAGGAGAATGTACCCAACAGTTTTACTACTCATCCCGGGATACTCGATTACAAAGGCAAGTCGTATTTCTTCTATCATAATGGAGCCCTTCCCACAGGAAGCAGCTATCGCCGTTCCATTTGCGTAGATTATATGTATTATAACCCGGATGGTACAATCAACAAAATCATTCAGACAACAAAAGGTGTTGATCCGGTGAAGTAGTCTATTAATTTTACTTTCAGGCAGAGTGCTAAAACTTGATACAATGAACCACATATATTACTTGATCCGCTTTACATTTCTTTTCATACTGATTTCGGCTGCCCCCTGGCATAGCCTTGTTGCCCAACGAAACCATAGTGATAACGGCGACGGAACATATACCAATCCGGTAATAGCTGCAGATTTCCCCGATCCGGATGTGATCCGTGTCGGAGACACCTATTACATGGTAAGTACCACCATGTTTGTCTTTCCAGGAGTGCCCATCCTCAAATCCTACGACCTGGTGAACTGGGAGTATTGCAGCAATGCGGTTTCGCGCTTCGACTTCAGTCCTTGTTACAATCTCGATGGATGTCATCGGTATGGGAAGGGGCAATGGGCAAGCAGTCTGAAATACCATAACGGGAAGTTCTATATCTTGTTCATCACGCTCGATGAGGGAGGCTTTGTCTGTTCAGCGGATAAGGCAGAAGGTCCCTGGGAGATCCGGAAACTGCCCCGGGGATTTTACGATCCGGGTTTGTTTTTCGATGAGGATGGAAGAATCTACGTCGCCCATGGGTACAGTAAGATATCCATTACCGAGCTGGATGAGAATTTTGTTGCAAAGAGTCAGGATTCATTGGTCTATACAGGCGATATCCGCAATGGGTTGGAGGGTACACATGTATATAAAATTAATGGCTATTATTATCTGTATTGTACATATGGTGGACTGGATGGCATCCAGGTAGCCCTCCGTTCGAAAAATATTTACGGGCCCTACGAACAGAAAGTAGTGATAAGGGATACCACGCAGGGTGTCAATTTCGGAGTACACCAGGGGGCTTTGATCCAGACTCAGACTGGTGAATGGTGGACCCTGCTTTTTGTTGACAGTGGTCCATTCGGGCGTTTCCCATCCCTGCATCCGATTAAGTGGGTAGACGGATGGCCCATTGCAGGTGTGGACGGAAAAGGAGTCATTCGGTACCGGAAGCCTGATGTTGGAAAGCAATTCCCGGTAAAAGACCTGCCAACCTCCGACGAGTTCTCTGAAAAGGAACCTGGCCTGCAGTGGGGATGGAACCATAATCCTGATCCGGCAGGCTGGTCATTAACCCAGCATCCGGGCTATCTTCGGATCACAACCACAAAAATCGAGACCAACCTCCGGGATGCACAGAATATGCTCACACAGCGACCCTTTGCCAGCTATAACAAGGCAGAAGCCACGCAGGCAACCATACGATTGCAGGTGCAGGGCATGAAGGACGGCGACGTGGCGGGTCTGGCAATTTTCCAGGATCCATATGCTTTTATTGCTGTTAAGCAGGAGGCAGGCGTGAAACAATTAATCATGGTGAATAATGGAACAAGCGTGGAAACTGCTGCTGCAGGGCAGGTACAGGAGATATACCTGCGTATCATAGCATCCAATAGCAGCAGAAAGGCTTTCTTTGAATACAGTTACGATAATAAGAAATTCACAAAACTGGGAAATGATTTATCCATGAGGTTCAGTCTCCGTATTTTCACAGGAAATAAATTCGGGCTTTTCAATTATGCAGGCTCACAGACTGGTGGCTATGTTGATTTCGACTGGTTCCATGTTGATACTGTAATACCAGGGGTGAAACAATAAACTTAAGTCACGGAGGCTTTAGCCTGGAATAAATAATTGAATCCAATACAACTCATAAATTATCGGATCATGAAACCGAAGCCTTATCTGCTATTTCTGCAAGTTTTTTTTATTTTCTCAATGGCAACTGTACTTCAGGCGCAACAGCAAAAGAAAGGGGAAGCCAGAATTAAAATTGAGGTAAACAAGCCCGGACATGCCATTTCACCCGTGTTGTTCGGAGTGTTTTTCGAAGATATCAATCTCTCGGCTGACGGAGGTCTGTATCCCGAGTTGGTTCGTAACCGTTCGTTTGAGGATGCAGAGAGTCTGGAGAACTGGAAGTTTATGAGTGTCGACGGAAAAAGCACGGCATCAGTCCGGCTGGCCGACGTACAGGCCCAACCTCCGCTTCCTCCGCTCAATCCCTTCAACCGCAAGTATTTACTCATAAAGGCAAACGGCTCCTTTCGTCTTGAAAATGAAGGATACTGGGGCATGAATATAGTTCAGGGCAACAGTTATTCTTTTAAAATGGCTGCCAGTGCAGTGAATACTTTCAGCGGTTCTGTGAAAGTCCGGCTTATCGGAACAAACGGGAGCGAGTTGGCTTCGGCCCTGATACCCGGGATCGAAAATGGCTGGAAATATTACAGTCTGAATCTTACTGCTGCTATCGGTGATCCGAAAGCCAGGCTGGAGATATCCTGTGAAGGGAACGGCAGCCTCTGTCTGGACATGGTTTCCCTGCTACCTTCACAAAGTTGGAAGAACCACGGAATGCGCACAGATCTTGCGGAAGCTCTGGATGCCCTTCAACCGCGATTTCTGCGATTCCCCGGGGGGTGCTGGGTGGAAGGAGATGACTTCGCCCACATGAACCATTGGAAAAACACAATCGGGGACATAGCTACACGTACACCCCTCTGGAATATCTGGGGCTATAACGCGACTCACGGGCTTGGATATCACGAATACCTTCAGTTGGCCGAGGATCTGGGTGCGGAACCGCTTTTTTGTGTGAATGCCGGGATTTCGCACAGGGAAGTGGTCCCTCTCGATCAGATGGGTCAATGGATACAGGATGCACTCGATGCTATCGAATATGCCAATGGTCCTGTAACTTCAGTATGGGGTGGTCAGCGCGCAAGGAATGGGCATCCTCAACCTTTCAATTTAAAATATCTGGAGATTGGAAATGAAAACGGCCAGGCACCCTATGCTGAACGCTGGGAGCTGATGGCCAAGGCCGTGCATGACAGGTATCCCGACGTGATACTCATTGCCAACGAATGGTTCGGCGGGCATCCGAAGGAACCCAATCCGGAATACATAGATGAACATTATTACAACAACCCCGATTGGTTTATCTGGAACGCGAACAAATACGACAGCTATGACCGTAAAGGACCGAAGATATTCATCGGGGAATATGCTGTTACCAGCAATACAGGTAACGGAAATCTCCGGGGTGCCATCGGGGAGGCTGCCTGGAT
Organism: Bacteroidales bacterium; assembly: GCA_046329925.1. Taxonomy (GTDB): domain Bacteria; phylum Bacteroidota; class Bacteroidia; order Bacteroidales; family JAAYUG01; genus JAXLTS01. Next base: position 38,947 of record JAXLTS010000014.1, read on the forward strand.
GATAGGCATGGAGCGCAATTCAGATATTGTAATGATGGGATCTTATGCACCTTTGTTCTGCAATTCCAACCACAAAGCATGGCCGGTGAACCTGATCAATTTCGACAGCTACCGCTGGTTTGGACTTCCCAGTTATTATGTTCAGAAACTTTTTTCTACCAACCAGGGAACAATAGCACTGCCGGTAAATATTGAAAAGGCACCTGAAATAGCGGCACCCTATGCTTCAGGGTATATCGGGCTCGGCACCTGGAACAATGCAGCCGATTTCAAAGACCTGCGTGTGGTTTCACCAGAAGGAAAGGTACTATACAGTTCCGAAAATATTCAGGATATGGACGGTTGGAATCTGACCGGTCCCGGTAGTTGGTCTGTGAAGGACGGGATTATCACGCAGTCTGCCAGCGCACCCTTTGTTACGGCTTTCGTGGGAGATACGAACTGGACCGATTATACCATTACCCTCAAAGCCCGCAAGATTTCTGGTGAAAATGGTTTTCAGATCTATTTTCACAACCGTGGAAAGCGGGAACGACTCCGCTGGGATCTTGGCGGATTTAATAACTCTGTGCATTATATGGAGATCGGTATGACCACCGCAAGCCAGGACGGAACTATTGACGCCGGACGCTGGTATGATGTAAGGATCGAGATCCGGGGTAGTTCAGTCAAGGGATATCTGGACGGGAAACTGGTGCAGGAACTGGCTGATAATACTGCCAATGTAAAAAGTATCTGCGCCAGTGCTGCCCTGGATGAAAAATCGGGAGACATTATCCTCAAGTTTGTCAATACTGCTGCCTACGCAGTAAAAACAAACATCGAACTGGAGGGTGCAGTATCCCTTCCAAAGGATTATTCTGCCACAGTGCTCACCTCTGCAAGCCCGCTGGACGAGAATACCCTGGAGCAGCCGGAAAAAGTATCTCCAAAAACAACAGTACAGAAACTTTCCGGAACAAGCCTGAACCATTTATTCCCCGGGAATTCACTCACAGTAATCCGGATTAAAAAGCCGGCAGAAAAGAATTAAGATAACTTTGCCTTGCGGGAATAGTGTTTTTCGGAAGGGATAAATATAAATTCAGGAAAACTGAAGGACTAAGTCAACTGCACAATAAATAGTACTTAAAATCCATACCGATGAAAATCCAAAGAGTAATTTCAGCCACTTTCTTTTTGTTTCTGACAGGTGTGTTGCTCGCTCAGAACCCGATTATCCGCGATCAGTTTACCGCAGATCCCTCTGCACGGGTATATGGTGATAAGGTATATCTCTACCCTTCGCATGATATTCTGGGGAAGGAAGGACAAGGCCGGCCTGGCTGGTTCTGCATGGAAGACTATCATGTGTTCTCTTCGGACAATTTAACGGACTGGACAGACCACGGGATTATATTAAGCCAGGATAAAACACCCTGGACCAATCCCACAGGCTATTCTCTCTGGGCGCCAGACTGCATTTTCAAAAACGGGAAGTATTATTTCTATTTTCCATCTTCTGCCAAAGATACCAGCTACGGAAGGGGATTCAGCATAGGCGTTGCTATTGCCGACAATCCATCCGGGCCATTTATTCCCGAGCAGGCGCCAATAAAAAAAGTACGCGGGATAGATCCCTGTCCTTTTATCGACAAGGATGGGCAAGCTTATTTGTATTGGTCAGGAGGCAGAATTTTCGGCGCTAAGCTGGAGCCGAATATGCTTGCACTGGCCTCTGAAACACAGGTGATGAAAGATCTTCCTACGAAAGGTCTGATAGAAGGACCCTACATGTTCGAACGGAATGGAATCTATTATATGACCTATCCGCATGTGCAAAACAAGATAGAACGTCTGGAGTATGCAACCGGGGATAATCCACTGGGGCCTTTTACCTATGCGGGAGTCATCATGGATGAGTCACCCATGAACTGCTGGACCAATCATCATTCCTTCATCGAATTCAAAGGACAGTGGTATTTGTTCTATCATCAGAATGCGCTCTCGCCAAAGTTCGACAAGAACCGTGCAGTATGCATTGACAGTATGTTCTTCAATGCTGATGGCACCATCCGGAAAGTAATACCTACCCTTAGAGGTGTTGGGATTACGAAGGCAAGTGAGAAAATCCAGACCGACAGGTACAGTATGAAAAGTGAAAAGGGATGTGAGGTCTCATTTCTCGATACACTCAATACCTTTGCCGGATGGAAAACGCTCCTTTCAGCAGGCGGATGGGTGCAATACAATACAGTTGATTTCGGGCAGAAGAAACCTAAAACCATGCTGGCTTTGACATCCTCAGAAACTGGTGGAACCCTTGAATTCAGGTTGGACAGCGCCGATGGTCTCTTATTGGCAGTGGTAGAAATCCCTGCAGGGAAAGCATGGATACCAGTAAGTGCGAAGTTGTCAAAATCAGGAGTTGGAGTTCACAACCTCCTCGTAATCCATAAGGAAGGAGGACCTGTGGAGGTGGACTGGGTGAGTTTTAAATAATGAAATTAATTTTCGAACGTTAATTGCTGATCCATGAGAAGAATCATGCACCTTATCCTGTTTGGGATGCCAGCACTTCTGTTTGCACAGGTACAACCCAAACAGGTTAATTCGCTTCTGAAACTCTGGTATACCCAACCTGCACGCCAATGGGTGGAAGCACTTCCCGTGGGGAATGGACGGTTAGGGGCCATGGTATATGGGGATCCGATACATGAGACCATTCAGTTGAATGAGAATACCATCTGGGCCGGGGAACCAAACAGAAATGATAACACGCGTGCAAAGGAGTCTTTACCTGAAGTCCGGAAGTTAATTTTTGAAGGGAAATATAAGGAAGCGCAGGACCTGATTAATCAGAATTTTATTAGTAAGACCTCTCATGGGATGCCTTATCAGACGGCCGGGAATCTTCGTCTTAGTTTTGTTGCGCATGAAGGTTATACAGAGTATTACCGGGAGCTGGATCTGGAAAAAGCGCTGATTAGTTCACGTTACAAACTGAACGGGGTACAGTACACCACGCAAACGTTCTCCTCTTTCCCCGACCAGGTGACTGTTGTGCGCATTGGCGCTGACAAACCCGGTGCATTAAATTTTACAGCCGGGCTTGACCGGCCTGCAAATGTCAGGGTAAGTTTAGGTGGAAAGGATGAGCTGGTAATGACCGGAAGAACCAGTGATCATGAAGGGGTGAAAGGTAAAGTGGAGTTTGAAGTGCATGTAAAGATCAGCCTCAACGGAGGTAGTATTACAGCAGAGGATAGCAGTTTACAGGTAACAGGTGCGAACGATGCCACGCTTTATATCTCGATCGGGACCAATTTCAATAACTATGCAGACATTGGGGGCAATGCAGCTGAACGTGCCGGGAAATATATGGATGCAGCTGTAAAGAAAACCTATGATCAATTGTTGAAGAATCATATTGCCGATTATCAGGAATATTTCAGACGTGTTAGTATCGACCTTGGAGTGACTGCCGCGGCTGATGAACCCACCGATCTTCGGCTTACAAAATTTGCTAAGGGAGATGATCCTCAGCTGGTAGCACTATACTTTCAATATGGGCGTTACCTGTTAATCTCCTCCTCCCGTCCTGGCGGTCAGCCCGCCAACCTGCAAGGTATCTGGGCTGATCAGCTCATGCCTGCCTGGGACAGCAAGTATACGGTGAACATCAATACCGAAATGAATTACTGGCCATCGGAAGTTGCCAATCTTACGGAATTAAATGAACCGCTGGTACAGATGCTCCGTGAACTTGCCCAAACCGGAAGGCAAACGGCACGCGAAATGTATGGGGCAGAGGGTTGGGTGCTGCATCACAATACCGACATCTGGCGCATCAACGGCCCGGTTGACGGTGCTTTCTGGGGCATGTGGCCCATGGGAAGCGCATGGCTTTCACAGCATTTATTTGAAAAATATTTGTTCAGCGGTGATGAAAAATATCTTGAATCTGTTTATCCTATTCTGAAGGAGGCATCTCTGTTCTATCTTGATTTTCTAACGGAAGAACCCGAACACCACTGGCTGGTGGTTTGTCCTTCGGTATCTCCCGAAAATGCACCTTCCGTTCATCCGGAGTCTTCCATTTCTGCCGGTACCACCATGGATAATCAACTGATCTTCGATTTATTCACCAGGACGATAAAGGCAGCAGAAGTTCTGAAAAAAGATAAGGAACTGGTATCCAGGATGCAGGAGTCACTGAAGCACTTACCTCCCATGCAGATAGGTAAGTGGGGGCAGTTGCAGGAATGGATGTATGACTGGGATAATGAAAACGACAGGCACAGGCATGTTTCACACCTATATGGGTTGTATCCTTCGAACCAGATTTCCCCCTATCACACACCGGAATTGTTTTCAGCCGCCCGCACCTCACTGATGGCAAGGGGTGACGAATCGACCGGCTGGTCGATGGGATGGAAAGTCAATCTGTGGGCTCGCCTGCTGGATGGGGATCATGCCTGTAAACTGATCACCGATCAGCTAACTCCCTCCCTTCAATCCCAGATGTGGCGGGGTGGAGGCACATATCCGAACCTCTTCGATGCACACCCCCCCTTCCAGATCGATGGGAATTTCGGGTGTGCTGCCGGGATAGCCGAAATGCTTATGCAAAGTCACGACGGGGCTGTTCACCTGTTACCGGCCCTGCCCACTGCCTGGAAGAACGGAAGCATTACCGGTTTAAGAGCCAGGGGAGGCTTCGAAGTTGACCTGTACTGGAAAGATGGAGTGATTACCAGGGCCGTGATCCGATCGACTATCGGTGGAAATTGCAGGTTGCGATCGTATGTCCCCCTAAAAGGGAAGGGCCTGATCCCGGCAAAAAATGAAAACCCTAATCCATTCTTCAGCGCGACGGAGATCAAGTCACCACTTAGCGGTTTTGCCGGCACAATGAGCAGCCCTGGATTGAGAAAGGTTTACGAATATGATCTGAATACCGCGAAAGGAGACCGTATTGAACTTGAGAGGAAATAAAAATCAATTATTTAGCACTGGTACCCGTATTTGCAGATACTTATCATGAATTTGTCGAATTTAACGATCAGGAGGAATGATCAATCCGGTGATTTATTATCTTGGAGTTTTTTATGACCCTGGTTGGACAGTTCTTCTTTACACAGGAAATCCTGTCAGGGATGGCTCCCGGATATCCCGCCAGTATTCCGGTTAATCCGTATGGGAGGGACCAGGAGCAAACTGATCGAATTAACTAACTCCATGTTTAAAACGATTTCAAATGAGCAGTACATCTTCGAAAGTTTCAGTTCTTGAAAAAATCGGTTACAGTCTTGGCGACCTGGCAGCCAACCTGATTTTTCAAACTTTAATGACCTTCCTCGCCTTCTTTTACACAGATGTATATAAAATCCCGCCCGCCACAGCTTCAGTGATCATATTCACCGGCGGGATGATCGGTGCATTCTTCAACCCTGTGATGGGTATCATTGCCGACCGCACGATAACCCGCTGGGGGAAATTCCGTCCCTGGATTCTCTGGACAGCAGTACCTTTCGGAGGAATCGCAATCCTGGCCTTCAGCACACCGGATTTTAGTCCCGGCGGAAAGATTGCTTATGCGCTTATCACTTACATTCTGCTGGTGATTGCCTATTCCGCCAATAACCTCCCGTATGCCTCACTGAGCGGGGTTCTTACAGGGGATATGAAAGAACGCAACAGCATTTCCTCCTACCGGTTTGTAGCCGTAATGGTTGCTCAGTTCATTGTACAGGGGCTGCTGATGCCACTTGTTCTGATTCTGGGCGATGGGAATAAAACAACGGGTTTCGAAAACACCATCACTCTGTTTGCGGTTATGGGTGTGGTCTTCTTCATTATTACTTTCTTAACGACCCGTGAAAGGATTATGCCTAAACCTGAACAAAAATCAAGTGTTTTGCAGGATCTGAAGGACCTCATCAGAAACAAGCCCTGGATAGCGATGCTGGTGATTACCATCTTTATCTTCATCACCCTGTCCCTGAAAGGCGGGATGTATGTTTATTACTTTCAGCACTTTCTCGATGAAGGACAACTTGCAAACTTTCTCGAAAACATCGGGTTCAATGGTTTTATTGACAATCTGAATGGATTACTCACAGGTATGGGCCTGGCCGGATTCACCTGGCCGGAAGATGCCCCTACCTCCGGGTTCAGCCTGTTCAATATGGGAGGAATCATTATGATGATTATCGGTATTACTTTCTCGAAGTTTTTTGCCGACCGCTTTGGTAAACGTGATGTTTTCGGTATCAGCCTCTTCCTTTCGGCCTTGTGCCTGCTGATGTTCTATTTTTACGGACCGCAGTCAATCACCCTGGTGTTTGTCACTCAACTTGCCCATGGCTTCTTTTACGGCATAGGTACACCCCTGCTTTGGGCTATGATTGCCGATGTGGCTGATTATTCGGAATGGAAAAATAACCGCCGGGCTACTGCCATTATTTTTTCTGCCATGATATTTGGTTTGAAAGCAGGCTTAAGTATCGGTGGGGCGACTGTTGCAGGTATCCTTGCTGTATATGGTTACAGCGAAAGTCTGGCGGTTCAGACCCCTGAAACAATAAATGGTATTAAGCTTTCGCTCAGTGTTTATCCAACGATTACATTCTGTGTGAGTGTGGTGGTTTGTATGTTCTTTTATGAGATCAATAAGAAAAAAGAACTTCAGATTCAACAGGAACTCATGGCCCGAAGGGGAGGCGAATAAACAGTTTGAAGAAATTAATAATTAAAAACAGATAGCATGAAAAGAATCCAAATTGCAGGCTTATTGCTCCTCGGGGCAATCCTGGTTTGTGCATTCACTTCCGACAGGAAGGGACCGAAAAAAACAACACTCCGTGCAGCACTGGAGGGAAAATTTTACATTGGCACTGCTCTGAATGCTGCCCAGATAACTGAAAAGGATTCAGCTTCGGTACAATTGATAAAAGAGCAGTTCAGTGCCATCGTTGCAGAGAACTGCATGAAGTCGGGTCCCATTCATCCAAAGGAGGATACATATAACTTTGAACTTGCCGATAAGTTTGTGGAATTTGGAATAAAAAACAACATGTTCATCACAGGCCATGCCCTTGTCTGGCATTCCCAGGCACCGGGCTGGTTCTTCAAGGACAGTCTGGGAAATGAAGTCTCACGGGATGTCCTGATTGCACGCCTGAAAGAGCATATCAGCACCGTTGTGGGCCGTTACAAAGGGAAAGTGAAAGGTTGGGATGTGTTGAATGAGGCCATCGAGGATGATGGTTCTTTCAGGAAAACAAAGTTCTACCAGATAATCGGAGAAGACTATATCCGGCTGGCTTTCCAGTTTGCACACGAGGCAGATCCTGACTGTGAGCTCTATTACAATGACTATTCCATGGCCAATCCGGGCAGACGCAGCGGTGTTGTCGCTATGGTGAAAAAATTGCAATCACAGGGCGTGAAGATAGATGCTATCGGTATGCAGGGGCATCTTACTATGGATTACCCTCCCGTAAACGAGTTTGAAAAAAGTATCGAGGCCTTCGCGGCGCTCGGAGTAAAAGTGATGATCACCGAGATGGATCTTTCGGTCTTACCCTTCCCTGATCAGAATGTCGGAGCTGAGGTATCCAGGAGTTTTGAGTACAAACAAAAGCTGAATCCCTATGCAGCAGGACTGACTGACTCAGCCTATATTGCCTGGGAAAGCAGGTACCTTGATTTCTTCAAAGTATTTCTGAAGCACCAGGATGTGATCACCAGGGTTACCCTGTGGGGTGTAACCGATCGCGATTCATGGAAGAACAACTGGCCGGTGCGCGGACGTACGGATTATCCTCTCTTGTTTGACAGGAATTTCCAGCCAAAGCCTCTCGTGGACAAGATAATTGCACTGGCTAAGAAATCCTGATTCCAGATTCTCTAACTAATTTCCTTAGACCATGAATAAAGCAAGATACCTGGTACCTCACCTCTACACAGCGGATCCTGCGGTACATGTTTTTAATGGCAAACTTTACATTTATCCCTCCCACGACATCGAGTCGGGCATCCCGGAGAATGACCTTGGAGATCATTTTGACATGCGCGACTACCATGTGTTTTCAATGGAAAACATCGAAGGGGAAGTTAAAGATCATGGAGTTGTTCTGGATGTGAAAAACATACCCTGGGGAGGACGGCAGCTATGGGATTGTGATGTTGCTTTCAAAGACGGTAGGTACTTCCTGTATTTCCCACTAAAAGACCAGACGGATATTTTCCGCATCGGAATTGCCATAAGCGATAAACCGGAAGGTCCCTTTGTTGCACGCGAAGCTCCCATGAAGGGAAGTTATTCGATCGATCCCTGTTTGTTCTGCGATGACGATGGAACGCACTACATGTATTTCGGTGGCTTATGGGGCGGACAGTTACAGCGTTACCGAAACAACAAGGCAATCGAATGCGGTCATGAACCCGGGGATCATGAACCTGCCCTGCCATCCAGGGTGGTGAAGCTCAGCAAGGACATGCTTGAATTCGGAGAAGCACCCCGTGAAGTAATTATCCTGGATGAGAAAGGGGAGGTTTTGAAGGCCGGAGATCATGACCGCCGCTTTTTTGAAGCATCCTGGATGCATAAGTACAAAGGCGTTTACTACTTTTCCTATTCTACAGGGAATACGCACAAACTTTGTTATGCCACAGGTAGTAGTCCATACGGTCCCTTTACTTATCGGGGAGTCATTCTTACCCCGGTGGTAGGATGGACCACGCATCATTGTATCGTCGAATTCAAAGGGAAATGGTACCTGTTCCATCATGACAGTGTGCCATCCGGTGGAAAGACGTGGCTGCGAAGTTTGAAGGTGGTGGAGATGGAGTATAATGAAGATGGTACCATAAAAACCATTGCCGGGGGAGGCGACTAAGTACTTTTTATCCGTGTTCGGTGGGTTATAACTTTTTTCTCCGGGCGAACTTGCACCGGATGGTGGTTGATCCAAATTGCCGGCTAACTATTTTGATAATCTCCCCGGGAACAATGAAGTTGAATTTGCAGGAATGAGGAGTCATTAAATTTATCAGAAATGAGAAGATTTTATTTTATTGCGTTAGTGGTTGTCAATTTTGTGTTCAGCGCAGTTGCATTTGGTACTGGCTGGTACGACAGCGCCCAGGTTCGGATTAACACCATCCGGAAAGGAAACTTTACATTCAGGGTATTGGACGCAGAGGGAAAGGGTGTGATGGATAGTATAAAGATAATCCACCGGAAGCATGAGTTTCCATGGGGAACGGCTGTTGATCTTTCCTACACCATCGGCGGATCATATTCAACAACCAGTTCGGTTTCAGCTTCAGCAGATGCGGAAATATACAAGAGCGAAAGATATGCAGCGGTAATGGGATACATTCTGCCAGTGGAAATCGGGAAAAAATATAAGGTTACACTCAAACTGGCTGAGATATATTTCAGTTCCGCTAACTCCCGCCTGTTTGATGTATACCTTGATGGACAGAAAGTGATGACGAATGCAGATAAATTTGCAATGGCAGGAGGTAAGCTCAAAGCCGTGGATACGACTTTCAATGTGACTTCCACTGACCGGTACATTCATTTGAAATTTCAGGCTACCAAAGACAATGCCTCAATCATGGGCCTGGTATTAGCTGATAGTGCAGGTACTCCAATCCTTCGGATCAACTGCGGAGGTCCGGCCATGACAACGAGTAGCGGAAATTATTATGAAAATGATTATGCATATGCAGATCAGACTGTAAAAGCACCCGGTACCTCGAATGACGATTGGATAAAAGCACTCATGTTGAAATATTGTAATTACGGAGTATGCGGTAATCAATTTAAATGGAGCGGAATTGAATCCACACATGGCAATCTAACCTATGCACCTTTTGAAAACACATTGAGGTGGTTTAATGATGTTGGATGGGACATGCGCGCACACACTCTTCTCTGGGGAGGCACCAGCAATACCGATTATCATGAACTTCCGCAATGGGTGGGCTCCCTTGCTCCTAAAAATATGTACGACACCTGTAAGATGCGCGTAACAAGGGAATTGACAAGGTACAGGGGGAAGGTCAGGGAATATGATGTATTGAATGAACCAACCCATGCGACATATTTACAGTCGAAAGTCGGGGATTCCATCAACTGGAATTGCTTCAAATGGGCTCATGAGGCAGACCCTGATGCAAGGTTGTTCGTGAATGATTACAATATTATCGAATGGCAGGATCAAACCAACAATTTTGTAGCCCTGGTTAGAAAAATGCTTGACAACGGCGCTCCTGTAACCGGAATTGGCGCTCAGTGCCATATTGGAGCCACAACAGATATTGTGAATTTCAAAAAGCGTTTTGACCAGTTGGGTCAGTTTGGCTTGCCGATTAAGGTAACTGAATTTGACATGGGTGCAAAGCTGGGTACTGATCAACAGTATGCCATTGAGATTTCCAAAATGCTTCGACTGGCATTTTCTCATCCTGCCATTGAGGGATTTATTTTTTGGGGAATAACCGAACCTACCTGGGTGCCTGAAACCGTTGCCAGCCTCATCAGGGAAGATAAAACACCTAGAATTGCTGCTGATTCGGTTTATCACCTGATACACGAGGTATGGACAACCAGGATCAATGATATAACGAATGATACCGGGGTATATCAATTTAATGGGTATTATGGCGATTATGATATCCTGGTGAAAGTCGGAGATAGCTGGAAAAAATTTGAAATCCCTTTCAAAAAGGCAAACCAGGACAGTGTATTCATACTGCATGAATCGAATGGCATGGTAACAAGCCCGGTTTTGAAAAAAGTCAGGTTTTATCCTCCTTCCGGCATTGAACTCACCTTTGATAAGGCTATGGCAGATCCTTCTGCTGAGGCAGATAATTTCAAGGTATTTGATAATGCAGCAAACTTTGTACAGTCAGCTGCACTCAAATCCGGTGATTCTGCCACCATTGTGCTGACCACAAAAACTTCCTTTAAAGAAAAACGATATATTCCCGTCTCATACTTTCCAGGGAATGTCCGTTCAGTTGATGGAGGAAAGCTGGAATCATTTGGTCCCGTGCAGGATGCAACACTTACCCCGGCATTTCTTTCAGCCGGAACAAACAATAACGGGAAGAAGATACTCCTGGCCTTCAATGGGAGTATTGCGGATACTTCTGTAAAACCGGATAATTTTACAGCTAAAATTGGCAGCACGGTTGTAACTGTTTCCGAAGCCCATGTTTGTGCAACGAAGGACACCGTATACCTGACACTCGGGAAACAGGTTACAAGCAGTTCATCCGTTGTTACCGTGAGCTATCAGCCCGGAAGTCTGTCAACCATGGATAGTATGTATGTTGCAGCCTTCGATTCCAGGGCTGTTGTCAACAATCTCCTGGAAACAAAAGTCATTTCAGCTTCCACCACTACTGATGGGATCACAATCCAGGTAGTTTTCAGCCAGCTTATGGCTGATCCGGTCGAAATGGAATCCTCCTTTTCGGTAAGTGTCAACGGAAATATTGTTCCGGTAACTGCCGTTACCAGGATGATTACAAATAAGCGGATTATTGTTTTAACACTTTCTTCAGTGGTCCATACCGGAGAAACCGTAAACATCACTTATCAACCTGGTACCCTGATGTCCACCATTGAAGTTCCTGCTGCTGGTTTCACAGCTGGTGTAATAAACAGGAGCAAAGTTGCAGCGGTTGGAAATATAGAGAATAAGGATGATGAACTTATTCTTTATCCGAATCCGGTGGAAGATCAGTTGCATCTGGCCAATATCGAAGGGTTCAATGATATCAGCCTGACCGACCTGGCAGGCAGGGTTCTGTTCTTTTCTGAAATCCGCCAGGAGGGAGAGGTCAAACTGGATGTAGCCCATTTGAGAAGCGGTGTATATCTGGTTATTCTGTCAGGAAATGATAAGAAGTATTTCTCAAAAATTGTGAAGAAGTGATGGTACATAATAACCAAATCTAACAATGAAAGTCATGAAAAAAATTTCATTTATCCTCACTGCCCTGTTTATTTGCGGCATTACCTCAGCTCAGTTTGCAGGTGGTATGCGTGGTCAGAAACCGGAGCCACTTCCTGAAGGTTTCAAACCTGCTTCAACCAATACCTTTTTAGCGCAATACCCGGCTGTAAATGCAGAGACACGTCAAGCCATGTTTAAGGTTATTGCGCCCACAGCTACAAAAGTGCAGGTTGATCTGGCCAATAAGAAATACGACATGACCAGGGATACCGCCGGGAACTGGACCTGCATTTCCGATCCACAGGTAGTGGGTTTTCATTATTATGCCATACTAATCGATGGTGTGCCGGTAATGGACAGGAATACCCTGGCCTATTTCGGCAGTAACTGGGAATCGTCCGGTATCGAAATTCCTGAAGGTCCTGAAGGTGATTATTACCGGTTTAACAAGAATATTCCCCATGGACAGATCCGCTCGATCTATTATTGGTCTGAGATCAATGGTCTGGAAAGGCACATCAATGTGTATGTACCTGCAGAATATGAGATGAATCCAAAGAAGAAATACCCGGTCTTATACCTGGTGCATGGCTGGGGTGAGGATGAGAATGGATGGTCCAACCAGGGTCACATGGCCAATATCATGGATGGATTAATTGCTTCCGGGAAGGCTGTTCCAATGATAGTTGTCATGCCCAGTGGTGATATAAAAACCAACTCTGATGTTCGTACAGCTTCTGGAGACGTTACCAGGATATATGCTGAAAACCTGATCCCGTATATAGACAAAACATTCCGTACATATACCGATCGTGACCACAGAGCCATGGCCGGACTGTCAAGAGGAGGAATGCAAACCACCATGACAGTATTTGCCAACCTGGATAAATTTGCCTGGATGGGTACGTTCAGCGGATTCTTCGTTCGTGGAAACGATGTGGTAAATGCTTTCAACGGGGTGTTTAAGGATGCCGATGCTTTCAACAAACAGATGAAACTCCTGTTTATCAGCACAGGAACAGAAGAACGGAACCCGAAGGAACAGGTTGAAGCCCTCAAAACACATGGAATTAAAAACATTGTCTTCCACGAATCGCAGGGAACGGCCCATGAATGGCTTACCTGGCGCAGGGCGTTGAATGATTTTGCCCCACGGCTGTTTAAATGAGAGGACCTAAATTAAACGAGCGTAATTTGAAAAGAATGAAAACAAAATCAGGATTGTTCTTAATAATCGGTTTTTTCCTGCTTACGATAAACGTTTGGGCGCAGGATCCGAATTTCTATATTTTTCTCTGTTTTGGCCAATCAAACATGGAAGGGAACGCACGTTTCGAACCGCAGGACACGACGGTAGATACCAGGTTTCAGGTTCTGCAGGCAGTGGATTGCCCCGGCCTGAACAGGGTTAAGGGACAATGGTATCCTGCAGTTCCTCCCCTTTGCCGGTGCAGGACCGGTCTTACCCCGGTGGACTATTTTGGCCGGACTTTGGTAGCAAGCCTGCCGGCAAATGTGCGGATCGGGGTCATCAATGTCTCAGTGGGAGGATGCAAAATCGAACTGTTCCAAAAGGATAAATCACAGGAGTATATTTCTACTGCACCAGGCTGGATGAAGGGAATGATTGCCGCCTATGACGGAAATCCCTACGGTCGTCTTGTAGAAATGGCCCGGCTGGCGCAGAAGGATGGAGTCATAAAAGGAATTCTTATCCATCAGGGCGAATCAAATACAAATGATTCAATCTGGCCTCAGAAGGTTAAAAGCGTTTACGACAGCCTGCTTTCCGATATAGGTCTTAGCCCTGCTTCCATACCCCTCCTAGCAGGGGAGGTTGTAAATGCAGACCAGGGAGGAATCTGTGCCAGCATGAATTCTATTATCAATAAACTGCCGGAAACCATTCCCAATTCGTATGTTATTTCCTCGGCCGGATGCACGGATGCTGCCGATAATCTTCATTTCAATGCAGAAGGATACCGTATGTTTGGCAAGAGATATGCTGCAAAAATGCTGTTATTATTGGGGTATCCTCCTGGTGATAGTGAATAGCCGGAAAATGAACCCCGGCAGCAAATTGTTTTCAGATGAAACATATCCGCTTTTGTCTGTGGTTGATATTCATCCTGTTGCCCGGTTGCCTTTATGCGGCAACCGGAGACAACGTGAGGATTCAGAACTTCTCATACAAGGATGGGTTGACCACTTCTGCAGTAAACAATGTTTTTAAAGACTCGAAGGGATTTTTATGGATATGTTCCAACAACGGGCTTTTTCGTTTCGATGGGTATAACTTCCGGAAGGTTCATATCCAGACAGGGACACAGCAGAGTTTTGAGGTCTATTGTATTACGGAGGATCAGGATCGTAATTTTTTTATTGGTACCGACAAGGGAATTGTATTTTATGACACCCATCTTGAAAGGTTCATTCCACTGGTGCTGGACCGGAAGGAAAACTTTAAGGTTTACCAGGTACTCCTCACAGAGGATAGAATATGGCTTGCATCCGATATCGGTCTTATAATAACAGGACGACCCGGAGTGGATGGGATGAAGGATGTCTTTCCTGCCCGGGTTTTACTTCCCGACTCAAGCCACCGCAGAACTACCCAGGATAATATTATCAATACGCTTTTTATTGCTCCCGGCAGCAGTTCGGTATGGGTAGGCACCAACGGAGCGCTCTATGAATTGAATCCGGCTACACTTCGGTTTCAACTCATAAATTCCTATTTCCAGAATTCCATACGCAGTATATCTCCATATAAAACCATGCTGCTGGTGAGTAGTTGGGACGGAGGGATTTTTCTGGTAGATCCCGTGAGTCAACAACTGGCGGTTGATCCTTTCGTGCAGGAAGCAAATAAAATTATTGGGAATAAGAGAGTGATGTCGGCCTTCATCGATAACATGGGTCGGCTATGGATCGCAACATTCGGAAGTGGCCTGTTCATTTTCGGGAAAGATGAGAAGGATAAGGTGAACTATGTGAATTACCGTAACTCGCAGGGCCAGGAGAGAAACCTGGGATCTGATTTTATCAAAAGCATGTATTTTGACAGTGCCGGAATAGTGTGGTTGGGTACATACAGGCCCGCCCTGGCAAAGGTATTTTTCCGAAAGGATAATCTGCGTGTTTTTGATTTAACAAGCCAAACCGGTGGCTCCGGGCCGGGAGAAATTTTAACCTTAACCAATTCCACCGATGGCAGTAAATTCTGGGTAACCACAAATGGTGCCGGGATCTGCCTTTTTGATACCCGCCTCCACACCTTCAGAAAATATGATATTAACTCCGCCAGTGGTCTCAGGCTTCAAAGCAATGAGCTTGTACTTTCCTACCAGGACAAGGTGGGTAACCTGTGGATCGTTTACAGGAGGGCAGGTCTGTATGTTGTACCTTCTGCATGGGTAAAGGATATTCTTCATGACAGGATGAGAGGTTTTGTGCGCCCCCTCGATGCCAACTCCCTGGCAGGAGGTCACCAGATACTTAATTCCTACATCACAACGATCTATGAAGACAGCCATTCGCGATTGTGGTTTGGATCATGGGCTTCCCTGCATGTGGTGGAGCCCCTTGGAGAAAGTACCGGAATCAGGCTTGATGAGAATGTTGCTGCTCAGTTCAGGACTACACGTATTTATTCAGATCTTCCGCCAGCAGGTATGGATTTCCCCATCTCCTCGGTACAGACCATCCTGGAATCCGGCAAAAACAGGTATATATTGGGAACACTGAGTGCCGGAGTCATTCAGATCGACGAAACCGCACCCGGCAAATTCACCGGGAAAAAATCAGAACTCAATAGCAGGTTACTCACAGGCAACGTCAAGTTTATCCGTAAAGACCGAAAAAATAATATCTGGATTGGCACAAATGCTGGTCTTGGATATTTGAATGCTGCAACAGACAGTTTCAAACTGCTCGGGGCCAACGACGGACTTTCTTCAGAGGACGTGAATGACTTTGCAGAAGACCGGAATGCAAATATCTGGGTTTCGACCTCAAATGGAATCTCAGAAATTATGCCGGCGAATTTATCGATGCGCAATTTTTTTAATGCATCCGGAGAGAATGATGATCAGTTTTTAACAAATGCTTCTGTTCACGCATCGGATGGATGGCTCTGTTTTTCAACCAGCAAATCAATTGTGATGATCCATCCCGATTCTGCAGGGGTTGAAAGGCCGGCACCTCCACTATGGTTTACCGGGATCCGGATTGACAATATGCCGGTTTACCCGAAAGAGAAACATCACGGTGCATACATAATTGATGCAAATATTAATGAGTGCAGGGTGGTTAATGTTCCATATAATCATACCCTCAGCCTTGAGTTCGCGGCACTTGATTTTTTAACCCCGGAACAGGTTTCTTACAAATACAGGATCGGGAATAACAGCCAATGGATATTACTTAATCCGGGCCAGAGAAGCCTCACTCTCCCCAATCTGAGTCATGGTGAATACACGCTTGGCATCCGTTTGGCTAATTCAACCGGAGATGCCGGCATTCGCACAGTACTGATAAATTATCTGCCTCCGTTCTGGCTTACAAAAACTGCTTACATCGTCTATCTGGCGATGGCTCTGGCCTTGTTACTTCTCTACCGCCGCACGCTCATTCAAAGGATACATCAGCGATCACTTATAGAAAAGGAACGCTTCGAAAGAAAGAAACTCGAGGAACTGGATAAAATGAAAACTGAGTTTTTTTCCAACATATCACATGAATTCAGAACTCCTCTCAGCCTGATTATCGGACCGCTTGAAAAACTTACAGAAGTGGAAGAACTATCCGGTAAAAACAGGGAGAGAATTCGTCTGGTCCTTAAGAACAGCAACCGTTTACTGAAACTTACCAACGAAATGATGGATTTCAGTAAACTGGAGAAGAATTTGCTGGTCCCTGATTTTCAGCTTTGCGACCTGGTATACCTGGTTAATGAGTCCTGTCAGCAGTTTAATAACCTGGCTGAACTTATGAAACTTGATTTCAAGATAAATAGTTCCTTCGACCGCCTGGAATTGCCTGTGGACCGGGGAATGATTGAGAAAGTGCTTTTCAATCTTTTATCGAATGCTTTTAAATTCACTCCGGCCAACGGAATGATCATGGTCAATCTTACGCGCTCGCAGGAACAGGAAAACGAAATGGCCCGCCTTTCGGTTGTAAATACAGGGGAGGGTATAGAAAAGAATAATCTCAGCAGGATATTTGACCGGTATTACCAGGTGAATAATGTACAGAACCGCAATGTGGAAGGAACCGGGATCGGACTTGCCCTGGTGAAGAGCTTTGTGGAATTGCACCACGGCCGGATTGATGTTAAAAGTGAGCAGGGAGTTGAAACCTGCTTCGATATTTATCTTCCACTTGTTCAGGAAAAATTTGTTCCCCTCGAAGGAGATACCACTGCGGGTTCTGTTGTAAGCCCGGGACAAACACCAGCGAGGGAGCAAGCAGATTTATCAGAAGCCGGTACAAGCAGGTTACTTATTGTTGAAGATGAAGAAGACATCCTGAACTTTCTCATGGAGGAATTAGCTCCAGGATTTTCAGTCATACCTGCCAGGGATGGGGAGGAGGGATTCCGGCTGGCATCGGCAATAATCCCTGACCTGATCATCACCGATGTTATGATGCCGGGTCTTTCAGGAATTGAATTATGCAGGAAATTGAAAAACCAGGTTATTACCTCACATATCCCGGTTTTAATTCTCTCCGCCAAAACATCAGTAGAGCAACAGATCGAAGGTCTTGAAATGGGAGCCGATGTCTATATGATAAAACCTTTTCATATCGACCATCTCAAAGCACAAATAAACAGGCTGATCAGCTTCAAACAAAGCATTCATTCGGAGTATGCGAAGACTGGTGCTCTCATTCCCCAGGGTACCGTTTCGAATAAACTGGATGAGGAATTTATCAAAAAGGTCACGGTTTTTGTGGAAAAGAACATTTCGAATCCGGATCTTAGTGTCGATCTCCTGGCAGATTGTGTGGCTTTAAGCAAGGTTCAGACTTACAGAAAGATAAAGGCAATAACGGGATTGTCAATAGTTGAATTTATCCGGACCATCAGGCTAAAGAAAGCGGCACAACTGATAAGTGAAAGGCGGCTGAATAACTCGGAAATTGCTTTCGAAACCGGCTTTTCATCCCCTTCCTATTTCACCAAATGTTTCCACGACCATTTCGGGAAGACACCTTCGGAATATGCTTCAGGAAACGGTATGTAGAGACGCACCGCAGCGCGTCTCTGCATACCGGTAAAAAATTCGTACCTTGATCCGGCAAATAATACCCTCCCATGAAAAAAATATGTGTTTTAGGAGCCGGGATGGTCGGGAAAACAATGGCCATCGACCTCGCCAAAAGGCACGAAGTAATTTCTGTGGACACAGACCAGGATTCACTGGATAAACTTGCTGCAAGGTATAAGGTTAAAACACGCAGGTTGGATGTTACCGACACAACAGCTCTGGCATCAGTAATTGCAGATGCGGATATTGTCTTGTCGGCTGTGCCCGGTTTCCTTGGATACCAAACCATTGCAGAGGTTTTGCGGAATAAGAAAAATCTGGTGGATATTTCCTTTCTTCCGGAAAATGTATCACATCTCGATACCCTCGCAAAGGAAATGGGAGTTACGGCTGTTATGGACTGCGGAGTAGCTCCCGGCATGCCGAATTATATGATAGGATATCATAATGAACTTATGTGGCTAACAGGGGTTGAATATGTGGTTGGGGGCTTGCCGAAAATCAGGTCTTTTCCTTTCGAATACAAGGCTCCTTTTTCTCCCTGCGATGTGATTGAAGAGTATACGCGTCCTGCCAGGTTTGTCGAAAATGGCAATCTGGTTATTAAGCCAGCCATGAGCGATACAGAACTTCTGCATTTCGACAGCGTGGGCACACTCGAGGCTTTCAATACCGATGGCCTGCGTTCACTTATTTATACTATGAAGCACATCCCCTTCATGAAGGAAAAAACCCTTCGTTACCCTGGACACATAAATCTTATCAAAGCATTCAGGGATGCAGGATTTCTGAGTAATGAACCGATCGAGGTGAAAGGCAGGGAGGTTATACCCTTCGAATTCACTTCCAGGCTGCTTATCGATTCATGGAAACTGGGACCTGAAGAACCTGAGTTTACTATTATGAGGGTGATCCTGCGTGGTCTGGAAGCCGGTGTGAGCAAGGAAATAATATACGATCTTTACGATGAATATGACCCGGTGGAAAAACTCTCCTCTATGGCCCGCACCACAGGATTTACCGCCACAGCCACTGTGGAAATGATTCTGGAGGGAAAATTCACGAAGAAGGGATTGTTCCCACCCGAACTTGTCGGAAGCAACCCCGGATGTTTTAACTTTATTCTGGATTACCTGAGGGCAAGGAATATCAATTACCAGTTCACCGAACGGCTGCTATAGTCCTGATTGTTCTTATTACCGGTTGATACGTATTTCAAGTGTGCGCCAGGAGATCCGATAACAATGATCTTTCCCTCTTTCCGGAAATCCCGGGCGGAATGTCAGGTATCACCCGAAAAACCTTGTTGTACAAGAGCGGGCTGGGATTTTATTGTCTCAATCATGTACAGGGCTGCAGTCATGGATGCCTGTATCCTTGCTATGCCATGATGATGGGCCAGTCGCACGGACGGGTAAAAAGTTATGCTGAATGGTGTGAGCCGAAACTGGTGGTGAACGCATATGAGCTTCTGAAGAAAGAATTGTCGCGTATAAAAACCCGACCCCACAGCATACACCTATGCCTTTCCACCGATCCGTTTATGACGGGATACCCGGATATTATCGCCATGAGTCTCAGGCTGGTTGAACTGATCAATTCTTTCGGCATCCCCGTATCCCTGCTCAGCAAAGGGTCATTGCCGGCAGAACTGTCTGACAAGGATCGTTTCCCGGTTAGCAACATGCATGGCATCAGTCTTATTTCGCTTGATGAAGATTTTCGCAGAAAGTGGGAGCCTGGCACCACACCCTGCGCGGAGCGGGTAAGAGCATTGAGATACCTTCATGAACAAGGCTGCCAAACACGGGTACATATGGAACCTTATCCAACGCCCAATATCTTGAAACAGGATATTTTGAAAATCCTCGGGCAGGTGAACTTTGTGGATGAGATATTCTTTGGCAGGTGGAACTATAACAGGATTGTTAAGGAGTATGCCGGCTGGGAGGATTTTTACCAGAAAGAGGGGAAATTGGTTCAGTTGTTTTGCAGTGATCGTGGGATCCGGTATTCGGGAATTTAAAATCGATTGTACAGCAGCAGGAAGAGGTAGAATGAGTAAATTTGATTCAACAATATATTCTGATGACGAAGAACGTCCCGACAAGAAGCCCGGCCATATCAGAGGAACAAGCCCGGGAAGAGACCCGACTTTTTTTTTGTGAAAGGTTATGCCGTCTTCGGGAAACATAAATAATTTCAAATTGCAATTCATCGTTTTGAATTCGAATGCAAAATAAATGCTGATATGAGAAACATCATTGTCTTATTTTTCCTGGCAGGAATTAGCCTTGCGTCCGGGGCACAGGATTTTAACAGGGCGAAGATGGACAGCCTGTTTTCCCTGATAGAACAAAACCAGAAGGGGATGGGGAGTTTGTCCATCTGCCGGAACGGGCAGGAGATCTATCACCGGTCCATCGGATGGGCCGATCTTGAAAAGGGTATAAAGGCAAGTTCTTCTACAAGGTACCGCATAGGCTCCATTTCCAAAAGTTTTACGGCGGTGGTAATCCTGCAATTGGTGCAGGAGAGGAAGTTGAACCTCGACACAAAACTGGCGGTTTTTTTCCCGCAGTTGCCCAATGCTGATAAGATCACAATCGAGATGCTGTTGCGCCACAGGAGCGGATTGTACAATTTCACCAATGCAACAGACTATACCCGGATAATGACTAGTCCCATTACACGGGAGGGGAAGCTGGCCCTTTTTGTTAAGAACGGAACGGTTTTTCAGCCGGATGAAAGGACCGAATATTCCAATACCAATTTTGAGGTACTGGCAATGGTTGCTGAAGAAATTGAGAAGAAATCATTTCACATCATTTTAGAAGAAAGGATCATCAAACCCCTTGGACTGAAAAATACCACTCATGGGGGTAAGATCGATCCTGCCTCGGGTGATGCCTTATCGTACACGAAAATTCAGGGATGGAAACCAGCACCCGAGACGGACCTGAGCCTGGCTACCGGTGCCGGGGCCATCGTGTCCACTGCCTATGACATCAATATGTTCTACATTCAGCTTTTCCAGGGAAATCTTGTTGCAGATTCCTCCCTCCGGAAGATGCGGAAAATGAAAGAAAACCTGGGAATGGGTCTGATGCAATCATTTTATAAGAATAAAAAGTACCAGGGGCACAACGGGGGAATTGACGGCTTCCAGTCGAGGGCTGCCTATTTCAGCGATGACAATCTGGCCGTGACTTACCTGTCAAATGCAGTGGAGATGAATATCAATGAGGTTTTTTATGATGTGCTGGCTATTTATTTTGGAACAGATTTTACACTACCTGTTTTCACTTCAGAAAACGATTCTGTAAGCAGTGACCTCGGGCAATACACAGGGTCATACAAATGTCCGAATTTTCCCCTGGAGATTGAGATTACCGAAAAGGAGAAGCAGCTTATCGGGCAGGCAACGGGCCAGGGACCCTTTACCCTGACAGCCTATGCCCTGCATAAGTTCAAATTTGAACCCTCAAGTCTTACGCTGGAGTTTATTCCGCCGCAGCATAAGATGATTCTTCGGCAATATGGCGGCACCTTTGAGTTCACCAGGAAGTAAAGGTGAAGTTTTGTTTCTTTCAACGATTACGTTTAAAAAAATAGTGCTTTTGGTAGTTTGTTTTCAAAGCACATCAACATAGGGAATGGGAGCATTTTTTATTACCCTTCATTGTGGGCCATAGTGAAAAAGCCTTTGAATCTCCGTAGTTAAAAAAATGGAACCACTGAGGACACAGAGGAAGTCACAAAGGAATTCACAGAGGTAAGTTTATAAAATTAGTATTCTCCCTTGTGGACCTTTGTTAACATCCTTGGTGATCTCCGTAGTTAAAAAAATGGAACCACTAAGGACACAGAGGAAGTCACAAAGGAATCTACAGAGGTAAGTATATAAAATTAGTATTCTCCCTCGTGGACCTTTGTTAACATCCTTGGTGATCTCCGTAGTTAAAAAAATGGAACCACTAAGGACACAGAGGAAGTCACAAAGGAATTCACAGAGGTAAGTATATAAAATTAGTATTCTCCCTCGTGGACCTTTGTTAACATCCTTGGTGATCTTCGTAGTTAAAAAAATGGAACCACTGAGGACACAGAGGAAGTCACAAAGGAATTCACAGAGGTAAGTTTATAAAATTAGTATTCTCCCTTGTGGACCTTTGTTAACATCCTTGGTGAGTTTCGTGGTTAAAACAAAGGAACCACTAAGGACACAGAGGAAGTCACAAAGGTATTCACAGAGGTAAGTTTATAAATGAGTATTCTCCTTCGTGGACCTTTGTGAAAAAGCCTTTGTGAGCCTCCGTGGTAAAATGAAATTGTATTTCACGAGTCAGGAAGAGTTCCCAATTGATGATTTTTTTAAGGGATCATTTAGTAAATTGCATATGCCAAAAATCAACTACCCCATGAAAAACTACTTCACCACTATTCTTCTTAGTATGCTGGTTTCAGGAGCGATCACTTCTGTGGAGGGACAGTCGCTCACCGATGCACAGAAAGCACAGATCGAAAAGGAGATAGATTCTGCATTTACCCTGAGTGTGAAAGCTGCCGAAACGCTCGATTACGATAAAATCGCCTTAGGGGTTGATGATCGGCATCAGGCAGGTTTTATAACGAACGGCAGGTACTTTGCTGATTTCAATTCACTCCTGCAAACCGCTAAAGACAATGCAACTCCGGGACTGCGACAACAGATCAGTTTTCAGCAGAAAAAGATCACTGTACTCTCCAATAGCATTGCTTTGCTTACCGCTACAGGGGAGTCGAAATTGAATACCTCTACCGGGACAGTCTACATCTCGTTCTTCTGGACCTTTGTTTATGAGAAGATAAAAGGGGATTGGAAGGTAATACAGTCGCATCAGTCGGGGAACAGGTAGAGAGGAACCAGTTCTGAAAAAAATGTATTAACTTTCGGAGAGAATCGGAGGGTTTGGCTTTTGTTTTTATCCACTTATGCCTCAAAATTTCCGGAAACCATGAAAAACAGTCTTACTGACAGAAAACGAAAGATTCTTAGACGAATCTACGGCGCATTGAGTTTTTCAACCGCCCTTTTTGTATTTCAGGCATGTTATGGAACCCCGGACGATTATTATTTCAGAAATACACTAATTGAGGGGAAGGTTTCCTCGGCCGTTACAGATTTACCCATTGAAGGAATCAGGATAACCGTTGAAAATCAACCCTGGGTGGAGGAGTTAACAAATCCGGATGGTCAATTTGGCGTTTATGTTGAATTTGCTACTGAAATCAGGCTGAAGTTTGAAGATATAGATTCTATTCAGCGGGGAGAATTTCTTCCATTGGATACCCTTATACATGTCAAAACAGATCCCGTCTCTATAAATATCAAACTGGATGCCCGGTAAGTTTTCCCGGTTTTTTCACGATCGCTTCAGGCATAATGAGGCCCGTATCCATGAGCTCAGATATCTTTTTTGGGAATGCACCCAGCGCTGCAATTTAAAATGTCTGCATTGCGGGTCTGATTGTATTGCTGAGCCAGAGGTAAGAGACATGCCATTTGATGACTTTCTGAAGGCTATACTTCCATTGAAAAAAGTGTATGACCCAAATTCCATCCAGGTAGTAATAACTGGTGGTGAACCCTTGTTGAGAGCGGATTTGCCTGCATGTGGTATTGCTTTAAGAAGGCATGGATTTCGCTGGGGTATAGTTACAAATGGCTGGGCCTATACGGCTGATAAGCATACTGCATTGCTTTCAACCGGGATGGGGTCTCTTACACTGAGTCTGGACGGATTTGAAGAATCGCATAACTGGCTACGCTCAAATAATAAAAGTTTTGAAAGGGCGCTACATGCCCTGGATCTGATCGTATCTTCCCAAAATCTGAATTATGATATTGTGACTTGCGTTCATTCGAAGAATTTTAATGAGTTGCAGGAGTTCAGGAATTTTCTCATCTCCAAAAAGGTAAAGGCCTGGCGTCTATTCACCATTGCCCCGATCGGAAGAGCTGCAGATAACCCGGATCTCCGCTTATCTGATCAACAACTGCAGGAACTAATGGAGTTCATAACTCAGTCACGGAAGGATAAGCTGATGGATGTTAAATTCAGTTGTGAATCCTATGTGGGAAAATATGAGCGTAAAGTCCGGGACGACTATTTCTTCTGCAGGGCCGGAATACATATTGCATCCATATTGATTGATGGTTCTGTATCTGCCTGTCCGAATATCAACCGTTATTTTGTTCAGGGGAATATTTATAAGGATCAATTTCTGGATATATGGGAAAACCGGTTTGAAATAATGCGTAATCGTTCCTGGACTAAAACCGGCATTTGTTTGCAATGCCAGGATTATAAGCATTGTGAGGGAGGGGCTATGCATATGTGGGACGGACAAAAAGAATGTAACCTGGGATGTATCCATCAAAAGATTCAACCTGTGTGATATCTGAACCTAAGTTTTAATTTTTCTCATATGGCAGTTAACAATAATTTTCATGTTTTGAAAACAGGATTTTTTTCCTCCATTTTACTGTCCTTTATAACACTTATCACCTTTGCACTGGCCATGACGGCCATACCCATTTCGGGACCGTGGTGTCAGGCAAATTGTATCGAGTACCCCTACCACAACAGTTTGCAGAATTATCCACACGATTATTACTGGATGTTCCTGGCCATGGTACAGTTGATCATTTATATTGTTTTTATGATCTCCCTGCATTATGTGACATCGGCGGAGAGAAAGATGTTCAGTTTTACTGCAGTGGCCTTCGCTTTGTTATCTGCACTGTTGCTGATGGCTGATTATTTTATCCAGTTTGCTGTAGTTCCCGTTAGTTTGATGATGGGGGAAACAGAAGGCATAGCCCTGCTAACGCAATACAATCCGCATGGCATCTTCATCGCGATGGAAGAACTGGGATACCTGCTGATGAGTCTTTCGTTCTTCTGTCTGTTGCCGGTTTTCCACGGCAAAAACGGGCTTGAACGTACACTTCGCTGGCTGCTGGCATTGCCATTCATTCTGAACCTGCTGGCTCTTGTTACTATTACAGCTAAGTTCGGAATTGTACGCGAGTACTGGTTTGAAATTATCACCATCAGTATCAATTGGCTGTTTATCCTGGCACTGGGGGTACTGGTTGCAAGGCTGTTCAAAATGAAGATGCGGGAAGCGAAACAATCCTCCTGAGCAATAGAATACCATGCTGAAGTTTTTCTTATTGGCCTCCTTTCTTGGCCTGGCAGCCGGGATCTCCCCGGGTCCGCTGCTCACCCTGGTGATTACGCAAACATTGCGGTACGGCAGGAGGGAGGGCATAAAGATAGCCATGTCGCCTGCTATCACCGACCTTCCGATCATCCTGTTTTCACTGTTGGTGATACATGAACTGGCAAAGTTTACCTTCCTGATTGGAATAATCTCGCTTGCGGGTGCAGCCTTCCTGGTCTACCTGGGGTATGATTCATTTACTGCAGAACAGCCGGAGATTAAAGTTGAACAGGACAAATACGGTTCACTCAGAAAGGGGATGCTCACGAATCTACTAAACCCTCATCCCTGGATGTTCTGGATTACGATCGGGGCGCCCCACCTCTGCAAGTCATATGAAACGGGTTCGATGGCAGTGGCCGGATTTTTGGGAGGATTTTATTTCTTTCTCCTGGGTTCGAAAATCACCATAGTCTTCCTGGTGGACAGGTCCCGCGTCTTTCTGAAAAAGCAATTGTATAAATGGATTATGAGACTTCTGGGGATTGCTTTATGGATATTCGCCCTGGTGCTTGTGGCAGAAGGGATACAGTACTTCCGGGTATAAGGGTGCGTGAAGTTTTATTCTGGACTGGTCCGGCTATTGTTTGTTGCATTTAAGACAGGAAATGAGTACATTTGAACAGAATCCTAATCACAATGAAAACTCCCATATCCAGTAAAAGATTCTTTATTTTTCTTGCCATTCTCGGTCTGCACATAACTCTTGTTTCGGCCCAGAATGCCGGATACCGTGCTTTTATAAAGATATCAGTCCCAAGTTTCAAAAACACCTTCCTTGGGGAACCCGAACAGCAGTCCGTATATGTTTATCTTCCTCCTTCATACAGTTTAGACACAACCCGGAGGTTTCCGGTAGTCTATTTTTTGTCTGGTTACGGAGTGCCCATCACCAGTCTGAACTTCATGGATATCCTGATTGCCACGGGGAAAGTGAAGGAAATGATTATCGTTTCTCCCTCCAGTACCAGCAAACTTGTCGGGTCTTTCTATGTAAATTCCCCTGTTACGGGGAACTGGGATGATTACATCAGCAGGGACCTCATCAGCTATATAGATACTAATTACAGGACCATCCCGAAGCCGGAGGCGCGGGCTCTTGCGGGACATTCCATGGGCGGGTTCGGGGCTCTGAATCTTTCTATGCTGCATCCCGATGTTTTCTGCATCGGTTACGGAATCAGCCCGGGACTCTATAATGAGAACGGACTTCAGACTTCCCAGGTGCTTACCAGTCGGGCAAAAAGCAACTATTTCACTTTTATTGATTCAGTTAAAGATCTCAGCAGTGAGGAGGCACACCAGCAATATCTGACTTTCATAAACAAAATGAAAAACAATGGCGATGATATTTTCTCTGTTGCCTATGGATCGGCATTTTCGGGTGATACTAACCTGAAAGCCCCGTATATCAACTTCCCTTATATGCGTACCGATTCAGGGGAAATTATTGATTCCGTGTACCTGGACCGGTACGATAATGGATTTGGGAATCTGAAAGAAAAGGCAGCTATTTACAAAGACAATCTCGAACAATTGAAAGGGTATGTAATTGATTATGGAACCGCTGATGAGTATGCCTGGCTGTCAAAAGGCTGTGCCTACTTTGATACGGTCCTTACTAATGCAGGCATTAGTCACCAGTGCAATGCCTTTGCGGGAAACCATAGTAACCAGCTCACTAAACGGATGACCGATTTTATGCTTCCCTTCTGCAGTTCACATCTCGAATTTGATACGGCACATTTCAATAACGAGGCCACAATCTATGGGATTAAAATAACAGGGCAGTCAGGCGATGCTGTAATCGATACCCTGGAGAGGACAGTACATGCAAAAGTAACCGCCATGGTAGCTCAGGTGCGTCCGGCCATTTATATTTCTCCGGGTGCAACTATCAATCCACCCTCAGATGTATATACCGATTATTCGAGTGGAAGCGTCAACTATACGATTACCTCCGAGGATGGATCGAAGAGTGAGGAATGGACAGTATATATATCCCGCGAAACTTATGTTCGGGAAGAAATTGGGTCTGAAGAAATCAGGGTATTTCCTAATCCTGCCCGGGACCACATCCGCATCCAGCCGGATGAGGGTCTCCATTCAATTGTTATATATGATTTGTCGGGCAGGCCGGTTCTTGAGAGAATACCTTATGTTCCCGGGAATGAAATTAAAATCTCCGATCTGCGTCCCGGGTTCTATATCCTGAAAGCGTTCGGAATTGAAACAAACCAAATAATACGATTTGCGATTGAAGGTGAGTAACAGATATAATAGAATTGGAAGATTAATTACACTCCTTTCCATCCTGTTCGTGGCATATCCTGTATTTTCACAAACTGGGGGAAATTATATGCTGCGTTTAAACGGGTGGTACTGGTATACGTTTCAGGATGAGAAGGATTTTCAGGTGACTTCACGACATGTTAACGAATACGCCGCGATTACGCACGCAATACGCTTTTCGCCTGTTGTTGCACGGAAGATGGGAAATCATTTGAATGGATTACTGGGCATCAATTTAAATCTGGCCAGAACTGAAATAAATCCGAAACAATATGTCCCGGCGGTACAGGTGCTGCCCTTTATAGGGCCACTTGATTATTTAGCCTATAACAATGTTATGGTAACCCAGCATGATATGGCTTCATTTGCCGGGGTAGAATATTTCTATGGATTTAGAAACAAAGTCTTTGTTGTTCTGGGCAGTAATTTCGGAGTCGGATTGCAGAGGTATGCATCTGAATACACTTATTACCAGCCCGATTTGCAGTCTTTAACATACAAAGAAGGAGGATCGGGCGTCGATATTTCCTGGAAGTATTCTTTCATTGCGGCACTTAGGCCTTCAGTTCGAGTCAGGCTCACCGGGAAACTTGGGATCGAACTAGGGCTGGGAGGGCTGGGTTACCATCTTAATGGCTTCCTCTTCGAAGAAAATATAATAAAACCCGACAATCATTCATTCCATGTGGATATGAATCCCTGCTTTTGGGACCTGGGATTCTTTTTATCTATCTGAGGGGGCATGTTGAACATAAAGAGTTCCCCAAAAAACACCCCATTAAACAAAGGAGTCGTAAATTGCATACTCTGACTTTTCGGTTAATCAGTCAGGGTATAACATATACTGGATATTCTGTGATATTGATATCCCGGAACCAGGATGAACCATTTCTGCTGGTTATTTTTCCGGAGATCAGGTTCGAATTCTAAGGCTTTCAATAGTTCCTGAACATTATTTTCTGGAACAGTTAATTTTTCCCCGTCTTCAAATGTCTAAAGAAGAGTAATTAGTCCAACGTGAAAATGGAGATACAAGGCCTTAGAAAAGTCTATCCGAATGGTAAACACGCCCTGGAGGATATCAATCTTACCATCGAGAAAGGCGTTTTATGCGGTTGCTCACTATGTTCCGCATAAGGAGTACAGTAAAAAGCTGAGAAGGGACCTGGCAAAAAAAAGGAAAGAAGGACAGTTATCAGTCCTTCTTTCCTTTTGCTGAACCTGCTTCTACTCGATTATCAGTTTGTGGAGTATCTGCTTTTCAGGAGTGTTGATTCTTAACAGGTAGATCCCCTTTTCAAGCCGGGTGTTCAGTTCATTGATTGGTCCGGTAACTTCCTTTTCATAATGAATTCTTCCCTGCATATCGACAATTGTAATAGTCAGTTGCGGGAAATTGTCCGAAGATAATTCAATTACAAAAGTGCCGTGATTGGGATTTGGATACAGGCGGAGCCCACTATTATTCAAATCACCATTTGAAGTAATAATAATTCCTTCTTTTCCCACAATGAAACTCAGGTTTGGTATCTCCGTATCGGTTTCAGTTACTGTCACCGTGTGGTAGGATATGATTTCCATACCAGGGATATCAACAAGGATGTCATATTCTCCAACTGGCACATTGTTGAATTCGAAATAGCCATTCTCATCTGTAGTTGTGCGGGCACGGATTGTTCCTGATTTGCTCCTGCCAACCAGGATAATACCTGCAGATTTTACGGGATTCCCCATCACTGCTGAGCCAGATTTTATAATGGTGCCTGCTTTTAGGTCCCCTTCCACTACAACGCCTGAAAGAGTTGCTTCGCCTTCCATCGTTGTTATTTGTATCATCCTGATTTCAACCGGATCAATATTTAGTGTATAATCCAGTTCCACTTCAAGGGCTTCGCTCCAAAGACCATTGTCGCCATAGTAGGTTGGCACTGCATCGGGATACAAGCCGGGATCAGCCACGGCAAGGATTAGGTGCTTCCCGGGGGATGTCTTTAAGAAATTAAAACTACCATCAGGCATGATCCTGACAGAATCAACAACAGAAAGCCTCATATCTTCAGCTACCTGGTAAAGCAGAGCATAGCCATCTGTGACAGGAGAATCCATCGGATCAATTACTTTGCCCTCGATGCCTGGCAGCATTTCCATTCTATACACATGGTTAAATCCACCGGTTGCCCATAGCAGGTTATGATTAACAGCAGCTATGCCATAAAGGAATGGATATAGTATGTCACTTTTATTCCAGGATGTGCCCTTGTCTGTTGAAAAGTAAAGGCTGTTGTTGTCAGTCATTACGATGGTCTGGGTACCCGGAATAAGCGAAAATTGTTGGTAATAATTATTTACCGTTACGTTAGTTGTCAGTGTATTCCAGGTTTCTCCTCCATTGTGAGTTATAAACAAGCTCTTAACTCCGGAGGTGAAGGGAGAGAACAGACCTTCTTTTCCGTTTAAGAAAACAATTCCTCCCAGCTGGTTTGTAACCGGAGCGTCGAGTGCAGTCCAGGTTTTCCCCTTATCCGTTGAACGGAGCATATATCCTTCGGTTGCTGAAATCCACACGGTATCCTTGTAAACACTCATGACTTTTTTTGTGTTTACGGTAGCATTAACCTGAGCCGGGAGATTGTCCTGTGCGACCCTTGTCCAGCTATCGCCTCCATCCGTGGTTGTGTAGATTTCAAGATAATTCAGGTTGCTGTAATCTTTGTCACCGAGCACAAATCCTTCATCTTTATTCCAGAAATATACCAGGTCAGGGAATGAAGATTCAGTAAAGCCGGCATTTTGCTTGTTCCAGCTTAACCCTCCGTCAACCGTTTTATAAATACCCAGATCTCCCTGACTTACTACAAGCCAGGCGGTAAGGGAATCAATTGCAAACATAGGGCCAAAGTATGATTCCGGTGACAACCGTAAGGAAACTGTATCCCAGGTCTGACCACCGTCGATGGTCCTGGCTACCTCTCCGTTCCTGCCATGCATCCATATATTATTCTCATTTATGGCGATTATCTCATCTGTGTAATAATTGGTAAGGCTTTGATCCAGGTTTTGTATGGTATATTTATCCGTGTTGGCATGAATAACCGATTCGAATTCTGCACTCAATCCGGTATTGTCTGTGGCTTTGATTTTCACTGAAAGGTCCTGGGGGCTGGTAAGGTTCAGATCAGATTTCAACACCAGCTTTTTGGATTGAATACCGAATAACGAGTTATCACCATAACCCGACTCAAGTTCCAGTGTATGTGTATCAGTTACGTTTATATCCTGCACCCCAATACTCCCAACAATTGTTCCTGCCTTAACGCTGAATGGGATGTACAGATCCTTTGAAAACAGTATTGTCGGAGCCGTTGGTGGGGGTGGAGGAGTAAATACTTCCCAGAATATCCTGTTACCAGTGCCCCCTACATAGTAGTAGTACAGATAAATTTTCCCGGTTTCCGGATCATAATAAGAAATCTTTGACGGATCATTCGGATCACCCGGAAGTACTTCATACCCCCAGGTATCATCCACCTCAAAACCGATTGAATTATCAGGATTGATGGTAATCCAGCAAAGGGTGGTATTCCAGATTGCAAACCATGTTTCGGCTCTCCCTTCTTCAATGAATCGGAGTGTTTTATTCGCTTCGCGAACCATATAAGGTACATCCGGGTATGAACCTCCGGAAGGATGAAAGTAACTAAGATTTGACTTATAAACTTCCTGATGGTAACCTGCCCAGAATGTAGTAAAATTTGCTTCAAATCCATACAGAGTATCCGTGGTGGTAATGGCGTAAACTCTGACAAAATAGGTTGTGTTAGGAGAAAGCCCCGATACATCATGAAGGAAATCCCCTGGTCCGGCTGCTTCCTGTGTGAACTGATCATTCAGGTCAGGATCCGGATCAGTACTCCAGCATACGCCCCGGGAAAGTACCCGGGTGCTGTCACCACAAATAATTTCACCACCCAGTTGGGCAGTAGTGGCTGTAATATTCCAGGTATACCAGGTATAAACTTTGACTGCAGTATCCAATTCAGAGCACATGACTTCAGCATCCCAGCCATATTCGTTATAGCCCACATCGGAAACAAAGCGAAACGTGAGAGCCCCGGATGTATTCAGGGCTGATGCCGTCAAAGTCAGATTGGAATGCGATCCGGAAAAGGGACTACCCGAAAATTCCTTTGCAAGAGTGTCCGGACCATCGTAGATATAAAGCAGATCGTATCCTTGTTCAGTACTCATGGAATTAATCCTGACCCTCAGCTTACTTCCAGGGTTCTCCGGGTAGAATACCCAGGTTTTGTCTTCATTATCCGAATAATTTGCAAATTCACCTCCGGTATCAAAGAATAAAACATGACAGGTAGTATCAGTAACTGTCTGGGCCACCAGGGCCCCCGATTTAAAGAGGAAAACGAACAGAAAAGCCAAAGCTACCGACAGTGAGGATATTCTCAATGCCGGATTTCGAAAGGTTGAAAAATACTTCATGGTGTATTGGTTTAGGTTTAAGAAAACTTCAGTTCTCATACAATATGAGATGGAGTCAGGCACTACTTCGAATTAGTATTAGAATAGAGTATTGCATATCCAAAAGGAATCTATACTCGGTAATTTCACGATCAGCTTTTTCAATTTGGGTTATTAATGAGGCGATCTTTTCATGGACATGGAAAATCCTATTTAATAATCAATTTCCTTATCCCTCTTCCCTCACTGGTTTTTAATACCAGCAGGTAAATCCCCGGGTCAAGGTTTGAAACATCCAATTCCAGCGAAGACTGAGGAGCATCCGGCAGGATTTCTTTCACCTGCATGATTTTTCCCTGGATATCCATCAGGGTGAGGATTGCTTTTTCCTTACCTGTTTCAATCCATACATAGATATTATCAGATGCCGGATTCGGATATATTTTCCATTTCCGGCTTTCGGGAGAATGAATCCATGTCTCGCTTACAATTCCAACGTCACTCACCGTGTAATTCATTTCACTAATCACCGTATCAGTCTCCGATATCTCGACGGAGTGAAAGCTCATGATTTCAATTCCGGGAATATCAACAAGGATGTCATAATTCCCGGGTGGAATATCCATGAAGCGGAAATACCCATTCTCATCGGTCATAGTCCTTGCAATGACATTCCCGGATTTGCTTCTGCCGATGAGAATTACTCCGGCAGATTTAACAGGATTGCCTGTAACCATTTCTGTAGCCTTTCGGATACCCCGCGATTTTTTGGCCGACATCACGACCTTCCCCTCGATTGTTGCATTTCCGGAAAGTTTTACCAATTCTTTGACCCGGATGGAAACAATGGACAGGGTATCGGAATTTGTAATCGTGAACCACAATGCATCGGACCATAACGAGGTATTACCGGAATAAGTCGGGATAAACTGACGCAGGGTGTCGGGTGGAGGAACAGCCAATACCAGATAGGTTGCAGTGTCCAGGCCGAAATAATAGAATACCCCAGTTGAATCGAGAACTGTTGAATCGATGGGTAGAGCCGGCTGTGCCTCACGCAAGCGGTACAGATAGACGGTTCCCTTCCGGAGCGGTATCTCGGCAGAATCGGTTACATACCCCTTGATGGTTCCGTTGAAAGGCTCGGGCTCAAGTACGAGCAATTCTCTCAGGACGTCAGGGGCCGGAAGGTAATTGGCATTGCCTGCCTGTGAGGCTTTGATGATCGATGTTCCCGGCCCTTTTATGCTCAGAGTGCTACCACTCAGACTGGCGACCGATGGAACAGATGTGGTATAGGAAACGGGCAGACCAGAACTGGCGGTGGCGGTGAGTGGGAAATCCGGTTCCCCATATTGTACCGGGAGCAGGAAACGGAACTGAATGCTTTGTTTTGCCTTTGATACAATCAATGTCCGGGCAACCGGGCTTGCCGGCTGGTAGTAAGTATTTCCGGGCTGGGATGCTGTAATGGTCACAGTTCCGGTTTTCTTTATGGTAACCCTTTTCCCTGTAATCTTAACGATGGAAGTATCGGAAACCGACAGAATAACAGGTATTCCGGAGGCTCCGCCACTTAGGATAAGATCGAACGGAGGTGATTCAAAGTCTTTTGCCGGAAGGGGATCAAATAGGATGACCTGTGGGATCTGGTTGATTTGAAGTAACCTGATGACATCCGTTGCAGGCTTGCAGGAACTGTTTCCTGCCTGCCTGGCTGTGATCTGTACCGTTCCGGGCTTCAGAATCCTTATGGAAGAACCCACAAGTCTTACGATCCCGGTGTCGGATACCTGGTAGGAAACAGGCAAGCCTGCATCAGAAAATGCAGGGAGTTGTATTACAGTATCCTTGTAAAAGCGGGGACTC
Organism: Bacteroidales bacterium; assembly: GCA_046329925.1. Taxonomy (GTDB): domain Bacteria; phylum Bacteroidota; class Bacteroidia; order Bacteroidales; family JAAYUG01; genus JAXLTS01. The sequence continues at coordinate 73,097 of JAXLTS010000014.1, forward strand.
GTGAGTTGAAAATCGATCTTCTGGGTCCCCATGATCTGTACCCTGCGTACCCGGTGGCCGAAGTCATCTGTTATGAGCAAATCTCCACCCGGGTCAATGGCGATCCCGGCCGGGGAAATTCTGGCTTTTGTTGCAAAACTGCTGTCGCCGGAGTAGCCGTATTCCCCAATCCCGGCAATTACTGTCAGTAAGCCTGTGGTTTTAGAAATCCTGAAAACTTTGTAGGTGGTTCCAGCTGTAAAATACAGATTATTTTCCCCGTCTATGGCAAGATCCATGGGGTAGGTGATATTACTGGATAGTGCAGGTGTTCCATGACCTGGAATACCGTCCGTGCCGGTTCCGGCTATAGTAGTTATAATTCCCGTACCAGCATCAATCCTGCGTATACGGTGATTGTAGCGGTCATTTATAAAGAGGTTACCCTCCTTGTCAATTACGATTCCATACGGATAATTGAGTTGTGCCGTGAGAGCAGGTTGGTTGTCGCCGTTAAAACCACGGGTTGTTGTGCCCGCAATGGTAGTAATGACGCCTGTTGCCTTGTCTATTTTTCTTACAAGGGATGGATTCCGGTGCGTCAGGTAGAGATTCCCCGTTGTATCGAAGGCCATGCCATCCGTATAAGCAATTCTGGCTGCCGTAGCGGGTCCACCGTCACCGGTATATCCGGAGATTCCGATACCCGCAATAGTTGATATCAGTCCGGTAGAGGCATCAATTTTAAGTATTTTATAATTGAAGTTGTCTGCAATGAAAATATTACCAAGCTTGTCCGTGATTGTTTTCCCCGGGTATAGCCCGGAGGTGTCGGCTCTTCCTCCATCACCGAAGTATTTCGTGTTTCCGTTTCCCCCTGCCAGACTAAGTATCTGAGTCTGGGTTTTTAATTTTCGAACCCGGTAGTTCTTTCTTTCGGAGATAACTATGTCTCCGCCAGGATCTGAACATAGGCTGAAAGGATAGGCTAGTCCGGATTGATTGGAAGGCTGACTGGCGGATAGATATCCCGGAGTGAAATTGCCAGCCAGAATGGTTAGCAGCGAGTTGGCTGGATTGATTTTACCGACACAATACCCTGTTTTATCAGAAAAGTAAAGCATACCTTTATTATCAAGCAGCAGATAATAAATTCCTTTAAACTGGAATTGGTTTGCCGGAATGTTTGTTGAAATAAGGTTGCCACCGCCTCCAATCGTAGTGATGATCCCAGTGGAAGCATCAATTTTCCTGATGCGGAAGTTCCCCTGGTCGGCGATAAAAAGATTCCCTGAGGCATCGCAAACGATATCGGTTGGATATTTGAATTGGCATGAAGTGGCCAGGTTGCCATCTCCCGAAAAGCCAATCCCGTTTCCTCCGGCTATCGTTGTTATTATTCCAGCAGATAGATCAATCTTCCGGATGCAGTGATTATAATAATCTGCAAACAACAGATTTCCTGCAGGATCAAAGCAGATCCCATACGATCCGGAGATCTGCGCATTTACAGCAAGGTTTCCGTCGCCCGAATATCCCTGTATTCCTGTGCCGGCGATCGTGGAGATGATGCCGGTTGCTGCATCTATTTTACGGATGCGGAAGTTCCAACTGTCTGCCAGGTATAGATTACCCAAAGCATCTTTTTCGAAATCATATACATAGGAGAATGAGGCCAGTTTGGCATTTCCTCCGTCTCCTTTGTAATCATTGATTCCATTGCCGGCCAGCGTGGTAATCCTGTTGGTGGCCTTGTTCCACTGGAAGATTCTGCCCCAGGAATACCCGATCAGATTACCGTTCGGTTCAACCCTCAGGGAGAAAGGCGAAAACATCAGGGTGTCGGTAAGGGCATTTTCCAAAAATTTTCCATAGCTACCCTGGGCCGGGGTGATGCTGGAAATGGTTTCTGCTGTTAAATCAATTTTTCTGATGCGATAATTCCCTTCATCCGATACGAGCAAATTACTGTCGGCTGTGAAGCACATTCTCCCCGGAGTCATGAGGGTGGCTGAGGTGGCGATTGCACCATCCCCGATGTATCCACCAGCAATGCTTGTTATAGTACCCTTGAATTCATTCATCACGTTTGGTGCAATAATTACCAGGGACCTGGATACAGGTGTGGCAGGCAGGTACTTCCCTGAGCCGGCCTGATTGACTGTAATGGTAACGCTGCCTGTATTGCGGATAGTGGCGGAGATGCCTGTAATCTTGACGATGTTGGTATCAGAGCTTGAAAATACCAGCGGATTTCCCGACCCTCCGGGCGTTGCGTATAGGGAGAAGGGACCATCACCTAATGTTTTGTAGGGCAAAGGATCGAATTTTATATCCTGAACGCCCAGTCCCACAGTTAGATTTTTCATTACAGGCAAAGCCGGTTTGAAGTAGCCATTCCCAGTCTGAAATGCTGTTATTCCGAAAGTCCCCATTTCAATAATTATCAGGGAGTCGTTTCGGATTCTGGCAATGCTGGTATCGGAGATGGAATAACTGACAGGGAGTCCGGAGGTAGCAGTTGCAAGCAGCGGGATGGGATTTACCCCATACGAAACGCCCGTAATATCGGGGAAATTAATAGCCTGAGCATGCAGATCGAGTTTACGGACCCATTCAAATCCCAACTGGGAGTAATAGATGATCCCCGAAGTGTCTACACTCACTCCTGCAACCTGATCGAGCATGGTTTCATAGGCGAGGATGTTTTCCCTGGGATATATTCTGCCGCCAAAACCTGCGAGGGTTGAGATGATCCCGGACTGGAGATCAACCTTTCTCATGCGGTTATTTTGATAATCAGCAATAAGGAGATTTCCATCCCTGTCAAGGGCTACGCCGGCAGGTAGATTCAATTGGGCAGTGCTTGCCGGCCCGCCATCGCCGCTGAACCCTGCTGTTCCATTACCGGCAATGGTACTAATGGTTTTACTTACAGGGTCCCACTTTCGAATGACATGATTATTCCTGTCGGAAATATATAATTGGTTATTGTTATCCACTACAATTCCATGGGGAGAGTTGAGGGAAGCCTGGATACCGGGGCCCCCGTCGCCCTGGTAGCCTGCTACACCATTCCCCGCCACGGTGTATATTTTCCCTGTTTGCATATTTATTTTGCGAATGCGGTGGTTGTCCTTATCCGCAATGAGTAGGTTCCAGTCTTTATCAAAGGCCAGGAAAGCTGGCTGGGAAAGTTTTGCAATAGTGGCCAGGCTGCTGTCACCGGAAAAGCCTGAGGCCCCGGTTCCGGCAATTGTGGAAATGATTCCGGTTGCAAGATTTAGCTTTCTGATCCGGTGGTTGTATTTATCGGCAATGAAAAGATTTCCTGCCGTGTCAAGTGCCAGGCCGGTCGGACCATTGAGCCGGGCTGTAAGGGCTTGAATGCCATCTCCGTTATACCCCTGGGATCCGTCTCCGGCAATCTCAGTTAACAGTTCCGTTGCCAGGTCGAGTTTACAAATGCGTTGACCGGATTCATCAGCAATGAACATGTTTCCTTTATTGTCAGGGACCACACCCCAGGGTCCTGAGAATACCGCTTTTCGGGCAGGAATATTGTTTCCCCACCCAAATTTGCCTGTACCAGCATAGGTTGAAATAGTCCCGGTTGAGGCTTCTACTTTTCGGATTCTCCGGTTAGCAAAATCGGCGATATTGAGGTTCCAATCCTTATCAAAAGCCAGTGCAGATGGTCTGGCCATAGCGGCCGTAACCGCAAGCCCGCCATCGCCTGAATATCCGTAGCTGCCTGTTCCTGCGAAGGCACGAATGATTCCGGATGATACATCGATTCTGCGTACCCGGTTATCCTCGAAGTCGGCCAGGAACACATCTCCGGCCGTATCACACACGAGTTCAACCGGAGCCATAAAGGTTGCATTCACGGCAGGTCCATTATCCCCTGTACCTCCGTAGTTGCCATTTCCGGCGATGGTGGAAATATTTCCGGTGAGATGATCTACCCTTCGGATGCGTTTGTTTCCGGCATCAGCGATGTAGATATTTCCCGCGCCATCAATTGCAACGTCCGCCGGAGCTGATAGGCTTGCGTTCACTGCCGGGCTGCCATCCCCTGAAAATCCACTTGTGCCGTTTCCTGCCACGGTTGTTATTATGCCTGTTGAACGGCTAATTTTCCGAATCCTGTGGTTTGATTCATCCGCTAAATAGAGATTCATTTGTGCATCAAATGCAAGCCCCTGGGGCATATTCAGGTTAGCGTTCAGCGCCAGTCCTCCGTCACCCGACGAGCCTATCGTACCATTGCCGGCATAGGCTGTAACGATACCGTTCGACTTGCTTATTTTCCAAATCCGGCTTGCATATCTCTCAGAAATGTAAATATTTCCTGAGTCATCAAGGGCGACTCCAAATGGTATATTGAAAAGCGATTCCAAAGCAGGCTTATTGTTGGCATCGTGTCCCCACATGTTGTTGCCGGCAATTCGGCAGATTTTTCCGCTAGCCGCATCCACCTTTTGCACGATCCATGGCACATCATTGGTGATAAACAGGTTTCCCTGCGCATCGAATTCCATCCCAGTCATATTAAAAACCGGGGCATCCATCCTGAACACGCTGTCAGCAAAAGACCCTCCTGCCAGCGTGTTAACAAGCTGGCCGGATAAAGGCTGCGGATGAAAAATCAGGAGGATAAAAAACCACTGGACAAAAATTTTGATGGAATTTAAGAAACGAACTTCTTTTCTCAGCGGGATAGGCATAGCAGGTAAGGAATTACAGGTGAAATGAAAAAAGTATGTGGTGAAACACAGGATTCAATAAAGTTAGATCACAGCTCGTGCGGAACACAATCCCCCCTTTGGGGGATTTTATATAAGGAAATAAGTAATTAATTACGGGAAATAATTTTCGTTTCAGACTGGTCTTTTTGTGAATTCCTATTCCCCGGATTTCATGTTTTACAGCAAAACATTAATTTCATGTTAAGTCCGGAATGATCTGATAACAGAGGATTTTTAAAGTTTTTAACTGATATTTGATCTAACTGTTTACGTATTATTGGAATCGACGTGTTTCATATTATTTTTCATTTTATCTTAGGATAATTAATTGTATTGATCCGGTTTTATGAAAGCATCCTTTTTAACCTATCCGGAGGGCCGGGTATATGTATCCGAAACTTCCGGAAGAGGGAATCCTGTGGTATTCATTCATGGGAATAGTCTGTCTTCACAAATCTATCAGCACCAGGCTGATTACGAACACTTCAGCGATCACCGCCTGGTGTTTTTTGATTTTCCCGGGCATGGTGAATCGGGGAATTGGAGCAATCCGGAGAAGTCGTATTCTGCTGCGGGCTTTGTTGAGGTATTGCTTGAACTTACCTCCCGGTTAGGTGTACAGAATGCTCTATTTGTAGGGCATTCCCTGGGTGGTCATATTCTTCTTCATGCTGCCAGGTATCTGCAGGATGCTTCCGGTTTTTGTTTCTTTGGTATTACTCCGTTCACCATCCCGCCCCGCTTCGATCTTGCCTTCCTTCCGCACCCCGCTGTCCCGCTTTTATTCCAAAGCTACTGGACTGCAGAGGATCGTGAATTGGTGGGAGCATCATTAATCAGAGCCGGAGGTACTGTTCCATTTGAGATCGTGGATTCGCTCGAGAAATCCATTCCTGCCGTGCGTGAACATATTGCTGCTTCCATCTCCAAAGGGCAACCGGTAGACGAAACACTGCTGCTTGCTGCGCTGGATAAACCTGTTACTATTTTCCACGGGGAAAAAGATCAACTGGTGAACAGGGAGTACCTGGAGAAACTGAATGTACCCATGTTGTGGAACGGAAAACCTGAACTTATCACTGAAGCTGGACATTGCCCGCAACTCGAGAATCCAGTTGCATTCAATACATTGCTTAAACGGTTTATTGATTATTGCACTCACCCTGCCCGGTAGAAACACCCGCGAAAATCACGAAGATTGTATTGGCATTCGTCACAATTGTGGCAGGTATAATATAATTATAATGCTATGCAAATGGGAGATGACTTTGCATACTCTGATTGGGTAAGGATGGGCCTTCACGATCTGTTGGCCCAACTGCGTGCAAAATCGGACCGTCTGCAGTCCGCGGAATGTACGGAACTGCCTTCTTACATGGTATTAACCAATCAGTTCTATTATATCACTGATTTTCTGCAGGTCCGGAACCTGTATGTTCATCCAAACGTGCAGGAACTGATGGGATATCCAACTGAAGCATGGTCTGATCTGGATTTTGTCGGAGGCATTATTCATCCAGGGGACCGGGATTTTGTTGTTGCATTTTCCCTGAAATCAGTACGCTTTACGATGGAGAATTTATCCTATATAAAAAAAGATCTGCATTGCGGTACATTCAGTATCGATTTCCGGATACGTAAATACGATGGATCCTATATCCGGGTGAATCGGCTCACCTCTGCCGTTAAGTGTGATGCACGGGGAACCATGACTCATGCTGTTTCTTTTTTCACCGATATCAGCCATCTCAAACATGATAATCATATCCGGTGCTGCCTGATTGGAAACGATCTGCCCGAATTTACCACCGATGAATTTTACCGCAGGTATGCCTCTCATGATCTGTCGGAACGGGAAAAGGAGATCATCCGGTTGCTGGCATATGGTCTGGACGGGAAGACAATTGCTGAAAGGTTGCATATCTCGGAACATACAGTGGTTTCACACCGGAAAAATATGCTCAGGAAGACCAACACAAAAAATGCGGCAAGCCTTGTAAAATTTGCCAGCGATAATGGATTGATATAAAAACTGTATCTATTATGCCTGTTAGAGTCCAAAAACATTTCTCAATTGAAGACTTCCGGGAAATGGTCCAGAATCTTTCCTATGACCCCTTGTTGGAATCATATAAGGAAAACCTCCTTGGTCCGGGCAGCCCGGGAGATATTATGGTCTTCCCCAATCAATTCTTTTATATTTCTGACTTCCATGATGTGAAAAATCATACTATTCATCCCAATTCTTTCAATATCCTGGGTTATCACCCTGAACAGTTTTCCAGTTTCGGATTTATATATGAACATACGCATCCTGACGACAGAGATTTTGTTCTGGCATTTTCGATGAAGACGATTGAACAATCCAGATTGATGAAGGATGTTCTGCTTAAGGATCGTTTAAGTGCAGTATTTTCAATTGACTTCAGGGTTAAGCATGCATTGGGTCATACGGTAAGACTTAACCGCAATACCTGTTGCTACCGGCTCGATCGCGAAGGGAACATGACCTATGCTCTTTCTCTGTTTACCGATATCTCACATCTAAAGAAGACAAGTTGCATCACTTATAGCTGGGCTGGCAGGGGTACAGAATCATTCAATATCGATGATATCCTTTGCCTGAACGGAAAGATCGAGCTCTCCGACAGAGAAATGGGAATTCTGGAGTGTTTCTCTTCCGGAATGGATGGGAGCGCTATTGCTGACCGCCTCCATATTTCGGAGCATACTGTGATCACGCACAGGAAGAATATGTTACGTAAAATGGATGCCCGCAATACCACCGAGATGGTGAATAAGGCCTATCAGGCAGGGATATTGTAAACTCAAAGTTCCGATTTTCCTGTTTTCTTTCCGGAGAAACCAAATAGCACACGGATGACACGGATTGAACGGATGGTCACAGATTTTTAATTCGTGGTAACCCGTACTTTCAGTGTCCTCCGTGTTCTATTCAGAAAACCTAAATGGCACGCGGATGACACGGATTGAACGGATGGTCACAGATTATTTGATCCGAGGTAATCCGTATTTCCAGTGTCATCCGTGTTCAATTCAGAAAACCTAAATGGCACGCAGATGACACGGATTGAACGGATGGTCACAGATTATTTGATCCGTGGTAATCCGTATTTTCAGTGTCATCCGTGTTCTATTCAGAAAACCTAAATGGCACGCGGATGACACGGATTGAACGGATGGTCACAGATTTTTAATCCGTGGTAATCCGTATTTTCAGTGTCATCCGTGTTCAATTCAGAAAACCTAAATGGCACGCGGATGACACGGATTGAACGGATGGTCACAGATTTTCTGATCCGAGGTTATCCGTATTTTCAGTGTCATCCGTGTTCTATTCAGTAAACCTAAATGGCACGCGGATGACGCTGAAAAGACGAATACTCGCGGATTTTCATTCCATGTTGATTGTTGTTTCCGGTTACCCCAGCAAATAATGAGGAAAATAGAATGGATTTTTCCCTGGCACTCGTGTAATTTTTTCTATCTTCATGCGTCTATATTAGTATATCTATACCTTGTGAAAATTGAAATTAACGGTCTGAACAAGACCTATCCAAACGGTAAACACGCCCTGCAGGACATCAGCCTCACCATCGAGAATGGAATGTTTGGATTGCTGGGCCCCAACGGTGCCGGTAAGTCGAGCCTGATACGTATTCTGGTCACCCTCCTGATGCCCAGCACGGGTAAGGTCTCGGTAAATGGGTATGATCTGTTGAAAGACCGCGGTGAGATCAGGAAGATTTTAGGGTACCTTCCGCAGGATTTTCGTTTCTTCAGCAAGCTGAAAACCTGGGAGTTCCTCGATTATGCCGCCGGATTGGCAGGTATTACCTCCCGGGGTATCCGGCGTGCGAAAGTTGACGAATGGCTTGAAAAGGTTGGATTGTTTGAGGCCCGTGATCGTCAGGCTAATAAACTCTCGGGAGGAATGAAGCGCAGGCTGGGGATAGCACAGGCACTCATTGGAGAACCAAAAATCATCATCGTCGATGAGCCTACCACCGGACTGGATCCCGAAGAACGGATACGATTCCGGAATATTCTGAGTGAGTTGAGTCAGCAGGATATTATCATTTTATTGTCAACTCATATAGTGGGCGATATCTCGAGTGTTTGTCGCGACCTGGCGCTGCTCAACAATGGGAAACTCCACTTCAAGGGCTCTCCGGAAAGTCTCATCGAGAAAGCCCGTGGTCATGTATGGCAGGTGCAGACCTCAGGGATGGAATACGAAATGCTGAAATCAAAATACGCTGTTACCTCAACCATTCCTTCGGAGGAGGGCTGGGAAATACAGCTGGTGGGAGAGAAGCTTGATCTGCCTTCAGCTATTGAGATTGATCCCAACCTGGAACATGCGTATGTGTATTATATGGAAACAGTCATTGAATCATTATTAACAGTATAAGGGTTATGTCCGGGCATCTCATTCGCATCATTGCCACCTATGAAATGCGAACGCTTCTGCGAAGCTGGTTCTTCCGGATTTTTGCTGCCGGAGCTGTATTTGGCTTTACCATTTTCAATATTGCCCTGAATGTGGAATCAAGCGGTGCTCCATGGATATACCGTGCTTTGCCAGCCTCCATCCCCTATGCCAACTTAATTATTCTGAACCTGGGTCAGGCTATTGTTGCTGTATTTCTGGCATCGGAATTTCTCAAACAGGATCGTAAGAACGATTCGGTTGAGGTAATTTATGCCCGTTCCATGACAAACGCGCAATACATCTTTGGGAAATCCCTGGGGATACTGGCTGTTTTTCTGGTACTGAATCTGATCGTATTATCCATAGGCATTGGCTTTTCTTTCCTGAACAGTTCCACGGCACACAACCTCCTGGCCTTCCTAGCGTATCCTTTACTGATAAGTTTACCCACCCTGGTTTTTATCCTGGGGCTGTCTTTCTTTGTGATGGTGCTTGTTAAAAATCAGGCAGTGACCTTTATCCTGCTGATAGGGTATATCGCCCTCACGATTTTTTATCTTAACCAAAAGGCCTACCACATCTTTGATTACATCGCCTACCAGGTTCCCATGATGTATTCTTCCATCACCGGGTTTGCCGATCTCAAAGAAATCCTGATGCACAGGGGCATCTACCTGATATTGGGAGTAGGGTTCATTCTTCTTACCATCAACCGGTTAAACCGTTTACCTCAGTCACCCAAATTTTCTTCCTGGCCGCTATACCTTGGACTCGTTTTTCTTTTCTCCGGCTCTCTAATGATCACTAGTTACCTGAATGTGAAGAAGGCCGCACACAGTTTCAGAAAACAGGTAATTGAATTAAATAACCGGTACCTGGCCTGTCCCCGTGTGGTTGTGGATTCCTGCCGATTGAATGTAATACACCGCGGAAGTGAAATTTCAGTTGAGGCTGTGCTCAATGTAACCAATAGGAATCATTTTCCGGTTGATTCGCTGGTTTTCAGTCTTAACCCAAAGCTGGAAATAAAACAGGTAACAATTGAAAACCTCAACATGTCTTATAAGCGTGAAAGCCAGCTTGTGATTTTACATCCGGAAACACCTCTTGCAGCAGGAGGTTCTCTTAAGATAGACATGAAGTATATCGGTGGAATTGATGAGAATATAGCTTTTCTGGATAAGGGGGTGGAAGAGTTTGATGCCAATTATAATGAGGAAGTATTTACCATGCGAAAGCGATATGCCTTTTTGGAAAAAAACTTCGTCTGCCTCACCTCGGGCTCCTGCTGGTATCCTGTTTCAGGAACAGGCTATGCTTCCATCTCTCCCATGAAGTATAATCCGGATTTCACATATTTCTTTCTAAAGGTTCAAACCTCTCCGCATCTTACGGCTGTGTCGCAGGGACGTGCAAGTGCCACTGGCAATGGGGTATATGAATTTCAACCCGACTACCCGCTTCCCCAGTTGAGTTTGCTTATCGGGGACTATATAAAAAAATCCGTCACAGTTGATTCAGTGGAATACAGCCTTTTTACAATTAAAGGGCATGATTATTTCAGCTCTTTCTTTGATAAGTCAGCTGACACCATTCCCTTTCTTATCCGGCAACGCAGAAATGAATATGAAGCATCCCTGCGGCTTGGATTTCCGTTTAAACGGTTGATTCTTGCTGAAGTGCCAGTGCATTTCTCATTCGACAAACATATTTATTCATACACCAGTGATGCGGTGCAACCAGAGATGATACTCTGCCCGGAAAAGGGAATACAGTTCGGGGCATCTGACTTTAAGGCGAGGAGGTACAGGCTGGAAAGGGAAAGAAAAAGAAATAATGAGGAGGTATTGCCAGAAATTCTTCAGGTGGAGATGTTTAACCAGTTCGTGCGCGATAATTTTATGGCACGGAAGGGGCAGGACTTTTATTATTATCATTCTGCAAGTTGGAATACGTATTCGATCTTTGCCCAGTATGTTAGTTTTGCCATGCAGGTTAATTCAGATCAGTTTCCGGTTCTGCGCCTGGCTGTTGAGACCTACTTGAATGAAAGAGGGATTGAGGCCGCTTCCACCTTACAATGGTGGGAGGATCTGAGTTTAGAGGAGAAAATCAACCTGGAACTTGATACTGCCTCTCTCGAAAAATTATTATTGAGTTATTCCAATGCAGAGGAGGGCGATGAGGATCGGGTAGGTATCAATGAGATCGTCCAGGCGAAGGGTCTGCATCTTTTTAATGTGTTGCGCACGCGCCTTGGAGAGAAGGAAGTGGATACCCTGTTCACGTCCCTGGTAAATGAAAATCTGCACAGGAGTGTTCCATTTGAGGAGATTAATGCGAATTTTAAACATAGGTTTTCAGTCGATCTGGCAGGGGAAATACAAAACTGGTATTCTCAGAATTCCTTACCTGGTATGGTGGTTGGCCCCATTCTGAGCTATAAGGTGATGGAGAAGGAAACCACAAAGTACCAGGTCAGATTCCAGATAAGTAATGCTGAAGCTACCGATGGTATCATAACACTGAATGTGGAGATCAACGATCCCAACAAGGAAAATAACGTCCGGTATGGAGAAAACTTCAGAGTGGATTTTTCCAACCGGATTTATTTACCGGCAAAATCATCTTTCGAAGCCGGCTATGTTTTTGGTACGCAGCCGGCCCGCATATCCATTAATACGCATCTTTCGAAAAATCTTCCCTGCAACATTCTGTATAATATTCCTGGTTTCCAGGATGTCAGAAATGTCCCCCTGCTTGATAAGGTAACCAGAATCCCATATATTGAGAAAGTTGCAGCAGGGAACGAAATTATTGTGGATAATGAAGACCCGGATTTCACGCTGGAACAGGAGGGCAATCAGGCATATTTGCGTTCAAAGGTTGTGAAGAACCGCGAAGACCGGTATAAGTATTCTGCCATTCGGGCATGGAATCCTCCCCGGGAGTGGAAGCCAGCATTGAGGTCGGAATTTTATGGGAAGTATGTGCGTTCCGCCTGTTATACAAAAGGGGGTGCCGGGGAGCGGGTGGCCAGCTGGAAGACGCCTCTGACAAGGAAAGGCAGCTATGATGTTTTTTTCTACCTCGACAAGGTTACAATGATGTGGAGACGTACCAATAAAACATCCGACTATAACTTTCTTGTATACAATGACGGCGGGGTGGAGAAGATCAATTACAGTACGGAGAATGCCGACGAAGGCTGGAATTACCTGGGAACATTTTCAATTACCTCCGATACGGCTAGGGTCGAGCTCACCAACAAATCGAATGGTGATATCATCTTTGCAGATGCTGTGAAATGGGTGATTAATGAATAGGGAGCTTTAAAAATATGCCACAGAATCGCAAATTTTTCATTGAATCTGAAGAAGGAGGAACCTGTCTTCTTCCAAACTCCTTTGAGGTTTTAACCACGGAGGGTTACGAAGGTTATTTCACGAAGGCTCACGGAGGAAGATGCATTCCCTATGTGAATTCCTTTGTGACTTCCTTTGAGTCCATTGTGTCTGCAAGTATTTTAACCACGGAGGTTCACCAGGGTTATTTCACGAAGGCTCACGGAGGAAGATGCATTCCCTCTGTGAATTCCTTGGTGACTTCCTTTGAGTCCTTTGTGGTTCCATTTTTATCCAATTATTACACAAGGAGACACAAAATATTTCTTAATGATAATGTATGTCCTTGTGACTCTGTGGCGGACTTTTTATGAGGGATTTGGAATTTTTTACAAAAATGGGCTATAAAATATGAAACGACAAGCTAATTCCGGACGGGCGATTTGTCTGATTAAAAAGGCAGCCGTTTTATTAGTTCTGGTCTGCAGCATTCCAGACCCGATCTCAGGGCAAAAGGCAATGACCCTGGACGATGCCATGAACCTGGCTCTGGCGAATAGTCCCGAAATAATCAAGTCGGAGTTGAACATGACCATCAGTCGTGAAAACCTGAATGCGCGGGAGGCTGCCACGAAGTCGCTCATTAAGTTTCAGCTTACACCCTTTTATTACGAACAGACCCGTTCATTCAACAGCATGTTCTCCACCTGGAGCACCAACGAAACCAAAAAGATTTATGGTGATTTCATCGTTTCGCAGCCCATCACATTCACTGACGGGCGCATCACCCTGCAAAACCAGTTGCAGTTCCAGGATTCCTACAGCGATTACAACGACACACGGTCGAAGGGATACAGTAATAACCTCTTTCTGAGGTATTCACAACCTGTATTCACATATAACAAACTTAAAATGGAGCTAAAGCAACTCCGGCTATCCCTTGAAAATTCCATCCTGAGTTATGCCATTCAGCGCCTTTACCTGGAGAGACAGGTTACCCAATACTTTTTTGTGGTGTACCAGCGGAAGATGTCGGTTACCGTGGCAGAGGAAGAACTGAAGAACCAAAAAACCGGATATGAAATTATAAAAAGTAAAGTCGAAGGGGGCTTGTCGGCCCGGGAGGAATTACTACAGGCCGAATTGAACCTTGCCACCAGTGAATCAAATCTGAAGAACGCCATAGTGGAACTCGATAATGCCAAGGATAATTACCGGCAGTATATCGGAATGTCGTTAAATGAGGATTTTGACGTGGTAACTGACATTGAATATGCTGAAGTGCCGATTGACATGGGAAGGGCCATTCAAAACGGTCTCGAAACGCGTCTTGAATTAAAACAGCGCGAGATAAGCCTTTTAAACAGCCAGGATGAACTTACCGTAGCACGATCAACGAATGAATTTGCAGGGAGTGTTGATCTTTCACTGGGGCTGTTTGGGGAAAATCCTGCCCTGCCCAATGTTTACGAAAACCCTACACGATCCCCCCAGGTGATGGTTACATTTAATATTCCGATCTGGGACTGGGGAGAACGAAAATCACGAATTAAAGCAGCCGAGGCCGGTATAAAAATCCAGGAAATAAATCTTGCCAGTGAACGCACCGACATTGAAATCGCTATCCGGCAAACCTTCCGCAGCCTTCAGAATCTGAGCATGCAGATTGCCATCGCCAGACAGAATGAAAAGAATGCCCAACTAACTTATGAAATCAACCTGGAGCGATATAAGAACGGAGACCTTACCAGCATGGACCTGAGCCGGTATCAAAACCAGCTTTCGGAGAAGAAGATGAACCTGGCCAACAGCCTGATCAACTACAAGCTGGAACTGCTGAACATGAAAATTCAATCGCTTTGGGACTTTGAGAACAACTGCTCTTTTGTACCCAAAGAATTTCAGGAAAATATGAAGGAATTGGAAGAATAGAACTTTAATCAAATAATAATCCCAACCCAAAATCACTGACCAAAATGAAAAAACTGCTGATATTTCTCACCGGGATTCTGCTTATATCCTGCAATAACAACCCGGAAAACCAGGGGAGCGATATAACCATTCCGGTTACTGTTGCAGAGGTTAAGTCGGGAACAATCGAAAAATACATCGATATTACCGGTGCTGTGAAACCTGTAAAGGAGGTTCAGCTTAAATCTGAGATAGCAGGAAATTATATATTGAAAATAAATCCTGCTACCGGTAAGCCCTTTGTACTGGGAGACAAGGTGAATGCCGGATCAGTAATAATTGAGTTGGAAGATAAGGAATATGAGAACACGGTGAAATTGAATTCGCTTAAACTAAATCTTGAGATCACCAGGCAGGTTTTTGAAAAGCAGCAATCGCTGTATGATAAGGGGGGAGTTACGCTGAGTGAGTTGAAAAATGCAGAGATCAATTATATTAATGCCAATTACAGTTACGAGGAAGCCTTACTACGGATACAGAAGATGAATGTTAGGGCGCCTTTTTCAGGAGTCATTATTGATCTGCCATATTATACTCCTGGTGTAAAGATTGACGCCGGCGCCTCCCTTGTGAAACTCATGGACTATGGCAGCCTCCACCTGGAGGTGAACTTTCCTGAAAAAACAATGGGTGAGATTAAGACAGGTCAACTGGTGAGGGTTACCAATTACACCCTGCCTGATGACACACTGAAAGGTTCCGTAACACAACTTTCACCTGCGATTGATCCGGAAACACGCTCTTACAAGGGACTTATACTTATAAGTAATCCCAGCCTTAAGCTGCGTCCAGGCATGTATGTGAAGGGAGAGGTGGTAGTGGCATCGGCAAAAAATGCCATTGTAATACCGAAGGACATCATCATTTCCAAACAACGGGGCAACAGTGTTTTTGTGGTCGAAAAAGGAATTGCCTTCGAACGGGTGGTTGAATTCGGGCTTGAGAATCCGAATGAGGTGCAGATCGTTTCGGGTCTTAAGTTGAATGAACAGTTGGTGGTGAAAGGATTTGAGACCCTGCGTGACCAGTCGAAGGTTAAGGAGATGAAATAAGCCCTGAAAAAATGAGGAAGATTGTACAGTTTGCTGTAAACTACCCGGTGACCATTTCAATGATCATCCTGGGGATTTTACTACTGGGGTATATCTCACTCGGGAAACTCAGCATTGATTTGTTCCCGGAGATCAATGCCCCGCGCATCTTTGTTGAGATCAAGGCAGGGGAACGTCCTCCCGAAGAGATCGAAAAGCAGTTTATCGAAGGAATTGAGTCGCAGGTGATGCGCCTACGCGGAGTTACCCGTGTATCCTCCACCTGCATGGTAGGGATGGCCACCGTAAAGGTTGAATATACCTGGGGTACAGACATGGACAATGCCTACCTCGACATACAGAAAGCGCTCACTCCTTTCAGCCAGAATTCCGCCATAGAAAAATTTCTCATCACCCAGCATGATCCAAATGCTACTCCGGCAATGATCATGGCCATGGTGCATCCTGGTATTACTGATATGAATGAGCTGCGGAAAACAGGGGAGGATTATATACGGAATGAACTGATCAGGCTCGAAGGAGTTGCCGATGTGATCCTTTCAGGCGAGGAGGAAAAGGAAATCGTGGTGGAGACGGATCCATATAAACTCAGGGCTTATGGATTAACTACCGATAATCTGGTACAGCAGATCATGGGCCTTAACCGCAATGTTTCGGGGGGCAGCATTGTTGAAATGGGAAAGCGTTATATCATCAAAGGAACTTCTTTGCTTGCCACCGAGAATGATTTAAACAAACTGGTGGTAAGTTTCCGGCAGCCTGCTGCGAATTCTTCTGTTCAGGGTACAGGTAACCTGGCAGCCTCAGGAATTTCATCCGATCCTGGAAACCGTGTTCCTGTTTTCCTGCACGATGTGGCCACTGTCCGGTTTTCAAACAAGAAGCCTGATAATATTGTGCGTGTAAACGGCCGGCGATGTGTAGGTCTCGCAATTTATAAAGAGACCGGGTATAACACGGTGAAGGCGGTGAATGAGATTAACAAATCCTTTACCCGGATAAAGAAGACTCTCCCCGGCTATGAATTTGTGCTGGTTCAGGACCAGGCGTCCTTTATTAAAAATGCCATAAATGAGTTACGTAATGCTGCTTTTATAGGAGCTATCTTCTCCATACTGGTACTTTTTCTTTTCCTGCGAAGGGTAGGACTAACAGTCATTGTGAGTGTGGTATTGCCCATCTCGATCATCGCAACCTTTGTGGTGATGTATTTCTCAGGTCTTTCGATCAATATTATGACCCTTGGAGGACTGGCCCTGGGGGCGGGAATGCTGGTGGATAATGCCATCGTTATCGTGGAAAATATCTTCCGTAACCTTGAAACGGGTAAACCACTGAAAGAATCATGTATTTCAGGCACCTCACAGGTAGGAGGGGCAATCATCTCTTCCACCATAACCACAATTGTTGTTTTTCTGCCTATCGTTTACTTGCATGGCGCATCAGGAGCATTGTTTAAGGATCAGGCATGGACGGTGAGTTTAACACAGGTCATATCACTTATCATTGCCATCCTGATCATTCCCATGCTGTTTCACCGTATCTATGCGAAGCAGGAAAAGGTAACTGCCACAAAAGCCTTGCGTTTTCAATGGTATGGATCTCTCCTTTCGACCGTTTTGGATAACCGGGGGAAAGTGGTGCTAATTGCTCTGGCTTTTTTGGGACTTACGGCTTTTATCCTCCCCAGGGTGGGAAGTGAATATATTCCGCAAAGCGGGAGCAATGAGTTCAGCCTAGATATTAAACTTAGTGAGGGAACACAACTTCAGCGCACGGAAGGTCTGGTGAAAAATCTCGAGACCATGCTGGGCGAAGTATTGGGAGACAAGGCTGAAATCGTATATAGCCAGGTGGGACCGGCAGAGACCTCCACCTCGGAGAAATCGGCTTTTCAGAATGAGAATACAGCGACAATAAAAGTCAGGCTAAAACCCACAGCACTTGCTGAATCACAAAGCATAATCACCCGGGTAGGGCAGATAACCCAAAGTATTCCTGATGCTGAGATATCGATTATCAGTAATGAGACGGCACTCGAGTCAACTTTGGGTACCGATGAGTCTCCGCTTGTAATTGAAGTTACCGGGAATGAAATGACGGTATTGGATACTGTAACCCGGGAAATCAAGCAGTTGCTTGCAGGACTGCCGGCCGTTTACAATATTAAAACCAGTATAGAGGCGGGTGCACCCGAAATGGACGTGATCATCGATCGGTTTATGGCCTCATCTTTTGGTCTTAGTGCAGAAGGAATTGCAGCCCAGCTCAAGGACAAGCTGATGGGAAAGAGCGCGGGAAAATTCGACAATGGCGGCGAGCTAAGTGATATCACCGTAAGATTGCCCGAGCTGAGCCTGGCAGAATTTAACAGTGTTACCATCCGGAGCGGTGAAAAGGATATTCCCTTATATGAGCTGGCACGCATCGAACGATCAGTCTCGCCAAAACAGCTCCTTAGAACCAACCAGAACCGTGTTGGAAAGATTACTGCTGATATTGACCGGACAGTGGCCTTTGACAAGGTGATTGATGGTGTAAACAAGCAGCTGAAGGGATATACACTTCCGGCTGAATATAATCTTCAGATTACAGGGGAGGAGCAGAAAAGAAAGGATGCCATGTCCAGCCTCGGATTCGCACTTCTCCTGTCGGTAGTTCTGGTATACATGGTGATGGCTTCACAGTTCGAATCACTCATCCACCCCTTCACGGTTTTATTAACCATTCCACTGGCAGGTGCCGGTTCAATATGGGCATTCTTTATCCTCGGTGACAGCCTGAATATCATGGCATACATTGGTATCATCATGCTGGGTGGTATTGCCGTGAATAATTCCATTCTTCTGGTAGATGCTATCAACCAGTTCAGGGATGAGGGTTACGGATTGCGTGAGGCCATCATCAGCGGAAGCCAGAACAGGATAAGACCAATTTTAATGACCAGTCTTTCCTCCATCCTGGGAATGCTGCCTTTGACCCTTGGCGTGGGTGAAAGCGCAGCTCTTCGTTCGCCTCTTGCCATTGCTCTCATCGCCGGACTAACTGCTTCGACAGTGATGTCACTCATCGTGATTCCCAGTGTATATTACATATTCGACAGGAGAAAAACAGCGAAAACCAAACCTCTGGAAGCCTGAGACCCCTTATGAATTTTTTGATTAAACGAAAGGTTCTTATCGCCATGCTGTTTACCGGGCTCACAATGCTCGGTGTGTTTTCGTACAAGCAACTGCCGGTAGAACTTTTCCCGAATACACAGATACCTTACCTGTTTGTGCAGGTGGGCGCTTCACTCGAAACGGATCCCCGGTATATCGAAAGCCAGGCTATTATTCCTATCGAAGGTGCCATCGGGACGCTGAAGGATATTGAAAAAATTGAATCGACTGTAGATAATCAGCAAGGTTTTATCCGCATTTCCTATAAACAGAATACCGACATCAAGTTTGCCTATATGAAGCTGCTTGAGAAGGTGGATGAGGTAAAGGCCAAGCTGCCTTCAGATTTTTATGTACAGGCCCTGCGCTTCGACATGGAAATGCTCAACAATATGCTCATGACCATCCAGGTGAGGGGGAGTGGCGGGGTTGACAGGGTGCGGCAGGTAGTGAACAGAGATATTCTTAAACGATTAAAAAATATTAACGGGATTGCCAATACAGCAGTATTCGGCGGACGGGAAAAATCTGTGGAGATCATTCTCAAAGATGATGTTTGTAAGTCCTTTGGAATTACCCCCGCCACCATCCGCCGGGTATTGAATGATAACAGCAGGGCACGGAGTTTCGCGGGAAAGGTTACCAGTGACAACCGCATGATTTTTGTGAATGTGGTATCGGACTACACGGATATTGGTGAGATAAGTGAGTTGGTTGTAAACAGCCAGGGACCCATACGACTAAAAGATGTTGCAGATATCCGCTTTGGATATAAAAAGAGTGACTCGTACAGTCGTGTGAATGGTAAGGAAGCAGTGACCATTGAACTTACCCGCGACACGCAGTCCAATATGATAGAGCTGGCCAACAGGGTAAAAGAGGAAGTTGCCGCTCTTAACAAGGAATTAAAAGGTAAAGACATCGAGGTTGTCATTCAGAAGAACTCAGCCGAGAAGATGGAGAGGAACATCAACCTCATTATTCAACTGGCACTGGTAGGTGGATTATTGGCTATTCTGATTCTTTGGGTATTTCTTAAAAACATGCGGTTGGTGCTGGCTATCACGCTGGCTATGCCTATCTCCATTTTTACAGCCTTTAACTTTTTCTATGCAGCCGGCATTTCCATAAACAGCCTTACTCTGCTGGGCATGGCACTGGCCATCGGGATGCTCCTCGACAACAGCGTGGTGGTAATGGAAAATATCTACCGGCTGGCAGCAGGAGGAATGCATCCCGACAGGGCAGCGGTACAGGGCACTAAAGAAGTCTCACGATCTATCCTGGCTGCCACCCTAACCACCATCATGGTTTTTCTGCCCTTTGCATTTTCGAAAAACTTTTTGGTGGCAATTCTTGGCAAAAACGTGGGTATCTCGATCATTTCAACCCTTCTGGTGTCGCTGGTTGTAGCCATGGTACTCATCCCCATGATTACCCACAGTCTCATTCTCCGGAATGTAAAAGAGAAGGCTGCAAATTTCAGTTCTATCTCATTCCATAACAGGCTGGTTCAGGTATACAGGGTGATACTAAAAGCCTGTATGCGTAATCCGGCGCGCACCGCCCTGGGAGCCCTGGGGTTATTTTTTATTACCCTCCTGATAAGTCTCGGATTGAGTTTTATAAACCAACAGGAACCGGAAATTGTTGAGTTGTCGCTGTATGCCACCATGCCCGGAGGTACAACGCTGGAGAATACCGACCTGATGGTCGCCAATGTTGAAAAGAAACTGGAGACACTGAAAGAGAAAACGGAAATCATCAGTCAGGTGTATGAAGAGGAAGCCCAGCTCACCATTATACTTGATAAAGACTATAAGAAGGTTCGGCATTTTTCTGTCCCTAAAATCAAACAGGAGATCATGAGAAACCTGGACGGGATGGAACCGGCAAGTTTCAGCTGGGACCCGCCTGCCTCCGGGCGTCGTTTCGGAGGTGGTGGCGGTAATGGCGATATGGGTATGGAAGGATTTCTGGGAATAGGTAACCAGGTGGAGAAAATTTACATCAAGGGTGAAAATTATTACCAACTGGTAGGACAGGCAAATTTAATTCGTTATTACCTCTCCCAGCAACAATCAGTCGAATGGGTAAACATTAATATTCCGACTACCCGTCCTGAGATCCTGTTGAATTTCGACAAACAGATTATGGCTTTGTATGATATTCAGCCTGCCAATGTATTAAGCGAATTGAATTCATTTCCTCGTGAATTTTCCAGCGGTGTGAATTTCAAACAGGGTATTGAAGACTATGATGTACAGATCAGGTCGGACATTCCTGAGAAACAGGTTGAACGTAATTATGATGACCTGAAAAAGCTTCGGGTGTCAGGGCGAAACGCTGCTCAGTTTGAATTGCAGCAGATAAGCAAACTGAACTTCTCAAATGGCAGTCCCTCCATTATTAGGGTAAATCAGGCCAAACAGCTTGAAATTGACTATGCATTTATTAGTGAGATTCGTGATGAAAAAGACCTGCTCACCACCGCGCGGCTCGAAGTGGATAACCTGGTCGCCAACATGACTCTCCCTTCCGGAATCACTGCCGAATTAGTGCATGAGCAGCAGGATCTGAACGATTTTAAGTTTTTAATCCTGGCAGCTCTCATACTTATCTACATGATCCTGGCCAGCGTGTTCGAGTCATTCTCCAAGCCGGTGGTCATTGTGTTTGCCATTCCCCTGGCTGCGATCGGATCCCTGCTGGCTCTTATCCTATCAGGCAACTCGCTGCTCAGTACCAATACCCTTACCGGATTTATCATCCTCATTGGTATTGTGGTGAATAATGGAATTATCTATCTGGACTACTCCAATGTATTGGTTAAGCGCGGATACCGGCCATCGCGGGCATTGATGATGGCTGGCCTGGCCAGGCTACGCCCCATACTCATCACCTCCCTTACCACCATTATTGCCCTTATACCGCTGGCCATGGGCAAGGCTGAATATGTAACCGAAGTGGGTGCTCCCTTTGCAATTACAATTATCGGAGGTCTGGGACTCAGCACCCTGCTTACCCTGGTTTTTGTCCCTACACTCAATACCGGAATTCAATCTGCCCTGCAATGGATTCAAAAACAAAACTGGCTTTCAAAACTGGTCATTTTTGCAATTTATATTGGTGGCAGCCTACTGATCTATAATGAGATTGATTCTCTGGTGTGGAAGATTATTGATTTTCTTTTATTAATAATTCTTACCCCGGCCACTCTGTATTTTGTAAAGAACAGTCTGCGTAAGGCCAATGAAAAGCTCATTGCGGAAGATGTTCCCTTGCGCATACAGGTGCGCAACCTCGTGAAGATTTATGATCGGGACAGCCGGTTTGTGCGTGAATGGAAATCCGGGAGAAATATACGGAAGCGATTGGGACTCCAGAAGAGCTATAATCACTGGAAATCACTTGACTATCTCATCTGGCAGGTTCCGCTCACCGGGTTCATTATTTACTTCATTTATTTCTATCTCGAAAGTAAGTTCTGGTATTTTCTATTGCCTGTCGGATTATATCTTTTGATAATCTCCTTGCTTAATCCATTGAGAGAGTATATCTCCTCCTTGTCTGCGGTTAAGGATGGCAGATGGCTCCGGCGATTTACCGAAGGGATTTACCGGGGCATATTCTGGGGCTTGCCTGCATTCTTCCTGTTTTTGTATTATCATAAATTCAAGACCCTTGGATTGCTTATCCCTGCCGGAGTGATCTGGTATCTTATTCTGCTTATTAAGGTCACATCGGATAGGATTTACCATGAACAGGTCAATGTGAACAGGCTGAAGGGCCGGTTTAAGGGAATTCGGAAAGTGTTTTTCCGTTTTGTGATGGCCATCCCCGTCATAGGGAAGAAGAAAATCCCTTTCAAGGCGCTTAAAGGTGTTTCCTTTGAGATCAGCAATGGGATGTTTGGTTTGCTGGGTCCGAACGGTGCAGGAAAATCGACTCTGATGAGGATTATCTGCGGAATACTTGAACCCAGCTATGGACAGATTACCATCAATGGATTGGATACCCGGATCAGCCGGGAGGAACTGCAGGGATTAATCGGATATCTCCCCCAGGAGTTCGGAATGTATGAGAATCTAACAGCCTGGGAATTCCTGAATTACATGGCCCTGCTGAAAAAATTGTATAACCGGAAAATCCGGGAAGAGAGAGTAAATTATGTGCTGGAGGCTGTGCACATGCTTGTGCATAAGGACGAAAAGCTAGGATCATATTCCGGAGGAATGAAGCAACGCATCGGCATAGCCCAGATTTTACTTCACCTGCCAAGGATCCTGGTAGTGGATGAACCTACGGCAGGCCTGGATCCGCGTGAACGTATCAGGTTCCGGAATCTTCTCGTCGAACTCAGCAGGGAACGTATTGTTGTATTTTCCACCCACATTATTGAAGATGTTGCCAGTTCGTGCAACAAGGTGGGAGTGGTAAGAAACGGAGAGTTGGTGTACCTGGGAGAGCCGGTTCAAATGGCCCATTTGGCAGAGGGCAAAGTGTGGATGGCTGATATGGATATGAATACCTTTGATGTTTTTAAGGAAAACCATGTAATCATTCACCACATGCGCGACGGGGAAAACATCCGGGTAAGGTGCATGGCTGATACCTGCCCGATTGAAGGAGCACATACTGTAAAGGCCAACCTTGAGGATGCTTACCTCTGCTTGCTTCACGACAACAAATCAATAGTATAATTCTGATCCAAAAATCAAAAAACAGCCTATTGCTCCATGGAAAAGATACGATTAATCGTCCGGATGATCAGTTATAATCTGAAAATTGTTTTTTCCGGACGATTCATTTATTTTCTTATTTCAGCCTGGTTGTTCTACCTGGTGATCCTGGGTATTATGCTGTTTTCGAGGGGTGCACCAGAGGTTGAAGATATATATAATTTACTGCTGTTTCCGGGCATTCTTATAATGTTCTATCCAGTGGTGTACAATATCCAGAACGATAAAGATGCCCGTATGCTCGAGATTGTCTTTGGAGTACCTGATTATCGCTATAAAGTTTATGCCCTGCGGTTTTTTATTGCCATGCTCCTGCTCGTCTTTCTCCTCCTGCTGATGGCCTTAGTTGCCTGGTTTTCGGTAGTGAGGATTGGTATACTCAGTATGGTTGTTCAGCTCATGAGCCCCTTGTTGTTTCTGGCCTGTCTTACCTTCCTGCTCACCACAATAGCCCGCAGCGGAAATGGAGCTGCAGTAGTAGTAATCATTATCGGATTGATATTTTTTATGCTTGCCGAGCCCCTGTCAAAAAGCAAGTGGAACCTGTTTCTGAATCCTTTCAGTGTTCCGGTTGACATGAACCTCACCATCTGGAAGAATGTGGTACATCAGAACCGGCTTATTCTCGGTATAGGTTCAATTATTTCCCTGTTGTGGGGATTAATGAATTTGCAGCAGCGGGAGAAGTTTGTGTAGGGGCGGCGGCGTATTCCGTCAGTTACAATCATTCCAGGTTTCCGTCGGCTGAAGCCGACGGAAATGATGATGTGTGAATGGACGCGTATTTATTTTTTTAGCTTTAGCTTTATATTCAGTTTTAATATCATCACCCTCAGCTTCAGCTGAGGGTATGTCACACCAAAAAAAATAAAAATGTCCTACGTCCGAATCTGGGTGCATCTTGTATTTACTACAAAAGTTCGCGCACCTTTTATTACGTAGGAGATACGAAGAAAGGTGCATCAGCACATCATTTCCAACTGTAAGGAGAAAAAAATATTTCTTCAGGAGGTAAACGGGTATACTGAGCATGTTCACTGTTTAATTTCCCTGGGCAGAGACCAGACCATCGCACAGGTTGCTCAATTAATTAAGGGTGAATCGTCTTTTTGGATCAATAAGAACGATTTGATGCCAGAGAAATTCACCTGGCAGGATGACTATTGGGCGGTATCAGTTGGTGAATCTGAACTAAGCAAGATTGTAAATTATATTAAGAATCAAGAGAGCCATCATGAGCAAAAACCATTTACGGATGAGGTAGAGGAACTCGAAGCGAAATATGGTTTGGCGAGGATAAAGGATGAATGATAAATAATTTCTGATTCGATATTTAATTCGATATCCGCTATTTCCGTTTAGAGGATTTTTTTGTAGACATCCCTGATTCTAATACTTTTGGACTTCTCAGCTTAGATTTTCCCTGCTTAAAAACCTCCCTGTTCTCCGGCTTATACCAGAAGAAATACTGTTTCTGTCTTAGCCGTTCCTCACCTTTCGGGATGTACACTGGCTTCTTTGTGTAGGGATTGATGCCGGTATAATACATCACCGTGGAAAGTGTCATCGGGGTGGGCGTGAATTCCTGCACCTGCTCGGGACGAAGGTTGAGTTCACGTATCTCCCCGGCCAGTTGTTCCATATCTTCGCGGAGGGTACCCGGATGCGCTGCAATAAAGTAGGGAATGATCTGCTGGTTGAGATTGTGCTTGCGGTTGAGGGAATGAAAGAGAGCATGAAACTGCCGGTAGCTGTCGAATCCGGGCTTGCGCATGAGGGTGAGCACAGCCTCGTTGGTGTGTTCGGGCGCTACTTTTAACCTGCCCGAAACATGATGCTGAATCAGCTCTTCAGCGTATTCTTTATTCCCCTTCTGACCCTGCGCCTTCAGAAAAATATCATAACGTATCCCGCTTCCGATAAAGGCTTTTTTTATGTAGGGAAGCTTGCGTACTTTGCGATAAAGGGACAATAGGTTATCATGACTTGCATCCAGGTTCTTACAAACATTCGGGAAAATACAGGAAGGCCGTTTGCAACCTTCACAAATAGAAAGGTCAATGCCTTTCATCTTATACATATTCGCCGAAGGACCACCCAGGTCAGAGAGGTAGCCTTTGAAATCAGGCAACAGACTTAGCTTTTCCACTTCCCGCAGAACTGATTCTTCTGACCTGCTCACCACAAATTTTCCCTGGTGCGCCGAGATGGTGCAGAAGCTGCATCCCCCGAAACATCCCCGGTGTATATTGACCGAGAATTTGATCATTTCGTAGGCCGGAATGGCAGGTTTATTATGGTACCTGGGGTGCGGGAGCCGGGTAAAGGGCAGATTATGAATACGGTCCATTTCCTCCTCCGTAAATAGTTCTTCGGTGGGATTCACCACCACCACCTGTTCTCCCACAGCTTGCACAAGCCGTTGCGGGTGCACCCGGTTAGACTCCCGCTCGATCTGCACAAAATTTTCAGCATAGTGTATCTTTTCCCTCAGGCAGGATTCATGGGAATGGAGAACGATATCTTCAGCTGCGGGCTTAAAATGCTTCCGGTCCGCAAGCCAGGCGATCTGAGGGATGTGTTCAAAGGCTTCATGATCCTTGTTTTCGAGTGCATGTGCCAGCTTCACAATCGTTTTTTCACCCATGCCATACACCAGCACATCCGCACCCGAACTAATGAGAATGGACGTATGCAGCTTGTCGCTCCAGTAATCGTAATGGGTAAAGCGACGCAGGGAGGCTTCTATACCGCCCAGCACCACCGGGATATCGGGATAGATTTTTTTCAGAATATTGGAATACACCCTTGTCGCATAATCAGGCCGCTGACCAGCCAGTCCGCCGGGTGTATAGGCATCGTCGGAGCGCAGGCGTTTGTTGGCCGTGTAATGATTTACCATGGAGTCCATGCTGCCGGAGGTGACGCCAAAGAAGAGACGCGGAGGGCCCAGTTTTTTAAAGTCACGCAGGTCGTCGCGCCAGTTGGGTTGCGGGACGATGGCCACCTGGTATCCCTCGGCCTCCAGTATGCGACCGATTACGGCAGCGCCAAAGGAGGGATGATCCACGTAAGCATCGCCCGTAAACAGGATGATGTCGGCCTGTTCCCAGCCAAGGGCTTCCATCTCCTTGCGGGAGGTGGGGAGAAAAGAAGAGAGGTCCTGCATTGCCATGGGGCAAAGGTAATGAAAGGAGGTGGAGAAATGAACAGATTGCTTCGCTGCGCTCGCAATGACAGTTTTTAGGGCAGACAGAGACCCGGCGAAGCCGGGTCTCTGTCTGGGTTTATTGTTGTCATTGCGAGCGCAGCGAAGCAATCTGCTAAACTAACCGGCGATAATATTCAGCCTTGCAAACTTCAGCAGCAACTGCTTCCGCCCGCCCTGTTCAAAATCCACCGTGGCCTTGGTATTGGGGAATTCCCCCTCGAGGGCAGCGATGATGCCACGCCCGAATTTATCGTGCTCCACCTTTTGCCCTACCCTGAAACTCGAGGGATCGATCTGCGGTACCGGACCCGTGGGTGCCTGGCGTGCGGGTACCGCCTTGATATTCACCAGGCGCCGCTGCGGTTGCGGAGGGGCAGGGACAGCCGAAGCCCGAGCCGGTGTTTTCTTTTGGGGACTGAAGAGATTGCGGCCACGTGGCATGTACTCCTCCGGCTGGCTCTCCACCTCTTCCCCGGCCTGCTGCTCGAGGTACTGAATATCAATCTCGCGTATGAAACGACTGGGAGTGCCGCTGATGAGGGTACCCCAGCGGTAGCGGGTCTGCGACCAGGAAAGAACAGCCTGCTTGCGGGCACGGGTGAGGGCCACGTAAAAGAGCCGTCGTTCTTCTTCCAGCTCATGCACACTCACAGCAGCCCTCTGCGAAGGAAAGAGTTCGTCTTCCATCCCAACCACATAAACATAGTCGAATTCCAGTCCTTTGGCCGCATGTACGGTCATAAGGGTTACCTTCTCCCGGTCCTCGGTCTTTTCACTGTCCTGATCGGTGAGCAAGGCTACATTCTGCAGAAATCCTTCGAGGGTGGGCGTTTCCTCATCCTCCGCTGCATCAGAATATTCCTTGATGGAATTCAGCAACTCCTGGATATTTTCATTTCGCGAAATTCCCTCGGGGGTCTTGTCTTTTTTTAGATCGGTAAAAATACCCGAATGTTCAGCCACATGCATGGCCAGTTCCCAGGCATCGGTATCAGCAAGCATCTTCTGAAAACCCAGGATGAGGGCAGCAAACGCACGCAACTTGCCCTGCAGGCCTCTATTGATATCAAGAAGTAGCAAGTCCTCGGAGACCACTACCTGCCAGAGGCTGAGGCCGCGACTATTGGCGTGGTTGCCGAGTTTCTCCAACGTGGTATCCCCGATGCCTCTCCCCGGATAATTGACTACCCGCAAAAAAGCTTCCTGGTCGTTGGGATTCACGATGAGGCGATAGTAGGCGAGCAGGTCTTTTATTTCCTTACGCTGATAAAAGGACAGACCGCCATATATTTTGTACGGGATGTTTTTCTTCCGCAGGGACTCTTCGAAAATACGCGACTGGGCATTGGTGCGGTAAAGAATCGCAATTTCGCTCCAGGCTGCCTGATGGCCAAAACGCAGGGAATGAATATCTGCTGCCACCAGAAAACCTTCTTCCTGGTCGGTGAGCGCCTTGTAGATCCGGATCTTGTCTCCTTCTTCCTGCGCACTCCAGACATTTTTCTGAATCTGTCCCTTGTTTTTCGAGATGATGCTGTTCGCCGCGTTCACGATAGTCTTCGTGCTGCGGTAATTCTGCTCCAGTTTGAAAAGTTTGTACCCGGGATAGTCGTTCCGGAAATTGAGAATATTTTCTATCCTCGCTCCCCGGAAGGAATAGATGCTCTGTGCATCATCGCCTACCACGCACACATTTTTGTGATGCGCGGCCAGTCGCTGCACGATGAGGTACTGGGAATAGTTGGTGTCCTGGTACTCATCCACCAGGATGTATTTGAATTTTTTCTGGTAATGCTCCAGGGCTTCTTTCGAATCGCGGAAGAGGATGTTGGTATTCAATAAAAGATCGTCGAAGTCCATGGCATCGGCCTTTTTGCAGCGGCTTGCATACAGGCGGTAAATATCGGCGATGCGGGCTTTGTTATTGGCAGCATCCTGGCGGGTGATCTCAGAGTTTTCGGAATAGGCATTGGGGGTTACCAGGTTGTTTTTGGCAGAAGATATGCGGGAGGCCACATCTCCCGGTTTATAGGTTTCATCATCCAGTTGCATTTCCTTGATGATCCCTCTTATCATGCTTTTGGAATCGGCGGAGTCGTAGATGGTGAAGTTGGAGGTATAGCCCATCCGTGCTCCTTCCTTGCGGAGGATGCGGGCGAAGATGGAGTGAAAAGTTCCCATCCAGAGCGTTTTGGCCTCTTTCTCTCCGACCAGTTTACCGATACGTTCCTTCATCTCGGCAGCAGCTTTGTTGGTAAAGGTAAGAGCCAGGATGCTATGGGCAGGTACGCCCGATTCGAGCAGACGTGCAATGCGGTAAGTAAGCACACGGGTCTTACCCGAGCCGGCCCCCGCAATCACCAGGGCAGGACCATCGGTATGCAGCACTGCCGCCCGCTGGGCATCGTTCAACTCTTCGAGGTAGGATTTTGGCATGTTCTTCTTAGCGCGTCGCAAAAATAGAAAACCAGCGAGTAATATCCGGAATTGGACCGATGAACTTACACAGGTTTTTTCAACAGTAGACCCCCGGCCGCTTCGCCGGGGCATTCCCTGCACCAAAGCGGCCAGGAGACAAGGATCACGGGGCAAGGCACCAAATGATTGCCGGCAGCATCTGGCAATGTATACATTTACGAAGAAAACCATCGGCAAAAATATCGTATCTTTGATTTCTTAAACTTCAGGAAGATGATTGACTATAAGAAAATTATAACAATAGAGCCTGGGAAGCGAGGCGGTAAACCTTGCATCAGAGGCATGAGAATAACTGTTAATGATATTCTTGGCTGGTTGGCATCGGGAATGACAATGCAGGACATACTGGCAGACTATGAAGAACTAACTCAGAATGATATCTATGCTGCTTTAAGCTATGCTGCCGACAGGGAGAATAAGATTTATCAGATTGCTGTATGAAATTCTTATTTGATCAGAATATTTCTCATAGAATTTTATCACTCTTACCAGAGCAGTTTTCGGGCTCTACATCGGTTAAAAAAGAGGGCCTGTTGAACGCTTATGATAAGCAGATCTGGGACTATGCACGATTACATAATTAAATCATAGTAACCCAGGATTCTGATTTCAATGATTTAAGTACTTTGTTCGGGTTTCCTCCTAAAATTATCTGGATACGAACAGGAAATCTAAAAACCAAAGCAATATTGGATATACTCATCGATCATTACGCAGATCTTCAGAAATTCGAAACGGATAGCGATCTGGGGTGCTTCGAGATTATCAAACTATAATGAACTACAAGCTAAAAAGGTTGTTTTTCGCTGACTTAGTAGTTCAACGGCTTTAAGTCTTAACGATCATACTTCCTTACATTCATTTCCTTCTCCCAAGGGCATATCGTCGTTATAGCAATTAAAGGCAAAAACCGCCACGAAATTTTCGTATATCGGTAGTAATTTGTATTTTAGTTCTCAATAACAGGGTATTAGTATGCTTTAATTCTAACCCTCATATTAAATAGCTATTCCTAATCAATAGGAAATACACTTTAGGGGTACTTTATTTTTTCAGGCAGCAAAAGAAATTTGTTCGGTTTATTGTAGTCTTGTGCTGATTACTCTTCGGATTTTATTAAAATCATTTATATGAAAAATATTTTCAATTTTTGCGGGTTGAAAGTTAAAACAGGAACTTCAATTGTAACATTTGCCTTTGCATTCCTATTTGCCGGATGCGGGAAAGAAGTTGCTGATCCGGAAAAACCTTTTTTTACCCCCACCGAGCACATCATTGCTTTCTCCGCATCAAAATTGTGGTTTACCATTGAGGTCCCGCACAAGGGAGTGTATTATAATCTCGGTGCCGATAGTTCGATGGACCGATGTCCAGGAGGGGAGAGTACGTGTATTAGTTTTTTCATCCCTCTATCTGAGATGGAGGTTTTATCCCGCTTTCTTTCCGATACGGTTTTTTTTAAATGGAGACCACTAGATCGGAGTAAACATGTTTATCCTGCTGATCATTGTGAGTTAAGGGTTAATATTACGGATCAAAAGTTGGGACTCTATCTTCGCATGATGTGTTCCATTGGGAATGATCGGTCTACCATAGAAATTCTTAACGAATTGGCAAAGGCTGTCAGCCTGGAAGCAAGGACTGCATTTGATACCCTTATCCATTCGTTCGAAATGGGACCAGACATGAATGAGAAGTATTTTGATCCAATCAGGATTGACTCCCTTCATCTGGATAAGGTTGATGGATTTTGGATAGAGAACGCCTCACAATCGGTTAATAGAAGCATAAGTCCCGAGTATAAGGCACCTGGATTCATGGATGCAATTTACATTATAAGTTTGGGAAGGCAAATTGGATTTTATGTTTTTCTAACGAGGGATGCTGCTTTAAAAGAGATGGAGGTAAGATCCAATAGTACTTTATATACTATTCAACCAGGGGCCCCCGGTGAGATGACCTGGCCTTGTTGGTACGATACGATCAGGCGGGATAATGGGATTTACCTGAATATCAGAAATACATTATTATACCTTGATATTGCCGATTGCTTCCTGTTAAACAATACACTTTATTGCAACGACAGCGATAGCCTGAATTACTTTGTTAAAGAACAGGCAATTAAGCTGGCAGAAATAATTGAGAACCTGTCCGAATACAAACAAGAAAATGAATAAACTATCGTCCCAAATGTCCATGAGCTATCTGCTCCTGTTCATATTTTCTGTATTCGCATGCGAAAAGGAAAATCCGGAACCTGAATATTTTACCCCCACAGACCACTTTATCTGTATCATGGAATCCAAAATGGTTTTAAGTGTTGAAGTGCCGCAGCTGGGGGAGTGGTACAACTTTTACTCAAACAAGGACCTGATTTATGAGGACTCACATCTTTATCCCGAACAGATAGGATTATGCAAAAACTATCAGGTCTCACCTGCGGACATGGAAAAATTGGCGCAATTTCTTTCTGATACCATCCTCTTCAAATGGCATAGAAATTTGTACTTCCCGGATGAACATTCTTGTTTGAGCCTGGATATTTATGATAGCAAAATTGGCCTGAGGTTGTCAATCGATTGTTCATTTGGAAATGACAGTTCCACAATCGTTGTATTGAAGGAATTGTCCAAAGCCTTAAAGGGAGAGGCGGCCGAGGCTTTTAATGAAATAATCGGGGTATATGAGGATGAACTGGAAAAGAGTAATCAGCCGGATACCATTATCACGTCTATGAATATTCGGGAAATGGCAGGCAGGCATTTCCCGGATTTCGTATTTGGCAGTAGAGACAGCATTCACGGGAAATATAATTTTTATAACGGGAGTGAAAATGTGTCCCTGGACCTGGAGGTTCGCATCTATAATTCAGTGGAACAGGCAAGAATGCGTTTAGCAGCCTACTTGTTGGATTATGGAACTGTTACGATGGAACAAGGACCATCCGATGAATTCAGTATAGGGTATAAATACTGGGTTCGGCCCTATTCGGAAGGTAAATTGGCTTATCTTGTTTTTACCAGAAAAAATGTCGTTTTTATTTTCAATTCCAGACAGGATTTCGAATTTATGAACCCGGCAAAATTAATTGATGATGATATTATTAACAGAGAAGATTATATCACCTTCGGGATAGAAAGCCCATAATTATATTAAGGGCGCCTCCATAACCCCGGCTTAAGCCCGGGGTTATGGAGGCGCGCCTGGATCATCGCCCTTCCCCCGGAGCAGAATCTTTAGATTTCATATACTATTGAAGCTGATTATAAGTTTATATCTTTGGCCTTTGAGTTCGTATAAGCCTATATGTGTCTGATGAAAAGGGTGATTTGTTTTTATATAATTGTTTTATTGTTCGGATACAAGTCCGGTAATGCACAAATCAGTGCCCCTTCTTCCGCACTGGCTGAACCTACAGATTACCGCGAAGGTGCAAAGGAAGAACTGATCTATACCTTCGTTTCCCAGGGTACGGGTACACCCCTTGGAAGCCTGTTCGCTACAGCCCCCGAGGGAACCGACAGCTGTAATTATACCTGGACCCGCTTCAACCCGCTCACCCACCTGTTCGATATTCCTCTTGTAGCAGAAACCGGGGTTGGCAGTTCAACCCTCAGCGATCTGGTGCAGGGAGGCTACCAGGTGCATATCCAGCGTACCGACTCGGTTGATACCACTTTCAGGGCCTGGGTATATACACACGTTATCTCCCTTGATGTTCTTGAAACCTCCGAAGGGAAAGTATTTGACAATAAATTCACCTGCGAGTACGTGGAATTGAATGCAAGCCTGGGATATGATACCCTGGTTTACGCCAATCCTGCCACCGGGACAAAACGCTATTATTTTATAAAGCCAACGGTTAACTGGGATTACAGCAACGAAAAAGAATCAAAGTCGGGAGCATTTACCGGGACCTATGTGCGTAATTACGATCCCCCGGCTTATGATACCTACTATATCGCAATTGCCAGCGACAGAAGCGGAGTTCATGATGAAGACTCTGTGTTTTACGAAACCATTCAGACCGAAGCAAATTTTTCGTTCCGCGTAAAAGACGGACAGGACCCGGATTTCAGGGATCCCCTGGATGAGGAATCGGCGCCTCTGGAAGTGGAATTCATTAACTCTTCCGTAAATGGCAGCCAGTTCACCTGGGTGCTTACCGATACGATCTTCGGAAAACAGAAGAAGCAACCGCCGGTGGTGACCACCGACACAGCTGATCGTCCCCGGTATACCTATTATTACCCGCACAGTTATGTGGTGACGCTCTATTCAAAAAGTCCCGAAGGCTGCATAGATTCCGTAAACAATGAGAAAGCTCTCAAGATAAAAAAATCCAAACTGAGTGTTCCAAATTACTTTTGCATAAACGGTGAACAAGGTAACTCACGATTCGACATAAACAGAAAAGACAGGTACGGGAATCCCTTCGAAATGGAATTTTTTGCGACTCTGAAATCCTTTCACATTACCATCTTTACCAGGCAGGGGAAGAAGGTGCATGAATTCGAAGGGGACATTAACGATTGGGAAGGTTGGGATGGTAAGATCGGCGCCCTGGGTATTTATGGATCGGATGGGGTTTATTACTACGTGATCGAAGCAGTGGGATATGACGGGATCGTTTATAAAGGGGAAGGCGCTAAACAGACTGATGGTACAGGAACCACACCAGGAACTACACCAACAACCGTTCAATACACGGGATTCCTTTATCTTTTTAAGAATTGTGGTGATGGGAAAGGTCAGTGAGTATGTACTCACTATAACTTCTTACGAAGCCTGAAGTAATTGCATAAAAAAAGGGGATCGCGAAGATCCCCTTTTCAATTATATCAGGCATATACTATTCATCCTGGTCTTCTGCCTCATAAGCCTTGAGGAGCTGATCCTGGACATCTCCCGGTACCGGAGCATATTCGCCGAATTTCATGGAGTACATGGCACGTCCGCCGGTGATGGAGGAGAGTGCGGTGCTGTACTTGTTCATTTCGGCCAGGGGTACCTTGGCAGTGATCACTTCGAAGCCTTTTTCGCTGCCCATGCCGAGAACCATACCACGACGGCCCTGCAGGTCGCTTATCACATCACCCATGCGGTCGGAGGGAACAAAGATCTCCACATTGTAGATAGGTTCGAGGATTTTGGGACCGGCGTTCTTGAAGGCGATCTTAAAGGCATTACGGCCGGCCAGTTTGAAGGAAATTTCATTGGAATCGACCGGGTGCATCTTGCCTTCATACACATAGATCTTGATGTCGCGGGCATACGAACCGGTAAGAGGACCTTCCTCCATCTTCTCCATGATCCCTTTCAGGATGGCGGGCATGAAGCGGGCATCGATGCTGCCACCGACAACGCAGTTACAGAAAACGAGTTTTCCGCCCCAGGGGAGGGGATGCTCATCTGTTTCACGAACGGAGAGTTTGATTTCTTTGCCATTCACCATTTTTGGTGCCGGAGCCCCTTCTACAAAAGGCTCAATGATCATATGCACCTCACCAAACTGACCTGCACCACCCGACTGTTTCTTGTGGCGGTAGTCAGCCTGGGAAATCTTTGTGATGGTTTCCCGGTAGGGAATCTTGGGGGCAAGGAATTCGATGGGAATCTTGAACTCGTGTTCCAGGTGCCATTTCAGGATATTCAGATGGTGTTCACCCTGTCCGAATACCAGGATCTGTTTCAGTTCCTTTGAGTATTCGATGATGATGGTGGGATCATCATTATGGAGCCTGTTCAGTGCCTCGCCCAGTTTCTCATCATCACCTTCACTTAGAGGCTTGATGGCTGTACGGAACTTAGGTTCCGGGTATTTAATGGTGGCAAACTGGAAATTCTCATTGGGAGCACAGAGCGTATGGTTGTTCTTTGTGTTTTTCAGTTTCACCGTGCAGCCCAGGTCACCGGCCAGGAGTTCAGATACCTTGTTCCGGTTCTTCCCGTTCACATAGAACAGCTGCGAAAGGCGTTCTTTGCCGTGGTTGTTGGCATTCAGGTAGTCGGAACCCTCGGATAATTTTCCGGACATTACCTTAATATATAATATCTCACCAATGTGGGTTTCGATGTTGCTTTTAAACACAAAACAACTGGCGGGCGAGGCCGGATCACATTTGATGGCTTTGTCTTCGGTTGTTTTGGCAGGAGGAAGCTGATCGGGCGAGGGAGCAGCCTTACTTATAAAGGTAAGCAGCCTGTCGATACCTATACTTTTCTTGGCGGAGGAGCAGAATACCGGGAACATACCACGGGCGAGGATCCCTTTGCGGATGCCGCGGATGAGCTCGTCTTCGGTAAGGGTGCCTTTTTCGAAGAAGGTCTCCATAAGGGTTTCGTCGTTTTCTGCAGCACGTTCAACCAGCTCGCCATGCAGGGCTTCAGCCTTATCCTTCAGGTCGGCAGGGATATCCAGGACCTCGGGTTTTCCTCCATCAGCAGGGTATTTAAGCAGTTTCATCAGCATAATATCGACCACCTGGCTGAAACTGAGCCCTTCATTCACCGGGAACTGGAAAAGAGTCACATAATTCCCGAAGCGTTCACGGGCCATTTCAACGGCCTTGTCAAAGTTCGATTTATCATTGTCGAGGTGATTGATCACCATGATCATCGGCTTATTGACCCTTTCGAGGTGACGGGCCTGGATTTCGGTACCCACCTCCACGCCGTTCTGGGCATTCAGCAGCATCAGGCCGGTATCGGCCACATTGAGGGAGGAGATCACATTTCCTACAAAATCATCTGCACCGGGGTTATCCAGCAGGTTGATCTTGGTATCGTTGTATTCGGTATACATGAGGGAGGAAAAAACGGACGAACTTGTTTCGTGCTCGATGGGCTCGAAATCCCCTACCGTGTTCTTCTGCTCAATGCTTCCCTTCCGATCGATCATTTTGCCCTCAAAGAGCATCGCTTCGGCCAGGATGGTCTTTCCTGACCCGGCATTCCCGAGCAAGGCGATATTCCTGATTTGGTTCGTTTGATAAGTTTTCATTAAAGCTAGTGTTAGTCAGTTATTTAGAAGATATTTAAGTTCCCTGCTTTTCTCCCTTCATTCAAAGTATTTTAGGGAGGAAGCAAATGTAATAATTTTTTAAAAAGAACCAAGAACGACGGCCTTGTGGCGGGTTTTTCCCCTCCCGGGGGGTGGACAGGGGAGGCTGAAATCCTTCAAATTTATTATTGGTTTATTGTTGTAATTTCGAAAAAAAGGATACCTTTGCAAGCCCAAAATTGTGATTATTACAGATAAATATATTTAAGTATGCCAACAATAGAGCAATTAGTAAGGAAAGGCAGAAAGAAGCTTGTTGATAAGAGCAAGGCTCCGGCTATGGATTCTTGCCCTCAAAGGCGCGGAGTATGCACCCGTGTATACACCACCACCCCCAAGAAGCCGAATTCGGCCATGCGTAAGGTGGCGCGCGTGCGTCTTACCAACGGGATTGAGGTAACTGCATACATTCCGGGTGAAGGCCACAACCTCCAGGAGCACTCCATCGTGATGATCCGCGGCGGTCGTGTGAAGGACCTGCCTGGTGTCCGTTACCATATCATCCGTGGAACCCTCGATGCCTCCGGCGTGGAAGGTCGCGGAAAACGCCGTTCGGTTTACGGTACCAAGAAACCAAAAGTTAAAAAATAATCTAACCGGGTAAATTCAAATGAGAAAATCAAAACCGAAAAAGCGGATTTTGTTGCCCGATCCAAAGTACAATGATGTACTGGTGACGAGGTTTGTTAATAATCTGATGTTCAGCGGTAAAAAGAGCACTGCTTTCCAGATTTTCTACGATGCCATTGAGGAAGTGGGCGAAAAGACCAAGGACTCAGGAAAGACACCGTTGGAAGTATGGAAAAAGGCACTCGACAACATTACCCCCCAGGTGGAAGTTAAGAGCCGTCGCGTTGGTGGCGCTACCTTCCAGGTACCTATCGAAGTACGGGCCGACCGCAAGATTTCAATCAGCATGAAATTCCTCATCGAATTCGCCCGCAAACGTGGTGGAAAATCCATGAAGGAAAAGCTTGCCGCTGAAATTCTGGCTGCTTACAACGAAGAAGGCGGAGCATTCAAGAGAAAAGAGGATATGCACAAAATGGCCGAAGCCAACAAAGCATTTGCACATTTTAGATTCTGATGCATACGAGGAACTGAAGGAGAAGACGCGAGAAAAATATAGAATGAAACCAGAACTAAAATATACAAGGAATATCGGGATTATGGCCCATATTGATGCCGGTAAAACAACCACTACCGAGCGTATTCTGTTTTATACAGGCATCAATTATAAAATAGGTGAGGTACATGATGGCAATGCCACCATGGACTGGATGGTACAGGAGCAGGAACGCGGGATTACCATCACCTCTGCGGCCACAACTGCCTTTTGGAAGCTCAATGACCAAAACTACAAGATCAATATAATCGATACCCCCGGACACGTCGATTTTACCGTTGAGGTAGAACGTTCATTACGTGTTCTGGATGGTGCTGTTGCTGTTTTTTGTGCTGTTGGTGGTGTGGAACCCCAGAGCGAAACCGTTTGGCGTCAGGCCGACCGGTACGAAGTACCCCGTATCGCATTCATTAATAAAATGGATCGTTCCGGGGCCGATTTTTTCAGTGTCGTTGCGCAGATGCGCGATAAACTGGGTGCAAATGCGGTTCCTGTTCAGGTTCCCATTGGTGCCGAAGAAACCTTTGTCGGTCTTGTGGACCTTATCGAACGGAAATCCATCGTCTGGTATGAAGACGAAAAAGGAATCACCCGGTACGAGAAGTCCGAGGTAGCCGATGATATGGTTGACCTGGTTGAAGAATACCGCGAAAAACTGCTCGAGTCCATTGCCGAATTCGACGATCATCTGCTCGAACGTTACCTGGAGGATCATAACTCCATCAAACCCGAAGAGATTCTTGCTGCAGTGCGCAAGGCCGTGATCGCCCGTAAGATCGTCCCGGTAATGTGCGGTGCTGCCTTTAAGAATAAAGGTGTACAGCGCCTGCTCGACGGCGTGGTCAATTACCTGCCCAGCCCGCTGGATACCGAGCCGGTTGTGGCCATTGACCCCAATACAGACGAGGAAGTTACCCGCGAACCGGATGATAAGGCCCCGATGGCTGCACTCGCCTTCAAGATTGCCACCGATCCGTATGTTGGTCGCCTTGTTTACCTCCGTGTTTACTCAGGCAAGATCGAGAGCGGTTCCTATGTATACAATCCCCGTACCGGCCGTAAGGAGCGTATCTCCCGCCTGTACCAGATGCATGCAAACAAACAGAATCCCCGCGACGTAATCGAAGCAGGTGACATCTGTGGCGTGGTAGGGATGAAAGATATTAAAACCGGCGATACCCTTTGTGATATCGATCATCCGGTTGTTCTCGAAACAATGCAGTTCCCCGAACCGGTGATCGGCATTGCCATCGAACCCAAGACCCAGGGCGATATCGACAAGCTCTCCATTGCACTCAGCAAACTGGCCGAGGAGGATCCTACCTTCCGCGTACGTTTTGATGAAGACTCAGGTCAGACCATTATCAACGGGATGGGCGAGTTGCACCTGGAGATCCTGGTGGACCGCCTCAGACGTGAATTCGGTGTGGAATGTAACCAGGGCGCTCCCCAGGTTGCATACAAGGAAGCTATCACCGGAAAGGTCGAGCATCGCGAGGTATTCAAGAAACAGTCCGGCGGTCGTGGTAAATTTGCCGATATGACCGTGGTTGTTGAACCTGCCGAAGAGGGTACCAAAGGTCTGGTGTTTGTAGATAAGATCAAGGGTGGAAACATCCCGAAGGAATATGTTCCCAGTATCAGGAAAGGATTCGAAGAAGCCATGCGCAATGGTCCTCTGGCCGGATACCCCATCGATACCCTCAAGGTTACCGTTCTCGACGGATCTTACCATGCCGTTGACTCCGACGCCTTATCCTTCGAGATCTGTGCCAAACAGGCCTACCGCAAAGCTACCAGCGATGCAAAACCTGTGCTTCTCGAGCCGATTATGGCCCTTGAAGTGGTTACCCCCGAAGAATACATGGGCGATATTATCGGCGACCTGAACCGCCGTCGCGGACAGGTGGAAGGAATGGAATCCAGGGCCGGTGCCAGGGTCATCAAGGCCAAGGTACCCCTGTCAGAACAGTTCGGATATGTTACAGTACTCCGTACCCTTTCGTCAGGAAGAGCCGTGTCAACCATGGAATTCTCCCACTACCAGGAAATCCCGGCTTCATTGTCCCGTGAAATTCTGGAAAAATTTAAAGGAAAAGTTGCTATAGCCTAATAATACGAAACAGGATGAGCCAAAAGATCAGAATCAAACTGAAATCGTACGATCATAACCTGGTTGATAAATCAGCCGAGAAGATCGTAAAAACAGTGAAATCTACCGGCGCTGTTGTCAGTGGTCCAATTCCCCTGCCAACCCACAAGAGGATCTTCACAGTAAACCGTTCCACTTTCGTGAACAAGAAGTCACGGGAACAGTTCCAGCTCAGCGCATTCAAGCGCCTGCTGGATATTTATTCATCCACCCCCAAAACCATCGACGCGCTGATGAAACTGGAACTGCCCAGTGGAGTGGAAGTAGAAATCAAAGTGTGACCATTAAAAATCTATAACAATGCCAGGACTAATCGGGAAAAAAGTTGGAATGACTTCCGTCTTCACGCAGGACGGTAAGCAGGTAGCTTGTACCGTAATTCAGGCCGGACCCTGTGTAATCACACAGATCAAGTCCCCTGAGAAAGACGGATACAAAGCTGTACAGCTGGCTTACGACGACAAGAAGGAAAAACATACTCCAAAGGCCATGATAGGCCATTTCAAAAAAGCCGGGACTACACCCAAGCGAATGCTCATCGAACTCAAGGGCTGGATCAGACCCTGGAAAGTAGGCGATGTCATTACCGTTGACTATTTCAAGGATGACGTATATGTTGATATCAGCGGAACTTCCAAGGGTAAGGGCTTCCAGGGCGTTATAAAAAGGCATCATTTCAATGGTGTTGGTCCTGCCACTCACGGTCAGCACGATCGTCAGAGAGCCCCCGGATCTGTTGGAGCATCTTCCTATCCATCACGTCTTTTCAAAGGACTTCGGATGGCCGGCCGCACAGGTGGTGATCTCGTAAAGGTGCTGAACCTGGAGATCGTGAAAATCATGCCTGAGCAGAATGTAATGCTGCTCAAGGGTGCTGTTCCGGGTGCCGTAGGGTCCTATGTTATTATCGAAAGCCCTGACAGGGTATAAAACAGTTGAGAAATGGAACTGAATGTGATAAATATCTCCGGTAAAAGCACCGGAAAAAAGATCGAACTGAGCGATGACATTTTTGCCATCCAGCCCAGCGACCATGCAATTTACCTTGATGTTAAGCAGTTTCTGGCTGCCAACAGGCAGGGAACCCATAAGGCTAAACAGCGTGCCGAAGTAAAGGGTGCTTCCCGTAAGATCAAACGTCAGAAAGGTACCGGCGGTGCCCGTGCAGGGAATATCCGTAACCCTCTCTATCGCCATGGTGGCCGCGTTTTCGGACCTCAGCCCCGCGACTACGACTTCAAACTCAATAAGAAGGTAAAACAGCTTGCACGCCGCTCTG
This sequence comes from Bacteroidales bacterium, assembly GCA_046329925.1. Lineage (GTDB taxonomy): Bacteria > Bacteroidota > Bacteroidia > Bacteroidales > JAAYUG01 > JAXLTS01. Next base: position 113,862 of record JAXLTS010000014.1, read on the forward strand.
CCCTCAGCTATAAGGCAATCGGCAATGCAATCGTTGTTCTGGAAGACTTTCAGTTCGAAGCTCCTAAGACCAAGGAATTCATAGCACTGCGTGAAAACCTGCAAATCGCCAACAAAAAATCGCTGCTGGTGCTCCCCGAATCAAATAAAAACATATATTTGTCCTCTCGAAATTTGACCGATAGCAAAGTTGTAACAGTTTCAGAATTAAGTACTTACGATATTATGAACGCATCAACTTTA